>NZ_JBIORZ010000001.1:935000-2398536 GCF_051714485.1 Enterococcus sp. AZ128
GCTATCAAGAAATTTTCTTGAAAAACTTGTTCTGAGAGGAAAACAATAGTATAATGGCGGTATAGCCAAGTGGTAAGGCAGAGGTCTGCAAAACCTTCATCACCGGTTCAAATCCGGTTACCGCCTTAGTACTAGAATATTTATTGACATGCCGGCGTGGCGGAATTGGCAGACGCGCTGGACTCAAAATCCAGTATCCGCAAGGATGTGTGGGTTCGACTCCCACCACCGGCATTCACCCAAACGCTATCTAGCGCTTGGGTTTTTCTTTGTGTCCATGGGCATATTTGTAGTACACCCATGGATATGGATAGTGCAATTTTTAGAGATTTTTTGGAGATATCTTGAAAGTCTCTAAGAATCCAGTTTCAGCTAGGATTGCCTCTCATATGAGACAATCCAATTTATCTGACATGCTTTTCTGCTTGTTGGGGTAGAGGTGTCCGTAAATATCCAAGGTAGTTGAAATTGAGGCGTGTCCTATGCGTTCTTTGATGGTATAAGGGTCTTCACCGTTATTTATCAGTAAAGCCACATGGGAGTGTCTGAAATCGTGGATTCTGATTCTTTTCAGTGTAGAACTTCGTTCTATTACCTTATCGTACTTCTTAGTGACCATGTAGCGAGTCATGAGACTAGGGACAAATTGAAAGACCTGTAGTTTCTCTGGTTCTGTTACGTATTCTGCAAGAAGTTCTCTCTGTCTGTCTTTCCACTGATACAGTTCATCAGCTAATTTGTGATTCAGTGTAATTTGGCGGTTTCCTGCAACTGTCTTAGGTGAGTTGATTACCATACGTCCTGTTAAATGGATCAGCGTTTTACTCACTTCCAAAGAATCGCCTCTTAAATCAATATCCTCCCATGTCAGCCCTAAGAGTTCGCCCATACGCATACCAGTGAGATAAGCTACTTTGAAAAAGAGCTGAAAAGGGTACTCCTCTGGCGTAAAAAGCGTCATGAAATCTTGAAATTCTGTTGGTGTCCAGTAGTCCATCTTTTTCTTCTTGACTGGTAACTTTTTCAGTTGCTTGCATGGATTTTCTTTTAGTACCCCATGTTTCACTGCAACATCAAGTAGTTTCTTCATCTGAATCATGAGCTTATTGACCGTGTTATTAGATAAGCCCTTGTCTGAAAGGGAAGAACGGAAAGTTTTTAGCTCTTTATGCGTCAGTTTTTCTATCTTTGCTTTTGCAAAATACTCCTTGATGTGCCTATTGTAGTTATATTCTTGTGTCGCCATGTAACTTTCTTTTCTTTGTTCCTCTTTGTCTGTTTCTACCACTAGTTCATATAGCATATCCATTGTCATGATACTTGAGGCAAAAGAGGAATCACCTAATTGAGTAACTCTTAGGTGATTTTCTAGCTCGATTGCTTCTCTGCGAGTAGCGATATTCCGTTTGATGATACGATTTGGCTTGCCTGTGACAGGGTCTTTGCCGTTTGTAATATCAATTACCCAAGTACCTTTCTCTTTGTCTTTTCTGACGGTCATATTATTCTTCCTCCTCTAGTGGCTCTATGGTCAATGTAATACCTAAGATGTCTTCAATGGCTTGTACAGGCACACGCCCAAGGCGTGAGTTGGTGTAGTAGTCAAAGCCTCTTTCTACCATCAAAGCCTTGGCTTTCTTAATCAGCTCCTCTGCGGTACAGTGTCCGTAGCCTAATGCGATTAAGTCATGTTTAGTGATTGTTGGATTTGTCATAGTATCATTCTCCTTTTCAGATAGTAACTAGATGTAATCATCTGAAAAAATTATTTTCACTTTCTAATCAGAAATCAAGCCCCTTTCTACGGATTTTAGCAAGTAGAAAGGGGCTAGGTTCTAGTAGAATTCAATGTAGGTTGAGCTAGGTATTTTTAAATTACTGAGTTCATCATCTAAAGTAGCCATATTTTCTTCATAGTTACTTTTGGTTCCTATGAAATCTCTCCAATCAATTTCAAAGCAATCATCCAAAATAGCTTGATATTCAGGCATAATTTCCGTGATAGCCTGTAGTATAAATTCATCTGTGACAGAGGAGATAATAGAACCATGGTTAGAATTTAATCTTAAGTCCTCAAATAGTTGTTTGATGTTCCCTGTGTCCTTGTCAATGTAATTAGCCATTTCTGAGAGTAGCTCATCCGATTTAGAAACGATTTCTTGATAAATATTAGTAGATACAGCATCTGACAGTAAGAATTCTTCAAGTGTCTGTTGATAGTTACTCATTACGATAGAAATTTGTCTCTTTGTTCTTTTTAAGATGTCCTCTTTAAGAGTCTCTCTATTTTTTGCAATAACAGCACTCTCATAAAGAGTAACTCCTCTCGGAATTAGTCCATTCAGTTCTTCAATTATAGTATTATTCATTTTCTTATTCTCCTTTGGGATAGTGTATTTGAGAGTGATATAACTCTCGTGATATCAGTAATAAATCAGAAATCAAGCCCCTTTCTAAGGATTTTAGAAAGTAGGAAGGGGCTAGGTTTTATAGATATAAGTCAGGTGTTGCTAAATCAGTACTTTTATCTAAAGAATCCATGTTCGCTTCGTAATCAGTGTTGAAGTTCATGAAATGCTCATGTAAATCTTCAAAACGCTCATTAAAAGCAATCTGAATTTCCGTCATAGCATAACCAATAGCATCTAGTACCATGGTATCTGTGACAGAAGAGACAATAGAACTATCGGTAGGATTGAATCCACTAAAATATTCCATTAGTTCTTCCGTACTCTCTGTGTCCTTTTTAATATCTCTAGCTACATCTGAGACCACATCATCTATTTCAAAAGCAATATTTTTATAAGTCTCATCAGATACCACATCTGAAAATAAAAGTTGTTCAAGTGCTTGTTGGTAGTTGCTCATTACGATTGAAAGCTGTCTCTTTGTTCTTTCAAAGACGGCTGTTTTGATAGCTTGTCTGTTCTCTGAAAATAGAGCACTTTCGTATAGGGTAATTTCTTTAGTAGCTAATAAATCTAGTTCATTTTTGATACTATTTTGGATTTCTTTTTCATACATATTTGGTTCCTCATTTACTTTTTATTTAACGTGGCGCCTCGTTATGTGTATACAATACCAAGTTTCAAAAGTGCTGTAAACCCCGTCATATCAAGGATTGATATAGATTTAAAGGGCTATTTTTGCTAGTTACCTATGGCATTTAAAATAGCTAACTTTAGTTGAAATTGGTTTAACCCTGCTCAAAAGCATTATCAACCTTTTTTAAAATTAGATAAATATTATTTAGTTTTAATTTAAATCTAATTTAAATTAACTATCCAAAGTTAATCGTGTCAAGAAGCTCTTCTTTTTGTACCTCGTCCAGCCCTAAATAGCTGAGAGTAGACTTTTGGTCAGAATGATTTAGTAGTTTCATAACAAAGCCAATGTTGTAGTTGGTCTGTTCGTAGACTCTGTAAGCACCTGTCTTTCTCATGGTATGAGTTCCTAAGTAATTTATGCTCAAGAGATCGCCAGTCTTCTGCATGATTTTGTAGTATTGCTTGCGTGTAACTGGTGAATTCCAATCGGAAGAAGAGGGGAAGAGCCATTGGCTCTTGATGGCGTTATCATCAAGCCATTCTTTGTAGAGATACAACTCTTTTTCTATTGGTTTGAGGTACAAGGTGTTGGGCTTGCCTGTCTTTTGGTCTCTGATATAGGCACGTTCTTTCAGTACCCCATCAGCTGTAAATACGTCTGAATACTCTAGTGAGAGAACGTCACTGACTCTTAGAAGTGTTACCTTGCCAAGCTGAAAGATGGTGTAGTTTCTACGACCAGCTTTGAAACTATCTAAGAGAGTATCCTGTACCTGTTTGAGTACGTTTGAATCCTTGATTGGTTGGACGTTAGTCGTTTGTCTTTTTGCCATGATAATGGTCTCCTTTGTTCGTCATATTTGGAGGAACTAGAAAAATAGCTCCTATTCTATTGCAACAAAGAAGCCAAGCCTTGTCATTAAAGGATTTTCGAGGTGCCAAAATCTCAAAAGGACTCCTTTTTACTTTTATTTCACCACTGACTCACCGTTATTTAACTTCTCTAAGTATTCTACTAGGCAAGATACCCCATAGAAGATAGAAGCAAATACAAGTTATTCATCTAACTAGCATACAAACCAAAAAGCACAAAGAACAGCGGTATATAGCCATTCTTAGTGCTTTTTTACTAGTTGCTTTATTCATTTCTCTTTGGACTACTAGCTATCTAAGGCTTGATAGGTGGCACTACAAAAAGGACGAAAAATGCGTTTTGTGGGATTTTCCTGTGAGGGGTAGGTCAAGTGTAGGGCAAGTGATTTGCGGACGCTGAGGAGGAAATTTTGGCTGATTTTTGGTGGTCGGATAGCTGAGGAAAGGCTGTACATGGGGATTCACAAGCCTATGCGTCCTTTTGAGATAAGGACTCCTGAGTGTGAGGAAAAAGGTTTTATTTTGTTAGTGTTATTCTCGTTGCATCTTGTCTAGCTTCTAATTCTTCACTATTCCCAGAAGAAAGTGTTTCAGCATCATCTTTATTTAGAAGTAATTTAAATCCAGCATCTATCTTATTATCCTCAGCTGAATCCACAAAAATACTAAAGTTTACGTTCTTACCCGTTTCATCATCTTTAAGTGTAATATTGATGGTATTTTTTTCTATCTTATAGGTGAATGGCTGAGAAGTATTATCTGATAAAAATTTTTCCATATTACCTGTACCATCTTTTTTAAACTCAATGGATGCTTCTTTTGGTGCCATATTTTCGACTTTATCTGCCATTAAATAAGCAGAAAAGTTCCACTTTCCACCGTCCTGTGTTAAGAAGCTCTTTAATTCGGAATCTTTTGTAGGTTCTTTCGGTCTTGATTTGTTAGTTAGAACTATTGAAATGCTTATATTAGCTTGTTCTTTTGTTAAAGAGTCAAATGTAACTTCTAAGTCTCCCTCTATCTTTTCAGTACTTATTGTAGAAGCGGTAAGGCTGAAAGTAGGATTTGAACCAAATAACAGAGGTAAATTACTAACATTGAGTTCAGCTTTGTTGTCTCTTGCTTTAAAAGCAAAAGGAATAGCATATTTTTCTTTACCGACTGAGATAGATACCGCACCTTTAGCATATGAATAGAAGTCTATGGTATTTTTGTAGCCTTCAATTGTATCAATTATTTCATCAATATCTAAGTTTAATTCTTGTTCTAGTTCTTTTTTTAGAGAACCGTTTACTTTGATATCAGTCACTGTTGCTTCCCAAGACGAGGTCTTTGAATCTAGTACAGATTCAAGCGTAGGTTTCTTTAATAAGTAGAAAGCTGAAATGCCTATCGCTATTAGGACGATTATGCTTGATATGATTAGTATTCCTTTTTTCTTCTTTGTCATGGTTAATTTATTCCTCCTTTGTTTCTAGATGTTACTAGTCTAGATAGGGAGAATATGACCATGCCAATTGAACCAATCAATAAAGCATAGGCTGGTAGTCCAATAAGTTTGTCTTGATTTTCAAACAGTGCTTGCGAAAAACTATCAGAATATCCTCCCAATAGATTATTGGCTTTATCTCCGATATAAGCGCCTACTAGTATGAAGAAAGCTAATTCTACGAAAGAAAGGAGTACTCCAATGATTTGTAGTCCTTTGGAAGAGATAATGCCAAAGATTAATGTCAAGATAGGTATGCCAACTAGTGCGTACCTAATATACTGAATAATGTCGGAAGAATTGCTAGATTCTCCACTAAAATATTCGTTAACACTATCCGCATAACCGCTATATTGGCTTAGTTGTCCTAGAGTATCATAGAGGCTACTATTCATCATCTTAAAGAAATCTGCTCCAAGTACCCCATAAAGTGATAGTAGACATGAGACAATCAGCAGAATACTTGCTATGCCGAATGAATTACCCTTAGCAATAGGAGTATTTAGATTCGTACTCACACTTTTCTTTGATTGATCTGTCAAATCTGGTGTACTATTTGTTTCAGCACTATCAGCGCCAATAGGTTTTGCAAGTTCTCCTACTAATTTGCTAGATTTTCCAACTAATTTACTAGATTCTTCCTGTAATGACTGAAGCGCCACTCCTGATTGAGTATAGGTCTGAGAAAATAAAGAAATCAGTTTTTTATTTGCTTGTATTTCTTGTCCTTTACTCAATACACCTAGAACATAAGCTATAAGAGATAATACTATAAAGAGCTGAAATCCTCGTTTTGCTGAAAGCAATGTCAGAATGAAAAGTACCCCATAACAAGTATGAGACAATTCAAAGTTACTTGTTAGAAACTCTCTCAAATAGGTGAAGTTGGCTTCAGTTGGTTTGAGTAGTCTTAGATTTTGAGCAATAGAGGTTTGGTCTATTGTGGTATTATTTGAATCTATTGCTTTGCCACAAGAGGGACAGAATTTAGCTCCATCAGAAAGTGGTGTATTGCAGTAATCACAGACCAATTGCTTGTCTTGAGTCATGCTATTCACCTCCTTGTGCTGAATCTAAATAAGTTGTGCTAACAGTTTTCCAACTATTATCAGCCATATTTTGCTTCTGCAACTCACCATTTGAATTAATACGATACCATCCGATAGAAGAGATACTTTCTCCTCCTGTAGAACGTGGATTAACGATTAGAAAGCCTTCATCATCAACAGAAAGCTCTATTACTACTCGACTATTAACCATGTCAGAATCCATGTTCTCATATTGGATTAAGTAGTTTCTCATCCATGTTTTGACTTGGTCTTCTGTCAGGTTTTTAGTATCAATCTGACTGTTACTCTTTTGCTTACTTATGCCTTCTTGCTTGTTTCTGGTGTCTAATTCCTCAGATATCTTGATGTAGTTTGTAAGAAGAGTCATCATCCCTTTGTAGCTTCGGAACTCAGATTGTAAACTGTCAACTGAAAGAGTAGCTGTTGATTGCCCATTATTGTATTTGAAATCAGAAGGGGATATGGTGCAAGTTATTTTACCATCTGAAATTTGGGCTTTATCATAGACTGTTTGCTGAACACCGTCAATGGAGTATCCGTTGTCAGTTTTGTTGAATTTGAGTATAGCAGTACCTAACATTCTTGTGATGTAGATAGGGATATTATCTCCTTGGTCTTCTTGCATATGATTTTTGATATATGCTGCAACAACAAGTTCTTCATTCGTTAGTTTGCTGTCAGCACTTTCCATAGGTGCGCCAGTCTTGCGTAAGCCATCAACAAAGTTTAGATAGATGTTGCGGTCTTCTTTCACGCTACCTACAGCCTTGTCAAAGTCTGCTTTTCGGTCTGTATAAGTTTGGTACAACGTGTCTTTGGAGACGAATTTTGTATTCCCATCTAGAGAAGCATCAGCATGACCATTAGCAGTGTCATAGCCAATTGTTTGTATAGGTTGTATTCCTTCATCAGACGATAGCAGATGGAAGACTGTTTGTACTCTGCCAGCACCACCATTAAGAAGAATATAAACGTCATTGTCTTCTTGGTAATAAGACAACGCAAATTGGTCAAGTCCTGGAAATTCTTTCACCCTCTCATCAACAATATCAGTGTAGAGTACTATCTTAGTTTCATTTGATAGAGCATCAAATGAGTGTGTATCTGTCTCCTTGGTGTTTTCATTACTAGCGTTTGCTTCATTTGTACTACTCATTGACTGACTAGTATTAGTAGTGGTTTGTGTCGTATTGTTTGTTGGTTCTGATTTCTTAGAACACCCAACTAGTAGTGTCATGGAAAGTGTGACTCCCAAAAGCACCACAGTTCGTTTCATTGCCATATTAGGCGATTCCTCCTTGTTTTACCTCCTTTCCTCACAAATACTATTTTCTCATTTTCGTCAACAGATGGCAATTTCTTTTATATGAAATCAGTTATTAAATGTCTAAGCGTAGTAAAATTAAAGATAGTACAAGTGAGGAAATAGAAGTACCCCTAGGAGCTTTAAGAAGAGAATGCATAGTGAAAAATGTTATTCACGCTGTATCACTATGCAGTGACTAAACGTTTGATGGGATAATAGCGATAGTATCAGAGGACAAAAGAAGCACCTATTTCGACATTTCATTCTGTACCAGTGAATGAGAGCAACATAAGCTTGTTAGCTAAGGTTTTTATCTCTCAAACGTGTAGCATCTGTTACCAGTGGCAAGTTTAACCATCTTATTCAACTGGGGTAGTGGAAATGGTATCACACCTATAGCCATACAAAATACGTAGTATTTTAGTCTTACCAGCAATCATGACTATTTCATCACGATTAAACTTAATCATCTTAACCGCTTGCTTTGACAAGTAGAGTGAGTCAATCAATTAGAGCATCTGCCTAATTGACATCTACTAATCTATCTACCACTAAACTTAATCATCTTAACCGCTTGCTTTGACAAATAGAGTGAGTCAATCAATTAGAGCATCTACCTAATTGATACCTACTAATCTATCTAGTAGTAAATGAAAATAGGGTATAGGGTGGCATAAACTATCTCCTATATTAATAGTACCTAATCTGTCCTAAATACATGAAATTAACTGAGAAGATAGCTAAAGGATATTTACCTGCCAATATAGATAGGTATCAAAAGAATAATCAAAAATACTTGGTAGTGTGCCAACCAATTCAGCTAGTAGAGTTAAGTTTTGATTCTAACCTACTATCTAAATAGCTTGCCCCACTACCAAGTATTTTTGCCCCCTGTATCCCCCATAGACTGCTGAAAAATCAAGGATTCATTTGAGGTGCGAAAAGTAATGAATTCTTGCTAGGTTTTAACAGTACATATCAGGGCATGTTTTCTTAGTTGGTAAGTAATACGACCATTCACCAAAAAGCACCTATCCCCAGAATAGATCTAATTGAGTAGTAGCCTCGCTATCAGTAGTCGTTTTTCTGGTATCAGCTTTAGGGAATATCAAATTAGGTGTAGCTTTAAGTATCAGTAGCAATTTTCTAGCTAACAACTGAAAAAATGTGGTTCTGCTTGATTGATGTCCAACATTAATTGGCATCAGCTTTTCTTCGTATTGATTTCAGCTTAGCTGGTGGGTGTGAGGTTGAATTTAGGTTGTTTATCTATCAGTGGTTGGAAAAGGGGTATTTACAATAGAAGAAACTTATCTGCATTCGATAGCTGAAAGAAGAGTGGCGAGAGGCAAGAAGCATGGTTGCCTAGAAAAAAGGGAGTACCAATCGCTATCTGGTGGCAATGCTAAAATTCATCTTGAGGTTGTCTGATTGCCCCGCTGGTGGTGGCTGTGGCAGATGGCTTAAATGCCCATAGCCACACAATTATTTTTTTCATTGCCTAGCAAAGAAGCTGATTTGGAGAAAAAAGTGATGTGGGTGGGGGTGAAAAATCATGTTGCTGGAGATGAAAAAATGACAGGGGTCAGAAGTAATTTTCATCTTCATCTCAAGGACGGTGAAAAAATAGGGTGGTGGATATAGAAAGAAAACTAGCTGATTTGGCAAGAAATCCCGCCAAGAAGCAAACGTACCCCAAGTGTCTATCTGAGGATAAAAGGCTGGGTTTCAAGTTTGATGTGCAAAAAGAGAATAGTGGAGGTTCCTCTCTAATGAAGAAAGCAGAATGGATAGAAGAAAAGAAGTCATTTTTCTGTCACTACCGAAAACTATCTGATTCATGGAAAAAGCCTATCTAATGCTGTGTCAGAAGCCGAAATGAAAAGAAGCAATGAAGAAAACGTCTTTCTTTCACTGCGCTTTTATGAGTTGCTTTGGCTACTGAAAAGAGCAGAAAATTCCAACAATCTAGGATGGGGGCTCTACACTGATTGAATCGTTAGATACCCTGTGATTTTCCAACCATCTGCATATAGTGAAAGTCGGTTTGAACTATTCATCTGCGTTTGAAATGATTCATCTAATCAAACTGAGTAAAGAAGATACGAGGGTGGCAATCATCTAACTTAAATCTAGCTAGAAAATGCTGGACAAGGATAGAAATAGATGGTATACTTATTGTGTAGAAGTATACAGGTAAATAGAATCTCTCGAAAATATCCTAGATGGCTAACCCATAACTTGTTTAAATCGGTTATAAATGGGTATAGTCTTATTTATTTTTGTCAGATTGACTTAAAGTAATAAGAGCGGTAAAACTCAAAATCCAGTATCCGCAAGGATGTGTGGGTTCGACTCCCACCACCGGCATTCACCCAAACGCTATCTAGCGCTTGGGTTTTTCTTTGTGCCTATAGGCATATTTGTAGTACCCCCATGGATATAGATAGGGTGATTTTTAGAGATTTTTTGGAGATATCTCGAAAATCTCCAAGAATGTTGGTGTAGCTAGTTATTCAGACTTTTGGAATAATCTGCATAGAAAAATTTTCTTTAGTAGTTCTTGTTTTTCCAATAGTTCAGCTAATTCTCTTGTTTTATCTCTGCTCATAGGTTCACTTACCTCCTTTTTAGTCTTGATTAAATAAAAGTTTAGGCGTGCCTAAATATAAGCTAGTTAACATTTTACAACTAATTATACTGTTAGTCAATGCACCATTAAGCTCAATTGATAGGGATTGCCTCTTATATGAGACAATCCAATTTATCTGACATGCTTTTCTGCTTGTTGGGGTAGAGGTGTCCGTAAATATCCAAGGTAGTTGATATAGAGGCGTGTCCTATGCGTTCTTTGATGGTATAAGGGTCTTCACCGTTATTTATCAGTAAAGCCACATGGGAGTGTCTGAAGTCGTGGATTCTGATTCTTTTCAGTGTAGAACTTCGTTCTATTACCTTATCGTACTTCTTAGTGACCATGTAGCGAGTCATGAGACTAGGGACAAATTGAAAGACTTGGAGTTTCTCTGTATCTGATACAAAAGGTGAGAGAAGCTCTTTTTGCTTGTTCTTCCACTGATACAGTTCATCAGCTAATTTGTGATTCAGTGTGATTTGGCGGTTTCCTGCGACTGTCTTAGGTGAGTTAATGACCATACGACCTGTTAAATGGATCAGTGTCTTACTGACTTCCAAAGAGTCACCTCTTAAATCAATATCTTCCCATGTCAGTCCTAAGAGTTCTCCCATGCGCATACCCGTCAGATAGGCTACTTTGAAAAAGAGCTGAAAAGGGTACTCCTCTGACGTAAAAAGAGTCATAAACTCTTGAAATTCCGCTGGTGTCCAGTAGTCCATCTTTTTCTTCTTGACTGGTAATTTTTTCAATTGCTTGCATGGATTTTCTTTTAGTACCCCATGTTTCACTGCAACATCAAGTAATTTCTTCATCTGAATCATGAGTTTATTGACGGTGTTATTAGACAAGCCCTTGTCTGAAAGGGAAGAACGGAAAGTTTTTAGCTCTTTGTGAGTCAGTTTTTCTATCTTTGCTTTTGCAAAATACTCCTTGATGTGCTTATTGTAGTTATACTCTTGTGTTGCCATGTAGCTTTCTTTTCGTTGTTCCTCTTTATCTGTTTCTACCACTAACTCATATAGCATGTCCATTGTCATGATACGTGAGGCAAAAGAGGTATCACCTAACTGAGTAACTCTTAGGTGGTTCTCTAGCTCGATTGCTTCTTTGCGAGTTGGGATATTTCGTTTGATGATACGATTAGGCTTGCCTGTAATAGGGTTTTTTCCGTTTGTAATATCAATTATCCAAGTGCCTTTCTCTTTGTCTTTTCTGACTGTCATATTATTTTTCCTCCTCTAGTGGTTCTATGGTTAATGTAATACCTAAGATGTCTTCAATGGCTTGTACTGGGACACGCCCTAGGCGTGAGTTGGTGTAGTAATCAAAGCCTCTTTCAACCATCAAAGCCTTGGCTTTCTTAATCAGCTCCTCTGCGGTACAGTGTCCGTAGCCCAATGCGATTAAGTCGTGTTTAGTGATTGTTGGATTTGTCATAGTGTGTTCTCTCCTTTTGTTGTGTGGTTAGATGAAATCATCTGAAACAATTATTTTCAGGAAGTAAGAGAATGTAAATCATTTTTCCATGGAATTATTCTTCATTGCTAGTCTCTTTTTTCTCTATATACTAATTATAAGGGATACGAAATCCCTTTGAAAGCCCTCCAAATAGCGGTTTGTAGCGATTCCAAACAGAGCTACCTTGTCAAATAGGTAGCTCAAATTGATAGTTAGGTACATTGAAAGATGAGCAGTACCCCTAGAAGTGGTAAGTAGGTCGGACAATTTTAATGACAAAAATAAATTGGTTTTGAAACTATTTTCATTGTTTTTCACCATCTTTCATGGGTTTAACCGAAGTTAATCGTGTCAAGAAGCTCTTCTTTTTGTACCTCGTCTAGTCCTAAATAACTTAGGGTGGACTTTTGGTCAGAGTGATTCAGTAGTTTCATGACAAAGCCGATATTGTAGTTGGTCTGCTCGTAGACTCTGTACGCACCTGTCTTTCTCATGGTATGAGTCCCCAAGTAATTAATGCCTAAGAGATCGCCAGTCTTCTGCATGATTTTGTAGTATTGCTTGCGTGTAATTGGTGAATTCCAATCGGAAGAAGAGGGGAAGAGCCATTGGCTCTTGATATCGTTATCATCAAGCCATTCTTTGTAGAGATACAAATCTTTTTCTATTGGTTTGAGGTACAAGGTATTTGGCTTGCCTGTCTTTTGGTCTCTGATGTAGGCACGTTCTTTCAGTACCCCCTCAGCTGTGAATACATCTGAATATTCGAGAGATAATACGTCACTGACTCTTAGAAGCGTTACTTTGCCAAGCTGAAAGATGGTGTAGTTTCTACGTCCAGCTTTAAAGCTGTCTAAAAGCGTATCCTGTACCTGTTTGAGTACGTTTGAATCCTTGATTGGTTGTACATTAGTTGTTTGTCTTTTTGCCATGATGATGGTCTCCTTTGTTCGTCATATTTGGAGGAACTAGAAAAATAGCTCCTATTCTATTGGAACAAAGAAGCCAAGCCTTGTCATTAAAGGATTTCCGAGGTGCCAAAATCTTAAAAGGACTCCTTTTTACTTTTATTTCACCACTGATTAACTGTTATTTAATGTCTCTAAGTATTCTGATAGGCAAGATACCCCCATGACTGACAGAAACAAATGCAAGTGATTCATACAGCTATCATTCAAATCAAAAAGCACTAGGAACAGCTCTATATAGCCATTCTTAGTGCTTTTTGATTGGTCAGTTCATTCATTTCTCTTTGTACTACTGGCTATCTAAGGATTGATAGGTGGCACTACAAAAAGGACGAAAAATGCGTTTTGCGGGATTTTCCTGTGTGGGGTAGGTCAAGTGTAGGGCAAGTCATTTGCGGACGCTGAGGAGGAAATTTGGGCTGTTTTTTGGTGGTCGGATAGGCAAGGAAAGGCTGTACTATGGGGATTCACACCACTATTCGCCCTTTTAAGATAAGGACTCCTGAGTGTGAGGAAAAAGGTATTTAGTTTCGTATCAGTCAAATGGATTAGTTGCATCTTCACCAGTATACCCCTGTAATGATTTTTCACCTTTAGGGTCTGTTTCTTGTTTATTCCCTTCGGTGTCAGAGCTACTGTTATTTGACTCGTGTTTTTTATTATTTTTATTACTATCGACAGCAACATAAGTATCATCAATTTTACCTATTGGTGTGTCTGATTGGAGTTTGTAACCGTCCCAATCGCTATTTGGGGTTACATTTAAGAGAAATTCTTTACCTGACTCTTTATCTTTCATATTAAACTGTACTGTTCCATCTGCAGTGCTATCAGCAACACCAAGGAATTCAGCAGAGAGCAGTACCTTAGTACCTTCTTCAAATCTCCAGCTATAAGGGTATCTACTGAAACAGCTAGCTGTATAATCATCAGCAGTATTTGTTACAAATCTGCCTCCAAATAGATTGCAATAGCTTTCAATAGTTGTATTATCCATAGTTTCTTTACTAACATTAGCTGATGGCAGAATTTCTTCACTTGTAGAACTATCATCTTTCTTGGTACTTTTATTTGATAGTGGTGAATAATCATGATTGATTTCACCTACAGGAGTTTGTCCTGTTACATGATAAGAGCCATCATCATTGTTCTTAATGGTAATATTAAAAGATTCTTTAGTATTCATATCAGTCATGGAATATGTTCCAGAAGCTGTCTCTACATCATTAGCAGTACTTAATTCATTGAATGAAGCTTTTAGTACTATCTTGTCGTTCTTTTGAAGTACCCATAAAGACGGGGTAATAACACTAGTAGTAGCTTTATCATCATCTTGTGTCGCACGCTCATAGTATCCACTAGAAGCTAATGAATAGATTAGGTTTCTACTTAATTCTTCTTTTGACATATCATTTGGATCTTGTTTTTCCATTTCTTTTTTAGAATACTGTCCCTCAATCATATCGGAAAAAGCATCTGATACAACTGTATCACCTAGATTTAGGTTGTTTTTAAATGATGCCACTGCTTCTGGTCTTCCTTCTAAATCAAGATAATATCTGTATAGTGATTCTCCCCAAGATAGAATACCATAAGCGCCGTTATCCCAATCAGTTTCTCGAATATCAGATGTAGTATTTTCTTCTGTATCTGCATTTGGATTATAGCTATCATAGCTGTAATCTAATTCATCAGAAATTTTTTTATAGTATTGATTTGCGACATCTGTGTTTAATGGAAATTTATAGGCAGTAGGTAGTAGGTCTGATTTTTCAATTGGGATATAGTAGGATTTGTTGTAGTCACTAATTATTTCCAATGATTTTTTAGCCCTATCTAAGCTATCTTTTACAGGCTTAAATTGATTTTTCCCCTCAGTAGTCAGACCATCAAAATAGGCGTACATTTTATCTAACCGTTTCTGCTCATCCTCAATCGAAAATTCTTTTGAAGTATCTCCAATATTACCCGCTTTACTGTATTCATTTCCTAAATCGGATAAGAGTTGTTCATCATGGCTGATTCTCTTAATTTGATTTTGCTTTTCAAATCTAGAGGGGAGAAAATTTGTTTTATTCTCTTTATCCATCTTCTTACCGGTTGTTAATGGGATATACTTGTTATTTTTAGGATTCAATAAACTCAAATCTAGGTTACCCTCTGATTCAATTTCTTTCCAGCGTTCATTGAAAGAGTTAAGAGAGCTTTTCACTCTGTTCTGGGAATGAAAACTCATAGTTAGTAGGATTCCTAAGACTGCTAAAGTAGCAATGATAAGCTGAATAGAGCGCTTTTTTGTAAAAGTAAGTTTTTTAATCGTTGTTCTCTCCTTGGTTCCTCCTTTCCTCACAGAAATAATTTTCCCATGGAAGATAGTGAAAAGCAAATGTTTTTTTACATTAAAGGCTGCTAAATGTCTGTTTATTGGGATAAGTAATCAGTAAGTACCCCAAGCATGGCTAATGGCATTAGAGAAGCGTAATAAGCAGATACTACGACCCCCAGTAACAAGCTGTTCAATGTTCAGAATAGATGAAAGCCAAGTGTACCAAGGGATTTGGTCTCTTTAAAGGTGGAAAGTCGGTTGTACCAATGGATTGCGGTGGTAGTGGTGGTCAGAAGCTGTCTCATTGCTGGTACCCGAGATAAGCAACTTGCCTTTGGTCTTGTACAACTACCAGCTATGATTTATACCTTTCAAACTTGGTAAATCTGCTATACATGGTAGATTTAAGAATCTTACTCACTGGGTGGTGTGTATTTAGTATCTAACCTTGAGCTATGAAAAATACCTTTGGTTTTCTAGTTATTTGATTTATCTGATTTTATTTGTCATACTTGGAAAGTTTAATAGTCTTATTGATTGAATTCATTCTTTAAGTATCTACAAAAATACCCCACTATCTGTGATAGCTAGGTTATTAATAAGTGTTATGGTAAAATATGATTAACACATAAAGGATGGTGAATCATATGAAATTTCTTAAGTTTGTTATTAAAATGTTCTTAGCTATAATAATTCCTGCTTATGCCACTTATGGTCTGTTATCTGATAAGAACAAGTTAGATAGTAAGAAATCAAAACTCACTTAGATTTATTTGCTGTTTCTTGAAAATTTTAGAATTTTATTAGTGGTACAACTTATCAAAGGTGATTGAAAGCGAAAAGGAGGAAATACCTATTTTTTCATACTAGGTTGATTTCCTCCTTACATTAAATTAGCCCTAATCTACTAAAATTACATTTGTCTTGCTGTCAGTATATTTATCAAGCGTTTGATTGCTAGTAAAAACTTAAAACGGACAACAGTGCTGAAAACTTAGAGACAAGAGTCTTGGTACTCTTTAATCGTGAGTTCCCACAGATCCAAGTCTATTCCTTTTGGCACTAAAGGTATGATGTTCGTTTGTTTAGGGGTATCAAGAGAATGTAACTGCACTTTGTGCTTATTTCTACGTATCGTACTTTCTAGGTAGTTCTTGATTTCAAGATACTTCGTATCCATTAAGTACCCCCATTGAGGTGCAGTTTCATCTAAGAAGTCATACACGTTAGCTATCTCTGTGATACCATTCTCTTTAATAAAAGTCCGAATCAAGCGTAGACCTTCGTATTCTTCATTTTGCTGGTGCTTAGAACTATATCTGCTACTGTTGATATAGTCTCTGATACCACAGTGGTATTTATTGATGACGTAGCCCCATTCGGGTTTTTCTTTATCTGCATAGTCCATAAAGTCTTTTAACTCTTTGATATTATTTTCTCTGATGAACGCTCTTGCTTCTCTCATCATGGCAGTTTGTTCTGTCTTACTTGGTCTTAGTATCTCTTTAATATCTAAGCCGTTAAAGGCTTTTATGTCTTCTTGCTCATATTGATACTTTTCAGGGTTATCCAGATGGAGCCAATACCTTACTTTTCCTACAATAGACTCACAAGGTTGCGGATTTGGTGCATGGAGTTTACCAGTTATGCTTAGCATTTGTCTGTGAGACTTTAGGCTATTAAATTTGATAAGGCAATGGTAGTGAGGCTTTTTAGCTCCGCCATATTCATTTTCATCTTTATCGTGCAAAGGGCTATGCCCCCATGATGCACCAATATCTGTTACAATATCTCTCCAATTCTCAGGTGCTGAATCTGGATAGACAATAAATATCCAGTTTCTGTGTCTAGGTGTTGCTTGTTTGCTTGTAGTTTTTGGCATAATATATTCCTCTTTTCTTAGTTTATTTCTCTAGCTTCATGGTACAAGCCAATCTCTATGCCTAAAGAGCCTGAATCCCTTGAGCCACTCGATTTCTTCCTTAATAGTTGCCACAATCCTTTGCAGGAGTAGGAGCGACAAGGAAATGTACAGTGTTCAGTCCAGTACTGGGGTCTTGGTTTTGGGTACCCCACAGGCAAAGGCTGAGACAGCCACCGCCGATGGAGAAATGCCCCTTGACTTCCGTAGGACGCTTCTTAGTGTCCGCAAGAAAGAGCGAATGTCTTTCTCTTTCCTCGGAGGAAAATCCGCCTTACGTCCTTTTTGGGCTCTACAGTACCCCCATTGGGAGAAATGCCGACAAAATGGCTAAAACGAATCTGCCAAGCCTCATACTACGACCCCCAGTAATATACTGATCACTGGTCAAAATAGCTGAAAGCCAAGTGTACCAATGGATTTGGTCTTTGATTCATGAAAAAATCGGTTGTACCAATGGCTAGAGTTGTTTTTCTTTATTCTTTCTCTGTCCCAGTGACTTTTTGCGCCAAAAGTGTGGGA
Source organism: Enterococcus sp. AZ128 (assembly GCF_051714485.1). Lineage (NCBI taxonomy): Bacteria > Bacillati > Bacillota > Bacilli > Lactobacillales > Enterococcaceae > Enterococcus > Enterococcus sp. AZ128. The sequence continues at coordinate 952,619 of NZ_JBIORZ010000001.1, forward strand.
CAGTTTGATATTTTTTGAGTAGCTACTACATCTATATTATTGCCTGATAGTTACTCCTAGGCAACCCAGTCTATACCACGAATTTGAAAAGTTTTTTTTGGTGAAATCCCTATCTAACTGGTATTATTTAAGAAGTCATTTACGAGCCATTAAAGTCGCTTGACTCAATTTCATCTAGCTATAGGGATTTTGGGTCTTGCCTTATTTGCCAGTTGGACTTCTTTGGGTGTTCATTTTTTGGTCAGCTCCTTTCCTTATACTGGTTAGAGACCCTTTATCTCTGCTGTTAAAATCTAGAGATAAAAGTTCATGTTGCCAATATATTTACTGGAGGGTTGGGCTTTAGGGGGATAAAAGTACCAAGTTACTTATCTAATGCTTTTCTTCCTGTGATACTGCTGGCTTTAGTTGGCTAGAATAGTTATCTGTATGCAAGCTTGATAGTCAGATGGATAATAGAAAAGATCTTAAGCATTTGAGCAAGAATTGCAGGAAGAGATTCCGTATCTCTCTTGAAATCAGCTTAGCTGGGTGCTACTTTCAGCTTATCTTGGTTCAATCAGCTTAGCTGATGGGGAGTAGGCTGAATTTAGGTTGCTTAGTTATCAGTGGGTGGGGAAACGGTATTTGCAATAGAAGAAACTTATCTGTATTTGATAGCTGAAAGAGGGGTGGGGAAAGGCAAGAAGCATGGTTGCACAGAAAAATAGTCATACCAATCGGTCTCTGTGGTTATTGCTAAAATTCATCTCGAAGTGTTTGATGGCCTCACTAGTGATGGCTGTGGTAGATGGCACAAATGACCATAGCCACACGAATATTTTTTCCATTGCCTAGCAAAGAAGCTGATTTGAAGAAAAAAGTGATGTGGGTGGCGGTGAAAAATCATGTTGCTGGAGATGAAAAAATGACAGGTGTCAGAAGTAAATTTCATCTTCATCTCAAAGAAGGTGAAAAAATAGGGTAGCAGATATCGAAAGAAAACTAGCTGATTTGGCAAGAAGCCCCTCAAAGAGGCAGACGTACCCCAAGTGCCTATCTGAAGATAAAAGGCTGGGTTTCAAGTTTGATGTACAAAAAGAGAGTAGTGAGGGTTCTTCTCTGATGAAGAAAGCAGAATGGATAAAAGAAAAGAAGTCATTTTTCTGTCACTACCGAAAACTATCTTATGCATGGAAAGAAGCCTATCTAATGCTGTTTCAGAAGTCGAAGTGGAAAGAAACAATAAAGGAGATGTCTTTCTTTCACTGTACTTTTACGAGTTGCATCAGCTACTGGAAAGAGCAGAAAATTCCAACAATCTAGGATGGGGGGTTCTACACTGATTCAAGCATTAGATACCCTATAGTTTTCCAATCATCTACATATAGTGAAAGTCAGTTTGAGCTATTCATCTGTGTTTGAAAGGATTCATCAAATTAAATTGAGCAAGGAAGATACAAGAATGGTAACCATCTAATTAAAATAGTAAAGGTTCGTATTAGACTAAAATAAATTTTTGGGATATACTTAATCTAAAAAATAACATAGGAAAGAAGAAGAATGGTACATGGATAACAGAGAATTAGCAAAAGAGTATATTCATAAACTATACAATCTTTTAAGTAAACGTGAAGATAACACGTCAGAATTATTGGATATTACTGACGTGTTATTACAAGTGTATAAAAAATTAGATTCCGTAGAGAATCCAGAAGCGTTGGTCAACAGACTAGTTAATTATATCCGTAGTATGGCTTTAAAGGGGAGAATCCATTTTCCATCTACAGAAGAGCATCTCATGATAGAACTAGGAGTTATTGGACAAAAAGCTGGGTTGAATGGGCTGTACAAAGCGGATTACTCAGATAAATCTCAATTCTATAGTTATTCTGAGTTGTCACAAATGCCTCGGAGATTATGATTTATTTAAACCTAAGCTGACTTTAAAATAGCTAATTCACGATACATTCTAGCTGTTGTGAAACGAGGTTTAGGTTATTCATCTGTGCGTTTAATAAATCATCTAATTAAACTGATCAAAGAAGAGACGGTGGTAGTACTCATCTAATTAAAATGATAGGGGTTCTAGCTAAAACAATGCACAGTAAAACGAGCAATAGAAGAAAATGCAGAATACATGGAAAATGTTACTTACTCATAATTGGTTGAACGGAGGTTTGAAATGAAAACAGAACCCAACAGTACAGCAATCTTATGGCGTTTCGGAATAATCGGTATCTGTTTGTACAAAGCACTTCATAAAAAACAGCAATGGCTGGCGAAATGGTATATATTCACCCACTTCATGGGAACATTTTTTATTTTTTTTACCTTTCTATTTATGATTTTATTTTCTGGTATAGGAAATCTAAGTTTTAATTTAAGATTAGTTATTTTGACTATAGTTCTTTTGAGTTCAGTTCTTTATGGTTGGTGGGCAGAGACTTACTTTCATAAATTCATAGGAATGGAGTGACCTTTGAAATGACTTATATTAAATCATTCTCTAATTACTTTGGGTATTTTCTTGATAAAGTAGTATTTACCATGGCTTATTTGTTCTTTTTTGTCATTCTACTACAGCTATTTCTTACTCCCGATACAGAGCCAATTACCATTCCTAGAAATCTTTATACTTGGATAAGTGGCATTAGTATTTGTTTAGCTGTAGTTCTCACAGTTAAAGATAAACTGTTTAAACCTAAGGAGATGACAAAATGAATACTTTTGCAAAGTGGTATAAGAAACTAAACGTTGTCGGTCGTATCGTATTTACTCTTGTTTTACTGGCGCTATTTAATTACTTATTATCGATGATCTTCCATACTTCTTTTGAGTGGTTAAGTCTTCTTTATTATGGAGGGTACGCCTTGCTAATTCTTGGTGTTTTAAAACTTAATTTACGAACAAGCATTTCATGGGGGATTTACTGGCTTGCTCCTTTTATTGTCTGGAATTTATCTTCAATTTATATCCATCATAATTTTAAAGGATTCAAGACCATTATCATTAGTTTGTTATCAACATTCGCTTTTTCAGTTATGTTGCTAGCTCTATCTGAGGCATTTAAAGAGACGAGTAGAAGTGCACAGGTAAATAAAGTCCCAAAAAAATATCCTTGATGGCTGACCCATAATAAGCTCCTCTGCGGTGCAGTGTCCGTAGCCTAAAGAGGCTGATTGGGAGAAAAAAGTAATGTGGCTGGAGATGGAAAAATGATGGGTGCCAGAAGTAATTTTCATCTTCAGCTCACAGAAGGTGTAAAAATAGGGTGATGGATATAGAAAAAAGCTATCCGATTTGGCAAGAAAACCCACCAAGAAGCAAACGTACCCCAAGAGTGTATCTAAGGATAAAAAATCAGGGTTTCAAGTTTGTAGGACAGAAAGAACAAGGTGAAGGTTGCTCTCTAATGGAGAAAGCAGAATGGATAGAAGAAAAGAAGTCATTCTTCTGTCACTACCGAAAACTATCTGATTCATGGAAAGAAGCCTATCTAATGCTGTGTCAGAAGCCGAAATGAAAAGAAGTAATGAAGAAAATGTCTTTCTGTCTGATGAATTTTATGAGTTATACTGGCTACTGGAAAGAGAAGAAAATTCCAACAATCTAGGGTGGGGGTTCTACACTGATTCAAGTGTTAGATACCTTATGATTTTCCTACTATCTGTCTATAGTAAAATGCAGTTTAGGTTATTTATGTATGTTGGAAATAAATCATCTAGTTAAACTGAGCAAAGAAGATACGAAAGTGGCAATCATCTAATTAAAATGATAAAGTAAAAGTTTGTTTACTTTTTTACTTCAAAACTATTTTTTATGGATTTTAAATTGGTACTTTAGTACCATTGTTTTTTCTTTGAGTATGTTTTAATAAGATTGAATAATATTTATGAGGAGGGAGACTATGGAGAAATATTATTATAAGTATGGCTATTGTTTGTATTTTTTTGTCGCAATCTTGACCTTGTATAGTTATTTTGCATGGCATAAATGGCTGTACATTACATTTACATTTTGCTGGTTAACTTTAGGGTTTGTGAATTTAGCGAGAAAAAATGAAAAAAGAAGCAAATAAAATATTGTTAGCTAGGAGTTATCATTACTGTCCTATGGGTATGTTAGAAGCGGATAAAGTGATTTGAGACTAACCAATTTGATGATATACGTAGAGATAACGTTTGACCAGTTTGAAATAATATTTTAATTAATAGGTATAATAGTGTGAATTTTAATTTTTATAAGGAGTATGTCTATCATGTTAAGAAAGTATAATGATCAGATCAATTATTGGTTTAAAAACGAAAAAAGTATAAATATTGGGTTATGGACAATAGCCAGCTTTTTCGTAGGAGATTGTATGAATAGTATTTTTGAAAAAATATTTGGTATTGATAGTTTTATCATTAATTTTTTGATAGGTGTTGGAAGTATCTATGTTATTTGGTATATGGCATCCAAAATTTATAAAAATAAGGATTGAGTAATTTTGTCGTTAATGTTGTTATTTATTTATTGTTTAGGTGCTTAATATTCGTGATATAAAACTATATCTACTAGTATATGTAGGTTTAGGCTTTTAATTGTCAGAAGATGGCTGGAGTTACTATCTGATGTGAAAAGTAGAATGACTAAGAGGAGAGAAGTAAATCTTCTACTTGTAACGCAGGTAGTTAGATTCATGGGCAAAAAGGTCAGTACTTCTTTTCCAGAGGCTGGGTAGAACGGAAAGAATGAGAAGAATGTCTTTCTATTTGATGACTTTTACGAGTTGCTTTGCCTACATCAAAGAAAGTTGCGAAAATCTAAGTTTTAGGTTCTACATGGATTCAATAGTTAGACACCCTAGGATTTTGCTATCATCTGTCTATAGTAAAACGCAGTTTGGGTCATTTATGTATGTTGAGAATAAATCATCTAATCAAACTTAGCAAAGAAGATACGGTGGTGGCAATCATCTAACTAAAATGGTAGGGGTTCTAGCTAAAAAGTGGTGGACAAGGATAGAACTAGATGGTATAATTGACGTGTATAAGTGTACAGGTAAATAGAGTCTCCAAATAATATCTTAAATGGCTAACCCATAACTTGTTTAAATCGGTTATAAATGGGTATAGTCTTATTTTTCTTTGTTTAATGGGATAGTACTGGTAAGAGCGGTAAAACTCAAAATCCAGTGCCCTCACGGGCGTGCCGGTTCGACCCCGGCCGCCGGTATTGAACTAAGATGTTATTCATCTTAGTTCTTTCTTTTGAATTGAATAGTAACATGGCGATCGTGGCGAAGTGGTTAACGCACCGGATTGTGGCTCCGGCACTCGTGGGTTCGATTCCCATCGTTCGCCCTAATGAAGACTCAGCAGAAATCTGTTGAGTCTTTTTTTGCAATTTTTCTGGCTAAGCTTTTTTGGAAAACATTACTTGATATCGTGGAATAGGCGTTTAAGTTAGTGATTAATAAGTGATCAGAACCTGTTATTAATTAAACGTTATTACCAAAAATATGATAGAAGAAACATCCGCTATCTTGATCTTCTGATAGCAGATGTCTCTTTTAAATATTATTTGAACTACTGGTTTTACTGATAGGAAGTTTAAGTTCTGTTCTAAACATCTTCTCTGACAGCAGAAAGTGGAGCACTTCGCCAGCAAAGAATGAGAGATAAATACCGACTTCACCGAAAATGAACGGTAGAATCAGCAAAAAGATTTGAATGAAACCAACGCAACGCAGGATCGATAGCAGAATCGCTTGCGTATTTTTTTCGGTAATTTGGAAATAGAGAATATTGATCAGGGTAATGCCGATCGGGAAAAAGGCCAAGAAATAGTAACGCATCATTTTAGCAGCCATAGCGGTCAATTCTGGGTTATTGGATACGAAAATTTTTGCTAAAGCCCCACCGAAGAAAAAGATCCCGATATAGATAATAGTTGTACAGACTAACGCTGTATGAGTAGCCAGCTTATGAATCTGTTCAACCTCACTATGGTTTTTCTTACCATAGTTGTAACTCATGATCGGCTGTGCCCCCTGAGTGAGACCGATCAGAACCATGTTGAAGATAGAACAAATGTACATCACGATGCTGTAATAGGAGACGCCAGTAGCGCCAATCCGACTTAGTAATACTAAGTTAAAGCTAAACGAGACGGCGGATTGACTGAATTCCATTAAGAAAGTAGGTAGTCCGCTGGTCATTAGCTGCTTGATGTCTGTTAGGTTCCAATATGGTTTTGTAATTTTTAACGTTCGTTTATCTTGCAGGAAATGAGTACAGAAGATCAAGAATGAGATCGTTTGACCAATCCCCGTGGCAATCGCAGCGCCAGCCATTCCCATTCCAAACACCATGATAAACAGATAATCTAAGACGACATTGACCACGGTACCGCTGATCGTACCAAAGAGTTCTCGTCGGGGAGCATTATCGTTACGAACGAAAATACTTAGTCCCAATCCTGGCATATAGATGATCCCGAATAAAGCGATCCACCAAATGTATTCTTTTGCATAAGGAAGGAGCTGGTCATTGGCACCGAGCAAACGGCAGGTGGTCGTGGTAAAGGTCAATACAAGAATGTTCAAAATTAACCCAATAGTCACAAGCAGGACCATACTTTGCAGGAAAATATTGTTTGCTTTGGACTTATCACCGCGACCACGATTTTTGGAAAACTGGTTGGCGCCTCCGATAGCGATCAGCATCGTGATAGCAATTTCCAGCATGATAAAAGGATAGACGATATTGATGGCGCCTAATCCCAATTCGCCAACGCCTTGCCCAACGAAAATACCATCAACGATATTGTAGAGCGACGAGACCACCATACCGATTACGGCAGGTATAGCAAAGCGGGCGAATTCTTTGCGGATAATGGGAGTGACGTGTCGAGTATTTGGCATATGAAACCTCCTAGATGACAGTAGCCAAACAAAAAAGGATAAGCGAATCCTTTTTTGCGATGACAATTCATCGTAAAAAAAATTTCGCTTATCCGGTATTTCCGATTACCTCCGCGTTCATCTAAAGTTTAGCAACTTTGAAAAGGCTAGTCAATTTTTATCGGAAAATATTTTTGATTTTCTATCGATTTAGAGGCTGGTTAATCAGCCTTTAAAATTATACAATGGTCGAACGATTTCTTTTACTTCCATTGTTTCATGCAGATCAGTCAGTATCTGTTTCTTTGATTTATATGCTTTGGGCGCTTCGTCCAGCGTTTTTTTAGATATAGAGGTCGACCAAACATGGCGCATCATATGCTGATAATTTTCGAGACTGATCGAGGCTCTAGCTTGCGAGCGACTCATCATCCGGCCAGCTCCATGGGGCCCGGATTGATTCCACTCGTCGTTGCCTTTTCCAACACCGATAATGGAACCATCCTTCATATTTAAGGGGACGATCATGTTTTCGTTTTTTCTGGCGGAAGCCGCACCTTTTCGCAAAATCATGTGTTCCAAGTCAATATAATTATGGGGACTGTCAAAGCTTTCAATGACCTGTTTTTCCCATTTCATGGCTTTTAAAATCGTCCGTGCCATACTTTGCCGATTGAGTGCAGCGTATTGTTGTGCGATCTGCATATCTGATAGGTAATTTTCCAAATCTTGATCGGATACATAAGATAAATCATAGGGAATCTTTATTTCATCCCGTTGCTGAATCAAATCTGCTTTTTCATCAGGATCATTCGCTGCTTTTGCTTGCAGTTTCAAATCTTGCCGCATTTGTGTCAGTTTTTGATAAGCGATTTCCTGATGGTATTCGGCGATCTCTTTGCCTAAAACGCGGCTGCCACTGTGGATGACCAAATAAAACCCATCACTGCCTTCGTTGACTTCGATGAAATGATTCCCGCCGCCTAATGTTCCCAAACTTCGTAGTGCCCAGCCGCGATGAATCGGCGCCTGAATTTTTTCTAAGGGAAAAGCATATTGAGGCTTGCTGTGAGAATGGTGCCCGCTGGGAATCCGATTACGAATCGTTCGATCCAGTTTATCAAAATTCAATTTGACGCTTTTTCTGATCTTAGTTACCGATAACCCGCAGCCGATGTCTACGCCGACAAGGTTAGGGACGACCTGATCCTTTATTGTCATCGTTGTTCCGATGACGCAGCTCGATCCGCTGTGAGTATCCGGCATGATCCGAATTTTAGCATCTTGCGTGAACTTCTGATTGCAAAGCGTCATAATTTGGCCAACAGTACTGTCAGTCAAGATATCTGTATAGACTGTTGCTGTATTGTATTTTCCTTTAATTGTTAACATATTTAATCCTCTCGTAGAGGAATAAATTATTCCTCTAATTAATTTTATAGTTCTCTGATTTCTTTCTTTTTCCACTCATAGGAAACACCTCCGTAATTTTTTCATGAACAATCAGGCACACAAAAAAACTGCCAATCGATATGATTGACAGTTCATCAAATAGGTCTTATTTACGAATACAGAGAGTCAATCGAAAAAGACACTCTGTCCGAATAAAACGAATCAAACAGATCAATCAATTGTATTTGGTTAGTCTTGTTAGTCTTAATCATCATACTCTCTCCTTTCCTTAAATTCTTTTCAATCTTATCATCACTATTATTCAACTGTCAAGGTTACTTGGCTTAATGGTCTCAACAATCATCTAGCACTTTTCCTTTGGTCTTACAGGTATCAGCACTTCAAAGACCTGATCCTCTGGATGTTCTGACGTTGTTTCATCCTGCCACAGTAGTTCCCAAATATCACCATTCAATTGTAAGTCGTTTTCTTTCAAATAATTTCTGAAGCGATTATTGAAAGTATTGATATGATGGATTTCATCCTTCATAAAGCCGGAAACATAATTGCCTGCTGGCCGCTGAACTACTCGCTGCTTGTCATAGAGGTGTAAGCGATCCTCTGGAATCTTTACTAAAGCGCGATAGGGAGCTGCATGAAAATTTTCTTGATAGAATGCAGAGCCATCTACTAAGAAACCGATGGGGTAGCCGCTGAACAAGTCGCTGCTATCCACTGAAGAATAGAATCGACCGTAAATTTGAACGGAGTCAATGCCATCAAAATTCTCGATCGTTTCGGAAATTACAAAGGACTCTGCTTCACGATGGGAAAGGGTGATCGATTCCAAGTCAAAGTTCTTTAACGTAGTGTAGCGTTCAATATAACTATCTAACGAACCACGAATGCTCTTCAATTTATTAATTTCTTCATCGACTTTTTGTCTTTGCCGCATAAAACCGTCCAATACATAATCCACGTTTCGGTTCTTCAAAAAAACATGAATATCTTCTAAGGAAACATCGAGATTTTTCAACAACAGAATGACATCCAACTCAAAATATTGATCAATGCCATAATAGCGATAGCCATTTTCACCGATTTTTGTTGGTTTGAAAAGGTCAATTTGGTCATAATAAATCAACGTTCGTCTACTGATACCAGCGTACTTTGCCATCTCACTGATCGTTAAAAGTTTTTTCATAAAAATCACCATTTTCTGCTTGACTGTAACGTTACGTTACACTTTATTCTAACATAGGAGAAGGAGGGAAAAAAAGATGAAACTATTCAAAATCTTTTTCAAAGAATATCAAAAGATGTTCTTAGGCACCTTCATCTTAATGATTGTGCAAGCTGTTGGAACACTGATGATTCCTTACTATGTTGCTGAAATTATTGATGAAGGTATTTTAACTCGAGATCAAGGAGCGATTTGGCGAAATGGTGCCCTCATGCTGGGAATAGCTGTGCTAACCGGGATCGTCTCAATCATCGCCAGTTATTATTCAGCAATTTTGGCTGGGCGCTTCGGCTATTTCTTACGGAAACAATTAGTCGATAAAACGCAGCAGCTTTCTATGGCTGATATGGACGAGTTCGGAACACCAACGTTACTTGCTCGAACTACCAGCGATATTACAAATATTCAGCAGATCATGATGATGGTCTTTCAGATGATCATACCGGCACCGTTAATCTGTCTGGCCTCGATCATTTTAACAGGAGCCATTTCTTGGCGATTTGTTTGGATTCCGATCGCAACAATTGTCTTGTTTTCAGTTGTATCACTATTAGTGATCAAAAAGGCCATTCCGTTAGCTGATGTAATGCAGCAACGAATGGACAAGATGATGCAGATTTTAAGAGAGTTTTATACGGGTGTCCGAGTTATTCGGGCATTTAATAAAACTGGCTTTGAAAAGAAGCGGACAGATAAAACATTTAGCAACTACTCGGAAGTAATGATCCGAGTCAATAAATTATTCGCTGTGTTGAACCCGACAGTCAATTTAGTGATGGGACTGGGAATGACCGCTGTATTGGCTTTCGGAGGAGTACTTGTGGTTCAAGGCAATGTACCGATTGGGAGCCTGACAGCAATCAGCGAGTACACGGTTTTAAGTTTATGGTTCTTAACGATGGCAGCGATGGTAATCGTGATGATTCCAAAGGGCTTGGCATCATTAGAACGGATCGGTGAAGTATTAGACAAAAAAGAAGAAATCGTTGATGGCTCAAAAGTTTCCTTCGAATTAAAAGAGGAGGCTCTGATTGCTGTTTTTGATCATGTAGATTTTGCATACAGCGGAGCTGAAGAGGCTGTTTTATCAGATATCCATTTTGAAATACCTAAAGGAGTTACAGCGATCGTCGGGGGAACTGGCTCAGGAAAAAGTACGATCGCTAAGGCTCTTTTACGTTTAAGAGACACGACCAAAGGCGAGATTCGCTTACTAGGCGAGCCAATTCAAAATGTCACTCAGGAAACACTAAGAGGCCGTATTAGTTACGTACCTCAAAAAGCATTCTTGTTCAGTGGAACAGTCAAAGATAATTTTCTCTTCGGGAATCCTCAAGCAACGGAAGAGGAAATAAAAGAAGCCGCTATGGTAGCACAGGCTGAAGAGTTTATTAACAACTTGGATGGTCAGTATGACGCTGTTGTTGCACAAAAGGGCAATAACTTCTCTGGTGGTCAGAAGCAACGATTGAGTATTGCAAGGGCGTTGATCAAACCAGCGGATCTGTATTTCTTTGATGACAGTTTTTCGGCTTTAGATTACCAAACCGATGCTAAGCTGCGGAAAGCATTAAAAAACTACCTGACAGACGCAGCGATCGTAATTGTTGCCCAACGACTTTCTACGATCAAGGACGCTGATCAAATCATTGTGTTGGAAGAAGGAAAAATCGTTGGTAGAGGTACACATGATCAATTACTTAAAACCTGTCATGTCTATCAAGAATTTGCCAAATCTCAAGGAATGGAGGGGAAGAAGCATGAGCATCAAGCAAGTTGATGAAAAAAAATTAGTTTCAGAAAAACCAAAAGATTTTAAAAAGACCGGAATTCGGCTATTCAAATTACTGATGGAACAGAAAAAACGTTTCATCGTGATTATTACTTCTGCTGTATGTTTCGCTACATTGATGGCGGTCACTCCTTTGATTTTAGGTTGGGGGTTGGATGCGATCATTACATTGATCCGAACAGGACAAGTAACTTTTGAAAATCTATCTGCTGCGTTGCTTCATCCAATACTTTTGCTTTTGTTAACTTGGGGCGGTGTCTCGTTGTTTTCATTGTTGCAGGAATACACAATGGCGAGTGTTGCTGAAACATTGACTTTGCGGTTGAGAAAGACCTTGACAGACAAATTGAATCGCTTACCGATGAAGTTTTTTGATCAATACAAAACTGGGGATGTTTTAACTAGAGCGACCCTCGACTTAGATAAAGTTTCGGAAGTTTTACAAGTGGGCTTGATGCAAATGATCTCAGCGTTCTTGTCGATCGTCATTGGTTTGGGCTTGATGATTTACTTGAGTCCATTGTTGACATTAGGGATCGTGGTTATTCTGCTGATCAGTCTCGTTTTGACTAATTATTTAGCACACAAAAACCAAGAATATTTTTCTGAAAACCAAGCAGCTCTAGGGGCCGTTGGAACGAAGGCAGAGGAAAACTATTCAGGAAACCTTTTGATTAAAGCCTATAATCGGCAAAAAGAAACAGCGGAAGAGCTAGATGAATTGAATGAAGCCCAATTTCAAGCCTTTAAAAAAGCGCAATTTGTCAGCTTTGCTATCAACCCGCTGATTCGTTTGATTAATCAGCTGGGCTTTGTGACTAGCGCAGTCGTCGGCGGGATCATGGTAATCAATGGTCAATTATCAATTGGTTTAGTTCAAGCTTATCTACAATATGTGAACCAAGTTTCTGAACCTATCACTCAAGTTTCATATGTGATCAATAGTTTGCAGAGTGCATTTGCTGCCCTAGAACGAATTTTTGAAATTCTAGATCAAGATGAAGAAAAAGAAGAAATGATGAGCGTCTCTGTTCCGGAAGAACTCCGAGGCGAGGTAACCTTTAAACACGTTGCTTTTGGTTATACACCAGAACGTCTTTTGATGGAAGATGTAAACTTTAAAGTGAAGCCAAAGCAAATGGTAGCAATTGTAGGTCCAACAGGTGCGGGGAAAACAACGATGATCAACTTGTTGATGCGTTTCTACGAATTGACTGGCGGACAAATCGAAGTTGACGGCAAAAATATCAGCCATTTTTCACGTGCATCAATTCGCCAGAAATTCGGAATGGTCTTGCAAGATACGTGGCTATTTGAAGGAACTGTGGCGGAAAACATCGCTTATGGTAATCCAGATGCTACTAGACAAGAAATTGTTCAAGCAGCAAAGGATGCACAGTGTCATCATTTTATTCGGACGCTTCCGAACGGTTACGATACGATTATTTCCTCAGACGGCAGTCAGATTTCTCAAGGCCAACAACAGTTGTTGACGATCGCTCGAGCGATTTTAGCCAATCCGCAGTTGTTGATTTTAGACGAAGCGACTTCCAGTGTAGATACACGTACAGAGGGCATGATCCAACAGGCAATGGATCAATTAACAGCTGAACGAACTAGTTTTGTGATCGCTCACCGTCTATCTACCATTAAAAATGCTGATTTAATCTTGGTGATGAGAGACGGCTCGATTATTGAGCAGGGAAGCCACCGCAGTTTGATGGAAAAAGGCGATTTTTATGCGAACCTTTATAACAGCCAATTCGCTGGATAAGCTCGACAATCATTGTCGGGCTTTTCTTTTCATTAAATCTGTATTAAATTCATTTATTAAAACTTAGCCTTCTCCAAACAGTGGATCATCAGTTCAGTAAACCAAATTTTAAGCAATCCTATTCCTATAAGAAAAAAACCAAAAAATCACTAAGTTAGAAAATATTCTGAAAATTCATTGACTTTTAATCTTATGAAATGTATAGTATAAAAAAATGATTAAGAAATTATTAGAAAAAACAAGGAGCCGATTTCTATGCGCAAGAGTAAATACAATAATTTTGATGGTATCGTCTTATTAATTATTGAGTCCAGGACTTAGAACGCGGAGAAGCAACAACCGTTAGTTTGAGTCCTATTTGCGTTAGAAATGGGATTCTTGCAAGAGCATCCCATTTATTGATGGGATGCTCTTTTTTTGAATGTAGGGAGATGTGACTATGAGAAGTGATCAGATTAAAAAAGGAATTGACGCAGCACCTGCCAGAAGCTTGTTATATGCTACTGGCCAAGTAAAAAATATCCATGATATGGATAAGCCATTTATTGCTATTTGTAATTCTTATATTGATATTGTACCAGGACATGTCCACCTACGAGAACTAGCTGATGTGGCAAAAGAAGCGATTCGTGAAGCAGGAGGAATTCCTTTCGAATTCAATACAATTGGCGTGGACGATGGAATCGCGATGGGGCACATTGGGATGCGCTATTCATTACCCAGTCGTGAATTGATTGCTGATGCAGCAGAAACGGTTATCAATGCTCATTGGTTTGACGGAGTATTTTATATTCCCAACTGTGACAAAATTACACCGGGGATGATCATGGCAGCTGTCAGAACGAATGTTCCTTCGATCTTTTGTTCAGGCGGTCCGATGAAGGCTGGGATTGACCCACGTGGTCACCAAACGACTCTTTCTTCTATGTTTGAAGCAGTTGGCTCCTTTAAAGAAGGGCAAATGTCTAAAGAAGATTTTTTGTTTATGGAACAAAATGCCTGTCCAACCTGTGGTTCATGTGCTGGAATGTTCACTGCAAACTCTATGAACTGTTTATTAGAAATCTTAGGGTTGGCATTACCTGGGAACGGGACAGTTTTGGCAGTCTCTGATGAACGGCGTGAACTGGTTCGAGAATCAGCGAAACATTTGATGGAACTGGTAAAAAAACAGATCAAGCCGCGGGATATCGTTACAAAGGAAGCCATCGATGATGCATTCGCATTAGACATGGCGATGGGCGGATCAACGAATACTGTTCTTCACACATTAGCGATTGCGAATGAAGCGGAGATTGACTACAATCAGTCGGACATCAATGAAATTGCGAAAAGAGTGCCTTATCTTTCAAAAATTGCTCCTTCTTCTAGCTATTCCATGCATGATGTTCATGAAGCGGGCGGGGTACCAGCAATCATCAATGAGTTAGTTTCAATTGATGGAGCGATCCACGCTGATCGGATAACAGTAACGAGTAAGACGCTACGTGAGAATGTCGCCTTAGCTAAAATCATGAATGAAGAAGTGATTCATCCGAAGAGCGATCCTTACAGTCCAGTCGGCGGTCTCTCAATTCTGTATGGAAATATCGCACCGGAGGGCAGTGTAATCAAAGTCGGTGGTGTTGATCCAAGTATCAAAGTTTTTAAAGGGAAAGCGATTTGTTTCGCTTCTCATGATGAAGCAGTAGAAGCCATTGATAATCATACCGTTACAAAAGGACACGTCGTAGTGATTCGCTATGAAGGGCCAAAGGGCGGACCGGGAATGCCGGAAATGCTAGCACCTACATCCAGTATCGTAGGTCGCGGTTTAGGTAAGGATGTTGCGTTAATCACGGATGGACGTTTCTCTGGTGCCACGCGGGGAATCGCTGTTGGACACGTTTCACCAGAAGCGGCGGCGGGCGGACCAATCGCCTTGGTTAATGATGGTGACGAGATTACGATCGATTTGACGAATCGTACATTAAACGTCAATGTGTCGGCAGATGAATTAATGAAGCGGCGAGAAAACTTAACGAAATTTCAGCCGAAAGTCAAAAAAGGCTGGTTGGCACGTTACTCAGCAATGGTCACGTCTGCACATACTGGCGGGGTCATGAAATTGCCTGAAGAATAGGGGGAATAGGGGTGGAAGAAATGAAGCAAAAAGTGGAAGCTGAACACCTATATAGCGGAGCAGATTTATTAATTAAATGTTTGGAAAATCAAGGAGTTGAATTGATTTTTGGGTATCCTGGTGGTTCTGTCTTACCACTGTATGACTCACTTTATGATGAATCTATTCCGAACATTCTTACACGTCATGAACAAGGAGCAGTCCATGCTGCAGAAGGGTATGCAAAAGCTACAGGAAAACCTGGAGTTGTGATTGTCACTAGTGGCCCAGGTGCGACGAATGTCGTGACTGGAATTGCGGACGCGATGATTGATTCTGTTCCGCTAATTGTAATTACTGGTCAAGTAACGACACCCGGGATCGGAAAGGATGCTTTCCAAGAGGCTGATATGTTAGGGATCACCGTACCGATTACAAAAAATAATTATCAAGTTCGCGACATTGAGGAGCTTCCGCGTATCGTTAATGAAGCATTTCATATTGCCACGACAGGTCGAAAAGGTCCAGTTTTGATCGATTTGCCGAAAGATATTACGACGTTGAAAGCAAATCCAAGAATTGATAAGCCGGTTCATTTAGAAAGCTATCAACCGACAACAACGCCATCAGCATTACAAATCGAACGTTTGATGGGCTTATTGAAAAAAGCTAAGAAACCAATTCTTTTAATCGGTGGCGGAGTTGTTGCTGCGGATGGAGTAGAAGAATTACGCCAATTCGTTAAAAAATACCAATTACCAACGGTTAGTACGTTGTTAGGATTAGGTCTTTTGCCTCATGATGATCCGAATTTTCTCGGAATGGGCGGGATGCATGGTACTTTTGCAGCGAATATGGCGATGATGGAAACGGATCTATTGATCAATGTCGGCAGCCGCTTTGATGATCGGTTGGCTTGTTCGCCGGAAGCCTTTGCGCCTCATGCGAAGGTGGCGCATATCGACGTAGATCCAGTAGAGATCGGCAAAATCATTAAGACCGATGTTCCAATCGTTGGTGATGCTAAAATCGCCTTACAACAAATGTTGTCAATTGAGATTGCCTCACCTGATTGTCAAGAATGGCGAGAGCTTTGCGAAGAACGCAAGCAAAAATATCCATTGAAATATGAGCGGCATGAAAAAATCATCAAGCCACAAGAAGTAGTTGAGATCATCGGAAAGATAACAGAAGGAAAGTCATATGTCGTGACAGATGTAGGTCAACATCAGATGTGGGCGGCGCAGTATTATCCTTTCAAATTTCCGAAACAATTGATTACTAGCGGCGGACTTGGAACAATGGGCTATGGAATACCGGCCGGAGTTGGAGTAAAGTTCGGGAAACCGGATGAGTCAGTTGTTGTCTTTGTTGGAGATGGCGGCTTCCAGATGACCAATCAAGAATTGGCGATCTTGAACCAAAACAATTTGGATATCAAGTTTGTTTTGATGAATAATCAGTCATTAGGTATGGTTCGGCAATGGCAGGAGAAATTCTTTAATGAACGTCGCTCGCAATCTGTTTTTCACGAGCAGCCTGATTTTATGAAAATGGCTGAGGCTTATGGAATCGGCAACAAGAAAATCACCGATCCAGCTACTTTGGAAAAAGAGTTGCAGGAAGCTTTTGCTACATCGGGACCGATGTTGATCGAGGTCATGATCTGCAATCGAGAACACGTATTACCAATGATTCCGGCTGGAATGCCGAATGATCAGATGTTGGGAGTTGATTAAATGAGACGGATGATTACAGCAATGGTGCATGACCAAGCGGGGGTACTCAGCCGAATCACGAGTGTCTTGAATCGCCGGCAAGTGAACATGGATAGTGTTTCTGTCGGACGAACGGAGAGGGACGGCGAGTCGCGTATGACGATTATTATTCAGGCCGAAACTTTAGCCGATGTCGAACAAGTTACTAAACAACTAAATAAACAAATCGATGTCGTCAAAGTTTCTGATGTGACAGATGAACCTCATTTAGAAAGAGAGCTGGCCTTGATCAAAGTCAGCGCACCAGCAGCGATTCGTTCTGAGATTCAGGCAATGATCGATCCATTTCGCGCCGATGTGGTGGATGTGGGCTTAAAAACGATTGTGGTACAAGTTGCTGGATCGACAGAAAAGGTCAATGCATGTATCGATGTACTCAGGCCTTATGGGATCAAACAATTAGCACGAACCGGTGTAACCGGATTTAGTAGAGGTTAAACGCAAAATTAACATATGATTTTGCTATTAATATAGTTTAAAAAATTGGAGGAAAAATTATGGTTAAAGTTTATTATGATGATGCAGTAGCGAAGGATGCTTTAGAAGGAAAAACAATCGCGGTAGTGGGCTATGGTTCTCAAGGACACGCTCATGCGCAAAATCTTAGAGATACAGGTCACCAAGTTGTGATCGGTATTCGAGAAGGAAAATCCGCTGAGGCTGCTCGCGAAGACGGGTTTGAAGTGCTCCCTGTAGGAGAAGCGACTAAGAAAGCCGAAGTAGTCATGATTTTAGCTCCAGATGAAATCCAAGGTACTTTATATGAAAACGAAATCGCACCAAACTTAAAAGAAGGCGATGCTTTGGTATTCGCTCACGGATTTAACATTCATTTTGATGTTATCAACCCACCAAAAAACGTGGATGTATTCTTAGTTGCTCCTAAAGGCCCAGGTCATTTAGTTCGTCGCACCTTTACTGAAGGTTTCGCGGTACCTGCCCTATTTGCCGTTTATCAAGACGCAACAGGAACTGCTCAAGAGTTGGCGTTGTCTTATGCTAAGGGAATCGGCGCTACACGAGTAGGTGTCTTGGAAACAACCTTCAAAGAAGAAACAGAAACAGATTTATTTGGTGAACAAGCAGTACTTTGCGGCGGTTTGACAAGTATGATCGAAGCTGGCTTTGAAACGTTAGTTGAAGCAGGTTACCAACCTGAATTAGCTTATTTTGAAGTTTGTCACGAAATGAAATTAATTGTTGACTTGATTTATGAAGGCGGATTTGCGAAAATGCGTGACTCAATCTCTAACACCGCTGAATACGGCGACTATGTTTCTGGCCCTCGTGTGATCACTGAAACAGCCAAAGCGGGCATGAAGGAAGTCTTGACGGATATCCAAAATGGTAAATTTGCCAAAGGCTTTATCGATGATAATAAAAATGGCTTCCCTGAATTCAAGAAGATGCGCGCCGAAAGTGCCGGCCATCAAATTGAAGAAGTCGGCGGCGAATTACGTAAAATGATGCCATTTGTAAGTCGCAAAGACTAGTGGAGGTGCAGCGATGGACTTGATCAAAGATACCGAGGTTCGCAGTGCTTATCAATTACTGAAGGACTCTGTAAATCATACGCCGTTGCAATATGATCGTTATTTGTCTGAAAAATATCAGGCGACCATTTTATTAAAACGGGAAGATTTGCAGAAAGTTCGCTCATTTAAACTACGCGGAGCCTATTATGCTATCAAGAAACTTTCAGAGACAGAATTAAAAAAAGGTGTGGTTTGTGCGAGTGCCGGAAATCATGCACAGGGAGTTGCATATACCTGTCATGAATTGAAAGCGAAGGCAGCGATCTTTATGCCAACTACTACACCACAACAAAAAGTTTCCCAAGTAAAATTCTTCGGTGGTGAGTTTGCGGATATTCATTTAGTTGGCGATACCTTTGATGCTTCTGCTGCTGCCGCGAGGAAATACTGTGAAGAAAACGGCATGACCTTTATTGATCCTTTCAATGACAAAAATATCATTGCAGGACAAGGAACCTTAGCCTTAGAAATGATGACTGATGCAGAAAGCGAAGGCTACAAACCAGATTACGTAATTTCAGCCATCGGCGGCGGCGGATTAATCAGCGGTGTCTCATCTTATGTGAAAAATACTTCGCCGACTACTAAAATAATTGGAGTCGAACCTAAAGGCGCGGCTTCGATGCAAGCGGCTTTTGAAGAAGAGCAACCAACCAAATTACTTGAGATTGATAAATTTGTTGACGGTGCGGCAGTTCAACGAGTTGGTGAGATTACCTATTCGCATAGCAAAGAGTATGTAGATGAATTAATGTCTGTCGATGAAGGTTTGATCTGTTCAACAATTCTAGATTTATACGGTAAACAAGCGATCGTGGTTGAACCCGCTGGCGCATTGAGCGTTGCCGCATTGGATCTAATGAAAGACAATATCAAAGGTAAGACTGTAATTTGTATCATTAGTGGCGGAAACAATGACATTAATCGAATGGCCGAGATTGAGGAACGCTCTTTGATTTACGAAGGGCTGAAACATTACTTTGTGGTGAACTTCCCGCAACGTCCGGGCGCTCTAAAAGAATTTGTATCAGAAGTTTTAGGTGAAGGAGACGATATTACTCGTTTTGAATACACCAAGAAGAGCAATCGTGGAACTGGACCAGTAGTGATTGGCGTGTTGTTGAAGAAGCCAGAAACACTGCCAGAATTATTGAAACGTTTGAAGGAATTCGATTCAACCTATATTGAATTGAGTCAAAACAAAACGTTGTACAATTTATTAGTGTAACCAAGAAGTGCCCGACAGGACCTAACTGTCGAGCACTTTTTTTGCTTAATAAGGAATCACAACGATCCAGTTCGGAAAGTTTTCAATCTGTAATTCTTTCAACTTCAAATCGGAATGCTCGATAATGATTGAAGAGCTATCGTAATTTTCCTGAAAATATTCTTTGATCTGTTTATCTGTCCATTGGCGTGCTGGAAAATGATGAAAAGTTTTTCCATTATACATAAATACAAAACCAACATTCCATGCTTTTCTCAACTCACGTGGAAACTGCTGGATCTTTTCTTCAAAAAGCATTTGATCAACTCCTTATTCGTCTTTCTAATCCATTTAAATGAAATTTAAAGAACCTTTTTACTATTATCACTCAAATGAATTTTATCGTCCAGTAAGTAAGAGACAAATTATTTGGAGTTTGACCAATTCTGATGTATTATAATTTCGGATAGTTACTTACTAAAAGTAAAAGTGTAAATCTTTTTCATTTAACCAAAAATGTTTTACACTGTATCCGTAAGAATTTTTACACTTTTTAGGAGGTTTGTTTATTATGGCAAAAGAACATTACGATAGAAGTAAACCACACGTTAATATTGGTACCATCGGTCACGTCGATCACGGTAAAACGACATTAACGGCAGCAATCACAACGGTATTAGGCAAGAAAGGTCTAGCAAACCCTCAAGACTATGCTAGTATCGATGCTGCACCAGAAGAACGTGAACGCGGAATAACTATCAATACCGCACACGTTGAATATGAAACTGAAAAACGCCACTATGCCCATATTGATGCTCCAGGGCACGCGGACTATGTGAAGAATATGATTACCGGTGCGGCTCAAATGGATGGTGCGATCTTAGTAGTATCTGCTACTGATGGACCAATGCCGCAAACGCGTGAACACATTTTGTTATCACGCCAAGTAGGTGTTAAGCATTTGATCGTCTTCTTAAACAAAGTCGACTTAGTTGATGATGAAGAATTGATCGATTTAGTTGAAATGGAAGTTCGCGAGTTGCTTTCTGAATATGGTTTCCCTGGTGATGACATTCCTGTTCTTAAAGGTTCTGCTTTGAAAGCATTAGAAGGCGATCCTGAACAAGAACAAGTAATCATGGACTTGATGGACACAGTTGATGAATATATCCCAACACCGGAACGTGACAATGACAAACCATTCTTGTTACCAGTAGAAGATGTCTTTTCAATCACAGGACGTGGTACTGTAGCATCAGGTCGGATCGATCGTGGGGAAGTCAAAGTCGGAGACGAAATTGAAATCATCGGGATCAAACCTGAAGTTCAAAAAGCAATCGTAACTGGACTTGAAATGTTCCGTAAGACATTGGATTATGGAGAAGCCGGCGATAACGTTGGGGTTCTATTACGTGGGATTACACGTGATGAAATCGAACGTGGCCAAGTTTTAGCTAAGCCAGGTTCAATTACACCACATACAAAATTCAGTGCAGAAGTTTATGTATTGACGAAAGAAGAAGGCGGTCGTCATACGCCATTCTTCAACAACTATCGTCCACAATTCTACTTCCGTACGACAGACGTTACCGGTAATATCGTGTTGCCAGAGGGAACCGAAATGGTAATGCCTGGCGATAACGTAACGATCGACGTTGAATTGATCCATCCGATCGCTGTAGAAAAAGGAACAACTTTCTCTATTCGTGAAGGCGGACGTACCGTTGGTTCAGGTATCGTCACTGAAATCGAAGCATAGTTCAGCTTTAAGAAGCACGCAGTGGAAAATCCCGCTGCGTGCTTTTTCTTTCGGTGCCTTGCCACAAGTCTATTTGATTGCTATGATCATTTAAAATGGTTAGAAGGAGCAAATATGGAAAAAATTTTTGTCAGTCCAATGACATATTGTCAGGGAAAAGATGTTTTACGAAATCATTTAAACGATATCCTAGCTTTCGGTCAAAAAGGATTGTTAGTAACTGATAGTTTCATTTTTCAGATGATTGGTGAGCGGTTGCAAAAAGATTTGATTGATCAGGGTGGAAAAGTTGATGTGTGGCTAGTTGAAGAGAAAAGAAGTGTTGGAAATTTTGATTATGTAATTGCTTTAGGAGGTGGCCGAGCGATTGATTTAGGCAAAGGGCTGGCTTTTGAGACAAATAGCCGATGTATCGTTATTCCAACATCGGCCACAACAGATGCGCCGACCTCACGGATTTCTGTACAATATAAGGACGGATATTTTGAAAAATATAACTATTATCCTCAAAGTCCCGACCTCGTACTAGTAGATACGGAGATCTTGATCAAAAGTCCGGTTCAATTATTAATTGCTGGAATCGCTGATGGGTTGTCGACCTCGATTGAAGCAAGAACTGTTCGTGAAAATTCTGGTGTAAACACGTTAGGGGCTGTGCCAACGATAGCCGCAGAAGCAATTGCAGAAAAATGTCGGGAAGTTCTATTAGAATTTGCGGAAGCAGCAGTGGAGGCTAACAAAGCACAGGAAATTACACCAGCTTTTGAAGCTGTCGTAGAGGCCAATACTTTATTGAGCGGAATTGGTTTTGAATCTGGAGGACTGAGCATTGCTCATGCTCTGCATAATGCGATGGTCAGCGTATGGGGCGGAGAGATCAAAGGGAGCCATGGGCAAATGATTGCTTTAACGACCTTACAACAATTGCGAATTGAAGGACGAGAAGACGAGCTTGCGCAATATCGAATCTTGTATACAAAATTGGAGCTGCCGATCACCTATGAAGATCTGTCCATTTTTCCATCAGCAGATGAACTACAGCAAGTCGTAAATCTCGCTTTTTCACCGGAGGATGGCATCATTCGAAGTCACTCCCCCGCAACAAAAGAGGAAGTTTACAGAACACTATTAACATTCAGAAAAACCCGTGAAATCTAAAATGATTTCACGGGTTTCGTGTTAGATATTCAATACTTTATTTAAGAAGTCTTGCGTTCTTGGATTGTGCGGGTTATTAAAGACTTGTTCTGGTGTACCGTCTTCCAAAATTTTTCCGCCATCGGTAAAAATTACACGGTCTGCCACTTCTTTGGCGAAGCCCATTTCGTGAGTAACGATCACCATGGTCATTCCTTGTAGCGCTAAGTCCTTCATAACTTTAAGAACATCTCCGACCATTTCAGGATCGAGAGCAGAAGTTGGTTCATCGAATAACATGACATCAGGATTCATTGCTAACGCACGAGCAATCGCCACACGTTGTTTTTGACCGCCGGAAAGGCTATCAGGATAATCATTTTTCTTCTCAGCCAACCCTACCTGTGTCAGCAATTCAACGCCGCGCTTGTTAGCCGCTTCTTTTGATTCACCTTTCAGATCAAGAGGAGCCAAGGTAATGTTTTCTAAAACGGTAAGGTGAGGGAACAAATTGAAATGTTGAAATACCATACCGATATGTTGCCTCACTAAGTTGATGTCCGTGTGTTTATCTGTCAAATCTTGTCCATCAATAATGATTTCCCCAGAAGTTGGTTCTTCCAGATGGTTCATACAGCGTAAAAAAGTACTTTTTCCTGAACCAGAAGGGCCGATGATACAAACAACTTCACCTTCACTGATCGTAATATTCAAGTCATTCAAAACAGTGTTGTCACCAAATTTTTTTACCAAATGATTTACGACAATTTTTTTATCCATCTTATTTTCCATCTATTTCACCTTCTTATCTAAACGGTTCGCTAACTTAGTCAAGATCGTGATCAAGATTAAGTACATGATCGCGATGATCAAGTAGACATAAGAACTTTGTGTGGTTCGTGCCACAATGATTTTACCTGTTTGCAGTAATTCTACTACACCGATTGCTGATATGATTGTTGTATCTTTCAAACTGATAACGAATTGGTTGATGAAAGAAGGAATCATGATCTTCACAGCTTGTGGCAAAATAATTTTCTGCATCGTACGGTTATATGATAAACCTAAGCTTCGCGAGGCTTCCATTTGACCAACTGGAACAGCATTGATACCGCCGCGTACGATTTCAGCAATATAAGCACTAGCATTCAAAGTCAGCGTGATGATACCTGCTGCAAAATCAGGTATCTTGATTCCCGTAATACCTGGTAGACCGAAGAAAATGAAGAAGGCCAGCACCATCATTGGAATCCCACGAATAATATCAATATAGACACCAGCAAGGGTACGTAACCCACGAACTGGAGAAACACGGAACAATCCGAAAATTACTCCTAAGACTAATGCTAAAGCAAACGACACTAACGCTAACACAATCGTTTTCCATAAGCCGTCTAATAATGATTTATAGTTATTTTTCAATAAACCAGTGATCGTTGATTCATCAACAGCATCTTTCTTTTCTTCTTTGCCTGAGCTAATGTACTTATTGATGATTTTGTCGTACTCACCAGTACGTTTCATTTCTTTTAAGCCTTCAGTAAACATCTCACGAAGTTCAGCGTTTTGTCCTTTTTTTACAGCAAAACCATATTCTCCACCAACTTCACGTTTGATCGGTGTTTTCAAATCTTGTCCTTGATTTACGGCATAACCGATAACAGGATAGTCATCCATCATAGCGTCGATTGAGCCGACTTTCAATGCATCGTATAATTGATCGGCTGCGTCAAAACTTTTGATCGTATAGCCATATTCCTTTTTATGCGACTCAAGGAAATCGGCGCTTTCAGTACCAACTTTTGCCCCAACTGTTTTTCCTTTTAAATCTTTGTATGCTTTGATATCTTTATTGTCTTTGGCAACCGCCAATTGAATTCCACTTTGGAAGTAAGGATCAGAAAAATCATAATTTGCTCTTCGTTCATCTGTAATTGTCATTCCTGCGATCATGCCGTCTGCTTGACCAGATTCCAATGCCTGCATCGCAGAAGAAAAACCGATGTATTTCATATCCAGTTTAAAGCCTTGTAATTCAGCCGCTCGCTGTAATAGATCAACGTCGATTCCTTTATATTTGCCATCGCTGTCTTTATATTCAAAAGGCGCAAAGGCTGAATCACTAGCTACGACGTAAACATCCTTTTTAGGTTCAATTTTTTTCATTTCCTCTGAGACAGAGCTGTCTCCAGAACCAGTAGAAATATATTCACTAACGATTTTCTCGTAAGTGCCGTTTTTCTTTAAAGCTTTAAGACCTTGATTGAATTTCTTCAATAATTCTTTATTTTCGCCCTTTTTAACTGCGAAGCCATAAGAACTGCCTTTTTCTGGATCACCGACTAGCTTGAAGGGTTGACCGTTTGTAACGGCGTAACCTAAAACGGGATAGTCGTCAAAAATTGCTTCAACATTCCCGTTGGTTAATGCGTTATACATAGCGTCAGCGGCTTCGTATTGTTTGATTTCATAACCGTACTTATCTTTGTTCTTATCTAAGAAAGTAGCACTTTCAGTACCGATTTTTGCGGCGACTGTTTTACCTTTTAGGTCTTTGTAGTCTTTGATATTCTTGTTATCGTTTTTTACTGCCATTTGAATTCCACTGTCAAAATAGGGTTCAGAAAAATCAAACGTCTTTTTACGTTCGTCCGTAATGCTCATCCCAGCAATCATCCCGTCTAGCTGATCTGATTGAACACCTTGAATGGAGCTGTCAAATCCTAAAGGACGTAAATCAATTTTAAAGTCCTGATCCTTCGCGATCTGATTAAGCAAATCCACATCAATTCCGACATACTCACCGTCTGAATTTTGAAATTCAAATGGAGCGAAAGTCAGATCCGTTCCTATCTTATATGTTTTTTCCGCGGCGTGAGTCTTGCTCGCAAAGCCAAGTGTGAAGAGACTTGCCATTAAGAAAACAACGAGTGGGAATAATTTGTTTTTTCTCATACTAATCCTCCTAATTACTTATCATTTGTTTATTATATGTTAGCCTAAGGATAAAATACAAGTAGCTTCATTGTTCAATCGAAAAAAAGCAAAATTTTTGTAACATGGTATGTAACGAAACCTAACATAGATGTTTTTAAGAAGTTTTGATGCTAAGAATAAAAAATGGCGAAAATATGTTCGGTATGCTATAATTTTGGAATGGAAAATCTTTGTATATTCAATTATAAAAGGGGGATTTTTGTGTGATTGAAAGAGTAACGGACAATGAGTTCGACCTTCATTCAAAATATCAGCCTGCTGGTGATCAGCCTGAGGCCATTCAACAGCTTGCCGAAGGAATCGTCGATGGAAAAAAAGCGCAAATACTTTTAGGAGCTACCGGTACAGGGAAAACTTATACAATTTCCAATGTCATCAAAGAAGTCAATAAGCCAACCTTGATAATTGCCCATAATAAAACGTTAGCGGGGCAATTATATGGTGAGTTTAAAGAATTCTTTCCTAACAATGCGGTGGAGTATTTTGTTAGCTACTATGATTACTATCAACCTGAAGCTTATGTGCCTTCTAGTGATACGTATATCGAAAAGGATTCGAGTATTAATGATGAGATTGACAAACTGCGACATTCAGCAACTAGTTCGTTGCTTGAAAGAAACGATGTTATTGTTGTCGCTTCTGTCTCATGTATCTTCGGATTGGGTTCACCGAAGGAATACATGGAACAAGTACTATCCTTACGAGTAGGGATGGAAATGGATCGTAACCAGTTATTACGTAATCTGATTGACATTCAATTTGAAAGAAACGATATTGATTTTCAACGTGGACGTTTTCGTGTTCGTGGTGATGTAGTGGAAATTTTCCCCGCGTCACGAGATGAACGCGCTTTGCGTGTCGAGTTTTTTGGTGATGAAATTGAGCGGATTCGTGAGGTTGATGCTTTAACCGGAGAAATTACAGGCGAAACAGAACATGTAGCAATCTTTCCAGCTACTCACTTCTTAACCAACGAGGACCATATGGAAGTTGCTATCAGCAATATCCAGAAAGAACTCGAGGAGCGGCTTGAAATTCTTCGTAATGATAATAAATTGTTAGAAGCGCAGCGTTTGGAACAACGAACCAACTATGATATTGAGATGTTGCGCGAGATGGGGTATACATCAGGGATTGAAAACTATTCGCGCCATATGGATGGTCGTAAAGAAGGGGAACCGCCTTATACGCTGATTGATTTCTTTCCGGATGATTTTTTGATGGTGATTGATGAATCTCACGTAACGATGCCGCAGGTTCGCGGTATGTACAATGGTGACCGTGCTCGTAAGCAGATGCTTGTTGATTATGGTTTCCGTTTACCGTCGGCTTTAGATAATCGCCCATTGAAATTGGAAGAATTTGAAGAACGTGTCAATCAGATCATCTATGCTTCAGCAACACCTGGACCTTATGAGCACGAGAAAACAAATAGAGTAATCGAACAAATTATTCGGCCAACAGGTTTGCTGGATCCAATCGTTGATGTTCGACCTATTATGGGACAAATAGATGATTTGGTCGGTGAGATTAATGAGCGTTCTGAACGAAATGAGCGTGTGTTTGTCACGACCTTAACGAAGAAAATGTCGGAAGACTTGACTGATTACTTCAAAGAGTTAGGGATTAAAGTTAAGTACTTGCATAGTGATATCAAAACACTAGAACGAACAGAGATCATCCGAGATTTGCGCTTGGGTAAGTTTGATGTTCTGGTCGGAATCAATTTGCTGCGAGAAGGAATCGATGTCCCAGAAGTTTCGCTAGTTGCGATCTTAGATGCCGATAAAGAAGGTTTCTTGCGGAGTGAGCGCTCACTCGTCCAAACAATCGGTCGAGCTGCACGAAACTCTGAAGGTAAAGTTATCATGTATGCTGATAAAGTGACGGATTCTATGCAGCGAGCAATGGACGAGACTGCTCGGAGACGCGGTATTCAACAGCAATATAATGAAGAACACGGTCTTGTACCTACCACGATTATTAAAGAAATCCGTGATCTGATCTCAATCAGTAAAGTGGCTGAAGATACTGGAGCTTATGAAACTACTTCTTATGAAGAGCTTTCTAAAGAAGAGAAGAAAGAGCTTATTGCTAAGATGGAAGACGAGATGCGTGAAGCTGCGAAAACATTGGATTTCGAAACCGCTGCGACATTACGCGATACTATCTTAGAACTAAAAGCAGCAGAGTAATTTAGTTCGAATTAATTAGTGTTGTGATTTTTAGGTAATTGATTAACAGTAAAAAGAAATAGGAGACATAAATGGCGAATGACAAGATAGTAATTCATGGAGCGCGAGCTCATAATTTGAAAAACGTAGATGTTACGATTCCCCGTGACAAAATGGTGGTTGTTACTGGGTTATCCGGTTCTGGTAAGAGTTCGCTGGCCTTCGATACTTTGTATGCGGAGGGGCAGCGTCGTTATGTGGAAAGTCTGTCTGCATATGCACGGCAATTCTTAGGTCAAATGGATAAACCCGATGTCGATAGCATCGATGGGTTAAGTCCAGCGATTTCGATCGATCAAAAAACGACGAGTAAAAATCCTCGATCAACAGTGGGGACAGTGACGGAAATCAATGATTATTTGCGGTTGTTGTATGCACGAGTGGGCCATCCAATCTGTCCAAACGATCATATTGAGATCACTTCACAGTCCGTTGAACAAATGGTTGATAAAGTTTTAGAATTACCCGAACGAACAAAAATTCAAATTCTAGCACCAGTGATTGCTAAGAAAAAAGGGCAACACAAAAAAATCTTTGAAATGATTCAACGTGAAGGTTATGTCCGCATGCGCGTTGATGGAGAATTGTACGATGTAACAGAAGCACCTGAATTAACGAAAAACAAAAAACATGACATTGAAATTATTGTTGATCGCATCGTTGTTAAAGAGGGAATCCGTTCGCGTTTATTTGATTCTTTTGAGGCCGCTTTACGGTTAGCGGAAGGATATGCGATTGTTGATGTGATCGGTGAAAAAGAAATGTTGTTTAGTGAGCATTATGCATGTCCTTATTGTGGTTTCACAGTTGGAGAACTTGAACCTCGATTATTTTCATTTAATGCGCCATTTGGTGCTTGCCCGGATTGTGATGGATTAGGTGTGAAATTGGAAGTTGATATGGACTTAGTGATTCCAGATCAAGGTAAGACATTGCGAGAAGGGGCATTAATTCCTTGGAATCCAATCAGTTCCCAATATTATCCTCAAATGCTGGAACAAGCCTGTCTGAGTTTCGGAATTGATATGGATACACCTTTTGAAGAGCTACCCGAAGAACATCAAGACATTATTCTAAATGGTTCGAAGGGTGAAAATTTTCATTTCCATTATGAAAATGATTTTGGCGGTGTTCGTGACGTTGAAGTTCCTTTCGAAGGGATTGTCAATAATATCAATCGTCGTTATGCAGAAACTAACAGTGATTTCACTCGCGATCAAATGCGTTTGTATATGACAGAATTGACCTGTCAAACGTGTCATGGGTACCGTTTGAATCCTCAAGCGTTGTCAGTTCAAATCAATGATATAAATATCGGACAAGTTAGTGAAGATTCAATTAATAGCGCGCTAGATTTTTTTGAGACGGTCGCGTTAAGTGAACAAGAAAAAATTATTGCTAAACCGATTCTGAAAGAAATCAAGGATCGTTTGAGCTTTTTACGAAATGTCGGTTTGGACTATTTGACTTTAAGCCGAGCTTCTGGGACCTTATCTGGAGGTGAGGCACAGCGCATTCGATTAGCGACTCAGATTGGATCAAATTTGTCTGGAGTTCTTTATATTTTAGACGAACCTTCGATTGGATTGCATCAGCGTGATAATGATCGTCTGATTGAATCATTGAAAAGAATGCGCGATTTAGGAAATACACTGATCGTAGTAGAGCATGATGAAGATACGATGCGTGCAGCAGACTATCTAATTGATGTTGGCCCCGGAGCTGGAGACCAAGGTGGTGAGATTGTTGCTGCAGGAACGCCGAAGCAGGTCGAAAAGAATCCGAAATCTTTGACTGGGCAGTATCTATCGGGAAAACGAGAAATCGCAGTACCGAAAGAACGTCGTAAGGGGAATGGGAAGAAAATCAAGGTTACAGGTGCTGCTGAAAATAATCTAAAAAGTATTGATGCTGAGTTTCCATTAGGAAAATTTGTCGCTGTAACAGGTGTTTCTGGATCAGGAAAATCAACTTTAGTAAATCAAATCCTAAAAAAGGCGTTAGCCCAAAAATTGAATCGAAATTCAAACAAACCTGGTAAGTTTAAAAAGATTACAGGTTACAATAATATTGAAAAATTAGTCGATATTGATCAGAGTCCTATTGGCCGGACGCCACGAAGTAATCCTGCTACTTATACAAGTGTTTTTGACGATATACGTGATTTATTTGCACAAACGAATGAGGCGAAAATTCGCGGATATAAAAAAGGGCGTTTTAGTTTTAACGTAAAAGGCGGACGTTGTGAAGCCTGCCGTGGAGATGGAATTATTAAGATAGAGATGCACTTCTTACCGGATGTTTATGTGCCGTGTGAAGTCTGTCACGGTAAACGATACAATTCTGAAACATTGGAAGTTCACTATAAAGGAAAGAATATTGCTGATATTTTAGAGATGACAGTAGAAGATGCTGTTGAGTTTTTCAAACATATTCCTAAAATTCATCGAAAACTTCAAACAATCGTGGATGTTGGCTTGGGGTATGTCACAATGGGACAACCTGCAACAACGCTTTCTGGCGGCGAAGCACAACGGATGAAACTTGCTAGTGAATTGCATAAGAATTCTAATGGTAAGAATTTCTATATCTTAGACGAACCGACTACGGGGTTGCATACAGACGATATTGCTCGTTTATTGAAAGTTCTTGAGCGATTTGTTGACGCTGGAAATACCGTTTTGGTTATTGAGCATAACTTAGACGTAATCAAATCGGCTGACTACGTTATTGATCTCGGACCAGAAGGCGGAGACGGCGGCGGAACCATTTTAGCTACAGGTACACCAGAAGAAATTGCCGAAGTAACCGAGAGTTATACCGGACATTATTTGAAACGTGTCCTAAAAAATAAATAACCGATAAAGCTTATTGCAAGTGAAGGATTGTCCTTTGCTTGCATTTTTCTTTATGGTATGATTATCAAGGATTTAGAATGAGAAGGTGTAGAATAATATGAATGAAAAACAAAAATTTGTCCCTATTTTATTAGGGAGCGATATTAATGTCTATGGTATGTCACGTTCTTTTCACGAAGCCTATGGAATTGTTTCGGAGGCTTATGCTGGATTGCAGTTGGCACCAACGAAATACAGTAAGATTGTTAATGTTCACGTTGTTCCTGGATTTGACAAAGATCCAGTATTTATCGAACAGATGCGCGAATTAGGAAAAAATACCTACAACGACCCTAATACAAAATATCTGTTAATTGCTTGTGGAGACGGATATGCCGAATTAGTCTCACAACATAAAGAGGAACTTTCAGAATGGTTTATCTGTCCGTACATCGATTTTGATTTATTGCAAAATTTAATCAGCAAAGTTAGTTTCTATGAAATTTGCGAAAAATATGATTTGCCATACCCAAATACGTTTATTATTACGAAGGACATATTGGAAGCTGGTAAATTGAAACAAGATTTGCCATTTGATTTTCCAGTAGCATTAAAACCTGCGAATAGTGTAGAGTGGTTATCTGTTGATTTTGAGGGGCGTAAAAAGGCCTTTATTTTGGATACACGAGATGAGTTTGATATAATCGTCGAACGTATCTACCAAGCTGGTTATACTAGTGAAATGATTGCGCAAGACTTTATTCCAGGCGACGACAGCAACATGCGCGTTTTGAACGCCTATGTTGATCAGAATCATCAAGTTCGTATGATGTGTTTAGGTCATCCACTGCTAGAAGACCCATCTCCTGAAGCAATTGGAAACTATGTAGCTATTATGCCTGAGTACAATGAAAAAATTTATCAAACAATCAAAGCTTTTTTAGAAAAAATTGATTATACAGGATTTGCAAATTTTGATATGAAGTATGACCCGCGTGATGGTGAATATAAATTATTTGAAATCAATTTACGTCAAGGGCGCAGCAGTTTCTTCGTTACTTTGAATGGATTTAACCTAGCTCAATACGTGACGGAAGATCGTGTTTTTGAGAAACCATTCCATGAAACGATCTATGGAAAAGCTGAATCAGCAACTTCTATGTTATGGATGGGTGTACCAAAGGGCGTTTTCGAAAAATTTGCTCGAAACAATGCAGAAAAAGAAAGAGCATTAGAAATGATCAAAAACAATCATTGGGGAACGACAGTCTTTTACAAGGAAGATATGTCTTTAATGCGTTGGGTTCTAATGAAATACATGTTCAGCAAGTATAAAGGTCGTTTTGATTTATTCTTTAAAGAGAAAGAAGGATAAGTATGGAGAATTTCTTTAGTATCCTTGGTGGCATGGGAACAATGGCGACAGAAAGCTTTATCCGAATCTTGAATCAACGAACGAAAGCTCATAATGATCAAGAATATTTGAATTATGTGATGTTCAATCATGCGACCGTTCCTGATCGAACAGCATATATATTAGATCACGAGGCAGCCAATCCGTTACCATTTTTATTAGATGATATTGAAAAACAAAATTTACTGAAACCAGACTTTATTGTGTTGACTTGTAATACTGCCCACTATTTTTTTGAGCAGCTGCAAGGAGCAACAGAAATTCCGCTGTTACACATGCCGCGCGAAGCAGTTAATGAAGTGACAAAATATCATCAGCCAGGGGAAAAGATTGCTATTTTAGCTACTGCTGGAACAATTTCTGCCAAAGTATATCAAAGCGAGCTGGAGACAAAAGGATTTGAGGTTCTTATTCCTAAGTCAGATTTACAAGATAAAATCAATCATTTGATTTATCATGACGTGAAAGAAAATGATTTTATCAATAGTGAATTATACTTGGAGATTCTTTCAGATGTCTTTGAAAAATATGGTTGTCAAAACGCTATTCTAGGTTGTACAGAACTATCTTTAGTCCAAGAATTGACGGAAGATGTAGTTTATCCAGTAATTGATGCACAATCAATTTTAGTTGATCGAACAATTGAATTAGCAGTGAAAAATAGATCTTCCAAGTAGGAGGGTCTTTTTTTTTGCAGATATCTATCTAAGTTTGCGTATGGTCTATTAGGAAAAGGTAAAGAATTACAAATAAGTAGCAAAGACACGCCTGGAGTGTTATAATTTTTAGAGATAGCGAAGGAGGCTAAAACTCAGCTTCTTTGGTATCTTTTTATTTAATAAAAAATTATCTTATAGTCAATACTAATAAAAGGTTACTACTTAGGGCTATTTAGAGTTAGCTATTTCTGTTTTGTACGGTGAGTATTTAAATAGTAGAGTAGTACACAGCTTGAAACTAAACATTATTTATTAAAGATAATTTCCTTAAATTGAGAAAGGAGTGACACAAATGACTGAAAGTTTGCATTTAGTTGTCATTACTGGTATGAGCGGTGCTGGAAAAACCGTTGCTATTCAAAGTTTTGAAGATATGGGCTATTTTTGTGTGGATAATATGCCTCCAGGACTAATCCCAAAATTTTGGGAACTGATTCGTGAGTCTGGAAAGGTAACTAGAATCGCATTAGTCGTTGACTTACGATCTCGCTCATTCTTCGAAGATATTCAAAAAATGTTAATAGAGATTGAAAATACAGGTTTCATTGATACAAGCATTCTTTTTTTAGACTGTTCTGATGGGGAACTTGTTTCACGGTATAAAGAAACACGTCGTGCGCATCCGCTTGCGATGGATGGTATGATTACGGAAGGCATACGAAAAGAACGTGCAATTTTAGAAGATTTAAAGAATCGAGCAACGTTGATGATTGATACAACAGATTTAACGCCCCGGCAATTAAGGGAAAAAATTAATCAATCATTTAAACAAAAAGATGATTTAGGTTTTCACGTTGAAGTTGTTTCCTTTGGATTTAAGTATGGCTTGCCAATTGATGCAGACGTCGTAATGGATGTTCGATTTTTACCTAACCCTCACTATATTCCGGAGTTGCGCCCGCAAACTGGATTAGATAAGCCTGTTTATGATTATGTGATGTCATTTCCTGAAACAGAAAGCTTTTATGCGAACTTTGTGCGGTTAATTATGGACATTTTGCCAGGTTATATTAAGGAGGGGAAAAGTTCACTGACGATTGCTATCGGTTGTACGGGTGGTCAACATCGTTCAGTTGCTTTGACAGAACGGGTAGGCAAAGCTATTAAAGACGCAGATTATAAAGTGAATATTACACATCGTGACAAAGATAAACGGAAAGAGACGGTGAATCGTTCATGAAAATGAAGACATACCGTATCCGCAAACCGAAAATTGTTGTAATCGGTGGCGGCACTGGACTGCCAGTCATTCTAAAAAGCTTGCGTAATCAAAGTGCAGATATTACTGCGGTTGTTACTGTAGCCGATGATGGCGGCAGCAGCGGAGAATTACGCGACTCTGTAGATATGGCTCCGCCGGGAGATTTACGAAATGTGTTAGCCTCGTTGTCTGATATGCCAAAGCTCTATGAAGATCTATTTCAATATCGTTTTCATGAGGACGATAAGTTTTTAGCGAATCACACTATTGGGAATCTTTTGATCGCTGCTCTATCAGAAATGCGTAATAGCACCTATGAAGCAATACAATTGTTATCAATGATGCTGCATGTTGATGGACATATTTATCCATCTTCAGAAACACCATTAGTTTTACATGCAGATTTTGACGATGGGACAAGTGCAGTAGGAGAATCTAAAATCGCTATCGATCGTAAGACAATTGAAAAAGTTTATGTTACAGAAAAAAATGGAGATAAAGCAGTGCATGCGGCTCGAAAAGTTGTTACTGCTATCCATGAAGCGGACATGGTTGTTTTAGGACCAGGTTCTTTGTTTACAAGTATTCTACCTAATCTGGTGATTGAGGAATTAGGTGAAGCAGTTCGTACGACTAATGCGGAAGTGGTTTATATCTGTAACATCATGACTCAAAAAGGTGAAACAGAACATTTCAGCGATGCAGATCATATTCGCGTTCTGCACAAACATCTTGGAAGTAACTTTATTGATACCGTTTTGGTCAATACAGAAAAGGTTCCTGAAGGTTATATGGATCCTGAAATCTATGATGAATATTTAGTACAAGTAACACATGATTTCAATGGTTTAAGAGATGAGGGCTGCCGAGTTGTTTCTACTGATTTTTTGAAACTGCGTGATGGTGGGGTCTTCCATGATGGCGATAAAGTTGTAGACGAATTATTCAGAATTGTTTTTGGAGCGAAAATTTAGTTATCTAAGATAAAAGTAACTTTCTCTTGAAAAGACAATTCTTTATTACGAAAAAGGAGGGCTCGTCATGTCTTTTGCAGCAGAAGTAAAAAAAGAACTAACGGGTCTGGCAGTGCAAAAGAATCTCGCGCAAGCTGAGTTAGCCGCTTTGATACGTATGAACGGCTCACTTAGCTTGAGTAATCATCAATTTGTTTTAAATGTTCAAACGGAAAATGCGGCGATTGCTCGTCGGATTTTTACTTTATTGAAGGAACATTATGGTGTGCGCAGCGAGTTGTTGGTACGTCGGAAAATGAAATTAAAGAAAAACAACGTTTATATTGTTCGGCTGAAACAAGAAACACAAAAGATATTGCTTGATTTAGATATTATGGATGGAATGATGTTCCAATCACATATCTCTAACGAAATTAAAAAATCAGATGCAAAAAAACGAGCATATCTACGCGGAGCATTTTTAGCTTCCGGCTCGGTCAATAATCCTGAAACGAGTCGATATCATTTAGAGATATCTTCAATTTATGAGGAACATAATCAAGATATTTGTGATTTATTGAATCAATTTAATCTTAATGCGCGAACATTGGAAAGACGTAACGGTTACATTACCTATTTAAAAGGTGCAGAGAAAATTGCTGACTTTTTGACACTGATTGGTGCAACGAACTCTATGTTGAAATTTGAAGATGTGCGAATCGTACGAGACATGCGTAATTCTGTTAATCGTTTGGTTAACTGCGAGACAGCTAATATGAATAAAACGATTGATGCTGCTTCGAAGCAAATTGATAATATTCATTTCATAGAGGCAACTGTTGGCTTGCAGTCTTTACCGGAAAAATTGCAAGAGATTGCAGAATTGAGGATTCAAAATCCTGAAATCAGCTTAAAAGAACTAGGTGAGATGATTCCTTCTGGCGCGATTTCTAAGTCGGGTATCAATCATCGAATTCGAAAAATCAATGATTTTGCAGATAATCTACGAAAAAAAACTGTTTAAAACTGAACCGACTTCCAGAAGCTAGCTTATTTGTCTAGCTTTTGGAGGTCGGTTTAATTTAACTGTTTTTTTATTTATTCATTGATATAAGCTCTTAATGTAATTTCATCAATTGATTCATCAAAAATATGCTCATCTAATACAATTGTCGGCACAAACTTGATATTAGCTTGTTCTGCCTCGTTACGAATCTCTCCCTGTAGGCTTTGATTTGCTTGTTGAGTAAAGTGTAACGAATTTTCTGCATACTCAGCAACTGCCTCAAGTTCAAAGTTCTGCCAAGTCTCTTGCGTTTCAAAAGCTTGTTGGATTTGAATCAAGGCCTTTTGTGGATCTGCATCAATATACTCATGCATTACATTGCCGCGTTGCAAACTAATCTTATCTTTATCTAATAATTTGATAATGCGTTGGATTTTCCCTTCAGCGACTGCTTGATTTAAAGTATCATAAGACTCTTCAAACCATTGTTTACAGTAGGGACAACGAAGGTTGATAAACTCAATCAAACGTTTTGGCGCCGCATCAGAACCAATTTTGATACCATTAAAATCATTAACTAGATTTCCCTTTATAATAGAAATATCCATGAGAGAACACGTCCTTTCTATTGCTAGTGTACAAAAGTTTTCTAAGAAAACAAACTCTTTTCATATAAATAAGTTAAAAAGACCAAAACACTTGTTTGAAATTAAGAGTGGTTAGTTTATAATGAAGCCGTTGTTATAAAGAATACAAGCTTGCTATTTCGATTTCATTATGGTTCAGGTTGAAGACACATTTTATCATGGATAAATTGAATACTATCAAGCGCTAGAACCTGAAATACTTTTCTGAAAACGAAAAGATGAAGGCTCTTATTATAAGGAGGAGAAACATGCGTAAGAAAAAAACAATGGATGGAAATACAGCAGCAGCTTATATTTCGTACGCATTCACTGAGTTAGCCGCAATTTACCCAATTACTCCTAGCTCTACTATGGCCGAGCTCGTAGACCAATGGGCTTCACAGGGAAAGAAAAATATATTCGGGCAACCTGTAACGATCACGGAGATGCAATCAGAGGCAGGAGCCGCTGGTGTAGTTCACGGTGCATTGAAAACGGGAGCTCTGACTACCACATATACCGCGTCGCAAGGATTATTATTAATGATCCCAAACATGTATAAAATTGCAGGTGAATTATTACCTGGCGTCTTTCATGTTGCTAGTCGTGCAGTTACAACAAATGCATTAAATATTTTTGGTGATCATGGAGATGTGATGGCTGCTCGACAAACTGGTTTTGCGATGTTGCAAGAAAGTAGTGTTCAAGAAGTAATGGACTTGTCTGCAGTAGCTCATTTAGCAGCTATAGAAGGTAGTCTTCCTTTTATGAACTTTTTCGACGGTTTCCGTACGAGTCACGAAATTCAAAAAGTAGAAGTATTGGACTATGAAGAATTAGCTCCATTAATCGATCATGAGAAGTTAAAAGCCTTTCGCAAACGAAGTATGAATCCGAATCACCCAACAATCAGTGGAACTAACCAAAATCCTGATGTTCATTTTCAACAACGGGAAACGATTAATCGTTATTACGATGAGTTACCCGGTATTGTGCAGAAATATATGTTCGAGATTAACAAACTTCGTGGCACCAATTATGACTTAGTCACCTATTATGGAGTAGATGATGCGGAAGAAGTTATTGTAGCGATGGGGTCTGTCGCACAAACAATTGAACAAACAGTCGATTATTTAAATGCAAACGGGCGAAAAGTTGGTTTTCTAAATATTCACTTATATCGTCCGTTTCCAACCAGTAATTTTCTAGAGAAACTTCCTGATACAATTAAATCGATTGCTGTATTAGATCGTTCAAAGGAGCCTGGTGCAGATGGTGAACCGCTTTTACTGGATGTTCAAGGGGTACTGTATGAAGCTGAAGTTCGACCTAAAATAATCGGTGGACGTTTTGGTTTAGGATCAAAAGACGTGACTCCTGATCAGATTATCGCTGTTTTTGATGAACTGATAAAAGATAAACAGGAGTCCAAGAAACGGTTTACAATTGGTATTGTAGATGATGTAACCAATATGTCGTTGGAAACAAAAGAAATTATTGACCTAACTAATCCGAATACTTTCCAAGCGAAATTCTGGGGATTTGGGTCTGATGGAACAGTTGGAGCGAATAAATCTGCTATCAAAATCATTGGCGACCACACGGATAAGTACGCGCAAGGTTACTTTAGTTATGATTCCAAAAAATCTGGTGGACTAACAGTTTCACATCTGCGTTTTGGTGACACGCCAATTCGATCCACTTATCTTGTTGAGAGTGCTGATTTTATTGCATGCCACACACCAGCTTATATCCATACTTATGATTTATTGAAAGGCTTAAAACCAGGGGGGATATTCCTAATGAATACTATGTGGAATGACACCCAAATGGATAAGCTGTTACCTGCGAAAATGAAACGTTATATCGCCGAAAATAACATCAAATTTTATACTATTAATGCTGCAAAACTGGCGATGAAGGTTGGGCTTGGTTCCCGCATCAATACGGTTATGCAAACTGCATTTTTCAGTTTAACTGGTATTATCCCGTTTAATGATGTGCTGAGTATTCTAAAAATGGAAGCAGATAAAAGTTATCGTCGTAAATCATTGGAAATTGTCGAAAAGAATATCGCGGCGATTGATCAGACGGTCGAATTATTACATCAAGTACAGATTCCTGAAAATTGGAAAAATATTGACGTACCCGTGAAAGTTCAGAAGTCTCCCGTATCTCAATATGTGGAGCAAATCGTGGAGCCGATAAATTCGCAACGTGGTAATGATCTGACTGTTAACGATCTTGTAGCAAATGGAATGACTGATGGAACAATCCCTACAGGTACGACGAAGTTCGAAAAACGCGGTGTAGCATTGGAAGTTCCTCATTGGATTAGTGACAAATGTACTATGTGTAATGAATGTTCATTCGTTTGTCCTCATGCAGCAATCCGCCCATTCTTAGCAGATGAGGAAGAGATGGAGGAGGCGCCAGAAGGATATATCGTTCGTGAAATGCGCGGAGCTGATGGCTTGAAATATCGTATTCAAGTTTCAGCTGAGGATTGTACTGGTTGCGGATTGTGTGTGGAAGCCTGCCCAGCTAAAGAAAAAGCACTAGTGATGAAACCGTATGAGGAAGAAAAAGAACAGGCTATCAACTGGGCGTTTTCTATGACTTTAAAACAAAAAGCGAATCCAGTAAAAACAAATTCTGTTCTAGGTTCGCAATTCAACCAGCCTTTGCTAGAGTTCTCAGGAGCATGCGCCGGTTGCGGAGAAACACCCTACGTGAAACTAATGACTCAAATGTTTGGTGATCGTATGATGATTGCTAATGCGACTGGATGTTCTTCGATTTGGGGTGCAGCAGCACCTGTTAGCCCGTATACAACGAACGAAAATGGACAAGGTCCTGCCTGGTCAAACTCGTTATTTGAGGACAATGCAGAGTACGGTTATGGCATGTTTCTAGCTAATCAAACACGTCGTAAAGAACTAGCTGATAAAGTGAATGATGTTTTAGATAGTGTTTCTGATGACTTGCGTGCGTTGATGGAAGACTGGATGGATCATATGTTTGAGTCAGACGGAACGCAGCAAAGAGCAACTAAATTAATTGCAGCTCTTGAAGCAGAAGGGCTAAATGACCCAAGGTTAGCGGAAATCTATGATGATCGTGATCTATTCGTCAAAATTAGCCAATGGATGTTTGGTGGAGATGGCTGGGCATATGACATTGGTTTTGGGGGAATCGATCATATCTTAGCAAGCGGTGCGGATGTGAATATCTTAGTTATGGATAATGAAGTGTATTCAAATACAGGTGGACAAACATCTAAAGCTACTCCAGCTTCAGCTATTGCAAAATTTTCCGCAGGTGGCAAGTATCAATCTAAGAAAGATTTAGGAATGATGGCGATGACTTATGGTAATGTTTATGTAGCGCAAATTGCATCAGGGGCAAATCAAATGCAAACAATTAAAGCATTGGATGAAGCGGAGAAATTCCCAGGGCCATCATTAGTGATCGCTTATACCCCATGTATCAACCATGGACTGCGCGGAGGAATGAGCAAAACGTTGCAAGAAGCCAAAGATGCGGTTAACTCTGGCTATTGGTCATTATATCGTTACAATCCAGTTCAACGTGACAGAGGTAAAAATCCGATGACATTGGATTATAAGAAACCAAATTTTGATGATATGATTAGTTTCATGAAACAACAAACACGTTTCTCGGCATTAGAAAATATCCAACCAGATGATGCGCAGCGCCTATACCAAAAAACAGTAACTGATGCGCAAGCACGTTTTTATAATTACGCGCGTATAGCGGGACAGGAAGAAAAGATTCGTGCGAAATTGGAAGGGAAAAAGGCAAATACAGAAGAAATGGCAACTGAAATAGCAGTGAAAAAAGAGCGTAAATCCGATCCAGAAGCGGAAGCACGACGCGCTACGCGCAGAGCAGCGCGCGTCGAAAAACGGAGTAAATAGCTTTGAATAAGGCATTTTTGTTAGCTTTAACATAAAATAGTAGTTATAGAAAATTTCCATAGCAAAAATTTTTTTATGAGAAATCAAATGACTATTAAACGTATGGAGTCTTAGTTTTTTTAAGGCTCCTTTTCCTTCTTAATTTTTATGCTAGACCTGTACCACTGTGGTATAATTGTAAAGAATTTTGGATAGAAAGAGAGGTTATCTATGCCTAATCGTCTAATTGAATTATTCAAACCGGAATATTGGCTTAGCTTTTTTTCTGAGAATCTTTCAACTTGGGATATCATCGTCAACCTTTTAGATATATTTGTTGTCTGGTTTTTGATTTATCGTTTGTTTGAACTCGTTCGCGGAACAAAAGCGGTCCAATTAATTAAAGGAGTAGCAATTTTTATTGGGATTCGAATTGTGGCTGAACTGATTGGCTTGCACACTTTATCATGGTTGATGAACCAAATCATCACTTATGGTGTAATTGCTGCAATCGTTATCTTTCAACCAGAGGTTCGTCGCGGACTAGAGCATTTAGGTCGCAGTTCATTCTTTAAAACAACGAAGAAAGAAGAACGGGATGATGAACGAATGATCCTAGCCTTTGACAAAGCGATTCAATACATGTCAAAAAGGAAAATCGGGGCATTAGTGACAATTCAGCGTTTCACAGGACTAGAGGAATATATTGAAACCGGAATTGATCTGGACGCGGATATCACTGGAGAGTTATTGATCAACATTTTTATACCAAATACACCATTGCATGATGGAGCAGTTATCGTTAAGAACGGAAAAATTGCAGTAGCCTCAGCGTATCTGCCGC
Organism: Enterococcus sp. AZ128; assembly: GCF_051714485.1. Classification (NCBI taxonomy): domain Bacteria; kingdom Bacillati; phylum Bacillota; class Bacilli; order Lactobacillales; family Enterococcaceae; genus Enterococcus; species Enterococcus sp. AZ128. Next base: position 993,956 of record NZ_JBIORZ010000001.1, read on the forward strand.
TTTCAGACAGTATGCTGATTCCAAAGGAATTTGGAACACGTCATAGGGCGGCTGTCGGTATTAGTGAAGTCAGTGACGCCGTGACTTTTATTGTCTCTGAGGAAACAGGTGGTGTCAGTATTACGCTGAATAATGACTTTTTACATGATTTATCTCAAGAAGAGTATTTGGCCGTAATGCGTAGAGAATTGTTGCCAGATGAAAAGAATATTGGCAAAAAGAGTCTTCTGCAAACCTTTTTGGAAGGTTTGACAAAAGGAGGCCAAAAATGAGAATCAAATTTAAAAAGAGCAATATGCCTTACATGCTGATTTCTTTAGTATTTAGTTTGATCCTATTTTTTAATGTTAATAGTCAAAATTTTAGTCGCCTGATTTCTTCTGAAACTAGTTATGAGGAGTCTATTCAAAATGTTCCAATCAATGTTCTTTATGATTCGGATCAATATTTTGTTCATGGTTTTTCATCGAATGTCTCTGTTAAATTAAGTGGAGCAAATCGAATTCAATTAAATAAGGAAATTGATCCGGATACACGTGATTTTAGCGTTGTAGCAGATTTAACGAATTTAACCTCTGGAACACATGAGGTTCGTTTAAAAACTAAGAATTTATCTAGTTCGCTTTTTGCTACGATCGAACCAGAGCAAATTTCGGTAACAATCGAGAAAAAAGTGAAAAAGAAATTTGATGTTTCACCGATTTTAAGTAGTACAACAAGCAGTAACGGATTGAAAGTTGGTGAGATTTCTACACAGCCCGAAAAAGTAGAAATCACTACTGGCGAAAATACAATGAAAGAAATTGATCGCGTTGTTGCTTCGATAGATAGTAGCAAATTAACCGCAGATCAGGATAGTATTCAAGCGCCTGTTCAAGCGTTGAATGCTAGTGGTGAGGCGCTACCGATTCAATCAGATCCACAGAATGTAACTGTTAACTTTGAAATTCAAACACCAAGTAAGGAAGTGTCACTTTACCCCATCCAAGAAGGGGAACTACCTTCAACAGTGGAAAGTGTCAAAATCGATTTGAATCGTACTAAGGCAACAATTACCGGTGTTCAGTCAGTAATTGATCAAATAGACAGTATCGGCATTCCAGTCGATGTGAGTCAAATTCAAGGGACTGTCAAAAAGTTCATTGATGTACCAGTATCTGGGGATTATCAAGTGAATCCTAAAACGGTGAGTGCACAAGTAACACCGATATTTAAGAAGTCTCAAGAATCAGAAACTAGTAGTACAAACCATTCTAGTTCGTCGACAACTGAAGTTGCAGATAACTCAAGTAGAGCCTTGAATTCTTCTGAAACAAGTGCTACGCATTCAACAAGCAGTGAAGAGAAATCGACAAATCAATCAGCTAACTAGATGAAGAAGGGAAATATAATTTAATGGGTAAATATTTTGGAACAGATGGAGTACGGGGAATCGCGAATAAGGAGCTAACGCCTGAACTAGCATTTAAATTAGGCCGTTGCGGCGGTTATGTCTTAAGTCAACATCATGAAAGCGAGGAACGCCCGCGCGTACTAGTCGGACGTGATACCCGTATCTCAGGAGAATTATTAGAAACAGCTTTAATTTCTGGTTTGCTATCTGTAGGAATTGAAGTGTTTCAACTTGGCGTTATTTCAACGCCTGGTGTCGCTTATTTAACAAGATTGCAAAAAGCTTCTGCTGGGGTAATGATTTCTGCATCTCATAATCCTGCAGAAGATAATGGCATCAAGTTTTTTGGTGGAGATGGATTCAAATTAGTTGATGAACAAGAGGCTGAAATTGAAGCTTTGATTGATGCTGAAGAGGACACGCTTCCTCGTCCTTCAGCAGAAGGACTGGGAACGTTAGATGAATTCCATGAAGGTCTACTGAAATATTCACAATTTCTTGTACAAACGATCTCGGGGGATCTATCAGGTCTTACTGTTTGTGTTGATGCAGCTAATGGGGCAACGTCTACCAGTGTAAATCGTCTATTTGCAGATTTAGAAACAGATTTTTACACAATGGGAACGTCACCGAATGGTCTAAATATTAATGCAGGTGTTGGCTCTACTCATCCGGAAGAATTAGCAAAAATGGTTGTTGAAAAAGGCGCTGATGCCGGTTTAGCCTTTGATGGTGATGGCGACCGCGTTATCGCAGTTGATGAGTTAGGAAATATTGTTGACGGTGATCGCATTATGTTCATTTGTGCAAAATATTTGGCTGAACGCAAACGTTTGAAAAAAGATACGGTAGTAACTACTGTGATGAGTAACTTAGGATTTCATAAAGCGATTGAAGATATTGGTTTGGAAGATGTGATTACGCAAGTTGGTGACCGCTATGTTGTGGAAGAAATGCGTAAAAATGATTACAACCTTGGTGGTGAACAATCAGGTCATGTATTGTTCTTAGACTACAATACAACAGGTGATGGGATGTTAACGGGTGTTCAATTATTGAATATTATGAAGCAGACAGGCAAGAAGCTTTCTGAACTGGCTGGTGAGGTAACGATTTATCCACAAAAATTAGTTAATATTCGTGTTAGCGATAAATATGGTGCGATGGATGTACCTGCCATTAAACAAGCTATTGATGAGGCAGAAGCAGAAATGAATGGTCAAGGACGTATCTTGGTTCGACCTTCAGGGACTGAACCACTGCTGCGTGTGATGGCTGAAGCACCAACGAATGAAAAAGTTGACTATTATGTTGAAAAAATTGCAGCAGTTGTTCGAGAAGAAATTGGGTTAGATTAATGTAAAACAGCCGATCTTAAAAAAGGTCGGCTGTTTCTTTGTATAAAAATACCGACCAGATTTTTCCAGTCGGTACAGGAACTAACTATTGATTTGATCTCCAAAGTCGAATCCTTCTATTTATTCTACTGTGACTGATTTTGCTAAATTACGAGGTTTATCAACATCGTAGCCACGTAAGAGAGTTGCGTAATAAGCGATTAATTGTCCTGGAATTACAGAGACAAGCGGACGCAAGAACTGGTGAACGCTTGGTAAAATAATTTGATCACCGTCTTTGCTTAATTCCTCAGAGGTAATCACCAGCGTGTGAGCGCCACGGCTTTCTACCTCACGTAGATTTCCACGAGTGTGAGGGGCTGTTACTGCTTCTGTAATGATGCCGATAACAGGAGTACCATCCTCAACAAGCGCAATCGTTCCATGTTTCAGTTCGCCAGCCGCAAAACCTTCAGCTTGAATGTAAGAAATTTCTTTTAGTTTTAAAGCTACTTCCATGGAGACATAATAATCTTCAGATCGTCCGATATAGAAGGCATTGCGAGTTGTGGCTAAATATTCTTCAGCAATTTCCTCGATCATTGCTTTTTCCGCAATCATTACATCCATCGCATTCGCCGCGATCCCTAATTCTTTTGTTAAATCAAAATCTCTTGCAGCGGTTATGTTTTTAGCTTCACCAACAGCTTTTGCCAAAACAGTTAAGGCTGCAATTTGCGCTGTATATGCCTTAGTGGAAGCTACGGCGATTTCTGGACCAGCATGCAATAACATTGTAAAACTCGCCTCGCGTGACAAAGTTGAACCAGCAACGTTTGTCACAGTTAGGGATGGGTAACCCAATTCATTTGTTTTAACTAATACCTGGCGACTATCCGCTGTTTCACCACTTTGAGTCAAATAAATAAAGAAAGGTCTTTCTGAAAGTAAAGGCATGTTATAACCGAATTCACTGGATAAATGAATTTCGACAGGGATGTTAGCTAAGCCTTCAATGATTTGTTTGCTTGCCCACCCAGCATTGTTGCTTGTGCCGCATGCAACAATATAAATACGGTCACTATTCAATAAACTTTGCAACAACTCATTTTCGATCACGACGGTTCCTGTTTCATCAGTGTATTCACTGATGATCCGGCGCATCGTAGCAGGTTGTTCGTCAATTTCTTTTAGCATATAGTAAGGATAGGTTCCTTTTTCCATATCAGAAAGATCGATTTTTGCTTCGTAAGGTGCACGTTGAATCTCGCTTCCTGTTTCGTCTTCAATTTCAATTCGATTTTTAGTTACTATTACCATCTCACCATCATTGATTTCAACGAATTGATTGGTTTGTTCTAGCATTGCCATCACGTCACTGCAGACGACATTGAATCCATCGCCTAACCCAATTAATAATGGGCTTTTGTTTTTTCCGACATAAATTGTTTCACGTTCATTTTTGTCAATTAGACCAAAAGCATATGAACCATGAATTTCCTTTAGAGACTTACGAAAAGCGTCTTTTGTTGAAAGACCTTGCTTCGAGAAATATTCGATCAAGTGAACGGCTATTTCTGTATCAGTTTCACCGTAAAAAATGTCGTTTGCCAAATATTTTTCTTTCAACTCATCATAGTTTTCAATTACACCGTTGTGAACTAAAACAAAACGTTTACTTTGCGAAGTATGTGGATGTGCATTTTCTTCACTCGGCTCGCCGTGCGTTGCCCAACGAGTATGACCAATGCCAATTGATCCATGAACCTTAGGGTCAATTTTCTCTGCTAATTCTTTAATCCGACCTTGAGATTTAATCAAAAAGTCTTCATTTTGATCTGCAACGAAAATACCTGCTGAGTCATAGCCGCGATATTCCAATTTCTCCAATCCATTTACCAAAATACTTGTTGCCCGCTCATTTCCTACAATTCCTACGATTCCACACATAATGCTTTCCTACTTTCCTATTCATTATATGTTTCCGAGCTGTATGACCATTTTTTTGTTCTTTTATAAAGTTTTTGTAATGATCTGTAGAGTACAGCAGCCCTGAAACCACCCGCCGAATTTTTTCGATTAGTTTCTTCCTCGTCACCTCTAAAAGGTCTGGCGCTATCTTAATGGTACATCTAAGATTTTCTTTTTTTAAAATCGGAAACAATGACTAATATAATATAAACGATGTATATAGTCAAATTTTTTTTATTTTTACTTAATTGGTATATATGATATCTGTGAAAATGAGGAACATAGTAACAAAACAGCTTCTGCATTTCATCTGTGAGAAGAATAAGGTAAAATAGAGAAGTATTATGCAGTGAGCGGCTCTGAAGGGAAGCATTTGTTCTTTGTAAAGTCTGTTTACTTATGAATAATGAAATTTTTTTGTGAAGACATTTTTCACAAAAAATAGACGAGAGGGGAAAATAAAATGAATCAACCAGAAAACCTAACAGTTGGAGAATTACGTGAATTTTTGACACAGCTTACTAATAATCCTGAAATTAGTGATAATACCAAAATATTTTTAGATACAGGCTGGGACAGTATCCAAGAAATCAATCCTGATGCTTTAAGTATAGAGGATGCGAAAATGTTTAAGATTGAAGACCCTTTAACCCATGAATTTTTCGGAGGGTATTCTCTGCTTGAAAAAGCAAACAAAATGAAAGCTGAAGGTCCAGTAGAAAAAGTATTAATTATTCGTAACTTATATTAGGAGGCAGAAAATGAATAAAAGACGTTGGGTTGCAGTCGGTATTGCAGTGATATTGTTGATCTTTTCGATAATCTCATCAACAATTAGCCGTAAAAACGAGAATCAAAGGGAACTTAGTCAGGTTAACGAGCTATTGTATGGAACGAATGAACCGCAAGAAAAAATTGAGGAGGCTGGATCAAGCGACGATAAAATTGCTAAATTGGTAGTAGAAGGAACTATTATTGATGATGGTACAAGCGGTCTATTTTCAACTAGCGGCTATAATCATGAATCATTTATGAAACAATTAGCTAAGATTCAGAATGATTCAACAATCAAAGGGATTCTATTAGAGATAAACTCTCCAGGAGGAGCTGTTTATGAAACAGCGGAAATTACACGTGCGTTGAAAGAACTTCAAAACGATAGAAAGATTCCGATTTATGCTTCAATGGAGAGTCAGGCCGCTAGCGGCGGTTACTACATAGCCGCAAATTCTGACCGGATATTTGCTACAGAAGACACAATGACAGGTTCAATCGGGGTTATTATGTCTAGTATGAATTATTCTGGATTGATGGAAAAATTGGGTATCACCGATGCAACCATTAAGAGTGGTGCACTAAAAGATATCGGTTCTTCTTCTAGGCCTCAAACCAAAGAGGATAAAGAAGTTTTACAAGCTTTCGTGGATAGTATGTACGGTCGCTTCGTCAAAACGGTAGCGGATGGACGTAATATGGATGAGGCGCAAGTTCGTAAACTAGCTGATGGAAGAATTTATGATGGCGCTCAGGCTTTAGAAAATGGTTTAGTAGATGCAATTGGTTATCCAGATCAAGCATTAAAGGCTCTACGAAAGGACAAAGGGTTGAGCGATGCTAAAGTTGTTTCATATACTACTGGGTCGACTAATTTTATGAACACATGGTTAGGCAATAGCTTAGCCGAATTTCAAGGTATTAAACCTTCTCAAGATGAGTTGGTTAGAAATATCGTTGAAAGTATCGGCACTCCCCAGGCTCCAAAAGCGATGTATCTTTATGGAGGTGAGTAATAATGACTGAGGAGATTAGTCAAAAACCAGCAGTAGGACCTGTGACGCAATTGCTTGAAAAGAAAATACGTAAACCGGATTTTCATCATTACCCAGACTATTTTTTTTCGGGTTTTTGGATTCGATTTTTTGCGTATTTGTTGGATCTAATCTGCATTTCGGCTATCACTGGAATCTTATTGGGTCTACCTGCGAATCTTATTGGGTTAACCAAGAGTTCTGAGTTAGTAAGTGTTTATGGATTTTTGACATTGTTGATCTACCTAGCATATTTTATTTTGATGACAAAAATGAACCATGGACAAACGATTGGAAAGATGGCTTTTGGGATTCGTGTAGTCTGTTTTAAAGAAGAGGAACTGAGTTGGCAAACGGTTCTGATCCGAGAAGGAGCTTGCCGTTTTATTTTACGGGGATCGTTTTTTATGATAGGTTATCTTATCACCATTTTTACACCGAATAAGCAGCACATTGGGGATTATTTCTCTGACACGAGTGTTGTGACACTAAATTTATTAGCAGCTAGAGAGGGCTTAGTATAAGAATGAATCCAATTGAATTCCCTAACAATGATCACTACTACTTAACGCTCGCAGAAGAAGCTTTTTCAGCAGGGGACTATTCGCAAGCGTTAGAGAACTACAAACTTGCTTATCAAGTAAATCCATCCTCTAAACTTAACCGATTAATTGCGAGTTTGGCATTAGAACAAGGTTATTTTCCAGAGGCACTTGAGTATTCAGAAGAAAGAGCTGACAGTTATCTCGAAACAGCGGAGACTATTGATTTGTATTTGCAGATTCAATTATACTCTCAAAGATTCTTCGCTGCCCGTGAATTCTTATGGCGAGCACAAAAATACAAGTATTTAACTGAAGAACAGAAAAATCTTTGGCTAATGCGTATTGAGGAGCAAGAATCTTTTTATCAAAGGCAACAGCTGGCAAAAATCAAGCAGCTGGAGAACGAATTAAACCAGCTTCCATCCTTGCTGGCAATGGAACAGCTAATACTTGTTCGGAAAATCAAGCAGTTACCTGAAAGGCAGTTAAAAGCATTGGCTAAAAGTTTTATGGTGGATTCTCAAGTTGCACCATTGGTTCGCAGTTATCTATTTGAGAGTATGGCACGGATGGGTGTTACTGAAAAGACTCGGTATCTGAGCATCCAAAACGAAATTGTAGAATTGTCACCGGCTAAATCTGGGGTTGATGAATCTTTGCAAAGTGCTATTGGAACTCGTTTGACTGAATGTCTAGGTAATGAAAATCCGACATTGTTAGCGAATTTATTAGAAGAGGTTAATGTAGAAATGGCATTTTTATATCCATTACAAAGTTCTTTTATGAAACCGGAGGCTTGGGTTGCTAGTTATTTGGCGGAGTATTCAGAGTATTCTGCTTCCCTTGATGAGAGGGTTGAAATGATCCGTGGGGAAATAAAACAACTGATGTTCGATTATCATTAAAAAATACCGAGAGCAAAAGCTTTATATTTACATTTCACAATCAGTAGTGTAATATTTAATGGTATGCAAAATGCAAGTATATTAGTATTCGGAGGGAACAAACGTGACTGTAAATTTTGAAAAAACGGGCACCAATGATGGTGTGTTAACATTCTCAATTGAACAAACTGAGATTCAAAAAGGGTTAACAAATGCATTCAACAAAGTGAAAAAAAATCTTAATGTACCTGGCTTCCGCAAAGGAAAGGTATCTCGCCAAGTATTTAACCGTATGTACGGTGAAGAAGCATTGTATGAAGACGCATTAAACGATGTATTACCAACAGCTTATGAAGCTGCTGTTAAAGAAGCAGGCATTGATCCAGTCTCTCAACCCAAAATTGACGTAGACAGCATGGAAAAAGGCGAAGCTTGGGTTATCAAAGCAGAGGTTACTGTGAAACCTGAAGTTAAATTAGGCGATTATAAAGAATTAGAAGTTCCTAAACAAGATGTTGAAGTTTCAGACGCTGATGTAGATGCACGTTTGAAATCAGAACAAGAAGCTCAAGCAGAATTAGTAATTAAAGAAGATGAAGCGGCTGAAAATGGCGACACTACTGTAATTGATTTTGAAGGTTTTGTTGGAGAAGAAGCTTTTGAAGGTGGAAAAGGTGAAAACTATTCTCTTGAATTAGGTTCTGGTTCATTTATTCCTGGTTTTGAAGAACAATTAGTTGGACATAAAGCTGGCGAAAGTCTAGATGTAACTGTAACCTTCCCAGAAGACTATCAAGCGGAAGATTTAGCTGGTAAAGAAGCGATCTTCAAAGTAACGATTCATGAAATTAAAGCAAAAGAATTACCTGAGTTAGACGACGATTTTGCTAAAGATGTTGACGAAGAAGTAAATTCTTTAGACGAATTAACAGCAAAATATCGTGATGAATTGACAAAACAAAAAGAAGAAGCTGCAAAAGAAGCTAAAGACGAAGCAGCAATCAAGCAAGCTGTTGAAAATGCTGAAATCGTTGAACTTCCACATGTAATGGTGCACGATGAAGTTCATCGTTCAATGGATGAGTTCTTAAACAATATGCAACGTCAAGGAATCTCTCCAGAAATGTATTACCAATTAACTGGTTCTACTGAAGAAGATCTTCATACACAATTTGAAGGTGAAGCTGAAGGGCGAGTTAAAACGAACTTAGTAATGGAAGCTATCGTTGAAGCAGAGAAAATCGAAGCTTCTGAAGAAGATATTGCTAAAGAAATTAAAGATTTGGCTGAGATGTATCAAATGCCAGAAGAACAAATTAGCCGTGTCCTGACAGAAGATATGTTAGAGCATGACATCAAGATGAAAAAAGCAGTTGAACTTGTTACTGGGACAGCTGTAGAAAAATAGATCTATTTTTAGGTAATCAATACAAAAAATAAGGAAATATTGGTATGCGGTACAAGCTTTTGTACTGCATACTTTTTTATTTTGTTCAACTAACTAGTCGGATTTGATTGCCGTTGATGAAGCTTGGCAACTTAGTTTTCCACTTTTTTATAGATATTTATAATGAATAACTTCAAAATAACGCTTAAATTTGGTAATATTGAATTATTAATGAAATGAGGTCGTTCTCGTTTTTTTATTTTTTGTAATCAAGCAGTTTTTATATCTTAAGGAGGAGAAAATGAAGAAGAAAATTTTAGGACTATGTTTTTTAACTGTTTTATGTCTGAATTTATCATCTACAGCTTTAGCTGAGGAAAATCAAATAGCAAGTAATGAACAGACAGTCGAGACGACTGGAACAGTTGATTCAACGGATAGCACTGAAGCTACTGAGCAATCTACTGAGAATAACGAAGCCGAGATAACAGAGAGTGTCGAAGCAGAAGATGAGGCAACAATACCTCAGTCACAAATGGAGACTGCTGAAGGAACAATGTCTTTACCAAAAGGACGTTCAGATCTCTATCCAACAATTCAATTATTTGCAGCGCTACCTTCTGTTTCAGCGAGTAATACGAATACACCAAGCAAGAGCTTTGTCGATATTTCTTCTCATAATGGAAATATCTCCGTTGCGAGTTTCCAAAAAATGAGAGAATATGGTGTCACAGGTGTCGTCATCAAATTGACTGAAGCGACGAGCTACACAAATCCTAATGCGCAGTCCCAAATCAACAACGCTATGGCTGCTGGGATGAAAGTTTCTGCATATCACTACAGCTGGTTTACTAGCGATGCACAAGCTGTTGCAGAAGCAAATTATTTTGCTGCTGCTGCAAAAAAATTCGGTTTAAGTAACAGTACTGTTATGGTAAACGATATTGAGGAACCTCAGATTCTTGGTAAAGGGAACCATACGAATAATTCTAGAGCTTTCGAAAATCGATTGAAAACTTTGGGTTACGGAAATGTTCGTCATTATATAGGCTTGAATTGGTTGACTACCGGACGAATAAATGCTGCCACTATTGGAAATAAAAATATTTGGGTAGCAGCATATCCGTACAATCTTTCGACTACTAATTTTTATACTCAGTATGGCGCTTGGCAATGGTCTTCGCAATTATCGTTCCCAGGCATCAACGGAAACTTTGACATCAATGCGGATTATACTTCTACTTTTAGTAATCCGGCTACAACACCGCCAGCAAACAGTGTGCAAATGTACCGTGTGTATAATCCTAATAGCGGAGAACATTTCTATACACAAAATGTGGCGGAGAAAAATAATTTAGTTTCAAAAGGGTGGAGATACGAAGGGATAGGATGGAATGGTCCGACATCTGGAAATCCAGTCTATCGCTTATATAACCCAAATGCAGGAGATCATCATTATACACTTAATGCTAATGAGAAAAATAATTTAGTTTCAAAAGGGTGGCGTTATGAAGGAATCTCTTGGTATTCTGGAGGATCAAATGCATTGCACCGATTATATAATCCAAATGCCAAAGCTGGATCACATCATTATACATTGAATACTAATGAAAAAAATAATTTAGTTAAGCAAGGCTGGAGATATGAAGGATTAGCTTGGTATGCTAAATAGAAAAAGGTTCTCGAGAAATCGAGAACTTTTTTCTTTAGATTTCCTTTTTATTTACCACTGGTTTCTTTGTCTTTTCAAGGCTTTATGTTATTATAGATAAAGACTGCAATCGTGGAAACATTTGTAGAGAAATAATCAAGAGGTGACAGCCATGTATGAGAGCACAGGCGCAGGTGAAACAGTCCGCTGTTCATTTTGCGGGAAGACCCAAGAGGAAGTAAAAAAAGTCGTTGCGGGTCCCGGAGTTTACATCTGTAATGAGTGTATTGACCTTTGTAAAGAAATTATAGACGAAGAATTCCATGAAGAAGCTATTCGTGAATTTATTGATGTGCCAAAACCAAAAGAATTACTAGATGTTTTGAATCAATATGTTATTGGTCAAGATCAAGCTAAAAAGGCATTGTCGGTTGCGGTATACAATCATTATAAACGAGTAAATACTGAAAATGATGGAATAGATGAAGTTGAGTTGCAAAAGAGTAATATTTGTTTAATAGGACCAACCGGTTCAGGGAAAACATTTTTGGCGCAAACGTTGGCCAGAACTCTAAATGTACCATTTGCGATTGCTGATGCGACTAGTCTGACTGAAGCGGGGTATGTTGGTGAAGATGTCGAAAATATTCTATTGAAGTTATTACAATCCGCAGATTATAATGTTGAACGAGCGGAAAAGGGTATTATCTACATTGACGAAATCGATAAAATCACGCGTAAGAGCGAGAATGTTTCAATCACTCGTGACGTTTCAGGCGAGGGTGTGCAACAAGCCTTGCTTAAGATTCTTGAAGGAACAGTTGCCAGTGTGCCACCGCAAGGAGGACGTAAGCACCCTCATCAAGAATTTATCCAAATTGATACAACAAATATTTTATTTATCGTTGGCGGCGCATTCGATGGAATCGAAACAATCGTTAAAAATCGTTTAGGTGAAAAAACGATTGGCTTTGGTAAGAATAATAAGAAAATCGATGAAGATGCAAGTATTATGCAACAGATTATTCCAGAAGACTTATTGAAGTTTGGGTTGATCCCAGAGTTTATTGGACGTTTACCAGTTACGACAGCTTTAGAAAAATTAACAACAGAAGATTTGGTTCGTATTTTAACTGAACCTAAAAATGCGTTAGTTAAGCAATACCAAAAATTACTTTCTTATGATGATACTGATTTATCATTCGATGCGGATGCATTAAATGCGATTGCTGATAAAGCAATTACTCGTAATACAGGCGCACGTGGCTTACGATCAATCATCGAAGACGTTATGATGGATGTTATGTTTGACATTCCTTCAGATGAATCAATCGAAAAAGTAATCGTAACAAAAGATTCTGTAGAAGGATCTGGGAAACCCATTATTGAGTATCATAGCGATAAGAAAAAAGCAGGTTAGCAAGTAAGGAGCTGTGACAAAAGTCTTGTCACAGCTCCTTTTCCGAACAAATGGTGTGACAGAGGTAGTTTCTTCGGAAGTAATCCGAAATTTCTTGAAGTTGCCCTACTTCTGTTATAACCTCTTTTTGAAAGGCGTGAAAGAATGAAAGTGCATAATGCAGAGATCGTTATCAGTGCGGTCTCACCAAAACAATATCCTGAAACTGATCTGCCAGAAATCGCTTTGGCAGGACGTTCAAATGTGGGTAAATCTTCCTTTATTAATACTTTAATTGATCGTAAAAATTTGGCTAGAACCTCTGGAAAGCCAGGAAAGACTCAAACACTAAATTTTTATTTAATCGAAAATGCGTTGCATTTTGTGGATGTACCCGGATATGGATACGCGAAAGTTTCTAAAACAGAACGGGCAAAATGGGGCGAAATGATCGAAACATATATTACTAGTCGCAAGCAATTGCGTTCAGTTGTTTCGTTAGTCGATGCACGCCACGATCCTAGTAAAGAGGATATCCAGATGTATGAATTTTTGAAGTATTATGGTATCCCTGTAATCGTTGTGGCCACGAAGGCAGATAAGATACCTCGCGGAAAATGGAATAAACATACGAGTGCTATCAAAAAAAAATTAGACTTTGACCCGAATGATACTTTCATTCTTTTCTCTTCTGAGACAAAAAAAGGAAAAGAAGAAGCATGGCAAGCAATTGAAGCTGCAATCGAAAAGGACCAGGCTTAAGCCTGATCCTTTTTTTTGCTATTTTGTTCTGTTTTTGGTTTTAAGAACTTCTGGATATCCTCATCCTTCTGCACTTTTTTGTCTGGATCAACTGCAAATGATTCAAACAACTTATCTAAATCATCGGTTTTTTCAAATTTTAGCCCCATCTGAACACCTCCATTTTAGTTTTAACACAATTTATTATAGTATACAATTTTTTTAAACTTAGTAATCAATTTTATAGGGTTTTTTAAATCTTTAAGATATAATTATAATAAGGCAATTAGGAAGGGGGAAGGCAATGGGAAATAATCAGAAGATCTACAGTGTCAGTCAACTTTATGATTTAAAGCAAGATGATATCCAATCGAAAATCAAGGACTGGCTAATCATGAGTCGTCTATTGCTGGAACCAGACAGTATGTTGATTAATGGGAAAGAACAGCCATTTGATCACGATTACTTACAGAGGATTATCGCTAAATTCGGTACAAAAGAAGATTGCTGGTTACAATTAAAGAATGAAGAAGAGGAAATGACAGTTCATCTATTGGGAGACACACTATTCGAGAAGTGTATTTTTAAAGAGAAGAATTTTTACTATTGGGAAAATGTGTATTTAGATTATTTAAAATCTCGCTTAATCGAACATGGCTTTTTCTCGTATATACGTTCCTATGAGGAATATTTGTATCATAATACGAGTGAGTTATCTAAGCGTCGCTCATTTGAAACGGCTGAAGAAACAAATGCTTTACCAAAAATGAAAGGTCTTAATGGTGATGCAGTAGTGGATTGTAATGCCTTTCCTGGATACGATGTTTTTTATAAAGGGGTTTGTTTGACGGCTTGTTGGTGGCTATTCTTAGGAGAACCATACAAAAAACTTTTTGCTAAACAATTATTGTTAGAAATCCAGCAGGTAGAAGAAGTTGCCGAGCTTGGTTCAGGTGTTTTTTTTGAGTTGTATAAGGATCCTTTTCAGTGGAAGGAGAAGGCAAACCTGAATTTTCAACAGCTATTTCGTGATCAATTAGGAATTGCACAATTATCTTATACAAATGGTGTGGGATTGTTGAAGCAACCATATATTGAGTTTGCCTTTGAAGATACTGTGGTCCAAACCGTTCAATATCAGAACGAACAATTTCAGCCAACCGAAAAGAGTGAGGCTTCCTATTTTGTGACTCGTACCTATAACTTTTTAACAAACCAATATCGTGTTAATCGAATGAAAGGTGGCTTGAATGCGTTAGCCTACTTTCCTTGGATCGATGACGAAAGCGAGCGAATGATGAATTATCATATTTTGTATCCTGAGCTTACGCTTGATAAAGGCTTAGCAGCTTTTGAATACTACATTCGTGATTCAATTGAATTCGAGATTCAAGATATGCGCTACAAGGATTATACTGCTGTATTACAATTATTTATTCCTAAGAAAGCTTTTTTGGATTTCCCTTTGGAAGATTTAAAATTTGCGCTAAGAGATATGACGATTCATCAAGTTAGTCGCAAAAATGATTCCCTTACTTTCTCATTGGAAAAAGAAGCGAAGCATTTGATCGTATCATTTATTGACCAAAAAAAGGTATCAGCTAAGAATCAGTTAGACATACTTGAAATATAGAAGGATACGAGTTTAGCGTTCTTGTCGTAAAAAAGCAACTATAGAGTGAGCAAAATGAAGGTTCAAGTGATTTTGTAATGATAGACTGAGTGAAAGGTAGTTTTTTACTAAAAAAGGAGAGGTTAATTATGGATCGAAGATATATCAAGATTATGGGTAGTTGTTTACTGATCGTTGGGATAATTTTTGGCTTGCCGCTTGCTTCACTTGAGATTCCTTTGTCAATTGCAGTGTTCTTTATTGGTATGATTCTATTTACGATTAAACCAAAACCTCAACCAGTTCGTGCGCGTAGAAAAGATCGCTGGATGTAATAAAAAAACACTCTCAATTCGAGAGTGTTCAGACTGTAGACAAAAGACGTCCCAAACTCTTGATTTGAGTTTAGGCCGTCTTTTTATCTGATTTCTTACGAAATTCAGAACAAAAAAATAAAGGCTCTTTGCCTTTCCATAACCAAGTGGCCAATTTCTTTAAATTCATTGCAGCAAACACTAGCATCGTATGCGTCGCAACTTTTTCCAAGCCTCGATACTTGGTCCAACGCATTCCATGCTTTTCTTTTGCATCCGCAAATATTCGTTCAATCGTTTCTTTTCGTTTTCTGTAAATGGCTTTATTCAAGTCTGTCAGACGAAGATGCTCTATCTCATCCATCAAAGCTCCCCAAACATGTCTTGTGATGACTCGTTGATGATTCTTACTTTTGGTACATTGTTTTAGTAAAGGACAGTGGACACATTCTTTTGGATTAGATTTGTATTCTCGGTAGCCTTCTCGAGTAACCGTTGAAAAATTGAGCATTTGATCCTGCGGACAAATATAACAATCAAAATACTCGTCGTAGAGAAACTTATTTTTTAATAACAGGTCCTTTTTCCCTTTGGACCTTGAATAAGGCAAACAAGGCCGAAGGTTCAAATGAGTCAAAAAGTGAACAAACTTTGGTGTCTTATAGCCGGCATCCGCAACCACTCGTTTGATTTCTGGAAAAAGTCTCTTCGATTGTTTGACGAGTTGAAACGCGACTTGACTGTCATGAATATTTCCTGGAGTCACGATTGTGCTGAGAACAAATCCGTTGTCGTCGCATGAGGTATGGGCAGAATAAGCAAATTGTTTTTCTCGTTCGCCTTTGACGTAGTAGCCGCTTTCCGGGTCAGCCTTACTTATTTTTCTTTCTTTCAGCTTCACTTCCTTTTCTAAGTCCAAAGTAAAAGGGCGTTTTCCGGCTTCGATTCGTTGGCGATTGATTTCATCTTCTAGTTCATCCTGATAGGCTTTCGCTTCATCATGCGTCATTTCTTTCGTAAACCTATGTTTATTGGCATTGGCTTTGATGTGAGTCGAATCAAGATACAAATTATCTTCTGTTACAAAACCGGCTTTAATTGCTTGTTCCAAAATATAAGCAAAAATATCCTCAAACAGTGTCGTTTCTCTAAACCGGCGTACGTAATTTTTTCCAAAGGTTGAAAAATGGGGGATTTTCTCTTCGAAAGAATAACCTAAAAACCAGCGATAAGCGACATTGGTGTCGACTTCCTTGATGGTTTGTCGCATGGAACGGATGCCGAATAAATATTGGATAAACACTAATTTGATCAGAATCACCGGATCAATACTTGGCCTACCTAAATCGGAGTAAGTGGCTTCGACGATTGGATAAATAAATTCAAAATCAAGCGAGGCGTCAATCTTTCGAACGAGGTGGTCTTGAGGGACCAGGTCATCAATCGTGAGCATCGCGAATTGATTTCTGCCGTTCGTATTTTTTTTAGACATCATAAATACCACTCCTTGTATTCGGTTTCATAAATCTATTATAAAAGAAAAGACTGTAGACAGCATCCATAAAGTGGACTTTGTCTACAGTCTGAAACACTCTCAATTCGAGAGTGTTTTTTGTTAACGACTTCAGTCAGTTTCGCTCGCGGTAGCGAGTGAAACAAAAAAACCGCGCGTTTCTACGCGTGGACGAAAAAGCTTTAGCGTTAAAAACTCCTTTCGATATACTAATAAGTGGCTACCAACCGCTCATTTTATCGAAAGGAGTTTTTTCATGTCATCAAATGACGACAAAAGTTTATCACATACAAGATGGAATTGTAAGTACCACATCGTGTTCACTCCAAAATATAGAAGGAAAGTAATCTATGGAGAATTGAGAAAGGATATCGGAAGGATTTTGCGCAAGCTCTGTGAAATGAAAGAAGTAGAAATCATCGAAGCTCATGCAATGCCAGATCATATTCATATGTTAGTAAGAATTCCACCCAAAATAAGCATTTCCTACTTCATGGGATTTTTAAAAGAGAGAAGCGCGACACTGATCCATGAACAGCATGGAAACTTAGTCTATAAATATGGGAATAAAAGTTTCTGGTCAAAAGGGTATTACGTAAGTACAGTGGGTTTGAATCAGAAAACAATCGCAAAATATATACGAGAACAGGAATCAGATGATCGTATTCGAGATAGTATAAGTAAACGAGAATACGTTGATCCGTTCAAGAGTAAGAAAAAGAAATAAAGTAGCGAGCGACGAGCGGTTGGCGATCTTTTAGAAAGCTCCATTTATGGAGTGTGTGAGCGGGGACCTCTTCTAGAGGTGTTAAAAAGCCACCCGTTTTCACGGGTGGATGGGTTACTTTATTTAGTGGCAGGTTTTTTTACTAAACCGTAGATTACACCCGAAACGATTGCGCCAATGGCGATAAACAAAAGATATAGTAGCGGATGACTCAAAAGTAGAACTACGAAGATACCGCCGTGAGGAGCAAGCAGCTTGATGCCGACAGCACCGACTAATCCACCAGCTAATGCCGAACCAA
The DNA here is from genome assembly GCF_051714485.1 of Enterococcus sp. AZ128. Lineage (NCBI taxonomy): Bacteria > Bacillati > Bacillota > Bacilli > Lactobacillales > Enterococcaceae > Enterococcus > Enterococcus sp. AZ128. The sequence goes on from NZ_JBIORZ010000001.1 coordinate 1,011,539, forward strand.
CAACGAAACTTGGAATAACACGGATTGGGTCAGCAGCAGCAAACGGGATTGCACCTTCTGTAACGAAGGAAAGTCCCATGACTATGTTAGTCAAACCAGCATCAACTTGACTCTTTTCAAATTTATTTTTGAATAAACGAGTCGCAACGAAAATTGCTAATGGAGGAACCATTCCGCCTGCCATAACAGCAGCCATCACGATAGAACCACCTTGAGCAACGCTTGAAGCAAGGGTTGCAGTACCGAATACATAAGCGGCTTTATTGATAGGTCCACCTAAGTCAATGGCCATCATTCCGCCAAGCAAAGCGCCCAATAAAATAGCATTTGATCCACTAAGACCAGTTAGAAAGCCGTTTAAACCATCATTGATAGCCTTCATCGGGACGTTAACTAATAGCATCAAGAAGCCGGTGATCATTAAACCAAAGAAGGGATAAAAAAGAATCGCTTTAATTCCTTCAAGTGATTTAGGTAGGTTTTTGAACAGTTTCTTCAAGAAGATTATGACATATCCAGCAAGAAATCCACCAATTAATGCACCTAAGAAACCAGCACCACCTGTATTTGCTAAAGCACCAGCAGCAAATCCGGCAATCAAACCAGGACGATCAGCAATACTTGATGCAATAAAACCAGCGAGTACTGGAAGCATGAAACCGAATGCGGCTCCGCCAATTTGGTTGAACCAGCTGGCAGCTTGATTATAATTCCCCAGATTAGCAAGCTCTGATTGAGGAACCCCCATGAATTGGTCAATCATGAATGACAATGCGATCATGATACCGCCACCGATAACAAATGGCAACATATGGGAAACACCATTCATTAAATCTTTATAGATACGTTGACCTAAAGTGCCATTATCACTTTTTTCTTCATCAGCCGAAGCATCTTCACCATTTCCATGATAAACAGGGGCTTTGCCGCTTAATGCCAAGTTGATCAATTCTTCTGGTTTGCGAATGCCATCGCTTACAGGGCGATTAACTAATTCTTTTCCATTGAAGCGATTCATCTCAACTTTTTTATCAGCAGCTATGATAACGCCATCTGCACGAGCGATTTCATCATCTGTTAGGCGATGCTTAATTCCTTCAGAACCATTGGTTTCAACTTTTATATCTACGCCCATTTCTTTGGCCTTTTTCTTCAAAGCATCTTCAGCCATATATGTGTGGGCGATACCAGTAGGGCAAGCCGTTACGGCTACGATATATCGACGATTAGTGTCTTTGATCTTTTCCTTCGATTCAATCTGAGCTTCTGCTTTTTCTTCCGCTTCTTTAGCTCTTTCCGCTTCATCAAAGGTTGCTTGTACTTCGCTAGGTGTTTCTGCTGTTTTCAATTTTTCTACAAAATCAGGATTAATCAAAAGTCTTGATAATGCAGCTAGAGCTTGAAGGTGAGTATCATTGGCACCTTCAGGAGCAGCAATCATAAAGAACAGGTAAGTTGGCTGTCCATCTAATGACTCATAATCAACTCCATTTTTACTTTTGGCAAATAGAACAGTAGCCTCTTTAACAGCACTATTCTTAGCATGCGGCATCGCGATACCATCACCTAAACCAGTTGAAGTTTGAGCTTCGCGTTTTAAGATACCTTGTTTATAAACATTGATATCTGAAATTCGACCGGCGTCATACATTTTTTGAACCATCTCATCGATTGCTGCCTTTTTATTGGTAGCCTGCAAATCCATGATCATAGCATCTTTGATCAATAAATCCTTAATATCCATTATAATTCCTCCAAATTCTAAATTCATACATATCTTCAACAGAAGTAAAGATAAAAGTTACTTAACCTTTGTAATCTGTACTTCTGGTAATAGTTCTTGAATAAAAGCTGCTGTTGCTAAATCATCTGAAAAAGTAGTAGCACTTCCGCAAGCAACCCCCCACTTAAACGCTTCGACAGGATCGTGAGTTTTAGTAAAATTACCGACAAAACCAGCGATCATTGAATCGCCAGCACCGACAGAATTTTTAACTGGGTGTTGTAAGACATTCGAACGATAAATACCATTTCTAGTAAAAAGCAAAGCGCCATCACCGGCCATCGAAACTAACGCATGTTGCGCGCCTTCATCTAGCAAACGTTGACCAAATGGATAGATATCTTCAACTGAATTGAAAGATGTTTGATATAAATCTGCTAACTCATGATTATTCGGTTTAACCAATAATGGGTTCTTCTCTAAAGCGTTCATCAAATCAGCACCGGTGGTATCAATAACGAACGATGCTCCTTGACGTTCGATGATCTCAATTAACTCTTGATAAAAACCAGTTGGTACACTGGCAGGTTTACTGCCAGACAAGATAACGATGTCATTAGAAGTCAAATTGCCTAAAATTTTTTTTAGATCATTCATTTCATCAACTGAAACAGTGGGTCCTTGACCATTGATTTCAGTTTCTTCGTTTGCTTTCAATTTAATGTTGATTCTTGTGTCATCCGCAATAACTGTAAAGTTGCTCTTAATGGTTTCTCGTTCTATCCATTCTTTGATAAAGCCACCAGTAAAACCGCCAAGAAATCCTAGAGCAGTTGAATCATTATTGATGCGCTTTAAAATACGCGAGACATTTATTCCTTTGCCTCCGGGTAATTTTAAATCACTTTTCATTCGATTGACATCGCCAATCATTAATTGATCAACATGAACGATATAGTCGATCGATGGGTTTAGTGTCACTGTATAAATCATACAGAAACCTCCTTTAGAGTAGTTTGTTCTGTGATTTGATCATGAATAACCAAAGGACAGGTATCTGTGAGGATCGAAGCTGCTGACAATGGAGCGACACTGACAAAACTAGTTTGGTTAAATTTACTGTGATCAACAAGTACGAAAGCTTCTTCTGCTTGTTGGATCGCCGCTCTTTTTAGAATGGCCTCCTCTGGGTCAGGAGTAGAGTAGCCGCTGTCTGTGTGTACACCATTCATACCCATGAATGCTTTATTAAAGCGATATTGCTTTAATTGTTCCAAGGCTTGTGAACCAACAACTGCATCAGTAGCTAGTTTTATACGCCCACCCAGTACAATTGTAGCAATTTGTAATTCGACTAAACGAGCAGCGAGTCCAACAGAGTTCGTTACTACTGTAACTGTATGATCCTTCAGAAAGGAAATCATCTCAGAAGTTGTTGTGCCGGCATCTAAATAAATTACATCACCTTCAGCTATGCAATCAACGGCATATTTAGCCACTAATTTCTTTTGCTGAACGTTTTTGGATGATTTTTCAGTCATACCAGGTTCTTGCTCTAAATGTTGTGGACGTTTAGCACCACCATGAACTCGTTCCAATAAGTCTAAGTCTTCTAATTCTTGTAAATCACGACGGACGGTTGATTCAGATGCATCTAACCAGTGAACTAAATCCTGTGATTTTACCAGTCCATCACGTTCTAGCCAATTGATGATTTTTTTGTGTCGTTCTTCTGTAAGCATTTTCAATCCTCCTTCATTTGAAATGTTACCACATTTATTTTTATAAATCAACCATAAACGTTCATTAACAGTCAAAAACGTTTATTTAGTCGGAGATGATTCGTCTTATTATGAAGGAGCAATCATTTTTTGTATGATGGAAGTAGAGGTGAAGGCTATGGGCAAACAAACAATTTTACAAGGATTTGAATGGTATCTTCCTGCTGTCGGCAAACATTGGCAAACATTGGCTGAGAAAGCAGAAGAATTACGCCATTTTGGCGTGAATGCTGTCTGGATGCCGCCAGCTTATAAAGGATCAGAAGGCATGAATGATGTAGGTTATGGGACTTATGATCTTTATGATCTTGGTGAATTCGATCAAAAGGGCAGTGTTTCTACAAAGTATGGAACTAAAGAAGACTATTTAAGCAGTATTACTGCATTGAAAAAAGCTGGGCTAAAAATTTATGCAGATATTGTCTTCGATCATTTTATGGGCGCAGATGAGACTGAGATAGTTTCGGCAGTTTCTTATCAGTTTGATGATCGAACTAAGCCAAGTTCCGGGGAAGAAGAGATAGAGGCATGGACAAAATTTACTTTTCCTGGTCGACAAGGGGTTTACAATGATTATCAATGGACTTGGAAAAATTTCTCTGGTGTTGATTACGATGCTCGTGAAAAAGACCATGCAATATTTAATTTTGCGGACAAAGGCTGGGAACCAAAAGTTGACGATGAAAATGGCAATTTTGACTATTTGATGGGCTGTAACTTAGATATGGAGAATTCAGAAACAATCGAACAACTGGACAGATGGGGGAAATGGTACCAAGAATTGACTGATGTTGACGGCTATCGATTGGATGCCGTCAAGCATATTCGTTTCGATTTATTTGTCGATTGGATATTACATCGTCGAGAGGAAAAAGGCGAAGAACTCTTTGTTGTCGGTGAATACTGGTCTGATGAGTTAGAAAAATTGCAAGCGTATTTGGATTCGTCTGGCAATTTGATTTCACTCTTCGATGTTCCCTTACATTTCAACTTATTTCAGGCGGCGTCTACAATGGGTGAATTTGATATGCGTCAGATCTTTGATGGTACATTAATTCAAACGCGGCCAGACTGGGCTGTAACATTTGTTGATAATCATGATACACAGCAGGGACAAAGTTTAGAGTCTTGGATAGAAGGTTGGTTCAAATTACACGCTTACAGTCTAATCTTGTTAAGAAACGAAGGAACCCCCGTCGTTTTCTGGGGAGATCTTTATGGGACTGAAAATGCTGAGGCTGTGGGAGAAAGTTTGAATGCCTTGATCAAATTGCGAGAAGTGTTGGACTTCGGTAATCAGGCAGATTATTTGGATGATCCGGATGTGATTGGCTGGACCTTGACAGGTGAGTTTGATGCCGCTGAGTCTGGCGCAGCAATTATTATGACCAATGCTGAGGGTGGAGAAAAAGAGATGACTATCAGCGCGATTCACGTGGGAGAAACATTTGTAGATTTAACAAGGAACAACGAAGCAAAGATCATCTTGGATGAAAACGGACAAGGGATATTTCCAGTTAATGATGGGCAAGTTTCTGTCTACGTAAATGAAAAACTAGCAAGAAAAATACGAGGTTGAGCTTAGCTCAGCCTCGTATTGCTTTATCTTGTATTTTAGCGATTGCTGCATTTGGTCGCTCGTGTATTTGTCGTTTTATTTTTTGTGTATATCCTTCATCCGTTAAAATCATTAATAAGTCACCGATCTTCATGACTGTGTCGCCATGTGTTAGTATTTCTGTAGATCCACGTCTAATTGAAATCAACAGCATTTCTTTAGGCCAGTTAAAGTCTCGTACCATCGTACCATCCAATGTACTTTCGGCTGTGACAGGGATCTCAATAATCGTCTTGCTTCCCGTAATACTGGGCAAATGACCTTTAAGTAAGCGTTCAAGCAACGATTCATATATTGGGTTACCTCCTAACAAGTCATTGATGACATAAGCCGTTAGTGAGCAAACAGCCAATGGCATTAGATGTGTAATGTTGCCAACCATTTCTGTGACTAGAATAATAGCAGTTAAGGGCGCTTTACCAATGGCAGTGAAATATCCAGCCATCGCAAAGATTACAAAATCACGAATTAACATAGCATCTAATCCCAACCATTGATGTAATATAGTTCCATAAATCCCACCAATCAAGGCACCTAATGTTAATATGGGTAAAAAAATTCCTCCAGGAAGATTTGCACCATACGAAATCATTGAAAAAATAAAACGCAGAAAGAACAATAAAAATAATACGGTCAAAGGAAAAACATTTTTACCAATCAATAAAACGATTTGATTTCCTCCTCCTAAATAATGCGGAAAAAAGAAGGCGATAGGAATAATCAATAAGAATGGGACGATTCCATAAAGGTAGTCTGGTAAATGAGTTTTTTTATAGATTCGCGGCAAGGATAAAAGGACAAGTTGGTAGATATATCCTAAAAACCCCAAAATGATTCCTAATAGAATTAATAAGCCATAATATTTTAAGGGTAAGGAAGGAACCTTCGCAATAAATAAAACGGGTTTTAAACCAAAAAAGTTTAGTGAAACCAAATTGGCCGTTAGTGCCGCGGTCAATGAAGTCAACCAAATCAAAGGAGAAAAGTGATGATGCACTTCTTCAATGACAAATAAAAGACCAGCAATCGGCGCATTGAAAGCAGCTCCCAATCCTGCAGCCGCACCACTAGAAATAAAAATTTTCTTTTCAGAGGTAGAAGCACGGGTACATTCGCTGAAACCTTGACCTACCATTGCACCTAATTGAATGGACGGGCCTTCTCGACCAAGAAATAGTCCTGATCCAACTGACAATACCCCGCCGATAAATTTTTTCCAAAGAATTGAAAACCAGTTTAGTTTGATGTCGCCTTGTAAAGTGCCTTCAACTTGAGGGATTCCGCTCCCCTTGATATTTGGTTCTGATTTCATTAAGCCTCCGACAATAACTGACAAGGTCAGCATTACTAGGGACCAAGGAATTAACCACAAAGGATTGCTTTGAAACCATACATAGAGAGTTGCTATGTAGGTCATCATTTTTTCGATTAGCAGACGAAATAGGCTGACGATGAAACCAGCAATTGTTCCAATCAGAATTCCTTTAAAAATAAAAATCACTTTTGTGCTGTCTAAACGTTTGATTTCATGTTCGTTCTTCATGTTTCTCCTCCATACCAATATTAAATTTAGCGCGAATTTTTCAAAAATACAAGGATGAATCAATGAATTCGCTTTTTTAAAATGTTGCTAGTGTCGCTAAACTTTCTGAGATGCTATAATGAAAAAGATTGAATATAGAAAGGACGTTTTGCATGCCAAACAAACAGGAGTTGTTAGCAGGACTTAACCCTAAACAAAAAGAAGCGGTACTTCATACTGAAGGACCGTTATTAATTATGGCGGGAGCTGGAAGTGGAAAGACACGAGTCTTGACACACCGTATTGCTTATTTAATAGAAGAAAAAAATGTAAATCCATGGAATATTTTAGCAATAACTTTCACGAATAAAGCGGCTCGAGAAATGAAGGAGCGTGTTAATAGTATTCTAGGTCAGGGCGGTGAGAGTGTTTGGGTTTCGACTTTTCACTCGATGTGTGTGCGGATTTTACGACGAGATGTTGACGCGATTGGATATGACCGGAATTTTACAATTTTGGATGGTTCTGATCAGTTAACATTGATGAAACGTATCTTAAAGGAATTGAACATTGATCCGAAAAAGTATGATCCTCGTTCGATTTTAGGAACCATTAGTAATGCAAAAAATGAATTGTTGACGCCGGAAACTTATGCTGAACGACAAGGTTCTTTTTTTGAGGAAATCGTGGCACGCTGTTACGATGCTTATCAAAAAGCTTTGAGAAATAATCAAAGTATGGATTTTGATGATTTAATCATGAATACAATTCGCTTATTTGAAGAAAATGAAGAGGTTCTTACTTATTATCAAAATAAATTTCATTATTTACACGTCGATGAATATCAAGATACAAACCATGCTCAATATACCTTAGTAAACATGTTGGCTGCGCGTTTCCAAAACTTATGTGTAGTTGGTGATGCCGATCAAAGTATTTATGGCTGGCGCGGCGCAGATATGCAGAATATTTTAGATTTTGAAAAAGACTATACTGATGCTACAGTCATCCTATTAGAGCAAAATTATCGTTCGACTAAAAGTATTTTGGATGCTGCGAATCAAGTTATCCAAAATAACAGTAATCGTCGAGACAAAAATCTATGGACCGATAATCAAGCTGGAGAGCAGATCACTTATTATCGAGCAGATAGCGAACGTGATGAAGCACAATTCATCGTCGGTAAGATCAAAGATGAGATTCAAACAAATAATCGTAGCTATAACGATTTCGCTGTTCTTTATCGAACGAATGCGCAATCTCGTGTGATTGAAGATACGTTAGTAAAGTCGAATGTTCCTTATACGATGGTTGGCGGTCATAAATTCTACGACCGTAAGGAAATCAAAGATATTATTGCTTACTTGAATATCATCAATAATCCACGTGATGGTGTCAGCTTTGAGCGTGTTATCAATACACCAAAACGCGGGATTGGAGCAGCCTCAGTCGAAAAATTAAGAAATTTTGCAACGCTGCATGATTGGTCAATGGTAGAGGCTTCACAGAATGTTGACTTGGCTAATATCTCTGGTAAAGCTGGTCGAATGATTGGTGAGTTCGGTACGATGATTGCGCAATTTCAAGAAATGGCAGTTTATCTTCCGGTAACAGATCTAGTAGACCAAGTATTAGAGCGTACTGGCTATTTGGATGAGTTGAAAAATCAGCGTACTTTGGAAGCTGAATCACGTTTAGAAAATTTGGAAGAATTCCGTACTGTTACACAAGAATTTGATAAACGGAATGAAGCTCAGGACGAAGCAGATGCGCCAGAAGAAAAATTGGCGATATTTTTGAATGATTTAGCCTTGGTATCAGATTTAGATGATTATCAAGAAGAGAGTGCGCAAGTTACCTTGATGACTCTTCACGCGGCTAAGGGATTAGAATTTCCAATTGTTTTCCTAATTGGTATGGAAGAAAAAATCTTCCCGCTTTCTCGTTCATTGATGGAAGAAGCTGAATTGGAAGAAGAACGTCGCTTAGCCTATGTCGGAATTACTCGCGCGGAAGAAACTTTGTATTTGACGAACGCCTTTTCTCGGACGTTGTATGGAAAGACTCAATATAATCAGCCTTCCCGCTTTGTAGCAGAGATTGATGACAGCTTATTGAATTCAGTAGGAATGCAGCCGCAACCCAAAGTGGCGTTCAATAATTCCTTTGCGTCTAACCCAACTGCGATGAAACCGAAATATCAGCATGCGACTCGAGAGCCAGTGATGAATAAGACTGCATCTGGTGGAGAAAATGAGAATTGGAACCCTGGTGATAAAGTCCAACATAAAAAATGGGGCACGGGAACAGTGGTAAAAGTCAGCGGCAATGCGAAAGATGTTGAGTTAGATATTGCCTTTCCACAACAAGGAGTCAAACGGTTATTGGCAGCTTTTGCGCCAATTCAAAAAATATAAACAATTTTAGGAGGAATCTTCTTGGATCCAATGACTTTTCAGACGGCAGAAAAGCGTTCAGCAGAGCTCCGCGATGAACTGAATCAATATGCGTACGAATACTACGTACAAGATCAGCCTTCGGTGGAAGATTTTGTTTACGATAAAAAATATCAAGAATTAGTTGAGATCGAGACTGAGTACCCAGATCTGATCACACCCGAATCGCCTACTCAACGAGTGGGGGGGAAAGTTTTAGAAGGATTTGAAAAAGTAACTCATGAAATTCCTTTATATAGTTTGAATGATGTTTTTAGCAAAGAAGAATTAATCGCTTTTGATGAACGGGTAAAAAAAACTGTCGGACACCCAGTCTCATACTGTGTAGAACTAAAAATCGACGGACTATCAATCTCATTGAAATATGAAGAGGGCGTTTTTGTTCAAGGTGCTACTCGTGGAGATGGAACTGTCGGCGAAAACATCACGGAAAATTTAAAAACGGTCAAGTCAATCCCTTTGCGGTTGAAAGAGCCTTTATCGATCGAAGTTCGCGGCGAATGCTATATGCCTAAAGCATCATTCGTTAAATTGAATCGTCAGCGGGAAGAAGATGGCAAAGAAGTTTTCGCCAATCCGAGGAACGCTGCGGCCGGAAGTTTGCGTCAATTAGATACTCGGATTGCGGCACAACGAAATTTGAGCACTTTTTTATATACATTAGCAGATTTTGGTCCTTTAGATTCCACGACACAAGACCATGCATTGAACGAAATGTCGCGCCTTGGTTTTCGGACAAATCCTGAGCATCGTGTCTGTGAAACGATTGAAGAAGTTTGGGAATATATTGAAAGCTTCCACGAAACAAGAGATCAATTGTCTTACGAAATCGATGGTATCGTGATTAAGGTAAATGAATTTGATTTACAGGACGAATTGGGTTTCACGGTGAAAGCTCCACGGTGGGCAACCGCCTATAAGTTTCCGCCTGAAGAAGCGCAGACGACGTTATTAGATATTGACTGGACAATTGGTCGCACTGGTGTATTGACACCAACTGCAATTATGGAACCAGTCCGTTTAGCTGGAACGACAGTTGGTCGTGCAAGTCTTCATAATAGTGATTACATTGAAAAAAAAGATATCCGTTTGAAGGATACGATTTTAGTATACAAAGCTGGAGATATTATTCCAGAAGTGGCTCAAGTTATTTTGGAAAAACGGCCAACAAATAGTCAACCTTATCCAGTCCCTACAAACTGTCCTATTTGCGGCAGCGAATTAGTTCATTTAGATGAGGAAGTAGCGTTGCGTTGTATCAATCCAAAATGTCCTGCACAAATCAAAGAGGGGCTAAGTCATTTTGTTTCTCGAAATGCCATGAATATCGAAGGATTAGGTCCTCGTGTACTGGCGCAAATGTTTGATAAAGAATTGGTATCGGATGTGGCTGATTTGTATGCCTTAGATAAAGATCAGCTTCTGACTTTAGATAAAATCAAAGATAAATCGGCAGAAAATATTTTGCAGGCCATCGATGCTAGCCGTGAAAATTCGGTAGAACGTTTGATATTTGGTCTGGGGATTCGACATGTCGGTGCCAAAGCCGCGGGAATCTTAGCCGAACACTTTGGCAGTCTGGAAGCAATGAGTAAAGGTACCAAAGAAGAAATTATCAGCTTGAATACGATTGGTGAAACAATCGCTGACAGTGTTGTAACCTATTTCGAAAATGAAGAAGTTCATGAACTGATGCGGGAACTTGCTGATCGTGGTGTGAACTTAGAATACAAAGGTATCCGTGCAAGTCAACTAGCGGAAGTCGAGTCGCCATTTAAAGATAAAACGGTTGTGTTGACAGGTAAGCTTATTGACTACACTCGTGAAGAAGCGAAGGAAAAGATTCAAAATCTTGGTGGGAAAGTTACAGGCAGTGTCTCTAAAAAAACTGATATTGTAGTTGCTGGTGAAGAGGCAGGAAGTAAGCTAACCAAAGCACAGAATTTAGGCGTTGAAGTCTGGGATGAAAAGCAGATGATCCAAGCAATCGAAGAAAGTCATACAGACTAAACAATTTTGTTTAGAAGGTTGTTGACGATTCCATTAACGAACGAGTATTATAAAAAAGCGTCAAGTCTAGCGGAATTCTTTTATTTTCCAATTTGTTGAATTGAACAATTTTTCGAAAAATTTCAAGAAAAAAACGTGAATTCTAACAGAGATATGATAAAATGATTGAAAATTGACAAAAGAAAGAGGGATATTATGGCAATTAATGAAGAACAAGTGAAACATGTCGCAAAACTTGCGAAGCTTTCTTTTTCAGATGATGAATTGACCGGTTTTACGGATCAATTAGGAAAAATAATAGACATGGTCGAACAACTTGGGGAAGTTGATACAGAAGGTGTGCCATTTACTTCTAATGTATTAGAGACAATCAACGTAATGCGTGAGGATAATGCTGTTGAAGGCTGGTCACGTGATGAGTTAATGAAAAATGTTCCGGAACACGAAGACGGATTTATTAAAGTTCCGGCAATCATTGACAACGGAGAGGCTGGTGCATAATGGAAAAATTATATGATAAATCAATTGAACAATTACACAGTCTGTTAGTATCGAAGGAGATTACAGCGACTGATTTAACTGTCGAGACTTTTGATCGTATCAAAGAAACAGAAAAAGATATTGATGCTTTCATTACTTTAAATGAAGAAAAAGCGATGGAAATTGCAAAAGCTATCGATGCAAAAGGAATCACAGAAGAGAATGTGTTGGCAGGTATTCCAATTGGGATTAAAGATAATATTGTAACAAAAGGTATTTTGACAACTGCAGCGTCTAAAATTTTGTCAAATTTTGATCCAATTTATGATGCAACAGTTATGGAAAAAGTCTATAGTTCAGATTTGATTCCGGTTGGAAAACTAAACATGGATGAGTTTGCAATGGGAAGTTCAAGCGAAACTTCATATTTTAAGAAAACAAAAAATGCATGGGATCAAACAAAAGTTCCTGGCGGCTCTTCAGGTGGTTCTGCAGCAGCAGTGGCGGCAGGTGAAGTATCCGTTTCTTTAGGGAGCGACACGGGGGGGAGCATTCGTCAACCCGCCGCGTTCAATGGTGTTGTGGGATTGAAACCAACCTATGGACGTGTGTCTCGTTTTGGTTTAATTGCTTTTGCTTCATCTTTGGACCAAATTGGACCATTTACTCGTACGGTTAAAGATAATGCTTTAACATTGAATGCGATTAGTGGCTACGACCCTAAAGATGGAACTTCTGCAGGCGTATCTGTACCTGACTTTGCTGCTGGGTTGACTGGCGATATTAAAGGGATGAAAATCGCCTTACCGAAAGAATTTATGGCAGAAGGTATTCAGCCAGGCGTGAAAGCGGCTATCATTAAAGCGGTTGATACATTTAAAGCGTTGGGGGCTACAGTTGAAGAAGTCAGCTTACCGCATTCAAAATATGGGGTTGAGGTGTACTACATTATCGCTTCTTCTGAGGCAAGTTCAAACTTACAACGTTTTGATGGAATTCGCTATGGGTTCCGTTCGGAAGATGTGCAAAACTTGGAAGATGTATACGTAAATACACGTACAGAAGGTTTTGGCGATGAAGTAAAACGCCGTATCATGTTGGGAACATTCTCACTTTCCGCAGGATACTATGATGCGTACTTCAAAAAAGCTGGACAAGTACGTACCCTGATCAAACAAGATTTTGATAAAGTTTTTGCCGATTACGATTTAATTATTGGGCCGACATCACCAACTGTTGCATTCGGTATTGGTGAGAATATTGATGACCCAATCACAATGTATCTAAATGATATCTTAACGATTCCAGTCAATTTGGCCGGTTTACCAGGTATGTCAGTACCAGCTGGTTTTTCAGAGGGATTGCCAGTCGGCTTGCAACTTATTGGAAAACATTTCGATGAATCAACTATGTATAAAGCAGCATATGCTTTTGAACAGGCAACTGATTTTCATAAGCAAAAACCAGTGATTTTAGGGGGGGACAAATAATGAATTTAGAGACTGTCATCGGGCTTGAAGTCCATGTGGAATTAAAAACAAACTCTAAAATCTTTTCGCCTGCGCCCGCTCACTTTGGTGCAGAAGCAAATACCAATACAAATATTATCGACTGGGGTTATCCTGGCGTATTACCGGTTATGAACAAAACAGCGATTGAGTTCGGGATGAAAGCAGCTCTTGCTTTAAACTGTGAAATCTCAAAAAATATGCATTTTGATCGCAAAAATTATTTCTATCCAGATAATCCAAAAGCTTATCAAATTTCGCAATTTGATGAACCAATTGGTCATGATGGCTGGATCGAAATTGATGTAAATGGCAAGAAGAAAAAAATCCGAATCGAACGAGTTCATCTAGAAGAAGATGCGGGTAAAAACATGCATGGTATCGGCGGCTATTCATATGTCGATTTAAACCGTCAAGGTACGCCATTGATTGAGATCGTGTCTGAAGCAGATATGCGTTCACCGGAAGAAGCCAATGCTTATTTAGAAGCATTGCGTTCGATTGTCCAATTCACAGGTGTAAGTGATGTGAAGATGGAGGAAGGGTCGATGCGTTGTGATGCCAACATTTCTCTACGCCCTTATGGACAAGAAGAATTTGGGACTAAAACAGAGTTGAAAAACTTGAACTCTATCAGTTTTGTTAAAAAGGGTCTTGTCTTTGAAGTTCAACGCCAAACAAAAGTGCTGCTTTCTGGCGGAACAATTCAGCAAGAAACACGTCGTTATGACGAAGGAACAAACAAAACAATTCTAATGCGTGTTAAGGAAGGCTCCAGTGATTATCGTTATTTCCCAGAACCGGATATTCCTCGCTTTGAAATCGATGATGTATGGATTGAAAAAGTTCGTGAATCATTGCCTGAAATGCCGGCGGCTCGTCGTGAACGTTATGTGAATGACTTAGGCTTGCCGGAATATGATTCAATGGTCTTGACTTTAAGTCGTGAAATGTCTGATTTCTTTGAAGAAACTTTGAAAGAAGGCGCAGATGCGAAACAAGCATCTAACTGGTTGATGGGTGAGGTATCGGCATATTTGAATAGTGAAAAACTAGAATTAGCAGATACAAAATTAACTCCGAATAATTTGGCTGGTATGATCACACTAATTGCTGATGGTACCATCAGTTCTAAGATCGCAAAAAAAGTCTTCCGTGAATTGATTCAGAATGGTGGAGAGGCAAAAGAGGTCGTTGAAGCAAAAGGTCTCGTTCAATTGTCTGATCCAGCGCAATTATTACCGATGATCAACGAAGTTCTTGATAATAATGAGCAGTCTGTTGAAGACTTTAAGAATGGGAAAGATCGAGCAGTTGGTTTCTTAGTTGGACAAATTATGAAGGCAACCAAAGGAAAAGCAAATCCTGGTGTCGTAAATAAATTACTTCAAGAGGAATTAGCGAAACGTTAGAGGGAGCTCGATCATGAGAAAAGCACGACTGATTTATAATCCAGTATCTGGAAAAGAGATCATGCGCAATAATTTGGCAGATATCCTTGATGCCATAGAAAAAGCAGGTTATGAAGCAAGTGCCTTTGCTACCACTCCTGAACCTGATTCTGCTAAAAATGAAGCAACTCGTGCCGCAAAAGCTGGTTTTGAACTAGTTGTTGCGGCAGGAGGTGATGGAACCATTAATGAAGTTGTCAATGGAATAGCCGGATTAAAAAAGCGTCCGAAAATGGCGATTATTCCAGCAGGTACCACAAATGATTACGCGCGTGCTTTGAAAGTACCACGTAATAGCGTTAAAGCAGCTGCTGAAGTTATTCAAAAACAACAAACGGTTAAAATGGACATCGGTAAAGCAGCAGATACGTATTTCATCAATATTGCCGCTGGTGGATCATTAACCGAGTTGACTTATGAGGTTCCCTCTGAGTTAAAAAGTATTTTTGGTTATTTGGCTTATTTGGCCAAAGGTGCTGAGATGTTACCTAGAATCAAACCTACGAAAATGCGTTTGGTATATGAAGACGGAGAGTACGAAGGCAATGCTTCAATGTTTTTCTTAGGCTTAACAAATTCCATTGGCGGTTTCGAGACTATTGCTCCAGATGCTAAATTGGATGATGGAAAGTTCTCGTTAATTGTCGTGAAAACGGCCAATCTTTTTGAAATCGTTCGATTGATTACATTAGTTTTAAACGGCGGAAAACATGTTAATGATTCGAAAGTTTTGTATGTTAAAACAAGTTTTTTAGATGCCAGTTTAATTGATACAGATAAAAAAATGATGATCAATTTAGATGGAGAATATGGTGGCGATGCTCCGATGCGTTTTGAGAATCTGCATCAGCATATTGAGTTTTATGCAAATACCGATGAAATCAATGATGATGCAATTTTAGGACCAGATGATCAAAAGAGTGAAGCTGGAATTGAGTTTGTTAAAGAATATGAGAAAATACAGGATGAAGATTCTGAAGATTAAAAAACTAGACGTTTCTGTCGAGAATGACAGAAGCGTTTTTTGTGAATCAAAGACTTGTCTGACTGTAAATGGCTTGATTGTTATTCATTCTTATGGAAGTTTTAAGGGTATAACTCTAGTGTTACCTTGCTTTTTCAATTAGAATTCATTAGAATAGATAAATCAGCCTTGAAGGAGAATGAAATGACCACAGTAGAAAAAAATCAAACATACAGCGTCACGATCGATGATTTATCACATGAAGGGTTAGGAGTAGCTCATGTTGATGGTTATCCGCTATTTATAGAGAACGCTCTGCCTGAAGAAAAAATGACAATAAAAGCAGTCAAAGTCGGAAAAAAATTCGGATATGGAAAAGTTATTGAACGGTTAAACGAAAATCCTGAACGACAAGAAGTCAAAGATTTAGATCTTTTAAGAAGTGGGATTGCCCCTTTAAGCCATATGACGTATGAGTATCAATTAAGATTCAAACAACAACAAGTTGAAAAAGTTCTAAAAACAATTGCGAAGTTGCCCGATTTGCCAGTGGCTAAAACTTTGGGAATGAAAACGCCGTTTGAATATCGTAATAAAGCGCAAATTCCTGTCCAAAAAGTTGATGATCAATTGATGACTGGTTTTTATCGTAAAAATTCTCATATTTTATTACCGATCGAGAATTATTTGATTCAAGATCCTGAAATTGATCAAGCAATTATTGCGGTAAGAGATATTTTACGGCGATTTAAGGTCAAGGTCTACAATGAACGAGAAAACACTGGATTCATTCGTCACATTGTCATTCGTCGCGGACACTACAGCCACGAAATGATGGTGATTCTAGTTACGAGAACAGAACGTTTCTTTAAAGGAAATGAAATCGCGGAACTGATTAAAGCAGAACTGCCAGAGGTTGTTTCTATAATCCAAAATATTAATCCGGAAAAGACCAATGTAATTATGGGTCGAGAGGAAAAAACATTGTATGGCAAAACAACGATCAATGATACGTTGTTAGGAAAAACCTATCAAATTTCATCACAGTCATTTTATCAAGTCAATACGGAACAAACTGAATTATTGTATCAAACAGCAATTGATTTTGCTGAATTGAATTCAGAGGACATTGTTATAGATGCTTATTGTGGAATTGGAACAATTGGTTTATCATTTGCTGAAAAAGTAAAACATGTTTATGGAGTAGAAGTAATACCACAAGCAATTGAGGATGCTAAAGCAAATGCGCTGGTTAATGGTATTAAAAATGCGAACTATGAAATTGGCAAAGCTGAGAAAATCATGCCTCGTTGGGCGCGTGAAGGAATTGAGCCCTCAGTGATTTTTGTTGATCCGCCAAGAAAAGGACTAGATGAAAAGTTTATCGAAGCGTCAGCCGCTATGAATCCTAAAAAAATTATTTACATTTCTTGCAATCCAGCTACTTTAGCCAGAGATCTCAGGATATATGAAGATCTGGGCTATCATGCTATGAAAGTTCAACCAGTCGATCTATTTCCGCAAACTTATCATGTCGAATCCGTGACATTACTGATAAAGGCGGTGTAAAAAATGAATCAAAAGGAAAAAATGTTAGAATTGATCAAAAAGAAACAAGGCGGTGGACGTTCAAAAAAAATGGAGACGCCAAAAAATGATCGCAAAAATATGCGTAAAGGACCAAAGATTTTCAACAAGTAGAGTCGTAGAAAGGGGCAATTTCATTGGGAAGTATTTGGATGCAGCGATTAACGAAATTTTATCAAAAATACGCGTACTTAATGCGCGGACGTTATGGCAGAGTGGATCAGATCAATAAGGTATTGTTAGTGGTTTGGGCAGCAATGATGATATTTGACCGTTGGATTCCATTTTATATCGGTAATATTGTAGCAGTAATGGCTTTTGCGTTAGTGATCTATCGGTTTTGCTCGAAGAAAATCTATCCCAGAAGCAATGAAAACCAAAAATTTATTCAATGGATTGCTCAAATGAAGGATTTCTTCAAAGGTAAAAATGGTACTTATCGCTATTTTAAGTGTCCGGAATGCAAGCAAAAATTGCGTGCTCCAAAAGGACGCGGAAAAATCAAAGTGACTTGTAAAAATTGTCATACGCAATTCGTGAAAAAGGTCTAGTTTTTAAAACTAGGCTTTTTCTGATATTCTTACAACGAGAAGGTGAGAACATGAAACTGATTTTGGTACGCCATGGGGAAAGTGAAGCTAATTTTTATAATTATTGGACTGGATGGTTGGATGTAGATTTAACAGAAAAGGGACTGGAGCAGGCTAAAGATGCGGGTAAAAAAATAAAGACTGCTGGCTTATTAGTGGATGTTGCATATGAATCCGTACTTAAAC
Organism: Enterococcus sp. AZ128; assembly: GCF_051714485.1. NCBI lineage: Bacteria > Bacillati > Bacillota > Bacilli > Lactobacillales > Enterococcaceae > Enterococcus > Enterococcus sp. AZ128. The sequence continues at coordinate 1,029,415 of NZ_JBIORZ010000001.1, forward strand.
GCTCTATCAAAACAGCCAAAATAATTTTGCAGGAAGCAGATGCAAGTTTTGTCCCAGAATATAAAAATTGGCGTCTAAATGAACGACATTATGGGGCGTTAGTTGGAAAAAATAAGACAATTATTGCAGAGCATTTTGGTACTGACCAAGTAAAAAGATGGCGAAGAGGGTTTAATGAAGTACCGCCGCTAACAAAAAACAATCATTTCGATCGCCGCTATAATCAGCTTGACTCTCGTTTGATTCCTAAAGGTGAAAGTCTGCATATGACTTTGCAACGTGTCATGCCGTTATGGAAGGACCACCTTGCGCCAAAATTAAAAGACAAAAAAACAGTATTGGTTTGTGGACATGGAAATAGTCTACGTGCTTTAGTGCAATTTCTTGAGGCTGTTCCAATCGATCGAGTTGATCAAATCGACATTCCCAATGCAACGCCAATGGTGTATACGTTTAACTCACAATTAGAAATTATTAAAAAAGTAATTTTATAAAATTATTATGTAAATTTAGGAAGGTATGTATGAATTATATTTGGGATTTTGATGGTACATTGTATGATACTTATCCAGTTATGCTAAAGGCATTAATGAAAACTTTCAAAGAGTTTGAGATAGAAAAAGATGAAAAAGTAGTCTACAGAAAAATAAAAGAAGAATCTATAAGTAAAATGATTATCGATTGGCAATTACCTGTGCCAGATTTTGATCAAAAATATCATATCTACGAGGCAGTTAAAAATAAAGATTCATATCCTTTTAAAGAAACTAAAGAAACTTTAAAAAAACTAAAAGAAAAGGGTGGAAAGCACTTCATTTTAACTCATCGTACGGTAGATTCGACGTGGAAATTATTGAGAAGAGATGATTTAGACCCGTTAATCGTTGATATTATTGGCAGTGATTCAAATTATCCACGAAAGCCCGATCCAACAGCAATTAATCATCTAATTGATAATTATCATTTAGATCCCAGAAAAACTGTAATCATTGGAGATCGAAAGTTAGATATTGAGGCAGGGAACAATGCCGACATCCAAACTGTTTTCTTTGACTTGGATTACTTTAAACAAAATATTAAGGCTACTTATTTTATAAATAATTTAAAAGAAATGGTACAAATTTTCTGATCAGGAGGCTATAATTATGTTAAGGGTGCTAGTTGGTAAATTAGCATAATTTAAACTAATATTTAAAAAAATGATTATTATCAACAAGGAGGTGCGAAATGGAATTACAACGCGATCAGGAAGTCGTAGAATCATTTAATTACGGACTTCCTCCGAAAGACCAAGTCGTAAAACAGAAATTGCTGATTAATTTCAGTCCACTGGAAGCAGTGGATCCAGGATATCCAGCTGAAAATAGTATTATGGGTGTACGGATTGAGTTCGTACTCCCTTTTGAAGAGTTTATTATTGGTGGGGTATTGTCACAAGTCATCCATGTGATCGACCGACAAGTCAGGCAACAAAATGATTTGACAGAGGCTGAGGCGAATGAAATGATTCGTCCAATTTTGAGATTAATTGAACGAATGGTTTATGAAATCACTGAGATTGCTTTAGATAAGCCAGGGGTTAAAATTAACTTTTCTTCCAATACTATCTAAAAACACCTCCATTTTGAAAGGTATCTCACTTGTTGAGCGAGATATCTTTTCAGGTGGAGGCTTTTTCATGATTATAACTATGAAAATTTCCATGTAACAGTGCAAATTGTAAGACAGAATATTTTATCTAGGTTATAATTTACTGGTCACTAAAATTTAGGAATCGCGCAGCTATATTTTAGGGTATATCGTTGAAGAGCGAATACCGGGAACCTTTACTTCCTTTGACAGACTTGTCATTTAGAAAGTTATTTTAAGGGGGATTACAATGACAACTCTGCTCACTGTATTAGTGATCTTAGTGTTTGTTGCATTGCTTGTGGCTTTCTACCAAATGCAAAAAAGACATGTAAAATTTTCTAATCGCGTTTTTGCGGGATTAGGTGCAGGTATTATTTTTGGCGGAATTTTACAACTATTTTTAGGTAATGGTAGCAAGATTATTTCTCAAGCGATGGAATGGATCGGGATCGTTGGTAATGGTTATATTTCTTTATTACAAATGCTCGTTATGCCTTTGGTCTTTATTTCGATCGTTGGTGCTTTTACCAAAATGAAATCAAGCAAAAAGCTTGGTAAAATTAGTGCGAATGTTCTAGTTACCTTATTAGCTACTACAGCGATTGCTGCTCTGATCGGAATTTTGGCTGTTATGGTCTTCGGCCTAGATGGCGCAACATTCACTAAAGGTGCGGCGGAAACTGCTCGAATTAAGGAATTGGCAGATCGCCAATCAATGGTTCAGAATTTCTCAATTCCGCAACAAATTCTATCATTTATTCCGACTAACGTTTTTGCAGACTTTGCGGGAACACGCCCAACGAGTACGATTGGCGTGGTGATTTTTGCGGCTTTTGTAGGTATTGCTTTTTTAGGAGTGCGTCGCAAAGCACCAAAAGAGGCAGAATTTTTTGCGAATTTGATCGATAGTCTCTATAAAATTATTATGCGTATCGTAACACTGGTTTTACGTCTAACGCCATACGGTGTTTTTGCTTTAATGACAAACGTATTAGCAACAAGTGATTTTGAAGCAATTGTCAACTTAGGTAAATTCATTTTGGCATCTTATAGCGCACTGATTGTGGTACTTTTAGTACATTCGTTGATTCTTCTAGGCGTCAAAGTGAATCCGATTAATTTCTTCAAGAAAGCTTTCCCAGCGTTGAGCTTTGCGTTTACGTCTCGTTCGAGTGCAGGAACTTTGCCGATGAACATTGAAACACAAACGAAAGCATTAGGGGTTGACGAAGCAACGGCGAATTTTGCTGGAAGTTTTGGTATTTCGATTGGTCAAAATGGCTGTGCTGGTGTTTACCCAGCCATGTTGGCAACAATTGTTGCTCCAACTGTTGGTGTGAATGTTTTTGATTTGAAGTTTATCGTGATGTTGATTGCAATTGTAACAATCAGTTCATTTGGTGTAGCTGGTGTCGGTGGTGGAGCGACATTCGCTTCATTGATCGTCCTTGGGGCAATGAATTTGCCAGTAGCCATTGTTGGTTTGGTTATTTCTGTTGAGCCAATGATCGATATGGCTCGTACGGCAGTTAATGTTAGCGGCAGTATGGTAGCTGGTGTCGTAACCAGTGAACGAATCCATGAGTTGGATCGTGATGTGCTACAAGACGAAAATGCTTCAATCGAAGTGAATTCTTAATTTTTTGTAAGGCTTGGCTAGCGCGACCAAGCCTTTTTTGGTACACTTTTTTTGCTAGTTCTACTTCTGCTAAAGATTTTTTTATGAATTAGTCTCTTATTCATAGCGGACAAAATGTACAAATATTTTTGTTGAATGTATATGGTGAGGAAAACAACCTTTGATTTAGGTTAGCGTCATGTGCAGCTCTTTGCTATAGTGGATATGTGTAGATTTAGAAAATTTCTATTTTTGGAGTGAAAGAATTGTTTAATGAACAACTGAAAGTAATTTTATATGCTAATGATGTAAAAAAAGCCAGTTCTTTTTGGCAAACGTTAGGTTTTGTGGAAATTAGTTTTGAAGAATTGGATGGTTCACAAGTTGCAGAAGTGGCTATGAGTAAAAATAGCACAACGCACTTGGTAATTTATGATCGTGAATTTATTGAAAAAAATGATGACGAGGCAACGGAGCCATCACCTGCTTTAATTTTTGGTAGTGATGATGTTGTGGAATTGTATAAAAATTTGCAAAAGGTTAATGTCCAGTTAGGTGATTTGGCACAAATTGGCGAAGAGTATGTTTTCAATTTTGTCGATGCGGATGGAAATTACTTTGTAGTTTCAGGTAAATAGCGATCCTTAGGTGAAAGGAGCAGAACAGGATGGATCAAGTTTTTGCGATTGGCGATGTTCACGGTGAATATGAAATGTTTCAAGAAGTTTTGAAAGAATTTCAGTCAGATAGACAACGGTTGATTTTAATGGGTGATTTAAATGATCGTGGTTCTAAAAGTAAAGAATGTTGGTTATTGGGCATGGAACTGGTTGAAAAATATCAAGCTGTCTATTTACGTGGCAATCACGAACAATATTTTCTAGAATTTATGGAAAATCCTGAAGATTGGTTTCCTAGCTATCTATATAATGGCGGCAAAGAAACGATTGAAAGTTTGTTGCATAAAGGGGCAACTGAGGAATATTCCCCGACTGAAATTACAATGATGATCCGAAGCCGATATAAAAAGCTGTTGAAATTTTTAGAGGAGCGCCCGTTTTATTGTGAATGGGGTGATTATCTTTTTGTTCACGCTGGTGTGGATTTGACGAAAGAATGGCAAGAGACATCTGTCCAAGATTTTTTATGGATCCGAGAACCGTTTCATGAAGGGAAAAATAACACTGGCAAGATAATTGTTTTTGGACATACTATAACCCCTATGCTGTACGGGGACATGCAAACGACATCTATTTGGCAGTCTGATGAAAAAATTGGAATTGATGGAGGCGCCGTTTTTGGTGGAACTTTACATGGTGTTGTTTTTGATAACGAGGGTATTGTTCGTGACTACGAGATACTAAATGAGAAAGGGCCATGGCGCCCTGACTTTTGATTTGAAAATAGTGGGATTCATTTTGAATCCCACTTATGATATTTAGTGAGTAATACAGTAACAAGGGGGACGCTATGTCAAATATTATGAAAGGGCATCTATCCGCAAGTGTAACAGTCGTCATTTGGGCGTTAACGTTTATCTCTACTAAAATATTGCTGGAAAATTTCTTGCCGATTGAGATTTTATTTGTCCGTTTTTTACTTGGGTTTATCGTATTAACAGTTGTTTCTAGGAAAATATTACCATTTAGAGGATGGCGAGAAGAAATCTATTACATAGCCGCTGGATTATTTGGTGTTTTCCTGTATTATTATTTAGAAAATGTTGCTTTGACATATACTTTGGCGATGAATGTCGGAGTTATAGGTTCCGTCAGCCCATTTATGACTGCGTTAATTAGTTGTTTCATTTTAAAACAGGGAAGTATCCCGCGAGTATTTGTTTTAGGCTTCATTTGTTCAATGATTGGAATCTCCTTAATTAGTTTTTCTGGCACATTAGATGTCAATCCAATTGGTGATGGCTTGGCATTGATTGCGACTGTTTGCTGGGCATCTTATTCTTTGCTTATAAAAAAAATCAGTAGTTTTGAAAATAGCACAATCGCCACGACACAAAGAGTGTTTTTCTATGGCTTGTTGTTTATGTTACCAGTCTTATTTTTTACTTTAGATTCATTTGACTTCTCGCGCTTTGCACAAGTAGAAAATGTTGCTAATTTACTTTTCTTAGGAATTGGAGCATCAGCCTTGTGCTTCGTAACATGGAATTTCTCAGTGAAAAATCTTGGAGCAGTTCGTGCGACTGTTTATATTTATACGATACCTATGCTGACAACATTGGCGTCAGTCTTGGTATTAAATGAGACATTAACTATAAAAACTTCTTTTGGAATTTTGTTGACATTGATTGGATTGATTTTGTCAGAATTGCCGAATTTTTTACGTCAACGGAAAACAATGGACCGATAAAACCTTCACTATCAGTTGACCGTGAGGTTTTTTTGTATAACCAAATAAGCAATCTTGTGGGAAGTATGATAAAATAGATAAGATTTTGGATGAAATGAGGAATTAAAATGGCAGAAGGTTTAAACCAAGAAATCATTCAACTACTGAATAAAGAATTAACGGATTATCGCCCGCAACAGATCAAAGTTGTTTTAAATTTATTGACAGAAGGAAATACAGTTCCGTTTATTGCTCGTTATCGTAAAGAGATGACCGGAACTTTAGATGAAGTACAGATCCGTGAAATCGAAGAACGATATAATTATTTAGAAAACTTAGAAAAGCGCAAACAAGAAGTTTTACGCTTAATTGATGAACAAGGAAAATTGACTGAAGAATTGGCAAAAAAAATCCAGCAAGCAGTCAAAGTACAAAAAGTCGAAGATTTATATCGTCCATATAAGCAAAAGCGTCGCACAAAAGCGACGATTGCCAAAGAAAATGGATTAGAACCTCTAGCTGAATACTTGATGAGTTTTCCGCAGTCTGGCGATGTTTACGCTAAAGCTGGAGAATTCCTTAATGAAACTGTTGAGAATGCAGAGGAGGCTTTGCAAGGAGCGCATGAGATTGTTGCTGAGCAAATCAGTGATAATCCTGATTTTCGGACATGGATCCGTACATTTACTAAAAATAAAGGCGTTTATCAAAGCAAAGTTAAGGCTGTTGACAAAGATGAAAAAGGCGTTTATGAGATGTATTACGATTTTGCCGAACCAATCAATAAGATGGTTTCACATCGAGTGTTAGCATCTAATCGAGGTGAAAAGGAAGAAATCCTAAAGGTCTCGATCGTAGTAGAAGAGGAACGAATCTTTGATTATCTAGAACGTCAATTAGTGTCCAATAATCGAGCAATTACAGTCGAATTTATACGTGAAGCGTATAAGGATAGTTATAAACGTTTTATAGGACCGGCGATTGAACGAGAAATTAGAAATGAATTAACAGAAGATGCGGATGAACAGGCCATCAATATTTTTGGTGAAAACTTGCGTAATTTGCTGTTGCAGCCGCCATTAAAGGGAAAAGTCGTATTAGGTTTCGATCCGGCTTATCGGACGGGATGTAAATTGGCAGTTGTTGATGAAACTGGAAAAGTTTTAGCCATTGAAGTTATTTATCCGCACAAGCCAGCACCACAAGCCAAACGACAAGCTGCAGGTTCAGCTTTACAAACATTGATAAAAAAACACGGTGTTGAAATGATAGCAATTGGAAATGGCACGGCTAGTCGTGAATCTGAATTATTTGTTGTAGAACAGTTAAAACAAATTCAACAAGATGTTTTTTATGTAATTGTTAATGAAGCAGGAGCTTCTGTTTATTCGGCCAGCGATATTGCGCGAGCGGAATTTCCTGAACTGCAAGTCGAAGAACGTAGTGCTGTCAGCATTGCTCGTCGATTGCAAGATCCGCTATCAGAATTAGTAAAAATCGATCCAAAGGCTGTCGGTGTGGGTCAATATCAACACGATGTATCACAAAAGCGTTTATCTGAACGGTTGGACTTTGTTGTGGAAACCGCGGTTAACCAAGTTGGAGTTAATGTAAACACTGCTAGTCCGCAATTATTACAATATGCGTCTGGGCTGAATAAAACGACTGCGCATAATATTGTCAATTATCGTGAAGAAAACGGCGCATTTACTTCACGTCCGCAATTAAAAAAAGTTCCACGCTTAGGACCAAAAGCTTATGAACAAGCAATTGGATTTTTAAGAATTCCTGACGCGAAAAATATTTTAGATACAACTGCAATTCATCCAGAAAGTTATGCGAGTGCAAAAGAAATTTTGGCACTCGCTGATGTTGATTTGAAATCACTAGGTTCCCAGGAAGCTACTGAGAAAATTAAAGCTTTGCAATTGAATCAATTACAGCAAGAACTTGGAATCGGCAAAGAAACGATTAAGGATATTCTACAAGCGTTGTTGCAGCCAGGTCGCGATATGCGTGATGAAATGCCTGCTCCTTTACTAAGACAAGATGTATTGTCAATGGAAGATTTGAAACCTGGAATGGAATTACAAGGTACTGTCCGTAATGTGATTGATTTTGGTGCTTTTGTCGACATCGGCGTAAAACAGGATGGTTTAGTTCATATTTCTAAATTAAGTAATAAGTATGTTAAACATCCGACAGACGTCGTATCTGTTGGTGATGTAGTAACAGCTTGGGTCGAGGGTGTTGATGTTAAAAAAGGTCGGATCAGTTTGACAATGGTCCAAAGTGACCAAAATGACTAATCAAGAATTACAGGCACTAGTCGAAAGGATTTCGCAAGAATCCTTTCGACTACCATTTTGTCATAAAGCGAGTTTCAATCATCGATTGAAAACGACAGGTGGGCGTTATCATCTGAAAAGTCACGATTTAGACTTTAATCAGTTGGTTTTTGAAAAATACGGTCAAGAAGAATTGATCAAAGTTATTAAGCACGAACTTTGTCATTACCATTTGCATTTGGCAGGTCGAGGATATCAGCATAAAGATCTGGAATTTAAACAGTTATTGAAAAAAACAGGCGGGTCTCGTTATGCTCCGCCATTGGTGACAGTTACTTCTCAGGTTTATCAATGCCAGAATTGTCGTCAGGAAGTCAAGCGCCGTCGAAAGATCGATACGGTTCGTTATGTATGTGGAAGGTGCCAAGGGAAGCTAAAATTTTTGAAGACGATTGAATCGTAAAAAAGAGCTAATAGTTTAAAGAGAATAAAAGATTGCTATTTTTACAGTTTTATATGATAATGTGAACCGCAAACAATTTTGTACATATAAGGAAGAGGATTAAATGAATAATAAAGACACACTTTATCATTTTGTTGGAATTAAAGGATCAGGCATGAGTTCATTAGCTTTGGTCTTACATGAAAAAGGCTACGATGTACAAGGTTCTGACGTTGAAAAATATTTTTTCACACAACGTGATTTAGAAAAGGCGGGCATTAGCATTCTGCCATTCAGCAAAGAAAACATTAAATCAGGAATGACGATCATTCAAGGAAATGCCTTTCCAGATACGCATGAAGAAATTGCTCAGGCAAAGGAAATGGGTTTGGAAATTATTCGCTACCATGATTTCATTGGTAAATTTATCCAACCATATACAAGCATTGCAGTAACTGGTTCTCATGGTAAAACAAGTACGACAGGGTTATTAGCGCATGTATTAAATGGGTTAGCGCCTACGAGCTATTTGATTGGCGATGGAACTGGTCATGGTGTACCGAACGCACAGTTTTTTGCATTTGAAGCATGTGAGTATCAACGTCACTTCTTGGCTTATGCACCAGATTATTCAATTATGACAAATATTGACTTTGATCATCCTGATTACTTCAAAAGCATTGATGATGTATTTGAAGCGTTTCAAACGTTGGCTTCACAAGTTAAGAAGGGAATCTTTGCTTATGGTGACGATGATTATTTACGCAAACTAAAAGCCGATGTACCAATTTATTACTACGGATTATCAGAAAATGATGATATTCAGGCGCGCAATATTGTTCGTACGACGAACGGTTCGGCTTTCGATGTGTATCACAATGAAAAATTTATCGGACGATTTGCAGTTCCGTCATTTGGAAAACACAATATTTTAAATGCTTTATCCGTAATAGCAGTGGCTTACTTTGAAGGATTAGATATGGATAAGGTCAAAGAGGAAATGTTGACTTTTTCTGGAGTAAAACGCCGCTTTACTGAAAAGAAAGTTGCCGACATGATTATCGTTGATGACTATGCACATCATCCAGCTGAAATCAAAGCAACTATCGATGCTGCACGTCAAAAGTATCCTGAAAAAGAATTGATTGCAGTCTTTCAGCCACACACTTTTACGCGGACGATCGCACTGATGGATGAGTTTGCTGAAGCTTTAGATCGTGCTGATAAAGTATATTTATGCGATATTTTTTCTTCTGCCCGTGAAACAGCTGGCGATGTAAAAATTGAAGACTTAGGAGATAAAATTCAAAAAGGTGGACAAGTGATTAAGGAAGAAAACATGTCGCCCCTATTAGATCATGAAAATGCAGTAGTGATTTTTATGGGAGCCGGTGATGTTCAAAAATTTGAACGCGCTTATGAAAATCTCTTAAGCAACACAACACGAAACGTATTATAATTTTAAAAAGGAAGGGTTCAGACAATCTTTTGTCAGGGTCCTTCCTTTAAAAAACGGTTCAAAGAAGGAGCATTCCGAAAAATGGGATGACTAAATTTCTACTTTAGAAAACTTTATACTAAAGTATGTACAAACTTGTGTTTTAGTTGCTTTCTGATAAAATAATGAGTAGAAACATATTACGGAGGGAATGAATTTGTATAATATGAAGGCTCGGAAAATAGGCAAAACGATTGATGAAATTGAGGAAGGTGACTCGTTATCGTTAACGGAATCGATCGAGGATAATCAGATTCTTTTATACTTAGGATTGACAAACGATGCAAATCCTTTGTACATCCAACACGACTACGCGAAAGAAACTGAGTATGAACAACCGCTTGTACCTTCGATTATGTTAATGGGGATCATCACAAGTGCGATTTCAAAACATTTACCAGGACCGGGTTCTCATGTTGTGAATTTCTCGATCAATTTTATTGATCCGGTTTTTCACTATGAAACATTGACCTTTGAGTTTGAAGTAATCAAAGTAGATAAAATGAAAGATGTCGTAACAATCTCTGTTGAAGCGGTGGAATCTGCAGATAATGAAGAGAAACGCATCTTGGATGCTGTGGTAATGGTGAAACCGCCACAAGCACAAATAGGAGATGATCTAAATGAATAATCAAGAAACACGTGTTTATGGCTTGAATCGCTTTTACGGTAAGATCTACGCCTTCCTTGCTCTAGGAATCGGGATTAGCGCTGTAATCTCTTACATGGCTTTAGGTCCATGGGCTTACCAAGTTGCAAATTTTATCAATAACTTTCCATTAGGTTTTTGGGGTATCTGGATCGCTGAAATTGCGCTTGTCATTTTTCTCGGTATAAAAGCCCAAAAGAATCCAACGTTGGCAATCAGTGGTTTTATCGTATATTCCGCATTAAACGGCTTAACATTGGCAGTTACCTTAGCAATGTATGACTTGGGAACAGTAACTCAAGCTTTTGTGACGGCTTCAGCGACATTTTTGGTAATGTCTCTTGTAGGTTCATTTACGAAACGTGACTTATCAGGAATCGGACGTGCTGCTTTAAGTTGTTTGCTAGGGATTATTATTGCAATGTTGTTGAATGTATTTGTTTTACACAGTAGTGCAGTGGACTTCTTCATTTCGATTTTAATGGTAGTAATTATGTCGGGTATTACGGCTTACGATAACCAGATGATTCGTAAGATATATCTTGGAACGAATGGTGAGGTAGGAAATGGTGTGGCTGTTTTTATGGCTCTGCAGCTTTACTTAGACTTCATCAACTTATTCATCTCATTTTTACGAATTTTTGGAAGTAGCAAATAGAGACGAGGATTCGTCTCTATTTTTTTTTGGATAGATTATAAAGATGAAAATGTTAGAAAAATCAGCGCCATTCTTTTCAATTCATTGCACACTTTGTTAAAATGAAACGTGAAGCACATCGTTAATTAGTAAGAGTTTTGTACTAGCTCGATTAAAAATTATTTGATAGGGCAACAACATTAAAAAAAAGTATTACAAATCAAATTTGCATTATGTAAAAAATAAAAACCTTAATAGGAATTAGGAGTCGAAGTTATGAGTAAGAATAAATTATTATTAGTAGACGGAAACAGTGTAGCCTTCCGTGCTTTTTTTGCCCTGCATAATTCTTTGGAGCGTTTCAAAAATAAGAACGGATTGCATACTAATGCGATCTATGCTTTTAACAATATGTTTGAAAACGTGATGGATCGAGAAAAACCGACTCATGTTTTAGTGGCCTTTGATGCCGGAAACACGACTTTCCGAACAGCAATGTATTCGGAGTATAAAGGCGGACGCTCAAAAACACCCGGTGAATTTCGCGAGCAGATGCCATACTTGCGTGAACTTCTGGCAGGTTTAGGTGTAAAACACTATGAATTGGACAATTACGAGGCCGACGATATCATTGGAACCTTAGCCCACCGTGCTGCTGATGATGGGTTCGAAGTAGTTGTATTATCAGGTGATCGCGACCTAACGCAATTAGCAACAGATAAGATTAAGGTGGATATTACAGTAAAAGGTGTCAGTGAAATAGAATCTTACACGCCCGAACATGTGGCAGAAAAATATGATGGATTGACCCCAAACCAAATCATTGATATGAAAGGCTTGGCTGGCGATACATCGGATAATTATCCTGGTGTGACGAAAGTTGGGGAGAAAACAGCAATCAAATTATTGAAACAATTTGGCAGCGTTGAGGGTGTTTACGAAAATATTGATGAATTGAAGAAAAGCAAAATGAAGGAGAATTTGATCAATGATAAAGATCAAGCATTCCTTTCAAAAGAATTAGCTACGATTAAACTGGATACGCCTGTTGATATTTCGATTGATGAGTTGGAGTATAGCGGAAAAGATTTGGACAAGTTGATTCCTTTCTTTAAAGAAATGGACTTTAAAGGTTTCTTAAGCAAATTGAATGTTGAAGAAGAAGAAGTTGAGTTAGAAGAAATCAAATTTAAAGTAGTGAATGAATTTACAGAAGAGATGTTCTGCGCGGATTCTGCTTTATATGTTGAGATGATGGAAGATAACTATCATCTGTCAGACATTGTTGGTGTAGCTTGGGGAACCAACGATAACATCTACGTAACTAATGAACTGGCTCTGTTTGAAAGTATTCCTTTTAAGAACTGGCTAGAGATGGCGAATGGAAAAAAAGTGTACGATGCCAAACGAACATATGTTGCATTGAATCGTTATAGTACAAAAACAGAGGGCATTAATTTTGATGTTCTATTGGCGGCCTATTTGTTAGATACTAACGACAATAGCAATGATATCGCAGGAGTAGCACAGTATTATGGCTACACAGAAATTCAAACAGATGAACAAATTTATGGTAAAGGTGCTAAAAAGGGACTTCCTGATGATGATGAAGTATTCTTTGGGCATTTGGCTCGTAAAGTCAAAGCTATCCATTTCTTGAACAGTAAACTAGAAAAGGAACTGGAAGAAAAGAAACAAGACAAACTATTCTATCAAATGGAGCTGCCGCTTTCTAGAATACTAGCAGAAATGGAAATTTCAGGAATTACAGTTGATGCAACGCGACTACAAGCGATGCGGGGAGAATTTTCAAAACGACTGCAGGATATTGAACAAAAGATCTATCAGGAAGCTGGTGAAGAATTCAACATTAATTCGCCTAAACAACTAGGTGTGATCTTGTTTGAAAAAATGCATCTGCCAGTAATCAAAAAAACGAAGACTGGGTATTCAACTGCGGTGGACGTTTTAGAACAATTACAGGAGCAAGCACCAATCGTCGAACATATTTTAAACTATCGTCAAATCGCTAAAATTCAATCAACTTATGTAGAAGGGTTATTGAAAGTCATTCAAGGCGACAATAAGATTCATACCCGCTATATTCAGACACTAACTCAAACGGGACGATTGAGTTCAGTTGATCCAAACCTGCAAAATATTCCGATTCGTTTAGAAGAAGGGCGGAAAATTCGTGAAGCTTTTGTTCCGAGAGATGAAAATTGGTTGATTTATTCTTCCGATTATTCTCAAATTGAGTTGCGTGTACTAGCACATATTTCTGGTGATGAGCACTTGAAACAAGCGTTTCGTGATGGCATGGATATTCATACCAGTACTGCGATGCGAGTCTTCAATGTTTCTGAAGATGAAGTAACACCGAACATGCGACGAAATGCCAAGGCTGTCAACTTTGGGATCGTGTATGGTATTTCTGATTATGGGTTATCACAAAACTTAGGAATCACTCGTAAAGCAGCACAAGAATATATTGATACTTATTTTGAAAATTATCCAGATGTGAAACGTTATATGGAGGAAAGTGTTCGGGAAGCAAAGGACAAGGGGTATGCCGCTACTTTATATAATCGCCGTCGTTATTTACCGGATATCAATGCCCGTAATTTTAATCTGCGTTCATTTGCTGAACGGACTGCCATCAACACACCAATCCAAGGAAGCGCGGCAGATATTTTGAAATTAGCAATGATTGAAATGGCAAAACGCTTGGAAGAAGAAAAACTTCAAGCTACTATGCTATTGCAAGTACACGATGAGCTTGTGTTTGAAGCACCTCAAAATGAATTAGAACAATTAGATAAATTGGTCAAGGAAGTAATGGAGAATACAGTGCAACTAGATGTACCATTATTAACAGATAGCAGCTGGGGTAAAACTTGGTATGAAGCAAAATAAATGAGATCAAAAGTTGAATTACTTTATTTTGTATGACTATTGTACTAAATATATACTTGAGAGACTGAACCAGAAACTTTGGAACGGTCTCTTGTCTTAGAAAGTTAGTATTGTCCTTTTACTAAAAAGGATATTAAGCTTATAGTTATATTAATAAGAAGATTTAGAGGTGGGAAGTTATGCCAGAATTGCCCGAAGTTGAGACAGTCAGAAAAGGATTAGTATCTTTAGTTAACGGGAAAACTATTGCTAAAATAGATGTTTATTGGCCACGAATTATCGAATTTCCTGAAATTGAAATTTTTCAGCAGCAATTAATTGGCGAATCCATTGAAGCCGTTGAACGACGTGGAAAGTATTTGATTTTCCAATTTACTCATTACGAAATGGTCTCGCATCTACGGATGGAAGGGAAATATGAGTATTTTGATCAACCTACTGTTTTAGATAAACATAGTCATGTACGGTTTATTTTTACGGATGGCTCAGAACTGGTTTATCATGATGTACGAAAATTTGGCCGCATGGCCTTATTGAAAAAGGGAACTGCGAAGGATTATAAAGGTCTGATGCAATTAGGTCCAGAACCAACTGATGAAGATTTTGATCTAGCGGATTTCAAACAACAGTTGAAAAAATCGACGACGATGATTAAACCACTACTATTAAATCAAAAAGTTGTGGCCGGATTAGGAAACATCTATGTTGATGAAGTTTTGTGGTTAGCCCAAATTCATCCAGAACAGCCAGCCAGTACTTTGAATGCTAAGACTGTTCAAAATTTGCGAAAGGCAATCATCGAAGTAATAACCAAAGCTAAAGAAGCTGGTGGTACGACAATTCGAACCTACTTGAACGCATTAGGGGAAGCCGGTCATTTTCAACAGGAACTGCATGTATATGGACAGACAGGTACACCTTGTTCAAGATGTGGAACACCGATTATTAAGATCAAAGTTGCTCAAAGAGGGACACATCTTTGTCCTCATTGTCAGAAACTAAAGAAGGTGTAGGGATGAGTTTTGTGTTAGGTATCACAGGTGGTATTGCTAGTGGAAAGTCAACAGTTGTGGATTTTTTCAAAGCGGAAGGCTTTGCTGTTGTAGATGGGGATATCGTTGCGCGAAAAGTAGTGGAACCTGGAACTGAAGGATTGAAGGTTTTGGAAAAGGTATTTGGTTCAGCGATTATTGAAAAAGACGGTCAATTAAACCGAAAAAAACTGGGCGATATTATTTTTCAGAATGAACAAAAGAGAGCATTGTTAAATGAAACACTAGAACCATTTATTCGAAGTGAGATTGAACGACAAGTTGAAGTCGCTAAAAAAAAGAGCGACTTAGTCATTGTAGATGTTCCATTGTTATACGAGGGAAATTATGAAGCGATGATGGATAAAGTAGCAGTGGTTTATGTTACACCAGAAATTCAATTAAAGCGTTTGATGGCAAGAAATGCTTTGTCAAAAGATGGTGCTTTGGAACGTATCAATAGCCAGCTCTCTTTAGAAGAAAAGAAAATGCGGGCGGATATCGTTATTGATAATTGCCGTTCACAAGAAACAACGCGTCAACAAGTTCTTAATTGGTTACAGGATAAAAAATTTGTTTCTTAAAGATTTCAGCGTCGTAGTATTACGACGCTTTTTTTAGCGAGCTGGTTATGGTAAACTCTTGTTATATAAAAAAAAAAATTTTTCTTTCGACAAATTTTTGTTTTTAAAAAACTATTCTATATAACAAAATAGATTTCATGTTTAGTCAGTGATCTTATTCAATATTAAGAAAGTGTAGGTGAAATTATGCGTTGTCCAAGATGTAATCATAATAATTCTCGAGTAATTGATAGCCGACAAACCGATGACGGGCGAGCGATTCGCCGTCGAAGAGAATGCGAAAGCTGCGGGTTCCGTTTTACAACTTTTGAACGCATCGAAGCAGCCCCTTTATTAGTTGTAAAACGCAACGGAGATCGTGAAGAATTTAACCGTGATAAAATTTTACGCGGGCTTATTCGTTCTGCTGAAAAGCGTCCAGTGGCAATGGAGCAAATGGAACAAATCGTGGATCACGTAGAAAATCGTGTACGCAGTATGGGAGAAAATGAAGTTCCGACAAGTCAAGTGGGAGAATTTGTCATGGAAGACTTGATGGAAGTTGATGAAATCGCCTATATTCGTTTTGCGAGTGTTTATCGGCAGTTCAAAGATATGTCCGTGTTCTTGAAAGAATTACAGGAGATCGTTGACAAAGCCAAGTCAACGGATGAAGAGTAGGGGGCATTTTTAGTGGCAGAAGAACTAAAACCCAGCACCTTTTATATGGTCTATGGTGAGCCACAATTTGACCAAAGTAAACAAGATGCTTTACTATATTTATATCAACCGATCATCGGAAGTACAGCGTTAAGTTTGTATCTGACTTTGACGAGTGATGTCACAATTGAAGGCACAAGCCCTAGCTTGATGCATACGGATTTGTTGGCGGCAGTAGATACTGGTTTGATGAATTTAGTGAAAGCACGGGAACATCTTGAAGGTATCGGTTTATTAGAAACCTATGAAAAAATAGATGATGAGCTTGGTATGAGCTTGATCTATCAATTGCGTTTGCCACTTAATCCAGAAAAATTTTTTCAAGATCCTTTGATGGCTTATTTATTGATGGAAAAAATTGGGCGACGTCGTTTTGAGCGCTTAGTTGAACGTTTTAAACCTAAGCTGTTTAATAGAAAAAAAGCCAAAAACATTACGAAACGTTTTCGTGAGGTCTATCGACTGGATGAGAAATCTTTTAGTAGTCAATCAGAGATTTTGGAACAGACGCAAGAAGATTTCTCTATTCATACGGATTTTGATTGGACCTTATTTAGTCAACAGTTGAAACGATTCAATTTGATTTTGAGTGTTGATGAGCGAGAAAAAATCCAAACATTCCAAACACTGTATGGAGTGAATGAACTAGATTTAGCTGAATTTATAGCCAAAGCGGCTGCTGGTGAAAAAGCCGGTTTGAATTTTAATTATTTACGTCAGTTGATCAACAAAGAAAAAAGACCAAACGTTTCCTCTTCGTCTAAAGAAATAATTACAGACGGTTTAATGGTAACTGGCAGTTTTTCTCCGCAAGAATTAGAAATTATTGCACAAAGCAAAAAAATTGCACCTGTTACTTTCTTACGTGCAATTAAGCGTGAAAAAGGCGGATTTGAGACGAATACAGAGGTCAGACTTTTGGAAGAACTGATTGGACGTAACTTACTCCCTAAAAGTGTAATCAATATCATTATCAATTATATATTGGTGATTCAAAACCAAGCGGTTATCAATGCGAACTATTTAAATGCGATTGCTAATGATTGGGCGCAGAAAAAAATTACTACTCCAGAGGCAGCGATAACTCATGTAAGAGAGAATAATCAAAAATTAGTTCGAAAACCACAAACAAATCGTTCAACGTATCAAAAACGTGGCTCGGGTCGAAAAGAGTCTCTGCCGGAGCATATCAAACAACCGCCGAAGGAGTCAAAATTATCACCAGAGAAAGAAGCAGAATTGAACCGTAAGTTAGCAGAATATTTAAGTAAAGAAGGTGACGATTGATGGAAGATGTAGGAAAAGAATTGAATCGCATCATTAAAAGCCGGGGAGTCGATGGCCGTTATCGTCAAATGATGGAGGAAGTTTTAGCTGATCCAGATGTGCGTCAATTCATTGAAGAGCACAAAGAGAAGTTAGCACAAGAAGACATCGAGAAATCTTTTGCGAAATTATATGAATTTGTACAAGAAAAGAAAAAATACTTATCTTCTGATCCTACTATGATCGCGCCAGGTTATGAGCCGCAATTGAGTCTAAACTTTCATTTTATTGATGTGACCTATGTTCCAACCGATGAGTTGCTGCGTTTAAAACGTGAGGAAGAGATTCGAAATCGCGTGAATTCTTTAGATATGCCAAAAGATATTCGAAAAGCCTCTATCCGAACATTTGAAGTTACTTCTGGCCGAAGTGAAGCATTAGAGGCTTCGTTGGACTTTATTAATCAATACGAAGCTAGTTCCAAAATGTTTCATAAAGCCTTGTTTCTAGTTGGTGATTTTGGTGTCGGGAAAACGTATCTGTTAGGAGCCGTTGCCCATGAATTAGCCGTCAAAGGGTTTGAAACGACACTTTTACATTTTCCGACCTTTGCTGGTGAAATGAAGCAAGCAATATCGAATGATAAAGTGGGGCCTAAATTAGATGGGGTAAAACGAGCACCAATCTTGATGATTGATGATATTGGTGCTGATTCCATGAGTGCTTGGATCAGAGATGAAGTGCTAGGGGTGATCTTGCAACATCGAATGCAAGAACAATTACCGACCTTTTTTTCCTCTAACTTTAATATGGATCAATTGGAACAACATTTGTCTGTTACACAAAGGGGAGATGAAGAACCGTTGAAGGCCAAAAGAATCATGGAACGTATTCGATACTTAAGTAAAGAAATTTGGGTGGTTGGAGAAAATCGCCGAAATGGATAAAAAAAGAAAATTTTCTTAGAAAAAGAGAAACGTCCTATTAAAAAGCGCTATCATTTAGCTCTTTTTTAAGGGCGCTTTTTTTAAGGAGTGTTATAATCAATTTTAGGATGTGAAAAAATGAATGCCAAAGATTTATCCCTTCGTTTACAGAAAGCTGCAGAATTTGTGCCACAGGCGGCTCGTCTAGCAGACATCGGATCGGACCATGCATACTTGCCAGTGGTTTTAATGTTGCAGAAGAAAATCTCATATGGGATTGCCGGTGAAGTTGTTATTGGACCTTACGAGTCTGCAAAAAAGCAAGTTGCCAAGAATGGTTTAGAACAAACACTCGATGTTCGATTAGCAAATGGACTTGATGCTGTAGAGTTAGATGATGACATTTCTGCTATTACTATTTGTGGTATGGGCGGTGTATTGATTCGTGATATTTTACAACGAGGTAAAGAAAAAAATCGTTTATCAGGGAAAGAACGACTGATTTTACAACCAAATGTAGGAGAACGCCAGTTACGAAAATGGCTGATTAACGAAAGCTACACGATCATTGATGAAGCGATCATTGAAGAAAACAATAAGATTTATGAAATAATCGTGGCAGAAAAACTTTCAGAGAAACCTGAATATTCAGCAAAAGAACTTTTTTTTGGTCCAATATTAGTAAAGAAAAAGAATGCTGTTTTTGTGGGAAAATGGCAGCATAAATTAGATAAGAGTGAAAAAATTTTAGCAAGCTTACACCAAAGTGATCAGGATGTCGCAAAAAAAATTCAAGAAGTCGCCCAAGAGATTGAATGGATTAAGGAGGTACTTGCAGATGCAAGGAAATGAATTTATCCAACGTTTTAAGCAATATTGCCCCGAATGGTTAGCCGAAGACGGCGACCCTGTCGGTTTGCATATCGGTACTTTAAACAAAGAAGTTTCACGAATCATGATGAGTTTGGATGTTCGTCCCTCTGTTGTCGAAGAAGCGATTGCTAAAAAAATTGATCTGTTAATTGTTAAACATCCACCGATTTTTCGTCCAATTTCACGATTAACCACTGATGATGTTCAAAACAATATGTACGCGGACTTGATTAAGCACGATATCGCTGTTTATGCGGCTCACACCAATATGGATATCATTCATAATGGATTGAATGACTGGTTTTGTGAACTGCTAGCTGTTTTTAATACAGACTATCTGATTCACACTCACACTGTCAGGATGAAGAAACTGGCTGTGTACGTCCCGCAAACAGATGCAAAAAAGATGCGTCAAGTATTAGCGGATGCGGGTGCCGGTGAGCAAGGAAACTATCAAGCCACATCCTTTACAGTAAATGGTACAGGCAGATTCACACCTAATAGTGAGGCAGATCCAACGATCGGGTCAGCAAACGTGCCGGAACAAGTGCAGGAAAGTAAAATTGAAGTGATTTTTCCCGAGACAAAGCAAGCAGAAGTTGTTTCAGCAATGCTGAGATATCATCCATATGAGGAACCTGCTTATGATATTTATCAGCTTGATAATCTTGCTGAAAATTATGGAATCGGTCGTGTTGGGGAATTAAAAGAAGCGATGCCGACCGAAGATTTTATTGTAAAAGTGAAAAAAACTTTTGATTTAGAAGGCTTACGGGTAATTTACCCACATATTTTAAAGAAAACAATTAAACGAGTTGCTATATGCGGCGGGAGCGGAGAAAAATTTTATAGTGATGCCTTAGCTGCGAAAGCAGACGTTTATATTACTGGAGATGTTTATTACCATACTGCTCACGACATGCAGGAGACGGGAATGTTAGTGATTGATCCTGGACATTATATTGAGTCCCTCTGTAAAGAAAGAATGGTGGCTCTATTTAACCAATGGAAAAATGAAGAGGACTGGAATGTTGATTTCCTTGTGTCTGAGACGTCCACAAATCCTTTTTCATTTAAATAAATAGCATTAAAGGAGAGAGTAAGATGTACGAAAATTTATTACCGCGTTTTTTAGATTATGTTAAGACAGAAACTCGTTCTGATGCGACAAGCACCACAACACCCACAACTCAAACACAGGTAGCTTTTGCTCATGAGCTGATGAAAGAATTAGAAAAAATCGGCATGCAGGATATTACTTATAATGAAAAAAACGGTTATGTGATTGCGACTTTGCCAAGCAATCTTGACAAAGAAACGCGGACTGTCGGTTTTATCTCTCACATGGATACAGCAGACTTCAATGCTGAAGGTGTCAATCCGCAAATTGTTGAAAATTATGATGGTGAATCTACGATCAAATTGGATACAGATGGAAAATATACATTGAATGTAAAGGATTTTCCTAATCTAAAGAATTACGCTGGTCAAACATTGATCACTACAGATGGGTCGACATTGCTTGGTTCAGATGACAAATCTGGGATCGCTGAAATTATGACAGCGATGGAATACTTGATCGGTCATCCTGAAATCAAACACGGGGAAGTGCGTGTTGGTTTTGGTCCGGATGAAGAAATCGGTATCGGTGCTGATAAATTTGATGTTAAAGAGTTTAATGCAGATTTTGCTTACACAATGGATGGCGGACCGATCGGCGAATTACAATATGAAACTTTCAGTGCTGCTCAAGCAGAAATAACGATGCATGGTAAAAATGTTCACCCAGGAACAGCTAAAAATACTATGATCAACGCTTTGCAAATGGCGATTGATTTTCATAATCAATTACCAGAAGACGAGCGTCCAGAAAAAACTGATGGGCGTCAAGGTTTTTATCATTTGTTGGCGTTAGACGGAAATGTAGAAGAAGCTAAAATGACTTATATTATTCGTGATCATGATCGTGAAAAATTTGAAGAACGTAAAAAAATGATTACAGATATCCAAGCGATAATGAACAGTAATTTTGATCAAGAGCGTGTAGAAATCAACATGTATGATCAATACTACAACATGGGAGAAGTCATCGAAAAAGATATGAGTGTCATCGATTTGGCAAAAGGAGCGATGGAAGAAGTTGGTGTTACGCCAATTATCGAACCGATTCGGGGTGGTACTGATGGTTCTAAGATCTCATTTATGGGTATTCCTACACCAAACATTTTTGCAGGTGCTGAAAATATGCATGGACGTTTTGAATTTGTTTCATTACAGACCATGGAAAAGGCTGTTGATGTGATTGTGAGGATTATTGAAAACAACGCTAAATAATTTTTTTCTGAAAAAGCTTTGAGGAAACTTGAAGCTTTTTCTTTTTTTGCGCATTCGCATGTGGTAGGCTATAGCAATAAAGAAAAAAATGAGGCTAAAAAATGAAGTTTTCAATCAATCGTAAATTGATTCTAAATATTTTACTATTTGTTGTTATGATCGGTGTAATAGTTTTTGTGATTCGCGACTCTTTAAGCGATATTTTTACTGAACTTGGCAGAACCTCTTTACCGGTGCTTTTAGGTGTTACAGTATTGGGATTGATCAGTCAAATAATTGAGGGGTACACTATCAAAAATATTGCTGGTGAGTTTAATCCGGAGTTTACTATTCGTGATGGTTTTTTCGCGTCGGCATATGCGACTTTTTATCGAGTGATTACTTTTGGAACAGGTTCGATCGTCTCTGAAGTGATCTATTATCATAAAAAAGATTTGAGGTATTCAGAGGGAACAGGGACAAGTGCTTTACGAATGGTTACATACAAAATAGCATTGATGATTTGGGCATTGTTCTTTTTGATCGTGAAAAGTGATGCGATTCAAAAACACATAGCAAATGGAATTTTTTTAGTTCTTGCGGGGATTCTCGTGACATTACTGATCATTTCGATGTTATTAGTTTTGAGTTTGAATATTAATGCCCAGGTGGTATTGGTTATTATCTGTAATCGAATATTTAAAAGTCAAAAGTTACGAGATATTGTTGACCAAGTGAATAATCAAGTTTATTCTCTGCGTGGAGCGATCAAAACATTTATTCGTGATCGCCATGCAGTTATTCGTGTGTTTTGCTCGAATATGGCAAAATTGGTTGTTTGGTACGCTTTGCCATTCTTCATTCTGGTACAGGATTATCCTGACATTGATCTATGGTTAACAGTCGCTTTGATCAGTTTTACTGTAATTTTAGGGGGTATTTTGCCAGCGCCTGGAGGAATTGGCGGTTTCGAATTTGTCTATGTACTCTTATTTAGGAATGTTGTTGGAAAGGTTGATGCTGTTTCTTCATTGCTGCTTTACCGCTATGCGACTTACTTATTACCATTTCTAGTTGGGATGGTTTATGTCCTGTTTAACAAACAGCGTCAGATTAATCATGAAATTAAAGAAGCAAAAAAAGAAGTGAACGATTAATTTCGTTAACTTCTTTTTTTTGTCCAACTTTTCGTAAAAAACTAAAGTTGATTGATAGTACTCATTAATAATGAACGACCAGTTTTCCAATCATTTTATCTTCTTCGACGAATTGATGTGCTTGGTAAAAAACCTCTGGAGAGAAACCTGGAATGATTTTTGTTAATGTACTTTGAATTTTTTTCTCTTGTAACAAGCGAACAAGCAGTTCTAAGATGGCTCCCTGTGAGTTTAGATTAAAGTCATAATCGGTTTTTGCAAACATATATTCCCAGTCAAAACTGCCCGACTTGTTTTTTAATTTAGCTAGGTCAAGATCTTTATTTGATTCTACGATCGACCCAAGATGTCCAAAAGGTTCTAGTAAATCACTCATTTCTTCAAAATAGTGATCTGTAGAGTGGAGAATCAAAATATAGGGCAAAGTAGGATAACCAATCCGTTTTAGTTGTTTAGTCAAATCTTTATGGTGATCAATGATATGGTCAGCGCCCATTTTCTTTGACCAAACCTTGCTTTCTTTACGTGATGCGGTAGTAATCACTGTTAGTCCAGCCCACTTAGCTAATTGAGTGGACACCGATCCGACGCCGCCAGCTCCGTTGATAATCAGTAATGTTCCTTCATTTTTCCCTTCTTCGGGAGTTAAGCCCATTTTTTCAAACAGCATTTCGTATGCCGTAATAAAGGTTAATGGCATTGCGGCTGCCTCGTCCGTAGAAATTCCGCTTGTTAACTTTGCGACGATACGAGAATCGATAACTTGATTTTCACTATAACTGCCAAATCTTTTAGTAGTGCCAGCGAAAAGAACTCGATCGCCAACTTCAATATTTTTAACCTCGCTGCCCAAGTGAGTCACGATACCAACACTGTCAAAGCCTAGTACATGGGGTTGAGGTGTTCCTTTACCGCTTTGTCTCAATTTTGTATCTACTGGGTTAATGGAAACCGCCATATTCTTTACGACAAGATCAAATTTATTTAATTTAGGAAGCATCACTTCATAGGTTTCAAAATGGTTTCCGTTCGAAAGGTGAAACCCTTTTTCGAACCCAATCACACGAGAAATCATTGAATCACTCTCTTTCTAGTAATGAGAGAATTGTAGCATTATTTTGTTTTTCTTCATAATAATAAACTTTGATTTTGATGAGTTTATTGTTTGACCTTAACTGACCAACGTTATATACTAATGTTTGTAAACTATTAATTATGTCGGAGGTATGTTTATGAATATCGAAAAAATGACGACAACTTTACAAGAAGCGATCGCTGAGGCGCAGCAGATTGCGGTTACAAGGCATCATCAAGAAATCGATATCGCCCATGTATGGAAGATATTTTTACAGCCTAATCACTTTGGTCGAAATTTTTATGTAGACGCTGGTATTGATGTTGATCAATTTGAACACGAAGTAGATAAAGCGTTGGAAGGCTATCCAACAGTTAGTGGAGGTAATGTCCAATATGGTCAAAACCTCAGCCAAAATCTATTCAATTTATTAAACGAAGCGGATAAATTGCGTGAAAAATTTCAAGATGATTTCTTATCAACGGAAATCGTCCTCTTGGCGTTAATGAAATTAAAAAATTATTCCTTGACAAAATATTTGAATCAACAAGGATTAAATGAAAAAGAGGTACAAAAGAATATTGAAGATATACGAGGAGGGGATCGAGTGACCTCGCAAAATCAAGAAGAAACCTATAAAGCATTAGAAAAATACGGTGTTGATCTAGTTCAACAAGTCAAAAATGGGAAGCAAGATCCGATTATTGGTCGCGACGAAGAAATTCGCGATGTGATTCGAATTCTTTCACGAAAAACTAAAAATAATCCCGTTTTGATTGGTGAACCTGGTGTTGGTAAAACTGCTATCGTTGAAGGATTAGCACAACGGATCGTACGAAAAGATGTTCCAGAAAACTTAAAAGATAAAACTGTTTTTTCCTTGGACATGGGTTCACTGATCGCTGGTGCTAAATTCCGTGGTGAATTTGAAGAACGTTTAAAGGCAGTTTTGAAAGAAGTGAAGAAATCAGACGGTAGAATTTTACTGTTTATTGACGAAATCCACAATATCGTTGGTGCGGGAAAAACAGAAGGTAGCATGGATGCCGGAAATATCTTAAAACCAATGTTAGCTCGCGGCGAACTGCATTTGATTGGTGCCACAACATTAGATGAATACCGTCAATATATGGAAAAGGATAAAGCGTTAGAACGCCGCTTTCAAAAAGTCTTAGTAAAAGAGCCAACTGTTGAAGACACTATCAGTATTTTACGTGGATTGAAGGAACGTTTTGAAATACATCACGGGGTAAATATTCATGATAATGCTCTAGTAGCAGCGGCTACACTATCAGATCGCTATATTTCGGATCGTTTCTTACCAGATAAAGCGATCGATTTGGTTGATGAAGCGAGTGCCAGTATTCGAGTAGAAATGAATTCGATGCCGACAGAACTTGACCAAGTGACGCGTCGTTTGATGCAGTTAGAAATCGAAGAGGCTGCTCTAAAAAAGGAAAGCGACGATGCAAGCAAGAAACGTTTGGAAAATTTACAAGAGGAACTGGCGGATCTTCGAGAAGAAACCAATGCGATGAAACTGCAATGGGAAACAGAAAAAGAAGAAGTTAACGTCGTTTCAAATAAACGGGCGGAAATTGATCAGGCTAAGCATGAATTGGAAGATGCAGAAAATAATTATGATTTGGAACGAGCTGCGGTTCTTCGTCATGGAACGATTCCTAACCTAGAAAAAGAGTTAACTGAATTGGAGGAAAAGAACCAAAAGAGTGACATCAAAATGGTTCAAGAATCCGTGACGGAAAATGAAATCGCACAAGTTGTCGGACGATTGACAGGTATTCCCGTAACTAAATTAGTTGAGGGAGAACGGGAAAAACTGTTGGGCTTGAATCGCACGTTGCATAAACGCGTGATCGGGCAAAATGAAGCGGTAGATGCTGTAAGTGATGCTGTATTACGTTCGCGTGCAGGTCTTCAAGATCCGAATCGTCCGTTAGGCTCCTTTCTATTTTTAGGCCCCACTGGTGTTGGTAAAACCGAATTAGCAAAGGCTTTAGCAGAGAACCTATTTGATTCAGAAGATCATATGGTGCGGATCGATATGAGTGAGTACATGGAAAAACACTCTGTGTCGCGACTTGTAGGAGCGCCTCCTGGTTATGTCGGTTATGAAGAAGGCGGGCAACTGACGGAAGCGGTTCGTCGAAATCCGTATACGATTATTTTGTTAGACGAAATTGAAAAAGCCCATCCTGATGTGTTCAATATTCTATTGCAGGTATTAGATGATGGTCGTTTGACTGATTCTAAAGGACGTTTAGTTGATTTCAAAAATACGGTATTGATCATGACTAGTAATATCGGATCGCAAGTATTATTGGATGGTGTGACCACCGAAGGAGAAATTCCAGAAACAACGAAAGAACAAGTTTTAAGTATGTTGCGAGGGCATTTTAAACCAGAATTTTTGAATCGAATCGATGATACGATCCTATTTACTCCGTTGAGTTTGGAGGATGTGAAGGCGATCGTTGAAAAAATTGTACAACATTTGTCTCACCGATTGGAAGAACAAGAAATCCAATTAGATATTACAGAAGATGCAAAGAGCTGGATTGCAGAAAAGGCATACGAACCACAATATGGTGCACGACCTTTGAAACGGTTTATCACAAGGGAAGTAGAAACACCATTAGCGAAAGAAATCATCGCTGGGCGGGTAATGCCAAAAACAAAAGTTTCAATCGAATTATTCGAAGATCAACTAGTGTTTCAAAATCAATCAACGGACGCATAAAAAAATTATGTAAACTTAAAGTGATTCAAAATTAATAGTGGGCCAGCGGGAATTTTCTAAAAGCTGTTCCACTATTTTTTTATTTCCATAGAAATAAGGTAGATACAAAAAAATCAAGCCCTTTAAAAGTAAAACATAACAACTTTTTCATTACGCATGTTACGAAGTAATGACAAATTAGTGAATTTGTGATGTTTAAATTGTTTGTTAATTGTTCTTGGATTATACTTTTATAGTAATTAAAAATGAAGAGCTCTGTAAAGGTTTCTTGGAGGTATATAATGAACCAATTTAAAACCCGTACTGAAAAATACAATTATATAAGAACGCAACAAAAAGAAAAACGTATGAAGGTAGCGAAAAGAACAGTGCCTTTATTAGGAACGGCAATGATTCTTTCACCAGCTGTTTTGACCATGAATACGGTAAAGGCCAGTGCTGCAGAAACTGGTCAAGCTCAAAATCAATCAGCGTTCATTGAACAATTGGGTGCTTCAGCAATGCAAGTTTCAGCATCAAGTGATCTTTATGCATCAATTATGGTGGCTCAAGCATTGGTTGAAACAGGCTTTGGAACATCTCAATTGTCTGCTGCACCTTATTATAATTTATTTGGTGTAAAGGAGTATAATGGCGGTTCTTCGGTAACCATGAGCACGCAGGAATATTTAAATGGACAGTGGGTAACTATGAACGAACCGTTTGCTGTTTATAGTAGCTATGCCGAATCCTTTCAAGCGCATGCTAGTCTGCTAGCTAGTTCTTATTATGCGGGTGCTTGGAAAAGCCACACAAACAGTTATCAGGATGCAGCTGTATACTTAACAGGTCGCTATGCAACAGATCCAAGCTATGCCAGTAAGTTGATCTCTTTGATTCAAACATATAACTTAACTCGTTTTGATACACCGGGAGCGGGTACAGCGGTGCAGGCGACAGATCAAGCTCAGTCTACCGTTGATCAAACAGCGCAGGCGGATTCTTCGACATCACAATCAAGTGGTCAATCCTATACGGTTCAATCAGGAGATTCAATCTGGGGAATCGCTGAAAAATTCGGGATTAGTGTCAATCAATTATTGGCAGATAATGGCTGGAGTTCTGATACAACGATTATGCCAGGAGACACAATCGTCATTTAGCTTTTTAAAGATGGAGCAAATTGCTCCATCTTTTTGTCGTCCAACATTATTCTTTCGGTAAAAACGATCCTATAGTATATCTTGAGCAAATCATTTTTAGTTTAATGAGCGAGAGAAATGCCTATATAAGTTTTTAAAAGTCGAAATTCTCGCATCTTTTCTCATTATTCGTTAAGATAACTTACATAAGGTAAGAAATGGAGCGAGGGAAAATGACAAAAATTTATAATTCAATTTTAGAGACAATTGGCGAAACACCTATCGTAAAACTTGGACGTATGGCAGCAGAGGATATGGCACAGATTTATGTCAAAGTAGAATCATTTAATCCTGGCGGTAGTGTAAAAGATCGGATTGCATTAAGGATGATTGAAGATGCAGAAAAGACTGGTAAGTTAAAACCTGGAATGACAATTATTGAACCAACCTCAGGAAATACGGGGATTGGTTTAGCAATGGTGGGTGCTGCAAAAGGATATCCTGTGACTTTAGTTATGCCTGAAACAATGAGTGTTGAACGTCGTAAATTGATGCAAGCCTATGGAGCCAATTTAGTTTTAACGCCTGGTCCAGATGGAATGAAGGGTGCAATTGCAAAAGCCAATCAGCTTGCAGAAGAAAATGCTGGATTTGTACCGGAACAATTTGATAATCCGGCTAATCCCAAAGTTCATGAAGAAACGACAGCTAAAGAGATCGTTAATGCTTTTGAAAAAAATGGTTTAGACGCCTTTGTAGCTGGAGTTGGTACTGGTGGTACTATTACCGGTGTAGGAAATGAATTGAAGCGTATGTATTCAGATATCAAAATATATGCTGTAGAGCCAGAAGAGTCACCTGTTTTAGAAGGCGGTCAACCAGGACCGCACAAAATACAAGGGATCGGTGCAGGGTTTGTTCCAAGTATTTTAAATACTAATATTTACGATGCTGTATTGCCTGTAAATGCTAGTGACGCGATGGAAACTGCACGAGAAATTGCGAAAAAAGAAGGGATTCTAGTAGGAGTTTCTTCTGGAGCTGCACTATTTGCGGCGATAGAAGTAGCCAAAAAAATGAATTCGGATCAAAAAGTATTGGTTTTATTACCAGACAACGGTGAACGCTACCTGTCTACTGAGTTATTCCAATTTAACCAATAAGTTTATGAAAAACATTAATTTTTGAATCCAGCTAGTATTTCCCCTCAGATAATAGTATCATTTTAATATAGAATACAAATAGGAGGGGCTTATATGGTAAATGAGGCAGTCGATCGAGCGGTCAAAGAATTGAAGGCCGGCGGAGTCAGGATTACGCCACAGCGTTATGCCATTTTAGAGTATTTGATCCAGTACCGTAATCATCCAACAGCTGATGAAATTTTTCGTTCATTAGAAAGCCGCTTTCCGAATATGAGTGTGGCTACCGTATACAACAATTTGAGGAAATTCGTTGAGATCGGAATTGTGCAAGAGATGAATTATGGTGATGCAGCAAGTCGGTTTGATTTTACGAATCAACAGCACTACCATGCAATTTGTACAGAGTGTGGAAAAATCGTTGACTTTTTCTACCCTGGCTTGGAAGATGTTGAAATGGCATCTAGCAAACTAACTGGTTACCAAATCAATAAGCATCGTTTAGAAGTATATGGCTTATGTCCAGATTGCCAAAAAGCTGAGGAATAATTCCTCAGCTTTTTATTTTCATTTAAGATAACAGAAATCCCGTTTTAGCTAATGAGAGAAATCACATAAAAATATAACAACGTTTGCACTGATTTTTATTAAAAGAACTTTTTGAAGAGAATATATAAAACTAAAATGAAAGTATTCTTATCTAATAATGCTGTTATTGCAGCGTTTTTAGATATTTTTTTTTAGTTAAATGAAGACACATTCAAAATATATGAGATATCAATAACACTTCAAGCACGATCGTTGCTTAAAAAAAGCATTGTGATATATTAAACTTGTTCCGAAGTTAAAGAACTTCGATAATAATTCTATAGGAGTGATTTACCGTGAAAATTGGCGTAATTAAAGATCCAAAACAAGGTGAGGCACGTGTAGGCATGACACCTGAAAACGTTAAGATTTTAGTAGAGGCAGGAAATGAAGTACTAGTTGATGATAATGCTGGTGCTGGTTCAGGTTTTACTAATGAACAATATGTAGAAGCAGGTGGTAAAATTGTCGATACTGATACTGCTTGGAATGCTGATCTAATTGTAAAAGTTAAAGAACCAATGGAAAGCGAATATCACTATTTCAAAAAGGGACAAATTATTTGGGGCTTCTTACATTTAGCTGCAAATAAAGCTTGTGTCGAAAAAATGATGGAAGTTGGTGTAACGGCTTTATCTGGCGAAAATATTTCAATCAATGGTGTTTTAGAATTATTAAAACCGATGAGTGCGATCGCTGGGCGTCGTGCAGTTAACCTAGGTCAATACTATTTAGAAAAACAACATGGCGGCGAAGGAATCTTGCTTCCAGGAATCGATGGAGTCGAAGCCGGAACAGTTGTCATCTTAGGCGGTGGTAACGCAGCTGAAAATGCAGCGGATATGGCAGTTGGCATTGGTTGTCGTGTAATTATTCTTGAAGTGAATGAAAACCGTATCAAACAATTACAAGATCGCTACAAAGACCATAATGTAGACGTGATCGTTTCAAATACTGAAAACTTAGAAGAAAAAATTAAAGAAGCGGATGTATTCATTTCGACTGTTCTAATTCCAGGAGCTAAACCACCAAAATTGGTTAAGGAATATATGGTTGAATCAATGAAGCCCGGTTCTGTGATCGTGGATATTGCTATTGACCAAGGCGGAACAGTTGAAACAATTGACAAACCAACGAATCATGCTGATCCTGTCTTTACTAAGCACGGAGTTATCCACTACGCTGTACCTAATATGCCAGGTGCTACACCAAGAACAGCAACGATCGCATTAGCTAAAGGAAATATTTCATTTCTTAAAGATGTTAGTGTGAAAGGATTAGATGAGGCATTGAAGTCTGATGAATCATTAGTATCAGGTTTGAGTGTATACAATGGCAAAGTCGTTTCTAAAGCTTTAGCAGATTCAATCGATGTTACTTATACCGAAGTAGGAGATGTTCTGTAATGACTGACACAATGACAAAGTTACCTGTATCTATTGAAGATATTCATGAGGCAAAGAATGTTGTTAAACAATACGGTCGTGTAACACCATTGATTCAATCAATGTTTCTGACTGCTCAAACGGGCGGTCAAGTATTCTTGAAATTGGAAAATATGCAATTAACTGGTTCATTCAAATTCCGTGGTGCGTTCAATAAAATCGCTCATTTAACACAAGCGGAAAAAGATAAAGGTGTCATTGCCGTTTCTGCTGGAAATCACGCGCAAGGTGTAGCTTTAACTTCTAAATTATTAGGAATTGAAAGTACAATAGTTATGCCTGAAACCGCACCAAAGGCGAAAGTTGAAGCAACAGAAGGTTACGGCTCTAAAGTTATTCTTCATGGCTCTGGTTTTGATGATGCGAAAGCTTATTGCGAAAAAATCGTTGAAGAAACGGGTGTAACATATATTCCTCCTTACGATGATGAATTTGTAATGGCGGGCCAAGGAACGATTGGTCTTGAAATTTTAGATTCAATCTGGGATGTTGATACGGTTATCGTTCCTGTTGGTGGTGGCGGACTGATTGCTGGAATTGCTGTCGCAATGAAGACTTTCAATCCGAACATCAACATTATTGGTGTTCAAGCTGATAATATCCACGGTATGACGGCTTCTTTCCGTGCTGGTCATAAAGTAGGATACAAAAAAGCTGCGACGATTGCTGACGGCTGTGCGGTAGAATTTCCGGGGAATCTTACGTTTGAAGTAGTTGAAGAATTAGTAGATGATATGGTAACTGTTTCTGAACAAGAAATTGAACTTGCCATGAAAGATTTGATCCAACGGACAAAAATCGTTGTGGAGGGTGCTGGTGCATTGGCTACAGCAGCTATTCTTTCTGGTAAAGTGGATAACTATGTGAAGGGTAAAAAAGTCGTTGCTGTCGTATCTGGCGGAAACGTTGACTTGAATCGTATCACTGATGTTATCGGACATTTCTCAGTCGCCAACGAATTGAAGTAGCTGAACGATAACTAAATCTGATGCTTTTTAGGAAAAAACTTAACAAAAAAGCCGAACGACTATAAACTATCGTAATCGAAAGTTTATGGCCGATCGGCTTTTTTTGTTAAGACAGATCTATTTGAATAACCATGGAAACAAAACACCTAAGTAATTGTTTTTTCAATCTTTTAGAATGGATGGTAAACTCCGATTTAAGAATAAACTGTTACGTAATTAGAAAAGTAATTAGCGTTGAAACGCTTCTTAACATACAAGTAGGAATGAAATACTGCTTAGGCGTCATAATCCTTTTTGAATAAATAAACGCCGCTCACAATAGAGACTATAAAGGCTAGTAAAACCACCAGTATTGAACCAACCTCGGAATCACGCCACAGTAAACCACCGGTGTTGATTCCCCATAGGCTGAAAATTAACGTTGGCAGCGCAAGCAAAAGCGAGGCTGTATTAAGAAACTTCATTAATTGATTCAAACGATTGTCCATCATACTGTCAATTAGTCCACTAATAGAACTTAACATCTCACGATAGATTTGAACTGAAGTCGTAGCTTGTTTTGTTTGCAGTTCGATCTCAATTGCTAGATCGCGATCAGAGGAGACTAGGCTAGAATCTAAAAGATGTGTAATTGTTCTGCGTTGTTCTTTTAGTAGATTATCAATATATACTAAATTTTTTTCAGTGTGAGTAGTTTTTTCTAGAATATTCTTGTTTGATCCGTAGGAGGTCCCTTGGCTGATTTCCTCAATTGTTTTTCGTTGCTTACGCAGAAAAGTTAAATAATGTTCATTGATAATTTGCAAAGTATGCAGGATCAAACCTGCTTTAGTGAAAATTTCAGATGTGTAATTGTCCAAGACCTCATTAATCAGCGACTGTTCACTTACGGTAATCAAAACATCTGATGATAGAAAGACAGTTACTGCTGCTGATAGTGATTCTGGCTCATCAATGGACTGAATATCGATAAAGAGCATTAAACAAAGCGGCTTTTTATCTTCCGTTTGATATCTTTTAAAAAAGGAAACGTTGGAATATTTCTCTCCGAGAGAAAAGAAATTTTTAGGTAGTTCATAAGTTTCATGCAGTAATTGCTTCTCACGGTCAGTGGGATTAGAAACCGATAACCAATTTCCTTCACGAGTATTTTTCTGCACACCATCACTTGTAATAGAAAAGAAATTAATCAACGAAAATAACCTCCTTATGTTAATAGTAGTATTTATCTAATCATCTCAAATGGACTGTTAATTGCCAAATTTTTTGAATTGTAGAACCACTTGCGAGTATTTCTTTCTACCTATAGTAGATAATGATTTCGATAAAAGTGAGACAATCATTTAATTCAACTATATTTCTTCTCATTTGAAATAATTCTAGTTTACAGAAAAATTGTATCTGATATAATAATCTTCATATTTCATAAACTTCAATGAAAATTTCATTGGAAGTGAACTTATATATCGTCATAATATGGATGACAGTTTCTACCTTGTGCCGTAAACGCAAGACTATAAGTAAAAAATGTACGGTTGCGTATCTTTTTTGCTTTGCAGATGAGGTGCGTTTTTTGTAGTATCAAAAAACGACAAAAAATGAAAAAGGAGAAGAGTATAATGAAAGAATTGACAGATCGTATCAAAGATAATGGCCGTATTTTAGGTGAAGGTGTGTTAAAAGTTGATGAGTTCATTACTCACCAAGTTGATCCTGAATTAATGAATGCGATGGGTAAGCGTTTAGCAGATGTGTTTGCTGACAAGAAGATTACCAAAGTAGTAACAATCGAAGCGTCTGGAATTGCTCCAGCCGTTTACGCTGCTCAAGCCCTAGAGGTTCCCATGATCTTTGCACGTAAATCTAAAAGCTTAACAATGGATGAAGAATTATTGACGGCTTCTGTTTATTCATTTACTAAACAAATGACCAGTACTATTTCCATTTCTCGTAAATTCCTTTCTGCAGAGGATAATGTCTTATTAGTCGATGACTTTTTAGCGAACGGTCAAGCTGCAAAGGGATTGATTGAACTGTGTCAACAAGCTGGAGCTAGTGTTGCTGGAATTGGGATTTTAATTGAAAAATCTTTCCAAGATGGGCGTCAGTTGATTGAAGACATGGATATTCCAGTTATCTCTTTAGCTAGAATCTCTTCCTTACATGACGGTAAAGTGACATTTATCGAGGAGGACGCATAGAGTGACAAGTGAGACAGGAAATGGCAAATCAGCAGTATTAGGCCTACAGCACCTTTTAGCGATGTACGCAGGAGCAGTAGCGGTACCACTTTTGATTGGAACAGGTTTAGGATTCAACGAAGCGCAGATGACTTATTTGATTTCTATCGATATTTTTATGTGTGGTGTTGCGACTTTATTGCAACTGACGGTGAATAAATTTTTTGGTATCGGGTTGCCCGTTGTTTTAGGTTGTGCAATCCAAGCGGTTGCACCACTGATTCTAATTGGACAAACACATGGAGTTGGAACGGTATACGGTTCAATTATTGCTGCTGGAGTTTTCGTTGTATTGATCTCAGGCTTTTTTTCCAAGGTAGAAAAGCTATTTCCGCCAATCGTAACGGGAACCGTTATTACGACGATCGGGTTAACGTTGATACCAGTCGCAATCACAAAAATGGGTGGTGGAGATGCTGCTGCTAATTCTTTTGGTGACACTACGAACTTATTATTAGCTTTTGTAACGATTATATTGATTCTGGCAGTCCAAGTATTTGGTCGAGGTTTTGTACGATCAATTGCAGTACTCGTTGGTTTAGTAGGTGGAACCGTTCTTGCGGCACTTTTAGGTCAAGTTGATTTAACCGCTATTGGTCATGCCCCGATGTTCCATGTCCCTCAACCGTTTTATTTTGGAACACCAAGGTTTGAGCCATTTTCTATTTTATTAATGATCATTATTTCGATCGTGAGTATGGTCGAATCAACTGGAGTTTACTTTGCTTTAGGTGATATTGTCGGTAAGGAAGTGAAGGAAGACGATTTGAAACGAGGATATCGTGCTGAAGGATTAGCGGTTATCTTGGGCGGCTTATTCAACACATTCCCTTATACAGGGTTTTCACAAAATGTAGGTTTGGTCCAATTATCTGGAATTAAAACGCGTCGTCCAATCTACTTTTCGGCCATCTTCTTAATTGTTTTAGGACTTTTTCCAAAGGTAGGAGCATTAGCACAAATTATCCCTGAACCAGTTTTAGGCGGTGGTATGCTGGTAATGTTCGGTATGGTGGCAGTTCAAGGTATGAAGATGCTATCAAAAGTTGATTTCAATAATGAGAAGAATTTATTGATTATCGCTATCTCTATTGGGTTTGGACTAGGTTTCAATGCAATGCCAGCGCTGTTTTCAAAATTACCAGAGACAGTTCAAATGTTTGCTGGTAATGGTATTGTTATGAGCAGTTTATCGGCAATTGTCTTGAACCTGCTATTTCATGGATATAAAAAAGAAACGAACTAAAAGTAAACACGGCTTTAGCTGTGTTTATTTTTTTAATGGATAAAACACGAACGTTGAGGTGGAAATATCTATTAATATTCGAATTAGATTTTGACTTAGCAAATGGGACTTGCTAAAATAAGTTTGAATAATGAAAGGAGCTAATTATGAATCCAGAAGTTGCAGTTATCATGGGAAGTACCTCAGATTGGGAGACAATGAAGCATGCTTGCGATAGTCTTGATGAATTGGGTGTTTCATATGAAAAACGTGTTGTTTCTGCTCATCGAACACCAGACTTAATGTTCGACTTTGCTGAAAAAGCTCGTGAAAGAGGAATCAAAGTAATTATCGCAGGCGCTGGAGGTGCAGCGCATTTACCGGGGATGGTGGCGGCAAAAACGACCTTGCCAGTTATCGGGGTACCAGTTCAATCCAAGGCGTTGAATGGGTTGGATTCATTACTGTCGATCGTGCAAATGCCTGGCGGAGTTCCTGTTGCTACTACAGCTATCGGAAAAGCTGGAGCAACTAACGCTGGACTACTTGCGGCACAGATGCTTTCAATGTATGATAAAAAAGTAACTGAACGCTTGGAAAAAAAGCGGCAGAAAATGACACAAACTGTATTGGAAAGTAGTGAGCAACTTGGTTAAATCGTTACAACCAGGCTCTACGATTGGTATCGTAGGCGGAGGACAATTAGGCCGTATGATGGCTATCAGTGCAAAAGAGATGGGCTTCCGTACGGGCGTTATTGATCCGACAGAAGATTGTCCGGCAGCGCAAGTATCGGATTGGCACATCGTGGCTGATTATGATGATCAAATGGCTTTAGAGGAAATGGCTCGCAGGTCACAAGTTATTACTTATGAATTTGAAAATGTTGATGTTGATACTATTAACCATATACAACATTTTGCGAATATTCCTCAAGGCACCGACTTATTGGCAATCAGTCAAGATCGTTTGATGGAAAAATCATTTTTGGAAAATAATAATATCGTGATTGCTCCCTATGCGACGATCATCAGCCCAACGGATATCCAGGATGCTATTGAGGGAATCGGTTATCCTTGCGTGTTAAAAACAACTCGCGGCGGTTATGATGGACATGGTCAGTATGTACTGAAAAGCACAGCTGATTTGGCACCTTCTATGAATTTGTTGCGTCAAGGCACGTGTGTTTTAGAAGCATGGATTCCTTTTGAAAAAGAATTATCTGTCCAAGTGGCTGGCAATAATATTGGGGATTATGTCACGTTCCCAGTAGTAGAAAATGTTCATCGCAACAACATTCTTCATGAAACGATTGCGCCAGCTGGGATCGACTCTGCTGTAGCAAAAGAAGCAACTCGTATAGCGAAAGTGATTGCTCAGGGTGTGGATTTGGTCGGTACCCTTTGTGTGGAATTCTTTCTTACAAAAGCGGGTGCGTTGTACGTAAATGAAATTGCTCCACGACCACATAACTCAGGTCATTACACGATTGAGGCTTGCAGTATGAGTCAATTTGATGCGCATATTCGCGGAATCTGCGGTTGGCCTTTGAGTGAACCCAAATTATTATCAAATGCAGTAATGGTTAATGTTTTAGGTGAAAACCTGTTAAAGACTTACGAATTGATTGATTTATGGCCGGATTGGCATTTTCATTACTATGGCAAATCGATGCCGAAAAAAGGTCGTAAGATGGGACATGTCACTATTCTGACTGAGAGTATTCAACGTACGTTAGATGATGTTAAAAAGACAGAAACTTGGGATTAGATGGAAATAAGTTTGAAGAATTAGAGTTTTTTACTTTTGAAAAATCTTGCATTACTTAGAAAAAGGAGAATACAATGATACCTCGATATACAAGAGCCGAGATGGGAAATATTTGGAGCGATGAAAATCGTTATAAAGCATGGTTGGAAGTCGAAATCTTAGCGGATGAAGCTTGGGCAGAATTAGGTGAGATCCCCAAGGCAGATGCAGAAAGAATTCGTGCGAATGCTGGATTTGATATCGACCGTATTTTAGAGATCGAACAATCAACAAAACATGATGTGGTGGCTTTCACACGAGCTGTTTCTGAAACTTTGGGCGAGGAACGCAAATGGGTTCACTACGGATTAACGAGTACTGACGTGGTTGATACGGCTTATGGGTATCTATATAAGCAAGCGAATGATATCTTGCGTCAAGACCTGCAAGACTTTTTAACGATTATCGGCGAAAAGGCGAAAGAACATAAAAATACTGTGATGATGGGTCGAACACATGGTGTTCATGCCGAACCAACAACTTTTGGTTTGAAACTAGCAACTTGGTATTCAGAAATGAAACGCAATATTGAGCGTTTTGAACATGCAGCTAAAGGTGTTGAAGCCGGAAAAATCTCAGGAGCAGTGGGGACATTTGCTAATATTCCGCCGTTTGTCGAAGAATTCGTTTGCGAAAAACTAGGCATTCGCCCACAAGAAATTTCGACACAAGTTTTACCTAGAGACTTGCATGCAGAGTATTTCTCAAGTCTTGCTTTAATTGCCACTTCGATTGAGCGTTTTGCGACTGAAATTCGTGGGTTGCAAAAATCTGAAACCCGCGAAGTTGAAGAATTTTTTGCTAAAGGTCAGAAAGGTTCATCAGCGATGCCTCATAAGCGCAATCCAATCGGTTCTGAAAATATGACTGGATTAGCTCGTGTGGTACGCGGCCATTTAATCACGGCATTTGAAGATGTATCTTTGTGGCATGAACGTGATATTTCTCATTCATCAGCCGAACGCATTATTACACCAGATACAACGATTTTAGTAGATTATATGCTATATCGTTTTAGTAATATCGTAAAGAACTTGACGGTCTTCCCAGAAAACATGAAACGTAATATGCAGGCAACTTTTGGTCTGATTTATAGTCAACGTGTGATGCTGAAATTAATCGATAAAGGAATGACACGTGAAGAAGCGTATGATCTAGTTCAGCCTAAAACGGCATATGCTTGGGATAATCAGATGCCATTCCGTCCATTGCTGGAAGAAGACGAAAAAATTACCAATGTTTTATCAACCAAGGATCTAGATGATGCGTTTGACTATAATTATCATTTGAAAAACGTAGACAAAGTTTTTAAACGAGTAGGAATCGAGTAGAAAAAGACCTCTTGCCAAGCTGATAAGCTACCCCTAACTAGGACAAAGAAATAATGAAGTCCTAGTTAGGGGTATTTATTATGGGAAAAAGAAGAAGCACAAATAAAAATCGCTCAATTTGAAGAACAAGTAAAATACCAACAGATGGAAATTGATCTATTAAAAAAAGTAAAGGAATTAGAAAGAAGGGCTTGCTAGGACAAGTCAGAAAGATCGTTGCTTATGAAGCTATCAAAGAACTTCACAAAGAAAAAGACTATGCCGTCTTGCCAATGTGCAAAATCATGAACGTCACTCGTTCTGCATATCTACGCTGGATAAAGTATCCTTATAGTGAAAGAACGCTAGAAAACATGGCATTAGCCAAGTTCATTTGAACGATTCATGATGACTATCCTGAAAAGAACTATCCTAGTATCAATAATGACTTGACTCGAAAACACGACATTCATGTCAATGATAAACGTGTGTTGCGCGTCTGCCGACATGAAGGGATTCAATCTACAATCAAGTATCCTGCCAACAATAAATATTACAAAAGGAGCGAATCACCCTTATCACACAGCTGAAAACATCTTAGGTCGTGAGTTTACTGCCGAAGCTCCGAATCAAAAATGGCTCACAAATGTGACAAAATTCCGTAAAGTGTTTTTAAACGCGATCGTAGACATCTATGATCGCCGGATTGTTTCTTATGTCATTAGTGATACGAATGATCTGGTATTGCCTTTGATCAAGCAATCGAAACAGAACCAGAGGCACATCCGCTCTCTCATAGTGATCGTGGATTTCAATATACGCATCAGAATTTTTATAATAGAATTATTAAAGCTGAAATGATACAAAGCATATCTCGTATTGAAAAATTTATTGATAATGGCCCGATGGAAGGATTTTAGGGAATGATTAAACGGAAAAAATATTATGGAAAAAAATACGAGTCGCACAGAGCTAGTCACAATGATCACGAATTATATGGACTATTACAACAATGGGCATTATCAACGAAAATTAAAGATATTGACACCGATAGAATTTCATAATCGATATTACGAAGCAGTCTAATCACGCATTCTTTTCAAATGCAAAACGATGTTCATTTTTTTGAAAATCATGGTCAACCAAGTGATAGCGCAGTAATTATTGCTTGGAAAAATAAAAAAACTACTCTCCAAAGATGAAAGAGTAGTTCTAAAAATCATTCATTATTTCATTGTCTTATTGACGGGTAGCCTTACCAAAGCGACAAGAGGTTTTTATGTTTAGGCATATGAATAAGTATCCACGAAGCAACTTTCATGAAGTTGTTCTAGTAAGCAATAAATCAACTGATAATCATAGCTCTCTGAATTTAATAAGATTTCTATCCGATAGGAATTTTTCAAAAAGGAATGATCTTTCAACTGTCGGACCTCCAAATTATCTTCAGCCGTATTAGAAAAATGTAATGCTTGCATTGCTTGAGATTGTTTTGGATGCAAGATTTTTTTGAGATTACGGTAGGAATAAAAACTTGTGTTACGGTTTAAGTTATGTGTCGTATTCAAACCTAATAAAGCATTTAGTAAATGTTGTTTATCTGTTTCATTCATTGAATCAAGAAAATTTCGAGCTGCTGCCGGCGCATCTAACATAATCAATTCCCCCATGGATTTCATTCAAATTAAATATAGCATCATTTTCAAAAAATGTAAACGCTATCTTTGGTGCGCATTATATTGTGTTGGAGGATAGTTAGTTAAAACACGAACGTTAAGTAGTTTAGTCTATCGAAATATACGATAAAGCGTTGAATTTTTTTTTTTCTGTTGTTACACTGAAGATGAACTTTAAAAGCGAACAATATTTCCTAAATGTTTTAGAATGTTCATAAAAAGGGAGCGTTATGACGTGATAAAAGGATCTTTAGTCTATGAAGGAAAAGCAAAACAATTATTTCAAACAGATGACCCTGAAATTATTTGGGTCGAATATCTAAATCAAGCAACAGCATTAAATGGTGCAAAAAAAGATCAAATTAGTGGTAAAGGCGAACTTAATAATCAAATAACTGGATTAATCTTTGATTTCTTGAAAAGTAAAGGGATTAATAATCATTTTATCAAACAGCACTCTATGAATGAGCAATTGATTCGAGCAGTTAAAATCATACCTTTAGAAGTAGTTGTGCGAAATTTTGCTGCAGGAAGTTTTTCAAAAAGATTAGCCATTTCAGAAGGCACACCTTTGAAATCTTCCATTGTTGAATTTTATTACAAGAATGATGAGTTGGATGATCCGATGGTTATTGATGATCATATCCGAATTTTAGAGTTAGCAACAACAGAGGAAATTGAGCAATTACGTCAGATGGCTTTGAAAGTCAATGCTGCGTTGATTGAATTATTTGATTCAATGGGGATCAAGTTGATTGATTTTAAATTAGAGTTTGGACGTTTGAAAGACGGTACCATTTTATTGGCAGATGAAGTATCACCAGATACTTGTCGTTTGTGGGACAAAAAAACGAATGATCATTTGGATAAAGATATTTATCGTCGTGACTTAGGAGACATTATTCCGGTATATCAAGAAGTACTAAATAGATTAGAAAAGCGAGGAGAATAAGAATGTATTTTGTAAAAGTTTATGTAACGTATAAGGACTCTGTATTAGATCCGCAGGGAGAGGCAGTGAAAGGTGCTGTTCACCGTTTAGGCTATGATGAAATTGAGAATGTTCGAATCGGAAAATATTTTGAAATAAAGGTTGCCAAAAGCAATCGCCCTGTTGAAGAAATGATTGAAGAAGTTTGTGACAAATTATTAGCGAACGTCAACATGGAAACTTATCGTTATGAAATATTGACATCGGAGGAAGTTTAACATGAAATTTGCGGTCATTGTGTTTCCTGGCTCAAATTGTGATTTAGATATGTACTGGGCAATGAAAGAGATCATGGGAGCTGATTGTGAGTATGTTCGTTATGACGCAGACAGCTTAGTCGGTTTTGATGGTGTGCTATTGCCAGGTGGATTCTCCTATGGCGATTACTTGCGTTGCGGGGCAATCGCTCGTTTTGCTAATATCATGTCGGAAGTGATTCGTTTTGCTGAAGAAGGTAAGCCTGTTTTTGGTACATGTAATGGATTCCAGATTTTAACCGAAGCCGGATTATTGCCAGGAGCTTTACGACGAAATGATTCATTGAAATTTATTAGTAAAATCACTCCATTAAATGTTGTGAACAATCAAACAAAATTTACATCTGAATATGAAATGAACGAAGTGATTCAGATCCCTGTTGCTCACGGAGAAGGAAACTATTACTGTGATGAAGAGACATTAGCTGAGCTAAAGGCCAACAACCAAATTGTTTTTACCTATGAAGGTGAGAATATTAACGGCAGTGTTGAAAGTATCGCCGGTATCACAAATAAATCAGGAAATGTCTTAGGTATGATGCCTCATCCGGAACGAGCTATGGAAGAGTTGCTGGGATCGGATGATGGTAAGAAATTCTTTGCTTCTATATTAACTAATTTTGGAAAGGTGACTGCAAACTAATGATGAAATTAGAACCAACGGCTCAAGAGATCAAAGATCAGCGTATATATGCTGGATGGGGTTTAACCGATGAAGAATACTGTTTGATTTCAGACGATATTCTTGGCCGCCTGCCTAACTATACCGAGACAGGGCTTTTCTCAGTAATGTGGAGTGAGCACTGTTCATATAAAAATTCAAAACCTGTTTTACGAAAATTTCCTTCAGATGGTCCGCAGGTTTTACAAGGCCCCGGTGAAGGTGCTGGTATTGTTGATATTGGTGATGGACAAGCAGTCGTTTTTAAAGCAGAAAGTCATAACCATCCATCTGCTGTTGAACCTTATGAAGGTGCTGCGACAGGTGTTGGCGGAATCATTCGCGATATTTTCAGTATGGGTGCTCGCCCAATTGCGATTCTAGATTCTTTACGTTTCGGAGAATTAGATACTCCGCGAACGAAATATTTATTAGAAGAAATCGTTGCTGGAATCAGCGGTTACGGGAACTGTATTGGAATCCCGACCGTTGGCGGTGAAGTAGCATTTGATCCTTGTTATGAAGGAAATCCTCTGGTCAACGCCATGTGTGTTGGCTTGATGGATCATAAAGATATTCAAAAAGGTCAAGCTAAGGGAGTCGGCAATTCAATCATGTATGTGGGGGCAAAAACTGGTCGTGATGGCATTCATGGCGCGACTTTTGCGTCTGAAGAATTTGTTGAAGGCGAAGAACAGCAACGATCTGCTGTTCAAGTTGGTGATCCATTTATGGAGAAGCTATTATTGGAAGCTTGTCTAGAATTAATTCTTGATCATTCTGATATTTTAGTAGGCATTCAAGATATGGGGGCAGCTGGTTTAGTATCTTCTAGTTCTGAAATGGCCTCAAAAGCTGGCTCAGGATTAAAACTTTATTTGGATGATGTTCCACAACGTGAAACCAATATGACTCCTTATGAAATGATGTTATCGGAATCACAGGAACGAATGTTGATATGTGTTGAACAAGGGCATGAATCAGAAGTTGTTGAACTATTTAAGCGTTATGAATTAGACGCTGTAACAATCGGTGAAGTTACTGATGATGGAATGTATCGCTTGTATCATCATGGAGAAGAAGTTGCTAACTTGCCAGTTGATGCTTTGGCGGAGGATGCACCTGTTTACGAAAATGAAAAGAAAGAGCCTGCTCGTATTCAAGAATTTATTAACATGGCAAATTTTGAACCGGATGTAGAGGATGCCTCTGAAACACTATTAGAGCTATTGCAGCAACCGACAATTGCTTCGAAAAAAATGATTTATGAAACCTATGACTCGCAGGTTCGTACAAATACAGTTGTGCGACCTGGAAGTGACGCAGCAGTAATGCGTGTTCGCGGTACAAATAAGGCGTTAGCGATGACAACGGATTGCAATGCTCGTTATCTTTATTTGAATCCAGAAGTTGGAGGACAAATTGCAGTCGCTGAAGCAGCTCGTAACATTATCGCCTCTGGTGGACAGCCTTTAGCGATTACAGACTGCTTGAATTATG
Source organism: Enterococcus sp. AZ128 (assembly GCF_051714485.1). Lineage (NCBI taxonomy): Bacteria > Bacillati > Bacillota > Bacilli > Lactobacillales > Enterococcaceae > Enterococcus > Enterococcus sp. AZ128. Next base: position 1,073,062 of record NZ_JBIORZ010000001.1, read on the forward strand.
GCTCGCCTGAAAAACCAGAAGGATTCTGGGAGTTATGGACTTCAGCTGATGGAATCTCTGAAGCATGTCGTACATTAAACACACCAGTTATTTCTGGAAATGTCTCGATGTATAACGAAACAAATGGCAAAGCTATCTATCCCACACCGATGATCGGAATGGTTGGTTTGATTGAAGACTTATCGCATATTACTACTCAAGAATTCAAAGAAGCTGGAAATTTGATTTATGTTATCGGTGAAACAAAATCTGATTTTAATGGCACTGAGATTCAAAAAATGCAAAAGGGATTAATTGAAGGGAAATTAATGGACTTTGATTTGGCTGTTGAAAAAGCTAACCAAGAATTAGTTCTTTCAGCAATCAAAGCAGGATTAGTAGCAAGTGCCCATGATTGTGCCGAAGGTGGCTTAGCAGTAGCAATCGCAGAGTCAGCATTCAATAAGCAATTAGGCGTCGAAGCGAACCTGGAGATGCCGATTGAAAATCTGTTTGCGGAAACACAATCACGTTTTGTTATATCTGTTCAACCTGAAAACCAAACAGCTTTTGAAATATTAGCTGGAGAAAAGGCTGTAAAAATTGGAATAACAACGGAGACTGGCGAATTAAAAATGACTGCTGTTGGCGGTGAAATTAAAGTAGACGCGAAGAAAGCAAAAGAATTATGGGAGGAAGCCATTCCATGTCTAATGAAGTAAGAAGTTTAAATGAAGAATGTGGCGTTTTTGGCATCTGGGGTCACCCAGATGCTGCTCGCGTCACTTATTTTGGCTTACACAGCTTACAGCACCGAGGACAAGAAGGGGCTGGAATTGTTAGCAATAATGGCGGTGGGAAATTAATCAGTACACGTGGTTTAGGATTACTATCTGAGGTCTTTAAAGACGAACACCAATTGAATCAATTGACCGGACAAGCTGCAATCGGACACGTGCGTTATGGGACTGCTGGGACTAGCAGTGTTGATAATATTCAACCTTTCTTATTTAATTTTTACGATGGTGATTTTGCTTTGGCTCACAATGGGAATCTGACAAATGCTAAAAGTCTGCGTAAAGAATTAGAAAAGGATGGTGCGATTTTTCACTCGAACTCGGATACAGAAATCTTGATGCATTTAATTCGACGCAGCCAAAAAGAATCATTATGTGAACGAATGAAAGAAGCTTTAAATACTGTAAAGGGTGGCTTTGCTTACCTGATGTTAACAGAAGAATCTATGGTAGCGGCTCTTGATCCGAATGGTTTCCGACCATTATCAATTGGACAAATGGTTAATGGGGCATATGTGGTAGCATCTGAAACTTGTGCTTTGGAAGTTGTCGGTGCGAAATTTATTCAAGATGTTAATCCAGGTGAAATTATTACAATCAATGATGAGGGGTTGAAAGTGGAATACTTTACTGAAGAAACCCAACATGCAATTTGTTCGATGGAATATATTTATTTTGCAAGACCTGATTCAAACATCGCAGGTGTGAATGTCCATAGCGCTCGTAAAAATATGGGGCGAATTTTGTCGCATGAAGCTGGAATCGATGCTGATATGGTTGTTGGTGTACCTAATTCTTCGCTATCAGCAGCTAGCGGTTATGCCGAAGAATCAGGCATTCCGTATGAGATGGGTCTAGTAAAGAATCAATATGTTGCTAGAACGTTTATTCAACCGACTCAAGAATTGCGGGAGCAAGGGGTACGCATGAAACTTTCAGCGGTTCGAGGTGTAGTAGAAGGGAAACGCGTCATTATGGTAGATGATTCGATTGTACGAGGCACAACAAGCCGTCGAATCGTAAATCTTTTAAAAGAAGCCGGAGCAAAAGAAGTTCATGTGCGAATTGCTTCACCTCCTTTACGTTATCCATGTTTTTATGGTATCGATATCCAAACACGTAAAGAGCTGATTGCAGCTAATCATTCAATTGAAGAAATTCGGGAAATGATCGGCGCTGATTCCTTGTCATTCTTAAGTGAGGACGGCTTGATTCATGCAATCGGATTAGACTTTGACGCACCTTATTCAGGTTTATGTATGGCATATTTCAACGGTGATTATCCGACACCGCTATACGATTATGAAGAACATTATCAAGCAACTCTAAAAGAAAAAACTTCATTTTATTAGAAGACAGAAGTGACTCAAGGATCATGGCTCTACTTTTTTTCAATTGAGCGACCTGAAACCGTCGTCTGTAAAAAATAATCATTATTACGATTAAGGAACCTAGTGTACAGTATGTTGATAAACCTATTTATTGTTAGTACTAAACAGTAAATATTTTATGAGGAGAGAATCGAGTGGGAAATGCATATTCTAGAGCTGGCGTTGATGTAGAGGCTGGTTATGAAGTGGTTGAACGTATCAAGAAACATGTAAAAAGAACCGAACGTTTAGGCGTTATGGGAGCGATCGGGGGATTCGGTGGCTGCTTTGATCTTAGTCAATTTCAATTTAATGAACCCGTTCTCGTTTCTGGAACAGACGGCGTTGGAACAAAATTGATGGTTGCGATTCAAGCAGACAAACATGATACGATTGGAATCGATTGTGTTGCGATGTGTGTGAACGATATAGTTGCTCAAGGTGCAGAACCACTTTACTTTTTAGACTATATCGCAACGGGGAAAAATGTTCCTGCTCGTTTAGAACAAGTTGTTGCTGGAGTAGCGGAAGGTTGTGTTCAAGCTGGTGCTGCTTTAATTGGCGGCGAAACAGCAGAAATGCCCGGCATGTATGGTGACGATGATTACGATCTAGCTGGTTTCACTGTTGGGATTGCCGAGAAAAGTCAAATGATCACGGGAGATAAGATCAAAGCTGGTGATATCTTGATAGGTTTACCATCGTCAGGCATTCATTCAAATGGCTATTCATTGGTTCGTAAAGTTTTCTTTGAAATGAATGACTTTTCGATTGATCAAAAATTACCAGAATTGACTGACACGCTTAGTAATGAGATTCTGGTTTCAACAAAAATTTATGTGAATGCGTTGATGCCTTTAGTAAAAAAAGAATTAGTCAATGGAATTGCACATGTAACTGGCGGAGGCTTTGTCGAAAATTTGCCGCGGATGTTGTCAGATGACTTAGCTTGTGAAATCAAATTGGGTACTTGGCCTGTTTTACCGATTTTCGAGGCTTTAGAAAAATATGGCAAGATCCCTGAAATAGAAATGTATGAAATCTTCAATATGGGGATTGGAATGGTCTTAGCTGTTGCACCAGAAAAACTAGCGGAACTGCAAACAGATCTGAAGGAACGTAACGAAGTGGCATACGTTATCGGTAAAGTTATAGAAAAACAAGATTCAGCGATTGTATTCAAAGGAGCAGAGGCATGAGAATAGCTGTCTTAGCTTCAGGGAACGGTTCGAATTTTGAAGTAATCGCTCAGGCAGTCAAAGAAAAAGAAATCGAGGCAGAAATAGTTCTGTTGTTTTCGGACCACAGTGACGCTTATGTGTTGGAACGCGGAAAAAAATTTAAAGTACCTAGTGAGAGTTTTGAGCTGAAAGAATTTCCTGACAAGAAAGCTTATGAATCCGCTCTATTAGAGTTATTGAAAAGCTACAACGTAGAACTTGTCGTTTTAGCTGGATATATGCGAATCATTGGTAAAGATTTACTAAGAGCTTTTCCCAATCGGATCGTAAATATTCATCCTGCGTTATTGCCAAATTTCCCTGGACTGCATGGAATCAAGGATGCATACGAAGCTGGTGTAAAAGAAACAGGTGTTACGATCCATTATGTCGATAGTGGTGTAGATACTGGGCCGATCATTGCTCAGGAAAAAGTACAGGTATCAGAAGAGGATACTTTAAGTGACTTAGAAACAAAAATCCATCAGGTCGAGCATCGACTGTATCCACAAGTTCTTGCCAAGATTGTAAATGAAATAAATCTAAACGCATAAAAATCATTTTGCTGTTTAAAATGGAGAAGTAATAGCAACGATATGGGAAGGACGGCAGTCCAAACCCTTATTAGAATAGAAAGAGAAGAGAATAAAAAAAATAATTCAATAGGGAGTGTCATGATGACAAGAGCGTTAATTAGCGTTTCAGATAAAACCGGAGTTGTAGAGTTTACTAAAGGATTAGTTCAAGCCAGTATTGAAATTATTTCTACAGGTGGAACCAAAAAAGTTTTAGACGACGCAGGCATTCCAACGTTAAGTATTGATGAAGTAACAGGTTTTCCGGAAATGATGGACGGTCGAGTAAAAACCTTGCACCCAAAAATTCATGGTGGATTGTTAGGTCGGCGTGATTTAACTAGCCATATGAATGCTATGAATGAGCACGATATTCAACCTATTGATTATGTTTGTGTAAATTTATATCCATTTAAAGAAACGATTTCTAAACCAAATGTGACTGAAGCAGATGCGATCGAAAATATCGATATCGGTGGTCCTAGCATGCTGCGTTCGGCTGCTAAAAACTTCAACTCGGTAACAGTGATTGTTGATCCAAAAGATTATGCGCTTGTTTTGGCAGAACTTAAAGATAGTCAGACAACTTCTTTAGAAACACGTAAACGTCTAGCTGCAAAAGTATTTCGTCATACTGCCGCTTATGATGCATTGATCGCTGATTACTTAACGAAGAGCATTAGCGAATTAGAACCAGAAAAATTAACAGTGACTTATGATTTGAAACAAACTTTACGATATGGTGAAAATAGCCATCAAACGGCCGCATTTTATCAAAATGCTTTACCCGTATCTTATTCAATCGCAAGCGCACATCAACTTCACGGAAAAGAATTGTCATATAACAATATCAAAGATGCGGATGCAGCTATCCGTATCGCTCGTGAATTTATTGAACCTACAGTTGTCGCTTTAAAACACATGAATCCATGTGGAATCGGCAGTGGTCGTACGATTGCTGAGGCTTACCGATTTGCTTATGAAGCCGATCCAACATCGATTTTTGGTGGTATTTTAGTGGCAAATCGGGAAATTGATTTAGCGACGGCAGAAGAGATGCATAAACTGTTTTTAGAAATCATCATTGCGCCAAGCTTTAGTAAAGAAGCTTTTGACCTTCTATCTGGAAAGAAAAACTTGCGTCTGATGACATTAGACTTTGATAATCGGGCGAGCAACCAAGCAGAAGTTGTCTCTGTACTGGGCGGCTTACTTGTTCAAGATCAGGATGTTATCAAGGAAGTCTCTGAAGAATGGGAAGTTGCGACAGATCGCAAGCCAACTGAAGAAGAATTAAAGGCTTTAGCATTTGCTTGGAAAGCAGTAAAACATGTTAAGTCAAACGCGATTGTGATCGCGAACACTCATCAAACTGTTGGCGTTGGCGCGGGGCAAATGAATCGTGTCGGTTCAGTAAAAATCGCCTTAGAAGAAGCAAAAGGTAGGATGGACGGAGCCGTTCTAGCAAGCGACGCCTATTTCCCAATGGATGACAGTGTAGAATATGCCGCGCAACATGGTATCAAAGCAATCGTTCAACCTGGTGGAAGCATTCGAGACAAGGATTCGATCGCTATGGCAAATAAATATGGTGTTGCGATGGTATTTACTGGTGTTCGTCATTTCAGACATTAATTTGAGGAGGATTCAATGAAATTATTAATAATTGGCAGCGGCGGTCGCGAGCATGCAATTGCAAAGAAAATGCTGAATAGTACGCAAGTGACGGATGTTTTTTGTGCCAAAGGAAATCCAGGTATGAAAAAAGATGGTATCCAATTAGTAGATATAACTGAAGACAATCATGAAAAGTTGATTGTCTTTGTTAAAGAAAACTTGATTGATTGGACTTTTGTTGGACCAGAAATTCCATTACTGAATGGTATTGTTGATGATTTTCAAGCGGCGGGGCTTAAAATTTTTGGCCCGACTAAAGCTGCTGCTATGATCGAGGGTTCGAAAGAATTTGCAAAAAAAATCATGATTGACAACAATATTCCAACTGCTGAGTATAAAGCTTTTACAAAGTATCAAGCTGCTTGTGATTATGTTAAGGAAAAAGGAGCTCCAATTGTTATTAAAGCGGACGGATTAGCAGCCGGAAAAGGTGTAACAGTTGCTATGACTTTAGTAGAGGCACTGCAATCTTTAAAAGAAATGATGACGGATCATCGCTTTGGAGAAAGTGGGGATAAAGTTGTTGTAGAGGAATTTTTAGCTGGCGAAGAATTTTCGCTTCTTGCTTTCGTTAAGAATGAAAAAGTTTATCCAATGGTAATTTCGCAAGATCACAAACGTGCATACGACAACGATCAGGGGCCCAATACTGGTGGAATGGGTGCTTATTCACCTGTACCGCAAATTTCAACGGGAATGGTCAATACTGCAGTAGAAGAGATCTTGAAACCAGCGGCTTCAGGAATGATAAAGAATGATACACCGTTTACAGGAATCTTATACGCGGGCTTAATTGCAACTAAAGCTGGAGCCAAGGTCATCGAATTCAATGCTCGTTTCGGCGATCCAGAAACGCAAGTTGTTTTACCTCGTCTATCAAGTGATCTTGCGCAAATCATTGATGATCTATTAAACGATCAAGAACCCGAGTTAGTTTGGAGTGATCAAGCAGCAGTTGGTGTTGTTTTGGCAGCGAATGGTTATCCGAACGATTATCAAAAAGGGATGTTAGTTCCGGATTTTGATAATCAAGCAACTGTTTATTATGCAGGCGTAACAGAAGAGCAAGGGATGACAAAAGCATCAGGCGGACGGGTTCTTTTGGTTGAAGCCGAAGCTGATACAATTGAAGCAGCTAAAAAGAAAGTTTATCAAGCATTAAGTAAAGCTGATACTACTGGTTACTTTTATCGTAATGATATTGGTGCTAAATCAAGAGAAGAATAAAAAACGGCCAAAGGTCGTTTTTTTTTCGTTCAAAAAGATTCAGATTAAAAAAATGACATGTTTAATTAAAAGTGGTAAACTGAATATGAAAAAAGCGTTAAAAAAATATATGAATTTGAAGAAAAATAAAAAGAATTAACTCATACAGACAATTGCATTAGTTAGAATTATTTTTCGTTCCAGAGCGTATTGAAAGAGGCGAGGACTATGGAAAGGAAACGATCCAAAGCTGATGATGAGAAGCAAGAATTACAGACGATCTTGTCAGGATTACCGAATTCTCAATATTTAAAGATTTTATTGGCCCAAATCATGAGACATTATGATCCTAAAATTAAGTATATTTTCCAAAAACAAACAGGATGGCAACTTGTTGTTGAACAATATGATGGATTACTTTGCCGCATTAAAATTCACAGAGACTATTTTTCTGTGATCACACCATTCCCAGATTTCGGGATAAGCTATTTGACACCAATGGTAAAAGTGATGTCGGATGAGTTTAAGGAAAAATTCGAAGATGTATCAAAGAATACCCAACAGATCGAAATGAAAGTGACCAATGAAGAAGAAATGGAAGATGTTATCTTTTTAGTAAGCTTACAGGCAAAAAAATTAAGGAATACACTTGTCTGAAAAGTTAATGTTCGTGTTTTTTGCTATAAAGTCAAAAATCAGCTTGCTTTTTAAGTGAATATGTTGTAAATTACATAGGGCGATAGTTGCCCTATGTTTTTTTGTCAGTCGCGCTCTTCACGGGATATGTTACATAAAGAAAAAATATGTAATTATAAAAGAAATTTCATGGAACTGGTTTATCGCGCTGATATGTAAGACGAGAATAAAGTCTTTTTTTGGAAAAATGACTATATCAAAATGAGATAACTATCTTATTTATTGGAGGCCATTATGAAAGTATTTGATTATGAAGATATTCAGTTGATCCCAAATAAATGCATTGTGAACAGTCGGTCAGAGTGTGACACGACTGTTCAACTTGGGAAATTTAATTTTAGGATGCCTGTTGTTCCTGCCAATATGCAAACAATCATCGATGAAAGCATCGCAGAATTTTTGGCAGAAAATGGTTACTTCTATATCATGCATCGTTTTTATGAAGAAGAACGTATTCCCTTTATTAAGAAAATGCAGTCACGTGGCTTATTCACATCAATCAGTGTTGGTGTAAAAGGATATGAATATGATTTTGTAAAACAATTAGCAGAAGAAAAATTGAATCCTGACTTTATCACGATTGATATTGCACATGGGCATTCTGATCCAGTTATCAATATGATTAAACATATTAAGAAACATCTGCCAGAGACATTTGTCATCGCTGGGAATGTTGGTACTCCTGAAGCGGTTCGCGAGTTAGAAAACGCGGGGGCAGATGCGACAAAACTTGGCATCGGACCGGGAAAGGTCTGTATCACAAAAATTAAAACTGGTTTTGGCACTGGCGGCTGGCAGTTGGCCGCATTAAGTTGGTGTGCAAAAGCGGCACGCAAACCAATTATCGCAGACGGTGGAATTCGTACACACGGAGATATTGCCAAATCGATTCGTTTTGGTGCGACTATGATTATGATCGGTTCACTATTTGCCGGCCATGAAGAATCACCAGGCGAAACAATGGTGGAAGACGGCGTGGTCTATAAAGAATATTTTGGAAGTGCTTCTGAGTTCCAAAAAGGCGAAAAGAAAAATGTCGAAGGCAAGAAAATTTGGATTCCTTATAAAGGTTCTTTAAAAGACACCTTGGTAGAAATGCAACAGGATTTGCAGTCGTCGATTTCTTATGCTGGTGGAAATGATTTAGAAGCATTGCAAAAAGTTGATTACGTGGTTGTTAAGAACTCAATTTTTAACGGTGATACGATTTAAAGATTTTTAGAAAACTTTTAAAGCTTATACTCAATTGCAGTATGAGCTTTTTTGATGTATCCAATTGACAGAGCAGTACGATTGGAGTAGCGTTAAGTCATCCAATAATTAATGAGGGAATGTTATGTGGAAGTTATCAGAAAAAAAAGTAACACCGATTTATCAACAGATTATGGAGCAAATCATTACTTATATTCAAGATGGCACATTGCAGCCAAGAGACAGATTACCACCAGAGCGTAAATTGGCGGAATACTATCAAGTAAATCGTTCGACAGTTGTGCATGCTTTAGATGAATTAGTAAGTCTTGGTTGGGTATTGCGGCGTCAAGGTAGCGGGACGCTTGTTAATGAAGGAAACTGGGGACGAAGCACGATACCAAGAGTTGACTGGCGTAATTTTTTTACTCAGGAATCACATCCTAAAGAACCTTTTTTAGAGAAAATCCAAAAGTTATTAAATGATTCAGAAGCAATTGATCTTTATTCTGGAGAGCTGCCATTAAGCTTGATCCCAGATTTTCGTTTTCCTTCCTATACATGGGAAGAATTATTGTTAGAAGAACGGAAGCAAAGTTCGTTGGGATATCGACCGTTGCAGCAGGTTATTTGCCAAAGAATAAAAGTAGAACAAAAAGTCAATGTTTCTTCTGATCAAGTTTTGATTACCTCTGGTGCGCAGCAAGCGATGTTCTTATTATTACAGGTGATGCTGAATAGCGGTGATAGTGTAGCCATCGAAGATCCGTCATTCTTGTATTCACTACCGATTTTTTCGACTGCGGGGATCAAACTTTATGGTGTGAAAATGGATAAAGAAGGCATGCGAATTGATAAGCTGGAACAACTGATTCTTACAAAAAAAATAAAGCTGATTATTCTTAATCCTACTTTTCAAAATCCAACAGGGTCAACGATGTCGGAAAAACGCAGAAAAGAATTGATTGAACTTAGTCGAAAGTATCAGTTGCCGATCGTGGAAGATGAAGTGTTCAGTGAAATGAATTTTAACAAGGTCCCGCCTTCATTAAAGGAACTCGCTCCACATCAAGTAATTCATTTAGGCTCATTGTCTAAAATTTTTGGTTCGTCAATCAAAATCGGTTGGATCGTGGCTGATCAAGATTTGATTCAACGATTATCTGAAGCTAAACAGATGATGGATTTTTCTATCAGTGTTTTTCCCCAAGTCGTTGCCCATACGGCTTTGACTGATCCGCGGTTTGAAAATAATCAGGCCGATTTGGTCATTGCTTTGAAAGAAAGAGCTAGTTCATTTGCTGAAGCAGCAAAAGCAGTTGCCGAGGATTGGATAATATCTGAAATAGATGGAGGGATCTATGTATATTTTTCTTGGCGGCATCAAAGTTTAACTAGAACAGACTGGGATTTTTTTCTGGAAGAAAAATTATTGGTTGCTCCTGCATTTCTATTTAGTAATGATACAATGGCGATGAGGATAAATTACACTCGGTTAACAGAACAAACGCAAAAACAATTATTTATAAAATTGCAGGCTATTTCAAAGGAACTAAGGAGGAGCTAAATGGACGCATTAGAGATTATGAAGAAGCACAGAACTTATCGAAATTTTGATGAAGGTTATCAATTGCCAGATACCGACTTAGAAAAGATTTTACAAGCTAGTCGTCAAGCACCAAGTTGGATGAACGGGCAAATGTACAGCATCGTTGTAGTAAAAGATCTTGAAATACGCAAAAGACTTGTTGCGTTGAATCCTGGGAACCCTCATATGTTACATAGTTCAGTCTTTCTGATTTTTGTGGCAGATTTGAAACGCACACAAAAAGTAGCGGAGCATTATGGGGTCGATTATTTTATCAACAAAGGACTAGATCCATTGATTACTGCGATTACAGATACCGCTTTAGCATTAGAAAATGCAGTAATTGCAACGGAGGCTCTTGGATTGGGTTCTGTAGTAGTAGGATCAATTAGAAAAGATATATTGGAAGTAAGTAAATTGCTTAAACTTCCCGAATATGTATTTCCGGTTGCTGGTTTAAGTATTGGTAAACCAACTGTGGAAATGAGGATCAAGCCTCGTTTACCTGAAAAGGCTGTCATTCATTTTGACACTTATCAAGATTATGACTATAAATTGATTAATGAATATGATCAAACGATGGAAAAATTTGCTGAAGCTCGTGAAACAAAACTTTGGAGTAAAAAATTTGCAGACTACTTCAGTAACAAACCAAACAAGAAAATAGATGAGTTTCTGAAAATAAATAAATTCTTTTGAGCTAAAGTTTGACACTGGAAAGTAAGTAACATATAGTAGAAATGTAAATAAGAATAATTGTTAGGTGAGGCTCCTATATGGACACAGGCTGCTGCCCAAAAATGTCGAGAGACGCCAATGGGTAGAACAGGGATCATCGTGAAGGTGATTCATAACGTAGCTGACAGATTTTGTCTACGCCCTATAGTGCTAAAGCTCGACGATGAACATGAATGGATTTTCGCGCGTGCTCATTTTCGAGTGCGCGTTTTTTGATAGTCCGTGACTAGATTTTTGCAACTACAATAAGGATAAATAATTAGACTTGATATTGGGCTAAGGCGTAATTGGATGATAAGCGTACAAAACTAAAATCATTTTCTATTATATGGGAATTGTAATTTTAAAGTTTTGAGCGAACGATTAACCCTATAAAATATTTTGGAGTTATTCAAACAATTGAAAGGATGTGAGGAAGATGGACCATGAGGATAGTCGACCGAAGATTGAATATAATGGGGTGACTTTGGTTGTCCAGAAATTTAGGAGGAAAAACTATGATGAACAAAAAAAACCTTCTTGCTCGCAAAATCAATAAAGATCAAGAACTAAAGAAATTAGCGATTTTATCTGATCGCGACCTCTTCTTAAATCTGCGGACATCAATGCAGGGTCTGTCCGAAGAAGATGCGGAAAGCCGTTTGGAGGAATATGGTCCAAATGAAGTTTCTGCGCAAAAACCAACACCTGGAATTTTATTATTTTTACAAGCTTTTAACGATCCGTTTGTTTATGTTTTAGCTCTTTTAGCGATTGTTTCAGTGCTGACAAAGGATATTGAAGCAGCAGTAGTGATGACGCTTATGATTTTGGCTAGTGTTTTGATTACGTTTATTCAAGAATATCGTTCTCAAAAAGCTAGTATCGAATTAAAGGAAATGATCGAAAATACAGCGGCGATCACTCGAAATGGTGAAACGAAGGAAATCCCGATGGACGAAGTAGTACCTGGTGACATTTTGACGTTAGCGACTGGTGACATGATCCCAGCGGATGCTGTTCTAATTTGGACGAAAGACTTATTCGTCAATCAATCATCGTTAACGGGAGAATCAATGCCTGTCGAAAAGTACCTTGCGAAAGATACACTACTAACAGAAGAAACAACAGCATTGGATTTAACAAACCTAGTTTTTATGGGAACAGATGTGTTGAGTGGTCAAGGAAAAGCGATCATATTAAAAACAGGACAACAAACATTCTTTGGTGATATCGCAAAAAATGCAACCTCGAAGCGAGGAAAAACATCCTTCGATATAGGTTTAGCTAGAGTTAGCAAGCTATTACTCCGTATGGTGATGGTATTATTTCCACTTGTATTTTTAATTAATGGTTTAACGAAGGGAGATTGGAGCAGTGCGTTCTTTTTCGCTATTGCAGTAGCAGTGGGTTTGACTCCTGAAATGTTGCCAATGATCGTGAGCTCTAACTTAGCTAAGGGTGCGTTGACACTTTCGAAGCATAAAGTCATTGTAAAGGAACTTGCTTCAATTCAAAATTTGGGTGGTATGGACGTCCTTTGCACAGATAAAACAGGAACGATCACTGAGGATCGCGTAGTTTTAGTACAACATCTAGATCCTTTAGGAAATGAAAATGAACAAGTTTTAGACTTGGCATTTATGAATTCGACATATCAAACTGGCTGGAAAAACTTGATGGATATTGCTGTGATTAATTATTTCGAAGAACAAGCTCGTCGTTTACCCTTCCAAACAGTTCAAAAAATTGATGAAATTCCCTTTGATTTTTCTCGCCGCCGTGTAACTGTAGTTATGAAAACCGATGATCATCAATTGATGATCACAAAAGGTGCGGTTGAGGAAATGTCAACTGTTTGTAAATATGTTGAGATTAATGGTGAGGTTTCAGAATTAACACCAGAAATTCGTGAACAATTGCAAATGGTTAATGAAAAAATGAATCGACAAGGGATGAGGGTCATCACTGTAGCTGTTCGTCGGGACGCTCATGATGAGGCCATTTATTCAACAGATGACGAAAAAGACATGACACTAATTGGGTTTATGGGGTTTCTAGATCCAGCAAAAGCTTCAGCCAAACCAGCAATCAAGTCATTACAGCAACATGGTGTAGCTGTAAAAGTTCTAACGGGCGATAATGCTATTGTAGCGCAAAAAGTTTGTCAAGATGTGGGTATTCCAGCAGACAAATATGTTCTGGGAAATCAAATCGATGAAATGACAGATGATGAGCTGTATCAAGCGGCAGAGAAAATCAATTTGTTTGCAAAATTGAACCCAATGCAAAAATCTCGAATCATTGAATCATTACAAACAAACGGGCATACAGTAGGGTTTATGGGTGATGGTATCAATGATGCACCGGCTTTGCGGAAAGCTGATGTAGGAATATCTGTTGATACCGCGGCAGATATTACAAAAGATGCCAGTTCGATTATCTTGTTGGAGAAAAGTTTAGGTGTGCTGGAAAATGGTGTGATCGAAGGACGCCGTGTATTCAGCAACATGATGAAATATATCAAGATTACTATCAGTTCCAATTTTGGTAATGTGTTCTCGATTTTAATTGCTAGTGCATTCTTACCGTTTTTACCAATGTTATCGATTCAATTACTGTTGCAAAATTTGATCTATGATTTTGCACAATTGACGATTCCTTGGGACAATGTGGATGAAGAAGAATTACAAGTCCCAACAAAGTGGGAGACAACCGGTCTATTGAAATTTACTGTATGCATTGGACCTATCAGTTCTGTTTTCGATATCGCTACTTTCCTAGTAATGTGGTTTATATTTGGAGCCAACACAGTTGGGGCACAAAATCTATTTCAAACTGGGTGGTTCATGATTGGCTTGACAACACAAGCTTTGGTAGTTCTCATGGTTCGGACAAAGAAAATTCCGTTTATCCAAAGTTGGCCAGCTCCGCAAGTTTTTGCTAGCTTATTGATGGCAGTAGTAGTAGGTGCATTAGTCGTTTTGACACCGATTGCTGAGCAGTTTGACTTTGTAAAACTGCCAAGCAGCTACTGGTTATGGTATGTTGGAATCGTCATTGCTTATATGTTAGCAACGCAATTAGGAAAAGTAATCTATATAAAAATAGCAAAAGAATGGATCTGAACTATAACAGAATGGGCTGTACTGCCATTCTGTTTCTTTTTTTGTGAAAAAATACAACAATTTTTTAGAAATTGTAGATGTATAAGTCTTCATTTTAGTCTAAATTATCATAGGTATACAATTTTTTTGACTAGCTCAACAACGACATTCTAACTGGTAAGATTTCTCTGTTAGAAACAGGCTGAATGTGATTTCACAAGGATAAAATATGAAACGCTTTAATTCGTTCAGAATCGGTGAGCAAGTTTGTTGTCAATTAAATATAAAAATGCTAATTTAGAGAAGAAGGGGCAATAGCAATAATACAGATTGATTTGCTGTTGCACTACGAACAAGACTTATTCTATTTAGGAGAGGAAAGTGTGACACCATGGCAGAAAAAGAGTTAACGATTGATTTTGAAGCCTTACTAAAAGATGTAAACGCGGATTTCCCCGTGTACCAGGCGCTTGACGAAGACGGAAAAATTGTAAATGAAAATTTAGTTCCTGATTTGTCTGATGATGAACTTGTGGAATTGATGACCTCGATGGTTTGGTCCCGTGTATTAGATCAACGTTCGACTGCGTTGAATCGTCAAGGACGTCTAGGATTTTTTGCACCAACTGCTGGACAAGAAGCCAGCCAATTAGCGAGTCATTTCGCGTTTGAGAAAGAGGATGTACTGTTACCTGGTTATCGTGATGTACCGCAATTGATCAAACACGGATTACCATTAGCAGAAGCTTTTTTATGGTCGCGTGGACATGTTGCCGGGAATAATTATCCTGCCGACTTAAATGCTTTGCCACCTCAAATCATTATCGGTGCACAATATGTGCAAGCTGCCGGTGTTGCTTTAGGTTTGAAGAAACGCAATCAGAAAAATGTTGTCTTCACTTATACCGGTGACGGCGGTTCATCACAAGGTGACTTCTATGAAGCGATCAACTTTGCAGGGGCTTATCATGCAAACGCTGTATTTTATATTCAAAATAACGGTTTTGCAATTTCGACTCCACGTGAAAAACAAACGGCTGCTAAAACTTTAGCGCAAAAATCTGTTGCTGCCGGAATCCCAGGTATTCAGGTTGATGGTATGGATCCATTAGCTGTTTACTACGTATCTAAAAAGGCGCGTGAATGGGCTGCAAACGGTAATGGTCCTGTATTGATTGAAACACTGACGTATCGTTATGGACCGCATACATTGTCTGGTGATGATCCTACTCGATACCGTTCGAAGGAAATGGATGATGCATGGGTGAAGAAGGACCCCTTGGTTCGTTTCCGTAAATATTTGACGGAAAAAGGCTTATGGTCGGAAGAACAAGAAGAACAAGTTATTGACGCTACAAAAGAGGAAATTAAACAAGCAATCACAGATGCTGACCGAGTACCAAAACAAAAAGTATCTGATTTCTTGAAAAATATGTACGAAGTACAGCCGCAAAATATCAAGGAACAGATCGAATTCTATGAAGCGAAGGAGTCGAAATAATCATGGCACAAAAAACAATGATCCAAGCAATTACAGATGCCTTAGCTCTGATGCTTGAAAAAGACAAAGAAGTATTAATTTTCGGTGAAGACGTCGGTAAAAACGGTGGAGTTTTTCGTGCAACTGAAGGCCTTCAAGAAAAATTTGGCGAAGATCAAGTTTTCGATACACCACTAGCTGAATCAGGAATTGCTGGTTTGGGATTTGGTCTAGCGTTGCAAGGCTTCCGTCCTGTTCCCGAAATTCAATTCTTTGGCTTCGTGTTTGAAGCGATGGATGAGATTGTCGGCCAAATGGCTCGTACTCGTTATCGTATGGGCAATACTAGAAATTTGCCGATTACGATTCGTGCACCATTCGGTGGCGGTGTGCATACACCAGAACTTCACTCAGATAACTTAGAAGGATTAATGGCACAATCACCAGGGTTGCGTGTAGTGATCCCATCAAATCCATATGATGCAAAAGGTCTTTTGATCGCATCGATTCGCAACAATGACCCAGTTGTTTTCTTAGAGCACATGAAATTGTATCGTTCATTCCGTGAAGAAGTTCCAGAAGGAATTTATGAAGTACCATTGGATAAAGCAGCTGTCACCAAAGAAGGATCTGATGTTTCAATCATTACTTATGGCGCAATGGTTCGTGAAGCGATCAAAGCAGCGGACAATTTAGCGAAAGAAAATATCAATGCAGAAATCATTGATCTACGTACGGTTGCACCGCTTGATGTGGAAACAATCATTAATTCAGTTGAAAAAACAGGTCGTGTAGTGGTTGTTCAAGAAGCACAAAAACAAGCAGGCGTTTCTGCGCAAGTCATCTCAGAAATTTCTGAACGGGCAATTCTTTCACTAGAAGCACCGATCGGACGTGTTTCTGCTCCAGATACGATTTTCCCATTCGGACAAGCGGAAGGTATCTGGTTGCCAAACGCAGCAGATATTGAAGCGAAAGTAAAAGAAATCGTAGAGTTTTAATATAGGAGGAAAAATAATGGCTTACCAATTTAAATTGCCTGATATCGGTGAAGGCATTGCAGAAGGTGAGATCGTCAAATGGTTCGTCAAAGCTGGCGATACGATCAATGAAGACGACACTTTATTAGAAGTACAAAATGACAAATCAGTGGAAGAGATTCCATCACCCGTGACAGGAACAATCAAAAAAATCGTCGTTGATGAAGGAACAGTTGCGAATGTTGGCGACGTTCTCGTTGAAATTGATGCACCTGGACACGAAGACAACGAAGGTGACTCAGGCGTAGTTGCGGAATCGCAAACACCTGCTGCTCCAGCAGCTGAACCAACTGCTGAAAGCGGAAAAGTTGAAAGCAACAACGCTGGCGGCGGAGTATTCCAATTCAAATTACCGGATATCGGTGAAGGGATCGCAGAAGGTGAGATCGTTAAATGGTTCGTCAAAGCTGGCGATACGATCAATGAAGACGATACGTTATTAGAAGTTCAAAATGATAAATCAGTGGAAGAGATTCCATCACCTGTATCAGGAACGATCAAAAAAATCATCGTTGATGAAGGAATAGTTGCCAATGTTGGCGACGTTTTAGTTGAGATCGATGCACCTGGACATAATGACTCCAGTGCTTCTTCAACAGAATCAGCAGCATCAGCAGGAGCTCCGAAAGCGGAAGCAAAAGTTGATTCTTCAGTCGTTGAAGCAAGTAATCCTGACAAACGTGTGTTGGCTATGCCATCTGTTCGTCAATATGCTCGTGAAAAAGATGTAGATATTACGCAAGTAACAGCAAGCGGCAAAGGCGGACGGATTGTCAAAGAAGACATCGACGCATTTGTTTCCGGCGGCGGACAAGCAGCTGCAGCTAAATCAGAAGCACAAGCAACTGAATCGATAGCGGCAGCTTCAAGTGCTCCAGTAGCGAAAGCGGAAAAACCTGCTCAACTATTTACTTCTAACATGGGCGAAATGGAAACCCGCGAGAAGATGACACCAACACGTAAAGCAATTGCTAAAGCAATGGTCAACAGCAAGCATACAGCTCCGCATGTAACGTTACATGATGAAGTTGAAGTTTCTAAACTTTGGGATCATCGTAAGAAGTTCAAACAAGTGGCTTTGGACAATGGCACGAAATTGACCTTCTTACCATATGTGGTGAAAGCTTTGACTGCAACAGTCAAAAAATATCCCGTCTTGAATGCATCGATCGATGATACTGCCCAAGAAATCGTGTATAAGAATTACTACAACATCGGTATCGCGACAGATACGGATCATGGATTGTATGTTCCAAACGTGAAAAATGCCGATACAAAAGGTATGTTCAAGATCGCCGATGAAATCAATGAAAAAGCTGCATTGGCTCATGATGGTAAATTAGCTGCTGATGATATGCGTAACGGTACGATCACTATCTCAAACATCGGATCTGTTGGCGGCGGCTGGTTCACACCAGTAATCAACTACCCTGAAGTAGCTATTTTAGGCGTTGGTACGATCGCACAACAACCAATCGTGAATGCAGAAGGTGAATTAGCGGTTGGCCGTGTAATGAAACTTTCATTAAGCTTCGACCATCGCATCGTTGATGGCGCGACAGCGCAAAAGGCTATGAACAATATCAAACGTTTATTAGCTGATCCAGAATTACTATTAATGGAAGGATGATAAAATCATGGTAGTTGGAGATTTTGCCATTGAATTAGATACAGTAGTAATCGGTGCTGGACCTGGCGGCTATGTTGCCGCCATCCGCGCCGCTGAAATGGGACAAAAAGTAGCGATCATTGAACGTGAATACATTGGCGGTGTTTGTTTAAACGTCGGTTGTGTTCCTTCAAAAGCGTTGATCTCTGCCGGACATCATTATCAAGACGCGCTTGATTCATCAATGTTTGGTGTCAGCAGCGAGAACGTAAACTTAGATTTTACGAAAACGCAAGAATGGAAAGAAAACGGCGTCGTAAATAAATTAACGACCGGCGTAAAATTCCTGTTAAAAAAACACAAAGTCGAAATCATTGAAGGAGAAGCTTTCTTCGTTGATGATAAAAACTTACGTGTGATCCATCCAGATTCAGCGCAAACATATTCCTTTAACAATGCCATCGTTGCGACTGGTTCTCGTCCAATCGAGATTCCCGGTTTTAAATTTGGCGGACGTGTGTTGGATTCAACTGGCGGATTATCATTGGAAGAAGTTCCAGAAAAATTCGTGATCATCGGGGGCGGAGTCATCGGTGCTGAATTAGGCGGCGCATATGCCAACCTAGGCGCTGAAGTTACTATCCTTGAAGGTACACCACAAATTTTACCGACTTACGAAAAAGACATGGTGCAATTGGTTGAAAAAGACTTTAAAGAAAAAGGCATCAAAGTCGTAACCTCAGCAATGGCTCGCGAAGCCGTTGATAACGGCGACAGCGTAACCGTTCGTTATGAAGTGGATGGAAAAGAAGAAACGATCGATGCAGACTACGTAATGGTCACTGTTGGTCGACGTCCAAATACGAATGACATGGGCTTAGAACAAGCCGGCGTTGAAATGACTGATCGTGGTTTGATTACAGTGGACAAGCAAGGTCGCACAAACGTATCAAGTATCTACGCGATTGGGGACATCGTTCCTGGTGCAGCTTTAGCTCATAAAGCCAGCTATGAAGCGAAAATTGCGGCAGAAGCCATTTCAGGCAAGAAAGTGGCCGTTGATTATAGAGCAATGCCGGCTGTAGCATTTACTGATCCAGAATTAGCTTCTGTTGGGATGACTATCAAGGAAGCCAAAGAAGCAGGACTTGAAGCGAAAGCTTTCAAATTCCCATTCTCTGGTAACGGCCGTGCCTTGTCACTAGGCAAGACAGAAGGTTTTATCCGTTTAGTAACTACAGTTGATGATAATGTCATCATCGGCGGTCAAATCGCCGGAGTCGGAGCTAGTGATATGATTTCAGAACTTGCTCTAGCCATTGAATCTGGTATGAACGCGGAAGATATCGCATTGACGATTCATCCACATCCATCATTAGGCGAAATCGTGATGGACGCATCAGAATTGGCATTAGGTATGCCGATTCATATTTAAATTAAAAACAAAAAGTCAAAATCCATTTTCAATAGGATTTTGACTTTTTTTGCGAGTTTCTTTTTTTTTTCAGTCTATTAGAGATACAAGATTTATTTATGATCTTTGAGATGAACTATCGGACGAATTGTTTAGCAAAATCATATGTGTACGACAATAAATCGTTTTTTCTGGGTAAAAAATTTAGTGCCTTAACAGAGATTAGGTTTCAAACTATCCTTAAAAAAATTGGTAGAGACAAAATCATGAACTGGTTTTATTTATAAAAAGCAATATATCCTGCCTCAATCGGATGATCGACGATTAAACTATTTTCTTCCTTTGAAACGTTAAAAGCGATGATCAAATCCGCGCCAGCCGCGACGAAGTTAACAATCATGGTCAGAAATGAAATAGTTCCTGGATAGATGACTAGGAAGAGTACACTGACGGTTCCTAAGACAATCAATGGTAACAACGCACCAATTAGATACTGACGTTTTTCTAACACCGATTTACACGTACAGGAGGGCATTAGAGCACTGATGTTGAAACGCACCACATTCCAACCGTTACCGCTTGAAAAGGCCCAGCCGATTCCGTGTAATAGCTCGTGAATCATTACTGAGATCACTACGATCGCAAAAAATGTGAGATAAAATGAAGGTACGGTGATTTCTGTCAAATGTGCTCGTCCGACTAATAAAAAACGATAAATCAAAATGAGAATCATGATAAAGGGTAAAGAGTAGAGTAATCCGAGCGCAGTGGCTTTCTTTGCAGTAAAAGTCACATCTTTCTCCTTATAGCCTTCTTGCAGCAACGCTACTTTCATTTTTTGAAATTCTTTCTGATGTTCGTTCATTTTTACGCCTCATTTCTAAAAACACTCTTTATCTAAACGCTTGTAACCACAACAAGCGATCCTACTAACCAATCAAGCTGGGAGAGCATCGTTTGTGTTTGTTGAGAAACCGGATCTTTCTTGACTTTTTTGATTTTCATGTCAAGCACTTTTCGCACATCTTTATCAATATATTTTTTCAAGATACTCGATTTTTTTAATAAAATTGCTAGTGATAAACCATCGTGATCCATTTGATTCAGATTTTCTAAACGAGCGACTATTTTTGAGATCGTGACTTCCTTCGCGATATAAGCAAGAGATGTTGAATCATTCTTAACAGCCACCTCATCAGCATCGATAAGCGAACTGCGGATCTGTGAGACTAATTGCTTGAGATCCTTTTCGAAGAATGTCGCGCCATAAGCAGTGGCGATTTTTTCAATACGTTTCCTCTTAAGACTTATGACCTTTTCTAAAAGACAATCAAGATATTGGATATCGGTGGGAAGATCCTGTGAATGGACGATGATCTCTTTTTTGTCCAGTTCGATTACACCCGTTTTTTGTAAATCCAACAATCCGGCCATGACTAAGCACATACCCACGTAGTAATTGACTGAAGAAATCTTTCCTTGGCGATTCATGGTGAAAAGTAAATATTGTTGAGATAAACTAAGATTATTCATTTTAATTGCTCCCTTATTCATTTTACTAAAGTATAGCTGTTCGTGAAAAAAATCTACTTTTTTGAAACAATATTTTCAATAATTTGATTTTCTGGTTGTTTTTCCATGGTATTCTAAGATAACGGAAACAATAGTTTCGCTCAGCCGATTTTATGAGCTGCTGAGTTGTCAACTCTATTGTCTTAACGAGTCGATAAAAGGGTATACGACTTGAAAATCCATAGATTAGTGCGAACATAAAATAGGAGAGTGAAAACAGTGACGGGGAAATTTTTTCAAGAATTTCGAGAAAAGAAAAATCAATCGATTATGAATACCTCAGACGGGATCGTGACACCTCAATTTTTACGGAAGTATGAGCGGGAAAATGGTGATATTCGCTTTTCAAATTTACTTCAATTGTTAAGTCGGTTAAATACGACCTTTGATGAATTTGTTTTTGAAATTGACGATAGTATGGATGTTTGGTTGTATAGGATCGAAGAAGAGATTGATCGATCTTATCATGCTGGGAACTCTTTTTTATTAAAGAAATTCGTTGAAAATCAGGAGGAAATGTATCAGCAAACGCATGAAGAAAGATTTCTTTTTGCTGCGCTCATCGGAAAACGCTTCTATAATTATATTTTTTTGCCTAGCTATACGGTTGATTTGACCCCGATCGCTGATTATTTGAGAGAAACAGAAACATGGGGAAAGTTCGAGTTCTTTTTGATTACTTATAATGGCGATCTTTTTAAGCCGGAGGAGGCGTATTTTTACGCCAAACGCTTAGTAAAACAGCATGACGGCAGTTTCGAAATGAGAAAGTGGCGTTATGATGCGTTGCTGCATTTAACTCGTTACTTGATTGAGGAAAATCATTTAGATCAGGCGGAAAAGATTCTTTTAGAATATTTGGAAAAATTGACGCCGAATCGTGATTTAAAATATATCCATCATGATTTATATGCGAGGTTTGTTTACGGCTTGTTACTAGTCAAAAAGAATAATCCTAAAGGACAGCAACAGTGCGAACGGATCATTGATATTTTTGTAGAAGATTGTGGCTACATGAATTATGGCAATCGACTAAATATTCTCTATCAGTCAACGCTTGCACAAGTGAAAAAAGCACAATAAAAGAGGCAATTCAACTTATCTCAAAAAAGAATTCTTTAAAGATCGGAGTTAAATGATGAATGATTTATTAGGTTTCGACGTTTCAAAATCAGGAAAAATGTACGATGACTTGTCACCTGTATTCATCGAAACCAGGAAAATGGCTGTCAAAGCCACTAAAGAATACAACGCTTTATATGGCAAAGATGAACAAAAGAGAACGAAAATTCTGCAAGCATTATTAGGTTCAGTCGGAGAATTGGCTCATTTCGAACCCGATTTCCGTTGCGAATTTGGTAAAAACATTTATATCGGTGATCGTTTCTATGCTAATTTTGACTGTATTTTATTAGATGGCGGTGAGATTCATTTAGGGGATGATGTCCTTTTTGGCCCGCGTGTGGGGATTTTTACTACGAATCATGCCACCGATCCTAAAGAACGAGTGGCGGGCGGATGTTATTCTAAAAATGTGGTGATTGAAGATAAGGTTTGGGTCGGCGCAAATGTCATCATCAATCAAGGGGTGACAATCGGGAAGAATACGATCATCGGTTCTGGCAGTGTCGTAACTAAAAGTATCCCGGAAAATGTCATTGCGGCCGGAAATCCTTGCCGTGTTTTGAGAGGAATCACCGAAGAAGATAAAACGGATTATCTCTCCATTAGAAAATAGTTTCAGTTAAAAGCTTTAAATAAAAGCTTTTGTTTTTCTATGGTAAACTATTTTCGAATGGAGTGTGGATCAATGGCAAATTATGGTTACCCAATCGATGAGGATTGGACACACGAGGAGATCGTGACAGTCATCAATTTTTTGAATCTCGTTGAAACAGCAAATGAGACTGGGATTGAAAGTGAAGCGTTTTTGACGGGGTATAAAAAATTTAAAACAGTTATAAAAAGTATTGGCGAAGAAAAGCGGATCGGACGCGAATTTGAAAACGTCAGCGGCTACTCTTTGTACCGGACTGTACAAAGAGCAAAAACTGCGACGACCAAGCGATTTAAGCTGTAGGAGGATTAAGATGGAAGAAGAGATTATTAGCTGGATCTATGAAGCGGCAGAAGGAATCAAAGCCGGACTAGGTGGTGCATTAAGGGTCGATAAAAAAAGCGGGCGGACGGATCTGGTCACGAACGTCGATAAGGAGACACAAAATTTTATCGTCAGCAAGATCAAGGCCTTTGACCCAGAAGCGAAAATTTTAGGTGAAGAAAATGGACAAGATGAAACCCCGATTGATCAAGGAAGAGTGTTCGTGATTGATCCAATTGATGGTACATTGAATTTTGTAATGCAGCAAGAGAATTTTTGTATCATGATTGCTGTTTATGAAGAAGGTATCGGTCAGTTAGGTTTTATCTACGATGTTATGCGCGATGATCTTTTTTGGGGTGGGCCGAAAGTCGGTAAAGTTTATCGTAATAAGGAAGAGATTTCAACACCCGAGAATAAGGGACTGAGTGAAGGTTTAATCGGGATGAATGCGGCAATTTACCGTAAGAATCTTTATCATGCCCAAGAAATCGGTAAAACTTCATTGGGCATTCGGGTATTAGGCTGTGCAGGATTAGATTTTATTGCTATTTTAAAAGGTACTCAGATTGGCTATATCAGCTCTCTTAGCCCTTGGGATTATGCTGCTGGAGGAATTATGATGGAACAGCTGGGAATGAGTTTCTGTGGAGCTAACCAAGCCCGATTAAGCTTCAGAGGACGCGAGTTCTTCATCGGTGCTACTCAAGCGGCGATGGCGGAAATTCAAGCGTTTGATAAAGAGAATTATTAAGAAAAGAATTTTTCTGAAAAAATGAAAATGTTTTACTAACACTCTTAATGATTTTCTGTTATAATTGTCAATCGAGTGAGTCTCGCGTTACAAGAAAAGGAGCAATTAAAATTGAATTACAGAGAAGATATCCGCAACGTGGCCATTATCGCCCACGTCGACCATGGTAAAACAACATTAGTTGATGAAATGCTTAAACAATCAGATACCCTTGATAGCCACGTTAACCTACAAGAACGTGCAATGGATTCAAATGCATTAGAAAAAGAACGTGGAATCACGATCTTAGCGAAAAATACAGCAGTAAACTACAAAGACTACAAAATCAACATCATGGATACACCAGGACATGCCGATTTCGGTGGCGAAGTGGAACGTATCATGAAAATGGTCGATGGCGTTTTGTTAGTTGTAGATGCTTATGAAGGTACAATGCCACAAACACGTTTTGTATTGAAAAAAGCCTTAGAGCAACATTTGACTCCAATTGTTGTTGTTAATAAAATTGATAAACCTTCTGCTCGTCCAGAAGAAGTAGTCGATGAAGTATTAGAATTATTTATCGAATTAGGTGCGGATGATGATCAATTAGATTTTCCAGTGATTTATGCTTCAGCGATCAATGGAACGTCTAGCTTATCAGACAATCCCGAAGAACAAGAACCAACTATGGCTCCTGTTTTCGATACCATTATTGAAAAAATTCCTGCTCCTGTTGACAACAGCGACGAGCCATTGCAATTCCAAGTTTCATTATTAGACTACAATGACTATGTGGGCCGTATCGGTATTGGCCGCGTGTTCCGCGGGAAAATGAAGGTCGGCGACCAAGTTTCTGTGATGAAGCTTGACGGTTCGATTAAAAATTTCCGTGTGACGAAAATCTTTGGGTTCTTCGGATTACAACGTTTAGAAGTTCAAGAAGCAAAAGCTGGTGATCTGATCGCCGTTTCTGGGATGGAAGACATCTTCGTTGGAGAAACAGTTACTCCTGTTGACCATCAAGAAGCCTTACCAATCCTACACATTGATGAACCAACGTTGCAAATGACGTTCTTGGTGAACAACTCGCCATTTGCAGGTCGTGAAGGGAAATATGTAACATCTCGTAAAATTGAAGAACGTTTGATGTCAGAATTACACACAGACGTTTCATTGCGTGTTGAAAATACGGATTCGCCAGATGCTTGGACTGTTTCAGGTCGTGGGGAATTGCATTTATCAATTTTGATTGAGAACATGCGTCGTGAAGGCTATGAATTACAAGTATCACGTCCAGAAGTTATCGAGAAAATTGTAGATGGCGTAAAATGTGAACCGTTCGAACGAGTTCAAATCGATACACCTGAAGAATACATGGGTAGCGTGATTGAAGCATTAGGTCAGCGAAAAGCTGAAATGCAAGATATGGTTCATTCTGGTAATGGTCAGATTCGTCTTATCTTCTTAGCGCCTGCTCGTGGTTTATTAGGATTCACGACTGAATTCTTATCAATGACTCGTGGATACGGAATCATGAGCCATACATTTGACCAATACTTGCCAGTTATCCAAAGCGTAATCGGCGGACGTCGTAATGGCGCATTGGTTTCTGTTGATTCGGGTAAAGCAACAATGTACTCAATTATGAGCGTTGAAGAACGTGGAACGGTCTTCGTTGAACCAGGGACGGAAATTTACGAAGGCATGATTGTTGGTGAGAACAGCCGCGATAAAGACCTTGGCGTAAACATCACGAAAGCAAAACAAATGACTAATGTTCGTTCAGCTAATAAAGACCAAACATCAGTCATCAAAAAACCTCGGATTTTAACATTAGAAGAATCATTAGAATTCTTAAATGATGATGAATATTGTGAGATCACACCTGAATCGATCCGGTTACGTAAACAAATTCTAAATAAGTCTGAACGTGAAAAAGCAGCTAAGAAACGCAAAGTTGCTGTAGATTAATTAACAATTAAAGGATTACACAATTATGAACTGATTAAAAGGAGTTAGATCTAACATCTAAATCTTTTGGTGATTTCATTGAGCGTGTAGTCCTTTTTATATCTTTTTAGAGGAGCATAGATACGGATGCTCCTTTTTTGATATTTTAGAAACAAGTCACTCATTAATATGAAATATCTAACTTAATGATGCCTTAAAGTATCTGTCTAAAAATAAAATAATTCGTTATGTTTCATATTTCGCGTTTGTTTCACGCGGGCGATCGCAAAAAGAATTGATTTTTCGCGTTTTCATATAAAGTTTCTGGATTGTAATCTCTTCGTAATATTTCTTTAGTTGTGTAAAAGTCAAAACCCGAACGAAGAGTATAGAAAAAGCTTAGTATCACGTATTTTTCCCCTTTTTATTTTTTTTCTATGTTATAATGTTGAAATCAAGATAGGAGGGAAGCAAAATGGAAAATATTTCTTCTGATTTTGCCATTAAAGTGTTGCAAGAGGATGCTAATCGGATCAAGTTGTTGATTCGTAATCAAACAAATAGTCTTTGTATCTCCCAATGTAAAGCTTTTGAGGAAGTCGTTGATACGCAAATGTATGGCTTCTCACGTCAAGTGTTCTTTGCTGAAAAAGTAGGTATCTTAAAGCGAGGAGAAGGGCAGCAAATGCTTAGCGATTTAGAAGCAGAGTTAAATCGTTTATATACTGAATTGTACGAAACTCGTCAGGACATGAATGATACCGGCTGGGAGGCTTAACTCTTGCCGACAAAGATAAAGAAACGTCATTTTTTGGATTATAGTATTTTGATCCCTTATTTGATTTTAACTATTATTGGTTTAATTTTTGTTTATAGTTCAACTTCCTATTTATTAATTACAAATAATGCGAATCCAACAAGTCTAGTAATGAATCAAGGGATTTTTTGGGTCTTAAGCTTAATTGCCATCAGCTTAATGTACAAGATGAAAACAGATGTATTGAAGAGCCAGCAGTTAATTATTTTTGCGACTTACTTGATTTTTATACTGTTGATTGTTGTCTTTTTTATTGGTGATGAAATCAATGGTGCTAAAGGGTGGATCAAGATCGGATCGTTCAGTATGCAGCCGGCAGAGTATTTAAAGATCATGGTTGTTTGGTATATGTCCTATATTTTATCGAAACGTCAAGAAACAATTCAAGATAATTTTGTTAGTGATATGAAACGTCCACTGATGTTGGTTTTTGCAATGATTTTTTTAGTAGCGGTACAACCTGATATGGGAAATGCAGCGATTATTACTTTACTAGCATTGATTTTATTACTTGCCAGTGGTGTGAACTGGGTCTACAGTTTGATAATTGGTGTCGCTGGAATTGTTGGAAGTTTTTTAGTTATTGAACTATTAACTCATTTTGGCGAGGCGATTTTCCCTAAAAGATTAGCATACATTGTTAGTCGGTTTGAGAGTTTCAAAAACCCCTTTAAGTATGAGCTAGATCAAGGACACCAAATGGTCAATGGTTATTACGCTATGTTTAATGGTGGTTGGTTTGGTCGTGGATTAGGAAATAGTATTGAGAAAAAAGGTTTTTTAAGTGAAGCTCATACGGATTTTATTTTTTCTATTGTAATAGAAGAAGTCGGTTTGATTGGGGCTTTGATTATATTAGCAATTTTGATTTTTATGATCGCACGAATTTACTTGGTTGGGATTCGTTCGAAAAAACCTTTCAATTCATTGATTTGTATTGGAATTGGAAGTTTGTTGTTGTTACAGGTTTTTATTAATCTTGGTGGTATTTTAGGAATTATTCCATTGACTGGGATTACGTTCCCTTTTTTAAGTCAAGGAGGAAATAGCTTACTTGTATTGTCAGTTGGCGTAGCTTTTGCATTGAATATCAGTGCGGATGAGAAACGTACAAAACTTGCAATTGAGTATGAATACTTAAAAAGTCAGGAGTGAAGTGCATGAAAAAGGTATTGGTGGCAAATAGAGGAGAAATTGCGACACGGGTATTTCGTGCGTGTAGTGAATTAAACATTAAAACGGTAGCAATTTTTGCAGAGGAGGATCAATATTCGGTCCACCGTTTCAAATCTGATGAGGCGTATTTAGTTGGTAAGGGGAAGAAACCGATTGATGCGTATTTAGATATTGAAGATATTATTCGAGTGGCAAAAGAAGCAAGGGTGGACGCGATCCATCCAGGTTATGGCTTCCTTTCAGAAAATTTAGAATTCGCGAAACGTTGTAGTGAAGAAGGCCTGATCTTCGTAGGCCCAGAATTGCATCACTTAGATATTTTCGGCGATAAGATCAAGGCTAAAACTGCTGCCCTAGAAGCGGGAATTCCGTCAATTCCTGGTTCAGATGGTCCAGTGGATACGATCGAAGGTGTTCTAGAGTTTGCTGAATCGCATGGTTATCCAATCATGATCAAAGCGGCTTTAGGCGGCGGTGGACGCGGGATGCGTGTGGCTCATGATGAAAAGGAAGCTCGAGAAGGCTATGATCGTGCTAAAAGTGAAGCTAAAGCGGCTTTTGGCAATGATGAAATTTATGTCGAAAAATATGTTGCTAATCCTAAACATATCGAAGTTCAAATTTTGGGAGATACGCACGGAAATGTACTCCACCTATTTGAACGCGATTGCTCTGTTCAGCGTCGCCATCAAAAAGTTGTCGAAGTAGCTCCGTGCATTTCTTTAAATGATGAACAACGGGAAAAAATCTGTCAAGCAGCTGTTCAATTGATGAAGCACGTTGGGTATGTCAATGCTGGAACAGTGGAATTTTTAGTAGAAGGGGACAATTTCTATTTCATCGAGGTGAATCCTAGGGTTCAAGTAGAGCATACGATCACCGAGCTGATTACTGGTGTAGATATTGTTACCTCACAATTAATGATTGCTCAAGGACAAGACTTACACACTGAAATCGGCTTACCTCAGCAAGAAAATGTTCAGATGTCTGGAGCGGCGATCCAATGTCGTGTGACTACTGAAGATCCACTGAACGGATTTATGCCTGATACTGGAAAAATCGATACCTATCGTTCACCAGGTGGGTTTGGTGTGCGATTAGACGTTGGTAATGCTTATGCAGGAGCAACTGTTACACCTTACTTCGACTCATTATTAGTAAAAGTGTGTACCCATGCTTTGAATTTTGACCAGGCAATCGAAAAAATGCAACGTTGTTTAATTGAGTTCCGAATTCGTGGAGTTAAAACTAATATTCCTTTTATGCACAACGTTATTAGTCATCCTGTTTTTCAAAGTGGAAATGCAAAAACGACTTTTATAGATAATACACCTGAATTATTCGAATTTCCAAGGGTGCGTGATCGTGGAAATAAAACGATGCGTTATATTTCTGAAATCACGGTTAATGGCTTCCCTGGAATAGAAAAACAAGAAAAACGTTATTTTGAAACTCCGAGGGCACCTAGAATCAAAAAAAGAGAAATCGTCACTGCAAAGAATATCTTAGATCAAGATGGCCCTGAAGCAGTCGCTAAATGGGTCAAAGATCAAGATTCTGTCTTATTGACTGATACGACTTTCCGTGACGCACATCAAAGCTTATTAGCTACCCGTGTTCGAACCCATGATCTTTTAAATGTGGCTCAAGCGACTGGGGAAGGTATTCCAGAATTATTTTCAAGCGAGATGTGGGGCGGGGCAACGTTTGACGTTGCCTATCGATTCTTGACTGAGGATCCGTGGAAACGTCTGAAATTATTACGTAAAGCTATGCCTAATACCTTGTTGCAAATGCTGTTCC
Organism: Enterococcus sp. AZ128; assembly: GCF_051714485.1. Classification (NCBI taxonomy): domain Bacteria; kingdom Bacillati; phylum Bacillota; class Bacilli; order Lactobacillales; family Enterococcaceae; genus Enterococcus; species Enterococcus sp. AZ128. Next base: position 1,102,883 of record NZ_JBIORZ010000001.1, read on the forward strand.
GCGGTTCAAATGCTGTTGGATATTCAAACTACCCAGACAATGTACTGGAAGAATTTATCAAGGAGGCGGCTCATCACGGAATTGATGTTTTCCGCATCTTTGACAGTTTGAATTGGATTCCACAGATGGAAAAGAGCATTCAGTATGTTCGTGATGCTGGTAAAATTGCTGAAGCAGCGATCTGCTATACAGGTGATATCTTAGATCCGAATCGAACAAAATACAATGTTCAATATTATAAAGAAATGGCGAGAGAATTGGAATCAATTGGGGCACATGTGATTGCAATCAAGGATATGGCAGGTCTATTGAAGCCACAAGCCGCTTTTCATCTGATTAGTGAATTAAAAGAAACGACCGATTTACCGATTCATTTGCATACTCATGATACTGCTGGAAATGGGGTCATCACGTTGTCAGCTGCTGTTAAGGCAGGCGTTGATATCGTAGATGTTTCAACAAGCGCAATGAGTGGTGCAACTAGCCAGCCAAGTATGAGCAGTTTGTACTATGCACTTCAATATGGAGATCGCACTCCAGATCTGAACCTGAAAAATGTTCGTCAATTGAACCATTACTGGGAAGATGTTCGCCCATATTATGCAAGTTTTGAGAATGGCATTATAGCTGCTCAAACAGAAGTGTATAATCATGAAATGCCAGGTGGGCAATATTCTAATCTACAACAACAAGCTAAAGCTGTCGGTTTAGGTGAAAAATGGGATGAGATTAAAGAAATGTACCAAACCGTAAATATTATGTTTGGTGATATCGTAAAAGTAACTCCTTCTTCAAAAGTCGTAGGTGATATGGCGCTGTTCATGGTGCAAAATGATCTGACAGAACAAGATATCTATGATCACGGTGACGAACTAAGCTATCCTGATTCAGTTGTCAGCTTCTTTCAAGGTGAATTGGGTCAACCAGTTGGGGGCTTCCCAGAGAAATTACAACGAATCATTTTACAAGGTCGTCCAGCGATGCAAGAACGTCCAGGGAAATTTGCTGAACCAGTTCATTTTGAAAAAGTAAAACAAGAATTACAAGGATTAATCGGTTTCGAACCAAGTAAGACTGATGTTTTAAGCTACTTGATGTACCCACAGGTATTTTTAGATTATCAAAAATCTTATGGACAATTTGCGGATGTTACGTTATTAGATACGCCAACTTTCTTTACTGGTATGCGTCTTGGCGAAACAATCAATGTTCAAATTGAAAAAGGAAAAACACTGATTATTCGACTGGATGAGGTCGGCGAGGCTGATGTTGAAGGAAATAGGACTCTATTTTTCAACTTGAACGGCCAACGTCGTGAAATTGTCGTGAAAGATGCTTCAATCAAGAGTGCAGTTCAAACCAAACGTAAAGTGGAACCAACGAATCGTGAACAGATTGGTGCAACAATGACAGGCTCTGTATTGAAGGTTTTGGTTAAAAAAGGCGATCATGTCGAAAAGGGTCAGCCATTGTTAATTACGGAAGCGATGAAAATGGAAACATCAATTGATGCTCGTTTTGCCGGTGAAGTTTCGCATTTATATGTCGAAGAAGGAGAAAACATTACTTCAGGAGATTTATTGATTGAAGTGAAAGAAAAATAGTTTTTTATTTAGTATGAATTAGGAGCGTTGTCGCGTGAAGAGAGTGATTGGTTTTCTTAGTATTCTATTTTTAGTTTTGATTGGCTACTATTTACAGCCGGTCCTCTTTCCTCCTACACAGAGAAAGGTGTCGGTCACGACAACGAATCAAGTAGTTAGACATAAAGCTTTGAAGCACCAAACAATTAAAGCGGAGGGGTATGCAAATTATATCTCTCGGCCAATTGAAACTTTTGAACAGAAGTTTGGGCAGCCAACGAAGATCGAGGATAGTGGTTTCTTTTTTCAAACTCGGGATTACACATTAGATCAGGGAATTCTAGAGGTAAATGTGGAGGCCGGCAAAATCAGTGCAATCAAAGTAATGGCGAAAAAAGCTGATGTCAAGCCATTTAAATTTGGAATGACCACTAGCCAGCTTTCAGATCAAATCAATTTATCTGCAGATTTTGCTTTAAGCTATGATGAGGAACCTGTAGCAATTGAATTAAGCGAGAGTGATATGCGTTTTCGTCCGTTGGTTGCGTTTGACAATGACACGTTCGCAATCCTTTTTTTCAATGGAGAAAATGAGAAGATGGTTGGAGCCGTTTATTTAGACATCGAGAATTTGCTTCGGTTGATGCCTTATCAAATAAACAGCGGTAATCCTTTAGCAAATCGTGTGCAGGAAAGTAATCTTGATTGGAATGTCTTGAATCTGCAAAAGCAAGAACGACTGGTTGATTCTATTAATTTCTATCGGACAATGTATAAGTTAGACAATTTACCAACAGCAGAAAAGCCGATGGATGACAGTAAGATACTCTTAAAAAATTTTTTAACAGCTCCTAAAAAAATACTGAATTCTGACCGTTTAGAAGAGTGGCAAACTGATCAAGGTGCACATTTGAGTAATTTAGCATTTGAATTATCATTGACTGAGTTTAAAGATTTAGCAAAAAATACGAAAATTGATTATGAATATGGTTTTTTCTACTCACCAATGGTCGATCCTTTATTCAATCTATTTGATTGGATAAGCTATGAGCATTTGGCTGAAGTTATTACGACTGCGGATTTAGAGCTTGGCGTTGCAATTAATCAGGAAAGTGTGCTAGTCTTGTTACAGGAACCAGAAAAAACAGAGGATAGTGAATAGTTTGATTATTAATGAAGCTTTTTTTCAGCTAGAAGATCAGAATCAAGCATTGATTCGAGAGATTTTAGCGAGCCAAAGCTATAAATGCTATCTGCAGGCAAAAAAAAAGATGAATGAGTGCTCAGAAGTAATAGAGCTAAAAAAAGCATTTCAAGCTGAAAAAAACAGATTTGAAAAAATTGCAGAGTACGGGGAATATGCGCCTGATTATCGTCAACAACAGCGTAAAGTTCGTACTAGTAAACGAGCGCTTGATTTGAATGAAAAAGTAGCAGCGTATCGTTTAGCTGAGACTGATTTTCAACAGATGTTAGATGAAGTCGGCGAATGTTTGGCAAAAACCATCTCACCGCAGATAAAAGTTAATGCCGGGAACCCTTTTTTTGAAACAGGGAATCATGGTTGTAAGGGGAATTGTCATGGATAATACTGAGTTCGTAATGCAAAAAAGACGAGGAATAATCGTTTGGGTCTATTCTTTGAAGCAATTAAAAACTTTGAAACGATTTGGTCTAATCCATTTTGTTTCAAGAAAAATGAAATATATTGTTTTATATGTAAACGAAGAAATTGTTGAAGAAACAGAAGAAAAGTTGCAAGGATTGCATTTCGTACGTCAAGTGGAACGTTCATATCGACCAGATATTGAAATGAATTTTGCGGATCGAATCGGAACGAAGGCAGCTTATCAAGTTAAAGATGACGATGAATTGGATGTCGTGGAAGCTAATACAAAAATTCGATTAGCTGAAACAGTCTAAGTAAGGTGAAAAATGTCTGATTTATTCAAACATTTTTCATCTTTTTCTTTGATAATAACAATATCAGAAGAACTATGAAGTAATGAGAGGGGCATGCAAATCATGCGAGTGGTTGCAGGTGAATTTGGTGGTCGTAAGTTAAAAAGCTTAACGGGAAATAATACACGGCCTACAACAGATAAAGTAAAGGGTGCCATTTTTAATATGATCGGACCGTATTTCGACGGAGGTGTTGCGTTAGATTTATTTTCTGGGAGCGGTTCGCTTGGAATCGAAGCTGTCTCTCGCGGAATGGACAAAGCAGTTCTAGTGGAAAAAAATTTTCGGGCTATGGAGATTATTCGTGAGAACATCGCTATGACCAAAAATGAGAACGCGTTTCAATTAATGAAAATGCCAGCAAATCAAGCAATTCAGCAACTAGTTGCTAATGAAACGCAATTCGATTTAGTACTTTTGGATCCGCCATATGCAAAACAAGAAATTGTAAAGCAAATTGAAATGCTTCTCCAAAATAATTTACTGACTGATACAGTAATCGTAGTGTGCGAAACAGATAAAGAAGTAGTGTTGCCTGAAACTATTGGTAATTTAAAAGAACGTAAACGCAACAATTATGGGATCACCGCTGTAACAATTTATGATTGGGAGGTTTAAGATGAAACGAATCGCACTTTTTCCTGGAAGTTTTGATCCATTAACAATGGGACATTTAGATACGATTGAACGTGGTGCCAAATTGTTTGATGAGTTAATTATCGGTGTATTTATCAATACTAATAAAAAAAGTTTCTTTACCTCAGAAGAAAAACTTGCTATCGTAAAGGAATCGGTCAAGTTGATTCCTAACGTACGAGTGATTACCCAAGAAAATGAATTGACAGTTACCGTCGCAGAAAAGCTCGGCGCAAAATTTTTATTACGGGGTATCCGGAGCATTAAGGATTATGAATATGAAAAAGAAATTGCCATAATGAATCATCATTTAGATCAGGAATTGGAGACAGTTTTTTTGTTAGCAGAACCTAAATATAGTCATATAAGCTCCTCAATTCTAAAGGAAGTTTGGACTTTTAACGGTAATGTCAAAGAATATCTGCCCGAAGCTGTTTATCGGGCGTTGGAAGAGAAGCGTGAGAATAGTGAAAAATAATAAACTTGTCAAACGATTATTACTTATATTTTTAGCTTTAGCACTGGTGGCTTGTGTGATTGTACCTATTCCTTACTATATTGAAGAACCAGGAGATACGATCGATCTAAAAGAATTAATCACAGTCAATGATAAAAAGGATGAACATAAAGGGTCGTTTAGTTTGACATCAGTCGGTATACGACGAGCAACAGTTTTTACAGCTTTAAAAGCTAAGGTTGAACCTTTTCATGAAATTATTTCTGTGGACGAGTTGACAGGAGGCGCTAGCGATGACGAGTACATGCAAATTCAAAAATTTAACATGGAAACGTCTCAAAACTTTGCTGTCGAACAGGCTTTGAAATTAGCTAATAAACCATATGAAATGGAATACAAAGGTGTCTATGTTTTAGGTGTAGAAAAGAATTCAAATTTTTCAGGAATAATCAGTGTTGGAGATACTGTAACGAAGGCTGATGGGAAAACATTTACTAGTAGTGAAGACTTTATGAAATACGTGAAATCACAAAAAGTCGGTCAAAAGATGAAAGTTACCTATATCCATGATGGTAAGACAAAAGAAGCAACGGAAAAATTAATAAAACTTCCGACTGATAAAAAGCCGGGAATCGGTATTACATTGACAGATCATACAGAAATTGATTCTGATGAAAAAGTGAAAATTGATGCTGGCGATATTGGTGGCCCATCTGCTGGATTGATGTTTACTCTAGAGATCTATGAGCAGTTAGTTGACAAAGATCTTCGACAAGGCAAGAAAGTCGCTGGTACCGGAACTATTAATTCCGAGGGTGAAGTAGGGCGCATCGGTGGCATCGATAAAAAAGTTGCCAGTGCTGCCGCTGACAATAACAAAGTGTTCTTCGCACCTGATGATAAAATCACCAAAGAAATGAAAGAAGCACAGCCGTGCATCAAATCGAATTACGAAGAAGCCAAAGCAGCGGCTAAGAAGTTAGATACAGATATGAAGATTGTTCCAGTGAAGACGGTCAAAGATGCGTTGGATTATTTGGAAGCAATGAAATAATCTGAGCTTACTAAAAACCATGTAAATAATCTTTTCGCAGGAGAAGATTATTTACATGGTTTTTCATTTACAGAATTATGAAAGAATCGTTATTGTATTATAATGTGCAATAAACGCATGGCATTTCTTGCTGATCAATAAACCGCTAACGAATATTTATGTAACCAAAGGAAGGATAAAGATACGATTATAAAGAAAGAGCTTCAGAGAGTTGAGAAAAAACTACCACTGTTATTGAAAACAGATGATTTTATTTGTCTACTTCCGCACAAAGAAGTTGATGTCTGATTGCTTTACTATTGTACTAAGTGGTGGTGCTATTATCAGTGTTGAGTATGATTATAGGAATGTATCTATTCAGCTAGAAGGTTCCAGAAATGAGATTCACATTTCTGGTAAGCAATCAGATTAGCTTGTGTTACTTGTAACGATTGAGTTTAGACTAGCTGGACACTGAGATTACTCAAAGTGATCTGCTCAACAAACTCTTCTCATTGGATTTGATTTATCCAAAATTGGCAAAACTTTTTGCTAATACAATTGAAGATGCAAACAGTATACACGAGTTAGCTGTTAACTTAGACAGACTTATGTTAGCGCATTTATCTGAAATGATTCATCCGTAGTTGAGTTATGCGGTTGGTCAACTTGTGGAGTGTGCTGGTGATATGAGTATAAAATTGGCTGATGAAGTTCATTATAGCGAACGGCAATTAAATAGATTTTTTAAACGGCAAGTAGGAATCAATAGTAAATCGTTTGTACGATTGGTCAGAATCAATTATATGATTCCTTTTTAACTCTGGTCTCTGATTTCATCGGCTGCCCCATTTACTCGTGATTTTAAAGCCGTTTGTGGCGTTAGCTCGAAAGATTTCCGGTAAAACATGTCCGATTTTTACATCAATCCTAAGAAGATATAACTTATACTTTATTCAGAAAAATAAAAGGTAGGGGTATAATTATGAATCAAGAGATTGTTGGTAAGGCTGAGAATCAGGCAAAAGAATTGCTCGATGCAAAAGAGTACGTGTCTGTTTCGGTAGTGTGGAGTACTGTATTAATTTAGTTGGTGAGATCAAATTTGTTACTGATGAATCAAAAAATGAGACATGGTATGGAGGATTGGAAGATTCTTTCAAAGGGCCAAATGCCCCTAATTATGTTGTTCTCAAATTCACTTCAAAACGGTATAAATTTTTTTGGATTAGGAAGAAACTGAAGGTACATTATAAAGATACACCCTGAAATATTTTTAGGGTGCTTTTTTGAGCTTTAATACAAACCAATTATTTAAGTAAATTTGAAAAAGACAGAACTTATTTTGACGTACCTTTATGTAAAGGAGGTTGTTATGAAAGAGTATTTGAGGAAATATCCGTATTTATTTCTGATACCAGTATGCTTGACTGTTATTATCATTTTCTTTCTTACTAAAGAACCAGAAAAACAAGAAGTAGATCCAGCGGTTTTCTCTACAGAAACTAGCACAACTGAAATAAGTGAAATCAATAGTCAAGAATGGTACGTCGATGTAAAAGGTGCAGTCAAAAGAACCGGAATGTATCGTATTACACAAGGAATGCGCTTAATGGATGCGATTGATCTGGCAGGAGGTTTCACGGAGGACGCCGATCAAAACCAAGTCAATTTCTCCAAATTATTAATAGACCAGGAAATAATCTATGTACCAAAAGTCGGTGAAGAAGTTGCAGTAATTAATGAAATAGGGCAAGCCGCTTCTAGTACAACGACTTCTGGTACACCCCTAAAAATTAATATTAATACGGCAGATGCAACAGAATTACAGGAATTATCAGGAATCGGTGAAAAGAAAGCGGCTGATATTATCAAATATCGCGAGGAGAATGGCAGTTTCCGTGCGGTAGAGGATTTGATTAAAGTATCTGGCATAGGTGAAAAGACGCTTGAAAATTTGAAAGACTCGATTACAATATAAGAAAGATGAAAGTGAGGACGAACAATTTGACAACTGAAAGAATACCTTGGGATCAATATTTCATGGCGCAAGCCGTTTTACTATCATTGAGAAGTACATGTACCCGTTTGGAAGTAGGGGCAACGATAGTAAGAGATAAACGAATCATCGCAGGAGGGTACAACGGTTCTGTCAGTGGTGATGTTCATTGTGTGGATGATGGTTGTTATCTCGTTGATGGGCACTGTCTGCGGACGATCCATGCTGAGATGAATGCTCTGCTTCAATGCGCAAAATTAGGCATTGCCACAGATCAAGCGGAAGTATATGTAACTCATTTTCCTTGTCTAGCCTGTACCAAAGCGTTGTTACAGGCGGGTATCAAAAAAATTCACTATCTTAAAGATTATCGTAATGATCCTTATGCTATTGAATTGATTAACCAAGTAGGGGCCAGTGCCCATCAAGTCCATTTGGAAAGCAAATATTTTGCTAAGCTTCAGTTAGGAGAAGATGCTGCCACATTGCCAGAAGGATAGCTGCGGTCCGGAATTACCTGATATTACCGATCCTGACAGCAATTTTATTGACGAGTCTAATTTATCAATTTAATTTCTGGATGCTGTTACTATTATGCATTCTATTTCTTCGCATTTGCTGTATGAAAAGCCGTAAGATGTTGATTCTGGCTTTTTTGTGCAGTTTTTTTCTGGGTTTACGAACCTATTGTTATGTAAACCATATAGAAACGACTCCTGATATAATAAATAATCAAATTCTGGAAATTCAAACTGATTCCGTAAAAATTGATGGAATTTTTTTAAGGATGACCGGGAAAATCAAAGGAAAGAAATATTTAATTTATCATTCACTGAAATCACCAGAAGAAAAGAGAATTTGGGGAAAAAAGAATCTGCCCAACAGTGCAGTAATTAATGGAGAAATAGAGAAGTTCGATTCAGCCAGAAATCTAAACGGTTTTGATGCAAAAAAATATTATTTTAGTTTAGGCTTCAGTCGGATTATTCAAGTTAAAAATTTGAAGCCATTCAAATCTAAAAGATTCATTTTGAGCAATGTTAGACATCACTTGATTTGGACAATTGATCAACATTATTCTAAACGACTTGCAAGCTATATCAAGGCATTAGTGATTGGATATAAGGATGCAGAGTTTGGGGAGTACTCAGCAATATATAAAACTACTGGATTGCTTCATTTGTTCACCTTGTCTGGACTGCATATCCAGTTTTATTTGGGAAGCATTCATTTGTTACTGAAAAGGGGCGGATTAGCTAGAGAATCACGATTAGTTTTACTATGTCTAATAGGATTTCTGCTGATTTTCTTAACAGGAAGTGGGTTTAGTACCATCCGTGCTGTTTTAAGTTTTCTGATTGGCTTTGCTTGTTTAACATTTGATGTATTGCTTTCTAAACTTGATCAGTGGAGCTTGATGCTATTTTTACTCGTTTTTTGTTTTCCCTTAGTATTTTGGTCAGTGGGAGCACAATTGAGTCTGTATTTTGCTTTACTGTTATTGTATCTGAATGATTTACGGTCAAATGTGTGGCATCAGATGTTCCTTTTCTCTATTTTATCGCTACCGATTCTGATATATAGTTTTAGTGAGTGGAATTTAACGGGAGGATTATTCACAATATTATTGTTTCCGATTTTTGAATGGTTGATTCTTCCCAGCTGTCTGCTGCTCTTCGTTGGATGCTTTCTCCCTATACCACAGATATTTGGCAATTTAACGGAGGTTCTTTTTTTGTTTCTCGAAAAAATGTTAGTATTTGTCGACATCCCTCCCTTAACTACTGGCAGACCAATATTTTCTATTTTTTTGCTTCTTTTGTTGTTAGTCCTTATAATTATAGACCGATTGAAATATCGTCAGAATCGTTTTTTTTTATTAGGAATTGCTGTCTTTCTTTTATTCTCAATCTCTTTTTCAGCAAATGGGATAGTTGCATTTGTCGATGTCGGTCAAGGTGACAGTATTTTTATCAAGTTGCCTTTCAAGCAAGAAACATTTTTGATTGATACCGGGGGACGTTTGATTTTTAAACAAAAGCAATGGCAAAATCGTCAGCCAAAACAAATTTCGGATTATAATCTATTGCCTTTCTTGAAATCTTTGGGCTGCAGTGAGATTGATCATTTATTCGTAACTCATAATGACGCAGATCACATGGGTGAATTGTCCCACGTTTTAAATGAAGTAAAGGTAAAAAATCTTTACTTGGCTCGCGGTTCTCAAATCGAGTTGCAAAATTTGTTAAAACAAACAAAAAATACCAATATCCATTTGATTAAGCGCGGAGATACGATTGGAAGGAAATTGAAAATTCAAATACTTTCTCCAGAGAAAAGTGAAGGAGAAAATAATGATTCACTAGTTGCCTATTTTCAATTAAATCAGCAACGTTTTTTACTTACAGGTGATTTAGAGACAATTGGCGAAGAGAATCTATTAAAAAATTATCCTCAATTAAAAACTGACTTTTTAAAAATCGGACACCATGGCAGTAATACTTCCACAAGTGAAGAGTTTCTAGAAAAAATCAAACCTAAATATGGTATTATTTCTGTAGGTCAAAAGAACCGTTATGGTCACCCAACAGAAGAAACGTTACAAAAATTAAATACCCATAAGGTGAAGGTTTTACGAACTGATCAGCAAGGGATGATCTATTATCAATGGTCAGCAATAACCAAGCGTGGAAGAATCAAGACTCTAATAGATTTTCTTAATTAGTCTGAAATCGCAGAGTTATGACAAACTTAAATAGATAACTTGCTATTTTTAATTAGTGCTTATTACAATTTAGAAAACTAATACAAGTTTGCCGAAACGAGGCTTGGTACAAAACAAATGAATGAAACGATTTAATACAATAATCGGACAGCTTAGTTAAATTGTTAGAGGGATAGGCAGCATCCTCTTTTTTAATTAAAAATAGACTTTAGTGCGAGTTAGGAGTAATTGAATGAATACACAGGAAGCCCTTCAGCAAGTCAGAACATCCCCTTTACAGCCGATATATTTGGTTACGGGGACAGAAGATTATTTGATTCAAGAAGTGCGGCAAGCTTTTATGGATCGAATGAAAAAGGATAACTTGGAAGAGTTAAATTTTATGACCTTTGATATGGAAGAAAGTGGCTTAGGAGCAGTTATTGATGAAGCGGAAACACTACCATTTTTTGGAGATTATAGATTGGTTTTTGTTGAGAAACCTTATTTTTTAACTGGTGAAAAGAAAAATAATGTACCCGATCAAGATGTTGACGGATTATTGGATTATTTGAAACAGCCGTTGGATACATCGGTAGTGGTCTTTTGGGCTAACTACCCCAAACTTGATGCACGAAAAAAAATTACTAAAGCACTAAAAAAAACAGCTGTCATTGATGCGGCACCACTGCAGGAGCGTGATTTACGCAATTTTTTACAGCGTTACATCAGTAACGAAAATGTTAAAATTTCAAAAGAAGCGTTCGATCTATTTCTTCGTTTGACGGATTTTGATCTTTCAAAATCGATGAATGAAATAGAAAAATTACTGTTATTAGCGGGAGATGGTGGAACTATCACTCTTCAGTTAGTAGAGGACTTAGTACCCAAAACGTTGGAACATAATATTTTTGAGTTAACTGAACGAATTTTGAGGGGCGACGCAGCCAAAGCTTACCAAACATATGAAGAGTTGCATTTACAAGGTGAAGAGACAATCAAACTGACTGCGATTTTGATCGGGCAGATTCGTTTGTTGTTACAAACTAAAATATTACAAAAAACTGGTTACCAACAGGCAAATATAGCTGAGACTTTAGGGGTTCATCCATACCGTGTAAAATTAGCGATGCAGCAAGTTGCAAAATTTCCATTGGAGTTGCTGGTTTCAATGTATGATGAACTGGTCGAAAATGATTATGAGGTAAAAACTGGACAGGCGGATAAAGAAATGGTTTTCCAGCTGTTTATCTTGAAGACAACCGAGAAGATTAAAAAATAAGAAGAAGCAAGGTTTTAGAGTCGAAGTTTTATATACTATAAAAGTACTGACTGACAAATTATTTTGTCTCGTCAGTTCTTTTTTTATTTGTTGGATGAAGAAAATATATGTGTTTTTTGACAAAAAAAGCAAGAATACAGCTTGTGAGAAGTCAAAAAAATAAAAAAACGCGAATAACTGGTCATCAATCGAAAAATTAGAATAAAAATCTCTCAGCAATGTTTAATAATTCACATTTTTAAGGTATGATAATACAAAGGTGGTAATTACCTAAAGCTAAGCGGCAGAAGGGATTCGGTGAGAATCAATCTCAATTAGAACACAGTTTTCAAGATGTCGAATCGATAAATGATATGTCCAAAATTCTATTTTTAATTCGATAATAGTCAGCTTGTTCTGACTTTATATATGCACCACAAATGTATAAACCTAAAAAAGAAAGGATGAATGAAATGACATTAGCAAAGATCGTTTATGCAACTAACACAGGAAACACAGAAGGAATCTCTGAAATTCTGGAGGATGCTTTTGAAGAAATCGGCGTTGACGTTGAACGCGTTGACGCAGATGATGCAGAAGCAGATTTTTATGAAGATGCGGATATCTGTGTCCTAGCTACTTATACTGATGGAGATGGCGAGTTGCCTTTTGATTTAGAAGATTTCCACGAAGAATTACCAGATGTAGATCTATCCGGAAAAATCTATGGTGTAGTAGGAAGTGGAGACAGCGAATTATATCCAGACTATTTTTGTCATGCAGCGGTTGCTTTTGATGAAGCGTTTGCGAAAACCGGGGCTAAAAAGGCAGCAGAAACTGTGAAAATTGAGAACGAAGCTGATGACGAGGATGAAGAAGTGTTGAAAACATTTGTGAAAGCTTTGGTGGAAGCAGCGGAATAAGAGACACATTGGAAGAATGGAGTGAGATTTTGTTTAAAGTATTAGAACGCAAGGAACTGGCGCCAACTGAATATGAAATTTTAGTTGATGCACCACGAATTGCCAAAAAAGCACAGCCTGGCCAATTTGTGATCTTGCGAATTGACGAACAAGGTGAGCGGATTCCGCTGACTGTCGTTGATACAGACAAAGAAGCGGGTTGGGTACGCTTAATCTTTCAAGTGATCGGCAAATCGACAGCCCAACTCGCAACAGTTATGGCTGGTGAAGCCTTAAAGGATATTGTTGGGCCATTAGGTAAAGCGACTGACATTGAAAATTATGGCACCGTTCTCTTAGTTGGGGGCGGAGTTGGTATAGCTGCATTATTCCCAATCGTTAAAGGCCTAAAAGAAGCAGGAAATCGTGTAATCACTGTTCTTGGAGCAAAAAGCAAAGAACTATTGATTTTGCAGGAGGAATGCGCAAAATATTCTGATGAGCTGATTCTGATGACGGATGATGGATCTGTTGGACAAAAAGGCTTGGTTACCCAAGCGATGGAAGATGTGTTTAAGCGTGAAAAAATTGCAATGACTTGGGCTATCGGACCAAGTATCATGATGAAATTTTGTACACTAACAGCGCAAAAATACGAAGTGCCAATCTATGTTTCCTTAAATCCAATTATGATCGATGGTACGGGAATGTGCGGTGGCTGTCGCGTGACAGTTGCGGATTCTATTAAATTCGCTTGTGTTGATGGACCGGAATTTTTGGGTGAAGAAGTTGATTGGGACGAGTTCGTCAACCGAATGCAACAATATCGTCCAGAAGAATTACTAGCTAATGAAAGATATGAAAAGCAGGTGAGTTCAAATGGCTAAACGCAGTTACACAAAGACACCGATGAGGGAACAAGCTCCTGAGGTTCGAAATCAAAATTTCGATGAAGTTGCTTTAGGTTATTCACTGGAAGAAGGACAGCTAGAAGCTAGTCGCTGTTTGCAGTGTAAGAATGCGCCCTGTATTGCGAATTGTCCAGTAATGATCGATATCCCAGGATTCATCAAAGCGATTGAAGAGGGAGATATGCCTCAAGCTTATGAGGTTTTAAGCCGCTATACAAATTTACCTGCTATTTGTGGACGTGTATGTCCTCAGGAAAAACAATGTGAGATGGTTTGTCGTTTAGGTCGTTCTAAGAAATTTGAACCAGTAGCAATCGGAAAACTAGAGCGACTTGTTGCGGATTGGGCTTTAGAACAGCCAGTTGAGTATAAAGACAATTCAGGAAACAAAGGCCAGGTAGCGGTGATCGGTTCTGGTCCCTCTGGATTGACAACGGCTGGTGATTTAGCGAAGTTAGGTTATGATGTCACTGTCTATGAAGCATTACATTCTCCTGGAGGGGTGTTGACTTACGGGATTCCAGAATTTCGTTTGCCAAAACGTATCGTGAAAAAAGAAATCGAACGAATTGTTGCTCAAGGAGTAAAAATTGAAACAAATGTGGTAGTTGGCAAAACGATCACAATGGATGAGATCATTACGGAATTTGATGCTTGCTATCTATCTGTAGGCGCCGGAGCTCCAAGATTCCAAGGAATTCAAGGAACATCACTAAATGGTGTTTATTCGTCAAGTGAATACTTAACAAGGGTTAATTTGATGCATGGCTATCAATTTCCGGAGTATGACACACCAGTTCAAAAATCAAAAAATGTTGTTGTTATCGGCGGCGGAAATGTTGCGATGGATGCGGCGCGTTCTGCTAAGCGTTTAGGTGCTGATAAAGTATCAATCGTTTACCGTCGTTCATTAGAAGAATTGCCTGCTCGCGAAGAAGAATATCATCATTCTGTCGAAGAGGGTATTGAATATCATTGGTTAAGCAACCCTATTGAATACATAAATGATGGCACTGGTCGATTAAAAGCTGTCAAATGTGTACAGATGGAATTAGGTGAACCAGATGAATCTGGTCGTCGCAGACCAATAGTGATTCCTGGCAGTGAGTTCATTATTGAAGCAGATACAGCAATTGAAGCAATCGGACAAGGTGCCAATAAAGTTTTATTGGATACTTTCCCAGAACTAGCACTAAATAAGTGGGGCTATATTGATGCGGATGAAGAAACTTGTGCGACTTCGATCCCGGGCGTTTTTGCTGGCGGAGACATCGTAACAGGTGCAGCAACTGTCATCTTAGCAATGGGTGCCGGCAAAATCGCAGCAAATGAAATTGATCAATATATTCAAAAGACAAAGCAGGAGCAATTGGTCTAAGCGAGGTGCAAATGATGAGAACAATGAAAACAATGGATGGAAATACAGCTGCAGCGCACATCTCTTACGCGTTTACTGAAGTGGCTGGCATCTATCCGATCACTCCTAGTTCAACGATGGCGGAAGTCGTTGATGAGTGGGCAGAACAAGGACGTAAAAATATTTTTAATGAAACAGTCAAAGTAGTTGAAATGCAATCTGAGGCAGGTGCAGCCGGAACGGTTCATGGTTCGTTGAAGACCGGAGTCTTAACTACGACGTATACCGCTTCACAAGGTTTGTTGTTGATGATTCCAAACATGTTCAAAATTGCCGGTGAGTTGCTGCCAACGGTGTTCCATGTGGCGGCACGTGCGGTTTCTACTAATGCACTAAGTATTTTTGGGGACCATAGTGATGTAATGGCTGCTCGTCAAACTGGTTTTTGTATGTTGGCTGAAGGCGGCGTTCAAGAAGTAATGGATTTGTCGGCAGTTGCTCACTTATCGAGTATTGAAGGTAAATTGCCATTTATGAATTTCTTTGACGGTTTTAGAACAAGTCATGAGTTGCAAAAAATTGAAATTATTGAGTATGAAGATTTGAAGGCAATGATGAATTGGGAAGCATTAGCTGAATTCAGACGATTGGGCATGAATCCGAATCGTCCGAATGTTTCAGGTACGGCACAAAATCCGGATATACATTTTCAGCAAAGAGAGACAGTCAATCGTTATTATGATGAAATGCCCGCGATTGTGCAAAAATACATGAATAAAATCAACGAACTACGGGGAACGAATTACGATTTGACTAATTATTACGGAGATCCAGAAGCGACAGAAGTAATTATCGCGATGGGCTCAGCTTCACCGACGATCCAACAGACAGTTGATTATCTAAATCAAAATGGTCGCAAGGTCGGGTTCCTAGATATTCATTTATATCGTCCTTTTCCAGCAGAAAACTTGTTGGAAAAATTGCCAGATACAGTTCAAACTGTTGCAGTTTTGGACCGTACAAAAGAACCAGGGTCAGATGGCGAACCATTATTGCTTGATGTTCAAAGTGTTCTTTATCGTCATACAAACCGTCCGGTCGTTATCGGCGGTCGTTACGGTATCGCTTCAAAAGATGTGACACCTGACCAAATATTGGCTGTTTTTGATCATTTATTGTTGCCAGTCGCGGACATGAAGCAGCGCTTTACTGTTGGAATCAATGATGATGTGACTAATCTATCCTTACCAATGAGTGATGTTTTAGACTTAACTCCGAGATCAACTTTCCAAGCGAAATTCTGGGGACTGGGTTCTGATGGTACTGTTGGTGCAAATAAACAAGCCATAAAGATCATCGGTAATAATACTGATTATTATGCACAAGCTTATTTTTCTTATGATTCTAAAAAATCAGGCGGGTTGACGAATTCTCACTTGCGTTTTGGTAAAGAGCCAATTCTTTCTACTTATAATGTAGAGGCAGCTGATTTTGTGGGATGTCATAACAGCGCGTATATTCACCAATATGATTTGGTAAAAGGCCTGAAGGATGGCGGGACATTCTTGTTGAATACTGTTTGGGATGAAGACAAAGTCAAAAAATTATTGCCAGGCAGGATCAAACGCTATTTAGCTGAACATAATATCAATTTCTATATTATTAATGCTATGGAAATTGCACAAAAAACTGGCCTGGGCGGTCGGATTAATCAAGTCATGTCAACAGCATTTTTTGAACTGACGGATATTATGGATCAAGAAACCTATTTGCCGTTACTTAAAGCAGAAGTAGATGCGGCATATGGAAAGAAATCTAAAACGATCGTCGAACGTAACTGTCAAGCTATTGACGCGACTGTCGCAGAATTGAAAAAAATTGAAATTCCAGCAGAGTGGGCCGAGATTGAAGTGAAGTCGCTTGTAAATGCTGAAGACCAAAACAAGCCAGCATATATTCGCAATATTTTAGAACCAATCAATCGCCAAGAAGGAAATCAACTTTCGGTAAATGATTTGATCGAAAATGGTATGTTAGGCGGTGTGATGCCTTCTGGAACAGCAGCGTATGAGAAACGTGGAATTGCTTTAGAAGTTCCTGAATGGATTTCTGAAGCTTGTACAATGTGTAATGAGTGTGCTTTTGTTTGCCCTCATGCAGCGATTCGCCCATTTTTGGCTAATGATGAAGAAATGGAAGAAGCGCCTGAAGGGTTCATTACTCGCGACATGCGAGGTAAAGATGGATTCAAGTATCGCATCCAGGTATCGTTAGAAGATTGTACAGGTTGCGGGCTTTGTGTAGAAGCCTGTCCTGCGAAAGAAAAAGCTTTGGTTATGCGATCTTATGAAGACCAAAGAGAGCAAGCAGTGAATTGGGCCTTTGCAATGACCTTACGTCAAAAAGATAACCCAGCGAAGAAATTCTCAGTTAAAGGCTCTCAATTTGAACAGCCATTGTTAGAGTTCTCTGGGGCTTGTGCGGGTTGTGGAGAAACACCTTATGTGAAGCTTTTGACTCAATTGTTTGGTGACCGCATGATGGTCGCTAATACAACGGGATGTTCTTCAATTTGGGGAGGATCGGCGCCAGCGACACCATATACTGTCAACCAAGACGGTTGCGGTCCAGCTTGGAGTAACTCCCTCTTTGAAGACAATGCTGAATATGGATTAGGAATGCATACGGCAAACGAGACTAAGCGAAACCGATTGGCCAATAAAATCTTGAAAGCTTTGGAAAAAGATCTTGGAACAGAGGATACCAGAGCCCAATTACAGGATTGGCTAGACCATATGCTAGAAGGCGAAGGCAGTCAACAAAGGGCGGCTAAACTGCGCGCTGTTTTAAATGAAGAAACGGATGCAGAGCTTCAATCAATTCTTGAGGATAAAGATATGTTTGCGAAACCTAGTCAATGGATTATTGGTGGAGATGGTTGGGCTTATGATATCGGCTTCAGCGGGATCGATCATGTTCTAGCATCAGGGGAAGATGTAAATATCCTGGTAATGGATAATGAAGTTTATGCCAATACAGGTGGACAAATGTCGAAAGCCACGCCATCAGCAGCTATTGCCAAATTCGCAGCTGGCGGGAAGAAGACTAAGAAGAAAGATCTTGGTATGATCGCCATGACTTATCGCGATGTTTATGTTGCACAGGTGGCGATCGAAGCGAACCCAACGCAAGCGTTGAAAGCTATTCAAGAGGCAGAAGCTTATCCTGGACCGTCATTGATTATTGGTTATACACCTTGTATCAATCATGGTATTCGCGGCGGCATGAGTCAATCAATCGAAGAATCCAAGAAAGCAGTGGAATCAGGATATTGGCCTCTTTATCGCTTTGATCCTATTCGCGCACAAAAAGGCAAAGATCCAATGCGTATCGACTTCAAGAAAACTGATTTTAGTAAAATGAATGCTTTCCTTGAAGGGCAAACACGTTTCTCTGCTTTGCATAATATTAAGAAAGATGAAGCATTAGTGGAGGAAATGTTGAATCAAACAGTAGAGGATATGGAAGAACGCGTTAAAAGTTATACGGAGTTAACAAACAAATAGGTGAGTAGCACCAGTACAATTTATGCTGGTGCTATTTTTTTATAAAAATGGACAAATAAAAAACCGATCAAACGATCGGTTTTTATTATTTAGCTAATTTTTTAGCAAGACGTGCTTTATCGCGGTTTGCTTTGTTTTTGTGAATCAAACCTTTTGATTCAGCCATATCGATCGCTTTAGCAGCTTCTTTGTAAAGGTCGTTCATATTTTCAGCGCCAGTAGCAGCAGCATCTTCAAATTTCTTAACAGTAGTGCGCATTGCGCTCATTTGTGATGAGTTCTTAGCGTTAGCAACTTCGCTAGTACGAACACGTTTAATTGCAGATTCAATGTTTGGCATGGATTTCACCTCCGAATTCAGTCTTATACGGTTAGTACCGTACAATTCAACATTACTCATTATACATAAAGCCGCTTTTCAATGCAATAAAATCGTGACAAGTTTTTTTCCTTAACAGAAATTAAGAAGAAATAAGTAGAAAAAAGAGGCAAATCAATTATTTTAAAGACGAAATGTATCCGATATGCTATCATAATTTTGGAAATAAAAAATTGGTGGTGCAGCATGAGTATTGCATTAGTTATTACAATTACATTAGTTATGGGTGTTGTTTTTGTCAATGGTTGGACTGACGCGCCAAACGCAATTGCCACAGCGGTTTCAACACGAGTGTTGAAACCTAATGTCGCCATTTGGATGGCGGTAGGGATGAATTTTTTAGGCGCATTAGTAATGACCTACTTCAATTCACAAGTCGCAGAAACAATTAGTAATATCGTTACTTTCGAGGGAGCAGGAAATGCTGCGCAAGTTGCGCTTGCGGCATCTCTATTTGCTATTGTTGTCTGGGCGGTTGCAGCGTGGTATTTTGGTATTCCTACAAGTGAATCTCATGCATTGATCGCGGGACTGACTGGTTCTGCGTTGGCAATGGGCGGATTGGAAGCGGTTAGCGGAACCGAGTGGATGAAGGTTATTGTAGGTTTGCTCGTTTCAACAATCATGGGGTTTGGCGGCGGTTGGCTAGTCACCAAGATTATCGTAATGGTGTTTCAAGGTGTCTCTAGACGCTTTGCCAACCATGTATTTACGATTGGTCAAGCAGTTAGTGCCGGGATGAATGCATTTCTTCATGGCGCACAGGACGGACAAAAATTTATGGGTGTTTTTATGCTAGGTCTTTTTTACAATAACCTGGCTGAAAAAACTGGAAATGGTTTTGTTATTCCTTTATGGGTAATGGTTCTTTGTTCAATAACCATGGGCTTAGGAACCTCTGTAGGCGGGATGAAGATTATTAAGTCCGTAGGTATGGATATGGTGAAACTAGAACGCTATCAAGGGTTCGCAGCAGATTTGAGCGCAGCTATCTGTCTCTTTCTTGCATCAGTCTTTGGAATTCCTGTTTCAACGACTCACACTAAAACAACAGCGATCATGGGTGCAGGTGCAGCAAAACGTATTTCAAGTGTGGACTGGAGTATCGTGAAGGAAATGATCAGTGCATGGTTGCTGACTTTCCCTGGATGTGGTGCTATCGCATTTGTCATGGCAAAATTATTTGTCGCAATTTTTTAAAAAGGGGATCAGATAATGGCTAGAAAAAAACAATTCGATTATTTTGGCAAGTTAGAACAAATGGCACAATATTCTGCTGAATCAGCACAATTATTATTGGACTTAATCATGGATTATTCCACTGAAAAGTTTATTAATAAATCTGAAGAAATTCATCTTTTAGAAGGACGGGGAGACCATATTTCAAAAGAGATCATGACAGAACTTTACGATGCTTTTATTACACCGATTGATCGTGAAGACATCGTGTTGATCACGAATCGTTTAGATGATATCTTAGATGAATTAAATGCAACGACCTATCTATTTGAGAATTTACTAGTGTATACGATCAGACCAAACACAGATAGATTTCTCCAGTTAATAGTAACTGCTACTACCGATGTTGTTCATGCAACGAAAGAATTCGCAAAATTTAAACATTCAAAAGTGTTGAAACAGTCTATTGAACAAGTGAGCCAAACGGAATCTGAAGCTGACAAATTATACAGCTCATTGGTGAAGGATTTATTTGCGAATGAAAAAGACCCGATTGAGGTCATTAAATGGCGAGACATTTATAATCACTTAGAAAAAATTACGGATGCTTGTGAAGCTGCAGCAGATATAATCGAGGGTCTGGTTATTAAAAATTCATAGTACAAAAAAAGCTAGAATCCTTTCGATTCTAGCTTTTTAATTTGCCGCTTTATATAGCGGACAGTCAGTACACTTTGTTTCATCAAGACTGACAAGATCTTTTAGTGGAATCAGCATTCGTAACCCATTCAAAATTACAAGAATGGTACTACCTTCGTGACCAACAACTCCAAGTGGTAGTGTGAGAAATTGAAGAAAATTACTTGCAATCAGTAAGAGGATCACAGATAAAGAAAACAAGATATTTTGTCGAACGATTCGTTTCATTTTTTTTGCTAATCGATGACTGTATATCAATTTAGTCAAATCATTTTTTATTAAGACCATATCGGATACTTCCATCGCGACATCGGTTCCTTCGCCCATAGCAATTCCAATAGTGGCAGTTGCTAAAGCGGGAGCATCATTGATTCCATCGCCAACCATCGCATTGACGTTATAATCAATTTGCTGTTGCTTGACTCGTTCAGTTTTATCCGCAGGTAAACATCCTCCATG
Source organism: Enterococcus sp. AZ128 (assembly GCF_051714485.1). Classification (NCBI taxonomy): domain Bacteria; kingdom Bacillati; phylum Bacillota; class Bacilli; order Lactobacillales; family Enterococcaceae; genus Enterococcus; species Enterococcus sp. AZ128. Next base: position 1,123,970 of record NZ_JBIORZ010000001.1, read on the forward strand.
GAAATCATTCAGCCCAAGTTGTTGTGCCACATAATTTGCTGCTCCCTCATTGTCTCCAGTGAGCATGACTGTTTCTACGTTTTGTTCTTGGAAATAAGTGATGACTTCTTTAGTATAGGGCTTTGGTAAGTCCATCAAAGCTAGTAATGCAACGATTTGTTCATTTTGACTAAGGACAACCACAGTTTTTCCTTCATCATGCCATTGTTCGATCAATGGGTGATTTTGATTTTTAGTTGGCTTTCCTAACTGCCAGATTTGATCTTGGTAAATCGTTTCTAATCCGAAGCCAGCTCGCTCTTCAACTTGTAGTACCAGAGCGGATTCATCTTTAAAAAAGCTGGTAATTGCTACTGCCAATGGATGGGTTGATTGGCGTTCCATTGAATAAAACAATTTTGGGATGAGCGGATCATCAGAAAAAGTTTTATAATCAGTTACTCGTGGCTTTCCTTGTGTCAAAGTCCCCGTTTTATCAAAAGAGATTGCCTGCAAATCGGCCAACTTCTCTAAAGTTTTTCCAGATTTAAATAATATCCCTTTTTTAGCACCGTTAGAAATTGCTGCTAACGTCGCTGGCGTAGCCGAAGCAACTAAAGCACATGGTGAAGCGACGACCAGTAAGACCATTCCACGGTAAAAACTTTCAGTGAAGCTCCAACCTAATAAAAAGTGTGTTAATAAAATCATCAAAGGAACAGCTAGTAAAACAATTTTGACATAAACATTTTCAATTTTTTCAATAAACGTTGCTGTAGCACTTTGCTCGTTTTGGGCATTCTTCACTAAACGTAGAATCTGTGCGAATAATGTATCATTGCTGGTTTTAGTCACTTCCAGAGTAAATGGTTGTCCTAGGTTAATCGTTCCGCTAAACGCCTCATCATTGACCAGTTTTTCTACTGGTACAGATTCCCCTGAAATTGCTGATTCGTCAATTGAAGAAGGACCTAACATTCGTCCATCGATCGGGACAGCTTTTCCTTTTGGTACAAAAACAAGATCTCCCAATTCTAATGTTTCAACTGGAACGGTGATGTGTTGGTTGTCAACAATTTTTAACGCCTCGTTAGGAGCTATATTCATTAAAGCAGTGATTTCCTTAGTGCTTTTGTTCGTGGCATATTCTTCCAGTGCGCCACTTAAACAAAAAATAAAAGTCAGCATTGCTCCTTCAAACCAGTTACCGATTAAACAAGCTCCAATTGCAGCTAGAGCCATTAGCAGATCGACATTCAATGTATGGTCATGTATCAATTCGCTGATACCTTCATAGGTTTGCTTCCAACCGCCGCTAACAATTGCGATAACGAAAAAAAGTGGATAGATGGGTTGAGAAAACCCAGTTAAGATTTTACCAATAATTAAAAATAGTAGACAGAAAAGGGTAGAGAGAAAAGCATTACGTTCTTTCTTACTCATAACTTTTCCTCCTTTCAATTTTTTTTTAGCGTATACGATTAGTAGAACTCTTAAAATGGGGCTGATGTTCTTTCACCATTATAGTAGCATACTATCTTATGTAAATGATAATAAAATTAGCTAATTGAGAACGAAAGTAATTATCAATTAGAATTGAGAATGACTATCATTAGTAGTTAATAGACGTAAAAGTGATTATTTCAATCGCTAATACAATAAAATTAGCATCATTTCAATTTATAATTAGTATCAATAAAATATGAGATGAAAAAAAGACCTGCAAAAAATGCAGATCTTACATAGCGATCAGCCAGTAGCCGATCAAGATAATTCCTAAGCCGATTCGATACCAACCAAAGGCCGTGAAATCGTTTCGTTTGATGTAATCCAATAAGAACTTGATGGCGATAATCGAAACCACGAAGGCCGTAACCATACCAACTAACAGAACAACAATTTCAGATGCGCCAAAAGTATTGCCCTTCATTAGAAATTTAACAATTTTTAATCCGCTGGCTCCAAACATGACTGGAATACCAAGAAAGAAAGAAAACTCTGTTGCCACAAAACGTGAGCTGCCAATAATAATCGCACCAAGGATAGTGGCGCCTGAACGTGAAGTTCCAGGAATCAAAGAGAGTAGTTGGAAAGCACCTACAATTAAAGCAGCTTTGTAGGTAAAATCATTTAAGTTTGTACACTTTGGTGTTTTTGTTTTATTATGTCGTTCAACTACGATAAATGCAATCCCGTATACGATTAACATGATCGCAACAGGTAAGAATTTGTGAAAATGCGCTTCTAAAAAATCATCTAACGGCAAACCAATCACAGCAGCCGGCAAACAAGCGATAATCACTTTGAACCATAACGTCCAAGTATCCTGTTTCTCCTCATGAGTTTTACTAGGAGCAAAAGGATTCAATTTACTGAAATATAAAACTACAACGGCTAAAATCGCGCCTAATTGAATCACGACATTAAACATTTCAATAAATGCGGGGCTCATGTTGAGTTTGATGAATTCATCCGCCAAAATCAAATGACCCGTGGATGAAATCGGCAACCACTCGGTTATACCTTCAACGATCCCAAGAATAATTGCTTTAAAAATATTGGCAATAAGCATTAAATGTACGTCCTTTCAAGTTAATAACAATAAACAGTATACCGTTTCGTCTATAAAAAGACCATCGAAAAAAGGCTAAGCTTTTTTTAAGAAAAAAACTGCCAGCAGATGCTGACAGTCATATTTTTTATTCATCTGTATGATCTGAAATTGTTTTCCCACGCTCCATATAGCTGATATCATTAATTGCGCGGATAGAAAACTCACCATTTTCATAACGCAGACGGTTGATACTTCCGTTTAATAAGTTAGCTCGAACGGGTTGTTTAGAATCGATCAAACTCAGTAAGAAAGCAATAGTCAAACCGTGAGAAACGATCAACACGTTTCCGCCACCCTGTTTTTCACGGCTTTGAGCGATATCCTCGAAGCCATTCCAAACACGGTCCCGCAATTGCGAATAAGATTCTGCCCAATTTGCTGTATCAGCACCCTCGACCGCATTTGCTATTTCCTCAAAAGTGACATCTGTTGCGAATAGATCATCTTCAGTTTTAAAATTTAATACTCGCGGTAAAACGCCCCACATTTCTGCATCATAGGCACCTTCTAATGAGCCAAAGCACCATTCGCGGATACGTGGATCTACATGATAAGGGATACCTTTACCTTCAGGGTGTTCGCTTAAAAGGATTCGCATTGTTTCAATAGCTCTGCCAGAATCACTTGAATAAGCCTCTTCATATTTTGTATCCTGTAAACCTAGACCAACATAATGAATTCCTTCACGCCCGCTTTGAGTTAACGGCGTATCGCACCAGCCCTGAACTCTAGCTAACGTATTGAACATCGTTTTACCATGTCTAACAATATAAAGATTTGTTTCTGCCATATTTAAAACCTCCAAAAAGTTGATTAATTAAAGAACGGGTTTGTATCGATCTCATGACCGATAGTTGTTGCTGCCCCGTGTCCTGGATAAGCAGGTAGCTCACGAGGAAGTGTAAATAGGTATGTTTTAATGCTGTAAAGTAATTGTTGCATATCACCAGTATATAAGTCTGTCCGTCCGATGCTGCCTTTAAATAATGCGTCTCCCACAACTACAAAGTCATCAAAGATGAAACTGACACTGCCGATTGAATGTCCTGGTGTCGGTACGATTTGGAAGGTCATCCCACCAATCGTATATTCTTTCATTTCAAATTCATATTCCGCAGGCTGGACGATCAAATCGGGCATATTATCATGACGTCCTAAACCTGAAAGATTTAGGATTGGATCGCCTAACCATTTCTGTTCCAAAGGACTTACATATACAGGAATGCCATATTTATTTCGTATTTGTTCTACAGCCCCAATATGATCATAGTGGGTATGGGTCAAGAGAATCGCTTGCGGTGTTTTTCCGGTTCGCTCAATTTCTTGCACCAATCGATCGCCTTCAGAACCTGGGTCGACGATCAATAAGTTTTTTTCGTTATGAATCAAATAGCAATTTTCTTGCGCGATTCCGGTAACAAAACCTTCAATTTGAATCATTCTTTTCCTCCTGAAACACTAAAAATTATTTTTTTTGATTTGATTCACTTTGGCTAACATAAAATAAAACCTTCGTTAGTAAAAAATTCAGTATCTCAAATTCCTTCTTTATTATACCTTAAAAGAAAAAAAATTGTGACTTCCCTGAACGATTTTGACATTTCATGTGAACAGAAACGACAGACAGAAAAATTAGAGGACAGATTTATTATTCTATGTAGTGGAATAAAACTTGACGAGTACTAAAAAATCTTCTATGGTGGAACAGCAAAATGATTTTGATCAACGTTTCAAGATGAAACAAAGAACGAGGTGACAAGATGACAGTTAAAAAAATCGCGATTCGTGAGCTTGTGGAATTTATCCTGCGCAGTGGAAGTATTGATGAAGGAAAAAACAGCAATCACACACCTCAGGAGGGCGCTCGAATTCATCGCCAATTGCAAAAAGAAGGCGGCTCTGAATACCAAAAAGAAGTCTGGTTAAAGAAGCCAATTGAGATAGCCAAAACTGCTGTTCAGATCGAAGGACGAGCTGATGGTATTTATATAGAAGAAGAACAAGTATTTATCGATGAAATAAAAACATCCGAAACGCCTTTTGAAGAGCTAGAATCTGGCATCATTGATTTGTATTTTTATCAAGCGATGGTTTATGCCTATATCTATAGCGAACAAGAAGAATTGACAGAAATCAGCACTCGATTAACATACTTTCAAACCACTGAAGAAAGGATCACTCGTCAAATTCGAACGTTTACCTTCGAAGAACTATCCGATTTTTTTAATGATTTGATCAAACGATATGAAAATTGGCTTGTGTTTCAAATGGAATGGCGAGAAACCCGTAACAATTCGTTAAAAGCTTTAGAATTTCCATTTGATACTTATCGGGCTGGTCAAAGAGAATTAGCCGCAGCTGTCTATAAGACGATCCACGCCCAACAAAAACTATTCGTTGAAGCGCCTACTGGAACTGGGAAAACAATGTCGACGATTTTCCCAACGTTTAAAGCGATGGGAGAAGGGCTAGGGGAACGAATTTTTTATCTTACTGCAAAGACAATTACACGTCAAGTTGCAGAGGAGACTATCACAAAAATCACGAAAAAGAATGCTCGTGTTAAAAGCGTTACTTTGACAGCCAAAGATAAAATCTGCTTCTTAACTGAACGTAATTGCACGCCTGAGCATTGTCCTTTCGCGAAAGGGTACTACGACCGAGTGAACGATGGTTTATGGGATATGTTGAATACTGAGGATCAATATACTCGACCAGTTATTGAGGACTATGCTAGAAAACATGAACTTTGTCCTTTCGAACTTTCCTTAGATGTCAGTCGATTTTGTGATTTAGTGGTGGGAGATTACAATTATCTCTTCGATCCAACAGTCTATCTGCGTCGTTTTTTTGAAGAGGAAAATAAAACTAATTTAGTATTAGTCGATGAAGCTCATAACCTAGTCAATCGATCAAAGGAGATGTATTCGGCCAGCATTTCCAGAGAAAACATCGCTCAGATGCAAAAAGACTTGGATAAATCCTTCAAGAAACTAAATAAGGCTTTTACTCGAGTTGATAATGAATTTGAATTAATCCATCAATCACTAAATGGCGATGCCTACCATCACCAACAGGCGGCGCCCGAAAATCTAATCAATAGTCTTTTTAAGTTGCAAGAACAGATCAAAGAGTGGTTGGCAGAAAACCCTGACAATTCAGCACAACAAAAAATGCTGCCAGTTTATTTTGAAATTCTGCGTTTTACTCGTATGAGTGAATTCTATGACGATCATTATCAAACAACTGTCGAACATAAAAGTTATGACTTAATTGTCAAAGAGTACTGCATTGATCCATCATGGTTTCTGGAACAAACGATGGAAAAAGTAGGAAGCAGTATTCTTTTTTCTGCCAGTTTCTCACCGTTGGATTATTATCAGGAAGTTTTAGGTGGGGCCGAAGACAGTTTGACCTATCGCTTGCCCAGTCCTTTCCCAAATGAAAATCGTTTGGTTTTAGTGGATGCGAGTATTCAAACCACCTACCAAAAAAGAACACAAAGTATTCCAAAAATCGCTTCATCAATCGAACGGCTGGTCAAAACGAAGACCGGCAATTATTTAGTCTTTTTCCCATCTTTCCAGTATCTAGACCAAGTAGCAGATTATTTTCATGATGTTTACCCAGAATACGCAATTCAAATTCAGGGCTCAAAGCTGAATGAAACTGAACGCGAGGATTTTTTAGCTGCCTTTGTTGATCATCCTGAACAAACATTGATTGGCTTTTGTGTTTTAGGAGGGATATTTTCTGAAGGAATCGATTTGGTTGGCGAACGTTTAATTGGAACTGTCATAGTGGGAGTTGGATTGCCGCAAGTTAATCATGAGCAAGAACTTATCAAACAATACTATGACGAGAAACGGAATCAGGGATTTAGTTATGCGTATCAGTTGCCTGGAATGAACAAAGTAATCCAAGCTGCCGGCCGTGTAATCCGTACGATGGAAGACCGAGGAATTATCTTATTATTGGATCAACGCTATACAAATCGGCATTATCAAAACTTGTTGCCAATAAATTGGTCAGATCGCAAAGTTGTCTATGGACCGGAAGATGTCGAGCAAGTGGTCAAGGAATTTTGGAAGAAAAAAGATTAAAACAACGAATTTTCAAAATAAAAATATTGCATACGAAATAAATATCAAATCATACTTATTTAAAACATTGGTACTTAGGAAAAGTATGATTAACACAAAAAAGAAGCCGACATTTTTTTCGTCGGCTTCTTTTTTAGCGATAATTGATAAATTGAACATCGATCGGTAATTCGATCTCTTTTACTAGCGCAATGACTTGTTGTAAATCATCCCGATTTTTTCCAGTTACACGCAATCGATCTTCTTGAATTTGAGCTTTTACTTTAATTTTGCTATTTTTGATCGCAGTTGTAATTTTTTTTGCGCTTTCCTTATCGATTCCATTAACTAGTTCTGCTGCTTGTCTTGCGTTCCCACCCAAAGCATGCTCAGAAGCAGAAAATTGAATATTCTTTAATGGAACACCGCGTTTGATCAGTTTATTGAATAATACGTCCTTGACTTGTTCTACTTTATATTCGTCTTCAGCCTTAATTACTAACTGGTTACCTTCAATTTTGATGTCAAATAAGCTTCCTTTAAAATCAAACCGATTTTTTAACTCTTTTAAAGCAATTTGAACACCATTTTTCACTTCTTCCTTATTCAATTCCGAAACGATATCAAAGCTTGCATCTTTTGCCATAGACACCCTCCTAAGTCTTTTCCTTTAGTTTATCAAAAAATGCTAAGAAAGCTATAATTATTCTCCAATAAGTTGTTGAAAACGATTGATTAATGATGAGAGAACCTGTTACTCTATTAGAGGTTTGAATTGAAGGAGGAATATCGGATGCAGAAGGTTATCAATTATACATCCAAGGACTTAGCCAAAAAGATCCTTGTCATTTTATTTACTGGCTTGACCGGTGCGGTCGGCTTAAATTATTTTTTGATTCCAGCAAACGTGTTTTCAGCTGGAATGACTGGGATCGCCCAAATTGCCGAACATTTACTTTCAAATGCTGGTTTGACTATTGATACTGGAATTTTGATTTTTCTTCTGAATGTTCCTGTATTTATTTTAGGTTTTATTAAATTAGGGAAGTCAGCGATGATTTTGAGTTTTGCCAATGTAATCTCAATGTCAATTTTTACAACATTAGTACCAGTTGGTCAAGTGACCGATAATGTATTGATGAATGCAATTACTGGTGGGGTTTTACTTGGAATTGGAGCTGGGCTTTCTTTAAAATTCGGCTTTACGACTGGTGGACTAGATATTGTTTCATTATTATTATCAAAGACAACCGGACGAACTGTTGGAAACTATATGATGCTTTTGAATGGTGTGATCGTTGTTGTCGCTGGTTTCTTCTTTACTTGGGAAAGTGCCCTATATACAATCATAACAATCTTCACTATGAGTACTGTGGTTGATTATGTCCATACGAGCCATCAAAAGATGACCGCTTTTGTAAATACTGGAAAAAGCACAGAAATGTGTGCAGTATTAAGTCGTGAATTACTTCGTGGTTTGACAGTAATTCCTGCTCGCGGTGGGTTTAGTTCCAGTGAACGAGAAGTGATCATGATTGTTTTTACACGCTATGAATTGTATACCCTGAAGCAAGTGGTGGCGGACGTTGATCCAAATTCATTTACTAACATTGTTGCGACTGATTCTGTTGTAGGAACATTCTTAACACAAGATGAACAACTTCAAATAAAGAAATCACAAAATAATAAATAAGGATTTGTAAATGAGAATAACTAGGATTCAATTCTCATTTACAAAAGTCGACAGATAGAGTAAAATACTCTTGAAACTCGAAAGGGAGTGGAGCAAGTGGAAGAGAACACACAAAAATGGACCGATGCAGAAGTAGCGGAAATTAAGGAAACTATTTTGACCGCTTTAGAGTCAGTTATTGACCCTGAGTTAGGTATTGATATCGTTAATCTTGGATTAATCTATGAAGTAGACTTCGAACAAACGGGGAACACTGTGATTAAAATGACTTTAACCACTATGGGCTGTCCGTTAGCTGATGTCTTAACTGACAACATCCAATCTGCATTGGGAGAGATTCCAGAAGTAACCAATGTAGAAGTGAAGCTTGTTTGGTACCCAGCATGGACGACCGATAAAATGAGTCGTTATGCTCGAATTGCTTTAGGGATCCGCTAATTTATCAAGAGATTTTGTCTCCTCTTTAATTTAAGAGGAGACTTTTTGTTATGCTGAATTGTAATATTAATCGCAACAAAGAACCCATCAAAAATTTCTAGTAAAATGAGTTTAGGATAACAAACTACTAGGAGTGATTTTGATGGGTTCACACAAAAAGCTTACACGAGATAATCGAAAATGTATAGAGACGATGATTTATGATGCCAAGAGTATTCAAGAAATAGCGGACAGAATTGGTGTTAGCCGAACAACGATTGATCGTGAGTTGAAACGAGTACCCGAAGATTTGATCTATAATGCCGACAATGCGCAATTAGATGCGGAAATGAAGCGCAGTGCCTGTGGTGCGAAGTCCAAATGGACTTCTGAATTCGCTTATCAGATTGAATGTGATCTTGAAGACAGCTGGTCCCCTGAACAAATTGCGAATGATCGTCAAATAGTTTCATTCAAAACCATTTACAATTGGCTCTATGCCGGTATTCTTAATGTGTCTAAACAGTGTCTGAGACATAAAGGCAGAAGACAAGAAAAACAAGAAGAGGCACGAGGCAAAATGACTGTAGGGCATACCATTGATGAACGCCCAGCTTCTGTGTCAACTCGAGAAGAATTTGGACATTGGGAGTTGGACACAGTTGTTTCTAGCAGAGGGGAAAGCAAAGCCTGCGAAGCAACGTTTATTGAACGGAAAACACGCTTTTATTGGGCGATCTCAATGAGGGATCGTACCGCGAAGTCAATGGCACAAGCGATTAAAGCTTTTGTGCAAGACCTAGGGAGTCACAAGGCATTTTTAAGCTTTACGGTCGACCGTGGGAAAGAGTTTTCTTGCTGGAAAGAAATTGAGAAAGATTTAGACGTACCTATGTATTTTTGTGATCCATACTCCCCATGGCAACGCGGATCTAACGAAAATGGGAATGGTTTATTTAGAGAATTCTTCCCTAAGGGAACTGATTTTTCAAAGGTACCCCCTACGGAGAAACAGGAAGCATTACGCAAGATAAATATGCGTCCTAAAAAAACATTGAACTGGAAAAATTGTTGGGAAGTCTTTCAAGAAGAAATGTTGCAATTAATTTGACAATTCAGCATATCAAAAATAATTGCTTTAATCATTAGTGCAATCCTCCTTACTATTTATAGTTTGAATTATTGCAAAGCGTTTCATAAAAAGCAACTTAACTTAGAGTAAAATCAAAAATAGCCAATCACGTTTCACATAACGTAGTTGACTATTTTTTTATTCTATTATGCAAATCTTTTATTTTTTCTATCGTGATAATCTTTGAGTGTACTTCTGACTGTTTCTCAGTTTCTTCTTTCTGCTCTTCAACTAACTTGATTCCGCGATGTTCCGCACGGAAAATATTTCGCTTAATCTCCTCAACCTGCGCTAACTTATCCAATGCTTCACGATCGTAACGTAAGAGCTCTCTAGTCTTTTGTTCGTGAATTCGTTCTGTAACTTTTTCATCGAAATAGCTAGTGATAGCTAAGTTGATCATTAAAGCAATTAAGAGAAAATTATCTGTCACGCTGGAACCGTTCAGATAACCATTGTTGAACAGCCAAGCGACAAAACAAATCAGCGCAAGAAAACTAAAAACCTGATAAACTCTTAATGCCTTTTCTTTTCTGTTGCGATCAGCAAATACAGGTTTGGCTTCATAAAATAATGCTAGATAGAGATTGCGCGCTTCAACAAACTCCGGTTGTGTATTTTCTGCCGTTTCGCGGGCTTCTTTTTTAGCAAAGCCTTGTACTTTCATATAGTATTTTGCAATTTTCCTTTTTCGGATCATTTGAACCCCCTCTTCGATTCCAAGATCATGAATATTTTGAAGATTCATAAGGTCTCTCCTTAATTACGGAATTCTCATTTCAGCAACCTCTATTTTATCATTAAGTTCGTCGAAAGACTAAGAAATTATTTAATATTTTTCGGCTTGTCTGAATTTGTAAAAGAGAAATCCACTCAGAGAAGCGTTCTCGCTGAGTGGACACATTCTTTATAAATTTTTTACTGCTTCTTTAATTAGGGTTTCTCCGTCCCCCATTAAAATCACTTTTCTAATAGAATTCCTTTGTTCAAGCAGCTCTGCCAAGACAGCTGCGACATTTTCAATCGAGTTTTCTGATTTTTCACTGATGTCAGTAGTTATTTTCCCGCTTCCAGGAATCTCTTTTAAACTTCCAGGTTGAAGAATTGTATACTCAAGTTTAGTTTTATCGATTAACCAATTATCTGAAAAGAATTTTGAGATATTGTAATCGGTCAATGCACTACTCCATTTTTCCGGTTGCAGAGCAAATAATGAGCTTAAGTGAATGTATCGTTTAATTCCTTTTTGTTCTACAGCCTGCATTAATTTTACCGCGCCATATAAATCTGTTTGTAGCAAGTCTCTTCCTCTTGATCCGGCAACGAAATAAACAGCTTCTGCATCAGCTAGCGTGTCTGCGATTTCATCAATGTTACCATGTAAATCCAAATGAACAGGCTTAACTGAGTTACTTGGCTCAATATCTTTTTCGCGACGAGCTCCGGCATAAATATAATGCCCTTTTTCCTCTAACCTCTTGATCAATTCTTCGCCTACTCGGCCAGTTGCTCCGGCAATAAAAATTTTCATATGCTGAATTGTCAAATTAATTGCAACATTTCTTCTTGAAAGACTTCCCAACAATTTTTCCAGTTCAATGTTTTTTTAGGACGCATATTTATCTTGCGTAATGCTTCCTGTTTCTCCGTAGGGGGTACCTTTGAAAAATCAGTTCCCTTAGGGAAGAATTCTCTAAATAAACCATTCCCATTTTCGTTAGATCCGCGTTGCCATGGGGAGTATGGATCACAAAAATACATAGGTACGTCTAAATCTTTCTCAATTTCTTTCCAGCAAGAAAACTCTTTCCCACGGTCGACCGTAAAGCTTAAAAATGCCTTGTGACTCCCTAGGTCTTGCACAAAAGCTTTAATCGCTTGTGCCATTGACTTCGCGGTACGATCCCTCATTGAGATCGCCCAATAAAAGCGTGTTTTCCGTTCAATAAACGTTGCTTCGCAGGCTTTGCTTTCCCCTCTGCTAGAAACAACTGTGTCCAACTCCCAATGTCCAAATTCTTCTCGAGTTGACACAGAAGCTGGGCGTTCATCAATGGTATGCCCTACAGTCATTTTGCCTCGTGCCTCTTCTTGTTTTTCTTGTCTTCTGCCTTTATGTCTCAGACACTGTTTAGACACATTAAGAATACCGGCATAGAGCCAATTGTAAATGGTTTTGAATGAAACTATTTGACGATCATTCGCAATTTGTTCAGGGGACCAGCTGTCTTCAAGATCACATTCAATCTGATAAGCGAATTCAGAAGTCCATTTGGACTTCGCACCACAGGCACTGCGCTTCATTTCCGCATCTAATTGCGCATTGTCGGCATTATAGATCAAATCTTCGGGTACTCGTTTCAACTCACGATCAATCGTTGTTCGGCTAACACCAATTCTGTCCGCTATTTCTTGAATACTCTTGGCATCATAAATCATCGTCTCTATACATTTTCGATTATCTCGTGTAAGCTTTTTGTGTGAACCCATCAAAATCACTCCTAGTAGTTTGTTATCCTAAACTCATTTTACTAGAAATTTTTGATGGGTTCTTTGTTGCGATTAATATTACAATTCAGCATATGGATGGAGTGATTGTTGATACCGAATTTCAGGATTTTCGGATTCAACAAGAATTCATCAAAAAAGAGAATCCAGCAATTGACCAGACTGCGACAAATTTCGATGAATTGATAGGACAGTCTTACGATATGCTTTATGAGACATTAAGAAAATTTATCGGTACAGATGATCCGTTAAAAGAAATCAAAGAACGATTCGAAACATTCAATGATACAGAATATGAATCAATTAATTACTTGCAGCTCTTTAGAAAAGACATTGTTTCTATTATCAAATGGGCAAAAGCAAATGAAATTTTATTGGCAGTGGCATCATCGTCAACGTACGAGCATATTCTGGATGTTCTAACTTCTTGTGGCATTAACGAATACTTCGATGTAATTTACAGTGGGGAATTTGTCAAAGAGAGTAAACCTAATCCAGAAATCTATCTAAATACTTTAAAGAAATTGAAAATTGAACCTGAAAAAGCAGTGGCCATTGAAGATTCCTACTACGGGATAAGCGCAGCGAAAACAGCAGGTATTACGACCATCGCGTATAAAGAAATACGGGCAGCGGTTGATCAACGTGCTGCAGATTACCTAGCCGCAGATATGATGGAAATTCATGAAATTATCAAAAAACTGTGGAAATTAGGATAGGGAAACGAAGTATTGCCGAAGAATCAATCATTCATGTTCCAATTTTTGAGATCGTTTTCATTCCGATAAGTGTAAAATTTCAGTTTAAATCAAAATATTAGCCATAAAACTAAAACATTTTCAGAAACTTGTTAAATTAGTATTTAGTAAATAGATTTCGTTTTAAATCAATATATGATTTAAAAATTAAGAATTATAAAATGCACACTCAGCAAAAATCGAATTGGAAAACTAAGACCTGACTAACAAAGTGAATAAGACAACTCAAGGAATTACAACAAAAAAAGAATAGAATTTGAAGAAATAGTCAAAAGTATGAATTAGGATGATGCAAAATTGATGGTATGAAACCAACAGAAAAACAGCTGATTTGAGATTTAATGAGGCGTATTTCCATTAACTAACTTCGTTTAATGTATATTATGTAAACTAAAATAAAAAATTAGCGGAGACTGATTTCAGTCTCCGTTTTATCGTTCTCTTCTATTGTCATACGTTTTGTTATGAGTTTTCCTGAAGCATCTTAGAAATATTTCTATATCCAAGTTCATTCGCGTAATCTTTTGCTGATTTCCCATAATTATCTACGATGTTTGGATCAGCATCGTGCTTTAACAATTCTGCAACAATATCTTGATAAACTTGCGATCCATCTCTTAATGCAACAGCTTCAATTAATGCTGTATATCCATAATTGTTCTGATGATTAATATTAACATTCCCGTCATTTAACAATAATTCTACATTTTCAATATGGCCCTTTTCAGCTGCTGGAATCAGTGCATTTCCACCAAAACGATTGGTAATTGATTGATCCGGTGTACTGTGAGACAACATATACATCAAAATTTCCGTTTTGCCTTCTGCACCTGCATATAAATAAGGACTATCTTTGATATTATCCTGTTGGTTCACATTTGCTCCTGCATCGATTAATTTTTTGGCTATGTCATTTTGATTATTGTGGATGGCGATCAATAACGGCGTTTCGCCATTTTCATTTACTTCGTCGATCGAATCTGTGTTCGTTTTTAGAATTTCTGATACTTTAGAAAAATCGTTAGACGAAACTGCTTGAATCAGGATGCCTGGAGCAGTCTCCATATCTTTTACCTCCGATGATTTGGTTGTACTAGTTCTGTCAGTTGTCTTAGGATTTGTTGTTTCTGCAGAAGAGCTCGACGAACTAATCGTTGTATTTTTTGGACTCAACTGGCAACCGGTTAAAATGAATAGAAAAGCAATTCCTATTGTTAATTTTCTCATGAGCATCCTCCTTTATTTTTTACACATTATAACACCGGTAAAACGATTTTGTGGAACTGGGTGCTTGTGGTCGCGGTGACAAGTATCTTCGACAAAATTGTTTTTTTATTAAGAATTATTTATATTCGGATGAGATTATTGTAAAGTCATTGGTATATCAGCTTTTTAGACTTTGTTCAGTTTGACCTTCGCATAAAAAACCGATAAACTACTTAAGAATATGGAAAATAAATCTAAGGAGCATGAAAATGTCTCATTTAAAAAAATATAACAATTTTATCAAAACACGATTAGGTTTTTTCAGCATGCTGATTGGTTTGCTTTGGCTGAAGAATATGTTTGCTTACGTGGTTGATTTTCATTTAGGCGTTCAAAGTCCTATGCAATTATTTATTCTAGTTATCAACCCTTTAAGTGTCTCGATGCTTCTTCTCAGTATTGGTCTATTTATTAAACGTTCAAAAGTCGCTTACGGAACTTTAGTTGTTATCTATGCCTTATTAACTATCTGGCTCTTTTCAAATGCTGTCTATTATCGTGAGTTTACAGATTTTATTACGATCAACACAATGCTTGGTGCTGGCCAGGTTTCAACTGGTTTAGGGGAAAGCGCTGTTCGCTTGTTCCGCTGGTATGATGTTTTTTATATCGCAGATCTATTGCTATTACCAGTGTTGTTGTTCAAGAGAAAAATTCCTATGGATGCTAAATATCCGCGATTTCGTCAAGCTGCAGCCTTGTCTGCCCTGTCTTTACTGATTGGCAGTGGAAATATCTTTTTGGCTGAGATTGATCGTTCGGGATTATTGAGCCGTCAATTTTCACGTGAATATTTAGTAAAATATTTGGGGGTCAATGCTTTTACGCTATACGACAGCTATCAGACCTATCAGAATAACCAAATTCGGGCTGAAGCAAGTCCAAATGATCTAAAAGAAGTTGAGAGTTACGTAAAGGATCATTATGCAGAACCCAATGATTCGATGTTTGGTATTGCGAAGGGTAAGAATGTCGTTTACATTCATTTAGAAAGCTTCCAACAGTTTTTGATCGATTACCAATTAACTGACGAGAATGGTGCGAGTCATACCGTTACACCGTTTTTAAATAGTTTATATCATGGTGAAAGTACCTACAGCTTTGATAACTTCTTTCATCAAGTAAAAGCCGGCAAAACTTCCGATGCAGAAACATTGATGGAAAATTCATTATTTGGGCTGAATCAAGGTGCTCTGTTTACGCAAATGGGGGATAAAAATACCTTTGAAGCTGCACCGAACATCTTAAAACAAAAAGCAGATTATACATCGGCTGTCTTCCATGGACATTCAGCTTCGTTTTGGAATCGTGATAAAACCTATAAACATTTAGGTTTTGAGTATTTCTTTGACTCCTCTTACTACGATATTAATGATGATAACTCGTTCCAATACGGAATGCATGATAAACCTTTTTTGAATCAATCGGTTCAATATTTAGAACATCTGCAACAGCCGTTCTACGCAAAATTTATTACAGTATCGAATCACTACCCTTATTCTCGTTTCAAAAATGAAGAAGATGGTTTCCCTTTAGCTGCTACCAAAGATGAAACGATCAATGGGTACTTTGCAACGGCTAATTATTTAGATACTGCTTTAAAAGAATTTTTCGACTATATGAAAACCAGTGGTCTATATGACAATTCGATTTTTGTGCTCTATGGTGATCATTATGGCATTTCTAATACACGGAATAAGGAATTATCATCATTATTGGGTAAGGATTCGGATACGTGGACTGATTATGATAATGCTCAGTTACAACGAGTACCGTTTATGATACATGTTCCTGGAGTGACAAATGGCGAAATCAACCATACCTATGGCGGTCAGGTTGATGCTCTCCCTACTCTGCTTCATTTATTGGGTATTGATTCGAAGAAATACCTGCAGCTTGGACAAGACTTATTTTCACCTGAACACAAGCAAGTTGTGGCCTTTCGTGATGGCGACTTTGTCACACCGCAGTATACTTTCTACGGTGGAAAAATGTATGATAATCAAACGGCTCAAGTCATAGATGAACCAACACCCGAGCAAGAAAAGTCATTCGTTGAGTTGAATCAGGCGGTTGATCAGCAGTTGATCACCTCCGATAAGATTACAAATGGTGATTTGCTGAGATATTATCAAGAGAGTGGTCTAGATTCAATTAACCCCAATTCATTTGACTATCGAGATCAGAAGGCTCGGTTGGAAGAAATCGAACGACAAAAAGGCGCTCAATCTTCTAGTCTGTACAGTGAAAATAATCAGAAGTCAACAGTTGGACTCTATAAGACAAAGACCTATCAGCAGTATGAGTAACCCATCCACCCGTGAAAACGGGTGGCTTTTTAACACCTCTAGAAGAGGTCCCCGCTCACATACTCCATAAATGGAGCTTTCTAAAAGACCGCCAACCGCTCGTCGCTCGCTACTTTATTTCTTTTTCTTACTCTTGAACGGATCAACGTATTCTCGTTTACTTATACTATCTCGAATACGATCATCTGATTCCTGTTCTCGTATATATTTTGCGATTGTTTTCTGATTCAAACCCACTGTACTTACGTAATACCCTTTTGACCAGAAACTTTTATTCCCATATTTATAGACTAAGTTTCCATGCTGTTCATGGATCAGTGTCGCACTTCTCCCTTTTAAAAATCCCATGAAGTAGGAAATGCTTATTTTGGGTGGAATTCTTACTAACATATGAATATGATCTGGTATTGCATGAGCTTCGATGATTTCTACTTCTTTCATTTCACAGAGCTTGCGCAAAATCCTTCCGATATCCTTTCTCAATTCTCCATAGATTACTTTCCTTCTATATTTTGGAGTGAACACGATGTGGTACTTACAATTCCATCTTGTATGTGATAAACTTTTGTCGTCATTTGATGACATGAAAAAAACTCCTTTCGATAAAATGAGCGGTTGGTAGCCACTTATTAGTATATCGAAAGGAGTTTTAACGCTAAAGCTTTTTCGTCCACGCGTAGAAACGCGCGGTTTTTTTTGTTTCACTCGCTACCGCGAGCGAAACTGACTGAAGTCGTTAATAATGTAAAACTCCCCCAGTTCAAAACTGGAGGAGTTTTTTTACTCTTGTCTTCTTTGCAATGCTTCTTTTCTTAACTTACGTTGCGCTTTTTTCGAGCCACGGTCAATATCGCGTCGCTCTTTACGCGTGTGAAAATCTTCAAATAGATTTTCCAATTCATAATCTGTCGGGTACAGTTCAGATGCACGAAATTCAAGTTTAATTCGACGTTTAGGAACTTCAATAAAGGCATTATCAAGAAAAACTTTTACATTGTCAGTGAAAGGAATTTCTTGATAGACCAGAGCAGATTTTTGTTGTTCTAATAAGAAAACTTTATCACCTTTATAGTAAGTCATTTCTACAGAAGATGTAATCGACTTTTTTGCAGATTTTTTAAAGATTTTCTTTTCAAGACTGTAGTTTCGATCAGAAAAATACTCCTGCGCCTTGGTAATGATTTGATCCGAAATTGCCATTTTTTTGGCGATCCATAGTGCGTTACTTTCTCCGGTTTGACCAATCAGCAACCGATATTTCGGTGTTAAGTGTTCTGCGTCAAAATCCATAGCAGCCGTAATAAAATCTGGATGCTGTTCAGCAAACCGTTTGATTTCACCGTAATGAGTCGTAGTTATCAAAATACTGCCCTTTTGATAAAATTCTTCCATAATAGCAATCGCTAATGCTGCACCTTCATTTGGTTCAGTTCCGCTGCCTAGTTCATCCAACAGGATTAAACTATTTTTCTGCGTTTGCTTGAGAATCTCAGAAATATTTTGCATATGACCGGAAAAAGTACTCAGAGCATTTTCGATACTTTGTGCGTCTCCGATGTCAACAAAGATAGTATCGAAAATAGCAATCTCTGTTCCTGCTTTTGCCGGAATCTGTAATCCAATCATTGTCATCAAACTCATAAGTGCAACCGTCTTTAATACAACTGTCTTACCACCAGCATTCGGTCCGGTGATTGTTAATCCACGGTACTCTTCGCCAATAGTCAAATCCAACGGTATAGCATTTTCAATCAATGGATGAGTGGCAGATACTAAGTGAATATACCCAGCATCATTTATTTCAGGCGTAATCCCTTTTAGTTCCCGACTAAACTTCCCCCGGGCAAAGATATGATCAAACTCACTGATAATCTCGATGTTCTGCTGGATTATCGGTAAAGCTTCAGCAAGCAAACCAGTCAATGTCGCTAAGATTTGGTAAACTTCTGCTTCTTCAATCATTTTATGATAGGCAAGCTGCTCATTCCAGCGGCTCACACTGCCGGGCTCAATATAGGCTGTCGTTCCTTTACTGGAAAGCTCAATAATTGTTCCTTTAATTTGTTTCTTATAGGCCGCTTTAATCGGAACAGTGAAGACATCATTCCGTTTCGTAATAATCGCCTCTTGTACTTTCTCTTTATTTTGCCGAATAAATTTTTTTAATAGTTCTTGGATTTTATCTTGTGTTTCTGCTATATCACGTCGCGCACGCCGCAACTCCCGACTAGCATCATCAACGATTCTTCCACTACGAATAACTTGATAAATCTCTTCTTCAATTTCATTGAAGTCGTTTAGTCCTTGTCCATAGCGATTCAATAATGGAGCGATACTTTGATTTTTTTCGAAGAATTGTCGAATCAAACGTAAACTACGTAAAAAATCCGCGTATTCCATAAGTTCTTGTGGTGTTAGCACAAAACCTTTTTCAAGCTGATTTGTTACATGTTCAATACTTTGCATCCCCATAAATGGTACATGCAGGTTACTATCAAGCAATTGTTTTGCTTCAGTTGTTTCAGTTAATCGTTTTTCTACTACAGATAGTTTTGAATGTGGTTGAGTATTGGCAATAAGTTTTTTTCCAAAGCTACTAATTGCGTAGCTGCTTAGTTGTTGTTTGATTTCGTTAAATTGTGTTTTTGTAAATGTTTCGTTATTCATGGTCTCTTCCTTTCGATTGAAAAGACACCTATCGAGGCCCGGGGAAACTTAGCAGTGATGTTGTTATGAGTTTGCGAATTTTGTATACATATGATTTTTTACTAACTATTTGAGTCCGGGTAAACGGAACTGACAACTAGCTCATAAATAAGAATCGAATTTTTCTAACGGAAAACTCGTATGATTCTCGTACACATACGTTTCCTTCAAATGCGCTGAAGCGCATAATAGAAGTCACAAAAAAGCTGTGAAGATTCCTCTTCACAGCTTGAATTCGAATTCATCAGCTTTGATAGGTATCATCTAATTTGGCATGCGAAATAAACCTGTTACAACAGTATTTTTTCGCTATCAAGTTACTCCAAATTAAATAACTACACTCACCAAGACACCTCATATAATTTTGTTAAGTTTCCTTACTAATAGTCTAACCTGACTGTTAGTATTTGTCAAATCGACTGAAAAAAATTACGCTACTGTGGTTGGAACAGGTTTTACACCATCATTGATGAAGTACACTTGGTACCAAGTCAAGAACGTATAGATCGTCCAGATTTTACGACGGCCGTCAGCTGTTCCCGCAAAGTTATCATCTAACAATTTGATGATTTTTTCTTGATCAAAGAATTCTTTGACGAAATCTTGCATAAACACATCACGAACAATTTGATAATATTTTTCTTCCCGCAACCAGTCCTTGATCGGTACTGGGAAGCCAAGTTTTTCACGATTGTACCATTCTTCTGGCAAATGACGTGCAGCAGCTTGACGGAAAGCAAACTTTGTATTTTCAGCGTTAATCAAATATTTCGTTGGTACGATTTCAGAAACTTTCATCATTTCTTTGTCTAGTAAAGGTACGCGAACTTCCAATGAATTAGCCATCGCTAATTTATCAGCTTTCAATAAAATATCCTTTGGCATCCATTGGTGCATATCCAAGTACTGCATCTTCTTGATCTCAGACATATCCTGAACTTTTTCGTAATGAACATCAACGATATCTTTAATCGTTGGGCTTTGTTGGTATTTAGGTTGTAAATAATCTACAGCTTCGTCTTCTTCAAAGACTTTCGCTTGTCCAATAAAGAATTCTTCAGCTGGTGCTAATGATGTATACAAGTGCAATGCACCTTTAAAGTTTTTACCCTTCAAACCTTTAGCGATCGAATAACGCATACCTTTAGGTAATTTTTTTAAACCTTCGGCAACAACCTTAACCGCTTTTGATTTAGTATTCATTCCATAAGCTTGGTAACCAGCGAATAATTCGTCAGCACCTTCTCCGCTTAACGCAACGCGTACATCACGACTAGCTAACTCTGTTAAAAAATACAAAGGAACACATGAAGGATTTGAATCAGGTTCATCCAAATGATATTGGATCAACGGGAAATAGTCGAATGCTTCATCCCCGGTAACCACCCGAGACGTATTATTCAAATCGATCAAATCAGCCAATTTCTTCGCTTCGATCGATTCATTATAAGTTTTGTCGCCAAAACCAATCGAGTAAGAGTGTTCTGGACGTAAAACAGCTGTCACATAACTTGAATCCACACCAGATGATAAGAATGAACCAACTTCAACGTCTGCGATTCGATGTGCTTCAATTGATTCAAGGACCGTCTTATCAATTAAATCAACCGTTTCCTCCAACGTCATATCAGTTTCTTGTTCCTCAACGTCCCAATATTGTTGAACGTCTAGTTTTCCATCTTTATAAGTGAAGTAATGGCCTTCTTTGATACGGTAAACATTTTTGAAGAATGTTTCGTCTAAAGCAGAATATTGGAAAGTCATATAAGGCTTCAAGGCTTCCTTATTCAATTCTTTGACAAAGTTTGGATGTTGCAAGAAACTCTTGATTTCTGAACCATACATAAATGTACCGTTCATAATCGTATAATATAGTGGTTTGATCCCGAAATGATCACGAGCACCAAATAATTCTTGTTTCTTCGTATCCCATATCACAAATGCAAACATACCACGAATCTTTTGTAATAAGTCTATGCCGTATTCTTCATAACCATGCAGTAACACTTCAGAATCTGCATGAGTCGTGAAAATATGACCTTTAGCGATCAAATCTTCGCGAATACCTTGGTAGTTATAAATTTCTCCATTAAAAGTAAGGATTTTTGTTCCATCCTCATTCTTGATTGGTTGAGTTCCACCTTCTAAATCGATGATACTTAACCGGCGAAAACCGATTGCGATACCTTCATCAATAAATTCTCCCGCACTGCTTGGGCCGCGATGAACGATCGTATCCATCATATTTTTAATAATTTGTTCTTTTTGCGTTGTATTTGAACGATCTACAAATCCTACTAATCCACACACAATCTCTACCCTCTTTCAAACATGGTAAATGATACTCTTTCATATCAACTTTCAAAGTATATCATAGGATTTACGGACTTTCACGAGTGAACGTGATTTCCTATAAAAAAAGGTAAAAAAATTAATTATTTCCAAAGGCAGGCGCTTAATTATCAACTAAATCATAGAGTTGAGAACCTAATTAAAAAAATGAGCAAAAAAAAGCTGCACCAAATTTTTGGTGCAACACTTGTTGTTTCATCGTTACTCATCAGTGATCGTAAGTGGTACTAAGAATGGGTAGCTGCCAAAAAACTCGATCAGTGATTTATTTTTACGATCTGTATTCAATTTCAAGTTGCTAGTTTGAGCTTCAGTGTTTTGTTTGATTGTCACAGTTTGGTTGCCATCCAAAGCGACTAAGTAACTATTTTCATCAATTTTTTTGAAATCAAAATTCTCATTGTCCATGGCTGTGATGAAAATCTTATCTAACACTTCTACTGGCGTTTTGTGATGGAGATCAACTGCCAAATCTAGCGGTTGGCTATTATCCAAAAGATTCTCATCAAACTCAAAGCCCAGCTCTTTCATATGTGCCATGACATCATTCATTTCACGACTAAACATTGAATTTTGCCCACTTGTGTAAATATGTTTGTTGTAACAATCCTTCAGCAAAGTCAAAACAGCGTCATTTAGAACCGTAACTTTCATTAATTCAGGGTAAACTTCCATCAACTTGATTTTCTCACTGCGGAATTTTCCATCAGATGTTGGCATCATAAAACTAAAATTGATTTCATTCGTATTTGTCAATCGATAAGAAAGATTAAAGTGCTTGCTTTCCCATGTTGAAAATTCATTTGTTGAAAGATGCAAACCATGATTCTCCAACGGTTTAATCAATTCAAAAGTTAAGTACTCTAGTAGTGCGCCTTTAGCAATTGCCGAGGCCGTCATTTCTTCTTTAACAAAAATTTTCTTGAAATAGTCTAACAATGTTGGAAAATCAGATTCCATCAAGACTTTTCTAAATTTCAAATCAGCTATTTCTTTTTCTGCATCATCGATTAAACTTAATAAATCTTGATAATTCTCTTCGCGGTTATCATAATAATTTAGTGATGAGTCACTGACAGCTCGCGTTTGAGGTGCTGTCTTAAACGTTTCATTGGATTCCTCTGTATTTTCTTCGGGGTGAAGAATTTCTTTTTCACGAATATTCAAGCCTGGTTCTTCTGAATCGACCAAAGCATCATAAATTTGATTGATTTTATTTTTTTCTTCGGTCATCTATTCCGCCCCCTTGTCTAAGAAATCCTTGATAAAAATCTCAAGCGCGGCATCCATTTCTTCCAAACCACCGAAACGTTTTTTAATCAACCGCAACTCTTTTAAAGCAATCGCTTGTTCTAATGAAAGACTAGTTATTCGATTAGCCAGTTCAATTTTCTGAGACTCACCAGATAGCTGGTCCCCCACAAAGGGTGTCCACTGACTCCGCTGTTGTTTCAATTCTTTCAACTTAGCATCGATAACTTCAATCTCTTCCTCGACCTTTTTTCGGTTCATAAAACTCTTAGTTTCTTCTAACTCTGCCTTGAGTTTTTCTTGATGAGCAATTTTTCCATTAAGTTCTCTCAGTTCTGATTGTGCAGCGATCGTCTTCGCATCAAAGTCATCTTGCTGATTTTGCAGTTCTGACAATTGCTCCTTGTATTCACCTTTCATGGCTTTTTCCCATTGCGCACGAATTTCAGGCAATATTTTTATAGCCGGTTGAGTTGCATCAACCTGTAAGACCGCGCGGTCGCGATAATAACTACCGATCTGATAATTTAGTAAAATTGGTGAAACGACATCACGCATGATCATAAATGGGAACGTCCTTTGTATTTCCTGATCTAACTTGCTTGTCAAGAAATTATCGATCTCATGATTCGCGTTGCTGGATTGCTGGATCGAGGCTGGCAACTCATTCCAGTAGATTTGATACACATCGCCCATGCGTTCTGCTTTCATTGCCTCTTCTAACCGTCTGATCTGCCCCATCAACCCACCTAACACATCGGAAGCAGATTCCTTCACTGAATCAAATGATGCTTCAGTTTGAAGTTCTTCCTGTTTTTCTGGAGTCTCCATCTAAGACCCTCCTTTATTTTTTTGATTAATTATATAATAAATATTACCATAATTATTCCTGATTCAATTCAAACAAGCAAATATTCTAAAATTTTCTATCAGAATTGAAACCCACTTCTCTATTTTACCCTAGCGTAGCCGTAATGATAAGCATAAACTGCTGGAGAAAGTAAAAAAAGATTGTGTCTATCTTAAAATATGACACAATCTTTTTTATTATTTTGTTAAGCCGCTAAAGAAACCTTTGATTTGCTGCCATAGATTTGAGAAGAAACCTTGGTTGTCTTCTATTGTTCCTTTAAGAGAATCACCAAATTTACCAAGTTGGTCAGAGACCTTATTAACGGTCCCTTTAAAATCGCTGCTAATCTTGTCTAATTGTTCGATTGATTCTTTATCCAACACGCCGTCTGTTGTTTGATATTTTTCTGCCAAAACAACTAATTTATTAATATCGTCTTTAGTAACATATTGAGATAGATTGTTTTTTTCTAACGCGTCATTAACAATTTTTTCTACATCATCTTTAGTAGCCAACTCACCTTGCTTCTCTTTGAGCTCGGCTAATTCTTTTTTGATATCGACTAATGTTTGATTTAATTGCGCTTTATAGGCTTCATCAGCTTTTTCTTTCTCACTATCTGACAAATTTTGATTCTGGCTTTGCTCATTGGCTTTGTTCACCACTGATTGTGAAACATCTGAAGTTGTATCTAATTCGGTTTGCGCTAATTGTGCTCGTTGGGGATCAACCGTTTCGCCGTTAGATTCAAAAGCCTTATATACACCTGTTAAGGCGCTCTCTCCGGTTACTTTCACTACACTAGCAACTTTAACCGTCGCATCGCTGATACCTGCGGTGACTAAAGGGTTCTTATACTGATCTGCGGTGATCTGGGTAATATTTTGCGGTGTCAATATTTTCACGTTGATTCCATTTCCTTGATCTTCGCGATTTACAACAACAGAACTCAACATCACGCTGTCGTCTCCGCTACCATAGCCTAAATACTTTACTAGATCTGCCCCAGTCGCTGTTTCCATCTTAACACTATCTTGATTGATCCCTAATTTATCCATAGTTTCATTCAATTGCTGCTGGTTTAATCCTGCTCCTGCTACAAAAGTTGGCTTTCCCCAACGTTCATTGATTGCTCCATCATCAGACTCTGCATAGGCTTTGTCTTGATTAATTAATCCTGCTCCTAAAGAAATGCCCAAGCCTGCTAATAAAATATATTTATGAAGTTTCATACTATTGCCTCCTGTACCTTAATACCTACATTCTATCTGATTTATCTCTTTATACTTACTAATAGCTCTCCTCTTTAAACAATTATTTACCAAGCTAAGAATCTCTTAAACTTTTTTTCGGTCTTAAGAAGGATGCAAAGACTATTCTTCTATGGCTTTAAACCCAAAAGACATCTCAACAAAGGATGCTGAGATGTCTTTTGGGTATCAGTTTTCTTTAGTTGTAAAATGAATCTTAGCTTGGTCATCACGTTCCAAGTAAGTCGTCTCCTTTAAATAACTGAAATGCAATTCTTTGATGCTTGAATCTTCCAACATTTTTTCGTAGCCTTCAAAAATTGCTCGGATATATTGTTTGTAAGCCTGTTTTTTTCGTTGTCGCTTGTTCATAAGACACCGTCCTTCTTGGATATCTTACCAAGCATCAGCTTTCCAGACAAGTATTTTATTGATAGGTTTGATTTAAATATGCTAATAAGTCTTTAGAAAGATCCGTTGCAGAGGTACCTTCTGGTTTATTTTCCAAAAATTCAACCACTGAATAGTTTCGTTTCTCCGAATCAAAAGCATATAAAAAACTGTTCTCTTGTCCTTTTTCATCTTGTTTCTGTTTAATCTCAGCAGTTCCAGTCTTAGCAGCTAATGGGATATTTAGTGCAGCTAAACTATGTGCCGTACCGTTCTCATCACTAACGACTGCTTGCATATCATTTGTAACTATTTCTGCTGAATTAGCCTTAATAACATCTTTTTTGTCAGTTGTTTCTTTGTCAGCAAGTAATTTAGGATAAACCATCGTGCCATTGTTTGGGAATACAGAATAAGCCGCTATTTGCTGAATTGGATTCAACAGTAATTGTCCTTGCCCATATCCTGTATCAGCAAGTAAAATTTCAGAATCAAAACTATCTTTACTAGAAATTTGTGCTTTCTCCATAGCTATTGGCAAGTCTAAGTCCTTACCAAAAACAAATTTATTCAGACCCGCGCGAAAAGTCTTTTCACCCATTTTTAACGTTTCTTGCGCCATATAGATGTTATCTGAATATACCAATGCTGTTCTTAAGTTGACTGGACTGACATCTGAAACACGAGTTACCTGGTAAGATCCCCACGAACTGTCCTTTTGCCATTTCAAACCATCTATCGCTAACTCTTCATTAGGATCCAGCGTTCCTGCATCTAAACCAATTGCAGCAGTGATGGTTTTAAAAGTCGATCCAGGTGCATAGCCAGTTGCAAAACGACTCATGAATGGCTGGTTCTTATCATTACTGTAAGCATCATAATCTGTTTGACTTATCCCGTTAGTCATCTTGTTGGGATCGAAACTTGGCGAACTAACCGCAACCAATAGATCACCCGTTTTTGGTGCCATTACAACACTTGAACCAGCTTGACCGTCTAATCCATTATAAGCAATTTGCTGTGCACGACTATCGATCGTTAACTTGACATTCTCGCCATCTTTTTTATCAATTTTTTGTAAAACTTTTTTTTCATTTCCTTTATTATCCATAATGGATAAAGAACCACCGTCGTTTCCTCGTAGTTGTTTATCTAAAGCCATCTCTAATCCGCTTCTGCCGATTAAGCTATCACTTGCAAGATCATCATTTTTCTTCATGTCCTCAGCAGTTACTTTACCAACATATCCGACCAATTGTGCTGCAGCCTCTTTTAATGGATACGTTCTGCCCGTCGTTTCTTTGACTTCTAAACCATCTGGCGTTTCTTTCGGAGCATCTGCACTAGTTTTAAGAGGAACAAAGAAATCATCCTGAACCCATCCTTGGGATAATGCATTTTCTACATCTTTTGCAGTAATATCCAAACTTTTCGCAATAGCCTCGATTTTGGTTGTACGTTCTTCACCACTTCCAAGATTTTTAGGTACGATACCTGCTTGATAAACAGTTCCATTCGTTGCTAGTCCTTGGCCGCTACGATCTAATATCTCACCGCGTGTCGCTGGATCAACTGAGTAATTGATCTTGTCTTTGCCAGACATACTCGGGAAAATCAAATTTGGTTTCCAATTGATCTCTTTACCGTCATCAGTTAAGGTACCAGAATATTTTTGATTCTTTAACTGTCCAAAACCAGTATTTACAGAGAGTTCGTAAGAAAATTGATAATTTTTATCTTTTTTATTGACTGTTAAATTTTTCATCTTGATATTTGACGCACTGATCCCCGAAAAAATAGATTGGTATTTCTCTGCTACTTGCTTCTTAGTATAACCATTTTTCTTAACTGAAGCGGCATTCAAAGATTTAGTCATATCTTGATACTTACCTTTTTGCAGACTCTTAACAAAGGTACTGACAGTTTCTTCTCCTTGTTTCTTAACTTGACTCGCTTGATACGCACGTACTCCGAAAAAAGCAGCAGTGAGTAAAATAATAACACCGACGATAATGATCAGTAATTTATTTGTCTTTTTTGTATTACGTGTATTTCTCTCCATGATAAGATCCCCTCCCTAGATTCTTTTGTCCTATTTCTTTATACTATAAAAAAGGACGTGTTAATTATGAACCATTGCTATTTATTCATCGGACCAAGCGGTTCAGGAAAAACCAGTTTGGCTGAAAAAGCTTTTACTTCTGAACAAAAGATTATTTCATATACGACGCGTGCCCCGCGTGAGGGCGAGGAACATGGTCGTGATTACTATTTTGTATCAAAAAAAGAGTTCAAACAGATGGTAAATCAGGATCAATTCGCTGAGTACGATGTTTATGATAATCATTTTTACGGTATAGCTAAGGAAACTTTGCGCAAATCTCTTGATATCGGTGATTGTTATGACCCGATTACTACTACAGGCTTCATCAACTTACATCGTATTTTTGGTAATCAAATGGTTCCAATCTGGATCAATATCTCCAAAGAAACTATGATCGCTCGACTTGAAAAACGAGCATCTGCTGAAGACTTAGAACGACGATTGTCAATTTTTCAAGAAGATCAAGACAATTTATCCCGTCTAAAAAAATTTCCGAACCTGATCGAAATTAATGGAGAAACTTCTCTAGACAATATGTTGTTTCAACTACGTCAGACCTTGACGTAATTGAAAAGCTTTTCGTTCTCCATGTACAAAAGGAAAATGAATCATACCGCAATAACTGAAGCCGCTTTTTTCGATTAGACTTAGCATTGGTTGGTTGGCAGGATACGTGTCAATCCGGATATCTTCGTAACCCAGAACCTGAGCTTGTTTGATCGTCAGCGCTAATAAGTTTTTACCTAGACCGATTCCGCGATAATTTTGACTAACAGCCACATGATGTAAAGAAACATATGGCCCATCGCCTTGCCATTCGCCTTCGATGGCCTCATAAACTGGATCTTTATCAGCAATCAATGCTACAGTTCCAACTATTTCATTTTCTAAAGTCAGCACATAGCTGGCTTTTTTTCGTATATCTTCACGAATCACTGTCTCATTCGGCTCGTGACCATCCTGCCATTGAGGCGAACCTTGCTCTTTCAAATATTGTTTAGCTTCATTAATAATGATCCCTATTGTTGGTATATCAGCTAGCGTACTTGGACGAAAATCAAATTTAGTTTCTTTTATATCAGTTACTTGTGCTTCGTTTCCAAATGAAAGAATTTCTTCAGTATCCCTTTTACCTAGATTTCCGTCTAAGATATCGCCTATCTGCTTGGTTTGTTTGATGACAAAATCTTCATCTTCATATCCCACTCTTTTTCCACCCTCTCTGCCAATGATCGCCATGCTCAAGAAAAGCACCGATCAATTCTAAATGATGAGCCAATGACCATTTTTTGATCGTACCCAGTCCTGGAAATTTTTTAATCTCTTGATAATGCAACAATTCTTCTAAGCCAAGTGTTAGCAATAGCTGATCTTGGTTGCGTGAATACCAATCATATAGCTTATCTAATGCTTCAAAAAACTTTTCTTGTTGATTTTGCGCATCCTCATTACTATCTGACACAAAATGTTTGAGTCTCAAATTAAAATACGCATCAAAATAGCTAATGTGAATGGCAATCGCACGACTTGGGCCGCCTTTATCAAAATAACGACTTCCTTCGATCGTATAATCACTAAATCCCATTGAATCTGCGTTCGAATAGAGATGCTCATCACTATAAAAATCATCTACTTTTTCACTGTATTGCGCAACTTTTTTTTTCGGTTGAAAAGCTTCTCTTAATAAAATTTTATTAGGTACCCCTAAGATCCTAAATCTTCCTTGGTCCGGAATAACTGAGAGATTCTCATTATTTATTTTTTGTAGTTCCTTTTTTCGTGGAGAATGATCATTGAATATATAGAGCTCCGCTTCAAAAGGATTATCTTTGGTTACGATCTCCGCCTTTTTCACACTAGATCCTTCATGTAGTACCCATTCAAACCGCCTATCTTCAAAAAGCTTAGCAGTACCAACTTGCGGATTCGTTATTAAGTAGCATGTCATATCGTTTTTATCAAAAAGTTCGATTGATCTTTTCAACGTTGCTGAATCGCGAACGGGTTCAATAATTGGGTGAATATTTTTTGACCAACGTGCTTCATTGATCAAAGAATTTACTGCCAGTAGATCAAATTGTTTTCCTCTTAAATATGGATAATACATAGAATCACTCCAATGGTTCAGTCGGACGTCGACGTACTTGTCTTTGTTGGCGTAAAAATTTATAATCTTGTTCCAACGCCTGTAGTTCTTCCTCCAAACTCTCAATTCGAGCAGACTGAACATCTTCAATAAACCGTTGATAATAGTTAGTCTCCTGCAAGCTGTCCTTTTCGTCTAAACGTCGACGCAATTCTTTATAGAGTTGTTCGGTTGAAAAGAAACTTGTCCCATAAGACATTCTTTTAGCCTTTTGTACCTCGCGAAATAAAGAAGCCATAAAGCGTTGAGTCAGTGCCAGTTCGTCTACTAGCAATTCTGTTCTTAATGGTTTTTTAGCTATAAAAAAAGTTCCTTCAGCAGGTAGCTCTTCCACACTAGCGTATGGCCGATACACTAATACACCAATCTCATTAGGAATATCATCGCGAACTTTTAGATATAGTTCCTCTGTTAATACAAAATAATTATAATGGCCAATAAAGGAAAGTTTAGCTTTTGAATAGAAATCAGCTTTTGTGACTTTTAGTTCATAGCAACGCCATTCCGTTGCCTTGGGTTTAAAAAAGCAAGCCAGTGTATCAACAATTCCTTGTTCATCCGGCATTGTTACCTCCTCGACAACAATACCGCCAAGTTCAATACAATAATAATATAGAGCCTTCTCTATTTCTTGTGTTAGTGTTGTTTTCATAATCTCACCATGGGAACGTATTTTCGTAAACTTTAGCATATCTATCATAAAAAAAACAGAGGTTGCCCTCTGTTTTAAATAAAATATGAAAGATCACTTGCTGGACTTGGGTAAGCAAAAATATATTGTTCGACTTCCTTGTGGGTCATTTTTTTTGTCAAGATGATCAAAAGGTAATTGATCACTTCATCCGCTAGTTGACTTAAGCAACTAATAGCAGCAATTCTATTTTCTTCGTCATAAACAAATTTGATCTTAGCATTTTGATCATTGATGCGATGATACGTGTACCAGCTAGATAAATTAATTGTCTCTGAATGATATTTTTCTGGATGAGTAGCAAGCTCTCTTTCGCTTAAGCCAACTCTGGCCAATCGTTGGTCGCCAAATACGATTGTTGGAATCAATGGATACTCAATCGCTTCAGTGTCATTAGCCATAGCATGAACGACATAACCAGCTTCAAAGCCTGCTACCGGAGTAAGTTTCGGTTGCTTCTTCGCTACTACATCACCGCAAGCAAAAATATTATGCTGAGTTGTTCGTAGATGCTCATCAACCTTAATGCCCTTTTTGTCATATACGACACCAGCTTTTCCAAGATTCAATCCTTCGACATTAGGAATTCGTCCGGTGGCACCGATAACCATATTCGCAACCAAGTCAAAATTCTCACCAGTAATTCGATAATTAGGATGAATCAATTCAACTGCCGTTGTATCCACATTAAAATGAAATTGAATTCCCTCTGACTTCATATGTTCGACTAAACTGGACACCAGCTCTTGATCAAATTCTTTCAAGGGGCGGTCATTATGATGGATGATATGAACTTCAGAACCCGCTGCATTAGCGATCACTGCCAGTTCAAAGGAGATGTATCCAGCGCCAATAAAGACAAGCTTCTCAGGCAAATGTTCCATAGCTAAAAAATCAGTACTGCTTTGCAGTAAATCTTGTCCCTCTATTGGTAATACCGCTGGTCGTTGCCCTGTGGCAATCAAAAATTGATCGGCCGTCAAATTTTGGTCATTAACAATAATTCGATTTTCATCAATGAAACTTGCCTGTCCGTGATAACGGTCAATCTCAGCGGCATCTAGACCGTCTTTGGTATTTTGGGGAACATAATCAGTATAACTTTTTTTGAAAGTCATCAAATCATTCCAAATAATTTTAGGGGTTTGTTCAAATCCCTTTCCGATCATCGTTTTGATTCGTTTTTGAGCTTCAACGCCGCTCATCAACATTTTTTTTGGATCACAGCCGCGATTGGGGCAAGTTCCTCCCCACAAGTCCGCTTCAATAATCGCCACATTCTTCCCTTGTTCCTTTAATCCATACGCAGCAGCATTTCCAGCAGGCCCGCTTCCGATTACGATTGCATCATATTTTTTCACTATTAACCCTCCTGACTCAAAAAGCGGAAAACATCGCTTCGATTAATCAAACCAATTATTTTTCCATTCTTTTTAATAGTAAAAGCATTTTGATCAGCTAATAAATCAAAGACTTCACTTAAACTAGTTTCCGTGGATAAACTTGGTAATTTGATATCAATATTCTCTGCTTTTTGATAAAAACCACCATTGTAAAGAGTTTCCAAAGTTTGAGTATAGACCTCATCCGTCGTTTCATCAAAGAATTCTTCTACAAACTGATTGGCGGGATGCCTTTGGATTTCTTCAGGTGTATCACATTGAATCAACTTACCTTCGTGCATCACAGCGATTCGGCTGCCGATCTTCATCGCTTCTTTCATGTTATGAGTTACGAAAATTATAGTATTACCTAATTTCTGATGCAGCTCCAATACAAGATCTTGAAGACTCGATCGTGAGATTGGATCAAGCGCACTGAAGGGTTCATCCATCAAAACAATGTCTGGTTCTGACGCTAAAGCACGGATAATTCCGATCCGTTGCTGCTGACCACCAGATAACTCGCTGGGCATCCGGTCTCTAAATTGTTCAGGATCCATATCTACTTCTTTTAACAATTGGTCTACTCGCTTATTACGGCGTTCTTTATCCCAGCCCAACATGTCAGGAATCACTTCAATGTTCTCTTTTACACTCATGGTTGGAAACAGAGCAATTTGTTGAAGAACATAACCAATCTGCCAACGTAGTTTTTGAATGTTATAGTCTTTAATTCGCTTTTCTTTAAAATAGAGGTTGCCGTCAGTCGGTTCAATCAATCCGTTGATCATTTTCAATGAAGTCGTTTTCCCGCTTCCAGAAGGTCCGACTAAAACAAAAATCTCGCCCTTCTTGACTGAGAAATTCAAGTCTTTTAGGACAACATTCCCTTCGAACTCTTTACTAACATCTTTAAATTCAATTATCGCTTCCATCTATTTCTCCTCCCCAATGATTCTTTCTTTCACTAAGAAGTCATGAGCAACTTTTGCTGGTTGTTCCTTCTTCACGTTAACTAAATAGTTCATTTCAATCATTTGGTCTTCCGTGATTTTTCCGGCCAGATGATTCAATGCTTTAACAACTTTTGGATGTTGATCTGCAAATTTTTTTTTCATTAAAGGTGCTCCTTGATACGGTGGAAAAAGATGCTGGTCGTCTTCTAATGTCACTAGATCATACTGTTTGATTTCACTGTCTGTAGAATAGGCATCAATCACATCGACATCTCCGTTATTAATCGCTTGATAACGCAACGCTGGTTCCATACTTTGAACAGAACTTAATTTCACTCCATATTTATCTTGAATTCCTCGATAGCCATCTTGTCGATCGATAAACTCTAGTGTAAATCCTGCTTTTAATTGATCCTGCTGTGGTTGAAGCTGGGAAATTTTGGTAATACCACGTTTTTCAGCCTCGCTTTTCTTCATTGCTAAAGCATAGGTGTTTTCGTAATCCATAGGTTTCAATAAGTGCATATCAAATTGTGAGTCCAATAGTTTATTTGCCTCTTGATAAGTCTTTTCCGGTGATAAATTATCCGGCGTGTTTTTAGGGACTTTAACAAGACTCTCTAAGACCGTTCCCGTAAATTCAGGATATATATCGATTTGATCACTCTTCACTGCGCTGAATAAGAAACTGGTTTTTCCGAAGTTTGGTTTCAGCTCAACATTTATGGAAGAATCCTCATCTTTGATAACCTCTTTATACATATTAATTAGAATATCCGGTTCTGAACCCAGTTTTCCGGCAATCGTTACTGTCTCAGTTCCAATTGAATTATTCTGTGCAAAAAAGATTCCGCCAATACTTACACAAATTACACCTAATGCAATTAAAGTGGCTTTCCCGCTTCGATTCTGTAAAAAACGAATCAAGGTACTAAAAATAATCGCTAGTAGAGCAGAGCTAATGGCACCGATCAATGTTAAATTTGGATCATTTCGGTCAATACCAAGTAAAATAAACGTACCGAGACCTCCAGCACCGATCAATGCTGCCAATGTAGCAGTACCAATAATTAAAACCAGCGCTGTACGAACTCCTGAAATAATCACTGGCATCGCCATTGGTAATTCAACTCGTATTAGTTTTCTCATACGAGACATGCCGAATGCATCCGCCGCCTCTTCGATCGATGGATCGATCTCTGCTAAACCTATATAAGTATTTTGAAAAATCGGTAGTAATGCATAGACGACCAAAGCAATCAATGCGGGAACTGTTCCGATACCCACAAAAGGAATCAACAATCCTAATAATGCTAAAGAAGGGATTGTCTGTAGAATACTCGTTATTTGCAGGACAACCTCTGCCATTTTTTTTCGTTGGCTTAATAAGATTGCTAACGGAATTGCAATTACTACAGCAATTAGTAAGGCACTTAGAGAAATTGCTAAATGCTCAAAAATCGCTGATAAGAGATCGTCTTTTCTTTCACTAAAAGTATTAATTAATTCATTCATAAAATATCCTCTCAAAATTATGACCTATTTTCAGTATAACTTAATCAAAAAGGGAGACAAAAAGATTGGCTCGAATAAAAAGTAGTATAATGACAAGTATCTCTTAATAAAGAAAGCAGGAAAAAGATGAAAACAATCGATGAGTTAAAAGAAATCCAACGAACTAAACAAGAGAAAACTTATTCTTATTTGAATTCTCATCATTATAACTGGTTTAAAGCTATTGATTTAAATTTATTGAACAGTGACGGGTTCACTAACTATTTCTTGCGAATCAAAGAAAATGAGTCCTCTGTTTTTAATATCTTGCAAGAAAAAATTTTGAATGCGTCCATTATTGGCTTTCAGAAGGAGTTATCTGAAACAGACAGCTTTGTCTTAGTAACTGCGGCCTGGGCTAATGGCTTCGTTCCCGAAAAGTCCTCGTCAGCATTACAAGATTTCGAACGGTATTTAACCAATTACACCATTCAAAAAGATCCATTAATCGGAATCAACCAAATGAATGCTGATTTTAATCAAGTACTGATGCAACATTTCCCTAAAGTACGCCGTCAAGACTTGCGTTTAATCAATCGTTTGCTCTTATTAAAAGAAGCCTCTACAAGCGACGTTTCTGAAGCATTAGTTTCTCTAAATGCCCCCACTAGAAACCGGACAGTAGAAATGCTAGAATATTTTCGATCGATCTAAATAAAAAAGAAACGACTTTTTAGTGGTCGTTTCTTTTTTTGATCACTGTTCAATCAGAGTTTATCATTACATGCCATTGCTTCAGTTCATAACGATAAAGACCACTTTGAAAGACGGGGTCAGCATCAGAAATCATTTTAGCTTCTTCTAAATTTTCCGCCTCAAATACCACCATCGCACCATCTATCTTCTCAGTAAGCATATCTCCAAAAACTCCTGCCGTCAGAAATCTTTTTTCTGACAGATCTTTTAAATACTGTGCTGAAGCAAGAGCAACTTGTTCGATAACCTCGCCGGCACCACTTTTGTAATCAATTCGGACAAACAACATACTTCCTTCTTTCATTTTTTTTACTCCTCTCCTATAACAAATAATCATTTTCTTTATTTGCAACTTGCAAGCGATGAAGTTCATAAGTAGCATAGCCTGCAACAACAAGTGGTTCTTTTTGGCACAACATTTCTGCCTCATCGTAGCTTTTTGCTTTAAGAACAAACATTCCAGCCATTCCTGGATATCCTTTAAATGCACCAGCAAGTTCAATGTTGCCTTCAGCATCTAGTTTACTTAAATTTTCGACATGTGCAGTTACCCCTGTTTTATTTAATTTTCGGTATTCTTTAGTTTTTTTGATCATCATTACATATAAATAATCTTCCATAATCTCCCTCCTTTTATTCATACTTATTTGCAATTTTTAATGCACGCTTTTTCAATTCTTGTTGTGCTTCCACGGGTTCGATAACTTCCACATAAGGGCCAAACGATAGTAACCTGTGATATGTCCATTCATTCAATGGATACTGAACCTGAACTAAATAGTTTCCATCATCCTTTCTTTCAACCTGTTGCTCTTGGAATTCATCAAATAGACGATAAGCCATTTCTGGTGAAAATTGTAACTTGAATGAAGTGTACTCTGCACCATATGAAGAATTGGCTAAGGAGAAACCGTCAGGTAGTACTCGTTCAAAAGTCTCGACTGTAACATGGATTCTTTTCATACGTGATAGACGAAAAACTCTAAATCCTTGATTTTGATGACAATAACCGATGATATACCAAGCGTGCGATTTGAAGATCAAGCGAAGCGGATCGACCGTTCTCTCAGAGTGCTGCAACTCAGAATTAAAATATTCGAAAGTTAATATATATTTTTGAGTGATGGCTCTTCGTAAATCTGCGATTGTAATTTTTTCATCATCGCTGCTCCCCCAGTAACTAAAATCAATTTCCAGCCAATCATCCAACAACGGCTGATCAAAGAGCGCACCAATTTTATTTAGCGCTTGTTCTGCATCTGGATAATTTGACGCTTGCAAGATTTGCAACCCTTGATAAACTTGGACTTGTTCCTCAGTAGTCAAAAAAGATTTGTTTAAAGCATACCCATCCATCAGCGAAATACCACCACCAGATCCTTTTTGGGATATGATGGGAATTCCCGATAAAGTCAAGGTTGTAATATCTCGATAGATTGTGCGTGTCGAAACGTTAAAGTAATCCGCCAATTCTTTTGCAGTGACCTGCTTATGGCTGACAATATAAAAAATCATTCTCACCAACCGTTCAAGCTGCATAAAATTCCTTCCTTTCAATAAAACTATAGCAATGTTAATGTGACAACTAGCTGTCATATTAAAAAAAGAGGAGAAACATTTTCTGTCATGCTTTCCCTCTTTTTAAGACAATTTTATAATTTCTCTTTCAATCAGTGCGAGTGAAAGCTTCAACGCCTTTACGCGTTCTTGCGATAAAGTGATTTGCGCTTTCATGTTTCGTCCAGCTAATTGTTTTTCCTCTAAAGAATTAACCGCTTGTTCGATTTTATGCAATGTCGAAGCTAACGATTTCTTTGCAGCCAAATAATCTGTTAACTCATAGTTCTCCAAACTACTTCACTCCTCTACTTTATTATAAGCTGAATTGTCAAATTAATTGCAACATTTCTTCTTGAAAGACTTCCCAACAATTTTTCCAGTTCAATGTTTTTTTAGGACGCATATTTATCTTGCGTAATGCTTCCTGTTTCTCCGTAGGGGGTACCTTTGAAAAATCAGTTCCCTTAGGGAAGAATTCTCTAAATAAACCATTCCCATTTTCGTTAGATCCGCGTTGCCATGGGGAGTATGGATCACAAAAATACATAGGTACGTCTAAATCTTTCTCAATTTCTTTCCAGCAAGAAAACTCTTTCCCACGGTCGACCGTAAAGCTTAAAAATGCCTTGTGACTCCCTAGGTCTTGCACAAAAGCTTTAATCGCTTGTGCCATTGACTTCGCGGTACGATCCCTCATTGAGATCGCCCAATAAAAGCGTGTTTTCCGTTCAATAAACGTTGCTTCGCAGGCTTTGCTTTCCCCTCTGCTAGAAACAACTGTGTCCAACTCCCAATGTCCAAATTCTTCTCGAGTTGACACAGAAGCTGGGCGTTCATCAATGGTATGCCCTACAGTCATTTTGCCTCGTGCCTCTTCTTGTTTTTCTTGTCTTCTGCCTTTATGTCTCAGACACTGTTTAGACACATTAAGAATACCGGCATAGAGCCAATTGTAAATGGTTTTGAATGAAACTATTTGACGATCATTCGCAATTTGTTCAGGGGACCAGCTGTCTTCAAGATCACATTCAATCTGATAAGCGAATTCAGAAGTCCATTTGGACTTCGCACCACAGGCACTGCGCTTCATTTCCGCATCTAATTGCGCATTGTCGGCATTATAGATCAAATCTTCGGGTACTCGTTTCAACTCACGATCAATCGTTGTTCGGCTAACACCAATTCTGTCCGCTATTTCTTGAATACTCTTGGCATCATAAATCATCGTCTCTATACATTTTCGATTATCTCGTGTAAGCTTTTTGTGTGAACCCATCAAAATCACTCCTAGTAGTTTGTTATCCTAAACTCATTTTACTAGAAATTTTTGATGGGTTCTTTGTTGCGATTAATATTACAATTCAGCATATACATGAGCCCCTTTCTCATGATTATGCTAACGTATTTCTTCTTTTGAAACAACTATTTCCACTTAGAATTGGATGAGATAAAAAACAACCAATTGGCTGTTTTTTTTTTATTTCACAACTCTATAATAAGAATCATTAACGATAATAATTTATTGCACCACCTATAATTGATGTAGAACACGAGGAGTTTTTTTATGACTAAAACAGTGCTGACAATTGCAGGTTCAGATACCTTAGCAGGTGGCGGCTTGCAATCGGATTTAAAGACATTTGAAAATTACCATTTATTTGGTTTGACGGCGATTACATGTATAGCGGTCGTCAAAAATAATCAATTTGAAATAAGTGACCTGCCGACTGAGCTTTTACGCGCACAATTAAACACAATCAATGAGAATCTGACTTTAGACGGAATTAAACTTGGATTGATCCATCAGCTAGATTCATTAGAAATCATACGCGATTTTTTACGAGCGTTCAATGGTCCAATCGTACTGGATCCAGTAATGGCTTTTAAAGAGACAAGCCATGTATATAGCGATACTTACCGCAAAAAATTAATTGAATTGTTTCCTTTTGCTACAGTGATTACGCCAAATTTGAAGGAAGCTGAAATATTGAGTCAACAAAAGATCACTAATTTGCATGACATGGAGCAAGCGGCTCAAAAGATAGTTAATCTGGGCGCAAATTCTGTGGTAATCAAAGGTGGCGAACGTCTTTCTGGTGATCTAGCTTCTGATCTATTCTATGATGGTGTAAATTTAGAATTTTTCTCTAAACCTAAATTAACAAATGCCGCTATTAACGGTGCTGGTTGTATGTTTGCTTCAGCCATTACTTCGAATTTAATTTTAGGGAAGGATTTAATCACAAGCATCATTGATAGTAAAGAATATGTTTATCAAGGAATTCAAAAAGGCCTTACGCTAAAAAATGGTGAAGGAAATGTCTGGTTCGGTGAAAGTGTAACCACGGAGGTGATGACATGAAAACAAAAGAGATGACTAAATTAGCAATGATGGTAGCATTGACTGTAACCCTCTCAATCTTATTTATCATCCCAATTCCTGCAACAAAAGGCTTTGTAACACTTTGCGAAGTGGGAATCTATGCTTCCGCCTTGCTTTTTGGTCCCAGTGGCGGATTAGTAGTCGGGGCGTTGAGCGGCGGAATGATTGACATGATTTCTGGCTATCCAGAATGGGCCCTCTTTTCGATCATCATTCATGGAATCCAAGGATTTATCTTAGGGTATCTATATAATAAGCACCCAAATAGAAAAGGACTTGTCTTCGGTTTTTTATTCGCTAGTTTATTCATGGTTATTGGTTATGCCTTTGCAACGGGTTTATTATATAGCTGGCCAGCAGGTTTGGCCTCATTACCAAGTAATTGTATTCAAA
Organism: Enterococcus sp. AZ128; assembly: GCF_051714485.1. Classification (NCBI taxonomy): domain Bacteria; kingdom Bacillati; phylum Bacillota; class Bacilli; order Lactobacillales; family Enterococcaceae; genus Enterococcus; species Enterococcus sp. AZ128. The sequence goes on from NZ_JBIORZ010000001.1 coordinate 1,163,395, forward strand.
ATATTTTTGGTATCGCGGTGACAGTTCCCCTCTTTCATGCATTGCAAAGGGTTCTACGCCATCCTCAATATAAATAGTTAATAGAAGGAAGTTATTCAAGATGGAAAAAGAAAAAATCCAGCAACAACTAACAACAATTATTAATGATGTTCTAGATGCAGCCGAACTTAAGGCTGGCGACACCTTTATACTAGGTTGCACTACGAGTGAGATCGTCGGCGGGACGATCGGTAAAAATTCCAGTCAAGAAGTTGGGCAATGGGTGATCGAAACATTAAAATCTATTCTGGATCCCCAAAAAATTTACCTAGCTGTACAAGGCTGCGAACACATCAATCGTGCTATCGTTGTCGAACGGGAGCTTGCCGAGAGAAAAGATTGGGAAGTTGTTTCAGTTAAGCCAGCGCTGCATGCTGGCGGGGCTTGTTCTGTAGCTGCGTTTGAACAGTTTGCTGATCCAGTTGAGGTAGAGCATATCGTTGCGCAAGCTGGAATTGATATCGGTGATACTTCAATCGGTATGCATGTAAAATATGTTCAAGTCCCTGTTCGTCCATCTATCCAAGAATTAGGCGGGGCTCACGTGACAGCATTACGTAGCCGTCCAAAATATATTGGTGGTCCTCGTGCAACGTACTAATTATAAAAAAATATCCTGCATGAAATCATGCAGGATATTTTTTTATATAAATCGCGCAATTAGTTGAAGGAGCTGCTGCGGTAATGTTGAAATATCGGAAATATCAACAAAATTATTATCACCGTATAAAGTTCGCAGTTGTTCTTTGTCCTCGCCAATAGCACAAGCAATAAAAAGGACACCTTTTCGTTCATAATCATCTAAAACTGATTGAATATCTTGTCTGGCCTTTTCTCCAGTATAATCGGGCAAGGCTTTTGGTTGACCATCACTAATAGAAAGCAACACTTTTGTGTCCGCGGATTGCTGGCTAAGTTTTTCAGCTAATAATCTTAAAGGGACACCATCACGATTATTTTGTCGTGGTTTCATAGTAGAAATCTTGGCTGCCATAAAGTCATAACTGTCATCAAACTCTTTGTATGAATAAATCGATGTTTTTTCTCGTTGGCTGAGATCTGCAGAATCACCATATAACATCAGCGGAATATTAGTTTTCTCAGCAAAGAGGCTCAAAGCGACTGCTGCTAACTTGGCATTCTGAATTCGATCGTCTCGCAGCATCGATCCAGATTCGTCGACCCGTACCGCTAAGGCCAGTGAAGGCTGTTCACTTGGCGGATTTTTCTTATCGAAATTTCTCAGATCACCATATGCAACATGGCCCGGATTAAATCGCGCACCATAATATTTTCCGCTGGCATAATCGTTGCTGATTTCTTTGTTTAATAGATCATTGATCACACGACTTAAACTTTCTACTTCTGGCAAAACACTTTGTGTAAGGTTTTGACCATTTTGAATCGCGGACTCATTGATCTTTGGGCGATGGAGAATTGTTCCTTCCTTCGCATGAATTGTTTCTTTTAGACTTTCACGAATCTCGCGGTTTAATTCCTTTCTTTTCAATTTGTCTATTTCGGTCATTTCATCTAACGACATAGCCGATCCGATTTTATCTTCTTCGTCAATTGTGGCATTTGTACTTTCTGCCTCGGCATTCCCTCGTTCAGTTTCCTCAGAAATCGTTGTAGCTTTAGGCCTATTATCCTTCTCTTCTGCAGTCATCTCTTCTGGTTTTATTTCTTCATGCTCTGCAGCAGTTTCCTTCTCGATTGCCTCGCTTTTCAACGTTGCCTCTTCTGCTTCTTCCCAAATATTACGCTGATCAGCTTCTATTTGGCTGATTCTTCTCCCCTGTTGTAACTTCCGCTGATTTTTTACTTGTTGAAGCTCGGTTAACAGCTTACTCTGTTCCAAAGTATCCTGTAAAATTTTCAACTCTGTTTCGTCTGTGGTCAATTTGTATAAAACTTTCGGAAAAATACTTTCCAAAGGATCCTGTTCCTGTTTCAAGCTATTGACCCAGAAAAAATATGAGCGCATACCAGCGACACCTTTGATAGCATTAGCTTTTGCCGTTTCATCCAGTAAACGAATAATTTCAGCCATGATTTCTAAGTACTCGTGATCAGTAAAATTTGTCTTAGCCATAGCACGCTCGATCATGATCTCAATGGAAGGAAGATCCATTTTCTCTGCATGTTGTACTCGGTCACGCAATGATTCGTTCAACGGACGATTCCCTTGATAATTTCGGTTAGTGGTAATGATCACCACGCAATCAGGGTGTCTGCGAATGATTCCAGTTGGGATGTTCAGTAACCCGTTTGGTTCCAACGCTGAGTTTAAAGCTACTAAAACTGAGGCGTCCCGGATAACTGTAGGTTCTTGGATTTCCAGAAGATACCCTTTTTGCATTGCACGAACAATTTCTGAAGGATAGAATTTGTACTCAATGTTTGTCGTAGTTTCAGCGTGATCAATTCGTTCGATCAGTTTAGTTAATCGCTCTTTTGCTTGATCTGGATCAATTTGAAAATGTTTTTGAATAACTGATAAAACCTCTTGTAAAGAATCTGTTTGATAAATGGCTTCCAATAATTCTTGATCATCATTACTATCTGTACTGACAACAGGCAATAGTGCACCAAAAATATCCGTTTTATCCATATCAGCAAAGCAAGTTACTTTTGTATAAGGTAAATGCAAATCATCAGAAAGCGCGCGTGCAAGTTGCGTTTTACCAGACCCCGCATCACCTTCCAACAACACGTTCATGATTTTCATTTCAGGATCGAGCCAATTATTTTTAATTTCTGATGCGATTCGCAGTTCTTCCTGACTGGTTTTATGACTGGCTGGTTTACGCCAAATCATTTGTTCTTCGACTTTTGTAAACTTCCGTCCCTCAGTAATGATAAAAGATTGGTCCATTTTATTCACCTCGTAATTCAATTTCTAATAACCTAATTCGTCTAGAAGACGTTTTAATGTACGATAGCGTTGTGCGATCAGGTCCCCATCTTTATTCATCGTATCATTGAATAAGATAATGTCTTCGTCAATTTTCGGATTTTCAATATCAACTTTGACATCCATTCGACCACCTTGGAGTCCAATGATATCTACCTTTGGATTTTCGGGATCGTAAAACTTTTCATAACGATACGCATCTTGCAGATAGATACTGGATTGAGCTACTAAAATGGCTAAATCTAAAATGCGAGTGATTGGCAGCTCTTCTGATTGGCGTGACCATTTCTCCCCTGTATGGCGCCAAACTTTTCCTGAAATATCTACTCTCCCACGATCATTCCATTGGGCTAACCCAAGTGTTAAACCTTTTGCATCGCTTTCCCAAGCATGGTGTCCATCAATTTTATCGTAATCCTCTACTAAAAAGACCGGTTTGTGTTTTAAATTTGTTGGTATCTTCATTGAAAATCGCTCCTAACTTGTTCATCCTTCATTTTACATCATATTAGTGATAACTTTGTTCAAAGTAGTTTAGTAATTTACTAAATTACTAAACTACTGATGAAGCCAGAATACGCAATTCGGTTGAATTTTGCAACTAACTTATATTAAAGGAAAACAAAAAAACCCACTAAGCATGTTAGTGAGTCATTGTGATTATTTTGCAACGCCAAGAGCAATTGCTTTGTCTCCCAAATGAGTTCCGATAACTGGACCAAATGTCCCGATGTCAATCGTTGCATCAGGATACTTTTGACGCAGCTTATCGTATTCTTGTTTGGCTAGTTCTGGGTTATTGCCATGGATCACAAAGATTCGTAATTCATCTTTGTTTTCTCGACGACGTTCTTCAATGATTTCCTCAGTACGTTGCAAGGCTTTCTTCAATGAGCGGATTTTTTCCGCCAGAACGATCTTTCCTTCTTCAAAGGTCAAGATTGGTTTGATTTTCAACAAACCACCAATGATCGCAGCACTATTGGTCAATCGTCCGCCTCGAACTAAGTTGTCTAAATCGTCGACGATGATATAAGCGTTGGTTGTATCGCGAATCTGATCAATCGCGCTCAACACCTCATCTAAAGATTTTTTTTCATCGCTCATTTCTAAGGCTTTTTCTACCATATAACCCATAGGGACACTAGTAATCTTAGAGTCATAAGGAATAACCTGCAAACCTTCGATATCATCTTTAATTGCTGTCAGTGTACGGACAAATCCAGAAATACCTTCTGACAGATGGATACTGATCACTGTATCGTATCCTTGCTCTTTGATTGAGCGAAATAATTCGTAGACTTCACCTAAAACCGGTTGAGAAGTTTTTGGGAAATCCTTGCTGCTTTTCAATTTTTGATAAAATTCTTCATAGCCAATGTCTACTCCCTCATCAAAAGGCAGATCATCAATGATTACAGGAATTGGAATGATGAATAAATCTTTATGATTGCGCACGCGTTCATTCAGATAGGCAGTACTATCTGTCACGATCGCTAATTTCATAATAGCTTCCTCGTTTCAATCAAAATTTACAATAATTATAATATAGCATACTCATAGATTGATGGGAATCAAAATCCAGTTACTTCCCTAAAAACTCTTGAGCAGCTTGTGTATTTTGGGTTGTGTCGACTGCCAACGCGCTGCCAGCATTGTCCGTATCGATATATGACCATGAACCATCTACTGGCAATGTCAAACGGTCGATTCCTCCGACAGCCTTGGCAAAATGAAGGAGATGCGTCAGCACATAAGTATTTGGCATATCCGTCGATAAGTACCCCCAAATCTTACCTGCAGCATATGGTCCGCGTAATAATACTAAAGGATTAATCAACTGTCCAAAAACGGACTGCATGACTTGCTGTTGTCTACGCACACGTCCAAAGTCTCCTTCTTCATCCATTCTGAAGCGGGCGTAGTTCAGCAATGTATGGCCATCCATTTTTTGTGGGCCTTTACTGATTGGTGCATCAATGTAGGAGCTCATATCTTTTTCTGCGTCGATTTGAACACCGCGAGGGAAAAGTGCATCTACTCCCTTTTCAAAGGTTTGGAAGTCCACCATCGCATAATAGCGACAATCAATACCGAAGTTCTCTTTTAAAGTTTGACGAACAAGGTCAGCTCCGCCATACGCATAGGCGGCATTTAGTTTATTCTGCCCAACACCAGGTATATTAACATACATATCTCGCATAAAGGAAACAAGCTTAGGCTTTCCCAACCCATCAACTTGAAGCACCATCATTGAATCAGATCGACCACTGACATTATCACGAGTATCGCTACCTAGGAGTAAGATATTTCGCTTGCCATTTTCTGATGTTGCACCATTAAATTCCTGTGTTTCAATCTTTGGCATAGAAGAATCGTGTTTTGCAGCAAAATTGCCGATACCAAAAGAAATTACAGAATATCCTAAAATGGCTATCAGCACCATTATTAACCTTCTGCGCCAACGCTTCTTTTTCTTCGGCTTCTGTTCATAAGGATTCTTCGGTTTTCGTTTAAATGGATTTTTAAGTGTCGGAAGTTTAAAGTTGAACCGTTTTTTCTTTGGTTCTTGATAGTGATCCTCGTAATAGAACTCTTCTTCAGAATCTTGATACGTTTGTCTTGGATCTTCAACTTTAGGTTCTTCGTAATACTTTGGTCTTTCCTGTTCAGCTTTTTCATTTTTCTTCATTTCACGACGAAAGCCAAAAGGTTGCTTATCTTCCTTCTGACTCTCATCGTGAATCTTTTTATATTTGTCCATTCGGCTCATAGTGCACCTCTTCATCTCATTACTATTATTATTAAAATAGCAAATCATCAGCACTTTGTCTTATTTTTATCAAAAAAAATTAGAAAACCTTAACTACTAAGATTTTCTAACCTTTGGAAGATATGTTGGATAATCACCAATTAGAGTGACCGCAAAATTCTGTTCTTTTAATTGAAACAGCACTTTGCTGAGCTTCTCATCCTTTGGTGTCTCTAAATCAATAATAAAGAAATATTCGCCTAATTTTGTTTTTTGTGTGCGAGATTCGATTTTGGTAAGGTTGATGTTCTCGGCAGCAAAGATCGCCAAGCATTGATAAAGTGCCCCCGGATGATCTGAAGCTAAATCAAATAGAATCGTCGCTTTGTTTTCTCCGCTGTTCAGATCTCCTACCACAGGATAATCACCCAACACCCAAAAGCGTGTTTCGTTCTCGCTAATTGATTGGATATCTTTTTGTACTATCGTTAAACCAAATTGTTCTGCCGCGTCGCATGATCCGATCGCCGCATATCGTTTGTCAGGATTATCGGCTACCTTTTGTGCACCTTGAGCAGTAGAACCGATTTGTTCAATATCAACTGTTGGAAAATGATTCATTAAAAAGACTTGCGATTGAGCCAGTGCTTGTTGATGACTGCAGATCAATTCCGTCTCCTGCCAAGATTCCGCATGAGCGGGATGAACCATTAACTGCTGTTGGATTGGCAAGACAATTTCTGCTTGAATCGTTGGTAATGTCTGGAAAATTAAATCTAGTGTCGGCAATACAGAGCCTTCAATTGTGTTTTCGATAGGAACGACACAATAGTCCAATGTGCCTTTTCTCTGCTCCTCTAATAAAGCAGTCAATGAATCATAAGGTAAAAGCACATCTTCTTTAAAAAAATTTGCTGCGGCACTATAGGTGAATGACCCTCTAGGTCCTAAATAGCCAACTTTCATTAAGAGGCAACCTCAACCTGTTGGATGATTTCACTTACGATATCTTTTGGTAATTTCTCTGAAGTATCCACAGTGATTTTCGCTAATTTCTCGTAGAGTTTTTCTCTTGAAAAGAATAGACGTTTTAAATCGCCATCGTCATTTTTAATTGCTAATGGTCGAACATTTACTTTGTCTTCACGAATTCGTTTTACAAGAACATTAGCGTCCGCCTTCAGGTAGACTACTAACTTATCAGACAATACTTTTTGGTTTTCCTTTTGCAAGATGACACCGCCGCCTGTCGCAATAACAGATTCTTCATTTAAAGCTTCCTTTAACAGATTCGTTTCATGTTCGCGAAAGGAATCTTCTCCATGTTCTTCAAAGTAATCACTGATTGGCTGACCGATCCGTTCAACTAAAACGTCATCCATATCTACTACACGGGCATTCAACGTATCTGCGAGTTCTTTACTAATAGTGGTTTTTCCGGCTCCCATGAAGCCGATTAAGACGATTGATTCCATTAGGCATTCTCCATTCATTTTTGAGTACTTGTTTTTCAAAAAAAAGCTTCAGTCTTTATATCGGATACAGATTTCCCACCCTTTTCAAACTATAGAGTTATATTAATGAGGCTAAATCCGTGAAAAAGTTCGGATAAGAAATATTGATGGCTTCTGGGTTGTTTAATTCAACAGATTCTTTTGTTAATAAAGCTGCGATCTGAAGCATCATTCCGATTCGGTGATCGCCATGACTGTCAACCACTCCTCCATGTAACTTAGTTGGTCCATGGATGATCATCCCGTCGTCCGTGGTCTCGATGTCAGCCCCTAATTTGTTCAATTCTTGAGCTGTTGCGTCAATACGGTTCGTTTCTTTGACCTTTAATTCTTGTGCATCTCGTATGATAGTAGTTCCTTTCGCTTGGGTTGCAGCTAAAGCGATGACGGGGAGTTCATCGATTAGACGCGGAATAATTTCTCCGCCGATTTCAACAGCGTTTAATGGCGCCGTCTTGATTAGTAAGTCCGCTGCTTGGTTTTGCTGGTCAATGTCTGCTGCTTGGATATCAGCCCCCATTTCTTGTAAAACATCTAAAATACCAGTACGAGTTGGGTTTACCCCAACATGTTTTAGTTTAAGTTTGCTGTCTGGCAATAAACTAGCTGCTACCAGATAGAAGGCAGCTGATGAAATGTCTCCAGGCACGGTTACTTCTTGTCCAATTAGTCGTTGCTCGCCGGGGACAGTGATTACTTTATCTTCCACTGAGATTTCCCCACCAAACTGTTTGATCATTTCTTCTGTATGATTGCGTGATTTTTCTTTTTCAATAATAGTAGTAATTCCTTTTGCTTGCAATGCAGCAAAAAGGATCGCTGATTTCACCTGTGCACTTGCGATCGGCATTTCGTAAGTGATCGCTGTCAACTCGCTTCCCTCAATTATAATAGGAGGAAATTCACTGTCTAGTTCCCCTTTTAAATGTCCACCCATCTTTCTGAGCGGTCCCATGACACGCTCCATCGGCCGACGATTTAACGACGCATCACCAGTAATTTTCGAATGAAAAGTCTGACCTGTCAAAATTCCCAAGACCAAGCGCATCGTTGTACCGGAGTTTCCTGCATCCAAGACTTCTTGCGGTGCTTGTAAATGCTCAAAACCTTTTCCTTCAACGATAATCTCTTTTCCATCATCACTAATCGTAACTCCTAATGCTTTAAAGACAGCAACTGTACTCAGACAATCTTCTGCTCTTAAAAAGTTGTGAACTGTCGTCTTCCCATGACTGATTGCCCCAAACATAATACTACGATGTGAAATTGATTTATCTGCTGGTACGGTCAACGTACCAGTTAGCCCTGTTTTAGTTTCCAATAGTTTCATTTGTTCAACTCCTTCTGCGACAACGAAAATCCGCTTCTTCAACTAGTAATTGTCCCTTTTCCAAATCTGCTTGATTCTTGAATGAAAGTTCTAAAACTCCGAAAATATCTTCTCGAGTTTCTTGAATCTTTAAGTTAATAATAGAGATATCTGCCTCGCTTATGAGCGTCATTACCTTAGCTATCGCTCCTGCGATATCCGGAATATCGATGTAAAGATCATAGAATGCTGGAATAACACCGCGATCTTTTGTAGGCAAGTGATCTCGAGAATGCTTAGCCTGGCTAAAAAAGTTGTAGATTGCTGGCTGATCTTCCTGTAATAAGCTTTCCCGAATATTCGACATTTCATTCTGCCAACGGGTAATCAAGTCTAGTAAAATCGAACGATTCGTTAATAAAATATCTGTCCACATTTGCGGGTCTGATGAAGCGATTCGAGTAATATCTCGGAATCCACCGGCCGCAAGCTGTGTTGCGCGAGGATGATCTTCTGTTAACTGATCACTCATTTTTACCAAACCTGACGCCACGATATGCGGCAAGTGACTTAATACCCCAACTATTTCATCATGAGATTCAGGTTCAATCACAACAAACTTCGCTCGAGTCGGTTCCAGTAATTCCATCAATGGTTCGACATCTGTTCCTTCAGGCGGTGTCAAGATGTAGTACGCTTCTTCAAAAAGATTCGGATTACCTGCTCTAACTCCTGATTTATGTGAGCCGGCCATTGGATGTCCACCGATAAAAGTGAAGGGCAGTATCTGAGCCAATTTCATAACCTCGTTCTTCGTGCTGCCGGTATCTGTAACTATTACTGATTCTTTTAAGGGTAAGCGCGCCAGCTCATGCAAATAGTGAAGCGTAGATAAGACGGGTACGGCTAAAATAATAATATCCATCTCAGATGCTTTTTTAATGGAAGCAATTTGATCGACTAATCCAACTTCACTAGCGATCTCGCGGGTTTCATCCGAATAATCCCAGCCGAATAACTCAATTTTAGGATTCTTGATAGCTCTGCAAAGTGAAGCGCCGATTAGACCAAGCCCTAAGACGAACACTTTCTTTCTCATAGACGTCCCCTCTTTCTTAAAAATTTTTGATTTCTTCGCGATATTCAGATACCGCCTGTTTTAAATCATCAATCGTATCTGATGAAAATTTTTCTAAAATTTCTTCTGCTAGTACAGTAGCAACCACATGTTCCGCCACTACTGAAGCGGCTGGAACTGCCGTGCTGTCTGAACGCTCAACACTGGCTTTGTAGGGTTCTTTTGTATCGATGTCAACACTCATCAATGGTTTGTACAAAGTCGGGATCGGCTTCATGACACCGCGAACGATGATTTGTTCACCATTAGTCATCCCGCCTTCAAAGCCTCCAAGATGATTGCTTGTCCGGCTGTAGCCATCGTCCCAAATGATCTCATCCATGACCTTCGAACCAGGTTGACGAGCTGCTTCAAAGCCGATACCGAATTCAACGCCTTTGAATGCATTGATGCTCATCATAATTTGAGCAATCTTACCATCCAGCTTGCGGTCCCATTGAACATAACTACCTAACCCTGCAGGTACATTGTCTGTTCGTACTTCTACAACACCACCGATGGTATCGCCAGCTTTTTTCGTTTGGTCAATCAATTCTTTGACTGAGTCTTCGATTGTTAGATCAACCATGTTGACCTCTGAAACTTCGGTTTTTGCTTTGATTTCTTCGACACTTAATACTTCTGGAACATTGGCTTCGATTCCGCCTAATATTGCAACGTGGCTTGCGATCTCAATATCGATCGCAGCTAGGATTTGTTTAGCAATTGCTCCGATCGCTACACGCATGGTTGTCTCACGAGCAGAAGATCGTTCTAAGACATTCCGCAAATCACGATGTCCGTATTTCATCCCGCCGACTAGATCGGCATGACCTGGTCGCGGTTTTGAAACACGGCGCAACTTCTCATCTTTTTCAGCGACTGCTTCGACAGACATGACCTTTTGCCAATTTTTCCAATCGAGATTTTCTACGATCATGGTGATCGGTGAGCCAAGTGTTTTGCCATGTCGAACACCGGAAGTAATCCGGACTTGATCTTTTTCGATCTTCATCCGTCCGCCGCGACCGTAGCCGCCTTGTCTGCGGGCTAATTCTTGATTGATTGCTTCTATGGAAAGTGTTAGTCCTGCTGGAACACCTTCAATTATTGTGGTTAATTCTGGTCCATGAGATTCTCCAGCTGTTAAGTAACGCATAAACTACTACTTCCCTTCTATTAAAAAGTCTTTGATTTCGGTTAATTTGATTTTTTGAATACGAGCTTGACCAATTTCGTCTAGCAATATGATATTTAAGCTATCACCGCGGGCTTTTTTATCATGGGTAATCGCCGAATAAAACTTCTCGGCTTCCCATGGTTGGTACGCAGTCGGCAATCCATACTTCTGATTCATCGCAATGATCTTATCCGTAATGCCTTGTGGCGAAAGTCCTTTTGCCTCAGCGGTTCGAGAAATTTGTACCATGCCGATCGCCACGGCTTCACCGTGACTGATTTTTCCATAACCGGCCGTAGTCTCGATCGCGTGTCCGATGGTATGTCCATAGTTCAGCAGTAACCGAGAACCATTATCGAATTCATCATCTTCCACGACGGTTTTCTTCACGTTCAAGGCCTTTGAAATGATCGCCTCACTATGATCCAGCAGATCCTGAACTCCTGTTAGTTTCTCCAGGTCCTGCCAGAGTGAAGCGTCACTGATCGCGCCGCATTTGATGATTTCCGCAATGCCTTCTTGAACACGTGCTTCTGACAATGAAATCAATGTTTCTGGATCGATCATGACACCATCAGGTTGGGCGAAGGTTCCGATCATATTCTTGGCTTTGCTTGAATTCACCGCAGTTTTCCCACCAATGCTAGAATCGACTTGCGCCAGCAATGAAGTTGGAATCTGAACGAAAGAAATTCCCCGCATATAGGTGGATGCTACAAAGCTTGCCAAGTCACCAACGACACCGCCACCCAGAGCGATGATCGCATCGCTACGGGTGAACTGCTGATCGGCTAAAAATTCATAGAGATTATTTGCCGTTGTTAATGATTTGCTGCTTTCGCCAGCGGGTACAGCGTAATGACAAACATCATAAGTTTGTAATTGCTGACGGATTCTTTCACCATAGATCGGGTAAACATTCTCATCGCTGATAATTGCGATTTTTTTGTTTTGCCATAACGAGGCGATCCATTCTCCAACGGAATCTAACGCGTGACGTTTAACGATGATCTCGTAGCTTTTTTCTGCTAAGACGATTTCCATAAATGTTCCCCCTATTTAATCAGTGAAGGTTCTTTTGATAAAGCGTTGATTTTTTTCATTGCTTCCACCATAATCTCAACTTCACTCATCATGTTTAGGTAATTTTTCTCATTCAATGATTGCTCCCCATCAGACCAAGCATGTAATGGATCAGGATGGATCTCAACAATCATACCGTCAGCTCCGCTGGCAACTCCAGCCCGTGCCATTGGTGCAACTAGATCCCAAACGCCTGTTCCGTGACTTGGGTCAACGATGATTGGGAAGTGGCTCAATTTTTTGATCAATGGAACCGCACTTAAATCGAAGGTATTGCGGGTCGCTGTTTCGTACGTCCGAATCCCGCGTTCGATGAAGATAATGTTTGAATTATTTTGCACTGCAATGTATTCTGCCGCGTTCAACCATTCTTGGATCGTTCCTGAAATCCCGCGTTTCAAGCCGATTGGTTTTCCTGTTTTACCAACTGCTTCTAATAAACGGAAGTTTTGCATGTTACGGGCACCGATTTGGATAATATCAGCGTATTGGCAGACAACATCAATATGAGATTCATCCATAACTTCAGTGATCACCTTCAAGCCATGAGCGTCAGCGGCTTTACGCATAATTTTTAGGCCTTCTTCACCTAAACCTTGGAAGGCGTATGGAGAGGTCCGAGGTTTGTATGCCCCGCCACGTAAGATTTTTGCTCCGCCAGCTTTAGCCATACGTGCAGTTTCCATGATTTGTTCTTCGCCTTCGACTGAACAAGGACCAGCCATTGTTACAAAACTGCCGTCACCAATTTTTACACCATCTACATCTACAACTGTATCTTGTGGGTGGAATTCTCTTGAAGTCAGCTTGTAAGTATTAGAAATGGCTACTGCCCGTTCAACGACACTGTAGGCTTGAAACGGTACATTTTGAATAATTTTTGGATCTCCTAGGAGACCCAAGACTAAACGATCTTTCCCGTGATTGATTTGTACTCCTAATCCTTCTTCTTTAATGCGAGATAAAATGGGGGATAATTCTGATTCCTGAATGCCTTTTTTTATAATTAAGATCATAGTAATAACTTCCTTCACTTTTTATTTTTTGATTGTTTCTTCCAATAACGGTTGGATTTGTTCAACAGGCATTTCTTTACCTGTCCATAATTTAAAAGCAGCGGCTCCTTGATAAAGCAGCATACCTAGACCATTAACCGTTTTTGCTCCGGTTGCCTTCGCAGCTTTTAGTAATTTTGTTTCGCCGGGATGATAGATTACATCGAAAACGGCTAAGTCCTTTCTTAGTAAGGTTGCATCTGCTAGTGGCATTTGCTCTGTTTTAGGCGCCATTCCGATGTTTGTCGCATTGATTAATAGACTGCTTGTATCTAAAGACTCCTTCAGTTGTTTTTCATCTGCTAAATCATGTAATCGAATATGGCAGTTGGTTTCTTCTGCGATCATGGCCAATTTTGGCTCGATTTTCTGATAGAAGTCATCCTTGATGTTAAATACATCAATAGCTTTTACGCCATCGATCGCCGCTTGAGTAATAATTGCTGTTGCGGCACCACCAGCTCCAAGAATCGTCATTCTTTTTCCGATGATCTCTATCCCGTTTTGCTTCAAACTTTCCATACAGCCAATCCCGTCTGTGATATGTCCGACCAATTTTCCATCTTTATTGACAATGGTATTGATTGCCCCAATCAAACGTGCTGCTTGACTGAGCTCATCGACGTGTTTAATGGCTTCCATCTTGTGAGGCATCGATAAATTAATTCCCAGCATTTCAAGATCGCGAATAGCTTGAATACTTTCACCAAGTCTTTCTGGCTGAACATCGAAGCTTAGATAGACTGCGTCAACCCCTGTTGCTTGGAACGCTGTGGTATGCATCATGGGTGAAAAGCTATGCCTTGCTGGCAATGCATATAAACCGGCTAACCGCGTTCTTCCTGATATTTGATTTTCCATCTTTCCTCACTCTCCTATTCCTAATTAAGATGTTTGAATTTCCCTAATCTGCTAAAGCAGAAAGAGTTACTCGCATCCTTCTAATAACCTTCAATCAGCGATTTTAAAAACGAAAAAGGCCCACTGTAGAAAATCTACAATGAGCCTAGTCTCCCAAAAAAATACCAAAGAAAAAGCCACTATAGATTTTCATCTATGTGGCGTTAAGTCGAACTTAAAATCCTTAGCCATCATAGATACAAACTTGTATAGTTTGCATCCATGAATCATGAATACAAACCTATCTAAAATAGCTAAAGTAATAATTATTCAGTTGTGTGTGCGTACTCTTATTCGTATTCATAAAAATCGCTCCAAACTGATTTAAGATTGAACTTAGTATAGATTTGTTTTTCTGATAAGTCAACCCATTATTTTATTTTTCTGTAAAAAAATTTATTTACATTACTTCAGCTACTGTCTCGCCCTCTTCAAAAAGCAGGAATAAATCTGCTAAGGTCATCTGCTTCTTTTCTTCCCCGTGGATATCCTTAATGATCTCCCCTTTTCCCATCACGATCACGCGATCGCCATAATGTAGGGCATCTTCCATTTTATGGGTGACCATCAAGCAAGTTAGATTTTGTTCCTTGATTCGTTGATCTGTCAACAGCATTAATTGTTTCGCTGTTTTGGGATCGAGTGCAGCTGTATGTTCATCTAATAGTAGTAAATCAGGTTTCGTGATCGTCGCCATCAGCAAACTCAACGCTTGACGTTGCCCGCCGGAAAGAAATCCTGTTGGTGTATCGAGGTGATTTTCCAAGCCGTTACCGACCAGTTTGCACAGTTCACGATATATTTCTTTCTTTTGATTCAGCTGACGTTGGCGTAATCGCCGTTTTTGCCCTCGTTTTTCAGCTAAACCTAAATTTTCAGCAACTGTTAATCGTGGTGCTGTCCCCATTTTGGGATCTTGAAATACCCTGGAAATTGATGTTGCTCGCTGTTCTTCTGAAAGCTTGGTCAAATCTTTGCCCATTACCGAAACTGTTCCGCTATCCAATAGCAGGCTGCCCGAGATACTATTGAAAAGGGTACTTTTACCAGCACCATTGCCTCCAAGAACAGTGACGAATTCACCAGGAGCAATCGTCAAATCAACACTATTCAAGATTTTACGCTGATCATTGACACCGTTGCTGATCGTTTTATTTGCGTTTTTAACCTCTAATGTGTTCATACAATTACTCCTCCTTTTCCAATCCAGTTTTTAAGTTCAATGCTTCTTTTAAGCGTGGGATCATCAAACACAAAGCCAAAATAATTGAAGAGAAAATCTTCAAGTATGTAGTATCTAAACCAGCTTTGATAATGATTAAGATCAACAATTGATAAATAATACTTCCTAAAACAATCGCGACTAACCGTTCAATAAATGTTACTTCACCATACAAAACTTCGCCAATGATAATAGAAGCTAAACCGATGACAATTACGCCGACACCTTTTCCAATATCCGCATACCCATCATTTTGGGCGATCAACGCTCCTGATAAGGCGATGACTCCATTTGACAATGTTAAGCCAATCACTTTCATTCGATCGGTATTAATACCGATTGAACGTGCCATATTTTCGTTATCACCAGTTGCGATATATGCCTGACCAAAGTCAGTAAAAAAGAAAAACAGTAGTAGAGCAACGATGATTACAATCGCTATTAAGCCTAACAAAACGATATCAAAATGATCTGGCAAGTTTAATTTTGTAAAGAAATCTTGGATTTTAGGTTGTTTTAGCAAAGATAGATTCGGCGTTTGCATAATAAACAGCATTACTGAATTTAATCCAGACATGACTAAAATTCCAGCTAAGATGACCGGGATTTTTCCTTTTGTATAAAGCATGCCGGTAACAAACCCAGCACACATTCCTGCGACGATCCCTAAAAGTGTTGCTAGTATAGGAGATACGCCATTAGTTATCGCAGTCACACAGACTGCCCCACCTAATGGAAATGATCCCTCTGTTGTCATATCTGGAAAATTTAGGATACGGTAGGTCATGAAAATACCTAATCCTAATATTCCCCACAAAAATCCTTGTCCTATCGCTGAAATTACCATTTGTTTACTCCCCTTTAACTACTTCTGCTTTTTCTTTGATTTTCTCTGGAATTGTGATACCCAATTCTTTGGCTTTATCTTCATTGATGATCATATCGCCATAGTCAATGACATTTACTGGTGTATCAGCTGGTTTTGATTTACCACTTAAAACATCAGCCGCCATTTTGCCAGTTTCAACGCCTAAGTCATATTGATTTTGACCAACTGTCGCAATGCCGCCTTCTTTGGCCATATTATCTACAGAAACGAATACGGGTTTTTTAGCTTTATCAGATTCGTTGATTAACGTTTGAAACGCGCTGGCAATCGTGTTGTCTTGTGGAATATATAAGTAATCTGTTTCTTGACAGGCCTGCTGCGTGATTTGAGCGATATCATTACTTGAACTGATTGCATATTTTTTTACCGTCAAACCGTCCTTTGTTGCACGTTTTTCTGCTCGTTCAATTTGCGATTTAGAATTTTCCTCTGAAGACGAATAAATCATACCGACTGTTTTGGCATCTGGGAACATTTCTTTCGCCATATCTAGTTGTTGATCAACAGGAGTTAAGTTATTGACGCCAGTAACATTACCGCCTGGTTTTTTCAAATCTGTAACTAGTCCAGCTCCTACGGGATCGCTGATTGCACCCATGATAATGGGTTTATCGCTTGTCGCGTTGGCTAATGCTTTTGCTGCTGGAGTTGCGATACCAACTAAGACATCTGAATTTTTTTCTAATAATTGTTGACTCATGCTATTCAATTTACTTTGATCACCTTGGCCGTTTAAAAATTCGATTTTGATGTTTTCACCGTCTACATAGCCTTCTTTTTTTAAACCTTCGATTACACCATCTTTAATTTGATCCAATGATGGGTGACTAATGAATTGTAGGATACCAACGGTTTTGATTTCTTCTTTATTTGCTGTGGCATCAGTTTGACGCGAACCCATCTGATAAGCGAAAACGCCGATTAATACTACTGCTAATGCGATGATTGATCCAATAATCCCTTTATTTTTCATGATTTAATTCCTCCGATTTTTGTTTTTAACTATTTTTTTGACAGTTAGTTCAATAAAAATGTATGAATTTTGTACGCCACCATTTTTCCAATCACACGAAAACGTGAAGAAAAACTAGTAAAAAAAAGACAACTACCTAAAATTTAACGGTAGTTGTCCTAGAAAAAAACAAAAACCGCATAGATGGTCTCTATGCGGGAATAAGCATGAAAAAATATCCAGCATAGATACAAAATTTAGAAGTTGCCTAAACGTTGTATCTATGAGTGAATTCATAAATACAACTTATCTACGCCAGTTTTGCCAGCTATTCAATTGATTAGATAAGTTTGCGTGTCTCATGAATGTCACTCCTTTTTTTATGTTGAGGTTAGTTTATCCGAAAAAAAATCGACTGTCAACTCTTTTTATTAAAAAAAGCTCATTTATTTTACGCGAATTCTCATTTTACTTTTTAAGGTTCCACATTGGTAAACGATTCAATTCCGGAATAAACTCATTATTTAGATCTTTCAAACTTTCAACAACAAAGCGATTTTTTTCTTTGCCGTTATGAAAGAAAATAAAGGTTACTTGACACGGATCAAGCTGGTATTTTTTAGCGATTGTTTCTCCATCATAAACGATTGGGTAGTAATAAAACTTGCGATTCAGCATTGTTTGTTGGTTTGGATCATCGAGGATAGTCATGACGTTTTCGAAAGAAGTGCCATTTGGTTGACTAAACATGATCGAAATTGCCTTAGTTTGTTCAATTTTTTGGTCTACTGTTTGATAATCCATAGGAATCAAATGATCTGATTTTAAAGAATCAAAGACTAATTCATCTAATTGATCTTGTCGAATCGTTTTCTGCGCGAAAACGGCTGAAGCTGAGAAAAGCAGTGCGAAGACCACTAGACTAGCCGCAATCATTAAGGAGCGACGCTCATTTTCTGAGACAATAATTATGAATTTTCGCCAAAAAATAAGCAGTCTATTTTTAAGTATTACTATATATCTTCCCATAATAGGCCCTCCTTACTTATCATTATATTATTTTTATCTTAAAAGCGCTACCAGCTAGAATAGATTTCATTTTTTTGCGTAGGAACGAAATACAGCGTGTTTTATATTTGATTGTTAGCGTTTTCTTTTAATGATATTATAATAATGACAACTTATTCTAAGGAGGTTTTATAATGAGCAGTATTGAACAATTTTCACGTACAGAGATTACAAAAAGTAATCGACTTTTTTCAAGCATCCGCAGTGTGATTGAAACAGCATTTTATGGAAATAATGTCACGCGTATTCGTCATCTTACAGATGCTTATGCCTTGGCAAAATCAAGTCCTGGGACGATCACTACGGATCTTGATGTTGCGCATACAAGCAGGTTACAGCTCCCTACCGATGCGAAAGTGCTGGTAACTAATGATGGAAAAATTGTGGGACGAACAGCCGCAGCTCGACGAATTATCGGTCAGCAAGGAATCGATAGTGCTTTTTATAGTGAATTATTACGAGAAGCAGTTTTCAATGCTCGCTCCAAAAAATTCTACTCCGGTGAGGTTATCGTGGGACTTGATGAAGAATTCACTGTCAAATCTCATTTAATGCTGCCGGCAGACTACAGTCCCAACCTTTACTCCTATTTATTGAACTTTCAAATTGGTGATGCAAAGCACCTATTTTATCAGCAATCAGATGAAATCTATACTGGTGATATTTTTATTTTTGCTGATCCTGATTGGGAACATCCTGATTTTCCTGATGGGGTAGTTGTGATTGATCCGCTTCACAATTGTGCAGGAATTCTAGGCTTACGCTATTTTGGAGAATTAAAAAAGGCGACTTTGACGCTGGCTTGGGCGACAGCACATCGTAATGGCTTTATTGCTTGCCATGGCGGTATGAAGCAATACCTGCTAGAAGACAAAAAATATACGATGGCGGCTTTTGGTTTGTCAGGTTCAGGAAAATCCACCATCACTTTGGCAAAACCGAAAAATAAAGGAGAAGTTCATGTCCTCCATGATGATGCCTTTGTCATTTCAAAAGAAAAAGGGTCCACGACCGCGTTAGAACCGGCCTATTTTGATAAAACACAAGATTACCCGATGACTAGCGAACAGATTAAGTATATCGTTACTGCTCAGAATGTTGGTGTCACTTTAGATGAGCAGAACAAAAAAGTGTTGGTTACCGAGGATATTCGAAACGGAAATGGCCGAAGCATCAAGAGTCGATATGCTACGCCTAATCGTGTCGATCATATCGCGGAAAAAGTGGATGGCCTTTTTTGGATTATGAAAGATGACAGTCTTCCTCCAGTAATAAAAATCGAAGACCCTTCTCTTGCGGCTGTCTTCGGTGCAACATTAGCGACGAAGCGATCTACCGCTGAGAATGTTGTTGGTGAGGTTTCTGATCAATTAGTAATTGAGCCCTTTGCCAATCCTTTCCGCTGCTACCCGCTCCAAGAGGACTATCAAGACTTCAAAGATTTGTTCCAAAAACAAAAGACAGCTTGCTTTATTTTGAATACTGGTGATTTTAAAGGGCGAAAAGTCACACCGGACGAAACACTCAGCAGTATCGAAAAAATCGTTGATGGAACGGCAGAATTTAAAGCATTCGGTCCACTAAAAAAAATCAGTTATCTGCCTGTAAAAAAACACGAACCAGATTTTAATAGCCATCACTACTTGATTCACTTAATGACTCGGCTTGAAACCAGACTAGCCTTTGTGCAGTCACGTAAAACCTATCAAGGTGGTTATGATCGATTGCCAAATGAGGCGGAACAACTCCTGCTTCAGCTACTTGACGAACTTCATAGTTATAAGGAATCTATAAGCGTTTAAGTGTTCTGGGTCTTCTCCAATGACTTATTTGGTCATTGGAGCTTTTTTGTTTATAATAGACGTACTATGAATAGAAATGAGGGATAAAAAATGTCCTTTGATGGAGTTTTTACCCATGCAATGGTACGAGAATTAAAAGAACAACTCGTTTCCGGAAGAATATCCAAGATTCACCAACCTTATGATAATGAGGTTGTACTGGTCATTCGCGCTCGCGGAAAAAATCAACGACTATTACTTTCTGCCCATCCCAGCTATGCACGTGTCCAATTAACGGAAATTGCTTATACTAATCCCGATAACCCACCAAATTTCGTGATGATGCTACGCAAACATCTAGAAGGAGCGATTTTGGAAGATATTCATCAAGTTGAAAATGACCGCGTGGTTCACTTTACCTTCAGCAAGCGTAACGAATTAGGGGATTTACAGGATATTGTTCTGATCGTGGAGTTGATGGGGCGTCATTCAACGATTGTCTTGCTGAATAAACAGACTGGTAAAATTCTAGATGCGATCAAACATATCGGGCACTCTCAAAATACGTATCGTTCGATCTTGCCGGGTAGTGACTATATCGAGCCGCCGAAACAAGAGCAATTGAATCCCTTCCATGTTTCTAAAGAACAGGTATTTACCATTCTTTCTACTGCTGAAATACTTGATGGCCGTTATTTGCAGCAACATTTCCAAGGGTTAGGTCGTGACACTGGTGATGAACTTGCCTTCCGTTTTTCGGCAAGACCAAATGAAAAAATGGCTGTTTGGGATACGTTTTGGATGAATATCCGTGAGAATCTCACGCCAACATTGGGAATTAAAAATAACAAAGAATTCTTCGCTCCTCTTGCTTTTGAAACGTTTGAGGAGTCGGAGGTTTATGAAAGTTTGAGTGCCTTACTTGATGCTTTTTATGGTGAAAAGGCTGAGAAAGATCGTGTCAAACAGTTAGGTAATGAGTTGATTCGCAAAGTGGACAATGAAATTAAGCGGAATCAAACAAAGCTTGCAAAACGTAAAAAAACGCTACAGGATTCTGAAAATGCTGAAGAATATCGACGGGATGGTGAACTGTTAACCACCTTTATGACTCAAGTTCCACGCGGTGCTGAACGTGTGGAACTGTTGAACTATTATGAAGACAACGCACCAATTACTATCAGATTAAATCCAGCGTTGACCCCAAATCAAAATGCCCAAAAGTACTTTCAAAAATATCAGAAACTAAAAAAAGCGGTCAAATTGATTTATGATCAAATCGCTGAAGCAAAAGATGAAATTGCCTATCTTGAATCTGTTCTCGCGCAATTAGAAATTGCTGGACCGATGGATATCGAGATCATTAAAGAAGAACTTATTGCCAGTGGTTATTTGAAGAAAAAACGCAGTAAGAAAAATCGAAATCAGGCACCTTCTAAACCGGAACGATTTGTTGCTAGCGATGGTACAGAGATTTTAGTCGGTAAAAATAACTTACAGAATGATCAATTAACTTTGAAGCAAGCAAGGAAAACGGATATTTGGCTCCATGCAAAAGACATTCCGGGTTCTCATGTTATTGTGAAAAGTACTGATCCTACCGAGGAGACATTATTGGAAGCTGCTGAATTGGCTGCTTATTTCTCAAAATTTCGACAATCGGCACAAGTCCCAGTTGATTATGTAGCGGTCAAGCATGTTCACAAACCTAATGGCGCAAAACCGGGTTTTGTCATTTATGAAAATCAAAGAACCTTATTTGTGACGCCTGAGGAGTCAGTCGTTGAACAACTACGAAAAAACGGATCGGCCTAATTCGGCTGATCCGTTTTCTTTGTTTTCTTCGTAGTAATTTTTACCCCTAATATCTCAAGAAAGAAATTGAAGATTGGAATACCGACAATCAATCCCCAAACACCTAAGAATTTTTCGCTGATCAATAAGATAACAAACGTATAAAAAATCGGTAATTTCGTGCGACTCGACATAAATTTAGGATTTAAAATATACGCTTCAACACAATGGACGGCAACAATCAAAATCAATACATAGATAACTGTCTGTAAGCCGCCAGTTGAGTAGGCAATTAGTGTCAGAGGAATACATGAGAAAATCACCCCAGCGACGGGAATCAAACTTAAGAAGAAGATCATGATTGCTAAAGTCGGTAATTGGGTGAAACCGATCAAACCTAATCCAACTGTCGTAATCACTGTATTTACGATTGCGATCAGTAACTGTACCTCTACTACCACACCGAATGTTTCAACGAAAACCTTAGCAAAATAATAAATGTCTTGGAAAAACCATGCATATTCGCTGCTTAAGAAGTTTTTCGAAAATAAAATCGTTTTTTCCTTTTCTACCATGAAGAAAAAGCTTAGGATAAAGGACATGATAAAGGCAACGGCTAATCGACCGACATTTTGCAATTGTTCTAATAGAATGCTGGCGCCACTTTCGACCTTATCTTGCCAGTTGTGATTCTTAAAATAATTAGAGATGAAATTTGTGACTACATCAGAATTAAACTCTTTATGTTGATAAAAGTGAACGATTGAGTTATACGTCGAGGTCATTTGATCAATCAAAATCGTCGAATATCTTGAGATCAAAAGATACAATAACCATATTTCGAGCAGATATAAAACCGTCGCCAGCAAGAAAGTCGGAGCCTTGATATAGCGCTGAACAAATTTGACGATTTTTACTGAGATCAAGGTAAAAATGAACGTCAATAAAATCGGAGTCATGAAATCTTTGACTAAAAATAGGACGAAGATGACGAGTGCCAAGACTGTGAATCTTCGTAATCGGGTATTGTCTAAAAATTTTTCATACATTAGATAACCTCTTATTCATAGTGATGTATTTATTTCTTGTAGTGAAAAATAAAGCAGTTGTTATTGCTGATTACCGGTCTCCTATGCCTGTTGCCTGTCGGAAAACCGATGACTATTTTTCATAAACTACTGAAAATAATATACCATTAAACTTCATTTTCGGCTTCTAATATACTTATGCTAAAACGATTTTTATGATTTTACGAGAAAAAAAGCATCCGCGGATGCTTTTAGTTTTAGCTCAACCAATTTTCAGGGTCTTTACGCCATTTTTTTAACAGATCAAGCTGATCTTGATTGATATATTTTTCTTTTAAAGCACTTTCGATCAGTGTTGAATAGTTTGTCAATGTGACCAATGGCATATTAGCAGCGTCAAAATTATTTCTGCCTTTTGCTAATTCGTAAGTAAAGATTGCAGCAACGCCTAAAACATCTGCGCCTTCTTTTTTAGCCGCTACTGCGGCTTCTAATACACTGCCGCCGGTAGAGATTAAGTCTTCAATCACAACCATTTTTTGCCCTTCTGTAATGCGACCTTCGATTTGATTGCCGCGACCGTGATCTTTTACTTTACTGCGGATATAAACCATTGGCAAATCTAAAATTTCTGCTACCCAGGCAGCATGTGGAATACCTGCAGTAGCTGTTCCCGCAATTACTTCTACATTGGGGAACTCTTCTTTGATTTTTGCTGCTAAGCCTTGCGCGATCGCACGGCGAACCTCTGGATAACTCATTGTCACGCGGTTGTCACAATAGATTGGGGATTTCAATCCGCTGGCCCAAGTGAAAGGCTCATCAGGACTTAAAGAAACTGCTTCGATTGATAATAAATCTTTGGCGATTTGTTCTGCGATCATTTATACTTCACCGTTCCATTCTTTTTTGATTTGTAGATAACTTTGATAAGGATCAGCTGATTGAGTAATCGGTCTGCCCACAACGATATAGTTTGATCCGATCTCGCGAGCTTTCGCTGGTGTCATCACCCGTTTTTGGTCACCGACACTGGCGCCCTGCGGACGGATACCTGGTGTTAAGCAAATGAAATCTTGCATGGTTGCTTCGTGGATTTTTTCCACTTCATGAGCGGAGCAAACGACTCCGTCTAATCCAGCTTTTTGAGCACATTTGGCATAGTGAAGGACACTTTCTTGCAAGCTAACGCTAATCAGCTGGTCTTCCTGCATCTGCTCTTCACTCGTAGAAGTCAACTGCGTTACTGCAATCAACTCTGGTACAACTTGATTTGCATCGGTTCCCTCTACCAAGCCTTGTTTAGCCGCGCGCATCATATCTACACCGCCAGCAGCATGAACATTCGTGATTTTAATGCCCATTTTTGCGATGCCTCGCATTGCTTTTTGAACCGTATTAGGAATATCGTGCAGCTTTAAATCAAGAAAAATATCATGGCCTTGAGTACGTAAGAAATTGACGATCGCCGGCCCTTCTTGATAGAAAAGCTCCATCCCAATCTTGATGAATAATTTTTCATCGATCGGAAAATGAGTTAAGAAGGTTTCGATCTCTTGCTTTGAAGCAAAATCAAACGCAACAATTGGTCGTTTTTCCATTAGAACGTCCCCCTGACTTCTTGTCTTAGCTGTTCTAAAGATTCAATACCTAGTTCCGCCATGCGGATCGGCAACTCTTCAATCAATTTTGGACAAATGTATGGATCTGTAAAATTAGCTGTTCCAACTGCCACCGCACTGGCACCAGCCATAAACATCTCTAGAACATCATCTACTGTCTGGACACCACCCATTCCAATGATGGGAAGCTCGCTGACTGCTGCTACCTGATTGATTAAGCGGATAGCGACTGGTTTGATCGCCGGGCCTGATAATCCGCCGGTTCGGTTCGCTAAAATCGGCTGACGGGTTTTCAGATCGATGCGCATCCCTAGTAATGTATTGATCATAGTGAAGCCATCTGCGCCGCCTTTTTCAATAGCTTTAGCAATCGGCACAATATCTGTCACGTTTGGGCTTAATTTGACATAGACTGGAACGTTGGCGACTTCTTTGACCGCTTTAGTTAAGCGATATGCAACTTCCGGGTCTGTTCCGAAGGCGATTCCACCATGTTTAACGTTTGGGCAAGAAATGTTCAACTCGATTGCTTTAACATTCGGCGCGTCACCGATTTTAGCACAAACTTCGACATAGTCTTCTTCGCATGCCCCCGCGACATTCGCGATGATGGGAAGCTCTTGGTATTTTTCTAAACTTGGTAAAATATCCTTTAGTACAACCTCCATACCGGGGTTTTGCAGGCCGATCGCATTCAACATGCCGCTTGGTGTTTCTGCCACCCGTGGTGTTGCATTCCCAAAGCGTTCCTTTGGTGTCGTTGCCTTGATCATGATGGCGCCTAATTGATTCAGATCATAATAGTCCGCGTATTCTTTCCCAAATCCGAAACAGCCGCTTGCCGGCATGATCGGATTTTTCAAGTCTAATCCAGGTAATTTGACTGCAATACTCATTAAAAGATGACCTCCCCTGCTTGGAAAACGGGACCGTCTTCACATACTTTGACACTTTTGTTTTCATCTTCAGGTACATGACAAACACAGGCGTAACAAGCGCCCATCCCGCAAGCCATGCGAGATTCTAGTGAAAGCTGAACATTTGCTACTTCCGTGTATAATTGTTCGACTGTTTTTAAAAGACCGTTATTCCCGCAAGCAAAAACGGCGTTTGGCTTAGCCGATTCCGCCATCAATAAATTTCCGACATTTCCTTGAATCCCAAATGTTCCATCATCCGTAGAAAAACGTGTCTCACCTAATGATTGAAACTCGTCGGCATAATAGACCACTTCCTGTGAACCAAAACCTAGAAAATGGATTACTTTTACCCCTTTAGCTGTCAGCTCTTTAGAAAGCTGATACAAAGGTGGAACACCGATTCCTCCGCCAACAATAAATGCGGTATCTCGAGTATTCAGCTCATCGATCTCAAAACCGTGTCCCAAGGGTCCCATGACATCTAGCTGATCCCCAGCTGACATATCCGCAAAATACTTCGTTCCGTCCCCTTCGACACGATAAATAATCGTACAAGTTCCTGCTGTTCGATCGTATTGGTTGATACTGATTGGACGACGTAATAATAAATCACTTCTTGGTACTCGGAGATGCAAGAACTGTCCCGGCATCGTCATTTCTTTGACTAATTCTCCAGCTAAAACCAATTCATAGATTCTCGGTGCTAACTCTTGTTGACGAACGATCGTCATCATTTCCTGCTTCATAACGGCCTCCCTATACATCGACAGAGTGAAGCATGCTTCACTCTGCAAAAATTAAATTTCTTGAATTGAAAATGCGCGTGATTCCATTACTCGTAAGATGGCATCTGCCGTATCCAAGGATGTGAATAATGGAACGCCATGTTCCACTGCTTCACGGCGGATGATAAAGCCGTCCTCTGATGCATTCTGCCGGTTCTTATCCATCGTGTTAATGACGACTTGTGCTTCGCCGCTGCGAATCAAGTCGATCACATTGTTATCATCTGATTCGGAAATTTTCGCGATAGTCTTAGCGTTTAGACCGTTTTCTTCTAAGAATTTGGCTGTTCCCGCTGTTGCGATCAGGCTGTAGCCAACATCCTTAAAGCGTTTGGCTAAATCTAACGCCTCATCTTTATTTTCGTCTGCGACAGTGAATAAGACCGCTCCGAAATCTGGCAAGTGCAGTCCAGATGCTGCGAAAGCCTTGTATAACGCCTTGGCTAAACTGCGATCTGTTCCCATGACTTCTCCCGTTGATTTCATTTCAGGTCCTAAGTAAGTATCGACCTTTTGCAGTTTCGTGAAACTGAAGACCGGTGCTTTGACATGAACCATCTCACTTTCAGAATACAGACCATCTTCATAGCCTAATTCTTTCAAGCTTTGACCAAGAATCGCTTTAGTCGCGATCTGAGCCATTGGGATGTTCGTAATTTTACTTAAGAATGGCACTGTCCGACTAGCCCGCGGATTAACTTCGATCACGAAAACTTCATCGTTGTGGATCACGAACTGGATATTCATCATGCCAATACAGTTCATGCCCAATGCTAAGCGACGTGTATACTCTTCAATTGTTGCCTTCAATTCATCCGAGAAGGTTTGCGGTGGATAGACTGCCATCGAGTCGCCAGAGTGGACCCCTGCTCGTTCGATATGTTCCATGATTCCAGGAATCAGGACAGTTTCTCCGTCACAGATTGCATCCACCTCACACTCTTTACCGATCAAATAACGATCGACTAAGACAGGATGTTCTGGTGATGCTTTCACGGCATTCGCCATGTAATCTTCTAAGTCAGATTGGTTTTCAACGATTTCCATCGCCCGTCCGCCTAAAACATAGCTTGGGCGAACCAATACTGGATAACCGATTTTTTCGGCAATTTTCACCGCTGCTTGAGCGCTTGTTGCAGTATCTCCCGGCGGTTGTGGAATCGACAAGCGTTGTAGAACTTGTTCGAATTGATCGCGATCTTCCGCACGGTCCAAATCTTCGATCGTGGTTCCTAAAATTTTGACGCCGTTGTTTACTAATGGTTCAGCTAAATTAATGGCTGTTTGTCCGCCAAACTGAACGATTACTCCGATTGGTTGTTCCAATTCGACCACGTTCAGAACATCTTCCAATGTCAACGGTTCAAAGTAGAGCTTATCTGAGACCGAGAAATCAGTTGAAACTGTTTCTGGGTTACTATTCATGATGATCGCTTCATAGCCGGCTGCTTGGATCGCCTTTACTGAATGAACTGTCGCGTAATCAAATTCGACCCCTTGACCGATTCGAATTGGTCCTGAACCTAAGACCAAGACAGATTCCTTATCAGAACGCACACTCTCATTTTCGAATTCGTACGTGCTATAGAAATAAGGTGTTTGCGATTCGAATTCGGCTGCGCAAGTATCGACCATTTTATAAACGGGAACGATTTTTTTAGCTGTACGGAATTCTCTAACCTCATTTGCCGTCATGTTCCAAAGCTGAGCGATCTTCACATCAGCAAAGCCATTCTGTTTTGCTTGTTTCAACAGGTCAACGTCTTTTCTATTTTGAGCCAGCGCATTTTCTAGTTCAACGATATGAAGCAATTTATCTAAGAAGAACAGATCGACCTTAGTCAGCTCGTTGATTTCTTCGATCGAATAGCCGCGACGAATTGCTTCTGTCAGATAGAACAAGCGGTCATCTTGTGCCTTAACCATTTTTTCGGTTAATTGATCGTCAGTGACCTCGCTTAATTCGGGTAATTCTGCGTGGTACGTTCCGATTTCTAATGAACGAACAGCCTTCAACAAAGATTCTTCGATATTTCGGCCAATCGCCATTACTTCTCCAGTAGCTTTCATCTGGGTTCCAAGAACTCGTTCGCCACTTTCGAATTTATCGAAAGGCCAGCGTGGAATCTTCGCAACTACATAATCTAAAGCTGGTTCGAATTCGGCATAAGTTGTTTCAGTTACTGGATTTTTCATTTCGTCCAGAGTAAGTCCCACCGCTATTTTCGCGGCAAGCTTCGCGATTGGATAACCGGTTGCTTTACTTGCTAATGCGGATGAACGAGAAACCCTTGGATTCACTTCGATCACATAATAATTAAAGCTATGCGGGTCTAACGCTAACTGAACATTGCAGCCGCCTTCGATTTTCAATGCTCGAATAATCGATAAGGATGCATCCCGTAGCATTTGGTACTCATAATCAGATAAGGTTTGGCTTGGAGCGAATACGATCGAATCCCCTGTATGAATACCGACTGGATCAAAGTTTTCCATGTTACAAACGACAATAGCATTGTCTGCTGAGTCTCGCATTACTTCATATTCGATTTCTTTGAATCCAGCGATCGATTTTTCGATCAGACACTGAGTCGCTGGTGAGAGTTTCAAACCATTCTCAGCCACCGTGCGAAGTTCCTCTTCATTGTCACACATACCGCCGCCAGTTCCGCCTAAAGTAAAGGCTGGACGAACGATGATCGGATAGCCGATTGTATTGGCAAAGGCTACCGCCTCCTCCACTGTGTTGACGATTTCCGATTCTGGAATCGGCTGGTCCAGTTCCTCCATCAATTTTTTGAATAAGTCGCGGTCTTCCGCTTGATCGATCGCTGATAATTTTGTTCCCAGCAGTTCAATCTTCAATTCATCCAAAATCCCCGAGTCAGCTAATTCCATCGCCATATTCAAACCTGTTTGTCCGCCGAGGGTTGGCAGGATCGCGTCTGGCAATTCCTTACGCAAAATGCGGGAAACAAATTCAAGTGTAATTGGTTCAATATAAACGGTGTCCGCGATTTCCTGGTCAGTCATGATCGTTGCCGGATTCGAGTTAACCAGAACGACTTCATATCCTTCTTCTTTTAACGCTAAGCAAGCTTGTGTGCCGGCGTAATCAAATTCCGCGGCTTGTCCGATCACGATTGGTCCAGAACCAATCACCATGATCTTTTTAATATCTGTACGTTTTGGCATTTATGCTTGCTCCTTCCATGCATCCATCATTTCCATAAATTCATCAAACAAATGAACGCCGTCATGTGGGCCCGGCGCAGCGTCTGGGTGGTACTGAACGCTGAACGCTGGATAATTTCGATGACGAACCCCTTCGATCGTACCGTCATTTACCTCTATATGAGTGACCATTAATTTTTCTGAGTCGATCGTTTTTTCATCTACTGCAAAACCGTGGTTCTGTGAAGTGAAGTCGATCCGACCAGTAGCGATCTCGCGTACTGGATGATTTAATCCTCGGTGTCCAAATTTCATCTTGTAGGTATCCGCGCCGTTCGCGAGTGAGAACAGCTGGTGACCTAAGCAGATTCCGAAAATCGGCACTTTCCCTTGAATCTGTTGAATCATTTCGATCGCTTCTGGTACATCTTTCGGATCGCCAGGTCCATTGGTCAACATCACACCATCAGGACAAAGATCCAAGATCGTTTGAGCATCGGTATTATAAGGCATTACGGTCAAGTTGCATTCACGTCGTGACAGTTCTCGTAGAATACTGTGCTTCAAACCAAAGTCGATGACTACTACATTGCGGCCAACGCCTGGGCTTGGATAAGGTGTAACTGTTGAAACTTGCGCGACTTGATTGGTTGGCAAGACTGTTGCTTTTAGTTGATCAAACGAGTGCTCAAATTGATCGGCTGGATCAACGATACTCCCTTTCATTGTTCCAACGCTGCGCAATTTTTTTGTTAGTGCTCGTGTATCGATCCCAGCGATTCCTGGAATCCCTTTGCGTTTCAAAAATTCATCTAGTGTCATTTGATTCCGCCAATTGCTGGCTAAGCGCGCATGCTCTTTCACGATCACGCCTTTACAAGTTGGTGCGATCGATTCATAGTCATCACGGTTCACTCCGTAATTTCCTACCATTGGATAAGTGAATGTAATGATCTGTCCATTGAAACTTTGGTCGGTGATTGTCTCTTGATATCCCGTCATACTAGTAGTGAAGACGACTTCGCCGACAACTGTTGCTTCAGCGCCGAACCCTTCACCTTCAAATACTGTGCCATCTTCTAAAATTAAAAGTCTTTTCAACGTCTTAGTCCTCCTTGTTGTATACCAACTGACCATCCACGAAGGTCATCAGTGTTGCACCCTTGACTGGCCAGCCAGTGAAAGGTGTGTTCACCCCTAGTGATGCAAATTTTTTGTCATCGATTTTTTCTTCGTGACTTAGATCAAATACTGCGATATCCGCCGGCTGACCAAAGGTTAAAGTTCCAACGGTCATTCCGAAGATTTCTGCTGGCTTGACGGCCATCCAATCAATCACTTGTTCTAATGTAAAGAGTCCTGTTTCAACAAAGTGTGTATAAATCAATTGGAAAGCTGTTTCGCTGCCGACGATACCAAATGGTGATTTCAGGAAGCTCTGGTTCTTTTCCTCAAAGCCGTGAGGCGCATGATCCGTTGCGATACAATCGATCGTTCCATCAAGCAGGCCTTCGATCAATGCTTCACGATCGCCCACACCGCGTAACGGCGGGTTCATCTTCCAATAACCATGGTCTTCCGGGATATTTTCATCAATCAAGATCAAATGATGCGGTGAAACTTCCGCCGTCACATGCACGCCGGCTTTCTTGGCGTCGCGAATCACCCGTACACTTTCTTTCGTTGACACGTGGCAAACATGGTAATGCACACCGGTTTCTTCCGCTAAGATTAAATCTCTGGCGATCTGTGATGATTCAGTAGCACTTAAAATCCCTGGAAGATCCAATTTTTCGCTGATCTCGCCTTTATGCATTACACCGCCGAATAATAAGGATTCATCTTCTGTATGCGCAACTAAAGCCATATTGTTTTCCGCAGCTTCTTTCATTGCCAAGTACATTGTACCAGCCGTTTGCACGCCCACCCCGTCATTGGTGAAAGCAAATGCACCAGCGGCCTTCAACCCTTTTTGATCGGTCAAGGTCTCACTGCGCAGCTCTTCTGTGATCGGTGCGTATTGTTGCACTTTGACCACCGCGTCTTTTTCAATAATGGCTTTTACGTTGTTGAATTTTTCGACTGTGTCAGGGACAGGGTCCAAATTAGGCATCGCACAGACGGTTGTATAGCCGCCGCGAGCCGCTGCCTTTGAGCCATCCTTGATGGTTTCTTTATAAGTAAAGCCGGGTTCTCGTAAATGAACATGAACATCAACTAAACCGGGTGTGATTAATTGATTGTTTGCATCGTACTCTTGATCAAACGTAATGTCTGAAAAATTCTTTCCAATACCGGCGATGATGCCATCTTCAAGCCACAGGTCACAGGCTATTGTTTGATTCCCTTTAGTTACGATTTTTCCATTCTTAATTAATGTTTTCATTTTATCTGCCCCTTTACGATTTTCCTCTGAGTACTGCTTCTAAAATTGCCATCCGAATAAACACACCGTTGGTCATTTGCGGAACAATCCGTGACTGTAAGCTTTCAACTAAGTCGTCTGCAATCTCAACATCACGATTGACAGGTGCTGGGTGCATGATGATTGCCTTTTCCTTCAGCCGTTTGCCCCGTTCGATCGTTAAGCCGTATTTTTCGTGGTATTCTTCTTTTGAAAAGCTTTCCTGTCCATCATGGCGTTCGTGCTGCACTCTTAAGAGCATCATGACATCTACGTCCGAGACAAGTTCATCCAACGGACGATAGGTTCCGTAGACATCAAAGCTTTCGTCATACCATTCTTCTGGTCCAGAGAAGAAGACTTCTGCACCAAGACGTTTCAACATTTGCATATTGGATTTTGCTACACGGGAGTGTGTGATGTCGCCCGCGATTGCGACTTTCAATCCAGCGAAGCGGCCGAACTCTTGATAAATGGTCATCAAGTCTAGCAAACATTGTGTTGGATGCTGCCCGCTGCCATCACCGCCATTGACGATTGAGCATTGGATCGTTTTGCTTTGGATCAATTCATCATAGTAGTTCTCGTCTCCATGTCGGATCACCGCGACATCAACACCTAAAGCCGACATCGTCAAAACAGTGTCATATAAAGTTTCGCCCTTTTGAACGGAGCTTGTTTTGGCGTCAAAATCAATCACATCTAGTCCGAGTTTTTTTTCTGCAACTTCGAAACTCTTATGGGTCCGGGTACTATTTTCAAAGAAAAGATTAGAGACAAAGTATTGGTCCTTATGTGGTGTCCATCGCGCACCTTGTTTGAATTGCTGCGCTCTTCGAATCAGCCCCATCACCTCTTGATCGGTCAGAGCTTCGACCGTCAATAAATGCTTCAGACTAATTTCTTCAGACTGGATGATCATGAAATTTCCTCCTTAATAAAATTCTTCGAGTGTCTATTTTTCACTACGTGCTTGATCTGGCAAGATTAAGTTCAAGATAATTCCTAAGACAGTTGCTAGAGCCATCGCTGATAAAGTGAAGGTTCCCGCTTCGAAGACCAAACCGCCGATACCAATGACCAAGATAGTCGAGGTGATCAACAGGTTCTTTTTACGGTCAAAGTCGATTTTATTTTCGATCAAGATTTTTAAGCCGCTAGCCGCGATTACTCCGAATAAGATAAAGCTGATACCCGAGATTACTGGTCCAGGGATACTTAAAATCAAAGCGCTGAGCTTGCCGACAAATCCCAGGAGGACCGCGAAGATCGCCGCACCGCCGATAACAAACACACTATGAACTCGAGTAATCGCTAGCACGCCGATGTTTTCTCCGTAACTCGTTACAGGAGGTCCTCCAACGAATCCTGCGACGATTTGCGCTAGGCCGTCCCCCATCAATGTACGATCCAAACCTGGATCATCGAAAAAGTTTCGTTTGGTTAATTTATTCAAGACCATCAAATGCCCGATATGCTCAGTCATTGTTACGAAGGCGATCGGAGCCATCGTTGTGATCGCGTTGATATACAGTTTTGGCTGATAACTAACGAAAGGCACACTGAAAGCCGGCATTGCCAACCATTTCGCATCGATAATTGGTTGATAGTCGATGATGCCGAATATCATTGCTGTAACATAGCCGCCTACGATTCCTAGAAGGATCGGGATTAGGCCTAAGAATCCAGTGAAAAACATATTGAAGAAAATCGTCAACGCTAAAGTGATCAGAGCAACTAATACGTACTTGAAGCTATATACACCGTTGTTGTACATCGCGTTTTGAGCTGCGTTGCTGGCTAACCCTAATCCAATGACCATTACGACAGGTCCAACAACGATTGGCGGCAAGATTTTATCCAACCAGCCAGAACCGATTTTTCTAATAATGAAAGAAACGATCAAGTAAACCAAACCGCAAGTCAGCGCACCTTGTGCGACTGCTGGATAACCGTCACTCTTCATCAATAACTTCATCGCTGCGATAAAAGCGAAGCTGCTGCCTAAGTAGGCAGGTATTTTACCTTTTGTTACGGTCAAGTAAACCAGTGTTCCCAAACCTGAACTCACTAACGCGATACTTGGATTGATCCCAACTAAGATTGGTACTAAGACTGTCGCGCCGAACATCGTGAATAAATGTTGAATACTTAATCCGATCCAGTGCCCTGTGCTCGGACGATCGTGAATATCTAAAACAACGTCATCATTGTGAAACTCTTCCATCAAACTTCCTCTTTCTAGTATCTAAACAATAATTTTTATTTTTCTTCTTTTTGAATCAGGATACGATCTTGTCCGTCGTTTTCTTCCATTTCAACGACGATCTCTTCTGTCAAAGCCGTTGGAATATTCTTTCCAACATAATCTGCACGAATCGGTAATTCACGATGTCCACGATCGACTAAGACTGCTAATGAAATACGATTGGGACGGCCTAAGTCGATTACAGCGTCTAGTGCTGCACGGATTGTTCTGCCGGTGAACAATACATCGTCAACTAGAATGACTTCTTTCCCTTCAATTGAGAAAGGAATATCTGAAGAGTGCAATTCTGGTTCTGCTTCCGACACCTTCACGTCATCACGATAAAGTGTGATATCTAATTCTCCAACGGGTACATCAATGTGTTCCAATTGTTTCAAACGTTCAGCGATTCGCTGAGCAATAAAAATTCCGCGGGTTTTGATCCCGATCAAGACGATATCTTGAACCCCTTTATTTCGTTCGATGATCTCATAAGTAATGCGAGTCAATGCTCGTTTCATTGTTACCTCATCTACAACCTCTTTTTTATACATCCTGTCTCCTCCTTATTCGTTTTAATGTATTATTTTTTCTTCCTAGTGAGCTGCGAAAAGTTGAATTGACATCCTTATTTTTTACAATAAAAAAACTCCTACCCGTAGTTAGGTAGGAGGAATGTTATCGACTTCGTCAAAATGATAGTGTTATTCTAGGCGCACCTAGTCCAAGTCACTATCTACTTCCTTCTTAGCCTCACGGGACTACTCTTAAAGGATCACTATTAAGTTATTTATTTCTTACTACAGACACTATACTATTCCTTATTTAAGAAATCAATCTTTTTCTTTTAACTGTTGCAAAGTTTTTTTGAAAATCTCTGGCAGCGGGGCTTCGAAGACCATCATCTCACCAGTTGTTGGATGTTCAAAGCCTAATAATTTCGCATGCAGAAATTGACCATTGCCTTTTAATGTTTTTTTGGGACCATACAAAGGATCACCCGCGACCGGAAAACCAATGTATTGCATATGAACCCTGATTTGGTGTGTCCGTCCGGTCTCCAGCTGCAATTCGATCAACGTGTAGCCTTCAAAACGTTTCAACACTTCAAAGTGTGTAACCGCAGGCTTTCCGTCTTCGATCACGGCCTGCATTTTACGATTGACCTTTGAACGGCCGATCGGTGCTTCGATTCGACCTTTTTCATGAGAGATTTCTCCATGAACCAAGGCAACATATTTTCGCAAAGAGGTTTTATCCTTTAATTGTTTGGCTAGTGCTTCATGAGCATGGTCGTTTTTAGCCACCATCAGTAAACCGGAAGTATCTTTATCAATTCGATGCACGATACCTGGACGAACCACATCATTGATCGTTGAAAGGTTTTTGATTTGATACAGTAACCCATTGACCAGCGTTCCTTGTGGATGACCTGCTGATGGATGGACCACCATACCTTGGGGTTTATTGACCACGACAACATCCTCATCTTCATAAACAATAGTCAGATCAAGATTTTCTGGTATAAGATCTAGCTCTTCCGGTTCCGGAATCTCGATCAGAATTTTATCACCAGCACTGACCTTATAGTTCGCCTTGACGGTTTTTCCGGCGATTGAAACATGCTTTTCTTTGATCCACTGCTGGATTTGTGAACGTGAATAGTCAACTAAACGATCATTCAAAGCCTTATCGATCCGTCCGGTTTCATCTTTAATAATAATTTCAATTTGGTTATCCATTTTTCTTATCTCTCTCATCTAATAGAATATAAATAAATATCATAATCACACCTGCGACCAGTGCCATATCAGCGATATTAAAAATCGGGAAATTAACAAAATCCAATCGGAACATATCCACTACATAGCCTAAACGGAAACGATCGATGAAATTGCCAATAGCTCCAGCTAAAAAGAAACTCAGGCCTACAGTCAGCCACTTGCTTTCATTTATATGCTTAACTAAATAATAGACTACGGCTACAACCGCTACGATCGTGATTACGATAAAAAAGATTTGCTGTCCTTCGAATAGGCTAAAGGCCCCGCCGGTATTGCGAATATGAGTCAACGACAAAACATTGGGAATGATCGTTTGACTCTCGCCAAAACTATATTGGCTGACGATCCACCATTTAAACCATTGATCCAGCGCGATAATCCCCGCGCTTATGAATAAGTAAATGACTAACAAGCTTACTGCTCCCCTTCTTGACTATAAATATCTCTTGGTCGAATAATTCCCAGCAGATTGCCGTCCGAATTGCCATCTTTTGTAATCAAGATCGCTTCTAAAACAGCTTCTGTTTGGAACATTTTTTCTACTTCAGAAACTTTTGTGTCCGCTGATATAAATTTAAAATTGGCTCGTTTGCCATTTGCCAACAACAGATCTTCTGCTACTCGACCTTTTAGACTTACTGAACCAGTTAAACTCGCTTGAGCAAAATAAAAACCGATCGTGCGCAAGGTGATCAAACCCATAAATTTTCCTGAATCATAAACTGGAAATTGTGAAAAGCGCTTATCCGAAATGATTTTCATAATATCAACTAGCGGCAGATCACGTTCGAATCCAGTGACCTTTTTCCCGAAACGCGGCAGCACTTTTTCTGGTCTCAATAAACTCTCTTCGATCTGCTGGATTCGTTCGACCGCCCACTCATTAGGTTCGGCAATCACGAAATCATCCGCCACTTGATCGTGAACGATAGCGTTTCGCAGTTGTGCCAGCTGCAGTAAATCATTTTCGCTTTCACCGATCAGGTTATCACGACGTTTTGATAAACGGCGAACCGCTTCACTAAAGCTCATGTTGGCAGGGTTTCCTAGTTGACGCTTCAATTCCTTCTCGATCCGATTAAAGGTACTTAAAAAAATATCTGCTCGTTCTCCCATTCAACCGCTCCTTATTTCAACAGAATTTAGTTTAGTGCGAATCCCCATTATACCGTATTTTCTTATTCTAGTAAGAAACAAATTAAACAACAGGAATCCTTTAAAATCAGATAGCTTCAGTATAAGTGAAAAAAAGCGAGATGAAAAGTCTGAGCTTCAGTAAAAACGAAAAGGTTCTTTAAGCTCCATGTCTCTACATGAAAAAAATCAAA
Organism: Enterococcus sp. AZ128; assembly: GCF_051714485.1. NCBI lineage: Bacteria > Bacillati > Bacillota > Bacilli > Lactobacillales > Enterococcaceae > Enterococcus > Enterococcus sp. AZ128. Next base: position 1,200,260 of record NZ_JBIORZ010000001.1, read on the forward strand.
ACACGACAAATAACCCGTTATTTTTACGGGTTTAATAAAGAATCAGATATGTTGTGCGTTTATCTGCCGCAACACAACGCTGGACTTTTAGATATAACTGACAGAATAAATCACAGGTAGAAAGACGCACTTTCTCTCTTAGTTTGGCGGTGATTGTGCTTGCGCAGCATAAACCGACTCTTCTTTAGACTTGAGACGTGTTATCAGAACAATCTTGGCCGGTGTAGTCTGCTCATCAATAAAAATATCCTCTAAAACAGCACTGTTTGGTATACATGCCGTAATTACAGTCAACATTTGACTCTCATTAATTTTATGCGGATCGATCCCTTTCGACATTTCAATCGATTGAATAAGAAGATTAGGTTTTGGACGTTGTTCTGTGATAACAAGATCCTCTGGAATATAAAGAGTGGTTGGTTCTGTAGCTGTATTTAGTGATTTCTTCGGTTGAGTATTGGTCGTTGTTTCCGGAATGAAAGCATCTTCTGGCTCGTCAAAAATAGCCGTTTCAATTTTCTTAACAAATTTGGCGGTAACCACTTTTTTGAACAAACCGACATCCTCTTTATCAAATATATTAAGCAGTGTTAGCTTCTCTAGCGAGGCTTTGATCTCTTTAGGTGCTTTATTAGGATTAGAATTTTTCAAGCTCCAACGGTGTTTCTTCCCGTTGCTGTTTTCAAATGTTGCTGTTAATCTCGTCATCGATTTTCCTCCTTCCTTTTCATTTATTTACTGTCGTAAACTAGTCACTCGGTTATTTATACAGTCAATGTACCTCTTTTTCCGTGATAATTAAATTCCTAAAAGTTTATATTTTTTTAAGTATAATGATTGTCTGTTAATAAACGTTGTTAAACCAATGATTCTAGTGATTAAAGATAATAGAAAAATAATTTTACTTAACCATTCAAATTTCAAACCATCAAAAAATCCTTAGAAATTATAAGATTCCCAAGGATTTTTTCTTTTCTTTGATTGATATCAAGATATTTTTTAAGAAGTTAACAATAAAATTTGTCTTTTTCAGCGAAAGCTAACTGTTATTTTCGACTAGTATCGATCGAATGATTGCTAAGCCATCTTCCAATTCTGTTTGACTGATCGTTAAAGGCGGCAGCAAGCGTAAAACATTTCGGCCTGCTTTGATCGCTAACAATTTTTGTTCTTTCAATGTTTCGATCGTTTGCTGTAAGGTTTCTGGCGAATCTAACTCTACACCAACTATCAAGCCTTTTCCGCGAACATCAATAACTTTGTCGGACTCTGAAATTAGTTGTGTCAATGCCTCTTGCAGAAAAAGCCCCTTCTCAGTCACTGCTGATAAAAACACTGGCTGATTAATCTCTGTTACGACTACATCAGCAACCTTCATTGCTAAATTATTGCCGCCAAAAGTAGTCCCATGAGAACCAGGGCCAAAAGCTTTGGCTAGTTCGGTCTTTCCCAACATCGCTCCAACGGGAATCCCATTGGCCAAAGCTTTGGCGATTGTGATAATATCTGGTTCAATTTGATAAGCCTCAAAGGCGAAAAAGGTTCCTGTTCTGCCCATTCCGGTCTGAATCTCATCAATAATCAATAAACTGCCATTTTCCTTGCACAATTTTGCTACAGATTGAAGCCATTTTTTCTTTGCTGGGACGATACCGCCTTCTCCTTGAATCACTTCCAGCATTACTGCAGCTACATTTTTATCCAGCTTTTCCTTCAGAGGATCAAGCTGATTATATGGCAAATAGTCGAATCCCTCGACAATTGGAAAGAACCCAGCTTGTAACGCCGGCTGCCCAGTTGCGCTCAAAGCTCCGTAGGTTCGACCGTGAAATGATTGCTCAAAACTTAAAATCTTTGATCGTCCTGTTGCTTTTCTGGCTAACTTGATCGCCGCTTCGTTGGCTTCTGTACCGCTATTGCAAAAAAAGGCTAAGTAGTCTTTGCCCATCGTTAATTTTTCTGCTACATTTTCTTGCAGCTTGCTGCTGTATAGGTTCGAACTGTGCCAAATTTTATCCGCCTGTTCAGATAACGCCTGGACTACTTTTGGATGATTATGCCCTAGATTGCTGACTGCAATTCCGCTCATAAAATCTAGATATTGCCTTCCATTTTGATCATAAACATAGCTGCCTGACCCGCTGACCAGATCGATCGTGTCGCGGGCATAGTTTGGAAACAAGTGGCTCATGCAAAGACCTCCTCTTTTGTGATAACAGTCCCAGTCTTTTCAATGCAATTGGTAATATGAACCTCGGATACACCATTTTCCAGAGCTTTAATAGCACTGTCTAGTTTAGGGATCATTCCTCCGGTAATGACTTTTTCCGCTTTGAGCTGTTCCACTTCATTAATAGAGATTTTCTCTAGCCACTCGTCAGATTTCTTCACACCCGGCACATCAGTCAGTAAATACAAAGCCTCTGCGTCAACTTCTTCTGCAATCTTGCAAGCAGTATCATCCGCATTGACATTTAACCACTGACCGTTGGGAGTCATTCCTAACGGTGCGATGATGGGTATGTAATTCTTGTTGAGCACGCCTTCAATGGCCGCAGGATTAACCTCAGTAATTTTTCCGACATAACCTAATTTTTCTTGATCAATAAAATCTCCCTGAATTAAATTATCGCTGGAAGCATTGAGCCCAATCGTTGCGAATCCTTGCTGTTGAAATAAAGTCGTGATCGTTGGTTGAACCTGTCCGATTAGGACCATTTGAGTGATTTTCAACGCTTGCTCCGTCGTCACTCGCAAACCTTCTTTTATTGTGACAGGAATATTCAATCGTTCCATCATTTCAGTAATATAGTAACCTCCGCCATGAACGATGATGATTTCGTGTCCATAGAAATGCCATTCGTCAATTTGCTTAAAAAAATTCGTCGTTAAATTATCACTGGCCACACCGCCGATTTTTACAACAATTTTACCCATAATCATTCACTCCTCAAGTATGGTACAGCGCGTTCACTTCGACGTATTTATACGTCAAATCGCATCCCCAAGCTTTTCCGCTTTCTTCTCCGAGATTCAAATCAACTGTGATGCAAATTTTTTCTTTTTCCAGCGTCTGTTTCATGGCCTCCTCCTCGAATCCTTGCGGCTGGCTCTGCTTCAATAATTGCTGTTCACCGATCCACATATCAATCTTTTCCGGATCTGTATGCGAACCGGCATAACCTACCGCACAAATAATTCGTCCCCAGTTCGGGTCTTCACCAAACATAGCTGTTTTCACTAAACTAGAACCAACAACTTTTTTCGCAACTAAACGTGCTTCGGGTTCATTAAGCGCGCCGACTACTTGGACTTCGATCAATTTGGTGGCTCCTTCGCCATCCTTTGCAATCATCTTAGCTAAAGTCTCGCTGACTAATTGGAACATCGCTACAAATTTATCATAAGCTTCTGTATTCTTATCGATCACGGGATTTTCAGCTAACCCATTTGCAAGAACCAAGACCATATCATTGGTTGAAGTATCCCCATCAACAGTGATTTGATTGAATGTTGTTTCTGTTTTATCAGCTAGAATTTCTTGCAACAGTTCTTTTGAGATTTGAGCATCTGTCGTAACGAAAGCTAACATAGTCGCCATATTGGGATGGATCATACCAGACCCTTTTGCCACGCCTGCCATCGTGACCGTTTGACCATTAATCTCTTCTGTTACAACGATTTCTTTAGTGGCTGTATCAGTAGTCAAGATTGCTTTATGAAAAGCGTAGGGCTCTTGATTTTCTAAATCGATTTGATTGATACCCGCTTCAATTATTTCCATCGGCAGCTGCTTTCCAATGACACCCGTAGAAGCCACCGCTATATCCTCTTTTGCAATTTTTAAACATGCCCCAGTTAAGGCCTGCATTTCTTTCGCATTTTTTAGACCTATTTTTCCCGTACAAGCATTCGCAATACCAGAATTGACGACAACCGCTTGAATCTTTTGATTAGCCATCGCTTCCTTCGTGACGAAAATAGGTGCTGCTTTAACTTGATTCGTTGTATACACAGCTGCGGCATTTGCCGGAATTTCTGAATAGATGAGTCCTAGATCTTTCTTTTCTTTTTTTAGACCTGCATGTAAGCCAGTGGCATAAAAGCCTTTAGGACTGGCGATCGTTCCTTCGATAATTTGCATATTCTTCACACTCCGACTTTTTTAAGGATAAATTGGGACAAGATTCAAGCCGGTTGTTTCTGGCCAACCGGCTAGATGATTTAGGTTATGAACAGCTTGTCCAGCTGCTCCCTTAACCAAATTGTCAAGAACTGTGACGACGGTGATAATATTCGTCACTTCATTGTAGGCAACGCCTATATCACAAAAATTTGAACCGACGATTTGGCATAGATTCGGATAAACATCCTGTTCTTGAACACGAACAAAAGGTTTTTCTTGATAAAAGTCATGAAATAATTCCAAAACCGTGGTTTGTGTCAGCTTTTCTTTACTACGCGCATAGGTCGTTATAAAAATGCCGCGTGTTACAGGAATCAATGATGTCGAGAATTGAATCGCCGGAATCTTCTCATTCCATTTTTTTAACTGCTGCATAATTTCTGGAATGTGCTGGTGACTGTTCATTTTATAAAGAGTCATATTTTCATTCCCGTTTACGAAATGGCTCGACTCTGATAAATTTTTTCCTGCACCAGACAATCCGGATTTCGCGTCAACGATAATGGAATCTGGTTCAATCATTTCTCGTTGAACCAATGGAGCTAGTGACAATAGTGTTCCTGTTGCATAGCAACCTGGATTGGCAATTAATGTTGAAGCTGGTTCTGTATAAAAATCAGCTAATCCATAGTGAGCGTTTTGTAAAACTTCAAATGGTGCACTTGAATTTTTATACCATTTTTCATATTGACCATCTGTTTTTAATCGAAAATCACCCGAAAGATCGATTACTGGAAAATCGGCCTCTACAAAAGTGGTTGCTATTTCTTTTGATATGCCTGATGGAGTAGCAAAAAAGACGATATCCGATTTTTCCATGATCTTTTGAGGATCAATTGGTTCCAAAGGAAGGTCCAATAATCGATTTAGATGTGGCAAATACTCATTAATATCTCTGCCGTTTTGTGAATGACTATGGATCGAACATATCTCTACATACGGATGCTGCAATAATATACGAACCAATTCGATCCCGCTATAGCCTGTCACTCCAATAATCGAGACTTTCATATTAACCCCTCCTTGCATTTGCATAATAATACGATTAGAGCATTGCTATTTCTGATGATTATACGTGGAGTATTTATACAAGTCAATGGTTTTTTATAAATAAATAGACGTATATTCGAAATATTATGCATTTTCTATTCTGAATATACAAAAAAGTAGAGGGTAGAATCAGCCGTCACTGATTCTACCCTCTACTCTTAGTATGTTTATTAGGTCTTAGAACAACCCAATGGCGTTGCCTTTTTTGTCAACATCCATGTTCAATGCAGCAGGTTTTTTAGGCAAACCAGGCATGGTCATTACATCTCCTGTTAAGGCAACTACAAAACCAGCGCCGATTTTAGGAACGAACTCACGAATCGTCACATCAAAATTGATTGGTGCTCCCAGTTTACTAGGATCATCTGATAAAGAGTATTGGGTTTTCGCCATACATACAGGCAAGCGATCCCAACCATACTTTTTAAAGCTGGCTAATTGCTGTTGCGCCTTTTTACTATAGATAACGTCGTTTCCGCCATAGATCTCACGAACAATCGTTTCAACTTTTTCATTTAAGTCGTCATGCTCTCTGCTGAAAATTGAATGGAAGTTATTATCTTCATTAGCGATCGTATCTACCAATGTTTTGGCTAAGTCGATCCCACCCTCAGGTCCTTTTTCCCAAACGCTGGCTAATTCAACTTTCACATCCTCTTGTTCACACAGTTCTTTCAGCAATGTGATTTCCTTATCCGTATCGCTGATGAATTCATTAATCGCTACAACAACCGGCAATCCATATTTGCGCATATTGCGGATATGTTTCGCTAAATTGCTGAAGCCTTCTTTTAAAGCATCAAGATTTTCTGCACTCAATTCCGTCTTGGCAACGCCGCCATGCATCTTCAGTGCACGGATCGTAGCCACAATCACCACTGCATCTGGGGCTTTTCCTAAACTTGGTACTTTGATGTCTAAGAATTTCTCGCCGCCTAGATCCGCACCGAATCCGGCTTCAGTTACAACGTAGTCGCCACAATGTAAAGCAGCTCTTGTCGCTAAAATACTATTACAGCCATGAGCGATATTCGCAAAAGGACCGCCATGTACAAAAGCTGGTGTTTGATAAATCGTTTGAACCAAGTTTGGTTTGATCGCATCCTTAAGAACAAGCGCTAAAGCACCTTCAACCTTCAAATCGCCAACGGTCACTGGTTCACGATCGAATGTGTATGCCACAACAATATTTGATAATCGTCGTTTTAAATCCTCAATATCCTTTGCAAGGCACAATATCGCCATAATCTCACTGGCAACTGTAATATCAAAACCATCTTCGCGAGGAACTCCGTTAATAGGTCCGCCTAATCCAACCGTAATGTGGCGAAGTTCACGATCGTTTAAGTCTACTACACGTTTCCAAATCACACGACGTGCATCAATCCTCAATTCGTTGCCTTGATGAATATGATTATCCAGTAAGGCAGATAGTGCGTTATTCGCGGTCGTAATCGCGTGCATATCGCCTGTAAAATGCAGATTGATGTCCTCCATCGGCAATACTTGGGCATAACCGCCGCCTGTTGCACCGCCTTTGATCCCCATAACTGGACCCAACGAAGGTTCGCGCAGAGCGATTACTGTTTTTTTTCCGATTTTATTTAAAGCATCCCCCAAACCGATAGTTACAGTCGATTTTCCTTCACCTGCTGGGGTTGGATTAATAGATGTTACAAGAATTAATTTTCCTTCTGGGTTTTCCTTCATCCGTTCTAAAGCATCAAACTCAATTTTTGCTTTATATTTTCCATGTAATTCCAGATCATCAAAGGATAAGTTGATTTTTTCTGCGACTTCTGTAATTGGAGCCAAAGTCGTTGCTTGAGATATTTCAATATCAGTTTTCATAAAAACTCCCTTTCCCGAACGTTTTTCAGAAAAACATACTTTTTTTATTCGTTCTATCTCATTATAACGAATTATCTTGAGAAAAACATCACTTAGATTCGGCAATCTCATTGATTCGCAATTTTTGTTTCCATCACGTATAATAAAAACAGCAATTGCAAAGGGGTGTTGCGTGATGAATAGTGGCATTGTTAAATGGTTTGATGAAAAAAAAGGTTATGGTTTTATTGACTATGATGAAAATCAAGAGGTTTTTGTTCACTTTACCGCTATTGAAGAAGAGGGATTCAAAACATTGGATTCTGGTGACGAAGTTGAATTTGTGATTGTAGAAGGCGCTCGCGGTATGCAAGCGGCTCATGTGAAAAAGAAATAAACGAAAAGATCAGTCCTGACTGATCTTTTCGTTTGTTTTTTTGATTGGTATTTCAGGGTAGAAAGATGCGAAATCTTTGACAAAGGCTTCCTTTTTCTTTTTTCTCATGGCAAGGTGGAATTTAGCACCACTTAGTCCTTTGCGCTGAATGATGATCCCGTCCTTACAAAGAGCTAAATAATCGATATGCTCTCGAAGGATTGTCTCGCGTCTCCAAAGCCTAGCATAACGAATTCTTATTCCTGATTCTTCTAAAAATAGATAACGATGAAGACCCACCACAGTAAACAAGATAAAGATTCCAATAAAAATATTTCCTTTTAAATATGGATGCGTTTTTTCCAAAGTCAAAATCAATCCGTAAAAGAGAATAATAAAGGTCAAAGACCAATAAATGATGCTGATTGACAGCTCTGGTTGCCAAAAATAGTATTTTTTCTTCATTCGTATACTCCTACTCTAAAAAAAGGATGGTCATTATGTTAAAAGTTTATACAGATGCTGCCACCAATACCGAAAAAAGCGGCGGAGGCATCCTAATTATTTCTGAAAAACAAAAACAACTCTCAATCTCTTTGACTGAGAAGGACAATCATCAAGCTGAATTAGCTGTGATTCTTTATGCACTGCATTATTTGATCACTCATGAGTTAAATGGTCAAACGATTCTACTCTATTCAGATAGTAAAACTGCAATAAAAATTTTAGACCAAGGACAGACAAAAAACAAGCTCTTCCAGCCATATTTATCAGAGTTTAATGAATTAGCGCCGCAATTTCCGTTATTAGTTCTCCAGTGGATTCCTGAAGCAAAAAATAAAGGGGCGGACAATCTTGCCCGCCAAGGTTTGCGAAAGAAACTATAGTACAGGTGATAACAAACGAGAAAAACGTTGTTTGAAATTCAACCAGTGTGATTGATTCGCAATCATTTCATCGGTTAATTCAATACACTCTTTCATATCTTCTTCAAAAATTTTACGGAACAATTGCGCGACCTCAGGATCATAGATAAAACTGCTGACTTCAAAATTTAGTTCATAACTGCGAATATCTTGATTAGTTGAACCAAAAGTAGCTAATTCATCATCCACGACGATCGTTTTCGAATGAATAAAACCATCAGCGTAATGATAAATCTTTACACCGCGTTGATGCAGATAATTCGCGTAATATTGGGTTGCTCGATAGATAAATGGGTGATCCGGCATGTTCGGGATCATGATCCGCACGTCGATTCCAGAACGAACAGCGATCAAAATAGCAGAAATCATTGTTTCATCTGGTACAAGATATGGACTTTGAATCCAAACACTTTTTTCTGCAGCCAAGATCAGACGGACAAAGCCATCCTTAATGATCTGTTCGCTAGAGTCTGGTCCGTCAGCAACGATCTGCATTGGTACGCCTTTTTTAATTTCTTTTTGCGGCATAACAAAATACTCCGGCAAATAACTCATCCGGTCAGATTTAGCTGCTACAGAAGCATTCCAGTCACGAATAAAAATTTCCTGCAATGTAAAACTAGCTGTTCCTTCAATTCTTCCGTGAGTATCACGCCATCTGCCAAAACGTTTCGATTCGCCAAGGTATTGGTCACCAACATTGAATCCGCCGGTCCAACTGATTTGACCATCAATTACCACGATCTTACGGTGCAAGTGGTAATTCAATCGTGTTTTCGCTAAAATATTTTTCGAAGTAATAAACGGTGTCACTTTTCCACCGTTTTTGATCAACGTTTCGAAAAAAGCTTTATTTGTTTTTGGGGAACCCCAAGGATCATAAATCATCCGTACTTCGACGCCTTGAGCCGCTTTCTCCTCTAAGATCCGCATAAAACGATTGCCAATCCGATCATTAAAGAACGCATAGTATTCTACATGAATCGTGCTTTGTGCTTCCCGCAAGTCTTCAAACAAGCGTTCAAATTTTGCTGTACCATCCAAAAAGAACTCCAATTCATTTCGAACAGCTAGTGGTGATTCATCCAAGTTCTGGAAATATTTCACCAATGATTTCGCTGCAGGATATAATTGATCCGGCTCATTATGATCAACATGTCGATTGTCCTCTTGAATGATTTCATTGATCTCTCTAACACGTTTTTCGTCCTCTTGTTCAAAACGATACATCGTTTCACCATCAATTCCCCGACCGCAAAAGGCATAGATCAAAAACCCAATCACTGGTAAAAAGATCAAGGTCAATAGCCAGGCCCAAATCGTTGTAATATTTCGCGGTTTACGAAAAACAGTAATGACCGCACCAATGGCGTTGATTACGTAAATATAAAAAATAATTTGTTCAATAATTCCCAAGTGGTCCCCTCTTTTCAAAAAATAAAGTCTCTCATTTGAATTATACCGAAATAGCTGTAGTAATAAAAGAAACACGCTGTTGAAAGTCTCTTTTTCTCATAAAAAAGAGCAGCATCGCAAGGACGCTACTCTCCTATTTCTAAAAATTAAGCTAACCAGTTAGATACCTCTGCTAATGCCGCAGATAAACCAGCCGGGTTCTTCCCGCCAGCTTGTGCCATATCGGGACGGCCACCACCACCGCCGCCAACTTTTGGCGCAATTGCTTTGATCAAATCACCAGCCTTTAAGCCTTTTTCATTTGCTGCTGGGCTCATTGCCGCTAACAGATTCACTTTTTCACCTTGGACTGTCCCAAGAACTAAAACGTCAGACAAGGCTTTTTGCTTCCATTGGTCTGCCAATTGACGTAGCTGATTCATGTCTTTTACATTAACCTGTGCTGTGATTACTGTCGTGCCATTGATTTCTTTCACATCTTTGAAAACATCGCCAGCTTGTTGATTGGCTAGTTTTGTCGCTAACTGTTCATTTTCCTTTTGCAATTCACGCAATTGTTGTTGCAGCTGTTCTGTCTTGCTTACTACTTCTTTGATTTGCGGAGATTTCACGATTTGAGCTACTTGCATCAATTGTTCTTCTTCCTCGCGGAATGCCTCGTAAGCTTCTTTGCCTGTCAATGCTTCGATCCGACGAACACCGGCACCAATTCCTGATTCAGAAACGATCTTGAACAGCCCAATATCTTCAGTATTAACGACATGAGTTCCTCCGCATAACTCGATTGACCAATCACCGATGTTTACTACGCGAACGTCGTGTCCGTATTTTTCGCCAAACAAAGCCATTGCACCCATGTTTTTAGCCGTATCAATATCGGTTTCGACCGTTATAACTGGAATAGCTTCCCAAATTTTTTGGTTGACGATTTTTTCCATTTCTTTCAATTCATCTGCTGTAACTTGACCAAAATGTGTGAAGTCAAAACGCAAATGTGCATCTGTAACTAGTGAGCCTGCTTGGTTCGCATGATCTCCTAGAACCTCTTTTAAGGCTTTGTGCAACACATGAGTCGCCGTGTGATTTTTGATGACTTTATTACGGAAGGCCGCATTTACCTGTAAGTAATAGTTTCCACCTTCGTCCAATGAAGTAAGAACTTTCACCGTGTGTAGTGCTTGTCCATTCGGCGCTTTTTGTACATCGATTACGTTGGCAATAATCTTGCCATCTTGGTCAACGATCATACCTTTATCAGCAATTTGTCCACCCATTTCAGCATAGAAAGGTGTCTCAGCAAAAATTAACTGTGCTTCCCCTTCGTTTACAGTAGAAACTAAATCATTGTCTTGTAAAATAACTAATAATTTACTTTCAATTTCTAAACGATCGTAACCGACAAATGTACTGTCAACTTTGATATCCCCTAATAAAGCTGTCTGAACACCCATTGATTTTTCTGTCGTACGAGCTGCACGAGCTCGTTCTTTCTGAGCTTGCATCTCAACTTCGAAACCTTCATGGTCGACTTTCAATCCTTCATCTTCAGCTACTTCTTCTGTCAGTTCGACTGGGAAACCGAACGTATCGTAAAGTTTGAAGATCACTTTTCCATCCAAAGTTGTTTCGTTTTTTACTTTTAAATCAGCTAATACATTATTCAGCATTGTCAATCCATCATTGATTGTTTCGTGGAAACGTTCTTCCTCAGTACGAACAACCTTTTCAATGAATGCTTCTTGCTGTTTCACTTCTGGATAATAGCTAACCATGATCGCACCAACGACTGGAACAAGTTTGTATAGGAAAGCTTCATCAATTCCTAATTTCTTACCATGCATAACAGCACGGCGTAATAACCGACGTAAAACGTATCCACGACCTTCATTTGACGGAAGTGCGCCATCACCGATCGCAAAAGCTAGCGAACGAATATGGTCAGAAATAACTTTGAATGAAATATCCAATTGTTTATCCGTCCCGTACTTCTTCCCGCTCAATTCCTCAACTTTCCCGATGATCGGCAAGAATAAATCTGTTTCAAAATTAGTAGGAGCATCTTGAATGATTGAAACCATCCGTTCTAAGCCCATACCCGTATCAATATTTTGATGCGGCAATGGTTCATATGTTCCTTGTGGTGTATGGTTAAATTCTGAAAAGACTAAGTTCCAGATTTCTAAGTAGCGCTCATTTTCTCCGCCAGGGTAATTTTCGGGATCATCTTCGGCTAGATCGTTAAAATCTTCTCCGCGGTCGTAGAAGATCTCTGAATCAGGACCACTTGGACCAGCGCCCAGATCCCAAAAGTTATCTTCAATTTCAACCACATGATCAGCTGGAATACCGACTTCTTCTAGCCAAATACGTTTCGCTTCTTTATCTTCTGGATAAACGGTAACGTACAATTTGTCCGGATCAAAACCTATCCATTCTGGTGAGGTCAGAAATTCCCATGCCCATTCGATCGCTTCTACTTTGAAGTAATCACCGATAGAAAAATTCCCTAGCATTTCAAACATCGTATGATGACGAGCTGTCTTTCCGACATTTTCAATATCATTCGTCCGGATTGATTTTTGCGCGTTTGCGATCCGGGGATTTTCCGGTACAACACTCCCATCAAAGTATTTTTTCATGGTTGCAACTCCGGAATTTATCCATAACAAGGTTGGGTCATTAACTGGTACTAAAGACGCACTTGGTTCAATCATGTGCTCTTTGGTTCTAAAAAAATCTAAAAACATTTGACGCACTTCAGCGCTTGATAATTTTTTCATTTTTTCTCCTCTTTTCTCAAAAAATAAAAACTACCACTGCAGTCAAGGACGAAAACTCGCGGTACCACCTTGATTGCAATGATAGTTTGATCATTACCTCTTCAGCTCGTTAACGCTGAGCAGCGTTGATTTTTCAATCAAAATATGTTGGGAGCAATTTATTCTTCACTACATGCAACTCTCAGCAATCGTGCACTTTCTGTGGAAGCGTAAGGAACAAACCATATCCTTTTAAGAGTATAAAAAAAAGTTTGTCAAAAGTCAAACTAGATCTTTATTAAAATCGCTTTGCGATATAAATACTCACTGGGTGATAAAATTTCTTCATGAGTCATCGTAGTGTTGTTACTGAAGTAACTAGATAATGGAAGAAAATCAACGATTGGTATCCCCACATTATTTTTCGTATTCGTCAGTTTCAATACACCAGGATCTTCAGTGATTTCAAATCGTTCCATTGATGTATCAAAAAATAATCCAAACATATTCGCCTGTTCCATCATTTTACGCACATTTTTTCCGCGATATGGGTCTGTGACATTCAGGTCGTTCCCCCATCGAAATAGACGGCGACTTCCGGCTCCATTGACATATTCCCATTGATCTTCGGTTAGTAAATCGAAATTCTTCTTTCGAATCTTTTTTCGCAAACTTGTATATGTGTGCTGTTCATGACTAAATACGTAGTAGCTATCAGAATGAGGAATCATTTCAATATACCATCGGTCTTCTTTCAACACATTTTTAGGAAAAGACCATGTCATACTTTCTTCGGGTGTTAAATTAGGCGACAGCACTTTTTTGATTTCTTCTTCATACGTTGAAAATTGGTCCGCCTCTCCTGAAAAACTTCCTGTCACAGAATCATAGACTCCCAAATAATTAGTCCCTGCCGGTAACGCGTGACGTTGAACAAACATTGGTGGGATTTTGACTTTTCGCAAGCTGGTAGTTTTATCATTGATCAATTCTCCTAAAGAATCAACATCAAAAAAGTTGTATTGTCCACGCAATTCATGCGGAATCGTAATTTCTTGAGAGTTCGGTGCTGTTTCTAATAAAGATAGGCCCTTTGTCCCTAAATTCCAGCCTAAAATCGCATCTTTATTTCCAGGGATAAAGACAAATTCCTCTTCGTCAATCAATAATTGAAATGTTTGACACTTAATACCGTATAGATCAAAATCCTTCAGTTCAATATCTGAAATTTTCATTAACGGATTTACAAAATGAAGTAATAGCTGACTCAACATGGTCCGCTTCTCCTTAGGATTCAGTCGTTTCCAATAGGACCAGTCCAATTGATCTAATAAGTTCATAAATCTTTCTGCCTCCTCCAACACTCATATGCTAGAATTATACCATTAACAGAAAGAAATGAGGAAAAAGATGAATGAATACTTTGGAGCATCACCCGAACTGCAAGCTGCAGCTTTTTATTTGCGCTATCAAATTTTTGTTTTAGAACAAAATATTGAACCAGAACTGGAATTTGATAAATTGGATACGCCTGATCGGCAGTATCTCGTCTTCTTTGATGATCAGCACCCCATCGCCACCGTGCGTTATCAAAAATTGGACTCGTTCACGCTGAATCCGGATCGTTTATGTGTGCATTCCGAGTATCGTGGTCAGGGACTTGGAACAAAACTGTTAGATCGAATCGAAAAACGAGCATTTGAAGAAGGGTGTCGTTTTTCAATCCTATCAGCGGAACTTACTGCTCAATTTTTCTACGAGAAACGAGCCTACCACGTCACCTCCAGTGTTTATGAAGAGGATGGGATACCTTGTATCAAAATGAAAAAAGAACTTTTATCCACCGAGTAGATGGAAAAAGTTCCTTTTATTTATTATGAGTTCGAGCGTTTTTTATTTTTACGCGCGCCTCGTTCTTCTTGGCGACGTGCTTGACGACGTTTTTGTTTGTTCGATTCAGAAATTGCCCGATCGATTTTTTTCTTATAGCCTGGTTTAATTTTTTTCTTAGATTTCTTCACTAGACCTATCAATGACGGATCAAGTTCGTCTTTTGATTTCTCACGTTTTTTACGACGATTACGATCATAAGTGGCTACAATTTCTCCGTTTTTTATTTCCTTTGGTTGAAAAGTTACCCCGGTGTTTTCAATCAAGCTAACATCATTCTCATCACTTGGGCCATATAAAGTTATCGCAGTTCCAGATAACCCATTTCGTCCTGTTCTGCCGACTCGATGAATAAAGAAATCTAAATCTTGAGGAATCTCCGCATTAATGACGTGGGAAACACCTTCGATATCGATCCCACGTGCGGCTAAATCTGTGGCTACCACATACTGATATTCCAAATTTTGAACTTGACGCATTACACGCTTCCGCTCCCGAGGAGAAATATCGCCATGGATCTTTGCAACTTTCAACCCCTGTGATTTCAAATAGTTGCTGATTTCATCTACATGCTGCTTCGTATTAGCAAAAACAATCGCTAAATAGGGATGTCCAATAGTTAATAATTGGTAGATCAAGCGATTTTTATCCTGCCCTTTTGTCGAAATCAACCAATTCTCGATCGTGTCAGAAATCACTGCTTTTGATTTGATTTCTTCGATGACTGGATTTTCCATATATTTCAATAAGAAAGGACGTAATTTTTTAGGAATTGTCGCGGAAAAGACTAACATTTGTAAATGTTTTGGCAGACGACTAGCGATTTGATCGACTTCATTTAAGAAACCCATATCGAGAGTCATATCTGCTTCATCTACAACAAAATATTCTGCTGTATGGATTTTCAGAGCTTGTTCATTCATCATGTCTAAGATTCGCCCTGGCGTACCTATGACAACATGTGGTTGATGATTCGTCAATTTATCTAATTGACGTTGTTTGTCTGTTCCGCCAACAAAATTGGTTACTCGAATTTCAAGCGGTGAAAATTGCGCAATTTGAATTGCGGCTTGATAGATCTGAGTCGCTAATTCGCGGCTTGGAGCGGTGATGACGATTTGTACGTCATCTTTTGCTGCATCAATGTTGTTCATTAATGGAAGTAAAAATGTATGTGTCTTCCCTGACCCAGTTTGTGATTGTCCTACGACGTTCTTTCCCTTTTTAATTAAAGGAATTAATTTTTCTTGAACCGTCGTTGGTTCAGTAAAACCTTTATCCTTAATAGCTTCAAGAATAAACGGCTGGAAATTGAATGATTCAAAAGTTCGCATGTTATACCTCTTTCTTTAACGTACTAATCGTATACGTGTGACTCGCTTTATCATGGAATAGGCGGGTTTTTCTTCTTATGAGAGCATACAATAAGTTGAATAGAAATAAAAGTAAAATTCCTAAACTTAACATTCATAATGTCGCGTATGCAATAAATATTGTGTGTTTAGGTATATTCAAATGGGTCATTGTGTATTGAAAAATCTGCAATAGACCAAAAAATAGAAAATAAAATGCAGAGTAACGAATGACTAAACGACTAAAGCGAATATGTTTTCGTTCTTTTTCAACAATTTGAATTCGAACGATCTTTTTTCCAATTGTCTGTCCATTCAACAAATAAGTAATAATCATAAAATAAATGATCACCTCAAAAACAAATACAACAGTTGTAGAATTTAACAGATCGCCTAATTGGGACGGTAATACATTCGAGGCATAATTGATCAATGGACTAAATAAACCGATGATAAACCAATCGATTCCTAAAGCTACAAAACGTCTCAACAATGACACACGCTGGCCTTTTACTAAGGATTCTGAATCCAACTCGTTTCTTGTAGGTAAAAAGAATGTGAACAGAGGTGCGCAAGAGAATCCCAATGTTCCTCCCAGCGTATTATGCAACAAATCATTAACATCAAATAATCGATATGGACGTGGATAGATAAAGTATAATCCGCTCAATTGTGTCAGTTCGAAAAATAAGGACAGACAAAAACTAGCTAGTATTGTTTTCCAAAACGGGAACTTAAAATAATAGCGGCAGTAAACACCAAATGGAAAAAGCAAAAAAATATTAAAGACAGGTTCAAGAAAGACGCTTTGCTTCATCGCAGGCAAATAAGTGCTAGTGGTATCCAACTGCAAAACGGTTTGTTTTATAAAATTGTGCCATGATTGAAATAACTGAAGCTCATAACGCGGGCCAGTCATTTGTGTAACAGTGCTAATACTTGGTAATGGTAGAATCACTAAATAATACGCGCACAACAAATAGAAAACAAACGAGTATAAAATCACGCTTCTTAGTTTGCCTAACTGTCCATATTTACGGTAATAATAGATTAGAAACGGTGCAGTAATAACCATTGCCAAGAATGGAAAAGTGATCACTGCGGCTTTGATTGGAAAGATGTAACTGTTCATAAAATGCCCTCATTCAATAGAAACCCTTACTGATTATTCGAATCAGCAAAGGATTTTTAAGTGTTGTGGTAGAATAAAACTAAATCTGGATTTCTAGTGACTACTTTAAGGAGGTAAATACAACATGCTTAATCCACTTTTCGCCTTTGGCGTTCCCGCAGCTTTGATGGTCGCCTATATGATTTTTTATTTTGCAAAACGAGTGAAAAACAGCGACTATCGACGGTTTGTTTTGACATTGATCGCAGTTTTTTTAACAACTTTCAGTTATCAAGTCTATAACTATAGTCAAACAGTTATTTCGATTACTTCAGCGGAAAGTTTCCAAAAAAACTTTGGATACAGTCAAGGACGTTTGATTGTTCCTTTCATACTTGGAGCTGTTCTAACCGTGATCAATGTTTATTACCTTTTTCGTCGATTTAGAAAAAAAGAATAACAGGATTCCCTGTTATTCTTCCAAATCAAAAAATTTGATTTCTACATTATTTAATAATTTCAAGGTATTCAAGTCTAAATTGACCCATTCTTTCGATGCAGGTTGATAATTATTATCCTCAAACGACATTTCGATTTCATTCAAAAGTTGTTCAGGCGTTCCAAAAAAGCTTCGGTCTTTTTCAAGCAAAACGCTGATCAATGCGGGATTCTCCACTAAGAAATAATCCTCTTGATATTTATATAAAATCACCTGATACGTTTTATTTGCAAGTTTACAACGAATAGCAAATAATCCTTCAGACAATCTTGGCATTTTTTCTAAAACTTCTTCGGGACTCAAGAATTCACGATGCAGCATTCAGAGTTCCTCCTAACCATAAATCATTATAGGAGAAAAGTAAGTTCACTGGAAATAATATGTCTTGTCTCAAGGATTTTTTTACTTTTGTCTCACCATTTTTGCTTCAAAATTATGATAAATTCCATTCCTCATAGAAAGTGTCTAAAAATTCTTCCATAAAATCAACGCGTTTTTTTGCTTCTAATCTTCCTGCTTCAGTATTCATTGTAGCTGGAAGTTTAAACAGCTTCTCATAAAAATGATTGATGACAGAGCTTTTTTGCCGATATTCCTTTTTGCTTTTAAATTCTTGCGGTAAAAGATTGGGATCATACAAAGGACTTTGTGTATGTCCACCATAATAGGCCGTTCGCAAAATTCCAATTGCACCTAAGGCGTCGATACGGTCGGCGTCCTGAACAATCCTTCCGGCTAATGTTAGTTCGGCTTTCCCTTCCTCTAGTTCTTTAGAAAAAGAAATATTTTCAATAATATAGACTATTTCACTTATAGCCTTTACAGAAAATCCGAGTTCTTTTAAAAACTTTTTAAGATCTTCCATTTCCGCTTCAACATTTCCAACGACTTTGTCATCAATAACATCGTGAAGATAACTAGCCGTTTTTATGACTAATATGTCAAAGACTCCTTCTTGTCGAGCTAAATTAGCAGCGATTTTGGCAACTCGTTCTACATGATAAAAGTCATGTCCGCTGCGATCATCCCCTAACTTTTCCTTTGCATAATTGCGAATTGCTTCTATCTTATTGTTCTGCATCAGCTTTAGGCTTTCTTGGTGGACGTTCGCCCCAATATTGGAATAAATCTGTTCGTATTGCTCCATTATACAATTTTCTTTTCTTAGTCGCTTTAGCGCCATAAAACTCTTCAAAAGTTAAATCACTAGTCAGTATATATTTGCTCCATGTTTTTAGTGGCCGGAAAACATCTCCCATCTCCCGATACAATATCCGAACTTGTTCTTCCTCCCCTAAGCGTTCCCCATAAGGTGGATTCGCTACGATTACACCATAGTCCTTATCCGTTTTAAAATCCTTGACTGCTCGTTGTTTGAATTGGATGGAGTCGCCTAAACCAATTTCTTCAGCATTTGCACGAGCAATTTCGATCATTCGGCCATTGATATCCGAACCAGCGATATCCAATTCAATCTCATAATCCGCTGCTTCATCTGCTGCTACACGAACTTTGTCAAAAACAGCGGTATCAAACCATTCCCATGCTTCACAAGCAAATTCACGATTGAATCCAGGAGCGATGTTATGTCCAATCAATGCCGCTTCAATACACAAAGTACCAGATCCGCAAACGGGATCATAAAATGGACGATCTTTTCGCCAATTAGTTAACATCACTAACGCGGCTGCCATATTTTCTTTTAGAGGAGCTCCCCCTTTTTCAAGACGATAGCCTCGCTTAAATAGACTCGGTCCTGTTGTATCCAAAGTTAAGACAACATGGTCTTTTAATAGGGCCACTTCTAATTGAAATAATGCACCCGTCTCAGGCAATGGTACACGAGCCGGACGATGATAAACTTCGCGTAAACGTTCAACAATGGCTTTTTTAGTGATAGACTGGCAATCTGGAACGCTATATAGCTTAGATTTGATTGATCGTCCTGCAACTGGGAACTCTGCGTCCAACGGTAAAAAATCTTCCCAAGGGATTGCTTTAACCTTTTCAAACAGTTCATCAAAGGTAAATGCATCAAATTCATCCACGATAATTTTGACGCGATCGGCTGTGCGCAACCATAAGTTTGCAGTAGCAATCGTTTCTAGATTGCCTTTAAATCGCGCACGACCATTTTCGACCTGACACTCGATTCCTAAATCTCTCAGTTCCTTGCCTACTAAAGCCTCAATACCGGCGGCGGCTGTGGCAATCAAATTATATTGTTTTTCCATAATAGCTCCCTTTATCTATAATATCGTTTACTTATCTACGTAAATTCTTTATCATTCTGTTTCCTGCGAAAATGTCTCTATTTGATTTTGCAAGACACTTCCATTATGTAAACACTGGAAAAACAGAACTGATAGCTAACTCACTTTAAGGTATTCATTTTTCTAACCTGCCAAAACAGGAAGAAAAACTGGCAAAAAAACCTTCACAACACAAAGTTGGAAGGCACACCCTGAATTGCTGCAATTTTCTGTAAGCCATGTTTTGTACGGCGATCAACTCAGGGAAGTGTGACCGTCGTGGTAATCATCTATCTCCGACATAAATGCCGTCTCTTTCATCGTTCATTTCCTTAGAAAAAGCGCCCCTACCATCGTTTGGGTTGCTCGCTCGAGGGGTTTACCGCGTTCCACCATTTTGATTTCCCAAAATGCTTCGTCACTGTGGCACTTTCAAGAATACTCAGGCATAGATTACTCCTTAGCCCTTTTTTCTGCCGTTACTTCAAAAGAAGTACCTTAGCTTATGGTTTCGCTAAGCACGAACACTACAGACATCTCAGTCTGTGCGAGCATGGACTTTCCTCAGCCTGCGTAATGCAAACCGCGATCACCCAAAAATTGCATCATTCAAATTTAAAATTGACGAGTTTTTTCGATATCGCTCTCTTCTTGAGTATAGTTTTGACCAAAATCTGAAGAAGATGCTGTATTTGATGCCTGTTGGTCAAGCTTTTTGCCAAATACTTCTCTTTCAAGATTTGATAAACGTTTCAAGATATCAAAGTTTGTAACAGCTGAACTCTTAGGTGCCGCTTCCTTCACACGTGAAGGTGCTGGCTGAGCTTTTGATAGTTGTTCAACTTTTGCCTTCAACCGATCATTTTCTTCTCTCAACGTTAATAATTCTTTGTTATAAGCTTCATAATCTTTAATTACATTGTCCAAAAATTCATCGACTTCAATTGGATCGTAGCCACGCATTTTTGTTTTAAATTCTTGCTCCAAGATATCATTCGGAGTATAGATTACATTCGCCATTTTTCCACCTCATTAGCTCTAATCTTAATTTACTTTCCTATATATTCTAGCTGATATACCAAAGGAAATCAAACACTATCCCCAAAGTCTGAGGAATTTTCTAAATCATCCATGGTGATCGTAAGCAATTCATAAGAATTTACTTCTTGATATTTTTCAACATCCGTTACGAAAAATTTGCTTTTACCAGGATACTCAGTATCATAAACGAGTAACGTTGCATCTGTATGCTGCAGCAAAAAATTTACGTGATTTTTAAATTGTCGAGGATTTTGATAAGGATGATGACTGACAGAGTCCACAAAATCAGCTGTTTGAACCAGTTCGCTTAAAAATAATTGATTGTGTTCTTTCCAGTTATTTCCGAATCCTTCAAAAGGGAAAATAATTGCTAACTTAATCTCTGGGTAATCCTGTTTTAGTTCATTGACTATTTGACCAGTCCAAATCTCTGTTCCGAGACTTCCACTGATTAGGACCCACTCCAACCCGTTTTCGATTAAAGCTAGCAGCTCTTTTTTTAAAACATTCTTAATTACTTGTACGCGAGGATCATTCTCATTGAAGATTCCTAACTCATAGCTTTGATATCCTGTTACGTATAATCGTTGTATTGTTTCATTCATTGCATTTTCCTTACTTTCACTTAAAAATAAAATATCTTTCGAAAAAATTTGCTATAATAGCTAGCAGGAGTGTGATGAAAATGACCTTCCACTACCCTAATGGTCAATTGTTTTCACAAAATAATCCACAAGAACGTTCATTAAAAAAAGAAACGACGTTTGCTAATCGCGGTATGCGCTTTGAAGAAGCAATCAATCAAAGCAATGAATACTACTTAACTCATGATAAGGCAGTTGTCCATAAAAAGCCAACTCCACTTCAAATTGTTAAGGTCGATTATCCAAAACGAAGTGCGGCAGTAATTAAGGAAGCTTATTTTAGACAAGCTTCTACTACTGACTACAATGGCGTTTATCGGGGATACTATTTAGATTTTGAAGCAAAGGAAACAAAGAACAAAACTTCTTTCCCATTGAAGAATTTTCATCAGCATCAAATCACTCACATGCAGCAATGCTTGAAACAAGATGCGATATGTTTTGTTTTACTATGGTTTTCAAGCTTGAATCGTTGCTTTTTTCTTTCTGCTGAAGAACTGATAAACTATTGGAACGGACAAGAAAATGGCAAAAAATCAATACCGCTTATATTAATTGAAACAGTTGGTATCGAGATCACACCGCAAATTGCGCCGAGAATACCTTACTTGGCAGCGGTGGAACAATATCTTGAAAAAAGGAGTTAATCAAATGGCTAATCCCTCACGTTCGCAAAAGAATATGCGAACTGCACAAGGAAAGAAACCGGCATCAAAGAATAAGAAAAGTCGCCATATTGGGTTAAAAATCGCGATCGCCATCGTAGGGCTACTCTGCGCAATATTAATCACCGGCATTGGCATCTTTTTCTTCTATGTAAAAGACGCGCCAACGCTAAGTGAAAAGAAACTGGACGCAACCGTATCATCTAAACTTTATGACAAGGATGGAAATATCTTTGAAGATTTAGGAGCCGAAAAGCGCGAAAAAGTCAGCACCACTAAAATTCCGCAAGAATTGGATGACGCGATCGTCTCTGTCGAAGACCGACGCTTCTTTAAACACAATGGCGTAGACCCTGTTCGAATTATGGGGTCGTTAGTCCATAACATTACGAATAAAGGCGGTCTGCAAGGCGGTAGCACCTTGACACAACAGCTCGTCAAGCTTTCTTTTTTCTCAACAAAAGCTTCTGATCAAACATTAAGACGAAAGGCTCAAGAAGCTTGGTTGGCGATTCAACTTGAGAAAAAGCATTCAAAGCAAGAAATTTTGACTTATTATATCAATAAGGTATATATGGCGAATGGTCTTTATGGCATGGAAACAGCTGCCGAAACTTATTATGGTAAAGAATTGCAGCATCTGTCTATCTCGCAAACAGCATTATTGGCTGGAATGCCGCAAGCACCTAATTCCTATGATCCCTATAAACATCCTGAAGCTGCAAAAGATCGTCGCGATACTGTACTTTACACGATGTTAAACAATAAAAAAATTACTCAAGACGAGTATGATAAAGCTACACAAGAACCAATTGATCAAGGTTTATTACCTTTAGAAACGGACAATCAAGAAAGAAAAGTCGCTGATAACTATGTAAAAGAAGTTATCGCTCAAGTTGAAGATAAAACCGGCAAAAATGTGTATACCGATGGCTTGGACATTTACACCAATCTTGATACGGATGCCCAAAATCGACTTTATTCAATCGTAAACGGTGATGAGTACGTCCAATACCCTGATGAAGAACTGCAAATCGCCGCTACATTAGTTGACAGTAAAACTGGTGAAGTTACCGCTCAAATAGGCGGACGCAATATTGCTGATGACGTTTACTTAGGAATGAACCGAGCTGTTAACACAAATCGCGACTTTGGTTCAACTGTTAAACCAATCACTGATTATGGTCCAGCCTTTGAATATCTACAAAAATCTACGGGTGATCGAATCGATGACCAACCTTATAATTATAAAGGAACAAAAACAGAAGTTAAGAATTGGGATAACAGTTATCAGGGAAACATTTCACTTCGCCAAGCTTTATATGATTCACGGAATGTACCTGCCGTGAAATTATTTAATGAAGTAGGATCTGAGAATGTATCAAAATTTTTGAAAAAATTGAATATTCAATATAAGGATATTCAACAGGCGAATGCCATTTCAAGCAATACGGAAACTCAAGATGGAACAAAATATGGGATTTCTACTGAAAAAATGGCGATTGCTTATGCAGCATTTGCTAACGGGGGAACCTATAACGAACCACTTTATATCAATAAAATCAAATATCAAGACGGTTCAGAGCAAACCTTTGAAAATAAAGGTAAAAAAGCAATGGAACCCTACACCGCCTATATGGTTACCGACATCTTAAAAGATGTTATTACAAAAGGTACAGGTTTCAAAGCCCAGATACCTAATTTGTTTCAAGCTGGTAAAACGGGAACTTCCAACTATACCGATGATGAGTTAGCTAAGATTCCTCATTATGGATCAATCTCTCCTGATGTGATGTTTACAGGATTTACCCCCAACTATTCATTGTCTATTTGGGCGGGTTATGATGATCGGATGAAACCGATCACTAGTCAATCAGAATATATTGCACAAGATGTTTATCGTGAAATGATGAGTTACGCTTCAGAAAATGTATCAAACGAAGACTGGGTAATGCCAGATGATGTTCTTAGAATCGGAAATGAACTTTATGTTAAGGGAGCTACATCAGTTCCTACGCAGCCTAGCTATTCTGTTCAGAGTTCATATTATAACAACAACTACTTTAGTCAGACATCTAGCTCATTTAGCAGTGTTGAATCCGAGTCAAGCGTGTCAGAATCGGCAACTGTTCCGCCAGTCAGCAGCAGTGAAACACCTGTCAGCTCGGCACCAGTTCCTACACCATCCTCATCTGTTGAACAGCAGCCGTCACAGCCGTCATCAAGTGCTAACCAACCAGCTACTGCTCAATAACGTGGACGAGGTACAAGTCAGATAAAATAAAAAAAGCCGTTCGGATTATTTCCGAACGGCTTTTAATCTGTCTTTTCCATCTTGGCACATATCTAACAATGGGCAAATTTCACACTTAGGAGCACGCGCTGTACAATGATAACGACCAAAAAAGATCAGTGTATGGTGGCTCTTCACCCACAAAACTTTTGGAATCTTACGCATCAAGGTAGCTTCTACTTCAGTTACAGATGCGCTTAGTTTGCAGATTCTTAGACGTTTTGTTACACGCTCGACATGTGTGTCTACCGCAATCGCTGGTACTCCAAATGCATCCCCAAGTACCACATTAGCGGTTTTTCGACCAACACCAGGTAGTTTTACCAGTTCTTCACGAGAAGCCGGAACAATTCCTCCGTGATCATCCAACAACATTTGCGCACATGCTTTTATGTTCTTAGCTTTATTCCGATATAGACCGATTGTCCTGATCTTAGCAATGATATCATCGATAGGAGCCTGCGCTAATGCCTCAGGAGTCGGATAGGCTGCAAATAATGCAGGTGTCGCTTTATTGACTGAGACATCTGTCGCTTGTGCGCTTAAAATTACAGCAATCAAAAGTTGAAAAGGCGATTCCGAATGAAGTTCTCCAACAGCATTAGGAAACATTTCATACATTCGCGACATGGCTTCCATCGTTTTTTCTTTATTAAGCATCCGAGTCTTTCCTTTCTAACCAATTATATAAAGAAACTTTCGGAAGTTCTTCTGTCTGCTTTTGTTCTTCTTTTTGTAACAAGATTTGTTTCCGGCGTCGTTGCTCTTCCTCTACTTGAGCCTTCGAACGGATATTTTTCTTTTCCCAACTTTGCAAGACCGTTTCGATATATTTAAAGTTATACGCTTGATTTAATACTGCCTCCTGCAAGGCTAATTCAATCAACGCTGGAGAATAATGATCCTCATTCAGCCAATAGCCGATTTTTTGGTATTCGATCGGTGATAAAGGGCGCCCGAATTCCTGTTCAAAAGAACGTAACATTTTCTTTTGTGCGGCTAAATCATTTTTTTCTTCTGTCTCAAAACGTTCTTGCTCTTTTAAAACAGCCAATTTATCAAAAGCTGGCAATAAATTATAACGGTCGCTTTGTCTTCCATGCTCGTCCATTTCTGTTTCAAGCGTGACAAACGTTTTTTCAACAAGATTATTTAACGATTCATAAACTTTTTCGGTCGTCTCGCCCATATTTTTAGCAATCCTTGTCAAATCAGGAAAATTATCTCCTGCTTGATGAGCAGCGTAAAGTTGCAACCATAGCATGAATTCAATGGTATTCAAACCAAGTTTTGTATAATTTTGTAATAGCAGGTTTGAAATTGTCGTCTCTCCGCCTGCTAAATAATCATTTAATGAAATCATTTAAAATCCTCCATTCCCATTTCAGTTTACACTAAAAAAACAGGAAGTCCAATCCTAGTAAATAGGATTTCATAAACAAAAAACAGGAAGGTCTCCCTTCCTGCCTCGCGTTATTCAGCCTCAGCTAAAGCCGCTTGAGCTAAGATATTCAAGTAGTTCCATGGACGGTCAAAATGAGGTTGGAAGAAGAAATCCTGTAACGCCAAATCTTCCAAGGTCATACCGTTTTGGATCGCTATTGATAATGTATTAGCCGATTGTGTAATATCATATTTTGAAAGGAATTGTGCTCCTAAAATTTTATTAGTCCCTTTTTCTGATACGATTTCCATCAAGACTTTTTCTGTCGTAGGCATAAATTCTGGACGATAATTGTCTTCGATCACTGTTACATTTGCATCAATACCATTTAGAGCGGCACTTTCTTTAGTTAAACCCGTTGAGCCGATTGTCCAACCAAATAAGTATAGTCCTGAAGTGCCTTGTGTACCACGATATTTCATTTTTTGTTCAACCAAGTTTTGCCCGACCAGCATTCCTTGACGAACGGCATTAGTCGCTAATGGGATATATTGATCTTTTCCAGTTGGATTATAATGAACAACAGTCGAATCACCTGCAGAGAAAATATCCGGATTGCTGGATTGCATGTATTCATTCACTTTGATCGCACCGCTTGGCAGCATATCAACCTTATCTTTTAGTAAATCAGTGTTAGGTCGGAATCCAACACAAAGAATTACCATATCAGCATCGAATTCTTTACTAGCAGTTACTACCTTAGTTACAGTACCAGTTTCATCTGCAACAAACTCATTAACATTTTCTCCTAATGCCAAAGTGACACCGCGATCAACTAATTCTTTTTCTAATAGACTCGTAAATGGTTCATCCAAGTATTTATTCAAAATTCTTGGTAACCCGTCAATCAATGTCACTTCTTTACCAGATTCAGCAAACGCTTCAACTAACTCAATTCCGATATAACCTCCGCCAACAACAACAACTTTTTTCGCATCTTTCGCTTGTTCAATAATGACATTTGCTTGATTATAGTTTTTACATAGCAAAACATTTTTTGATTCGATTCCTTTGATTGGAGGAATGATTGGCCAAGAACCAGTTGTTACTACTAACTTATCGTAATCAATAGTTTTTTCTTCATTTGTCTTTAAATCTTTTGCTGTTACTTTTTTTGCATCTGTATCAATGTTTGTTACATCGTGTTCCATGTTCACTTTTGCACCTAGAGAAGCAAGTTCTTCCGGATTTGAATAGAATAAACCAGCAGGATCCTTAACCACTCCTCCTACATATAAAGCGATTCCACAAGATAAGAAAGAAATGTTGTCGTTACGTTCAAAGACTGTCACCTCTGCATCTGGGTGGTTTGCTAAAATATTTTTAACGGCTGCGGTACCGGCATGTGTACATCCTACTACTACTACTTTCATTGTTGTCCCTCTTTCTTTCAATCATTTTTTGTTTGCAATCTTTTGCACAAGGATAGTATAACAGAATTCAAATTCTGTCTAAATATATTTGCTCACAGATAAACATTAAAATTTTTAAAATAGAGAATTTGTAAGCGAAATTAGATTAAACAGTTCAATTAAAACAAGATATGAAACTTTTTCATAGTGTTTCACTGGTTTAAGCATAAAAAAAGTTGAGAAGACAATTCTTCTCAACTTTCCTAGTTAAATCAATGATAATTATAATTCGTTAAAAGTGTTTACTACATTTTCGACAGTAAAGCCAAACTGTTCTAAAACATAGTCTCCAGGAGCTGATGCACCGAAGTGGTCAATCCCGATCATTTTACCTTCTGAACCGATATAGCGTTCCCAGCCAAATGGAGAAGCTGCTTCAACTGCTACACGTTTTGTTACTGCTTTTGGAAGGACAGATTCTTTGTAAGCTTCATCTTGCGCTTCAAATAAATCAAAGCTTGGAAGAGAAACAACAGAAACGTCTTTTCCTTGCGCTTTTAATTCTTTTTGTGCTTGCACAGCCAAATTCACTTCAGAACCTGTTGCAATCAAGATACCTTCTGGAGTATCTGATTCAGCTTTGGAGATTACGTAACCACCTTTAGCAACACCTTCTTTAGCCGTATCTTTACTATTTGGTAAGACTGGCAAGTTTTGACGACTTAAGACTAAAATCGTTGGTTTGTTAGTTGTTTCCAACGCCTGAATCCATGCTGCAGAAGTTTCGTTACCATCAGCTGGGCGAATCACTTGGACATTTGGCATACAGCGAACGCTCGCTAATTGTTCAATAGGTTCATGGGTTGGGCCATCTTCGCCAACCGCCACTGAATCGTGTGTTAACACGTAGACAACTGGTAGATTTTGAATTGCTGACATACGAACAGCTGGACGTAAATAATCAGTAAATACGAAGAAGGTTCCGCCATAAACGCGTGTTCC
The DNA here is from genome assembly GCF_051714485.1 of Enterococcus sp. AZ128. Classification (NCBI taxonomy): domain Bacteria; kingdom Bacillati; phylum Bacillota; class Bacilli; order Lactobacillales; family Enterococcaceae; genus Enterococcus; species Enterococcus sp. AZ128. The sequence continues at coordinate 1,228,348 of NZ_JBIORZ010000001.1, forward strand.
ACCATGTAAGTGAATCCCATTCATCGCACTAGCCATTGCAAATTCACGAACACCAAACCAAATATTGCGTCCTTCATAAGAACCAGGTTGGAATTCTGCTTCACCAGCAATCGTAGTATTGTTTGAACCAGATAAATCAGCTGATCCACCCCAAATATTTGGAACAGATTTAGCGATTGCTTGGATCGCATCTTTGCTTGATACACGACTTGCCTGTGCTGTACCTTCTTCATAAACAGGCAAAGATTCTTCCCATTTTTCAGGTAATTCGCCAGCAAATGCTGTTTTGAATTGTTTAGCTAATTCAGGATGAGCTTTTTCATAGTTTGCAAACATTGCATCCCAGTCAGCTTCCGTTTTAGCGCCTTTATCGTTAATCTCTTCTTTGAATCGCTTCGCCACTTCATCTGGTACAGTGAAATCAGGATATTCCCATCCGTAAACAGTTTTTGCAGCATCAATTCCATCCTGACCAATTGGTGCACCGTGAACTGCTGAAGTACCTTCTTTTGGTGAACCGAATCCAATAACTGTTTTGATTTCAATTAATGTTGGTTTGTCAGTTTCAGCTTTTGCTTCATCGATTGCTTTAGAAATTGCATCTAGGTCATTACCATCTTTAACTAAAATATGCTGCCAGCCATATGCTTCATAACGAGCGCCAACATTTTCAGTGAAAGCCTTAGATGTTGGTCCATCTAAAGAGATATCATTTGAATCGTATAAAACAATCAATTTACCAAGCTTCATGTGACCAGCCATTGAACTAGCTTCACCGGAAACACCTTCCATTAAGTCGCCGTCTCCACATAATGCATAAGTGTAATGATCCATTACCTTGAAACTATCGCGGTTATACGTCGCTGATAAATGGGCTTCAGCCATTGCCATTCCAACAGAAGTTGAAATACCTTGACCTAAAGGACCTGAAGTTGCTTCAACACCATCTGTATGATGAAATTCTGGATGTCCTGGTGTTTTACTTTCCCATTGACGGAAATTTTTCAAATCATCAATCGTTACTTGATAACCTGCAAGATGCAGTAAACTGTACAGCATTGCTGAACCATGACCAGCTGATAAAATAAAGCGGTCGCGGTTAGGCCAGTTTAATGAAGTAGCCGGATTAACATTCAAATGTTTTGTCCATAATGCATAAGCCATTGGAGCAGCACCCATTGGTAACCCGGGATGACCTGAGTTTGCTTTTTGGATTGCCTCAATACTTAATGTTCTGATTGTGTTTACACCTAGTTGATCGATTTTGTCGAACAAATTACTTCCTCCTTTTTGGTCATAAATACTTTAATTACAGATTCATTGTAACCGATTTATTTTGACTTTTCAATCACTTACCAGCAAAAGATTTACTTTCTATTATGTAAGCCTTTTTTCTTTTGAATCTTTTTCAGTTTTTCTGGTGTGACGTCTTTGCCTTCTGGATCAACGACCTTCATTCCTTCAATATGATGGCGCATGCCGCTGCGAAATGAAGAGATATACTCTTCTCGCAAAACCTTCTGTTCATGTGCTTCTGCATCCGTCAAACCAATCGTTTTCTTTTTTTTAGCTAATTCGTTGATTCGTGCAATTGTTTCATCGTTAATCATCTTTAGCACCTCTTTTCCCATACCAATTATACATAAAAATAAATAAGTTGAAAACACAAACAAATGCGAACGCTTGTTTGATTTGTTCTAATAACTATGCTACACTAAAAAAAAACGAAAGAAGGTGCGGGCATTGGCAAAAAGAACGGAAACGAAACAATTGGAAGTTTTACGTTTCATTCATGAACGCGTTGAACATAAAGGGTATCCACCCACTGTTAGAGAAATTGGAGAAGCTGTGAATCTTTCATCTACTTCTACAGTTCATGGCCATCTATCCAGATTAGAAAAAAAGGGGTGGATTCAGCGCGATCCCACGAAGCCAAGAGCAATAGAATTAACCATCACTGGTTTAGAAAAAATCGGCGCGACTCCGCAAGTCATTCCCATGCTCGGTGTTGTTACGGCCGGTGAACCAATTCTAGCAGTTGAAGAGGCTTCAGACTTCTTCCCTGTTCCGCCAGATCTATCAAGTGAAGATGGTAGTTTGTTCATGTTGACGATTCGTGGCGAAAGTATGATTAATGCAGGAATCTATGATGGGGATCATGTCATTGTGAGGAAGCAGTCTACGGCGACGAACGGTGAGATTGTGATTGCGATGACTGATGAGAACGAAGCGACTTGTAAAAGATTTTATCGCGAATCCGATCATATTCGCTTGCAACCAGAAAATGATGAGTTAGCACCACTTATTTTCGATAATGTTTCCATTCTTGGAAAAGTTGTCGGATTGTATCGTAACCACATTTATTAATCGGAATTTACTTCCGATTATTTTTTTCTTTACAAAACGAACAAACATTCGTATAATAGATATACAAACACACGTTCGCGTATTTATTAGGAGTGATTATTGATGAAAGCAGTAAGAAGATTTGGTTTAATTATCGCTGTGCTGTTACTAGGTTTATTGATTGGCAAGTTAGGTTCTTTAGCTACGATCGTCATTTTTTCTGGTTTGTTCCTTGTTTGGTTTATGTTGTGGGATGAACGCAAATATGCACAACATTATGCTGAGCATCAATTTGATGAAGAAGACATTGAAGAAGAACACTACTATAAAGAACCAGCCGAAGATTTCTATTATGTGACTTATGATCATCATTATCACAAATCAGCTTAATCTCAACTCTCAGCTGCTAGACTTTTTCTAGCAGCTTTTTTTATCACTATTTCTTAAGCGAATAATAGGATGGTGATTGATATAGCTATTTTGAAATTACTTAGAAAATGGCAACCTCCCACTCTACCATAAAAAAAAAGAAGCTGGAGAATTTTCTCCTGCTTCTTTTTAATAATCCATTAAAGTTAAAATATCATACCCTTGGATTTTATCACGTCCATGTAACTCTTCCAGTTCAATCAAAAAGGCACACCCAACCACAATACCACCAAGTTTTTCGACTAATTCTATTGTCGCTTTAATTGTTCCGCCAGTGGCCAATAAATCATCGGTAATCAACACTCGTTGTCCTGGTTGAATAGCATCACTATGAATTGTCAATGTATCAGTACCATACTCTTTTTCATATTCAACTTCGATTACTTCACGAGGTAATTTACCTGGTTTGCGGACTGGCGCAAAACCTAAACCTAATTCAAAAGCAACTGGGCACCCTACGATAAATCCACGTGCTTCAGGTCCGACTACCATGTCGATTTGCTTTTCTTCTGCATAGCTCACAATTTGTTTTGTTGCTTCACGATACGCTTCACCATCAGCCATAAGCGGTGAGATATCACGGAAAACTATTCCTTCTTTTGGATAGTCTGGGATACTTGCAATATAATCTTTCAAATTCATTTCGGTTGTTCCTCCTAGCTTTTCAGCCAATTTCTAATAGTTTGAATATCATTCATTAATAAAAATTCTTCGCTATCAATTCGAGCCAAGCGTTTTTGATAAATTTCGCTTTCGTCAAAAGCTCGAGTTTGCGGAGACTCGACCATTTGTAAAACGCCGTCGTTTATTGTAACAAATTTTAGTTCAGAAAACACGTGAATCATAAATACTAATAATTTTTCTGGAATTCTTAAATAATTTGAAACGATTTTTAGCTTAAAGCGAATGTCCACACGCGACTGCTTCATAAAGAATTGATAAAGCTTAGTAAATTGTTCACGACTCGGCACCCCATTCAGATAGGCTTCATCCGAGCTATGAAGATAAAGATAAATTCGTTCAAAATTTCCTTCGATTGAAATTTCTTTAAGCAGTTCTTTTTGATCAGGGCAATCAAGTACGACTAATTGCTCATAGTTAGCCCAATTAATACTTCTATCATATAGAGCAATCGACTGTTGAAGCTCTTCAGCAAAAAAGGTTTGACTGTTTGATTGAAATGCTAGGTAAAGCGTTTTTCCATATTCGATTTTCTGATTCCATGTATACTTTGCACGCCGATCAATCACTTGTAGCCCATCAGAAACAAAATCAATTAAACGTAATTGAACTTTTTTCTGACCGTTCCATTCATTGATTTCTAAATCGCCTACAAACTGTGTATCTGGTTGCTGAATTTCTTCGCCCTCTTCGCCGAAACCAAAACCAATGGCATCTAACTGGCTATCATCATTCTTCAATGAGAATTTAACATGTTGCTGATCACTGCCGATTCGTTTAAAAAAACCAACATTCCCATCTACTAAAAAGTGCGGTACTGGATTATCTGTTCCAAATGGAGCTAGTTTTTTTATTTCCTCAACCAATTTTAGATCTATTTTAGGTAATGCCAATGACTCATCGATTACTAGAGTTGAGCCCATAGACAAATCAATCTGTTCTGTAGCAATATAATCGTTCATCATTTTTCGTAAAGTATCAATATTTTCTGCAGGCATAGTTACCCCAACAGCTGCTGCATGCCCGCCAAAATGAGTAAACTCTGATCTCATTGTGTTTAACATTCCATATAAATCTAATGCTTCAATACTTCGTCCAGAACCTTTAGCTACACCATTCTCATCGATAGATAAAACAATCGTTGGTCGTCCCGTCTTTTTCAAAATATTTCCTGCAACAATTCCCAAAACGCCTGGATTCCAACCCATTGCCGCAATCAAATGAACTGAATCTTCAGTATTGACTAACGCTTGCGCCTCAGCTGTTGTTTCTTGAACTATCCGCTTACGTTCATCATTGACTTTATTAAGTTTATCAGCAAGATTTTGCGCAATAGTATCATCGAATGTCGTCATTAATTCCACTGCTGGATTTGGGTCTCCTAAACGACCTATAGCATTTAGGCGGGGCCCTAAGCCAAAGCCAATACTTGTCTCATCAACTTTTTGCGGATCAACAGAACTGACTTTGAACAGCTCTAATAATCCTAAACGTTGCGTTTGTTTGATAGCTTGCAGTCCAAGCTTAACAAGATTGCGATTTTCACCTGTCATTGAAACTAAATCCGCAACGGTCCCGATTGTTGCCAAATCCAGCATTTCTAAAGGAACCTCTTCCAAAAGTGCGGTTGCCAGCTTGAAAGCTACTCCAGCCCCCGCTAGCTCACCAAAAGGATAATGCCCATCTGGATGACGAGGATGGATAATGCAATAAGCATCCGGTAAAATCGGTGGCATTTCGTGATGATCTGTAACGATTACATCAACGCCTTGTGAATTGGCAAAGTCAATTGCCTCATTACCTGCAACACCATTGTCGACAGTAATAATCAATTGGCTACCTTCGTTAATTTTTTCAGCAAAGAGCTCCTTATTTGGACCATAACCATGAATAAAACGATTTGGTAATACATAATGCACATCGGCCCCTAACATTTCTAAGGTCTCCAACATGATGGAAGTACTAGTAATTCCATCCGCATCATAATCACCATAAACTAAAATCCGTTGGCCTTCTACGATAGCCGATTGAATCCGGTCCACTGCCTTGTCCATGTCGTACATTAAGAACGGGTCATGCAAATCATCAATATTCGCCTTCATTAGCTGCGAAAATTCCTCTAAGGTATGTATATTCCGATTCCATATAAGTTCAGCAAAAGTTTCACTGTATCCTTGATTCATCATTTCTGTTTTAAATGTTTCATCAACAGGTGTAGTGTCTCTAAACTGCCAATCGAAACTTGATTTTTTCACTGTATCACTTCCCAACCGTATTAGTATAGCAAAAAAGAATCGGACAAGAAAGAGAAGAAGACCTTAGTTTTTCAACTAAAGTCTTCATTACTAATCATAATAATCAATCGGATGATTAACTTTGTTCTCTATTTGCGAGCTTTCTTTTGCCGCTAGCGCCTTATCTTTTTCTTTAAGAAGACTTTCATAATTGGCCTTCAACACCGCAATCTCATTTTCTTTTTCTCGTTTAAAAGCCGCCTTTTCATCCGTCAACTTTTGCTCATTGTTACTTTCGTAACTTTGGATTGTTTCTTTTAGCTGTTTGATTTCTTTGCGTTGATGGAAAAGTGTCGCTCCAGATGTCAGAAAAACAACCAGTGCCCCTATAAGAGCCGAGCCGATGATTACTAAAACAAGTGAAAGGTAGAATTTCTTGATCAAGAAATTGACTGGGACTTCTTGGCTATTGGAAAGCGCAAAAATCACTATCAGCAAGACTAAAATAAATCCTAAAAAGACTTTCCATTGCTTTTTCATTTTACCTTCCTACTTCCTATTGAATAATCCGCCGGCCAAAAAATCTCCAATATGCGGAAATAACCCATAAAAACGACTTGCACCTTCCATGATGAAAGGACGATTAATTTCACGAGTCGGTTTCCCAACCTTGTTAATAATTGTTTTAGCTAACTTGTGAGGATCTAGTACGATTCCACCTAAGTTTTCAAGGTAACTTCCGCTAGGATCAGCTTTATCAAAGAATTCAGTCGCGATTGGTCCTGGATTAATGGTGGTCACATAAACATTTTCCGGACGCAACTCTAAACGCAGAGCATTAGAAAAACCAAGCACCGCAAATTTCGTCGCTGAATAAATAGTAGATTTTGGCGTAGCCATTTTACCAGCCATTGATGCGACGTTAAAAATGTGCCCATTTTTGTTATTGACCATCGATATTGCAATTTTTTGTGTAAAATACATCATACCTAAAACATTAACATTAAACATATTTTTCACAACATCTAAATCGAAATCTACAAAATTATCAAATAAACCAAAACCAGCATTGTTTACTAGTACGTCTACTTTGCCAACTTCATTTTCGATTTTTTCTATCACAGATTCCACGCTGTCAGGGTCAGCAATATCTAATTGAAAAGCAAAGGCTTCTTTTCCGCTTAATTCACTGCAGTGATCCTTTACTTGTCCAATCAGGTTGATTCGACGAGCACAAGTAACAACAATTGCTCCACGTTTAGCAGCTTCGTAACAAATCTGTTCTCCTAAACCGGCAGATCCACCCGTGACAACGACAACTTTATCTGTTAGATCCATTAGGTTCCCTTCTTTCCTTGAGCTATCTTTAATTCTTTAATGATAATGGAATATCAACGACATCAAAATCTTTTGCTATTTGAGTATTAGGAAAAATCTCTTTCGCTTCTTCCTCTAATTCTCTTGCTTCTTTTGCAAGATATCTTGCTGAAATATGCGTTAATAGTAATTTTTTTGCCTGGGCCTCTTCAGCGATCGTTGCTGCTTGTTGTGTCGTAGAATGGAAATAGGACCAAGCTAGTTTTTCTTCATTTTTGTTAAAAGTACTTTCATGTACAATCACGTCGCTGTCTTTAGCAAAATGAATAGACTCCTTTTTAAACCGTGTATCTCCAAATATTGTCACAACTCTGCCTTTTTTACTTTCACCTACGAAGTCTTTTCCGTCAATTACACGTCCGTCCGACAGTGTAACTATTTGCCCTTGCTTTAATTTACCGTACACTGGGCCAGTTGGTATACCAAGTTTAGCCAATTTTTCAACCTGCAGCATCCCCTCGTGATCTGCTTCTGTTATCCGAAAGCCATAGCTCTCGATACCATGATCTAACAGCATGCATTCAACAGTAAACTGTTGATCTTTAAAAACAATTCCTTCGTTCAGCTCAACAAACTGTAACGGGTAAGTTAGATGAGTCTTTGTTACTTGCAATGAGGTTCGTACGTAGTTTTCCAAACCAACAGGGCCGTAAATGATAATCGGCTCTTCTCCGCCTTGAAAAGAACGACTGCTTAATAAACCTGGTAATCCAAATATATGATCTCCATGTAAATGCGAAATAAAAATTTTCTCAATTTTCCGTGGTTTAATATTTGTTCGCAATATTTGCATTTGAGTTCCTTCACCACAATCAAATAACCAGATTGCATTACGTTCATCTAATAACTTTAGTGCAAGACTACTGACATTTCGATGTTTCGCAGGGACGCCTGCGCCAGTTCCTAAAAATTCTAGTTCCATAATTCTCCTGACTTTCTATCAAATTAATATTATTTTAGAAGAAAGTCTTGCTTTGCGCAATCTAAATAAAGGAAATCTTATCCTCTATATTGGTTACTCTTCTGAGCCGTCGTTACTTTCTGGTTTGTCTTTAGAAGTTTTTGCTAGCTCCTGTGCTTTCTTCACATCCGCTTCAACATCCTCATACTCTAGGCGCGTGATTTCTCCACCTAGTTCCATCATAATTAATTGATTCAATGGACGATTATCATCTTCTTCAGCAATCAACAGTAACGCGGTATCTCCTTCACCGATTTTATCAATAAGAAATTCAAAAACACCTGTAGCATCTCGGACTTCTTTTGCATCTTGTGTTGCACCAATCATTCCTCCGGTAAACCAACCTAACAAAATACCTATCGGACCACCTAAAATGCCTACCATCATACCGATCAATCCACCTGTTGAACTTTTATTGCTGCCAGTAAAATCTAAAAAGTCTTCAATTTCAAATTTGTGTTCGCCGTCATCTGAATGATGGACAATGGCCATTTGCTCCCCTTTAAAAGCTTTGTTCATATGAAGGCGTTTTGCTTTAGAAAAGGCTTCATAAGCTTTTGATTCTACATCAAAATTCATAATTATCACTCGTTTTTCCATCTAAAATCGCTCCTTTATTCATTTAACATTAGTTTAGCAATAAATGGAGATTTTGGAAAACAGAACGAGTTTAGCTGTCATAAAAATATTATGTTAACTAATTGAGGGAACAAAAAACTGCAGACAGCATCCATTAAATGGACTTTGTCTACAGTCTGACTTGAATTAATTACCCGTTTTAATTTCCTCCATAATTCGATCATCCACAATATAATGATCAAAAAATACTTTTGATAACTGGTATCCTTCGCCCCAATTTGTACGAATGACATCGTATTCGATACCATCAATTTTCAACTTGTTACGAAGATGTTTAATGATAGTTGACAGACGTGTCATATGACTTGCAGAATCACTGTCGCCCCATATCTTGATTGCTAAATCGTTACGACTAATTGGTGCTTCTTTAGTAGAAATCAATGTACTTAACATCTCACGTTCAGAACGCGTTAAATTCCATAATGGAATTGGACGTTTTTCTCGATCATTTTCACCATGCTGATTTCTCATACCAAAACCGATTGAATAAACAGATTCCTTCAAGGTTTTTTCAGCAAGCTTCTCTCTTAACCCGCTAAGTGTCTCGTCTTCAATTAACCATTCGTCAACACCTTGTAGTTCCCAGTCTGTTTTCTCTTCTTTTTGCGGCATACGATCTGTTTCTCTAATGATAGTGAATTTTTCACCAACTTCTTCAAGAATAATAGTTAATTCTTGATCAGAAATGGTTTCGCTAACGATTAATACATCAAAAAAGCTCATAACTTCTAATGGTACTTGCTTTGCTTGAAGCATCGTTAGTAATTTTGCTGAACTCAAAACTTCAATGTTTAATCGTTGCAGCTTTTCAACTAAAGGTCTCTCAACTAAGATATTGTGTGTTAAAATTAATACTTGCATCACATTATTCCCCTTTTTTATTATTAAAAATAAGCCTCCGACAAATTGCACTAGGAAAGTTTTATTAATTAACAATATAATTATTACTTCTTACAATGTTAGTTTACACCGTCAAACTCTCCAGCGCTACCAAAAAGCTTATAATTCACTACTCACAATTAGAATTATTGATAAAATTTTTGGGTTAAAAAAACTTTTCTTAGATAAAATAATTCAATTGTCATTTTTAAACAACACTTTTTTCGATGATTCATAAAAATTCAGAACATATAACGCACGTAATCTCTTATTAAGTTTTATTAACAAAATAGATTCTTTTCGTCTGAAACAATCGTTTTCATCGTTGTATAAACAACTATTACTATTTTGATGAACAGTCTACTCTCAGATATTTTAAATGAAATACTACTTCATTCTTAAAAAAACAATCGATATTACTTACTAAACATATCATTAAAAAAATATCGATATTTTTTTCAATAAATAACAACCATTAGTTCTTGATAAATTTGGTTTTTGTTTTTTTAACTGTTCAAAATTCTTCAATCAAAATTTTCTCTTAAAAATAAATTAATAAACAACGATACCTTTTGAGCTTTTTTTTGAAAAATACTACCATTATTGACGGTTAAAAACACTTTCCATTCACTTTCAATACACAAAAAGAGTACTGCAAAATCACTTGCAGTACTCTTAAAAATTAATAATGAGTTTAAACCTTATTAATCCACGAATTCAAATTCGAATTTGTCAATGCGCACAATATCTCCATCTTTCGCTCCACGAGCACGTAACGCTTCATCTACTCCCATCGAACGCAACTGGCGCGCGAATCGATTAACTGTTTCATCATGATCAAAATTTGTCATTTTGAAAAGTTTTTCCAATTTTTCGCCACTTAGCACCCAAGTAGCATCGGGCTCACGAGTTATTGTGAACTCAGGCTCGCTTGACTCGAATCCGTAATTAACAGTGTCCTCTTCTATTTCTTCGTCATACAACAAGAATTCTGGTGTAACTTCTAATAAGTCAGCAGTTGCATTCAACAAATTATCCAATCCTTGCTTTGTTATCGCTGAAATCGCAAAGACTGGAATGTCATCTGCAAATTCATCTTCCTTATCTTTCTTCAATTGTTCTTTGAATTTTTTTAAGTTTTCTTCAGCATTTGGCATGTCCATTTTATTAGCCACAATAAGTTGAGGTCGTTCCAATAAACGTAAGTTATGTGAAGCTAGTTCCTTATTGATTGCTTGATAATCTTCATAAGGCTCTCTGCCTTCCATCCCGCTCATGTCAATTACATGCAAAATGACACGGGTCCGCTCAATATGACGTAAAAATTGTGTACCTAGTCCGACACCCTGCGATGCACCTTCTATCAGACCAGGCAGATCTGCAGCTGCAAAACTGCGCCCATCACTGGTCGTTACCATTCCTAAGTTAGGAACAAGCGTTGTAAAATGATACGCACCAATTTTCGGACGTGCAGAAGAAATCACTGAAAGAATTGTTGACTTTCCAACAGAAGGGAAACCAACTAATCCAACATCAGCTAAAACTTTCAATTCTAATTCAATATTTCGTTCTTGACCCGGTTCACCGTTTTCAGCTAACTCAGGTGCAGGGTTTCTTGGTGACGCAAAACGGGTGTTACCGCGACCACCGCGACCACCGTGAGCTACGATTAATTCTTGACCGTTTTCAATTAAATCGCCAATTAATGCTCCAGTGTCAGCATCACGTACTGTTGTACCAGGCGGAACGCTCACATAAGTATCATCGGCCCCGCGTCCGTGCATTCCTTTACTCATTCCGTTTTCCCCCGGAGTAGCTCTAAAATGACGGTTGAAACGGAAATCCATCAAAGTACGCAATCCTTCATCAACAACTAAAACAACATCGCCGCCGCGACCACCATCACCCCCGGCTGGTCCGCCGTCTGGTACGTACTTTTCTCGGCGAAAAGCAACCATTCCGTCGCCGCCCTTACCAGCTTTGACATCGATCGTTACTTGATCTAAAAACATGGACATTTCGGTGTCCTCCTTATCCATTATTCTAATGACTACTGAATCTCCACACTAAACAAAGTCTTGTTTATTGTAGCTAGAATAGCTGAAAAAGTCCATTCTTATTGATAGAAGCTTAAAAATTTTTTCGTTTTTTCTTCTATAATTATCATCCATGACTCTTTATTTTTCCGCAAGATGTATCTTTTGACAAAAAAAATGATGCGTTGCACAATAAAAAATGTAAGACATCAAGCTTTGCTTGATATAAAAAAGGAGGAACTTTTGGTTATGACAGTAAAAGTAGGTATTAATGGATTTGGACGTATCGGTCGTTTAGCTTTCCGTCGGATTAAAGAAGTATCTGACGATATAGAAGTAGTAGCAATCAACGACTTAACAAGTCCCACAATGTTGGCGCAATTATTACAATTTGATTCAACCCATGGCACGTACCCTGGCACAGTTACTGCGACAGAAGATTCAATTGTTGTTGATGGCGAAAAAACGCGTGTATATGCAGAACCAGACGCAAGCAAGATCCCTTGGGTAAAAGAAAACGGTGTAGACATCGTGCTTGAATGTACTGGTTTTTATACTTCGGAAGAAAAAGCACAAGCTCATATTGATGCTGGTGTAAAACGTGTCGTTATCTCAGCTCCTGCTGGACAAATGAAGACAATCGTTTATAACGTAAATGATGACACTTTAGATTCAAACGATAAAATCATCTCAGCTGGCTCTTGTACAACGAACTGTCTTGCTCCGATGGCTTACTTCCTGAATGAAGAATTTGGAATTGAAGTCGGTACAATGACAACTGTTCATGCTTACACTTCAACTCAAATGTTACTAGATGGACCAGTCAAAGGTGGAAACTTACGTGCAGCACGCTCTGCAGCAGATAACACTATCCCACATTCAACTGGTGCGGCTAAAGCAATTGGTCTAGTAATTCCAGAATTGAACGGAAAATTACAAGGTCATGCACAACGTGTTCCCGTTGTTGATGGTTCATTGACTGAATTAGTTTCAATTCTTAAAACTAATGTTACGGCTGATCAAGTTAACGACGCAATCAAGAAACATACGGTTGATAACCCATCATTTGGTTATGATGATCGTGAAATCGTATCTGGTGATGTAATCGGAACGACTCAGGGTTCAATTTTTGACCCAACTCAAACAGAAGTAACTTCTGCTGGCGACTATCAATTGGTTAAAACAGTTGCTTGGTATGACAACGAATATGGTTTCACCTGCCAAATGATTCGTTTGTTGGAAAAATTTGCAAACTTATAAGAGCTAATCTATTTTTTAAAGGAGATCGAAATGATCTCCTTTTTATATTGCCTTCATTTAATTAAAAATTTTGAAGCAAAAGTCACTATTTTTTCATATGAACTCTACCAAAAGTTTGTTATCATAAAGATGATAATAACTTTAAAAGGAGAATGATATGCAATTCAAAAAAACAGTGATCGGTGTAAGCCTAGCCTTATCGATCGGTTTATTCGCAGCTTGCGGCAGCGATAATTCCACTAAGGATACAAAAGAAAGTACCGCAAAAACTACTGAATCTAGTATAGATTTAAATAAATTAGATCTTCCTCAACTCAATGACAAAGTCACTGATGATGAATATTTAGTAGAACTTGTGACTACTGAGGGAAATGTTAAAATCAAACTATTCCCTAAACAAGCACCTAAGGCCGTAGAAAATTTTGTTAAGCATGCTAAGGATGGCTACTATAAAGATACTCCCTTCCATCGAGTGATCAAGGACTTCATGATTCAGGGTGGAGATCCTAAAGGCGACGGTACGGGCGGAGAAAGCATTTGGAAGAAAGGCTTTAAAACAGAAGATTCCAAACAACTTTATAATATTCGCGGCGCTTTGTCTATGGCGCGTTCTGAATCTCGCAGTAGCAATGGCAGCCAATTCTTTATTGTAACGAATAAGGATGATGTCAGCGATGGCCTTGCAATTCAATACTATCCTGAAAAAATCATTGAAGCCTATAAAAATGGTGGTACTCCGCAACTTGACGGTGAATATACTGTATTCGGACAAGTTACCGAGGGAATGGATGTCGTTGACAAAATTGCTGGTGCTGAAGTAAAAGACAGTGATTCTGGCGAAAAATCAACGCCTGTTGATCCAGTTAAGGTCACTGAAGTAAAAGTACTGCAAGAACCTAAGAAATAGTCAAAAAGTTAGACTTTTCGGAGTGGAGAAATCCACTCCGTTTTTCTTTGCTCTTCTTGATGATTTTATTCTTGGCAGATTTCAAAGATGCTCCTATAAATTGCATCAGACTCTGCCAATTTAGTTTTTTCTTCATGTGCCCATGAGTGTAGTAATGGATATAGTCATCAATTGCTTGTTTTAATTCCTTAAGTCTGCGGTATTATTCTCTTCCGCGATAATTTTCCAGTTTCAATCAAAACACTTTTGAACGATTTTAACTTAAGTTTAAAACTATATTTAACCATAAAAATACCGACCTCCAGAAGTTAGATTTTTAACCTAACTTTTGGGGATCGATACAGAGAATTCTTTTTTAAATTATTTTTTCTGTTCTTTATCGCCAACAATAAAAGTGAATTCACATTCTGTTACAGTTTTATCCTCTACTGTTGCCCATGCTTTGGCAGTTCCAACTGGACCTTTAACTTTTTGAATATCAAAATTCAAAAATAAAGTATCACCTGGTCGTACAAATTCTATAAATTTAGCCTTATTGATACCGCCAATGTACGCAGTTTTTCCTTCAAAAGCTGCTGATTTCAGAATTAACAATGAACCTGCTTGTGCTAAAGCCTCCACAATCAATGTTCCTGGCATGATCGGTTCACTAGGAAAATATCCTTGGAAAAAGTCTTCATTCATCGTCAAATTCTTAACTGCGGTAATATGCTTCTCATCTTCAAACTCTGTGACTGCATCTAAATAATAAATGGGAAAGCGATTCGGGATCGCAGCCATTATTTCTTCGACATTCATAATTTTTTTCATTCTGCACCTCTATGAATATTTTATTTGATTATCAAACTATCATATTCTTACAGTTTAATCAAGATGTATTGGAATAATCAAAAAAATAGTTTGACAATCAAAGCTTTTTCCAACATAATGAGAGCATATTATTTTTTATATTATTTAGGAGTGTGTCATTTAATGTCTATTTTATCTGGAAAGAAAATAATCGTGACTGGCGTAGCAAATAAAAAGAGTATTGCTTGGGGATGTGCAAAAGCCATCGCTGATCAAGGTGCAGAAATCATTTATACGTATCAGAATGATCGAATGAAGAAAAATTTGGTGAAGTTAGTTGGTGAAGATGCCAACATGTTTGAACTGGATGTTGCTAGTGACGAGAAAATCAAAACAGCCTTCGATTCTATTAAGGAGGCTTTTGGTTCTATAGATGGTCTGGTTCACTCCATCGCCTTTGCTAATAAAGAAGAATTGTCGGGTAACGTAACTGAAATTACACGTGATGGATTCCAATTAGCACAAGATGTCAGTGCTTATTCATTATTAGCAGTTTCAAAGTATGCAGCTCCATTGATGACAGACGGCGGCAGCATTGTAACAATGACTTATATGGGTTCTGAACGTTCGATTCCTAACTACAACATGATGGGAATTGCCAAAGCTGCTTTGGAAGCAGAGGTTCGCTACCTAGCGACTGAATTAGCTCCAAAAAATATTCGTGTTAACGCTATTTCCGCTGGCGCAATCAAGACTTTAGCAGTAACTGGTGTAAAAGACTATCAATCCCTCTTGAATCTTTCTGAGGAACGTACGCCAGATAGGGTGGCTGTCACGATTGAAGAAGTGGGAAATTCCTGTGCCTTTCTGCTTAGTCACTTAGCGACGGGTATTATTGGAGACATTATCTATGTCGACAAAGGCGTTCATTTAAGTTAAATTTTTAGGGTGTGTCGTATTCGCGACGCACTTTTTTTATCTATTAAGGAAAATACCATACTATTTTTTGAAACAAAAAAGCTGCTCACAAAGAACAGCTCTTCTTGTAGATTTAAAATATTTCTAGTATCCCCATCAACATCGCCAAAAAAAATCGTTTTATCGGCGATTTGATCGTACTTCTTACGTAGTGAATATGTGCAAGACAATACCATAGAATCAAAAATAGTAACATTAATACCCCTATGACACCCCAAATAATGTTCATCTCTTCTCCCGTATCCTTCTCAATAAGTAACTAAACTTCGAAAGTCCATCCTTTCGGTGCTTCAATATCCCCAAATTGAATACCAACAAGCTCTTCATATAATTTTGTGGTTACTGGACCTGTTTCTGTTTCACTATAGAACACATGGAAGTCATCTCCATTTTGAATTCCTGCTATAGGTGCGATGATTGCCGCTGTTCCGCAAGCACCTGCTTCGGCAAACTTGTCTAGTTCATCCAAACGCACGTCTCCTTCGACAGCCTGTAAACCAAATCGTTCTTTTGCTAAATACAACAATGAATATTTCGTAATACTCGGTAAAATCGATGGCGACTCAGGCGTGATAAATTGATTATCATGAGTAATCCCGAAAAAGTTTGCTGATCCAACTTCTTCAATTTTGGTATGAGTCGCTGGATCTAAATAAATGCAATCAGAAAAATTGCGATCATGAGCGATCTGTCCTGGTAACAGACTTGCCGCGTAATTTCCTCCAACTTTAGCCGCGCCAGTTCCATATGGGGCCGCACGATCATATTCTGATACGATAAAGTTACTTGGCGTTAATCCGCCTTTGAAATAAGGCCCAACTGGCATACAGAATACGCCAAATAAGTACTCTGGAGCAGGCACGATCCCAATATTGGGTCCAACCCCAATTAAATATGGACGTAGATACAAAGTTGCTCCAGTTCCATATGGAGGGACATAGTCTTCGTTAGCTCGTACTACTTGTTTAACAGCATCAATAAACTTATCTTCCGGAATAGCTGGCATCTGCAATCGCTCAGCGCTCTTGTTCAATCGTTTTGAATTTTCATCTGGTCGGAATAAATTGATTTTTCCGTCTTTGCGACGATAAGCCTTTAACCCTTCAAAACATTCTTGACCGTAATGGAGACATGTAGAGCCTTCATTAATGGTGATCGTATTATCCTCAGTTAATACTCCCTCATCCCATTGACCATTTTTCCAATGAGAAATATAGCGGAAAGGTGTCTTGATATAATCAAACCCTAGTTCTTCCCATTTTATGTTCACCATTCTATCATCCCCTTCTTATTTAAATGTTAGTCTATCACTTTCTCTCACCGTTGTCATGATTTTTTTAAGTTGCTGAATTGTAATATTAATCGCAACAAAGAACCCATCAAAAATTTCTAGTAAAATGAGTTTAGGATAACAAACTACTAGGAGTGATTTTGATGGGTTCACACAAAAAGCTTACACGAGATAATCGAAAATGTATAGAGACGATGATTTATGATGCCAAGAGTATTCAAGAAATAGCGGACAGAATTGGTGTTAGCCGAACAACGATTGATCGTGAGTTGAAACGAGTACCCGAAGATTTGATCTATAATGCCGACAATGCGCAATTAGATGCGGAAATGAAGCGCAGTGCCTGTGGTGCGAAGTCCAAATGGACTTCTGAATTCGCTTATCAGATTGAATGTGATCTTGAAGACAGCTGGTCCCCTGAACAAATTGCGAATGATCGTCAAATAGTTTCATTCAAAACCATTTACAATTGGCTCTATGCCGGTATTCTTAATGTGTCTAAACAGTGTCTGAGACATAAAGGCAGAAGACAAGAAAAACAAGAAGAGGCACGAGGCAAAATGACTGTAGGGCATACCATTGATGAACGCCCAGCTTCTGTGTCAACTCGAGAAGAATTTGGACATTGGGAGTTGGACACAGTTGTTTCTAGCAGAGGGGAAAGCAAAGCCTGCGAAGCAACGTTTATTGAACGGAAAACACGCTTTTATTGGGCGATCTCAATGAGGGATCGTACCGCGAAGTCAATGGCACAAGCGATTAAAGCTTTTGTGCAAGACCTAGGGAGTCACAAGGCATTTTTAAGCTTTACGGTCGACCGTGGGAAAGAGTTTTCTTGCTGGAAAGAAATTGAGAAAGATTTAGACGTACCTATGTATTTTTGTGATCCATACTCCCCATGGCAACGCGGATCTAACGAAAATGGGAATGGTTTATTTAGAGAATTCTTCCCTAAGGGAACTGATTTTTCAAAGGTACCCCCTACGGAGAAACAGGAAGCATTACGCAAGATAAATATGCGTCCTAAAAAAACATTGAACTGGAAAAATTGTTGGGAAGTCTTTCAAGAAGAAATGTTGCAATTAATTTGACAATTCAGCAGTTATAAGAAAATTGTGTTTTCTGCTTCTCCAGTCGACAGAAAAGCGAAAGATTGTTACACTATTTTTATTAATCTATAGGAGTGGCTTATGCTTTTACTTAATTCACAAACAGTTGATTCAAGTAATACCAGTGTAGTAGATCAAGCAACTGAGCAATTATCCGCATGGCAGAAATACTGGCAGACAATTGACTGGGATCGCGTATTCTCTATCGTGGTTCAAAAAGGCTTAACAATTTTAGCAGTTTTAGTGCTATTTTACTTGATTCGAAGGATTGGAAGTTTTCTGATTGATCAGTCATTTGAACGACAAAAGAGAAAAATGACAGATAATGCTACAAGAATTGAAACCATTCACGCGTTATCAATGAACGTTTTCTCTTATACCTTGTTTTTCTTTTTCCTTTATTCCATATTAGATACACTCGGTATCCCAGTGGGTTCTCTTTTAGCCGGTGCTGGTATTGCTGGTATTGCCATTGGATTGGGTGCACAAGGAATTACCAATGACATCATTACTGGTTTCTTCATTATTATGGAGCAACAAATTGATGTAGGGGATTATATTCGATTGACTAATTTGCAGATTGAAGGAACTGTGACCTCAGTTGGTATTCGGATGCTTCAGATGAAAGCTTCAGATGGAACCGTACACTTTATTCCTAATCGAAATATCACAACAATTAGTAACCTTTCTAGAGCTCATATGCAGGTTAAGGTAGATGTCCGAATTCAACCAGATGAAGGATACGATAAAATTAGCCGCTTGATTGATCAAGCAAACCAAGAATTGGCAGAATATTTTAAAGATGAGATATTTGATGGTCCAACACTTTTCGGGATGGTCGATCTAGGTAATAGTAATTATGCCATCCGCACAATCATGTATGTTACAAATGGCAAGCAATATAAACTGCAAGAAGAATTTCTAACTACTTATGTAAAAAAATTGAATCAGAATGGTTTCACCATTCCGAATGAACCAATTGTAATCGGAAAATAGAAAAGTTCGATCCATAGAATAAACTCATGGATCGAACTTTTTTATGCATAAGAATTGCCATATCTCTTCCGATAACTGTAATAACCTAAGCGATACAAATCAACTTCTTTTTTTGCCTCAATAAGACTATCTCCGATTAGCTGCAATACGAATTCAGTAAATTCTAACGTTGCAGTTCCATTTGCTGTAACGAGATTTCTATCGCTAACAGCTAGTCTCTCATAGAAATTTTGTGGAGTCAGATAGTTTGAGAAGTTTTGCCAAAGAAAACGATCATTTCCTGTGTGCCTATATCCTTCAAGAAGACCATGCTTAGCTAAATAATCTACTGCTCTGCAAATTGCAGCTACAGGTAGTTTATGAGCCAATTGTCTTTCGACTAAATTATAAAGATTTTGGTCTTGAAGATTCCAAGAGTTACCGCCAATCAAAACTAACAAATCAAAAACTTGATCAATCTTAGAAAAATTCAGATCAATTACTGTCTGTAATCCGCCAATTGATTCTACCTGAGGCAAATTCGAAGCTGTCTTAATTTGCCAATCGTCCCTCTGATTAAGTAAACTTAGCAAATATGCACCTTCCCAATCAGCATATTGATCTAGTAAAATAAATAATGCTGTTTTCATACTATCGCTCCCTTCCGTCTCGTTGAATACCTTCAGTTTAACAAAAACGAAAAAGGAAAGCTTTTAGATCTCAATAGTTTATTTCTTTTTTACCAACTTGCTTTTTTGACACCAGGTATTTGACCTTTATGAGCTAATTCACGGAATTTGATTCGTGACATCCCAAACTTACGCATATACCCTCTAGGTCGACCATCAATCAAATCGCGATACTTTAGCCGATTAGGATTTGAGTTCCTAGGTAATTTCGCTAATCCTTCGTAGTCCCCAGCTGCCTTTAATGCTAAACGTTGTTCTGCGTATTGATTAATCAATACTTGTTGCTTTTGCATTTTTACAATTTTAGATTTTTTCGCCATCTATTCTCTCCTAATCATTTTATTCAACCAAACTTAACCGTAATGATTACTGTTTAAAACACTAAACAAAATTAGCATATTTGAAAATCAAAGTCAAACCTTCAGTCTTCTTTTTCTGAACAAAAGTATTTCAAAGAAAAAAATATCGAAAAAAGAGACCCTTTCTCAAAGGTCTCTTTTGATTAGCGTTAGCTTGGTGAATTTGCATGAATAACTACTTTAGTATCAAGACTTTTTCGTTCAAATACGTGAAAAGTATAATTCACTGCTTTTAAAATTTCTCTACGAGTCACGATTCCACAAAATACGCCATTCTGATCCAAAACAGGCAAGAAAGATGCATCCACTAATAAATGGAGCACATCCTCTAATTCTGCGTCCGGTCGCATCACCGCTACATCAGTCTTCATAACATCAGCGACAGTAAACTCCTCCAAATTGGATATATCTATACCATCGATACCCAACATTTTTTTTACAATATCATTCAAACTCAATAAACCGACAAAATGATCCTCTTTATCTAAAACTGGGATGGTTGAATAACCGGCTTGAGAAAGCAGTAGTAGAGCATGTTCCAATGGGTGTTCCTTCATCACGTTTGCAACATTTTCCGCTGGAATCATCATGGTTTCTTCATGTTCCTTCATTAATTGTTCAATCGCAGGACTAATCATGTGACGCCTCCGTTCTAATATCTTCATCTTATTCTACCTTACCGGTGAAAAGAAAGCGTTATTTATCCAAATATTTAATAAAAATTAGGAACTAACGTTCAAAATCTGCAACCAATTCTTCTATTGGTTGATGCGCTCGATTATAGAATTCTACGCGATAGCCATCCTTCTCGCTGTCGATGATCGCGTAACTAGGAATTTGTACAGGGCCACGAGGTTGGGAAATACTTCCCGGATTGACAAATAAAATATTTTTATCCAACTCAGCAACAGCTTGATGAATATGACCAAACAAAGCGATGTTCGCTCCAGCCTCTTGAGCTTGCAGCGAGAGCATCGTAAGTCCAAAACGGACATTGGATAGATGCCCATGTGTCATATAGATGGTGTCATCACCAATCGATACAATTTGTTCTTTTTTGTAACCCGGATCATAGTCGCAATTTCCAGTAACCACAGTAAAATGTTCCCATAATTCATCGCTAGCTTTCAGTTCCGAATCGCCGCAGTGGAACATATGATCAACCATACCGACATAACGGTTGACGATCTCTACTAAAATATTACGATCTCCATGATTATCACTAACAACTAAATATTTCATTGATTCCCCTCCAACCAGTTTTTCCAGACTCTTTCCAATTC
The DNA here is from genome assembly GCF_051714485.1 of Enterococcus sp. AZ128. Taxonomy (NCBI): domain Bacteria; kingdom Bacillati; phylum Bacillota; class Bacilli; order Lactobacillales; family Enterococcaceae; genus Enterococcus; species Enterococcus sp. AZ128. Next base: position 1,249,570 of record NZ_JBIORZ010000001.1, read on the forward strand.
TTTCACCGCCAGCCCTCGATGACTGATCACATTTTTTTCATCACTTATTAATTCAGCAGAAGTTTTTTCATATCCCGGTACAATGAATAAAGGATCATAGCCAAAACCATTGTCTCCTTGGGGGATACGCGCAATTCGGCCATCCCAATCCGCTTCAACGACTAAACTATCTTTTTGAGGTGCAGCAAAAACAAGTGTACAATGGAAATGCGCCGTTCTCTTTTCATCCGAAACATCTGTCAATTCATGCAATAATTTGGCATTGTTTGCAGCATCACTTTTGTGTTCTCCAGCAAAACGAGCAGAATAAATTCCTGGCATGCCATTTAAAGCATCTACTACTAACCCAGAATCATCCGCTAAAACCGGCTGTTGTAGGATTTGAGCGATTGTTTCTGCCTTTAAGCGGGCATTTTCTTCAAACGTCGTTCCCGTTTCTTCTACATCAGGTAGTTCAGGATAATCCAATAGTGTCTTGGTCTGATACCCTTCTTTGGCGAACAAAGCGGCGAACTCCTTCGCTTTCCCTGGATTGCGTGTTGCGATTACGATTGTTTTTTCTTCTGTTTTTATTTCTTCAAACAATGCTTCCTTTTGATAGGTAATTAATTCTTCAATACCGGTTTTTCCATGACGAATCAAAGCATTTAATTCGTTGTCATCAAAAGTCGCTTCCTCACCAGTACCTTGGATTTCAACAAAACGACCAGATTCTGTCATAACCAGATTCATATCAACTGCTGCTGAAGAATCCTCTAGATAATCTAAATCAGTCACAACTGTTCCATCTGGAAGCATCCCTACACTGATTGCAGCTAAATGTTCTTTAATTGGATCTTCTCTCAATTCACCATTAGCTAGTAATTTATTGATAGCTAAACGCAATGCCGCAAAACCGCCAGTAATGCTGGCGGTACGCGTTCCACCATCGGCTTGGATAACGTCGCAGTCTACGATAATACTACGTTCACCTAGCTTCTCTAAATCGATCACGGCGCGCAAAGAACGACCAATCAAGCGTTGTATCTCCATCGTACGTCCTGTTAATTTCCCCTTAGCACTTTCACGACGATTACGCGTATTAGTTGCCCTAGGTAGCATACTATACTCTGCAGTCACCCAGCCTGTCTCACTGCCTCTCAAAAACGGGGGTACGGAATCCTCTAATGTTGCAGAACAAATTACTTTCGTGTCCCCGAATGAAATAACTACTGATCCCTCTGGATGTTTAAAAACTTTCGTTTCAATTTTTATCGGCCGTAATTGTTGAACCGCTCTTCCATCATGTCGCAAATTACTCTCCTCCTAAATCTATATGTGTAACATTCAAATTTGTAATATTCAACCATTCACCCGCAATATCCATAAACATTTTAGGCGAACCAGTCGTATAGAAAGTCCGTGCTTTCATTTCAGATTGTTCATAATTATTTAAATTGAAATAGTCCAACAGTGTGCTGACATCATTAACCGTCTCAGCCCCTGAATCAACCAAGGCCACCTGTTGCCCAATCACATTTTGAATAATTGGACGCAACAAAGGATAGTGTGTGCAACCTAAAATTAGCGTATCCAGTTTTTCTTTTTTCAATGGTGCTAATGTTTGTGAGACAATTTTTTTCGCTACAGAACTATTGAATTGATTACTCTCAACAATTGGCACAAATTTAGGACAGGCTAGACTAGAAACATAAGTATCAGGAGCCTTTTCTTGTAACTCATGCTTATAAGAACCGCTTTTAATTGTTCCTATCGTTCCAATGATTCCGACACGTCCTGTTTCACTTGCCTTCAGTGCAGCACGGGAACCAGGCTGGATAACACCAATCACAGGTATATCTACATTTTCTTTTATTTCAGCTAAAGCTACAGCAGTCGCTGTGTTACAAGCAATTACGAGCATTTTTATATTTTTTTTCAGTAAAAAGCGAGTCATCTGCCAGGTAAACTCAATGACTTGCTCAGCCGGTCGAGGACCATACGGACAGCGCGCCGTATCTCCAAGATATAAAATTTCTTCATTTGGTAGCTGACGCATCGCTTCTTTGACTACAGTCAAACCGCCTACGCCAGAGTCGATAAATCCAATTGGTCTTTCATTTGACAAAACGCTCACCCTATCTAGTTCCAAGTATCATCTTATTTTCCACTTTTTAGCGAAATATTTCAAGCCCTAGAACCTTGTGTAATAAAAAGCGTTTTCTTTTGATTGAATAACGATCAGTGCTACACTGTTTATGAGAGAGGTGGACGACAATGGATAAAAAAGAACTAACTGAAAACCTAGGTAAAATTTCTGCAGGCGATCGCAATCAAGACCCTGCAATCAAAGCAACTGAAAAAGAAACTGAGAATAGCAAAAGAAGTCACAAAAAGGATTCAGAACCAGGTCTTTTGGAAAAACTTGGAAAGACACAGGCTGGTGCCGTCTATGAAGACCCCGCTATGAAAAAAACTGAACAGGAAACTGAGAAAAAGAAGGAATAAGTAATAAAACATGCATGGAAATTTCTATGCTCGGTGTTTAGCTAACTTACATGTTACTCCTGTTTGTATTATGACATCAAAAAACGAGGATCTCTTTTATTCGAAGAGATTCTCGTTTTTTTAATAGTTATATTTGCTCGTCTCCAATAAATTAGAAACCAACGATAATAGATAACAAACAACAAAATACATTGCAGTCATCGCTATAAACATTGGGATGACGTAGTTCGTGTTTTGTCCATATATGATTTTTGCATTATGAGTCAGTTCTGGTAGTGAAATGATTACCGCTAATGACGTATCTTTGATTAAAGATATTAATTGGCTCAAAATCGCCGGCAGCATCGATTTAATGGCTTGTGGTAATACAATCATTATTAAAGTCTGTACGTACGTCAAGCCGGAAGACATTCCAGCCTCTGTTTGTCCAATCGGAACAGCGTTCAATCCAGCACGAAAAATTTCTGATAACATCGCTGATTCAAAAATCGTCAATGCAGCAACCGCAGCCCAAAAAATATTCAATTTGATACCAATTTGCGGTAAAGCAAAATAGGTAAAGAAGATAATCAGCAATAGCGGCAGATTACGAATGATGTCAACAATAATTCCTACGACTTTAGAAAGAACTGGAACATTGCTATAACGAACAGTTCCAGCAATTCCGCCAAGAATCATACTGAAGACAATCGAAACAATCGAAACTTGGATCGTTACCCATAGCCCATCTAAAAGGAATCGCATATTGACCCATGAAAAAGCATCACTCATATTTTTCCCCTTCCTTTCTAGGCATTTGACCAATTCTTATCTAAGTAATTCATTAGATAAGACAACGGCAATGTTAAAATCAAGTAAAATAATCCGACAATAATGTAAGTATCGAAGGTGTTAAATGTCGTGCTAGCAATCAGATCTCCTTGATACATCAAATCTAGACCAGCAACCATTGCTAGAATAGATGAATTCTTGATCAAGTTAATAAATTGATTTCCTAGTGGCGGCACTACGATTTTGAAGGCTTGCGGTAAAACTATATAACGTAGGGTTTCTGCATATGAAAATCCCGAGGACAGACCTGCTTCCATTTGCCCATTAGGCACTGTCTGGATCCCTGAACGCACTGTTTCTGCGATAAATGCTGAAGTATAGATCGTCAGACCGATAGTTCCTGCCTGAAATCCATCAAAACTGTAGAAATACATTGGTGCTACTACATAGAAGAACATAACAATAATCAGTAATGGAATATTTCTGAAAAATGCAACATATGCTTTCGACAAACCTCGAATGATCCGATTATGAGACAATTGTAAAATCGCCATCAATGTTCCAATAAGTAAACTGAAAACCAAAGCCAATAAACTTGCATAAATCGTATACTTAAAACCACTGACAAAATCAGCTGAAAAAGTTTGAAATAATTGTGCCATTAGAACTGTGCCCCCTTCTTCGCCCGACCATCTGCATCTTTAGGGAACCATTTTTCAAAAATTTTGTTATAGGTGCCATTCTCATGCATCTTATGCAGTGCAGTATTAACCTCTTTTAAGAAATCATCTTGTCCTTTGTTAATAGCGATTCCATAAGGTTCATTTGTGAAGGTACCTCCAGTTAACTCATAATGATCATTTTCTGACGCCATCCCTAATAAAATCGCATTATCGGTTGTCATCGCTTGACCTTGACCTGACTGCAAAGCAGTAAAAGCCTCCGCATAATTCTCTAATTCAAGAATTTTTGCATCCGGTGCATGTTTACGGATATTAATCGTCGAAGTCGAACCTTTAACAGCTAGAACTGTATCAGCAGAAGTCAGATCTTTAATATCTTTGATATGACTCCCCTTTTTGACTAGCAAGGACTGCCCTGCGTCAAAGTAAATATCAGAGAAATCTACTTCTTTTTTGCGATCTTCAGTAATCGTCATTGTTGCAATGATTGCATCGATATTCCCATTTTTAAGTAACGGAATACGTGTTTTCGAAGTAACTTCAACGAACTCGGCCTTTCCATCTTTCCCTAGAATCTCTTTGGTAATTGCCTTAGCGATATCAATATCAAATCCTTCGACTTTACGAGTCTTTATATCCATCATCCCAAATAGGCGTGTGTCGTATTTCACACCCCAAGTGATGACGGGATCTTCTTTGATTCGTTTCGCAATATTTTTATTTGCGACACTTTCTCCTTTACATCCAGACAGTACTATCGCGAGCAGCATCGGAAGAAATAAAAAGGAGACTAATTTTTTTATTCTCGACATAAGCCGCCTCCTAATGATTGATTACTTTGCTGACGAATTGTTGCGCGCGTTCATCCTGTGGTTTATCAAAGAATCCTTTGACGTCACGTGTATCTTCTAATACTTCTCCTTCAGCCATAAAAATGATGCGATCTGCCACTTCTTTAGCGAATCCCATTTCGTGTGTCACAACAATCATTGACATGCCGTCACGAGCAATCTTCTTCATGACATTTAAAACATCACCAATCATTTCCGGATCAAGAGCTGATGTCGGCTCATCAAAAAGCAGCAAATCAGGATTCATCGCTAACCCTCGAGCGATGGCGATCCGTTGTTGCTGTCCACCAGATAACATAGAAGGATAAGAGTCTTTCTTATCTAACATGTCTACCCGATTCAATAATTTCTCTGCCGCTTTGGTAGCTTCCTCAGAAGATTGTTTTAAAACCTTGATTGGCGCTAACGTAATATTTTCTAACGCTGTCTTGTTTGGATAGAGATTAAAGTGTTGAAAGACCATTCCAATATTTTTCCGAATGTCCTTTAATTTAACATCCTTACTATGTAAATCCTTTTCATTCACTAGTAATTCACCTGACGAGATATCCTCTAGCCCGTTGATACAGCGTAACATCGTACTCTTTCCAGAACCAGATGGTCCGATAACCACAACCACTTCACCCTTTTCAAAGGTCAAGTTAATATTTTTCAAGGCATGAAACTTTCCATAGTATTTTTCTACATGCTTAAATTCAACCATTGGCATGTCTAACCACCTCATTTTTCCTTAGCATTCTCTAATTTTTCCAATGTGAGTTTAATTATAAGCCAAGTTTTTTTACTTTGTAAAGAAAAAAACTCACGGTTAAAAAAAAACATCTCAATAACTTTCATCTTAATGTTACATTTGGTGACATAGAATCATTTTGTACTTTTGATAAAAATTGGGATAAGAGTTGTCATGTTTGAAAAAAAAAGGTAGTATTTGAAGAGACTATTGAAAGAATTTTATGAAAAGGTGAGTTAATGGAAAATATCATTTTGACTGGAGATCGTCCAACAGGACAATTACATTTGGGGCATTATGTTGGTTCATTAAGAAATCGCGTTTTAATGCAAGAAGACCCCGACAATAAATTATTTATCATGATTGCTGACATGCAGGCATTGACCGATAATGCGAAAAATCCAGAAAAAGTATCATCAAATGTGTTGCAAGTTGCATTAGATTATTTAGCAGTTGGTTTAGATCCAAAACGTTCCACGTTATTTATTCAATCACAAATTCCTGAATTAGCTGAATTGACAATGTACTATTTGAACCTTGTCAGCGTAGGTCGCGTTCGTCGTAATCCAACAGTAAAATCTGAAATTGAACAAAAGAAATTTGGCGAAAGTGTCCCAGCTGGATTCTTTATTTATCCTATTTCTCAAGCCTCCGATATTACAGCTTTCAAAGCAACCCTCGTCCCTGTTGGTGAGGATCAAAAACCGATGCTTGAGCAGACACAAGAAGTTGTACAAAGCTTTAATCACACATATGGAGAGGTTCTTGTTGAACCAAAGGGCGTTTTTCCTGAAAAGGGACAAGGCCGTTTACCAGGAATTGACGGTAACGGAAAAATGAGCAAATCACTGGGTAATGGTATTTACCTTGCAGACTCAGCCGACATTTTAGCTAAAAAAGTCATGAGCATGTATACTGATCCAAACCACATCCATGTGGAAGATCCTGGTCAAGTCGAAGGAAATATGGTATTTACTTATTTAGATGTTTTTGGAACAGACAAAGAAAAAATCGCTGAACTAAAAGATCATTATCGTCATGGCGGCCTCGGAGATGTAAAAATCAAACGCTATTTAATTGATGTTTTAGAAGCAGAATTTGGTCCAATCCGCGCACGTCGTGAAGAATATGCAAAAAATCCAGAAGCCATTATGCATATGTTAAAAGAAGGCAGCGAAAAGGCTCAAGCTGTTGCTGCTGAAACGTTGTCAGAAGTTAAGCAGGCAATGGGGATTAATTATTTCGCATAAAAAGTATTGATACAAAAAAAACTCGAAACTATTTCGAGTTTTTTTATTGCTCATTATTCTATCATCGAGTGTTAAACATCGTTGAAATCGGGTAAATATTTGAATGGATAGTCCTATTCAAAATCCTTCCCACCATTTTCAATAAGATATATGTGTTTTCCTCATTGATTCCTTCGATTATTTACGAAAAGTAAGCTATGAATCAACCGGTATACCATGACAGAAAAATAAACTCAAAAAAACACTCGAGAATATCATCACGAGTGTTAAAAATAGTTTCGATTTAATGATAAAAGTCGAAGCGACCTTTTGCCATGACTTCTTTAACCCCACCAGTTTCGAACAATGAACGGTCCATGATGGCCTTTTTAATAAAGGAAGCTGGATAAGCGGTTACTTCTGTTTTGCCTACAACACCAAACGCATGGGCATTTCCAATTGATGCAACAGAACCAAGAGATTTAAATGAAAATGGCTTGCTTGGTTGTCCCTTCATTTGATTCAAGATATCTTTTCCAGCATATGACCCCATTTTCAATGCGATTTGTGCAGTTGTTGGATACGGACGGTTGCTTGAAGGGTCCATAACAGCAGAAACATCACCTAATAGATACACATCATCATGATTTGGATCAGTCAAGTTTGGTTTAACCATCACACGGCCACGACGTTCTTCAAAGCCAGACTCTCCAATCACCTGACTTCCGCTTACACCAGTAGTCCAAACAATTGTTTTTGCCTTAAGGGCTACAAGATCATTTTCAGCGTCTTTTGAATTTTGGTAAATTACAGCTCCTGGTTCCACTTTTTTAATCGGTTTACCAGTTAACAGTTTGACATCCCACTTGTTCAAATGGTCAATACAGTATTGGCCTAATTTATCACTAAACATTGGCAAAATTTTATCAACTGCTTCGACACAATAGATCTGGATATCTTCTGGTTTTACACCAGCAATATCAGCAAAAGCCTTACTTCCCTCAACCAAAGCTCCGACTAATTCTATTCCGGTAAAGCCCGCTCCGCAGACAACAATCCGTAAATATTCCTCATTGCTAGTTTCTTTGTATTGCTTCATTTGTTCGATGATGTGTTTATGCACTTGATCCGCTGTTTTCACATCAACCATCTCTAGAGAGTTTTCCTTCACACCAGGAATGCCGAATGATTCAGACTGGAAGCCTAATGCAACGATCAAATAATCATAGTTCAATGTTTGATTCTCTAAATAAACTTCTTTTTGATCAGCGTCAATCTTTTCAACATTATCTTTAATGAATGTGGTTTTTTTAGGATTCACTACATCCTTTATGTTATAACAGATTTTTTCATCTGGTTGCGTACCTGCTGCTACTTCATGCAGACTAGTAGATTCGTAATGGTAATCATTCCGATCCACCAAACTAATATGAATATCTGCTCCTGATTTCTGCAGTACATGTAAAGCTCGCAATCCCGCGTATCCCGCGCCTAAAATGACAATTTCTTTCATTTCTGTTTCCTCCTCTAAAATAAAAACGTCAATGCAAAGCTGATAACTTGTGCGGCAGCCCCTACCGCTAATATTCTGACTGCACAGATGAATGTTTCGCGTTTCACCTGCTTATTTCGGAATAATTGTACTTGCTTGTAAATAAACGGCGCGACAAAAAACGTCCCCAGCATTGACCATGGGGCTATTCCAACGATCACCGAAAGTAAAATTGCTAGAAAAGCCGCGATGTTCAGCTCCACAAAAAGTTGAAGCGCTCGCTGTCTTCCTAAATAGTGAACCAAAGTAAAGCGATTATTCTTTTCGTCTTCTTCTAAATCACAGATATTGTTCGCCAGCATCAAGTTTGCTATCCACAATGTATTCGGCAATGAAATTAGTAAAATCGCACCTAAATTAGTAAAATTCCATTGAAATACCTCAAACGTATTTAGATAGACACACAACATCGTAATCATGAATCCCATCGTTAATCCTGAAAATACTTCCCCTAATGGTAAACTAGATAAAGGCCTAGGTCCGGATGAATAAAAAATACCAACACCATAACAAAATAACCCCATCACTAAAAAAGGCCACCCGACTATGAAAGACAATGCGATTCCAATCACTGCCGATACAATGATCATAGCTATCAGCATTCTAAACACCAATTTCAACTCCAGATTCTCTCTTCCGATGATATTGGTTTTCTCTCGGTAGTCGTGAATTTCTGTTGCATGGTGGTAGTCATTGTAGTTGTCTAAAATATCAACCGCCATATTAAAAATGACCATTGCGACAAAGTATAACAGGACTAGACCTAAATGAAGTTTGTGAAAATTATACAGGCTGAAACAAATCCCAATAAAAAAAGGCAGGATACTCGCGGTTTTCGCTTTAATTTCCACGAGCTCCAAGAAAACGGTTAAATTCATCTCACCCAACTTTCTTAAATTTCTTTTTCATATTCATTATGCTATTTTTATACTTTTTGTTCAAAGGATTTGCTTACTTAACATGTGTTTCCTCTCACGAAACACTCATCGAGCATTCTAGTAGTCTTTCTGGTACGCTTGCGATAGAATGAACTTGAAAACGTTGTTAGAAGGAGCATTTATGTTAGACTACTGGAATGAATACCCCAAAATACAGAAAAATCTAATCCAGGTTAAGAATTTGATCTCACAAAGACTTGTTATTAATAATAAATCGATTGAAGAGGCCATCCAAAAATTTTCTTCTACAGGAGGGAAAATGATTCGTCCGGCACTCTTCTTTCTTTTCGCTGATTTCGGGGTCAAGAATGACCAAGATCAATTGATAAAAATCGCGGCATCCATTGAGTTACTGCATTCCGCTACACTCATCCATGATGATATCATCGATGATTCTCCTGCTCGTCGTGGCATGCCGTCAATTCAATCGCAGTTTGGCAAAGATGTCGCAGTTTACACTGGAGATTTTATGTATACTAGTTATTTTGAACTGTTGGCAGAATGTATGAGTCAGACACCTTTCCTACTAAAAAATGCACAAGCAATGAAAAAAATCTTACAAGGTGAATTAACTCAAATGTCATGTACATTCAATCCAGATCAGACTATAGGCGATTATTTACGAAATATTAATGGGAAAACTGCTGAATTAATTCGACTCAGTTGTCATGAAGGAGCCTATTTTGGCGGATCAGACGAGAAATTACAGGCGCGTGCAAAACGAATTGGATCTGCAATTGGACTAGCTTTTCAGGTATATGATGATATTTTGAATTTTTCTTTAGAACTAGGAGAAGAGCAGAAACCAATTTTAACTGATGTTCAGCAAGGAATTTTCACTCTCCCTTTATTGATCGCGCGGGATAGCCAGCCTGAAATAATTCGTCCCTATCTAGAAAGTCCTGAAACGCTGTCTCAACAAGAATTAATCCAATTAGCCGACTATGTTGAGAGTTTTGGGGGGATAGCCGGTGCACTGAATTTTGCTGAGAATCTAACACAAAAAGCTTTATCCGAGATTGAAGGATTACCCGACGGAAAAAGTAAGGCGATTCTTAAAACAGTCGCTTTACAATTATTAGAGCGTTCTTATTAGAATTTCAATATTAAGTTCCAAGTGTCCGAAAATGCAATTAGCACTTTCATACGCTTGGAACTTTTTTAGTTTATTTAATCATTACAAACAGTGCTTCTTCTTCATTTTTTTACGTGGTAAAATGGATATGAAACTACCTAAGGAGTAATAATAGATGAATACTCATGAACTATATCAAAAATTGGAACTCTCCCCTGTAATCGCTGCAGCAAAAAATGAGATCGAGCTGAAGGAAGCGATAAAATCTGAAAGCGAAGTCATTTTTATTCTTCAATCTCACTTATTGGAACTACCTAATCTAGCTAACGAGATTAAATTAAGTGGCAAGGCGGCTATTTTACATGCCGATCTAGTCAAGGGTTTATCATCTGATGAAAAAGCCATTGACTACATTAAACAGGCTACCTCCTTTGACGGAATTATTTCTACGAAACCTGCAATTATTCGTCATGCAAAAAAGCATGGATTATTAGCCATTCAACGTTTTTTTCTATTAGATTCTTCCGCTTTAGAAAATGTTGACCGTCAACTAAAATACACTCAGGCTGATTTAGTTGAGGTTCTTCCTAATGTATCGCCAAAGATTATCAAAGAGCTAGTCACCCACTCGAAAAGGCCACTAATCGTTGGGGGGCTGATCAGGGATAAAGAAGACATTATGGGGGCTCTAGGTGCTGGAAGTCTTGCTGTATCAACAACAGAAAGTTCGATTTGGTCGATTTAACGATTGTTGATTTTTTACAAAGGTGTTATAATACAGGTAATTAAATATTGGCTAGAGATAAAAAGAGTATAGCGACAAACGTCAACAATCATTGACGTTTGTTAACTGTACTCTTTTTTGCTGTATTCAAAATTGACTACTGAGTCACTAATGACTCAAATAATCAGGAGGAAAAAATCTATGTATGATGTAATTGTAATCGGTTGCGGGATCGTTGGGGCGGCTACCGCATATGAACTTAGCAAATTTCAGTTAAAAACACTCGTCTTGGAGGCTGAAAATGACGTTAGCCTAGGCGCTACTAGAGCCAATAGCGCCATTTTACATGCTGGTTTTGATCCTGAGCCTGGCAGCCTAATGGCCAAATTGAATGTTGAAGGTGCGGAACGTGCAAAAGAACTCTGCCAAAAGCTCTCTGTCCACTATAATCAGATTGGATCACTTGTTGTCGCATTTTCAGATGAGGAACTTGCCTTGATTCAGGATCTTTACGAGCGTGGAGTCAAAAATGGCGTGAAGGATCTTGCATTGCTTGATCAAGAGGCTCTCCACATAATGGAACCTAATCTCTCATCCGAAAGTCTAGGTGCTCTCCATGCTCCTACTGCAGCAATCGTAAATCCATGGGAATTTTGCATCGCATTAGCAGAAACGGCCGTGAGAAATGATGTAGAGATAGCCTTAAAGAATCGCGTGAGTGCTATCAATAAGACTGACAAAGGCTACAAGATAACCACCAATAAAGGAAATTATCAAACGCGATTTGTTATTAACGCAGCAGGTGTGCATTCAGATGATATTCACAATTTAATCGCTGAACCAAATTTTGAGATTACACCCAAACGCGGTGAATATTATTTATTAGATAAGTCAGAGGGAACTATTGTTAATCATGTAATATTCCAATGCCCATCGAGTGTTGGAAAAGGAGTTTTAGTCAGCCCCACTGTTCATGGGAATTTGGTGGTTGGTCCTAACTCTGAAGCCATTCAACGAGATGATTTAGACAGCGGTAGGGACACGAGAAATACTTCTGAAGGATTGAAAAATGTTGCAGAGTTAGCAAAAAAATCACTCCCAACCCTTAATCTGCGACAATCTATTCGTAATTTTTCTGGCGTTAGAGCAAATAACAGCGTTGGTGATTTTATTTTACAAGAAGCTGCTCCCGGTTTTATCGATCTGGCAGGAATTAAATCTCCTGGTCTCACCTCTGCTCCTGCAATTGCTGTTTATGGTATTGAAATGTTAGAAAAATCGGCTGGCAGTATATTTTTACAAAAAGAGAAATATATTGATTCGCGAGAAAAAATCGTCTTTGAAGAACTCAGTCTTGAGGAAAAAAATGCGGTTATTTCTACTAATGATACTTACGGAAGAGTTATTTGCCGCTGTGAAACGATTACTGAAGGTGAGATTAGAACAGCCGCACAATCCCCTATTCCACCGGTATCACTTGATGGGATAAAGCGCAGATGCAACGCTGGGATGGGACGTTGTCAAGGGGGCTTTTGCGGCCCGCGTGTCGTTGAGATATTAGCGGACGAACTAAATATGTCCCCGCTAGATATTTTACAAGACCGTGAAGACAGCTATATTTTAGCAGAAGCAACAAAAGGAGGTCATTAATATGTATGAATTGATAGTAATTGGCGGAGGTCCTGCCGGTTTAGCGGCAGCTTTTGCAGCGTATGAAAAAGGCGTCAAGAATATTCTAATTATTGAACGCGATCAAAAGCTTGGAGGCATTTTGAATCAATGTATTCATAATGGTTTTGGCCTGCACTATTTTAAAGAAGAGTTGACTGGACCGGAATATGCGGCTCGCTTCATTGATCTGATTCAACAAACGACTATCAATGTTTTACTAGATACAATGGTTTTAGAGGTTACCGAAAATAAGGAAGTTCATATCGTCAACAAAGAACAAGGCTATCAAATTTTGAAAACCAAGGCATTAGTATTCGCTATGGGATGCCGTGAGCGTACTCGTGGAGCTATCGGAATTCCTGGCAGTCGCCCAGCTGGTGTATTTACAGCAGGAACAGCACAAAGATATGTCAATATGGAAGGATACTTAGTTGGAAAGAAAGTCATCATTTTGGGTTCTGGCGATATCGGCTTGATCATGGCGCGCCGGATGACATTGGAGGGTGCTGATGTTTTAGCTTGTGTCGAAGTTATGCCCTACTCAGGTGGATTAACTCGGAACATTGTTCAATGTTTAGATGATTACGAGATTCCTCTTCTTCTTTCACATACAATTACCGAAATTCGTGGAAAAAATCGTGTAGAACAAGTGGTTGTTTCAGAGGTAGATGAAAATAGACAACCTGTGATGGGAACAGAACAAATTTTTGACTGTGATACGATTTTATTATCTGTTGGTTTAATTCCAGAAAATGAATTGAGTCGTGATGCCAACCTTGAATTGGATTCAAAAACTAACGGTCCCTTCGTTTATGAAAATATGGAGACTTCGATCCCTGGTATTTTTGCTTGCGGCAATGTCGTTCATGTCCATGACTTAGTGGACTTTGTAACTGCTGAAAGTATAAAGGCTGGTAGCTCAGCTGCTTCATATATTTTAGAACAAGAAAATGAACCAACCCAGTTTCTAAACATCAAAAATGGTGACCACGTCACTTATGTTGTGCCGCAAAAAATTCGTGAAGAAAAGATTGATCGTCGAACTGAACTTTTCTTTCGTGTGAATAAGGTATTTGATGACAGTCAGATTCTAATCAAATCTCAAGGTGAAATCTTAGTAAAACAAAAGAAAAGCTACATTGTTCCAGGAGAAATGGAAAAGATCAAACTATCGAAAAAAGTTTTGGATAAAGTTACAAATGGTGAACTAGAAATTTGCGTTGAGGAGGTTTCAAGAGTATGAAAAAATTTATCTGTATCATGTGCCCAAAAGGCTGTCACTTAACAGTTGATGAAGACAACGATTATCGAGTTAGCGGCAATAGTTGCAATAAGGGAGTAAAATATGGAAAATCAGAAGCAACAAATCCTATTCGAGTTGTGACATCTACAGTTATCGTAAATGGCGGCAACAATCAGCTTTGTTCTGTAAAAACTGCTGACGGGATTCCCAAAAAATCCGTATTGGAAGCAATGAGAGAAATAAATAGCGTTCAGTTAAAGGCTCCAGTAAAAATTGGCGATGTTGCTATTGAGAATCTTTTGGATACTGGTATTGACGTCGTTGTCACAAGTGACATTCAAGCTAGCTGAAAAATTATTCATTTAAGCAAAATGCCCCTCAAAAAAATTGAGGGGCATTTTTATGACTAGCGGATAACCGCTTGTAGTTTTTCTTCTAAATTTTTAATAACCTTCGCCACTATGCGATTAATCTCGTCATCAGTCAATGTCGCTTCAGGATTTACGAAAGTTAAATTGTAAGCCATTGATTTTTTACCTGTTTCAATATTTGCACCTTGGTAAACATCAAAAACTTGCAGCTTAGTCAAAAATCTCCCCGCAGCCGCTGTAATGACCTCAGCAATATCAGAACTAGTACTTGCTTCATTAACCAGCATTGCAATATCGCGACTGACAGCTGGGTATTTAGAAACAGCTTCAAATACTAATGGTGCTTTTTCTTGTTCGATCAACGCTTCTAGGTTTAATTCAGCAATATATGCAGTTTTCAATTCATAGTCATCAGCTACCTTCGGATGAACCTGACCGACAAAACCAATCAGTACTTCTCCCAAATAAATACCGGCTGTTTGACCTGGATGCATTTCAGGCATTTGAATTGCTTGGTAAGAAATTTCTTCCGTAAGGCCTAAACCTTCAATCAATTCCTCAACCATACCCTTGATTGTATAGTAATCGCATGGTTCGGCCTTCTCTGACCAAGATTTATCGATAACATTTCCTGTCACAGCGATTGCCACATGATTTTGTTCAAGAGGCAGATCTTTTTTAGGATCATTGTTTTGATAAAAAACATGTCCGATTTCATAAAATGCTACATCGTTGTTTTTACGAGCGACATTATAAGATAGATCTTCTAGCAAACCGCTA
Organism: Enterococcus sp. AZ128; assembly: GCF_051714485.1. Classification (NCBI taxonomy): domain Bacteria; kingdom Bacillati; phylum Bacillota; class Bacilli; order Lactobacillales; family Enterococcaceae; genus Enterococcus; species Enterococcus sp. AZ128. The sequence goes on from NZ_JBIORZ010000001.1 coordinate 1,264,675, forward strand.
ATTAAATTTAATCGCATTGTTGAACGTTCTTCGCTCATTGGCCAAGCAACACGAGTCACCTTGCTTTCATTTAGCAAGAATTGCTGCGCTTTTGTCTCAGTTGTCAATGCATAACTAATTGCTTCAGATAGACCAGCACCTTCCAGAAGATTCCGTACTTTTCTAGCCGCTCTCTGTGCTTCAGTTAAGAAACCGGCAACTGTTTGTCCTTCTGGTAATGTTGAAGGTAAGTTATTATATCCATAGATTCGAGCGATTTCTTCCATTAAATCCGCTTCAATTGTAATATCCCAACGACGCGGTGGTACACTAACGATCGTTACGTCTTCTTTAACTTCAAACGCAAAACCAAGTGCTTTAAAAATATCGTTGACTTGATTTTGTGACAAGTCAGTTCCTAAGAAACGATTGACACTTTCAAGGGTTGTACTTACCTCCACTTCTTTAGGCTGTACTTCGCTCCCCTTGACAGCTCCTTGCAAAACTTTCCCGCCAGCTAATTCAGCGATCATTGCGGCCGCCACTTCACCAGCTAAACTGATATCCCCTTGATTGATCCCTTTTTCAAAACGCATAGATGATTCACTGCGTAAATTATAGCTTTGTGACGTACGACGAACCAACGTGTGATCGAACATTGCCATTTCTAGAGCAACCGTTGTTGTTTCATCGGAAATTTCTGAATCCAAGCCCCCCATAACACCGGCTAAAGCTACAGGAATCTCACCATTGGTGATCACAATATTTTCAGGATTTAATGTCCGGTCAACGCCATCTAATGTAGTAAATGGTTCATTATCTTTTGCTCGACGAACCAAGATTTCATTGCTGCCTAATTTATCATAGTCAAACGCATGTAAAGGTTGTCCGAACAATAATAAGATATAATTCGTTACATCTACTACGTTACTGATTGGACGGATACCTTCGTTCATTAAGCGGTTTTGCAACCATTGCGGACTTTGTCCAATCTTCACATTTTCAATGATTCGAATTTCATAATGCGGTGCATCATTCTCATCAGTCACAGAAACGTTGATTTTGTCACTGGCTTTATTTTCTGCTTCGCTTAGTTCTACAGCAGGGAAGTTTACCTTCTTGTTGTAAATGGCCGCTACTTCATGAGCAACACCGCGAATACTTAATGCATCAGCACGGTTTGGTGTAATTGATAGATCAATAATTGTATCGTCCATCTCTAAATAGGGAAATACAGGTTCCCCAACAATTGCATTTTCTGGCAGATAGTAAATCCCTTCAGAATATTCTTTAGGGATTACGGAATCACTATAGCCAAGTTCTTGCAACGAGCAAATCATTCCGTTAGATACTTGACCGCGCATCTTGCCCTTTTTGATTTTTACATTGCCAGTGATTCGAGAACCAGGCAACGCAACAATTACCTTAACATCTGCTTTAATATTAGGTGCACCACAAACGATTTGAGACAATTCATCTTCGCCTATATCAACCTGACAAACTGAAAGATGATCTGAGTCAGGGTGCGGGATACATTCTTTTACATCACCGACCACGATTTTCTTTAAGCCGTCTTCTGGTGATTCTAATCCTTCAACTTCAATCCCTGTCAATGAAAGACGATCCGCTAGATCCTTTGGCGTAACATCCTTAACATCAACATATTCATTTAACCATTTATATGAAACTAACATTGCTTCTTACTCCCCCTTGAATTGTTCCAAGAAACGAACATCGTTTAAATAGAAATTTCGAATATCATTCACACCATAGCGCAGCATTGCGATCCGATCTGGTCCTAAACCAAAAGCAAAACCAGAATACTCTTTTGGATCAATCCCTGACATTTCCAAGACATCCGGATGAACCATTCCGGCTCCGAGAATCTCGATCCAACCAGTGTGTTTGCAGACGTTACAGCCCTTACCACCACACTTGAAACAGCTGACATCGACTTCAACCGATGGTTCGGTAAAGGGAAAATAACTTGGACGTAGACGAATCTTGCGATCTGCCCCAAACAATTCCTTCAATAATACTTCTAGTGTTCCTTTTAAATCTCCCATCGTAATTCCTTTATCGACAACTAGTCCTTCAATTTGATGGAATTGATGACTATGAGTGGCATCGTCAGTATCACGTCGGAAGACTTTACCAGGCGAGATCATTCGCAATGCACCTTTTGAAAAATCATGTTTTTCCATCGTACGCGCTTGAACCGGCGAGGTATGTGTACGCAATAATACATCATCAGAAATGTAGAAAGTATCTTGCATATCACGAGCAGGATGATCCTTAGGCAAGTTCATCCGTTCAAAATTGTAATGATCAGATTCGATTTCTGTTCCTTCTACAACTTGATAGCCCATGCCAACAAAAGTATCTTCAATTTCTTCCATAATTTGAGTCAACACATGTCGCGTTCCATGAGAAACTTGCCTGCCAGGTAAAGTCACATCAATAGATTCTGCTGCTAATTGTTTTTCTAAGGCCAACTCCGTTAGTGTTGCCTTGCGTTCTTCAACTGCCGTTGCCAAAAGATCTCGAATCTCATTAGCAAAAGCACCAACTTTCGGACGTTCTTCTGCTGAGAGATCGCGCATTCCCCGTAATACCTCAGTGATTGGTCCTTTTTTTCCTAGCGTTTCTACACGAATCGTTTCAACGATGGAAAGCTCATCAGCTGCATCTATTTTAGCTAACGTCTGACTTTTTAGTTCTTCTAATTGCTCTTGTAAACTCATTGTTTTCTTCCTTTCCCTATTGCTTTAAAAAGATAGAAACTTTAAAAATAAGGATCTATCAAATTTTTTTGTCTCTAGGATGTTTTGATATATTTTTAGATTCGGATATTAAGACAATTCCTCATCACTCAGAAACTAAAAACATTAAGTTGATTTACTTTTTCTATTTAAACTATAAAGAAAATCCGCAAAAAACTTTTGATTTATAAAGCATCCTTCTAATTCTCTTAATTTTTCCTACCAGAATTTTCACTAATAGAACGAATGAACGCTTTTAGTTAGACGAATACAACCTAATTTAAAATCACCAAAAAAAGACCTCGTCCCACAAAGGAACGAGGTCTCGCGATACCATCCTAATTCGCCAACTGAATAAATTGACGCTCTCACTCTTTAACGGCTATACCGGTCTTTCGACAAGCTCCAGAAGTGAACTTCGTTTTTTCTTTTCTTAGTCTGCTCACAGTCAACGACAGACATTCCCTTTTAAGATCCAAAAAAATTACTCTTTTCCATCAACGCTTTTCAAACTATTCAATTGACTAACCCAATACTACAAGAAATCAAAAAATTTATCAACTACATTCTTCATCCGTGATCCAGGTATCGCCCCACTGATGAATCTCATCCATCACCTTTTTCAAAGCTTCGCCTTTATTCGTCAGACAATAATCCATCCGCTTTTGGCTTCCGCAAGCAATCACACGACCAACAATACCTTCTGCTTCTAATTCTTTTAGTCGTTCTGTTAAAACCCGATCGCTGACATCTGGAATCATCGCAGCAATATCGACAAATCTTTGAGGTCCGCCTTCTAACAATACATCAATAATCAAACCATTCCATTTTTTGCCCAAAATTTGAAACCCCTTCTCAAATTTTGGACAGAGTGAAAAGTCCATTACTTCTACTTGTTCCATAATTCTCACCTCGATAGAGAGAGTATAGCACATCACTTACCTTTTATAAGTACAACTTGCCTATCCCTAAGGAGTTTTTAACAAATCAATTGCTTGATTTCCTTGTAAAAAGATTAGGTAGGCAGACTCAACAGGCTTTTGCTTCGCCTTCTCTAAGGCCTCTTTATATAGATGCAATTGGCCTCGGTAACGCTGGATCAGCTGTTGCTCTCTTTCAGGTGTATAATAATCAGTTTTTAAATCATACAAAAAGAGTTTATCCTCAAATTCTAAATAGCCATCAATGATTCCGTGAATCAAAATCTCGTCCTGATTCTGATAGTCGTTGAATAATTGATCTGCCGGAAGCAACATCGCAAATGGTTCTTCACGATATAGATGATCCGCATGCTGAATGATAAAGCGGCCAACATCAGAATCAAGGAATTGCATTATATTGTCAACAGAGATTTTTTCTGCAGTCTCTTTTGTCAACGTTTGACGAGAAACCAGTCTATCAATCATTGTTTCGACTTCTTTTCGTTGAGGTGAGGCTTTCAGCGGTAATAGTTGCATCACTAAGTGAGTAGCTGTCCCAATTTCGGAAGCTGCCAACTCCTTTTTCGTACTTAAAAACCTTGGTTCTCCCAAGTCACTTTGAGTAAATCGATAGGGCGTTTGTGTTGCCGTTAGTTCCAATGATTCACGATTGTCGGGATCATCATATAAACGTTTTAGTTCGGATACTGACTGATAGCTTGTCGTTTTTGTTGCTTCAGGATACGGGTATTTGTAGACTAGCCGCTTTTTCAACGCTTCTATATTGATAGCACCTTGTGGAATCTCCAAGGCTTTAATTTCTGGAAGATAACTTTGAACAGCCTCCGCAATTGTTTGAGGATCAACAAAATCTAATTTAAAAATCGCCGGATGATTCTTCAAGCCTACTACTTGATTGACGGCATATTCTTTTTGGTAATTCTCCATAATTGGATGTCTGAACAAAGTTAGTCCTACCCAGTCGATGAAACTGTCTTTTTGACCATTTCTAAGACTCGTATCTAAGACTAAATTTTCATTTAAAGATCCCTTGCTCCAAATTTTATAGGCGGCCTCTTCATCATCATAGGAACCAACCAGAAATAACTTTTGTTCCGCTCGGGTCAGGGCAACATATAGTTTCCGCATCTCTTCCGAAAGTAATTTGTTTAGATTTTTCTGTTTCACTGTTTGAAATAGCAATGTGTCTTTCCTAACGCGAGTATCTGGTGTCAACAATTTCACGCCCAGACCTAATCGTTCGTCAAAAACATAATTTCTCCGAGTATCCTGTACATTGAAGCTTTTACTCATGTCCATTAAAAAGACTACTGGAAATTCTAGACCTTTACTTCCATGAATGGTCATTACTCTTACAGAATCTTGTATTTCTTCTGTAGGGGGTTCACCCAGATCTTTATCTTTTTCCTGCATTTTTTCAATAAAGCGAATAAATTGATACAAACCTCTAAAACTGCTGCGTTCATAATCTTTTGCTCGTTCAATCAGCGCTAAAAGATTCGCATGACGTTGCTGACCAGCCGGCATCCCCAAAACATAATCCAAGTAAGCAGTTTCGTTATAAATTTTTAATAATAGATTAGCCAAGGATTCTCGTCTAGCAAACTCGCGCCATTCATTTAATTGAGCCAAGAAACTCGTCATTTTTTTTGCTGTGATGTCATCCTTATGTTGAAGATAACTTTTTACTGCTTGGAAATATTCTTTTTGCGGCAATGCTAAACGAACTTGCGCCAATTCTTCTTCTTGTAATCCAACAATTGGAGAACGTAATACGGCTGCCAAAGGGATATCTTGGTACGGATTATCAATAATCTGCAACAAGGAGATTATTACTCGCAATTCAGTTGATTGAAAATAATTCTGAGTATCATTGATAGATAGCGGAATACCTAATTGCTTAAACACTTCCAAAATCGTTAAATTATTACTTCTTGTCGGTGTTAATAGAACAATATCATCATAACGAACGGGTCGCATTGCTTTTTGTTTCTTATCATAAACTTCAAAATTCTGATCAATTAATTCACGAATCTTCACAGCTGTCATAAATATCTCGCCCATAGATTTATCCTCGATCCATTCAGGGACTTCACCATTTTTTTGATAAATCAATAATTCTGGGCTTAAGGTATCTGTATCAGGAAATGCAGTGAACCCGTTGATCAGTTCCGCTTGTTTATCGTATTCAATCTGCCCTACTGTTTGATCCATTAACTGTGTGAAAATCAAATTGGTGAAATCAAGGACTTCTCTCCTGGAACGAAAGTTTTCCGCTAAAATAATACGACGTCCATTTTTTTCCTCAGCAAAGTCATGGTACTTTTGAATAAACAGTGTTGGATCAGCTAAACGAAAACCGTAAATGGACTGTTTTACATCTCCAACCATAAAAAGATTTCCTGGTTCTTCTGTACTTAACTGTCGTAGGATAGTTTCCTGCAGCTGATTGATATCTTGATACTCATCGACTAAAACTTCAGCAAATCGATTTCGATAATAATTTTCAGCGGGTCTATTTCCGTCAACATCGGTTAATAATATCTGCAAAGTATAGTGTTCCAAATCATTGAAATCCAACATGCCTTTTTCACGCTTTTTGGCCGAGTATTCTTCAATGAACCGTTTTTCAACACGAACTAATTCTTCCACGATTGGTAACGCTTCTTGTAACCGATCGACTTGTTCCTCAGGCGAGACTGCAAAATACATCTCTTTAATCTTAGTCAGTTCTTGCTTCGCCTGATCCCGATATTTCTTACATTCTATGATGATGTCACCGTAAAGCTCTTTGATCTCTTTTTTTCTTGGCGAAGGATAAGCGGGAAATTTTATGTTTTCTAAAATGGAAAAGACGTCATTCAGCTTATCTTCTACTAGTAATTGTTCAATCTGTTTTACTGTACTTTGTTCACTTTGGCCAAGTTCGGTAATTTTCTGTAATTCCTCAGTCCCATGACTAGCGTCAATCATCCACTGATAAGTCTGGTTAATCTCCTGTAAGGTGCTTAATACTTGTGGACGAATCAGATCGCGGTATAAATCTGATTCTGCTAACTTTTCTACTCGATAATTCTCAACTAAACTATCAAGCCAATGAAACGGTTGAGGATTGGCTCGAGCAAAGTTATACATAGAGAGTACTAAATCCTCTAGCCCGCTGTCACTGCGGTCATTTGAAAAATTCTCGGTCAAACGATAGAAAATCTCTTGATTTTCCTCATAGAATGTCTCCCGAAGTTCATCCCAGACATCTTCTTTTAATAAAATCGTCTCTGTCTCATCTGTTAACATCCGATAACTTGGATCTAAGTCAATCAGATAGAAAAAGCGTTGAATCACTTTTGAACAGAACGAGTGTAAGGTTGAGATGTTCGCCATCGGCAACAATGTTAATTGACGCGTGAAGTGATTTTTCAATTCTTGATCTGTTTCTTCATTAATCGCTTCCTGCAAAGCCAATTGAATTCGTTCCTTCATTTCACTAGCTGCTGCTTCAGTAAAGGTCACGACCAAGAGTTGATCTACTGATAGTTGTTGTCGTTTGATTTTCTCAATCACACGCCGAACCAGCACCGCTGTTTTTCCTGAACCCGCCGAAGCAGAGACCAAGAGATTTGTTCCTTGATCATAGATTGCTTGCCACTGAGAGTCAGTATACATCTCATTTGGTGCTTTTGGAGGGATGGGAAAATTAGTTGTCATGCAATTCTTCCTCCATTCGTTTCAAGACTTCTTCTTTAGAAAGTTTTTCTAAGCGATGGTAGTTATTTTCTTTCAGCATCGCATCAAATTTACAAACACTTCGGAAAGGACAATATTGACAAGCAATCCGCTGATTATCTTTATACGACGGATTCAGCTTGATCTCACCAGAAACAATCTGATTGCCAGCCTTTTGGATTTTTTCACGGTTGTATTTACGTAGAGTCTCAATTTCAGCTAAATCATAAAATTTGTCTTTGGACTGAGTAACAATTGTCGTTTGTCCATTTTTATCCTTTTTAATTGGGAACAATACAGAATTCTCTTTTTCTTGTATGCTTTGATCCAATTGGTCATAAAGTTCAGGCTCTTTCGCAAACAATCCATCATATTGATAAGCCTTCAACATATCTTTTTCGATGTTCTTCGGATCTTTTAAGACAGGATTATGAACGTGCAGATAATAAGCTCCTGCTGGCTTGATTTCTTTTCCGTTTACTTGACTAAAATCAGTCACAGCAACATCCAAATAAGTAATCAATTGCAATGCGATCCCATAATAAGCATCCGCCACGTTGAAACTATGCGGACTCGATTTATAATCAATGACACTCAACCAATCACTATCATTGCTTTGCAACTGATCTAAACGATCGATTTTACCGCGAATTGCAACTTCACCACCATTGGATAACGGCAAATTAATTCCTGGAATTCCTTTTTGTCCACCGATAGAACCAAAAATCACTTCTGTTTGTTGCGGTTCAAACTTTGTCCGCATGCCTTGTTGAACTAATCCCCAACTAACTTTTTGAATTGTCCGCGACAATTGATAACGAATATAATTCATTCGAGCAGAACTGGATAAAATTTTAAATTTCAATTCACCAAAAATTTCTTTCAGTACGTCATTGGCTAGCTGATTTCGTTCTGCTTCATTCAATTCTGCTAAACGCATGCCTTGCTCCCTCAACAGACGGAAGAAATAGTCTAAAGCTTCATGATAAAAATCCCCGGCTGCCGCAGGTGTAAGTCCGTAGATCGTTCTTTCTTTTAACCCTAGTCCAAAGTTTGCAAAATATTTATACTGACAGTTATAAAAATTTTCGATTCGCGAAACGGAAACATAAAGATTTTTCCCATATAAACGTTCCGCCGTTTCTGGTAAAAGGGCTCGAGGTACATTAAGATCTTGTAGACTCTTGAAAACTCGTTGTGCCATCGGAGCGAATGAACTATTTTGAATAAATTTTTGTAGCTCTCGCCACGCAGGTAAAAATGCACGATTTTCATCCTGAGCAAAACGATTCAAAGCGATTAGATCAGATAATAATGTGCGCATCGTTCCGACATGATTTTCCGGCTCACTCATTAATTTTAGTGACTCGTTTTCTTCAATAGGTATTCTTAATCCTTGACTTAATTGTCTTAAAAAGGAGGAGATTTCTAATTTCTTCTCCCCTTCTACAGTTGTCGCAACGCTCAAATAAAGTTTATTCGTCGCAGAAAGAAAAACTAAGTAGGCTAGGAACGGTTCACGAGTTACTTTAGAACTATTACTTTCCGGCAAGAACTTTCCTTCTGGTAAATTCTGATTAATCATCGATCGTTCTTCAGCAGACAATAAACCCTTATCATCAAAACGAGCCGGAAAATCATTGTTATTTAAACCAATCGCAAAGGTTACCTTCATTTGGTTCACACGAGCTAATTCTAAATCATTGACTCGAACCTGGTCGATGGCGGTCGGAATTTTTCCATAAGTCAAGTTCATCAAGCCGGCTAAAAAAATCTCTTGAAAATCCGTCCAATCGAATGGTTCTTTTCCGTAAATCAATACATACTCGTCTAAAAGATCAAGCAACGCTTGCCATGTTTGTTCATGATTACGAGCCTTATCTAAGTTGCCTTTTTCGACTTCTTGATCGCGCCAAAAAAGCAGTTGTCGTTTTACACCGCTATTCTCTAGAAAATGATAAAAAATTGTTGCTGCTTCTAATCCGTCCTCCGCTTGTTTTATCATTTTGAAAAATTCTGGTAATACTCGCTGTACAGATCGTCGAACTTCATTAGTAGTTGCTTCTAACTCTTTTGCATCATTAAAAACATCTGCTTCAAAATCATAATCTACGAATTCCCAGTCAGCTTCCTTAGTCCATACACTGCCACGAAAATTATACGCTAAACAAACATTTTCCGTTTGATCGATTTTTTCTCTATATTGTTGCTGTTGAATGAACCATTCATCAGTTTGCCAATCGAATGGAGCAAATAACTCCGTTCGAAGCATCCGAAAGACATCGTTGATGCGATAGTTATAATTGCTGACCAAGAATAACGCTTGTAAAAATTCTATCAATGGATGTGCAGCCATTTCTTGTGTCTCGTCTAAATAAAATGGAATGTCTAGTTTATTGAAGATATCTGGCAAAGCACTGTTATAAATTTGTGGATTGCGTAGTAAGATCTGAATATCTTTATAACGATAGTTTTCTTCTCTAACCAAACGCCGAACTTCCTCGCCAACCTTGCGAATTTCCTCTGCTACCGTTGAATATTTTGTAATCTGTAATTGATCCGTCTGGGATAGATCAACACCTTTTTGATTTGCCCAAAAATCACCTACTTGATTGAATATCGCCTTTTTCGATTGAAAAAATTGATCCGGTCGGACAGGAATCTGTTGTACATCAGCACTCCGTTTTAATTGATAATACGTTTTTCCAGGATCAGCAAATAAATTCAATGGATTAGGTTCCTCACTTGGATAAGGTCTATCCAACTCCAATGATACAAGTAATTCGCTATCAGTCATCAAAGCATTTAGAACACTTAATTCCCTAGCATTGAATCGAGTGAACCCGCTAATGATAAAAAGACAATTTGATAATTTCTGTCTACTCAAGTAATCTTGTAGCAGCAATAATGGGTCTTCATTTGAAACTTGATAGGCAAGTAATGCCTCTTCATAAGCAACAAATATCTTTTGTAGGTCTTGTAGTTTCAAGACTTGATCCTGATCACTGCCATTTTCAACTAGATCCTCAACGGTTACATTTCCAATCTGCATCTCTTGATAAAAGCTGACCAATTGTTGAATAAAACCAGTTTTATTGGCTTCGCCACGGAAAATCGTTAATGCCTCCCGTTGCTCATGAAGAATTTTCCTTAAAATCATTGCATTTCCAGCTTCGGATAGAGTATTCCCTGGAACTTGCCCATCACGCTGCAAAAAATACCAAGCCAATCGCTGAAAACTAAAAACTTGTGTACGAATTGTACTGAAATCAGCACTTTCCCCCTCTTGTTTCATTGCTGACAACAGATGGATTTCCTGCTCAAATTTATTATAATTGGGGACTAAGAAAAACACACGATTCTCTGGAGTTTGCTTTAACCAAGCTTGTGCCGTTTGAATCATTCGTTCTGTCGCATTGGTTTGGCCAGCACCTAACAAAAATTGTAATGGCATCGTTTCCCCTCATTTCTTCAAATTATGATACTCGTTTATTATAACAGTTCGGTCAAAATGCCGCATGAAAGAAGAAAAAATAGATTATCATTACTCTGACAAATTTTTGCAAATAAAAAATTAAGTAAATCTACCTTTGGTGAAATATAAACTCAGTGATAAAAGCCTCTTTTCACAGTCTATAGAAATTATCCTTACTATGACGTCGCTTCTATTTTGAGAAAAACAAAGGCACAGCTTATAAAAAATAGGACTAGCTAAGTTGCTAGTCCACAGTACCAAATCGATTTAACGGCCAAAAGACGAATTTCACATCAGCCATAATATCTTTTTCCTTTATAGTTCCAATAATCCGACTATCTTTTGATATCCGGCGATTATCCCCCAAAACGAATAATTCACCTTCTGGAACTTTCTCAGACCCGAATAATTCTGTTAGGTCAAAATCATAAGTCAGCGGTTGATTATCAGTTAGTTTACTTTTAAACTCGTCCAAATAAGGTTCATCATATTTCTTTCCATTGATATAAAGCTCATCGTTCTTATACGCCACTACGTCACCAGGCAAACCAATTACACGCTTAATATAATTTTTTCCTTCGTCATCCGGTGCTGGGAAGGTTACGATATCGAAGCGTTTGATTTCGGTATTTTTTAGTGCAATAACTCGTTCACCATCGATTAGCGTTGGATCCATTGAATCTCCCTTGACTACTACCGGTGTGAAAACGAAATGGCGCAGTCCAATTAAGAGTGTTCCTAAGATCAAAAGCCAAAGAAGCGTTTTTCCTATTTCCTTTATATTCATCTGTGGGCCTCCATTTTTTACATTCATACTGCTAGTTTATCATACTCATGAGTATTTCATGAAAGTTATTAATTACCCCTTTAAAAAAAATTACTCTTCTCCGAGCATATTTCTTTTCTTACTTTTTGTAAGATGGTAAAGTAGATTTTGTAAACAAGAACAAAACAAGAAAAGGTGGAAATTATTATGTCTCAATTTTTGGAATCATTAAAAGATCGTCGTTCATTTTACTCGCTAGGACGTGACGTAAAATTATCAGAGGAAGAAATTACAGAATTAATCAAAGATACTGTAAAAAACAGCCCTACGGCTTTTAACGCACAATCACCTCGCGCAGTCATTCTTTTTGGAGATGCGCATGAAAAATTATGGAACATTGTCGAAGAAGCATTGAAACCATTGACCCCTGCTGAAGTTTTCCCAAATACCCAAGCAAAAATCGCAAGCTTCCGTAATGCGTATGGTACGGTGTTATTCTTCAAAGAAACTGATACAGTGAAAAACTTGCAAGATCAATTCGCATTATATGCTGATAACTTTCCAGACTGGGCAGAACAATCAAATGGTATTGCAACGGCAAACACTTGGACTGCATTAACTTCTGCTGGTCTTGGTGCTAACTTGCAACATTACAACCCTGTAATTGATGATGCTGTTGCAAAAGAATGGAACATTCCTGCTAACTGGCAATTGCGTTCACAATTAGTCTTTGGTTCAAAAGAGGGCGAAGCTAACGAAAAAGAATTCTTAGCAGATGACGAACGTTTCCGCGTATTTCATTAATCCTAAAAAAATGGCGTGACCGAAGTTGGTCGCGCCATTTTTATATTTTCATTTCATGAATGCTTGCCATTGATCAAACAATAAAACAGAAAATTCTATCTCATAAAAGTGAGTGGGATTTTTCTTTTTAAGTACAGAAAACTGCTTGCAATTCACTCTACGATTCGAATTAAGCCACCTTCGATGAAATCCAATAAAAAATAGATGACGTCTCCGCCACCTATTTACCATCTTTATCTTGATCATCTTTGGTTAATATTTCTAAAGTAGTACCTTCATTAAGGTGAGTTGATAGAAAAACGACAAATTCTGTCAATGAATAATCAAAAGTCAAGATTGGTCCTCGACGTTCTTTACGAAAATAGTTCAGCTTGATCAAGCCGTTTTCCACTTGAAATAGGACCACTCGCTCGATCTCATCCATTGGAATTCCTCGGTTATCTAGACTAAAAAGAATTAAACTATCCTCCGTAAAACCCTTTTTATCTAATAGAAAGCTCAACATCACAAGTGCAGCCAAAATTGTCTGCACGCGTCCGTTCAAATCTTGCCAACTAGTAAATCCAATCCATAAAATCAGGAATGTTAAAAAAAGATAAAATGGGTATTGTTTACGTCGTTTAAAAACAGGAATGACAATGTCTTTTCGTGCTATTAGTAAAAACACATACAAAACAATTGTAAAAACTCCCAATAACAGTGTGAATATATTCAAAAGAACCGCCTTCTAACTTGGAATGAAATTAGAATATTTTACCACGACCATGTTAGATTTGTCATCCCGTTGCTCTTGATCAACCTCTTCACATTGATTGATTCGAACAACCGCACAATTCGTCATCTTTGAAATTACTTCGCCTTCTACGGATTCTTCGAAACCAATCGGATGGCAACGATAATTTCTTCCTAGTTCAATTTCTTCTTCATTCATATGTAAGCCCTCCAGTATCGACATTCATTTGTTCGTCTAGCTTTTGGATCAATGTTATTCGCAATTATACCTAAGTATGGAATGGTTTACAATCGAATTTTTCACTTCATTCGCAAAAAAAGGACAAATCGGGTAAAATTATTCAGAGGGAGTGATATTTTATGACAAATTTTATTGATTCAATCAAAAGATATGGCTATTTGCGAAGTGCCTGCTATCTGATTCTTGGAATTGCTATCTTATTTTCACCGCGAAGTGTTTTTAAAGGGATTGTCTACATTATCTTCTTCTATTTGTTAGTTTTTGGGATTATGCAGATCATTCGCGGCTTGAGAACAAAAAAATATACTGGTAATGTTGGATTTGAGGCTACTAGCGGAATCATGCGAGTCATAGTTGCATTTGTTATTCTTTGGTTCTCTAAAGGAATTATCAGCATTTTACCTATGTTTTTAGGGTTCATTATTCTGATATTTGCAATTGGGCAGTTTATGCAAAGCTGGAATGCAAAAAGAAATGGTTTCCCAGTAACTGGACAAATTGTCTACAGTGCCTTGATGATCATTGCTGGTTTTTTTCTTTTGTTTAATCCCTTCAGTAGTTTAATGATTCTCTTTCAGATTTTTGGTTTTCTACTGATCACTATGGCTGTTTCAGAATTTATCAATACTCGCCGTTTCAATCAATAAAAAATTGTTTCTATTATAAGAAACATTTATACTGAGTATATTAAGAAGAGCGAGGTTATTATGAACACAGCAAGTGAACTTTACCAATTTACTGAGAAATATGGCATTCATTACAATACAAAAGAGACGAAAGGAATTCGTTTATTCGATAGCTTTTTACAGGCTTTTCCTAAAACGAACTTTTCTTTTTCTTTTATAGGCTTTCATAAGTATGAAAGTGTGAAAAAGCAAGAGGGGTTGACCGCCTATGGAATCTCTGGAAATACTCTTTATGCGTTAAGCAAACAAAAATCCTATAAGTATAATCTTTACCAATGTAAAGAAATTTACGGTAAAAAGAAATTGAATGGTATTCGTCTTACGCTATCTTTTGATATGGAAATTGTTACTATCAACCTAGGATTTGCAGATGGCAATCTAGTTCTAGCTGCTCTAAAACAAGCGGGTAAAAAATAGCTGAGGCAATTTAGTTGAAGAATAGAAAAACTAGCGTTATAATTCTTTCTGTTCTTAATGGGATATGGCCAAACTGGTAAGGCGCCTGACTCTGAATCAGGTAAGTGTAGGTTCGAGCCCTACTATCCCAATTATAAAAAATTTATACGACAGTCTTTCCTCAAGGGTAGATTGTTTTTTTTATCTAAAATCCATTATTTACTGCTTTTAGAAGATTGTCCTCTCTATTCGATCACTCTTAAAAAACGCAAAAAAACTTTTGCTCTAAATCGAAGCAAAAGTTTTTTATTAGACATTTTTAGGATTTTACAACCATGACATTGCAATTTGCGTGATTCACTACATATGCTGTTGTCGATCCAATTAGTGCCTGCTCTACAGTTCCCCTTCCAGTGGCTCCGAGCATAATAAGATCAACCTGGTTCTCTAATGCGTAATCAATAATCTTGCGTTTGGGATTTCCAGATTCAATTTTTGTTTCATAGTCAAATTGACTAACATTTGAATGAGCAATCAACTGTTCCAGTTCGATTTCCGCATTGTTCAGATGAAATTTCAGCGCGTCATTGATAAATGCTGGATCACCGATCGAAAATTTGTAATCAACCACAGTAAGAATAAAAAGTTTTGCTTCGTTTCGTTCAGCCACATTTAGAGCTTCATTGAATGCGTCTGTTGATGATGGTGAACCATCTACCGCAACAAGTATTTTCTTATAACTTTCTTTCATAGAAAACGCCTCCCTTACGTCTATTATACCTTAACTACTTCTGTCAATAAAATCATAGGCAATTTTCATTACATAAAGAAATTTCTAGTTATTTACCTAATAAAAATAATTTTTTTAGTATTTCAGAAAATATTCTTATGATAAAATAAATTGTACAACAGCTTTCCACCAACTGGTATTCAGTAGCTTTTAGAATTGTTGTTCCTTTTTGTACTCCTTACACTCTTGTTTTTTTATTAGTTTTAGTCTAATATGATTAGAACAAAATGAGAGGGTGGATATATGGATAATCGTTTAACACATACTTCAACTTTTATTGATGGAGTCAAAGCCTGTCTCCCTACAATTATGGGATATCTTGGAATTGGAATTGCTATGGGGATCGTGGGAAAATCTGCCCATCTTGCTATTTGGCAAATATTTCTAATGTCGACACTCGTTTATGCAGGGAGTGCTCAATTTATTTTATGCGGATTGTTGCTTTTGAGCGCACCGATTTTATCAATTATATTTACTGTTTTCCTTGTGAATTTACGTCATTTACTAATGAGTCTTTCTGTAGCCCATTATTTTAAAGAGGATTCTTTATTAAATGGCATTGCTATAGGGACATTACTAACTGACGAATCCTATGGTGTTCTAATGTCCACCCTTGCCCAAGAGAAGAAAGTAACCAGTAATTGGATGCATGGTTTAAATATAACTGCTTATCTTGTGTGGATTCTTTCAACTGTTATTGGTGCTTTATTAGGGAATTTTATTCCTGATCCAACGATATTTGGTTTTGATTTTGCTCTGACTGCCATGTTTCTCGGCTTATTTCTCTTTCAAGTACAGTTACCTCTAAAAAAACAACGGAAAAAAACAAGCAAAATTTTGGCAGTGACGATAATCAGTCTATTCGTCTTCATGCGTTTTATTTCCGCAGAACTTTCAGTCATTTTGGCAACTTTACTAGGATGTTTAACGGGGGTGTTATGCAAAGATGAGTAACTACTACTATTTATTGACTCTTTTTGGCTGCGCATTAGTAACATGGATTCCTAGAGTACTGCCTTTTGTTTTAACAAAAGCTCTAACGTTGCCGCCAACTTTCGAAAAATTTTTAAGTTACTTACCCATGACGATCTTAACAGCTCTACTAGTACAAAGCCTCTTAAATTTTCAAACAGGACAATACCCGTCATTGCGTTTTCCAGAATTTTTTGCCTGTATCCCGGCATTGATCGTCGGTATTCGTACCAATGACCTAATGAAAATCGTCTTAACAGGGGTTCTTGGAATCGCTCTCTTACGGTTGTTTTAAATTACACGTGTTATAGAGCTTATTTCTGGTTTTACTTGCAGTATTGAGGTAATATATAACAAAATAATAGGAAAAGGAGTAATTCTCATGAAAAAGATCGCTGGATATTTCTTCAAAAAGCCTTTGGTTTTAGAGGATAAAAAACCTTTCGAAATCCATCTTCCAACGGACACTTTGTATGATGGGAACGAAGCCATTTTAGAATCTGATCAACAGATTTTAACTGAAATAGGAAAGAAATATGAATGCTCAATGGACAGTCTGCATAGTTTCTTTGTTATTTCAGATATCTCTGATGTAGGCTAAAAAAACGCTCGATGAAAAATTTCATCGAGCGTTTTTTATTATTGTCCGTACCAACCAATTCCTTCGTTGCGCCAACCTTTTTTAATTAAATTGTCCCTTTCGCTTTGAAGCAACGTATAATGATGGGAACCAGCTTTAACATTTGGATTATACAACCGATAAAGTGGTTTGCTTCCTCCAGAGTACCAGCTAATTCCTTCGTAGCGCCAACCAACTTTTACTAAGTTGTTCTTTTCAGCTACATTCAGAGTGTAATGGTGGTCTCCTGCATTTGGATTGTATAGACGATACACTGGTGAACCGCTTTTGGGTGCCTGCCACCCAATACCTTCATAACGCCAACCAGCTTTTTTTACATTATCACGTTCAGCAGAGCTAGCTGTATAGAAATGCTCGCCACTATTTGGATTATATAAACGATGCATCGCGTTTGTTTGGACTACATTTGAACCGCCAGTATCATATTGTGTTAAATTATATGTCTCAATCACACTATTCAGCGTTGTTGCATAGTTTGGAGCTGTTGCATATCTTCCAGTTAAATAGGCCGTCGCGTCTTTATACGATTTTGTATTGCTCTTCCAAGCTCCAGAATAGAAATACACTCCCGATGTAAATGAAGTCTTTTTAAGAACTGTTACATTGTCCCCTAAAGATTCTTTATATGATGGATATTTTCTAAACTTGGCATTGACAGTTACGTATTTCCCATTTACATACTCTTGTGTTGGCATCGTCACAGATTGGCCATTGTAATCACCCTTAATACCAAATAAATTGTAATTTGGCGCTTTTGAAAGAGTGCTGCCGCCCCAGCCGCTCTCAACAATAGCTTGTGCAATCATTACCGAGGCGTACAAATCATTTGCACTCGCTAAAGTTTTTGCAGATGGTGCCACTTGATTGATGAATGCCTGTTGAGTGCTCACACTTGACCTTGCAGCTCTAAAAGCAGGTGGTTCAATCGTAAAATCTTCAAATGGGATTGGATGGTGGAATAGCAGATTTCCTTGCGCATCATATTCCTCTTCATCAATTACCACACTCTCTTGATCATCAACGCTTTCCTCGACTTGCTCATCAGAAGTTTGAGCAGTTGCAGACTCTTCAACAGATCCTGATGTTTCTTGACTTAATGTACTTTGCGTTCTGGCCGAATTATCTGAAGAACTTGATGACTCAACAATAGCTGAGTTCGCCTGTGTTCCCGAAGACCCCGTTGTTTCCTCACCATAGGCAACTAGTGTAGAACTCCCTAAACTTCCTAATAACATCACGCTGCATAGCAGTTTTTTATAATCCATGTCATCCCCCTCTAACAACCATTAAATAATGGTTACATTTAATACTCTTTTTCTTACCTCTCTTTATAAAGTAACAAAAATTAATCACAAAGTAAAATTTTTTTATTTGTTCATGAGTATAAAGAATGCCGAAATAACGCGTGTTTCTCAATAATTTCTGATTTTTTTAAAATAAAGAAAGTTTGAGTCAGCAAAACCGTTCACTTACTTATAGGTAATAGATGTTTGGGAGTAAAAAGGCATTTTTTCATTAACAAAATTGATAAATTCTCATTTTATTGTTATTTAACGAATCTTCTCATTCTGATATAATGTCCTACGAGGAGGGATATCATGGATATTGGTGATGCAGTTTCAGGGGTAATCTATCTAATTTTTCTTTTTATGACGATCACATACTTCTCTTTATTCAAAAGGGATCACGTGTTGATCCATTTTTATTTTTCTTTAATCCCTACCTTCTTATGCATTTACTTGCTGATGAACTATCATCATTACCAACCAGTGGAAGGAGCTTGGACTTTGGCTCTACTTATGCTGATCTCTCTGATAACTTTCATGCTCTACTGGATAGTATACTCACTCTGGAAACGAAGAAAATGATTGTTCTATCTATATTCTTCATAAATAATTCGTAATTTTTTTTATTAGTTGTATGCTATAATAAAGGCTGTCTATTCTAACTTATTCAAAGGAGCTTTATTATGGCGCTTTTATTGACACTACTTTTTGATCTTCTGATGATTGTTTTATTCTTATTCAGAATGATTAGAGGAGATCAAATTACTTTTATCGTTAGCATTGTTTTGCAAGGATTACTTTTTATCGATCTTTTGGCAGTTGTCCTTTTACGTTCTCCAAAAGTTGAAGATATCCCGATTGAACAAGGCGAAATGACACGCAGACAGTCTCGCCGATCGGCAAAACCAACCCGCAGTGGCGGCTTTTTATCAAAAGCATCCTGTTTGATTGCATTGTTGTTATTGGCCTATTACATCTATTCTGTTGTTTACTTATTTATCTAGTTTCCCATGACATCGATAGCTCATCGATGTTTTTTTATTGCCTTCATCAAGAGAATTAGTGATGATGCCTATTAGTAAATTCATGCCAGTTGTTTATAACTGGAAATTTTCCGACAAGTTGTGAGATACTACTAATCATTTTGAATTTCTTCAATCAATCGAACAGGATTTATTAGATGTTTGATTTTAAATGATTGTCCTTCGTTTTCAACTATTTGAGAATCAGAGGTTCTAACTGCCATCTCTATAAACTTTTCAGGTGTTATTGAGACGTTCACTTGATAGCTAAGAGCATACAACCCAGCCAAATAGGGTACCACCCAGCTTAAACCTCCACTTGTATCATTCACGTAAGAGTCCTCTCCAGTGATACCCGCATACGTCCGACAATCCATTGGTAAAAAGAGACAATCTTGATAGTCGGCGGCATTTTCCTTCAGCCAAGAGCCCACTGAATAAGAAGCCCTACTATTAGGGTCGCTCATCATTTCCTTTCCCAATCCAGCGATCCCAATTCCATAATCATGCTCTAACGTAGCCGTTACTACTAATATCCCCTGAGCATTAGCCTTATCCAAAGCTTGTTTAAATAAGTCATAATCGTCATCTTTTTTATTGAATCCTCGAGAAATAGAAATAGCTCGAATTTTTTCTTTTTCTGGTAAGAATTTGTTTATTTCAAGAAATCGTTCAATTGATTCAGCGTAATACTTGTAAGTAATTCCTTTTGAAGACGTAATCCCTTTGGAATCTTGTTTTTTCATTTTTAACATAGCTATCAAGCTATCTGTTAAGGATGATCCGATGTAAAAGAGATTTGAATCCGGAGCAACGCCTATATTTTTTCCAACGGCTAATGATGCTACTGCAGCTCCATGCATTTCGGGAATTCTTGATAATGCATGAATTTCTTCATAATGTTTTAATTGTTTCTTGTATTCCTTATGCTGGGTGTATAACGTCTGATCAATTATTCCAATTGAGACCCCCTTTCCAGTAATCCCCTTCCTATGCAAATCTCGTACGTGCAAACCTGGATCTTTTCCTAATTCCATAGATTTATTAGGGTCAAAACCTTTAGGCAATAATCGCGGCCATTTTGTTGATGAGCTGTATACAGCACGTTGTATTTCATTTAAATTGTCAGTTAAGTTCAAGTGAGACAAATCTTTTGAACGGAGGTTAACTTGGCTAAAATTTGAGTAATTACTATTGAGTTTAGGCATTTTTTTTGCTTTGCTTATTTTTTTGGGATTGGCCTCTGTTTTACGAGCGATACCAATTGAATGATTAGGCATTCTACTATCAACTGGTTGGACCCACAGAATGTAAATCAACATTAATGAAGTTCCAGAAATGACAATCGTTAAAGTGAGTGATACAATTTTCTTGATTTTCTTCTTCATACTAATCCTCCTATTATTAATGTTTATCTATACTTCATTCTAATTAGTACGTATCAAACATTAATCAAGGATTCATCAAAAAACTATCAAGAGCAGAAAAAAAGCCAAAAAATTGGCTCTATTGTTTGAATATTCTAATTAATCTGCTGTTGGAATCTCTAGTCGAATAGTAAAATTATCTGAATCAGCTGTGGCAGTAACCACTATATCAAGTTTATGACATAACAATTCAACAATCGCCAAGCCCAGTCCATTTCCTCTATTTGTTTTACCATCATCCGATACATAATAACGTTGAAAAATTTTTTGTGTATCAACCACAATCCTACCCTTATATTTATTGGAAATAATCAGAACAGTCTTTTCTTTTTTTTCCAATTGGACAAGCATTTCTTCACATCCGTGTTGTAAAACATTCATTACTAAATTCTGCAAAATCCGAGTTAACAGTTTTTCGTCAGAGTAAACGAAGCATTCCTCTTGAACAGTTAACAGAGGTTCGATGAAACGGGATTCAAAATTCACTGTTTCGTTCAAAAGTTCTTCAATTAATAAATTACTTAAATCAACTCTTACTAATTCTGCTTCGATGGTCTGAGAGTCAAAATAGGATAACTCAAAAAAACTTTGGGTCAGATTTTTCATTGCCAAAGACTTTTCTAACAAGATTTGAATGTATTCTGCCTGCTCTTTTGAGACCTGCTCTCGTTTCATCAACTGAAGATAGCCGATGATAGCAGTTAACGGTGTTCTTAAATCATGAGAAATATTCAAAATTGCTTCTTTGAGTTCGTATTCACGAGTAGTAATCGAAATTCTATAGGCCCTTTGCTCCATAATCTGTTGATTCAATGTATCAGTTAAGATATTCATTGCGCGATCAAATAAGTTAATCTCCAAAAGTTGATTACTGTCTAGATCCAATCGTTTTAGTCGGCCATTTAGTTTCAGTATTTCTCGATGCAAAAAGAAAATTTGAAGGACTAATAGTAAAACGAGGATCATTAGAGCAATTATGACACTTTTCATATTATCTGCCCCTTCTCTAGATTAATTCAGATCTTCCTTCTCAAAAATGTAAATCGTAAATCCTACGACCGTTATCCAGGTGATAACCGATGAAAGTATCACTCTAATTATATCCTTGATAGGTACGTGCATTTGAGCGGCTATCGTCATTTGATTCAACGGAAAGAAATCATAAATTGCTGAAAAAAAGGGGGCATTTTTTGTAAGTATTCCACCTAGTTCAAAAAACACAAGGGTGAACAACCCTGAAAAAAAAAGTGTTTTAAAAATATCTCTGCAAATAAAAGAAATCAAAAGATAGACACTGACTGCTGAAACGCTCAATAAGCTGGTTAAACAGAACACTCTCAACAGGTGTATTGCTGTTTCACTAGTAAAATCAGCCCCCCAGCCTTTGATGATCGTCACGGTTGCCGTAGTCGTAATGGGGGTTATCATCATTAGCACTGAGGAGAAGAGACTGAAAACAATCACTTTAGCTAAAACGAGTCTTGTACGGCTATGTCCGTTAGTTATTTGTTGTTGCAGTGTTCTTTGTGTAAAATCCGAACCAAGAAAAAAACCAGCCAAGAGAATCGGACCTATAACTGTCAAATTTGCTGAAAAGCTATTAACAAATGTCGCTTGTCCACTTAATAGAAAATTCGCACCTTCTATACTATTGCCGAATAACTTATCCAGAATAATATATGCTGAATTGTCAAATTAATTGCAACATTTCTTCTTGAAAGACTTCCCAACAATTTTTCCAGTTCAATGTTTTTTTAGGACGCATATTTATCTTGCGTAATGCTTCCTGTTTCTCCGTAGGGGGTACCTTTGAAAAATCAGTTCCCTTAGGGAAGAATTCTCTAAATAAACCATTCCCATTTTCGTTAGATCCGCGTTGCCATGGGGAGTATGGATCACAAAAATACATAGGTACGTCTAAATCTTTCTCAATTTCTTTCCAGCAAGAAAACTCTTTCCCACGGTCGACCGTAAAGCTTAAAAATGCCTTGTGACTCCCTAGGTCTTGCACAAAAGCTTTAATCGCTTGTGCCATTGACTTCGCGGTACGATCCCTCATTGAGATCGCCCAATAAAAGCGTGTTTTCCGTTCAATAAACGTTGCTTCGCAGGCTTTGCTTTCCCCTCTGCTAGAAACAACTGTGTCCAACTCCCAATGTCCAAATTCTTCTCGAGTTGACACAGAAGCTGGGCGTTCATCAATGGTATGCCCTACAGTCATTTTGCCTCGTGCCTCTTCTTGTTTTTCTTGTCTTCTGCCTTTATGTCTCAGACACTGTTTAGACACATTAAGAATACCGGCATAGAGCCAATTGTAAATGGTTTTGAATGAAACTATTTGACGATCATTCGCAATTTGTTCAGGGGACCAGCTGTCTTCAAGATCACATTCAATCTGATAAGCGAATTCAGAAGTCCATTTGGACTTCGCACCACAGGCACTGCGCTTCATTTCCGCATCTAATTGCGCATTGTCGGCATTATAGATCAAATCTTCGGGTACTCGTTTCAACTCACGATCAATCGTTGTTCGGCTAACACCAATTCTGTCCGCTATTTCTTGAATACTCTTGGCATCATAAATCATCGTCTCTATACATTTTCGATTATCTCGTGTAAGCTTTTTGTGTGAACCCATCAAAATCACTCCTAGTAGTTTGTTATCCTAAACTCATTTTACTAGAAATTTTTGATGGGTTCTTTGTTGCGATTAATATTACAATTCAGCATATGAAAAATAGAAGGCCAATACTATCAGCAAAGGCAGCATACGAAACTTAGCTAAACGATACAGTTCAATTTTTATCAAATTAATCATTTTCAATCTCCCTTATGCTATGTATGAAATAGTTTGCAAAACTTTCTTCTCCGATAGTTACTGATTGAATCTCGATGTTTTGCTGTACTAAACACAAAATTACACGATTTAAATCATCAACATAGTCATATAATTTTATTGAATTATCAGGCAGTACTTGATAATTCATGGTACGCAAAAATTTTTCAATTATAGCTACAGCCGAAGAGGGAACTTTTACCTTTAAATGAATATGCCTTTTACACTGCTCCTGCATTGTCGTTTTACTGACACTATTAACGATCACTCCCTTATGGAGAATAATATAGTCCGTGACTAACGGGAATAATTCTTCTAAGTTATGACTACTGAGTACCATAGTAACCCTTTTTTCATGATTTATTTTTTGCAATAATTCTCTAATTTCTACAATGCCGAGTGTATCTAACCCATTATTAAGTTCATCTAAAATCAAGATATCAGGATTACCTAATAGCGCTTGTGCGATACCCAAACGTTGCTTCATCTCTAATGTGAAATGTTTAACTTTCTGGCTTCCAGCACTTTCCAACCCGATTGCCTCAACAAGGTCAGCTACTAAACTTTTGTTAGGTAATCCGCGGGATATTCTAACCATATTAAGATTTTCATGAGCAGTCATTTCAGAATAATAAGCTGGACTTTCAATCATGCTGCCGATTCGTTTTCGCTTTTCCTTCAATATTTTCTCTTTAGACTCATTGAAAAGTGATATATTGCCCGTATCACTTTTCATCAGTCCCGTTAAAATTCTCATTAGTGTTGTTTTTCCAGCTCCGTTCAAGCCTATAAGACCATAGATTTTCCCTCGCTCCAATTTAATAGAAACGTTTTTAAGAACTTGTATGTCATTAAAGCTCTTCGTTAAATTCTTAGTTTCCAAAACAACTACACACATTATCAAAAACCTCCATTTCTAATGACATGCTATAATATAACTTTATAAAAAAGGTCGCAAGAA
Source organism: Enterococcus sp. AZ128 (assembly GCF_051714485.1). Lineage (NCBI taxonomy): Bacteria > Bacillati > Bacillota > Bacilli > Lactobacillales > Enterococcaceae > Enterococcus > Enterococcus sp. AZ128. Next base: position 1,289,114 of record NZ_JBIORZ010000001.1, read on the forward strand.
ACCTTCATAAGAATAGTCAAGAGTTTATCAATATTCCGATTTTGTCAAACGATAGCCAATTCCCCAAACGGTTTCAATATAGTCGGCAGCTGAATGGAGACTCCCCAATTTTCCACGTAAGGAACTCATATGAACATTAATCGTGTGTCCGTCATTCTGATAGATTTCCTTCCATACACTTTCAAATATATTTTGTTTCGAAAAAACTTTATTTGGATGCCTAATTAATAATTCTAAAATTTGAAATTCCGTACCAGTTAATTGAATCTCATTTTGCTCTATGAAAACTCTTTTTTCATCAAGAACTAATCTCAAATTTTTGTGACATAATTCATTTGAAATATTGTTGTTTAATTGAGAATTTCTACGCAGCACAGCTTCTCCTCTAGCAAGCAATTCATCAATATCAAAGGGTTTTGTAACATAGTCATCTGCCCCGATTTTTAAAAGATCAATTTTGGTTGTAACCAGCTCCTTCGCAGAAATCACAATCACAGGAACATCTGAAAATGTTCGCAACTTAAGCAAAACAGAGTCTCCACTTTGATAAGGGAGATTCAGATCTAAAAAGACTAAATCAAACTTTTTAGTTTGCAGCTTCTTTATACCCTCAAACCCATTATAAGCAAGTTCACAACACCAATCGTTTTCCTCCATTACTTTTTTTAACAAGGTACAAATTTCAAAATCATCATCAATTATCAGCACGTTCATTACTCATTCCTCTTTTCCAAACTACTGTCAATGAATTCGTTTTCAGTTCTATTATTCAATTATATACAACAATTGGTTTCTCTGCCTATCTTAGTCTAGTAGTAACAAAAAGGACCTGGAATTAGAATCCAGACCCGTTATGCTTCATATTTTTTTACGATTGAAGAGGAGTATACTAAATAATATAAAAAGGATAAAAAGAATCAAGCTGATAGCCATTGATGGAATATAGGATTGGAGAGCGCCTTCTTTTTGCAGGAAATTAAGATTTTGCGTTACCAGCGATATGGGATTGTAGTGTTTCGTTTTACTAAATAAATTCATCAATACCAACAAAACAATCACACCGCCAGTCAATAATAATCCTTCATAGTTATTACGGGAAATTGTGGAAGAAAAAATCACCAAACTTAATAACAGTACTCCAAAGAGCCATAAGGGAAAAACTGCTTGAAAAAGATAAGGACTTTTTTGATCAGGAAAGTAATAAACGGTGTACCCCCACGTGACTAAAAAAGTTAATAGTAGACAAACGGTCCATTGTAGAATTAAACTGGTCGCCTTTCCAACAATTACTGTCCAACGTCGAAGTCCCTTAGTAACCAAATTGACCAATGTTCCTTTACTGATTTCATTGCTAACACTTCCACTAAACATTAACGCTAAAACGATTAATCCCATTTGTGTGAGGTTTTTAAAAAACTGTGTCCATGAATCAACTGAAGTTGGTTCAGGAATTGTTTTCGCCAATGTTTCCCCAATCGTCATTTTTACTATTTCTGGTGTCAGTTTCGCTAGTAAAGGATTCATTAATCCAAATATTAAAAAAATAACGATTAGAATCATCATCCGCGAAGTACGCCACGCTTCAAACAATTCCTTTCTAGTAAAAAAATAGAAATTTCTCATTGAATCACCTCCAAGAAAATCGATTCTAGTGATGGAGCGATTTTTTTGATTGCCTTTGGATAGATTTTACAAGACTCAAACAAGTTAAAAATCAATGGAGCGATTTCATCATAATTCTGGGTGTACTTTAAAATAAATACCTTTTTTGAAGAATCAAAAGAGTAGGCGGTTAAAATATTTTCTTCTCTTAATTCTTCCAATTTCTTGCTGAAAGTCTCAAGTTTTACAGCCTGCGAAAATTCAATTTCAATTTGATCTTTAGCATATTTCTGTTTCAGATCATCCAAAGGGGCACTCACAACTAATTTTCCCCGATCCAACATACCGACATAATCACAAATTCGTTCTACATCAGTCAAAATGTGGGTAGAGAATAAAATTGTCGTACGTCCTTTTAGTGTTGACAACATTTCAAGAAATTCGTTTCGTCCACTAGGGTCCAAAGCCGACGTCGGCTCATCGCAAATTAGTAATTCTGGATCATTCAATAATGCCTGAGCGATACCTAGACGCTGCTTCATTCCTCTTGAATATCCTTTGATCCTTCGCTTATCCAATTCCAATCCAACTAAGGATAATATCTCAGGAACTTTTTGCTTTAATTGGCTTCTCGTTAATCCAGTTATTTCTCCGCAAAACTTCAAGTATTCCTGTCCAGACATATAATCATAAAATTCCGGAACATCTGGCAGATAACCTGTTAAATGATTTGTTTGATTATCACCAAAAACAACCGATTTCCCCTTAACTAGAATCTCCCCGCTGTCTTTTTCTTCCAAACCCAAAATCATTTTCATTGTTGTAGTCTTGCCTGCACCATTCTCACCAACAAATCCAAAAATGTCTCCTGTTGGCACAGTCAAATTCAAGTTATTTATAACACTCTTGGAACCAAATTTTTTTGAAACATTTTTCAATTCTAAAATGTTCATGAATCATCCCTCTTTCCAAAAACGAAATAGATGACTGGACCAATAATTTGAATCACTATAACAACAAATAACCAGATAGCCTTATTGCCAAACCGATAGCCTTGATGTGTTAAGACATGTCTGACCGCCGTTATCATCAAAATAAGCTCTAAAAGAACCAATGGTAAAAAAATTGGAAGATTTTCTTTAAAGAAGTCAAAATTATTCATTTTCAGCTCCCCCTCTTTCCTTAATAGCTCGTAATTCAGTGTAAATGAGCTGCAGACGTTCCTTATCTTGGAAATTTATAAATGCAGGATTATCGATTATCAGATCAATTAGTCCATCTTTGATTATTTTTGAATCTCGCGGCAACTGATTTCCAATCTCTAATTGTTCAAACCATTCTTCCAATTGATCAAAATAGGCATCACCATGGAGAACAACAGGAAACTCAGTTTGCTTCATTACCTTCAGAAAATTGGTCAATTCTCGCAATGCTGCCTCTTCATCACTCATCTGTGTATAACCGAAAACGGCCGACAACTGAAAATTCATTAACGCCACAGGGTGCATCTCCGTAAAATTGAAAATAGAAGCAAATTCATTCCCACGAAATACAGTCTCAGAAAATTTTTCAGGATTATGAATCAACAACTGTAAATAGTTGGTTAAAAAACTCAAGAAAACTGTTGTATATTGATAGATAGCACTTTGGAGCGTGACAATTGCTTGCTGTTCATCCCCTTTTTGTTGTTGTGCCGCTGCAATCAGACTTTCAATTGGAAATAGAATGGGAGGATAATCGCCTAAAATCGTTAATACTTGATCAAACTCTTGCAATGTTAAAGAAGTGTAAGCTTCATATTTTAGAGCCTGTGTAATTAACTCTGGATTTTTTGATTGCGTCCGAACATGAATAAACAACTCTTGCGCTTCTTTATTGTAGGTTTTAATTTTTTCTTCACCAGGTAACATATCTGCATGATTTAATAAAAACATCCCCATTTGCAATACAAAAGGATAGCATGAATAATACCGACGAACAAAACTGCGAATAGTCGCCAAGACATCTTCTGGCGATTTTGTTTCTAATGATTCCTTAAGCATGGCATAAATTCGCTGAATGTCATGATTGTCCAATTGAGGTTCATAGGTCAACAATGAGTCAATCGTTATATCAAAATACGCCGCCAGCAGCGGCAGCAATGTAATATCCGGGTAGGTCTGTCCTGTCTCCCATTTAGATACTGAAGCTTTCGATACCCCTACAAAATTCGCTAATTCTTGTTGCGTTACTTTTTTTTCTTTTCGTTTTTCCATAATAATCGGACCAATATTCATATCCATAACTCGTTCCCCCTTTATAATCATTTTAAAATGATTAATAACAGAAAACAATGGAGTAATTGTTAACTTTAGCGAAAGAAAGTTAACCTACAAGCAACTTAAAGAGCAGAGATTTTTTCTCTGCTCTTTAAGTTGTTATTCTTTTTTGTATTCGGAGTTTAACTGATTGAGTTTCTTACTGACCCTTTTTGGTAAATACGCTAATAAAGCGAGAAAAATCCCTGCAATAGTTAACTCGAACAATAATGATGTGGAAACACCCTTGGATGCAATTTCCGAAGCCATAAAGGCATAAATAAAGCTAGCAGGCATCATAGTCAAAAAAGAGATTAAGCTAAACTTTTTTACACCCATCGGCGTCATCGCGTAAGCATAACTTTGAATTGCAAAAGGAAAGACTGGCACTAAACGTGTAAAAACTAAAAAGGAAATCCCGTTTTCTTTAACACCTTTTTCGATTTTTTTAAAGGTAGGATCATTTCCGAAACGTTCTAGGATATACGCTCTGGCGATATATTTTCCGATGATAAAAGAAATACTAGCTCCGAGAGAAGCTCCAACGATCGTCAAAGCTCCTCCAATAAAACCACCATAGGCAAGACCGCCAACAATCGCTAAAAATTGTCCTGGTAAAAGAAAAACAGCTACGATAATAGAAAGCAAAATGAAGATCACATATCCCCACCAGCCAAGGCTCTCCAAATAGGTCCGTAGTCCAGTGATGTCTGTCAATAGATCTACCAGTCCAAACTGATAAGCCATTAAAATAACCAATAATAATAAAAGAATAAATAGAGCGATTTTTTTCACCAGCTCACCTTTCTTCCCTCAATTTTTATTTGTAATGAAGACCGTCCAACCAGAAATCATTAGTTCATTTTTTTCAATCCATCAGCCATTCGTTCAATAACTAATTGATTGAAATCTGGGAGCGTTAAAATTTTTTGGGGCATTTTTATAGGATAACTTGATTTTTCGATTAAAGTCATTTGACCGTTAGAAATAGCGGGCTGTTCACCAGATAAATAATAACACTCATCACTGAATAGCTCTGGCCGCTCTAGATAGACTGCAGTCGTCATGTCCCAATTACAGAATCCATTAAAATTGAATACTTTTCGATTCCACTCGATCCATTTTTTCACTGTTTCATTTATCCAAGCTACTTTTTCTTCGTCAATGAACTTTCCTGCCAGCTTTAGAAATTGATCCAAATCCATTTCAGAAAAGAACGCTTCAGATGTCATATGGCCGTTCATAATCGTGAGTGGAACTTGACTCAATAGCACTGTTTTCGTAGCAAATGGATCACAGGAAAAATTCAATTCATTAACCGAGTGTTGATTAACCACTAATGGTTCGATCGTACCACCCATCAACACGATTTCTTGGACTTTTTCAAAAAAATATGGATCTATCCTTTGAGCTTCAGCCAGATTTGTCAGTGCTCCTGTGGCAATGAGCGTAACCTCATTCGGATAAAGATTTACTTGCTCCACTAGAAACTTTGCTTGGTGACTTGAACAATAGTTAAATGCTAAGTCTAAACGGTTCCGAAGTATGTTCGTCATTTCTGTGACTTTTTCTAAGGTGTCATTTCCATATGTCAGAGTGACACCTAGTAAGTTTATCATCGGAGAACCAAGTAAATAAAGCAAGGTCAGGCCATCATCTACATCCCGATCTTCTAAACCAAATGTATTATCACAATCAAAAATAACTTTTCTCATTCTAATGTTCCTCGATTTTCATTCAACCACTGTAGTAAAAACGGATTGTCATCTTCTAAATCATCATGAATCGCTTTTAAATCGGCTGGATAATCGATATCTTGCAAAGGAGATACTAAAGAAACCTCAAAACTCGTCAATCGTTTCAATGTTTCTGCCAATACTTCATTCTTTCCCCAAGCTATATTCGTTTCAAAAATCAATGACAAATCAATCGATTGCCTACAACCTACTAGATAATAACCTCCGTCTAATGAGGGTCCTAATACAACATCCGTCAGTTTTTCAAAGGCTGTTTGGATTATTTTCGGATTTAAGTTGGGGATATCGCTGCCGGTCAATAGAACTTTCTCGTAACCCATGTTTAAAACATGTCTTATTGCATGATTCATACGTTGCCCAATCGTCTGTCCCTTTTGTGAGAATGCCTTAAATTTTTTGGGGAGCCCTGAAAGCAAATCAGTTGGGGCGCCTTCATCGGAGTATGCAAGATACAAATCAATTCCCTGATCACTCAAGCCTTCAAATTTTAAAAAGCTATCCTGCAAGATTCGCAATTGAACCTGGCAGGCCTCTTCACCGCTCAGCAAACTTTGTAAGCGTGTCTTAACTTTATTTGGTACGGGGACTCGTGTGAATAAGATATACGCTTGTTTATTCAAAGACTTGCTCCTTTAATGCCTGACTTAAAAAATCTTCCTCCATATAGCTGGCGACCTTTTCAAAAATTTCTAGATTCTTCAATTTCTTTGTATCACGTTGATAACTATCATAAGCCATTGCTGACCAAGCCAAAGCCCGTAACATCAAATATGGATGATAGATTCTCAATGCTTCTTCAAACGTCTTCGAGTCAAAATCAGTCGCCCTCAAATAACTAGCAAAAAAATTTTGTTTCTCAATTTGAGTCAAAATTAAATTACTGCGCCAAAGAGTTGTAGTTGAAGCTAAAAATTGTGAGATATCTTGAACCGGATGGCTGATTACTGGTTTTTCCCAATCAATCAAGAAACCCTTGTCTCCTATCAGAAAATTATGCGAGTTAACCTCGGTATTATTGATACACCACTGATCAAGATCAATAAAGAATTGCTGCTGTCCTACATTTTTATCACAGCATTCCAACCCATCATATAAACGTCTTTGCGCAGAGACTGGTACGAAATCACTTTTTAATACAGGTTCTAATAACTGTCGGCACTCATTAACACGTGCCGATAAAATTGTTCTTTTCTCTTTTACAAAGAAACTTTCTGCAGATTCATCAATAGGCTGCTGATGAATCTCACCAAAAATCAAAGCAGCTTCTTCCAGATCATTCCGATAATCTAACGGGGCTCCCGGTAGAAATTCCATGATCAGTAATCCTTGAGAAAATGTTTGCCGACTATCATCTACATAATATACTTTCGGGGTTCTGTTTGTTTGTTCCAACCATTTTAGTGCTTGATATTCGTAATCAATTTGATTCTCTAAGTGTAATTGACTGCCATAGTTTAAACGAAAAACAAATTTTTTATTACCTGCAGAAATTAAAAAATTTTGGTTATACTCTCCTTGCGCTAAAAAATCAATCGCAAGTGGTCCATATAATTGTAATTTTTCAATAAGGTGTTTTTCTTTCAAATAGTCTCGAATTTTTTCTATCATGAATAACTCCTTCTCATCTATTGTATCGCTTGAGTAATTTTTCAGGCGGCATACCTAATAAATAGAGCAGTTTTATTTTATGCATTTTTAGATGTGTACGAAGCTTGCCCTTTTGAAAACGCCGACTTGAAGTAACAAGCGATATAGGCAATTGGTAAAAGCGGCCTAATTTTCTCAGTCTTCGGCTTAACTGCCAATCTTCCATCAACGGAATGGTCTCAAACCCGCCAGCTTCTTCATAGTACTTACGCGTAGTAAACATTCCTTGATCACCAAAAATCAACCCCAGATAACGCGCCCGTAAATTAGAAGTTCCAGCCAAATAACGATAAAAGAATTCTGATGAATCAAATGTTAACTTGAAAAATCCTGCACTGTAGCGTGTATCGCTTAATACAGTTTCAATTTGCACTAACAAATTATCCGTACTTCCTATACAACTATCACTATGTAGGAACCATAAATAATCACCGGAACTTTTCTCTACTCCGTACTTGAGTTGTGCCCCGCGATTTGCATTCTTCAACTGATAAACAGCTGCAAATTTTCCAGCAATTGATATTGTCTGATCTCGGCTGCCGCCGTCTACCACAATTATTTCATAAGGGATATCATCGTCTAATCCTTTTAATTGCTGTAGCAAATATGAGATGTTTTTTTCTTCATTTAGGACCGGAATAATTATCGAAATCATCGAGGCATCACCTGTAAAGATTCGTTGAACTGCAAAAAGATTCGATCTTCGTTCACGATTTTTGGGGATACATTGGTAAACGTGCAACTCGTTTCTCCAATTTTCATTTGGGTGCGCTGACCAGATGGAGACCATTCGCTACTTTCAACTAAAGCAGGCAATCCTGTCTTGCAAATCTCGATTTCTGCACCATATGGAATAAAAAGCAAAGCTTCTCCTTGAATATTACTAGGGTTTTGAACGGTAAGCTCTGAATTTCCAATTTTAAAAGTATTATTCGTAATGATACCGGGAATAAAATTACTCTCTCCAATCGTTTGAGCAACTTTCTGGTTTGCTGGATAAAAGTAAATCTCCTTTGGTCGACCAATTTGTTGAATCTCTCCATCGAACAAGATAATCATCCGATCGGCTAATTGAAAAGCTTCCTCTCGATCATGTGTAACTAAAACAACACTAAAACGATAGTCTTTTTGAAGACGACGTAAATAATTTCGCATCGTTTCTTTTAAATGCCCATCCAAATTAGCAAATGGTTCATCTAGCAATAATAACTTAGGCTCTAAAACGATTGCACGAGCCAAGGCCACGCGTTGTTGCTGTCCGCCAGACAGCTGATCAGGAAAATGTTTCTCCAGCCCCATCAAATCAAATGCGTGGATGATTTTATTGATTTTTTGAGCAATGATTTTCTTTGAAAACTTCCGCGCTTTCAATCCAAAAGTAATATTTTCAACTACGTTCATATGGGGAAAAAGCCAGAAGTCCTGAAAAACTAAGATTGTTCCGTCTTCAGAAAAATCTTCGGTGAATGCAATTGTGCCTTTATTAACCGGTTGAATCCCAGCAATCATTTTAAGCAAACTGGTTTTTCCTACTCCAGATGGGCCAAAAAGTGCGATGATCTCACCAGGCCCTACTTCAAAAGATAGATCCTTCAATATCCTATTTTTTCCATATTGCAAATGAAGATTGCTAACGCTTAGTCCCACTCTGAATTCCTCCAATAGCTATTTTCAAGATAAATACGCCCACTAGTGTACAGCCTAAAAAGACCAAACTATAAGACGAGGCCAACCCGAAGCGTCCATTATTCGCATACGGAAGTAATAATAACGGCAGGGTAACGATCCTACCACCGCCAATAAAAAAAGTTGGCAAGTATTGACTGAAAGATATAATAAATACAAATGTCGCTGACGTCAGAATCCCTGGTCTTAACAGCGGCCAAGTAATCTGCCAAAAAATCGACCACGGTTTTGCACCTAAACTTCGAGCAGTCAAACTAAATCCTTCTCCTAATTGACGATAACTTTCTAATAATATCTGCATCGTGTATGGCAAACACAGATAAGTATGAATCAAAATTATTCCTAAAAAAGTTCCGGTCAGATGTAATTGCAAAAATATGACCTGACTGGAAGTGATAATTGCTATTGCTGGTAAAATCAACGGCAAATAAATGATTATTTCAATAAAACGATGCGACATTTTTTTTTGAAAAGCAAAATATCTAGCTGCTGGCAAAGCCAGCACCATGCTTACCAACGTCGTAGCAAAAGCGATCACAAAACTATTAATCACTGCTGGCCAAAAATTAGGTTCATTGATCATTTGATTGTATATTTTTCCCGAAAATTCTTGTGGGAAAATGGCCGGATACATCCACTCTGCACTAAACGACCAACAAAACAGCAAAAGTGTAGGAAAGACTATCATTGCTGCCACAAGAAACAATAGGAAATAGTTTCTTTTCATCGAGAGTTTCATGGTTTTTTCCTCCCTCCCGGTAAGATCCGACTAATCGTCAGAGCAACGAATGTGATGACTAAGCAAATTCCGGATATCACTAGATTCAAAGCAAAGGCTTGCGGCCGAGTGGTCAAATCAGCTTGAGTAAACAAATCATAGGCAGTCAAAGCCACCGTCTGATTGCTCGGATTACCTAACAAATAAGGAACCTCAAAGGAGGCAAAAGTAAAGCAAAATAAAATAATAAATAGAGTGATCAACGTTTTTTGGAGCATTGGTAAAATTACTGAGAAAAATATTCGAGTAGTTGAGGCACCTAAATTTTTAGCCACTTCTATGTAACCTAATTGCAATTGTTGTAAGATTGCGAAAGTCGTTACTGCGACATAGGGAATCTCTTTATATAGAAAGACAAAAATGATCCCAAATCCGCCAGAATCATGAATCAATAAGGGAAAATGGTCAATTTCTTTTATTAATCCCAGTTGAAAAAAAAGGCGCGAAATGATTCCAGACTGACTGATTAATTGCATGACCATTAAAGCAACGATAATGTGAGACAAGGAGATCGGTAAACTAATAATTTTATGTAACCAAGACTTTCTCACTCTTAGCAAAAGAAAAGATAGCCCCACCCCTGCCAGCAATGACAAAAAAGTCGCTGTCAGTGCCAAGTAGCAACTGTATCCTAGCGACTTTTGGAAAAATGGATCACTCAAAACCTGTTGATAGTTTGTAAGACTAATTTTGTTAAGCCCAATCAAAGGATAATATCCTAAACTAATTTGCAGCCCCTTAAACAACGCCGCCAAAATCACGACGCTGTTTAATAATAAAAATGGGACAACTAATAATTTTCTTTTATTCATGCAAAACATGCTCTTTCCACAACGCTTCAATAATCGGAATTTTTTCTGCTTGAACTTCAGGGATTTGTTTTTCCTGCATTTCTTCAAGCGAAAGTACTCCTTGATTCTTGTAAAGATCAGTCAGTGTCTGATTAGTTTCATCTGATAATTTATTTGAATCAAATGGAGGTATACTATATCCATATTTAGCTTCAGCTTTTTTTAATTGGGCAGATTCACTAGTCATTTCATTGATTAAAACTAGTGCCCCAGCTTTGACTTTTGACGTATTGGCAATTGCGAGATAACTCTGATTTGCGATTGTCCCTTTATCAAATAGGAAAGACTCAGTGGTCGCTTTGAACTCCTTATCACTGCGTTTTTCTGCTACATGCATTTGAGAATAGCTGTAACTCATATCAATTTGGCCAGCGGAAAACATTTGATCCAGTTCTGCTGTAGTAGTCGGGTAGGTTTTCCCTTCTTGCCATAAATAGGGTTTAATTTCATTTAAATAATCTAAGCCCGGTTTGATGACTTTATACAGATCTTCTTTATTGGCTTTCGCTTCCTCAACTTTATCGTAGCCTACGATATCACAGATGACATTCCTCACAAAAGCACTCCCAGTAAATTCTGGTGGTGCTGTGTACGTGATTTTTCCTGGATTTGCTTTCGCATATTCTAATAAGGCTTGTGTCCCTGTCGGAAAACCATCTTTAAATTTTTCTTTTTCCCCAGCAAAAACTAATTGTGCGCTCCCATAAGGAACTTCATAGCCATCGATTTTGACGCCAAAATCATACTTCGAATTATGCCCATCGACATCCATCAATTTCTCAAAACTTTCGATCTTTTTAGTAATTGGTCCATAAAGTAGTTTCGCCTGTTTAGCAGTATAGAAATTTTCGCCATTGATCCAAATAACATCAATGTCTCCTTCTTTTGTTCCAGCTTCCTTTTCAGTCGTCAGCTTATTCAGAATTTGATCGATATCCATTGGAACACGCTTAACAGTAACATCATATTTTTCCTTCATTGCTGGGGTGACTACTTCATCCACCCATGCGTTGGCTTTCTCATCCCCGCCAAAACCATAAAAAGTAACGGTCTCTCCTTTACTTTTCTTCACAGCATCGGAAAAACTACTAATAGATTCCTCTGTTTTAGTTTCTTTTGTATCATTGGTTTTGCAGGCAGTTAGAGAAAATAGCATCCCCACTGTCAACAAACTAATTAACCATTTTTTCATTGCTCTCTCCTATGCATTTGTTACGATTTTTTTTGATTGATACCGATTTTTCCAAGCCTGTACCGGATTGTCCAGAGGATGGGAGGGGGTCTTATCTTCTTTATGTATGACTTCACCAAATATCAAATCTAATAAGTGCCAAGCGTTCCCACCTCCGAGAATCATGGCCGAAGTACAACTGGCACAATAGGTAACAATATGATCCGTCTTGAAATCCTCTACGCGTTTTTCAGCAAAATTTTTGGCTAAAGCCGGGTTTGTGACCCCGCACATTCCGCCCATCCCGCAACACAAGGTGTTTTTTCCGGATAACCGGTTTTGCTTAACTTGATAACCTAATTGTTCCAACAAAAAACGTACGGCTTGATGAATTTCTGTCACTTCTTTAGTCGGGCAAGAGTCCTGAATAGAAAAAACTATATCGCTGTCTTTGCCCTTATTTATTGCATCTTTAGGCAACCCTAGTTCTGCCATTTTTACCCACAAAGATGAAGTAGGAAATTGATTCTGAATCGTCATCGTTTTTATACATCCTTGACAGGCTACAATCAACTCATCAATCCCAGCATGATGAACTTGTTCCGTCAGCCTGCTAAAACGTTCTTGAAATAATTGCTCTTGACCTATCATACGAGTCGGTTTCCCGCAGCAGCCTTGAATTACAGCCAAATCTGGATAATAGTCTTTTAAATAATCAATCATTCGCGCAACTTGTTTTGGACTACTAGAACTTAATGCGCAGCCAGCCATAAATCCGTATGTCATTTTGTCTCTCCTCGATTCGTTGCCGTAAAGAATTTACTAGTTGAAAGCTTTTGATGCATTTCAACACTTTTTAATTGTTTTAATGGTAGCCCGTCACTCATTAAATCTTGTCGTATCGCTAGAAAAGCTTCATCCAATTTCAATTGCAGAGGACAAACTACTGTACAACGGCCACACAACATACAAGAGTATGGAACGATGGGGTCAAATCCTTCTTCCAGAAATTGATGAAATAACTTTTGCGGATCCTGACAATACTGCTGCAAAAAGAGGCAATCTTTCATACAACGTTTACAACTCGTACAGGTATCAGCGATCAATTGAGCCATTTCAATCGTTTTCTTTGAGTAATCTATCAAGCTGACTAACTCCTTTTCAATAAAACAATTATCAATTGTAATAAAAAAACTAGGCATAAAATGGCGCTCACCAAATAGTAAATCGGCGTTGTAGCAAGTGCAAATACTGTTTGCCAAATCAGAAACAGAAGCCCCAGTAAAAGTAAAATAAAACGTTCAACGTCTCTTTTTTTAATTGTCAAAAAGAGCGCAAGCACCACTAGTGCGAGCGGCAGCAAGAACAACTTGCTGCCGAACACACTCCCTTCTACTTTATGCGAATAAAAAGAAACATTTCGCATAAAGCCAAGATGATTTTTGTAAAGATCATCCATTAAATAGATTCCGTAGACGACTCCCAATTGAACTAGATGTAAAAAATATCGAAAAATTTTCATTAGTTCAAAATTTCTACTTTATCTTCATCTCTTGGATCACCAACCTGAACAGGATATTTGCTTGGATCTTTTTGATGCGCTTTATCCCAATCGAACCAGCCGCCGTCAAATAATTTAACATCTTTCCAGCCTTCTTGTTTAGTGATAAAGAAAGCTGTTGCTGCACGCCAGCCAGTTCCACAGTAGAAAGCAACTTCTTTATCTGGCGTAATGCCCCATTTCTTCCAAGCTGCAAAAATCTTTGTTGGTTCTTTGACAGTACCATCGTTATTCATTAATTGGGCAACGTCTGCGCTGGTTTTACTAGATTTTGCATAAACAGCACCTTCTGGTTCACCAGCATTTTCAATATAATCATATCCACTAGTCTTACCAGTGAATTCTTTCCAAGAGCGAATACTTGCAAGGACTAGTTCCGGATTTTTATCCTTTGCAGCAACCAAATCTGCTGAAGTTGAAATCAAGCTTTCTGGACGACCAGGAACATTCCCGCCAAAATCTTTTGCTGCGGTAGCTTCTTCATTCCCTTTTTCTACTTTGTAGTCAGCCTTTTCCCATGCTTTTAGACCGCCATCCAAAATCTTAACTTCATCTACACCTAACCAGTAAGCAACAAACGCAACACGAGCTGCAGCATTGATATCGCTTGAATAAACAACGACAGGTGTTGTTTTAGTTACGCCTCGTTTCAAGAAAACTTCTTTACATGTTTCTGCATCTAAGATGTTCCAATTGTTTTCTTCGGTTTCGATCTCCATTGTATCAACATGGAATGCGCCAGGAATATGAGCTTTTTTATAATCCTTACCCTCACCGTAAGACGCCTCAATGACAACAGTCTTATCGTCATCCTTCATTTGTTTTTTCAACCATTTCGCATCTACAAAAAAATCATCATCTTTGATATCTTTACTTTTTACCAAACGCTGAACCTTACTTGATTTGTCAGCCGCATGTACCTCTTCAGTTTTTGAATAGACTACTAACGCTGTTAACATCAAACAGCTGATTACCGCAAAAATTTTTTTCATCTTAATTCTCCCTTATAAAAGTTTATTTTTTCACTTGAAACGTTTTCAGCAGCAACAAAGACCTCTTTTACACACAACAAAAAAACATACTAGTTTAGTATGCTTTCTTTCTGAATACATCTTTTACGTACTTAATAGCCCTTTTAGCTGGTCGCAAAAAAAGTTGGTCGAAGGAAAGTCAATTGTTCTACTAGCTTAGAAACTCTAAGTAATGATTGGTTTCACAGTCACCGCTGATAGTTTTTAAGCATAAGAACACCTCCTACCCCAATTTTTTAAACCGGGCTCTTTTCCCTTCCGAGTATATCGAAACACTATTCGTTTAGCAAGAGGATTTCCGTTAAAAAGAACAAAAACTTATTTTGTGAACTAGTGATTATTGTTCAGTCTTTTTTTTAGTTTTGTATAATTTGTTAGTAAGTAGCTTTCCTTGCCATAATCAGATAAAATTGGAGTATCTAATTTGGGAAAGAAGGTTTTTTTATATGAGTATTTTCGACGGTTTAATGGGAAATGCCAGCCAACACAATAACAAATCCGTTGAGGGGAAATTAGAGGATATTTTAATTCCTGGCGAAACTATTTCGTTAGCTTTTAAGCTAGTACGCGACCTTATCGTCTTCACTGATTTCCGTTTAATTTTAGTCGATAAGCAAGGAGTAACCGGGAAGAAGGTGGAATATAAATCGATTCCTTTTCGTTCGATTTCACGCTTTTCCGTAGAAACCAGTGGGCATTTCGATTTAGATGCAGAATTAAAAATATGGATTTCCAGTGCTGAACTGCCAGCTGAGACTATTCAGTTTAGAAAAGACAAAAATATCGTAGAGGTACAAAAAGCTTTGGCCTTAGCCGTATCAAAATAAATAAAAAAAGACAAGATCTGAACGTTTTGTTCAATATCTTGTCCTTTTTTTCTTCCCAAGCAGTGCTATTTTTTTCCCCTTTATTTTTTTCATTCGCCCTCATTCTCTCCTTTTAAAAGTAATCAGCGAGTTTAAAAAAAGTATGGTTATCTCTCTTTTACCTTATCAACATTTTCGATCCATTTTTCAAGATTGTTGTAACCATCATTTTTGATATAATCATATTCCCCGTCAATGATCTCATCAAACCAGAGCAGTTCTCCATCTTTTTTCTCTCCAACAATTTTTACGACTGATTGACTGATAGATGTTTTCTGACTCAAGTTTTTGACCTTGCCAATTTTCAATGCGATAATTGCATTGCCTCGTTCATAGCTTTGTTCAATTTCATATTGAACATATTTTGAATCTAATGTTTCGCTGCCAACCAATACTACAGTCACCGATGTGCCAGCTAATTGTTTGTCGATCCATCGCCTGATACTTTCTTCGCCATCACGCTTAATTCCTTCAAACTCTGCTTTGTTAATAAATCCTGATTCTTCATTCTCCTTTAGCGCCCAATTATTTTTAATAACCATCGCTCTTGATAAATCATTTTCATAATAAAAACTAAAGAATACCCTTCTCGCCATTAAAATTTCCTCCCTAACTTTTTATATTTAAAAACTGAAGCGGTTTTCTATTGTTTTGAAACAGCTAGAAACCTCTTGACATTCTCAAACAATTCTGTATTCCAATTTCTCTATTCATTATATAATACTCCTCTCCTTCAATGGCTCCATTTTCTTTATAATAGATGTTTTTATGATGAACAAGCGTTTTGTATAATCTAATAAATAAACTATCCAAGTGATGAAAACCCGCTAGCTTTTATTTTTCTTACATGATACGATTTATTTGAAAAATGACAAGGAGGATTATTATGTTGGATAAATCTGTTCCCTTTATTCCGTTTACGATGTTTCGGCCAGCAAATGCACCGTCATTACCAGAGATTCAATTACCAGAAGCGTACCGGATGGTATTTTATCAACCTGGTGATGAAAACGATTGGTGTCGAATTGAAACAGCGGTTTTAGAATTTGAGACTGAGAAAGATGCCATGAGTTATTTCCAACGTTCTCTTGCTCCTTATCAAGAAGAGTTAAAAAAGCGGATGCTCTTCATCGAAAACTCGTCTGGTAAAAAGGTGGCTACTTTTACAGCATGGTGGACAGAAGAAAATCAGCCGCGCCTCCACTGGTTAGGTGTTGTCCCTGAAGAACAGCGAAAAGGCCTTGCGAAAGCCCTAACAATTCGAGTTACTCAACTTCTCCATGACTATTATCCTGGTCAGGACATTTACTTGAGTACACAGACATGGAGTCATCACGCTGTACAGCTATACGAAAAGTTGAATTATCAAATTATCCAAAATCAAGACTATCAAAAAATATTGGCAACTTTAAAAGAAGCGAATCAGCATTAATCATGTCGGGTGTATGTATGAGTTTCTATCAAAAAGGACCTTAAAGAAGTTAGAGCAAACTCTAGCTTCTTTAAGGTCCTTTTTGATATTTCATATTATGACTACGGACAATACGAGGTCGCGTTCTTACTATTCAGTATAGAAAAACACACCTATCAAGCAAATGACAGGCGCGTTGATTTTATTCCTATTCTGCACTTAGCGCAGCCATGGTAATATAGTTGTACGGCTGATTGAAATGAGGCAAGAAGAAAATATCTAATAGTTTTAGTTTATCGATTGTTACTTGCTCCTCAATTGCTAGTGAGAACATGTGTATCACACCTGAAATATCTTCAGTTGATGATAATTGTGCACCAACTACACGACGGGAACCTTCTTCATAAACGATTCGAATTTTTACATTGGCATTGTTTTTCATGAATCCTGGACGCTGTAGATCTTCAAAATCAGTATACTTCACTTTGATTCCATTTTTCGCAGCTGCCTCTACTGATAAACCAGTTGAAACCATGTGCAAGCCGAATATTGAAATACCATTAGAGCCTTGCACACCTGTCGATTCCAAAGCAACTCCACCAACATTATAACCAGCTACAATTCCCGAACGAACTGCATTTGTCGCTAGTGCGATATAAGTAGTATCTTGCAATGCGTTTGAGTAAATTGTCGCACAATCACCTACGGCATAGACATCCGGATCACTGGTTTGCTGATGACGATCAACCAAATAGGCACCATTTTTGAATAACGCTAAGTGCTCTTTTCCTAATTCATTATTTGGCAAGAACCCGATGGCATTGATCACTAGATCGACTTTGTATTCACCCTTATCCGTTACGATTGCTTCGACTTGAGTATTCCCCTTATATTCCTTAGCTAATTCACCGAAATGTACATCAATGGCATGTTTTTTCAACATTGCATCCATGTCGTCCGTGAACCATTTATCATAATAACTTGGTAGTGACCGTTCCATTGCATCAAATAATAAAACATTTTTGCCGCGACGTTTTGCTGCCTCAGCAATCTCTACACCGATATAGCCAGCTCCAATAACTGCAACATTATTTACATCATCCGTGCTTAAAAGTTCATCAACAGCCTGACCATCCTGAAAACGCTTCAAAAAATGAATGTTTTCTAGATCGCGACCAGGAACTTTTGGTGAAATAGGCACTGATCCTGTTGCTAAAATCAATTTATCATAAGTTTCAACAAAACTCTCTCCTGTTTTTGACAGACAATGAACTTCTTTCCTATCATAATCAATTCGATCAACAGTGGTTTCCATTGAGATTTTAGCACCCTTTGCTTCAAAATCCTCGCGTTTTGTATAAAATAGCCCTTCGTAAGAATCAATTTGGCGACCTACCCATAAAGCCGTCCCGCAACCTAAATAACTGAGATTATTATTTCGATCAATCATTACTACTTCTTGATCTTCAAAATTGTCCAAAAGCGTGTTTGCTGCAGCTATACCAGCGTGGTTTGTACCTACAATTACAGTTTTTGTCATATAATCTTCCTCCTAGTTATTGAAAGCATTTTCATTACAAATATAATTGTAACATACTGCACGAATGACTTTTAAAAAAATGCAAATACTTTAAAATAACTGTTGAAAAAGCATCAAAACCATTATAGTAGCCTAAAGTCTGAAAAAAGCAACATCAACTGTTTTCACTCCCCAAATTATTAATACGTTTCCTCCTAAAGAAGTTATTAAATATGCTGATTTCCTCCAAAAAAAGTGAAATTCACTTGAGTAAAGTTAATTCGGTCAATGAAATTTAATTTTTTTTGCTTCTTTAGGATATCTAAATGGATTAAACTTGATTGCCTTAACATTCTATATTAGGATCAAGGTATTCATTGATTATTAAAAGACGAAAACTATTGCATGTACTAAAAAGAAAAATGAGGTGTGTTCGTTGGTAGAGAATTTAAAGAAGCATCATCTTGATTTACTCGATAAATATGGCTTGTTAGATCATCAGGCCGTTTGTGAGGTTCGCAACTTCAACTCGGGAGAAACTATTTTTTCTCAAGGAGTGGCATATAAATACATCATGGTTGTCGTATCTGGCAAAGCTAAGGTATGTACAAGTGCTCCTAGTGGAAAGGACTTAGTTTTGGCCTATTATCTTTCAAGCGGCTTGATTGGCGATGTCGAATTGATGTCTAATACAATCTATGCCACTGCTTCAGTAATTACACTTTCTCCCTTTGAAGTGATCGTCGTCCCTTTTCATAATGAGCAAGATTCGATTTTTAAAAATCTTACTTTTATGACAACTCTAGCTAAAGGTCTTTCTGAAAACCTGATTAACAGTTCTCACAATTACACTTCAAATGCACTTTATTCTGGAGAACAGCGTTTGTGTACGTATATTCTGCAGGGTGCCTATAAAAATTATTTTTTTGACAATTTGACCGATGTTGCTGCGACGATTGGAATTAGCTACCGACACCTTTTGCGTCTACTGAATAAATTGTGCGATGACGGTATTTTGATTCGTGAAAAAAGGAAATTTCAAATTATTGACAAAGAACAGCTGAAACTTCGTTCGTCAGAAGCAGAGTACTTTAAAAAGAATTACTGATACTATCATTGCAAAGAAGCCATCCGACTCCTTTTATCCTAAAGAAGCGGATGGCTATTTTTCATTAATCAACTGTTGTTTTTTTAACGCTGTGCGCAAAATTTGTTCTTTCCGTTGTGCTTCAAGTTTATTGACTCGTTTCCAATAGACTACTTTTCTTTGGTACTTTGTCCACTGCCTAACAGATACCAGTCCCACAATACCAAGAATGAATACGATAAGGATCATCATAATAAGCACCTCCTATATCTGTATTCTATTCAATAGTTGGAAAAACAATTAGGACATTTATCACATTTTTGAAAATGATCATGAAAAATATCGGAAAACCATTGTTCCTTACTCTTTCAATTTTTATCGTTTAAACTTTTGTTGTCTTTTCCAAATAAGCTGCTAGATCATGAACATAGGTTTGTTGTTGCTTTTTTAAGTAACTCTTTACAAAAGGTTTCATGTAGAATTTCTTTGCTAGAACATCCTCAGTAAAAACAATCTTCGTTTGCTGATCCGTCAATTGTTGAAATTCGCCAGTCCATTTTCCGGATATGTTGTCATTCTCCATAGTAAATGCGTAAAATCGTGGCGCAACAAAAGCAGTGATTGTAAATTTTGTAGGAAATCCCTGCTTAGTATATTCAATAAAGATAGTTGGATCATCTAGAACCTCAATCTTACTAAGGTCACTTCGCCATTTTACATCAGATAATGACGTGACTACCTCCCAAACTCTTTCAATATTTTCATTAAAAATCGCTTCAATTCTTGTGGTCGCCATACAATCCCTTCCCCTCTAGCTCATTATAATTCGTTTACTATTCAGAAACCTCTCAACACTCAGACACTTTTTGCGAGGTTTTAGAGGAAAATATGAACATTTATTTTATAGCTAGGATCTCACAGAATTCTTTTTACCAGAATTCACGAATAAACGTCTTTCTTCTTTCCGCATTCCTATGATAATTTTCTGGGTTTCTTTGATAATATTCCTGATGCTCAGCTTCAGCGGGATAAAAAATGGTTGCAGGTTCAATCTGAGTCACAATTGGTTGATCAAAGCGTCCACTAGTTTGTAACACCGCTCGACTTTCTTCTGCTTCCTTTTTCTGTTGCTCATTATAATAGTAGATAACTGGACGATAGCTGCTACCACGATCTTCGAATTGACCAAATGCGTCTGTCGGGTCTGTTTGCTGCCAATAGATTTCCACTAATTCACGATAGGATATCAACTCTGGATTAAAGATAATTTCAACGGCTTCAGTATGTCCAGTAGTTCCGCTCTTTACTTCCAAATAAATCGGATTCTCAGTTACTCCTCCTGTATAACCAGAAATGACGGATTCGATTCCTGGCAGACTGTCAAAGGGCTTCACCATACACCAAAAGCAGCCTCCTGCAAAAATTGCTCGTTCCATAATATTCACCTATTCCTTCTATTGATTATTCATTGACAGGTACGATCGAGCCGCCCCATTTCTTCTCAATCCATTTTTGAACTTTCGGTTCATGTAAAACTTCCACGATGGTCTTTATTTCTTTGCTATTTTTATCTTCTGTTCTTGTCGCTACAATATTGACATAAGGAGAATCATTTTGTTCAATCATCAATGAATCTTTTACTGGGTTCAAACCCTTTTCGTAAGCAAAATTTGAATTGATCGCAACTAAATCCCCTTCGTTGTTTTCGTAGGCCGAGGTTAGCAAGGTCGGATCAACGCTATGCTCAAATACTAAGTTCTTAGGATTCTCAGTTATATCATCGAAAGTTGCTTTGTCGATTGCTACGCCTGTTTTGATTTTTATCAAATTGTTTTTTACAAAGATATTTAGTACTCTTCCCCATTCAGAAGGAACATTGGAAACAATAACTTTTGCTCCATTGGGTATTTCGCTAACCTTTTTTATCTTTTGAGAGTAAATCCCCATCGGTTCAAGATGAATAGCTCCTACATTTGAGAATTTATAACCATTCTCTTTCTTTTGCAAATTGAAATATGGAACCGTCGAAAAATAGTTTGCATCAATATCGCCATTTTCTAGCGCCTTGTTCGGTAAAACATAATCATCAAACTTTACGATTTCCAAATCAATCCCTTTTTTCTTTAATTCTGGTTTGATGTGTTCCAGAATTTCAGCATGAGGAGTTGGTGAGGCACCAATTTTTATTTTATTCGCTTTCTCAGCTGAGTTGGAACCACAAGCGGCCAAGAAGGTAATACAGCTTAGAACCAATAGAACAAAACCAAATTTTTTCATACAAACACTCTCCCAATTTTTTTTGACAAATAAAAAAAATATCCATCCCTTTATCTACCAGAATCCTGATAAATAAAGGGACGAATATTTTCGCGTTACCACCCTTATTCGTATTATCTTCACAGACAATACCTCAACGGTACAGACATACCCGGCGATATAACGGTCGCTTCCCGTCCAGCTTGCGTGAACAAACTGAAGGCTCAGAGCTCATCTTCATTGATTTTCCACGATCCCTCTTTTCACCTGCCGAGGGTCTCTTTAATCGTTTCACGGTCAACTACTCTTCTCTTCAATGCATGATTATCGATTGACGTAATTCTAATACAAAAAAATCTGATTTGCAATAAAAAATTATCAAAAGAACTCCTTATTTTTTGGATAAGGAGTTCTCGCTGATATTAACGTGTTAACTTTGGCAATGTCCTTATTTCCTTCAGATCTTCAATAATAATATCTGCTGCATTTTGATCCATCATAAAATCTTGCTTCAAAGCAACAGTGTAAATCCCTGCCGCTTTCGCAGCGGCGATTCCTAAAGTTGAATCTTCAACGGCTAAACAGTCGTCACATTTTAATGCTTCCCGACTGATCAAATAAATTTCTGGGTTCGGTTTGCTTTCCTTTACTTCTTCGCCGCTGATCGTATAAGAAAAATAGATATTCAACTTGCAATCAGATAACATTTGATTGATTTCACTGCGAGGGGAAGACGATGCCAACCCCAGTGAAAAACCCGCTTTCGTCAATTCCTCTAATACATTAGGAACTGAATCCCTTAATGCCTTTGAAAAGTCAATTCGATTTTGTTTTTTGTAGTGAATGTATTCCAGTTGAAGCTGATTTCGTTTGATTTCATCATTAGGAACCAGCATTTCCCATGTTTGTTTTTCAGAATTACCAACATAGTCTTCAAATTTATTTGATCCGGGTTGGATACCTTTCAGCTTAAAATAGTCCATTCGCCGTTCAAAATAGAACGGCTCACTATCAATTAACACGCCATCCATATCAAATATAACTGCTTTTCCCATTTCTTCACCTAGTCCTTCACAATGTCATTTAATAACCGAAGCTCTAACAACGGAATCTCGATCGTATATTCCTTTTCAACTTCTTGGAACGCCTGATGGATCAGTTCCATATTATGGCCCTCCTTCTGTACGTATTCTTCGATATCCTCTTGTTCATCCACGCTTTCTTTCCGCAAAATCCGTTCGATCATGGAACAGCAATGCATATAAAGCAGAAAAAGCTGATTATTTGAGAATTCAATTCCCATCAATTTCTCTAGCTCCTTAACTGCTTTTTGAACGAGTTGCAGAACTTTCGTCGCGTCTAATATCGTCAAATTCTCTACAATTTTGTTAATCGAAAAATTGAAGATTAATTGGCTTTTAAAAGCCTCTCCATCAATATCGACCTGTTCCTGCAATAATTCCGCAAATTCAGAAACAGCTTCACCGTTGATCAACTGATCTAAACCAATGTAAGGAATTTGATTGATCTTGGGGTTTTCAGTACCGACAATCATCAAAACATCGTACAATTGAAAGGGCGTTTCGTACATCTTATTTTCCGCTAATTTTTTATAATCATAGGGAAGAATCGTCAGTTCTTTAGCAGAATCACCCAAACATTTTTGTAAGATTTCCTGAATTTGTGTAGCACTTCCCATACCAGTATAGCAACAGGTAATGATTGCCTTTTTCTTGTTGACCTCTGGAATTATTAATTGTTTTTGAATTCGATGTTCTACGGTTATCGCCTCATACACTTCTGTTACACTATCGCCATTCACAATATGCTGACCGACCTCTAAGACAAGCGGCGTACTAACGTTGTCAATAATCACTAGCGGACTCTTGATATGATTTGACAAACGTTCTCCTAATTGATTGAAGGACCCCATGTCCACTAATAAAATCAAACCAGAATCTGTTCGGTAATCATTAATATAGCGAATAATTTGACTTTCAACTTTATCAAGAGTGATGTTGATCGGCATGTCGTATGCTTGGAAAACATTCTTTCCTAACATCCGATTCACCACGTTGGCTAAACTGCTGGCTGTCGAATAGCCATGTGCCAATACGATACATTTCACATCATTTGGCAAATCACTGATCTGCAAACTGTAAAAGTAAAATGTTACAAAAACAATGTCTTCTTCTAGAATCTGCTGGTCTAATTGCTGCGATAGGTAGGTTAATAATTTTTTAGCATACCAAAATGGCGTTTCTAGGAAAGAGTCCAAAAACTCTATCAATCCGTTCTTTAATTCTTGCCATTCATAATCACTGCTTAAGATGTCTGCGTTATCCTTTAGATAAAGATAACTAGCCAAGGAGACCACTCGATTACCATCCTGTTCGAACCCATAATTTTCATACATCATATCCAAGGTTTGACGAATATGATAGGTCAGAACTGAATAAAGCGATTCTTCTTTTTCATAGGTTCCTTGAAAAAGAAACTCATCCATCATTTGGGTCACTCGGTTCGCGTTATCTTCTATAAAATTTTGCGCTAAGCTTTCTTTTTGTTGGACCTTTTTGAACTCAGAAACTACTTCGGAAAAAAAACTGCGAAGAATCTGTGTTTCTTTGCTCTCTAGATGGACCTGCTGCTTGGTATTCGGTAAATAGGTACGATCCGACATCCTCTTTTTCGGCTTGCTAAACTGTTCCTTAAATTTCAGATTATATTCTAGCGGTAAATCCTTCAACCGAACCGCAATAACCTGCTTATTTTTTTCATGAACGTAGGCATTTCCGCAAGCGTACTTGATGATGTTTTTGATTTTCCCTACATTCCCTTCTAGATCACTGTTCAAAAGGAAATCAATCATTTGATAGGAGACTTGCAACTCTTTATCTAAAATACTGCTTTCTGCAATAAAAAATGAATCAATCAAACGCAGACGTTCAGATTGTGGGCGATTTTGAAATTTTGGTAAAGTAACAATTACTGGCAGCCGTCTTAAAAAAGTAGGCAAGAAAGTCGAATAAACATTCTCAGTAGTAGCAAAGATTAAACGGACATTACCCTTTCGCCGAATACTTGTATCTCCCATCGGTGAAAATTCTCCAGTATCCATAAAGGTGAATAATTTTTCCTGTCCTTCTTCTGACAATCTGTGAACCTCATCTAAAAATAAAATACCTCCATCTGCCTTTTCGATCAATCCATTATGTTCCTGATCTGCTCCAGTGAAAGCTCCTTTGGTATGACCGAATAACGCTGATGATAATAACTCTGGGTTATTGAAATATTGGGCACAATTGTACGCGATAAATGGCGCCTTATGATCAATCACCTGCTGTTCTTTGGCATATGCATGAATTTTCTCTGCTAAAAAAGTCTTTCCTGACCCGCTTACTCCCATCAGTAAGATCGGCAACCCATTATGAGGATATAACACAGCCGTCTTGATTTGATCGATCGCTTCCTTTAAACTCCCACTAGCCCCAATGATTTCTTCAATCGCGTTTCCATTATCTTGCGTAAATAATTCCTTTAGCGAGTCATATTCTAATTTATCCACTTCAATCGAAGCATTCTCTAACGCTCCTTTATGTAAAAATAAGACTGGATAACTTTTGATTTTTACTAGTTCTCCTTCGCGAAATGCTTGATTTAGATAACTGCTGATGGTACTTCGATTTAGTTGCAGTGACTCAGCGATTTTATAGGCCGAGAAACGTTCCTCAGCTCCTTCTTTTAGATTCATCGTTAATTCATATAAATAATCATCCAATTCCTTTTTCATTTCATCACCTGCTTTTAATCGATTTGATGTACCTTCATTTCTATTGTATAGCATTTCTTTTCCTCTAAGAGACTAAAATTTCTAATAATGCGAAAAAACCGAGATGCCATATCTCAGTTTTTTCGCAAAAATTTTGCGACTAGTAAGAAAGTTTCCACATATAACGACGTTTTGTAAGCGGATGTTCTCTAGCATAAGATAATTCCTCTGCATATACTCTAAAGACTGCAGTAATAACAAATGGGTTGAAGTAGTCTAAAACTTCTTTCTCTACGTGCGCGGATAATCCATAATCTAGAGCATCGACCACTTCGGTTTTCGCATCGAAGCGATCTAAGAAAGCTAAAGCCCGTGAATCAATTGCTCGCGTTTTTCCATCGTTCATCAACAAGATGAATGGGACATCCTTATCAACGATCTCGAATGGTCCGTGGAAGAATTCACCGGCATGGAAGGTTCCTGAATTGATCCATTGCATCTCCATCATCAGACAAACAGATGATGAATACGCTACTTCATGAGTAGCACCACTACTCATGATATAAATTACTTTTTCGTCTTTAAAGCGTTGTGCGAAGTGTTTGGCTGCTTTACGTGCTGATTCTGCACTTTCTTGTGCCAAGTCATAAATCTTAGCAAAGGCATCCATCATCTTATCGTAATGTTCATAGCCCTCCACTTGATTTAACAGCTCCACTGCTAAAAGCAGGCAATACCCCGTTTTTTCAAGTTTGGTCGCGTAGTTCTCAGCAAAGCCGTGGTAAATCACATAATCTGCATCTTTTGTTAACGGCGCATCAATTATTCGTGTTAAACTAATTACTGTAGCACCTTTATCTTTGGCAACGGCATTGGCTTCTACTGTTTCTGGAGTTGCACCTCCAAGAGAAGCCGAGATCACTACTGTGTTCTCATCGACCGAAGTTGGTGTAGCAAAGTTGAACTCGTTGGCTGTGTAGTGACTAATGCGTAATTGCTTCGCATTTTGGTCTAAAAAGTATTTTGCTGGATACAAATCTGCTTTTGACGCGCCGCAGCCAACGAAAACAACGTGTTTCACATCATGTTTTCCTACAATCTCTTTGATAATTTCTTTTGCTTCCATCGTTGAATTCATTTTCTGAATTCCTCCTCAGTTTTCTTTTTATTTAGAGAAACGACACGGTGATGTTTGCACCACATCACGAGTCTGCTTCAACTATCAGAATTAAACAAAAATCCCTAAAGCACTTAAAATCAGTCCACCGACAATACAGATTAATAACATAATGCTCGTATTTACCTTCTTTTGTAGTAGCCAATACATAAACATCGTTAATGCAAATGGCAGCATTTGCGGCATAATACTATCTAAAACATCTTGCAATACAAACGTTTTACCGAATTTGATTGGTGTCGTGATTCCGATCATACTAGCAATCATTGCGCCAATGACCATCAGCCCGATAATCGAACAGACATACATCACCCGGTCCATCAAGCCGCCTTCATATAGCTTAGCCAAATACTTATTTCCCATGTTATAACCGAATTTCCCGCCATAATAAGTCACAAGATAAGAGGGAACAAAGGAAATGATCATTGCTAAAATTGGTCCTAAAATACTCCCCTGCTGTGCTAAATTAATCCCTAATCCAAATGCTAAAACACGAACAGTCCCTTGGAAGAAGGAATCGCCGATCCCAGACAATGGTCCCATCAATGACGTTTTTACTGAGTTGATTGTATCTGGATTAAAGCCTTCTTGGTCTTCATAATATTGTTCTTCCATCGAAGCCGTTAAGCCCAGTACAAAAGCACTTGTTTGCGGAGTGCAATTGTAATAAAGCATATGACGTTGATAAGCTTCTTTTTTTAATTCTTCATCTTTAGGGTCTTTGTAAATACGGTCTAATGTTGGAGCAATTCCGTATAAAAATCCCATGTTCATGGCACGCTCATAGTTCCAAGAGTCCTGAATCGCCCATGAACGCCAGAAAAATTGCCAATATTTACGACCGTTTTGATCCTTCTCTTTTGCCATTTTGTTAACCTCCTTTTATAAATCATCCAATGCATCAGGCTCTTCTGCTGTACCATTACCACCACTTCCGCCAGATTTATTTGCTTCAATTTGATACATGACGAAAGCTACAATCCCCGCAAATAAAGCGACACCTGTAATTCCCAATCCTGAATAAGCAGTAATCAAAAACCCTAAAACTAAAAACGGCATCATTTTCTTAGACAACATCGTTTGCAGCAGCAAAGCAAACCCATATGCTGGTAGAAGTTTACTTGCCAAACTCAACCCATCAGTAATCCATTCAGGAATCGCATCAACGATTGATTTAACTAAATCGGTACCAAAATAGATAGCTAAGAAAATCGGTACGAAATACATCAATGAATACAAAATCGTTCCCCAGACTATGTGAATATGCTGTGCGCTTTTAAATTTTCCTTCCTCAATCAATGAATCGGCTCGGTGCGTCAAACTAGCTAAGACAGTTCGCATCAAGATTCCTAGAAGCTGTCCTAAAATCGCGATGGGAATAGCGATCGTTAAAGCTGTTTCGGCGTTTGAACCAGATAAAATTGCAAATGCTGTTGCGATAACTGCTCCTAATGTCATATCCGCCGGGACTGCGGCCCCAACCTGAACAACTCCTAGTGAAATCAATTCAATCGAGGCTCCTACTAGCAACCCCTTCTCCAGATCTCCCAGTGCTAAACCTACAAGGGTTCCCACGATCAGTGGACGTTCAAAATTCAATCGCCCTAACAGCCGGGAGTCTAACATAACAAATACACCAATCAACCCTAAAACTATTGATTGAACCAACATTTAAAGCCCTCCTTTTTAAATTAATTTATTTAAATCTTCTGATTTAGAGGTTGGTATCTGCTGCATATATTGCTTTATCCCCATCTCCTTCATTTTTTTTGCTTCTACCTGTTCCTCTTCATTTAAGAAAATCGCACTACCAAATTGTTTTCCGTTGTTCGTCTTTGGTATCCCGCCATAGTTGATTTCTTTGATCTTTGGATACGCCTCGCAAAAAGCTAAAATTTCTTTTGTATTTCCAAAAATCAGCATGATATTTTCCTTTAAAGTCTCAACTTTGGGCATTTTTGATAACGCCTCCTCGACAGTAAAAATATTCAACTTTACTCCCGTCGGTTTCGCCAAGTTCAACGACATTTTCTTGAATTCATCTGTGGCTGCTTCCTTATTGATTACGATGATACGGTTGATTCCCTGTGATTTGGTCCAAGAAAAAACTACCTGACCATGCAATAAACGATAGTCAATTCGAACGAGTTTAATCATAAATCGTCCCCTCCAATATTAATTTTTGTCGTCAATAATTGTTTGCAATCAATCATTCCTTGGCGACTGTCTTCAAGAATCGTTGCCAATTGAGCTGGCTTGATTTTTCCAGTTTGGGTCGCAATAGAGATCACTAACGGCAAATTCATTCCTGTAAATAAATGGATTTCTTGATGCTCTTGCTGGATATTTAATAAATCATTATTGACACTTCCTCCAAAAATATCCGTCAAAATGTAAACATCATCATACCCAATTTCTTCTAGTAACTGCTCCACCTGATTTTTAATGGGCTGATCTTCGTCGCGGAATGCTGACAGTGCAAAAATATTTCCTTCATCTCCAATGATCATGGATACGGTCTGCTTCAACCCCTGCGAAAAATCTCCGTGACTTGCTAAAATAATCTTATTCATTCCCTATCCTCCTTTTAACTGTTCTCACTTTTATATAATGCAACTACCGTGCCAAGTTTTGCGACAGGATATTAAGCTTGTCGTACCAAGGATCTGTTAACCGCTTTCAACACTTCTATCAGTTGTTGGAAAAATGTGCGAGAAGAGTGTTGGGAAAAATGCTAGGTAATAGAATGAGCCGGATCGACTTGTCTCAAGAGATGAATGTTTCTTCCATTATACTATCAAGCTGATTCACTAAAAATAACCCAACGATTTCTCATCGCTGGGCAAAGGGAATGGTTACTTATATTCTGCTTTCCACATATAAGTGCGTGTCATGTAATCTTTTTTGATTTGATAAGCTAATTCTCGCATGAAAACGTTGTTTAAGATTGGCGAAAAAATCAAATGATTAAAATGTTCGCTGACCTTTGAATCAAATTTATTTAAACCGATATTTTTAGAATCTAGTTGGAAAACCTTTATCCCGCCAAATTCTTGTAAAAAGCGAGCAGCTCGTTCATCATTAGAACGGCTACCGCCTTCTCCAACAAGAAGAAAGACCGAGGTTTCTGCATCAATCACTTCAAATGGTCCATGGAAGAAATCACAACTATTAACGGTTGGGGAATCAATCTGCAGCATTTCCATAATATTACAAATCGAGAAAATATAGGCTGCTCCATAGGTTGCACCGCTCCCCATAACATGAATGGACATCGACTCACGGTTTTGCATTGCCCATTTTATAGCTTTCATTCGAATATCTGACACGGCTTGATAGTAAACCTCGTTGACTTTCTCAAAGCTCTCCATAGCAACAGCAGTATGTTCGTAACCTTCTACAACATCCATCACCAGCATTGCGATTTTTAAGCCATATGCCGAATTCGTTTTAGAAAAATCACTGCTGTCTACGGCAACTGAGTCATAAATCACCTTATAATCACAGACTTCTGTTAATTCAGATTCTTCGACATACAAAGCAATAGTCGTTGCTCCTAAACCTTTCGCAACTTTTGTCGCCTCAATCGTTTCCGGTGTCCCTCGCATTGAACAAACAACCGCCAACGTATTATCTCCGATAAAAGCGGGTGGTGATTGCACAAACTCATTACTGGTAATAGTTTTAGAACGAATACTTAGGGCTTCCTGATTTAAAAAGTAATCTCCTGGATAAAATCCTCCATAACTACCTCCAGCTGCTAACCACACAACGTTTTTGATCCCGCCGATCGACTGTTTCACATCATTGATTTCCTCGATTATTGCTCTTAACTCCATCTTAGCTCCTCGCTTTCTTTTGCTTTTCCAACATTGTACCTTTCGACAATACGAGTTTAATACATGTTTGCACGTATGTCAATACATGTTAATGACATATATTCAAACTCGTATTATAGTTGAACTACCATTCTCTTTTACGTATAATAATCGAAAAGGCGGTGTACGAATGGCTCAAAAAGTTATTGATAAGAATAAACCTCTCTATTTGCAAATTAAAGAAACGATCTTGCAACAGATTAATGAAAGCAAATTGACTCCTGGAGATAAGCTACTTTCCGAGGCACAATTTCAAAAAAGCTTTGGTGTAAGCAGAATTACCGTACGAAAAGCGATTGATGAGCTAGTTGAAGAAGGTTATTTGACCCGCTTGCAAGGAAAAGGAACTTTTGTTAAAAAAAAGGCACATGATCCTCAAAAAAGTTTATCTTTGACACAAGTTTGTCTTGATCAAGGAAAAAAATTGAACTCTGAGGTACTTTTAGTCAACGAGGAAACGGTACCATCAGAATTCAAAGAACTCTTTTCGACAGATAGGGTCATCCTAGTCGAACGACTCCGAAAAATTGATGGTGTTCCAATCATGCTGGAAAGAAACTTTCTACCAACTACCTATTCCTTCCTATTTAAAAATGATTTGGCGGGTTCCTTATATCAAGTGTTGAATACTTTTGGAATTGAACCTAAATATAAAGGTTTGAATCAAGTATCGATCAGCCAATTGACTGATCAGCAGGCTAAATTATTTAATGTACAAAGCGGACTGTCAGTTATCCATCATAAAGGCTCCGTTTACGACTCCAAAAATCAATTGGTGCTCGTAGCAGAAGAGCTAGTAAGAGTTGATCTGCCGGACCTGTTTAAGTATTACTTGTAAAATGTAGCAGCAATAAATAGAGGTTGTTGCAGAAGTGCTCCCTTCAAGAAATTTCAGCTTATTTCCGCAGAAGTACTTCTGGAGCACCGTTTGTTCGGAAAAAGGAGCTATGACAAAAGTCTTGTCATAGCTCCTTTCTATTCTCGTTCTGCTCATTATTTGAAACGATTCTATTGGCCTTAAAGCAACGCATCCTCTACTGCTTTAATAATGGTCATACTACTTTGAGTTGCACCACTGATGGCGTCCACTTCTAAACTTTGTTTGTTGATGATCTCGCCAACGATTTTTTCGCCAGCCTTTCCAAGTCCGGTCATATGATCCTTGATTTGAATACCTGTTATCTTTCCATTTTCCACCTGTACATTAACTGTTGCTGATACAGGAGCAATTTTAGCACTCCCCTCGTATTCTCCACTCTCTACTTGAGAAATAGCTACTTCATTAACCTTCACCTTCTTCAACGTACGCTTAGTCAGAAAATCGGCCCCGATTTTTACACATAGTAGTAGTAGTAAAATGACTACGATAATAATGATTACCCGTTTCCCCATGATTTCATCTAATCCTTTCTATTAAATAATGCTGCTTAATTGGTCCAAATCAATACAATCCACACCGCCATCACGTTCCACCTGTTCGATTGCTTTCTCGATATCCAGCTTTTCCGAGACAGCTTTTTTCTGACTCGTTTTACTGATCATTTTAATAATCAGTTTTTCCGGCAGTTTTAATTGTTCCTTTGATAACCGGCCTCTTAGATGGACACTGTTCGCTTGCGGGAATTCCTTTACTATTCCTTCACGGATCTCAGTTAATTTCTCGTGATCGTTTTCTGAAGTTAGTCCCACAGAAATAATCGTTAATTGAGCATCATTAGAAAATATCTGTTTTAATTCTGCTAAACCCAGTACTTTTCCAGCATAGACACTACCGAAATAATAGACGTTCGTTATTTCGGAGAGAACCTCCTGTGAGATCTGTTCTCTTGCGAAAATTGGATACCCTCTGTTTTCAGCAAATGCTTCAGCATAGATCTTTGAACTACCTTTTTTTGTTGAATAGATTACGATCGTCTCCATCTCATTTCCCTCCTGATTCTTCCAGTACAGCTAATTGTTCTGCGCCATCATACAATTTCATAAAAATGATAAAAAACTGTTCCAATTCTTCATCTGTGTATCCTTCAAAAATAGTGTCAAGTGCTTTTTTATGAAGCTTTGCTACCGATTGAAAATAGGCTTCTCCATGTTCGGTCAAGGTTAAATCTGTTTTTCGCCTATCTTTAGCATTCCGACAAATAGTAATCAGGTTTTTCTTCTCTAAGACGAGGGCTAGTTTTTTTGCATTTTGCCTCGAGCAGCCTAATAAATCGCCACAGCTGGTAATGTCTAAACTTTTTTCTGGAACTTGCTTTATCATGATTAACACCATGAACTGTTTCATCGTAACCTGCGGATCGACCTTATCAAATGATGTCTGCAGACGGTTTCCTAAAATAAATAAACTGGCAAAGATTGCCCGTTGTTGGTTGTCACGCCCCGTTTTGTACGCCGCTGTCAAACTTTCAATATTCATAACGAGTATTCATCCTCTCTAATACGTAACTTGTTACCTATATTTTAACTTGATTTTTTTGTATCAGCTATCATACTTAAGTCCTATTTTTAATCAATCGTATATAACTCGATTTTTATGATTTTTTGATTCTTTTAAGATTTTATCTATTCAAACCAACAATATAAATGTATAATAAATCGTATAAAAACGTTTTCTATACCGATTTTTGGTTTTCAGGAGGCTTTAATTTGAAGAATTCAATCATAAATATTGATAAACGTCATAAAGACATTTTGGATATTTTAGAAAAAGAAGAACATATGACCACGCTGGAACTGGCTGAAGCTTTAGACGTTTCACTAAGTACGATCCGTCGTGATTTGCATCTACTTGAGGAAAAAAATGATATCATTCGTAAATTCGGCTATTGTATTTTCAATTACGAAAACAAGCTGGATAGTGATCATTCTGGTCCAGTCCGGATCAAGCAAGCACTAGCACATGAGGCCAGCAAGCTCATTCATGATTGCGATACGATTTTTATCAATTCCAGCTTAACCGCATTAAAAACACTAGATTATTTGCATGCCGATCATTTAACGATCATAACCAATAATCTAAAGGTTAATTATTCTACGCAAAATCCTAACTACAATTACGTGTTGACGGGCGGCGAGATGCGCTACCCGAAAGAAGCTTTAGTTGGAGACTTTGCACTCAATACATTATCTGTTATCAATGCCGATGCCTGTATCGTCGGCTGCGGCGGAATCGATTTAGAAAATGGCGTCACTACTCAGTTTATGAATGAAGCCACGATCAATGAAATGATGATCAATCGCACAACTAGATGTAAGGTCCTGGTTGCGGATCATCGCAAAATAGGTGTCACATCAAAGTTTAAAGTAGCTGATATCTCAGCCTTTGATTATTTGATAACGGATCAATTTAGTTCAGAGGAATGTCTGAATGAGATTCAAAATATGGGGGTAACTGTCGTTCAAGTCACTTAAAGGAGTGTGATTCTTTGGGGAAAACGAAACAAGTACTACTTTCTACAAACATCATTTTTATCTTTTTATTTACATATGGTTTATCAATTACGTTGGCCGCCTTTTTCTTAGCCAGTCCGCAAAAACTGATTGCTGGGATGCAGCACATCATCAGTTCGCCGAGCAATCTGATAACCGATTATGTTCATATCGCAGGTGTTGGTCCTGCCTTTCTTAATAGTGGACTCTTAACATTAAGCAGTCTGTTTCTTCTGCGTAAGCATAAACACCACTTTTGTTCTTTAACTGTTTCCGTCATTATGATGCTCTCCGGCTTTTCCTTTTTTGGGAAAAACATTGTGAATTCCGCGCCGATTATTTTAGGCTGTCTACTTTATTTACGCATCCATCATTCCGGTCGGCAAGATCTATTGGTAATGGGGCTATTAAGCACCTGTCTTTCGCCGATCGTCAGCACAATCTATAGTGCTCCAGACCATTCCTTCCTATCCAATAAGGTTATTGCACTTATCGCGGGCATATTAATCGGCTACACGATTTTACCAATCTTCGAATTTTAAAAGTCCACACAAAAGAGCTTAATCTCTACAACATGGGATTCTCCGCCGGCTTCATCGGTGTTATCGGAAATCTCACTACCAGAAAAGTTTTAGCTATAAAAGTTGTCCCGCATGCGTTATCCTTCGAGCACCATCATGCGTTGCTTAGTTTCCTTGCTACCCTGTTCACGGTTCCCTTCTTAGTATTCCTTTTTTTCTATAAAAAAAATAGTACACGATCAAAGCATCTCCTTTTAGATTTAAAGAAAATCGCCCGTTTTTCACTATACGGATACCTTGCAGTGATCTTTACACTGATTCTAAAGGTTCCATTAAGCGGAATTCTAGTGGGAGCTATTCTGACCTTTGCGGGGTTTAGTATGTACAACTTCAAGTTTCGTTACTTCTTTTTTCCGGCTTTAGGAGTCTTTTTGACTGCTCAATTTTTCTATCATGACGCTGCCACCACCAATAATATCGTTATTATTCTCTTTGCCAGCACACTATCGCCGATGACTCGTAAATACGGTTTAGTGACTGGAACTTTTTCCGGCGGCTTCTTCTCACTGATCACTAGAAATACACACTACTTAACTGCAGGAATCAATCTATACAACTGTGGGTTCGCTGGTGGAATTACCGTGTTATTGATGGACTTTGTTCGTGTACAATTTTATAAAAACAGCATATTCAAAGCCTACTTTCAAAGTTTGCACAGTCAAATCGTAAGCCTAGAAAAGAGATTCGTGACTAAATTTCAAGAAATGACTCAAGCCTTTGTTTTTAAGATTACAACAATAAGAGATGAGTGATTATTGTTGTAATCTGACTAACAAAAAAACACAACCTTCCTACAAACAAAGGAATTCTTCTGTAAGAATGTTGTGTTTTTTTATTAATTTGTTTTTTGAATCGTAGCCGTATTCACTTCTTCGTCCCTTTATCCTCTTACTTCAACCACTTTTCAATATATGCAAAATGTTCTTGATCTGGTTCAATAATAGTCTGATGAGCCATCTTCGGAAGAACCAGCAGTTCAATATTTTTCCTAGCTAATAGATTTTTTTTGACATAATCTAGAGTGGTCTCGACAGCCACACGAACATCATCGCTGCCATGGATGATCAAGCATTTTTCTACCGTTAATGGCAGGTGATGATAGGGCGAAGCAGCAAGTAGTTCGTTAGTATCTGCGGCACTTCCAAAGTATTCTAAAACCGCATCATCCCCTAACTGATGCTCATTGGTGTAGATAAGGTCAGTAACTGGTGCAAGAGCAACAATTTGATGTGCTTCGTCAGCATTCAAAAGCGCTAATTGGCCGCCGACTGAATGACCAATCAATACGATTTCGTATGTTGGATACCGCTCTTTGATTTTACGAATAGCAGATTTGACATCCATAAGTGGTATTGGCCAAGGATTATTCACTCCTCTGCGGTATTCTACGTTGCAGACAAGATATCCCAAGGAGACAAATAATTCCTGCATTCCAGTGATAGTATCTAGTGCTTTTTCTTGTCTCCAATAACCGCCGTGGATCAATACCAATAGCTTATTTTGTGTGATTGTTTCTGGTTCTGCTATTTGAATAAAGCAATCAGCGTCAGCTGAATAATTGATTTTTTTCATTTTCATCACCAACTTATTGATTTTTTTATCTTTACAAATTGTATCATGTTCCTCGGAAATAAGAGAACAGATCGTATCAGCTGCATTGACCCATTCAAAAAAGTCTAGGTTAGAATCAAATCAATCCTTTGATAATAACCTAGACCGGAGAACGTTTCTTTTATGTCGAACTATTTTGCTTTTGATAGAGCCAACAAGTTGCTGCGATTGAATTCACTTTGTTCTGCAAGGTATCTGTTCGCGAAGTCATAATGAAAGGTTCCTTCGTTCCCAATAAAATGGATGCCGTTTCGAATCCTGCATAAAAGTTCAAAGCTTTACTTAGAGTATTGGCTTCCTGCAACGAAGAGCCTACTAGGATATCCGCCGCTCCAGCCACTGAGCTGCGAATCCCCTTGATTGTAGCCGCTTCCTTTGAAATGGCATTATCTAGTGAAAGCGGACCATCAATCAAACAATCCTTGATTTGCCCGCGATTGTTCATCTGAACCAAAACAGCCCCAATCGTTGTATCCGGCATTTTTTCATTGATCGTTTCAACTGCACTTAGTAATGCAACCTTTGGACAAGGAATCCCAAACAATCGTGCGGCAAGAACTGCATTTTCAATAATGTCTTTTTTTACGGATAAGCTTTGTTCAATATTGATCGCACAATCCGTCAAAAACGTTAACGTATTCGATTGGTCTTGGAAAATCGTAATCTGACTGATTCTTTTGGTTCTTTCAAAGCCGTATTCTTTATTCAGAACAGCACCCATAAACTCAGAAGTGTGAAGTAACCCCTTCATTGGAATATCTGCCTGTTGCTGCTTGACCATTTTCATCGCTTTTATCGCAGCCTGTTTGTGGTCACATTCATTGATGACCTCAAAGTTTTCGCGAGACAATTCATGTTTGTCAAATAGGCCTTGAATACGTTCTTCAGCCCCAATCAGAATAAATTTTGCAATGCCTTCTTTGGTCGCAGCGTCTGCCAGCAGAACCTCTTCCTCATCTGCCATGGCAATAACAATTTTTACCTGATTATTTTCACGTACTAGTGAACGCAGTCCATTGAATGATGTGATTTCCATCGTCTCACCTACCTTACTCATAATTCTTAATTTCAATGTCACCTAAATAAGCTGGAATGCAGACAGAACTTAAGGCTTCCAGTTCATCAATATCAGGCTTGACATAAATCGGCGCCATCCACCAAACCTGCTTCTTGATAAAATCAACAAAACGTTCTGAATGGGCTAATCCCCCAGTGATACCAATCGCATCTGGCTGCGCCCCCATTGCGCCGGCCGCTGCACCGATTGCTTTACTGACTTGAAAAGCCATTGCTTCAAAAACTTCTAACGCCTCTGAATCTCCTTGTTCGATTCTTCTTTCGATCTCTTCCCCATTGTTTGTCCCCAGATGCGCCATTAGCCCGCCGCCGCCATTCAGCATGTAGTCCAGTTCTTGTTTCGTGTATTTCTCTGACTGGATCAGCTTTTTCCAATCAGCTGCCGGCAATGTCCCACTGCGATCCATCCCAAATGGGGCATCGCCATCTAAACCGTTCGTAATATCAATCACTTTTCCCTTTTTATGTGTCCCACAGGAGATTCCAGAGCCTAAATGGGTAATGACAATGGTACTTTCTTCATAGCTCTTCCCTAATTTCTCAGCAATAAACCGACCGAACGCCTTGTGACTCAACGCCTGAAAATAGCTATGGCGCGTGATCTGCGGGAGTCCCGTATACCGCGCAATCTGAATCATTTCATCCACACAAGGAGGGTCCGCGATCAGAGCCTTCTTCCCATTTTCCTGAGCAAAACTCAAAGCAATCGCACAGCCCAAGTTACAAACGTGCTGTCCATAGTCACCGGATCGAGCATCTGAAACCATGGTCTCATTTATTTCATAAACGCCTGAAGATAAGGGTTTTACAGAAGGTCCGCGAGAAATGAACAACTCGATATCATGAATCGAGAGTTGATGTTCTTTTAAAAAACCTAGAACGCGTTCTTTTCGATAATCATATTGTTCCCAAATCCTCTTGTAGCCCTCAATCTCTTCTGAAGGGTGGCGGATTGATTCTTTTAGGATCATTTTTTCGCCTTCGCAAACAGCGACCTTGGTAGAGGTTCCTCCCAAATTCATAATCAATGCTTTCATTTCCAGCAGCCAACTTTCTCTATTTATTGAAATTCTGCGACTAATTCTCTAAATTCTGCTTCATTCAATGTACGATGCAATTCGATTCCTTTTGCTTTGACCGCCATTAGCAGATCCATTTTTCGCTCTTCATCAACTGTCAAATCATGACGTTCCAACCAAACACGTAGATTATCTTTTCCTGATTTCTTTCCTAGATCCAAGACAGGCTCGCTGTTTCCGACAAGGTCCCATCGATAAGGCAGCATTACCAGCGGATCAGATTTACGCGCATTTTCCCAAAGGCTGGAAGGCATTCCGGTTTCCCAGCCAAAGATCGCATCACCAACGATTGGCGCAGTAGGATTGATTGGTTCACGCGCTAAGCGTGCCACAGTATCTGACAGGTCTTTTAATTTCGATAGATCCAACCCTGTATCCTGACCATATAAAGCTTCCAAAGAGACAGCCACTTGCTCCAGTTGTGCTGAGCCCGCTCGTTCACCAATCCCATTAACCGTAACATGAACTGCTGAAGCCCCAGCAGCCAATCCAGCCAATGAAGTCGCCGTTCCTAAACCAAAATCATCATGGAAATGACATTCAATCGGTGTTTCAGGGAAACGTTCGATCAGTTGTGAGATTCTCAAACGTGCCCCCTCTGGTGAAAGTGCACCAAAGGTATCTACTAATGCCAACGAATCCATATGACCGCCGCCATCAACAATTGCTTGTACGGTATCCATCAAGAAATCCATACTGGCCCGAGAACCGTCCGCTGGGAAGAACAAGACCTTCAAGCCTAGTTCATGAGCTTTCGCTGTCGCTTCGATCGCGGATTTGATGGCCTTTTCAGCCCCCCATTTGATTCCTTTTGCCAGCAAATGTTCACTGCCTGGAATCTCTGCTACGACGCCATCGACACCGCACTCTTTAGCTAACTCCATGTCTTTTACCATATTCCGAACGAAACAATAGATATCCGCTTTTAATCCTAAACTGGTGATTTCCTTAATTGCGTCCGCGTCTTCCTGAGTTACGGCAGGAGTACCTGCTTCGATTCGATGAATACCGACAGCATCAAGCTTCTTAGCGATCTCAACCTTTTCGTTCTTCGTTAAAACGATGCCTGGTTGTTGCTCGCCATCGCGTAGTGTCGTATCTAAAAACTGAATCTTATCGACAAATTTGAATTCACTCGTCACTTTTTCATCATAGTTTGATGGACTAACCCACCATTTTCCTTCTTCTCTAAATCCCATTCGTATTTCCTCCTTCGTTTACTGATTTCTTTATTCTGATAATTCCATTTCCGTTGAGAGCTTATTTTTCTGATATTTATATAATTGATACGGCAAAATGATCAAAAACGGAATTTCGAACAACGGAATGTTGATTCGACCAATGATTCCATAAGCGGTTGTAACAATTTGCGGAATTCCAGCTCGACCAAAATAGAATGCTAAAATCGTTAGAATTGCTACTAGTAAGATACGGCGCGCGTTGTAAGAAGAACCCTTCCAAACCTTGTGGACCAAAAGCTGATAGCGTTCGATCATTCCATATAAGTAGCCAGCCCCTGTTGAGAGAACCGCTAAGTAAGCGATTGCAGTATATAGCAGACGGACAGAGAATCCTGCGCCGATAATATGATTCAGACTCCAAAGCGTCGGCAAATCCTCGCCAGCCACAGTTGGCATTCCGGCAGCAAATATGATATTCATAGCGACTGTTGAAACAAATACCATCACGCTTCCAATGATCGCAGTGCCCAATGAATGCTTCCTCGTTTTTACCTGTCCTTTAGAAGCTGGAATCACGGCGTCGATAAAGGCTACCATGATATTAATGTATAAAACGATTTGCATGAGAACATGAGACATCGGTGCATTCATCGTTCGATTACCAACATAGACACTCATACCTTCCCAAGAAGCTGGGATTCCTCGAATCGCAATGTACCCAATCAATCCGATCAGTGCGATTGCGATAAAAGAAGCCGAACGCAGTACGATTTTTTGTCCTGCTAATATCAGGACGATCACTATTCCAAAGGTAAGCAGCCCCATCGCAATCGAAGAAACGTTGAAAAATTCCGATAACAGCCGGCCGCCAGTCGCAAAGGTTAATGCGGAGATAGTAATACAAGCCAATATTGCGGAAAATTCTTTGACATTCGCAAAGAAAAAGTTGAATTTCCCAAAAACACGATCATAAAAGGAACGGAAATCATAAAGCTCAAATGTGCGACAGTATTCCAACACGAGGTAACAAATCACTCCCGCTACGATGGTTGTAAATAACGGACCGAGAAATACCCCAAGCCATGATTGCCCTACGAAGAAACTAACAAGCTGCGCTCCGCCTGAAAATCCTGGACCAATATAAATCCCAAACCAGACAGAGGCTAATCCAAAAGAAACGAGCAAACTTTGAAGCGTGCTTTCTTTTTTTTCCATTTCGCTTCTCCTTATAAGTTCAATGCTTTCCTATTTAAGATATTCGCTGGATTCTCCCCGTTTAATACATCTACCGCCGTTTGTGCTACT
The DNA here is from genome assembly GCF_051714485.1 of Enterococcus sp. AZ128. NCBI lineage: Bacteria > Bacillati > Bacillota > Bacilli > Lactobacillales > Enterococcaceae > Enterococcus > Enterococcus sp. AZ128. Next base: position 1,329,724 of record NZ_JBIORZ010000001.1, read on the forward strand.
GAAGCAAACAACTCTTGATTCGCCTCTGCAGAATTATATGCAATGTGAGGGGTAAGAATAACGTTCTTCATTCCCAATAGCGGATGGTTCACATCCTTCATTGGTTCTTCTGCTAATGTATCCAATCCCGCTCCGCCAACTTTTCCTGATTTGAGCGCTGCGACTAAATCAGCTGTATTGATCAGTCCGCCGCGTGCAGCATTAATCAAGATCACATTATCCTTCATTTTGTTGAGCGCTGCAGCATTGATCATTCCAGCCGTTTCTTTTGTTTCTGGTAAATGGAATGAAATAATATCCGCTTGTGTATACAACGCATCAAGTTCAACTTGTTCAACCCCATTTTCTTTGAAAACTTCAGCTGATACGTATGGATCATAAGCGATTACGGAGTACCCAAGTCCTTGGAAATTGCGTGATATCTGGCGAGAAATATTTCCAAAACCAACTAATCCGACTATTTGTGCGGCTGGACGACGCATTCTCTTGCCTAGATCTTGATTCCAAACACCTCTTGCAACTGCATTGTCAAAATGTTTCAGTTGTCTCGTCAAAGCTAACGCTAAAGCAGTGGCATGGATGGCTACTTCAGAGATACAATACGTTGTCACGTTGCAAATTCTGATCCCCATCTTGTTCGCCGCAGCCATGTCAAATTCATTCACACCAATTCCATAACGAATCATTACTTTACACTTCTTCAGTTGACTAATACTTTTTTCCGTCATTTTGGTCGCAATGTTTAAAATGGCGTCCGCATCACTATACTTCTCGATCACCTCATCCTCATTTTTACAAGTACCCATGACAAACTCAAATCCAGCATCCTCAACAATTTTTCGTTCAATGGCATAATCGTATCCACTAATCACTTGTGAATCCAACAGTACAACTTTCATAAAAAAGCCTCCCTTTTCGAAAAAAATGATGAAATTATTCAACTGACTTTGCGCAAAGTTTTTATGAATACGTTTTCAAAAACATCGTAAGACATTTTCTTAACTTTGTAAATACCTTTTTACAAGTTAAGAAATTCACTAACAAAAGGAGTAACTTTTTAACCAATGATAAATAACCATTGATTGAACGCGTTTTCTCTGATAAGAATGGTGTCCCCATAATCGATTGAATCAAAATGGATTCATAGGAAAACACAAGATCCCCTGCTTGCTTAATTTTAAAAAAACAAAAAAAGATTGCTGATTATTTGCTTTATTCACAATTTTTTCCTATTGATAGTAAGGTTCATTGACAATGATAGGCAACTTAATTTAAAATTGAGAGGGTTTTCAGATACAGTTATCCAGAAAAAGGATCGTTAAGTGAAAGACGATTTGTTCAACTAAAGTAAGCACTACAACTATAAGGAGATCTCACATGCCAACCTCTAATAAAATCTATTTCAAAATCCAAGAAGTCGCTAAAATCCTTCAAGTGGTCCCTGCGACCATTCGAAACTGGGAGCAGCACGGCTTTTTTAAACCTAAAAGAAGTGAAAACGGCTATCGTATTTTTGACCAACACGATATCGAAATGCTTATGAAGATAAAAAACTGGTCGGTGAATATGAAGATGGGCACCCAGGCAGTAAAAATGATGGTGGATTCTTACAGTCTGAATGAGCTTAAATCTACGGAGGAAGATACGCTAACCAAAAGTTTTCTTAGTGAAAAATGGAAAGAAAGCCGACAATCGCAAAACAAAACCATCAAAGAGGTCGCCGATGCTGTAGGTATCTCTACTTCTTATTTATCTAAAATCGAAAATATGCAGGTCAATCCTAGCGTTGAGGTTTTAAAAAAGATCGCCGATTATTATGGTGAAAATGTGCTTTACTACATCTCGACAGATCCAGAGGAAACGTCTCAATTAGTGAGAAAAGACCAGCGCATTCGTGTAGTGGATGAAAAAGGCGGTCTTTCGATTGAAAATCTGTTGAATCAGAACAATTCCCGTTTGTCTTTTATGCTGTACACCTTACAGCCTGGTTCCAAACGTCCGACGCTCCAACCGCATTCTGGAAATGAAATTGTGTTCGTTTTATCAGGGAAAGTTACGTTTACCATAGGCGATGAAACAGTCTATTATTTAGAAGAAGGCGATTGCTTGAGCTACAGCTCAAAAGAGAACCACGGTTGGTGCAATGAAAGTTCTGAAGATACGCAGCTGTTGTGGTTTTATGAGCGCATTGCTTAACCCGATCTGTTTATAAAAACTTCAGAAAAAGACTTTTAATTTTCTATGTTTATCTGGGCTTTTTATTGGTAAAATGAAGGACATAAACGATAGATTGGAGAAAATTATGCGTGGAACTATCACCAATGATCAACGAGTGTACCATTACGAATCCCCTTTTTTTATGCAAGGAGAAAATGGATTAACGCTTAGCCAATTGCGAGCACTCTTCATAAAAAGTTTATTAAATAATCCACGAGCAAAATATGTCTCAGAGAACTATGCTCTTGAGAAGGACCAACGTCGAATCAGTGTTTGGCGTAAAGATGGCAAAGCTCTTTCTGAAGAAGAAGTGCTGAAAATCGATACTATCGTCCCTCAAATCTTCGAGACAAATTAAGCTTGTACTGATAAACAAACGATTAACAGGCGTTTGTTTCATTTACGATTTAATGAATAATGTATGCTCTTTTAAAATTATTACAAATGGGTGTACAATATAGATGAGCTAGATCTCTTGAAGTTTTGACCGACAATTTTGACATGAACACTACTCTAGCTCACGGCCGTTGGACTCCTCCAGCGGTCTTTTTTCCGTAAAATCGCGTGTAGACAGATGTTGAAGAATTCCTGAAACGAGGGAGTGGTTTCCAATCCCTTTACTTTTTTTGCGAGACGCAAAAAACCGAATCCCCTCTATACGAGTGACTCGGTTTATCATTTTTAATCGTCATTCTTTAATAACGCCAAGAACTGCTCACCGTAATTATCAAGCTTGTTCTTTCCCACACCTTTAATCTGTAGAAAATCCAATGACGTTTGCGGCTGTTTTTCAGCCAATTCCGTCAATGTTTTATCTGAAAAAATCAGATATGGCGGAAGATTTTTTTCCTGAGCGAGTTGCGATCGTAAGCTGCGAAGTTTTTCAAAAAGTGCATCGTCTGCCACTAATTGCTTCACTGGCGCTTGTTTACGATAGACCTCTTGTTTGCCTAGGAGAACCGAAATTCCCTGGTCAGAAATTGTTAACACGGGATACTGACCTTCAGACGGCACCAAATAGCGTTCAGCAGTTAAGTAATCGATCAAATTAGAAACATCCTTTTGCGATTTTTCTTTCATTAATCCATAGGTTGGCAGCTGTTCAAAATGCCATTGTTTAATTTTTTGATCGTTTGACCCTGTCAGAACTTTGGCAACTAGTGCTTTCCCAAATTTTTCACCCATACGCTTCACACAGGATAAGACCTTTTGCGTATCGGTCGTGATATTGACTTGTTCACGTTCATCTAAACAGTTGCTGCATTTTCCGCAGTCCGGCTGATCTTCACCAAAATAATGCAAGATGTACCGTTGCAAACATAGTTGAGTATGAGCATACTGATTCATTTCACGCAATTTTGTATATTCGTTTTGCTGATAGGTTATTTCTGATTGGGATTGTTCAATAAAGTAATGCTGGATTTGAATATCTTGAGGCGCATATAACAAGACTGCTTCACTTGGCAATCCATCTCTGCCGGCACGTCCCGCTTCTTGATAATACGATTCCAGATTCCCTGGAATCTGCGCATGAATGACAAACCGGACATTGCTTTTATTAATCCCCATTCCAAAAGCATTGGTAGCGATCATTACTTCGATCCGATCAAAAAGAAAGTCTTCTTGGTTTTGCAAACGTTCGTCTCCAGTTAAACCACCATGGTATTTACCAACAGCGAAATCGTGGTGCTTTAATAGATGATATAAACGATCAACTTCTTTACGAGTGGAGGCATAGATGATCCCGGACTGTCCTTTATTCAACTTTAGATATTCCAGTAAATAGAGATCTTTTTGTTCCTTGATTACTTGAAACGCCAAATTTTCACGAGCAAAGCCGGTTTTAACTTCATTCTCTTTTGAAATATGCAGCAAGTTAGATATGTCATCGGCGACTTCTGGTGTTGCTGTCGCAGTCAACGCAATAATTGTTGGCTGTTGATTAAAATTCTCGATCGTTTCTGCCAATTTCAAATAACTCGGACGAAAATCGTGCCCCCACTGCGAAATACAATGTGCCTCATCGACCGCTAAAAGTTCAATCGGTACATAACGCAATAACTCACGAAAATCCGCTGATTCCAAGCGTTCTGGCGCAACATACAATAGCTTGATTTCACCGCGGGCCGCTTTTTTTACCCGTTCATTCATTTCAAAATTGGATAATGTACTGTTAATGAACGCCGCAGGAATGCCTACTTCATTCAAACTATCTACCTGATCCTTCATTAGGGAGATCAGGGGAGAAATCACTAGAGTCAGTCCCTCAAGTACTAAAGCCGGCAATTGATAACAAATCGACTTTCCTCCGCCAGTCGGCATGATACCTAAGACATTTTCCTTCTGTAAAACTTTTTGGATAATTTTCTCTTGCCCATTCCGAAATTGTGTATAGCCAAATTTCTCGGCTAATAATTCTTTTAATCGTTCCATTTTTGTACCCTTTCTATCTTTCATGGATTCATACATGAAAAAACGAGACGGAGGAGATCTTCATCCGCCGCCTCAATAAACTATTCATTCCTGATTCTTCTTCGGTTCACCTTTACTCCATGGAAATACTCATACTCTGGCAAGCTAACAGCTTCATTTATGGTAATTTTAGTGCAGCTTGCGCTTAAGAATGATCCACTGTTTTCTGGTTCGCAGCTTTCATTATACCCCAGTCTGTAAATCATTTGGAGATAAAAATTCTAACAACTATAGATTCAGTAGCTTAGCGTTCGCTCATAACAAAATTGCTCACTGTTTGCAACGCCTCTCCATGATGCCTAAGCCTCGAATAGTTTAATTCTATTTTACTCGAACCATGAAAAAGCCCACTCACCATCAAAGGTGAATGGACATAGACAATATAAATTTTTTTACGAGCTGTTCCAGTGCGTTCTTTTTTAGCTATTATTATTAAAAATACGGCCAACCATAAGTTAATTTAATCATCTTGTGATCCTTTACCGGAGAAGCGCCTTCTACAGGACCAAAATACTTTTCCATCGTAAGGCGTAGTCTGCCAATATACTCTCGATCGCGCATAAATTCATAGAATCCAACTGGATTTGTATTTGGATAACTGCCGATCCATTTATCGCTCGTTGAATTGACTGTTTTTTGAACCGTATACTTACCTAACGATGCCTGAAATTCGTCACTTTGAACAAATGCAAGAAATAAACGAGCAGCTGCTTTGTGTTTTGTTTGCTTAAACATCGCAATTCGTTGTGCCCATGAGATAAAAAAATCTTCCTCAGGAATATAAGATTGAGATAATTGTTCTGGGCTTGTTTCGTATCCCGTCAAACAACCCAGCAGACCATTCAATCCAACAAGCAATGGTGGCCCTGCTGTTCCACGCACAAAAAAAGGATTTAAAGCCGCTAGATCTTTTAAAAATTCTTTTCCATATTGTTTGATTAATTTGTCGTATACAAACAATACGGCGTCATCATCATGGGGATATGTTAAAACTAATTTATCTCTGTAGCTTTCATTCATTAAATCCTTAACATTCAGAGGTGTTACCTGTACTCCCTTTCTTGCATATTGCGGTAGGAAGGCAAACATTCGAAATGCTGAAAAATCACCATCTGGATCTTTAAATTCGTCTCTGATAGTTGCAAATCCTGCTGGCTTAAATGATTCCAGCACCCCCATTTTCTTCCAGTCTTCAAAATCATTAGACGTTTGAAGCATCGTAACATCTGGAATCAGTTCGCCATCTAATAATCCATGATAGATTTCTACATCAAGAATTTTTGATAAGTCAACTCTTATGTCAATTGGAACCTTAGGAAAACGCCTAATAAACGCTTTCGCCAATTCGTCCTGTTGATTTACCGCGTCGCCTCCTGACCATACGATCAAGGATTCCCCGCTGTCTTTCAACTCATCGATCGCTTCCTGGTACAATTTCGACAATTCATTCGTTTCTAGTTCTGCTACCATAAATGCCATTCTCCTTTCTTCAATCCTCAGCTATCCAAAATTGTTTAATAACAATCCATTCGTTTCTATAAAAACGCTAAACACTCTTCTATAGTGTTTAGCGTTTTATGAATCTAGCCTTCTTTTACTCTTAAGATAATTTTCTGCTGCTCCCCTAAATCTTGATAATCTTTTTCTATGTGCCATTCATTAGAAGACGTTCGCAACTCATAAGGAATAGTTTTTGGGAGGATAATTTCTCCTGTTACTACTGCTTGTTTTTGCGTCCATTTTAGCGTGATCTTTTCATAAGGCGTTTTGATGCTGCCAGCTATTTCTTCTACGAAAAAATCGGTTTGCGGAGTAATGACAACTTTGTTGAAATAACCTTCAGGAAAGGCGATTCCCAAAAATTGCTTGACCATCCATGCCGAATAAGAAGAAAACATCGCGTGATTTAATGAACCGTTGTAGGTGGCCTCTCTATCTGCTAGTGGAAAATGTTCTCTCAATGTTCCAGTTTCTGCAATCATTGCTTGATAGCTAGGTGACTCTACTCTGGTCAGCCAGTTAAATAGAACATCTTTACAGTCGAAGTGATGGAGAAGTTCGTATATCCATGACATGCCGAATATCCCGACAGAAACAATATCATCGTTTGCTTGTATTTTTTTGACCAACTGATTGATCATTTCTTTCTGATGCTCTTTCTCGATTAGATTGGCCTTGAATGCAAAAACATAGCTTGATTGTGTTCCTTCGCCAAAATAGCCTTCTGGTCGATAATAATCCGCGATAATCTTTTGATTGACTTCATTAATTTTTTTCGAAAGCTCAGCAGCTGCTTCAAAGTCAGATGTTTTTTCCATTACCGACAAATATTCCTGAAGTATGAGGCTGTAACTGCAAGCTGAACAAAATTCTTGATCCGGTGACGTAATCACTGCTCCATTACTTTTCTCATCAATAGAACCCCAATCGCCTAAACCGCATGTTTTTATATACTCAAAATCGTAGCTTAGTAAATAACGGATATGTCGCTTAAAACAACTGCTGTATCGGTGAACAAAGGATGTTTCATCGTAAAATTCTAGCAATTGATTGGCAATTGTCGGCAAGACCAGCTGCCAATCAATCGCTCCAGCTTTATTGCTGGGGCTATTTGTCATGATCCCGACAAAAGGTGCTGTCGCGGGAATACCACCGTCTATCGTTTGGTCATTGATGAAATCTATCATCACTTTCTTTAGTAACTGTCTCCCATCTATTGAATACATATGAGACGCTATCAACGCGACAATGTCCCCTCCATAGCCAAACCGTTCGCGAGTACAATCCTCAAAATAGGAGTGAATATTGTTTAATCTAGTCTGCAGCCCAGCCTGCCATAAATCGTTAAGTATGGGTAGCGATGTATTCATTTCGGCGATCACATCAACATTTGTATGGACTCTGTAAGCAGAGAATTCTTCGATTACCTCTTCAAATTTTACGGATTCATTAAAAATAATCTCAACATATCTAAATGAATGGTAGGTATATTGATTGGAATAATGAAAACCCGTATCCTGTGTTTTCTCAACTGTGTCGCTTTGAATAATCCGCTGATTAGGAACAATTCCCAACTCCGGATCGGTAATACCGTAAACACCGCTGATCGTACTAGAAAAATCTAAGGTCTCTTCATCTGCTAGTCTTTCTGAGTAGTTCAAGATAAGATTACCGATAAACCTCTTGGAAATAGTGAACGCAATTTGTCCCGAGATAATTTCGCCAAAGTCGATGATTGCTCTGTTTCCTAAATGAGTGATTTTTTTTGGCAAACAATCCTTTATTCTTTGTATCTTTGGAATACTTCCTGGTGTCAGAACGCCCGTAGGTCCAGGGATTTTTATGGTGTTGTATTTCTTCTTTTTACAGACCTTATCCGTAACTTTTTCGCCAACAAAAATATTATTCATCCGAATGTTTCCTTCAGAACTTTCCCAAGAATTATCGGTTAAAAGCTGCCAGCATGTTCCTTCAGAATTTTCAAAATCAATACTCGCGATCAAACAAGGCTTGCCAATCGAAAGCTGCTTTCTTACATTGTATTTCCCTAAAATAGCAATCGGCGCTGGATTGTACCAGCCATTTCCTAATTCAACAGAAATACGATTCTCTCCTGCGCTTAGATAATTGGAAATTTCATAGGTATCATAATAGACTACCTTATCATAGTTCGAAACGTCGTTATTTAAATAGTCCTTTCCAACACGTTCACCATTGATAAACAAGGTGTAATAGCCTAGTCCACAAAGATCGATCCAAGCATTTTTTATTTGCGAATCCAGCTGAACAGTCTTCGATAGAATAATCGTCGGGGTGTCTCTAAAATAAGTAGCCTCTTTTGCAATCGGGTTATCCAACCGCGTAATCCAATCCGCCTTTTGAATCCCGTTCCCCAGTGTCGTAAAGCGGCTTAATAGCCTGATTTGTTCATTATTCATTGAATGCAGGCTCAGCTGAACAAAGAAGGTTTGACGATTTTCAGCTAATTGACGCAAATCAAGCGCTGTTTTTTTATCAGTCGTCTGTTTTTCTTCCTTGAACAGCTCTTTTCCGCAATCATCAGTTATTCGTATCGAATAGCTTTCTTGTGCAAAACTCGTTGACCGCCAACTGATCGTTAACGGCATTTCTAATGAAACCGCAACAGGCTCGACTACTCCGTTTATCAGTATACTGATACATACCTCCCCCTTTCTTGTCCTTTCGTATTAGCCCAAATCAGCCATTTTTTCTGATTCATAAATCTGTTTATCTGCGGCTTTTACAAATGGCAGCCACAATAGCGTTACTAAAACTAACAAGACAATCTGCAAAATCGAGCCTCTGATACTTCCTGTAACAAAATACCCGCTAAATATGATTGGCGTCGTCCAAGGCAGTTGTGCTAAACCTGTCGGAATCGGAACCAAGCCAGTGGCAAAGGCAACATAGGATACGATAGTCGTAATCGTATTCCCTAATAAGAAAGGAATGATGTAGCTGAAATTCAGCATCAGCGGGATACCAAACAGCGTTGGTTCACCAATATTGAAGAGATAGGGTACAAACGCAATTTTCCCTACTTCTCTATATTGTCTGCTTTTGGCTACGATTAAAATGGCGATAATCGCACCTACAAGACCAATCGAAGCAAAATGATTTCTAAAGCTCATGCTGATAATATTTTCAGGAATCTCACTAGCAAGTGTCGCCACTTTATTCTGATCTTCTAAAACCTGATGGATAGGATCCATAACCGCCGCAATAATCGATGCACCGTGTAAACCAAAGAACCATAGAAACTGTTCAAAAAGTTTAACAACAACCATTCCCCCTACAGACCCGCCTAGCAATGTCAATGGAACGCCTAAAACAGTATTGATTAAACTTAAGGCATCATTTTTCAAGCCGAGTTCTAAAATCAAACGAATAATAAAGAATACCAACACAACAATAAAAGATGGGATGACTGATTCAAATGGTCCAGCTACTGCTGGCGGAACAGAGGCAGGCATTTTGATCTTAATGTCTTTATCTGCGATCAATTTGTACAGCTTCACACTAATGATGCAGACCACAATTGATAAGAACATTGCCTGTGCGCCAACTTTAGAAATATCCAGCATCGGGCCACTTTCAGTTTCAGTCAGCGGCGTCAATATCAGAAAAGAAACCAATGCTGTTAAAATATTTTGTGTACTATTAACATTCAATTTCTCTGCTAAAGATTTCGCTAATGAAATCACTACAATAAGTCCGCCAATAGCAAGTGTTGCATTGTTTACATATAATAATTTACTTTGCCATACATTAGCATCCGCAACTCCAAGCATCTTCGTAATAAAATTAGTTACTGCATCAATTGGAAAATAAGCAATGATCAGAAAAATCGATGCAACAAAGGTAAAGGGCATGTAGGCCAGCATGGCATCTCTAATGGCCTGAATATAGAGATTTCCGTTTACTTTAGCCGAGAATGGGCCTAATTTTTCTTGTATTCTGTCTCCTAGAGGCATTTTTTCACTATTCATCTTGTCACGTCTCCTTAATAATTTTGTAGTGACTATAAATGATGTCCGGATCATCTTTTATGATATCGCTATCATAATTATCATATATAAATATTCTGTTTGAGTTAATATCTGATTTTGACTAGAACATTGACGGAATTTTACTTTTCTGATTTCTGTTAAACCTGTATATTTAACAAACACTCTGTCACGATAGGCCTAGCTAGTCCCTGTTCAGAATTCAGTTGACACTGTTATCCTCTTCAGACTACCATAGTATTTAGAGGAATTGTTATTGACTATTTTTACAGGAGGTAATGTATGGATAAAAGTGAGATTCGTAAACGACTTGTTGCTTACACTGATACCGAAACAGAACTATTGAATCCTTCAAAGAAGACTACGTCAATGAACTATGATGAGTTTTCTTCTTTTACCACAGATGATAACCAAAAAGTCTATCAATATACCTTCGACAAGCATTTAGAAAGTGCCTTGAGGAAAGGTTTAGCTTATACTAATTTTCTGGAAAGCAGCCAGGTAATTATTTTAAAACATGCTAGGCATTCCTATACCCCTTTACACATGCATGATTTTATCGAAATGAGTTATGTATACTCAGGAAATGTAGAAATGATCATCAATAACGAAAAAGTGCAGCTGAGTCAAGGGGCCTTTTGCCTGCTGGATACAGATGTGATCCATCGAATCATGGAAACTTCGGAGAATGATATTTTGATTAATCTGCTGATGAAAAAGGACTATTTCTCTTCACGCATGCTTAGCCGCCTTGCCTCCAATAGTATGATCTCTCAATTTGCAGTCGACGCACTCTCTGAAACTCAAAAGCATGACCAATTTATTGTTTTCGAAGCGTTAAACAATGAATTTCTATTGGACGCGATTGAAGGACTATTGTCTCACTATTTTGAGCCCAGCAGCGATTCTCATGAAATCATCGATGCCTACATGATTATCATTTTTTCAGAATTACTACGATCCTTTCAAAAAAAGAAAGCGCAAGAATCAAAAAACTCGAACGAATTCTATATTGGTGATATTTTAGATTATATGGAGAAGAACTATATGACATGCACGCTGAAGGAAGTCGCTCAGGTTTATGGCTATAATCCTAGCTATCTCAGTCGTCTGATCCATAAGCATGTAGGAAAATCCTTCATTTCTATTATTCAGGATATCAAACTCAATCATGCCGGTTTACTATTAAAAAATTCATCGCTGCCAGTAGAGCAGATCATTCAACAAGTCGGCTATAAAAATATGAGTTTCTTCTATAAAATATTCCATGAGAAATTTGCTCTTTCTCCAAACGAGTACCGACATTCTAATTAGTAGAGCAGACAAAAGAAATTGGCGCTATCTTTCACTTAAGATAGCGCCAATTTCTTTATTCTTAATAACGTTTCTATTTATCACTAATTAGCTGTTCCTTTCAGTTGCACAACAAATAAGCCTCTAATTTATCCTTTTTAAATGCATTGATGATAGCTGGAGAAGATCACTCATCCGCGGAAATAAGTGCCTACTCCATCACCTTTTATGATTCTGTTTTATCGCCTACGCCTTCGTTTCGTCAATCGATCGAATAAGCGCCAGCCTTTTCTGGTATCCCTTGGTGGTGAAGAATTACTTCGCTCCTCTATCTCTTGATTTCTCTTATCTGTTCCTTTGAGCTGCACAAATAGCTCGATTCTGGCAGGTATCACCTCTTCGTCGAGTTTAATATCTTTTAAAACTCCTCCTTTCGGCATCACAGATGCCACTAAAGAGAGTGCCTGATCTTGAGTTAGATCACTTAGGTTAATGCCTAAAGGGAGTTCAATCACTTGTTTTAATACATCGGGCTGAATTCGTTCTTCTTCAAGAATCGCAACTTGAAGCTCTTCTGTTGTATTCATCAAAGATTCTTCTTGCTCTGTTATCGGCAAGCAGACCTCTGCCTCATTTGACTCTTCAAATTCAGTTGTTTCCTGAAACGTTTCTTCCGTTGCGTTATCAAAAAGAATCGTTTCCACTTCTTCAATAAAACTGGCGGTGACTACTTTATCAAATAAACGAGCACCCTTATTTTTAAAAAGGCTGATCGTGGTTAATTTTTCTAATGATGCTCTGATTTGTTCTGGTGCAAGCTCGGTGTTCGCATCCTCTATATGCAAAATATGTTTTCTTCCCCAGCTATTTTTAAATGTCGCGGCCATTTCTGCCATTGCTCTTCCCTACCTTTCTGCTTAGATTTTTACTTATGATGTTCAAGAGCCCACTAGTCCTCGTAAAGGCTCTGTGATAAATTGGCTAATCAATTTTTCGATTTTCTCTTTAATAAACGTTTTAGCCGCGAACAAACGCAGGCTGATTAACTTCCATTCTTTCGAAGAAAAATAATTTTTAAAATAAATATAATAGCGGCGTAACGTGCGCGACGTTTTGTTCTCAAAAAGAATCTTCCGTACAAGACCTTTCATGAAGAAGGAAAAATCCTCCTGTCCTAGTTCATCTCTGACTTGAAGCGCTACCAAAAACTGGATCGTTGATTTTCCATCACGAGTATCCTTGTAATAGGTATTCATTCTTTTTTCGATGGTCTTTCTCTTAAGCGTGAATAGCTGTTGACCTGTAAATAGTGGTTTTGACACTGTCGTATCCTCCTTTTTCATCTTTTTTAATTTTCTTTTTACACCTTTTTCTGTGATCACGCCTTGACTATAAGCCTAAAAGTCTGAGGAGTCAAACCGCTTTTCAGGCCGAAATCGTTTTTCACAAGTGAGCAAGTCTTGTATACCTTATGCTGCCAGAACCATGAAATAAGATTTTTTTTATTTTTTAATATTAAATAAATAAAAACAGCAAAAAACAGAGGTAGTTTTTCAGCCGCTTCTAAACCCAATTATGACAATTTAAAATTCTCTCAAAAAAAAGAAGCCCCCACTTATTCAAAAAGTAAAAGCGAGTGAAAATTTCTTTAATATGTTTGAAAACCATATATGCAATTTTGATGATATCGCTCTCGCGTTTAAACTATTTCCTTTGTCATTAATTGCTATCATCGGACACTTTTCATACTAATTTAAAAAGTCCGTTTCTCGTTGTTTATTTACTAGATTAGCTTTCTTGTAAAAGTTGAAACGAAAAAGACGATTCACTTCAAAAAAAGGACTCGAAATCACTTTTGTGGTTTTGAGTCCTTTTTTAATTAAAGATATACATGTCGTTCGTTTTTCTGTTTATATTATCAACTTGAGATTAAACAATCTTGCTATATTAGTATTCTTCCTAATATACTTTTACTTAGTTCTCACTAAGCACCACAATCTGAATAATTGGATTGATAGCCGCTAGTCTCTGTTGATGGAATAAGTAGTGACATAACGATATACAGTATGATCGGTGCGCCAATGAAAGTAAGACTGGCAAAGACATACAAGATACGTGCTACGGTTGGGTCAATCCCGAAATACTCTGCGATACCAGCTAAAGTCCCTGTAAATACTCGATTATTTTGTGATTTCGTCAACATTTTTTTCATTTTTAATTTCTCCCTTTTCCTAATTCTGATTTTTTCCACTCGCGATGTGTTTTTATCTTATGACTATATTATGCTAGATGTTTAAACTTTCGTCATAGGTCAAAGGGAGTATTTTCCACCTAGTCATTTAGTATGATTTTTTCTAAGCGCTATCCTATTTTAGAGATCAACGCTACTATTTTAATTTTCGTTGATCATTACAAACGATAAATTGATTGTTGCTCATTCTTAATACTTCTCATCTTACGAAAACCACATCATTGATTAACAGATCATCAAGTTTCTTAGTGGTTGATTTATCAGCAAGAAGTTAACTACAAATCCATTGAATACGTTATTGCATATTCAGTATAATTAGTTCAGAACAAAAAAACAGTAAAGGATGGTTGTTACGAAAGAGATACGAATAGCAGAAAACATTGCACGCAAACGAAAAGAAAAAGGGATTACCCAAGAAGAATTAGCAAGCTTTATAGGCGTTTCAAAAGCATCTGTCTCAAAATGGGAAACAGGCAACAGCTTTCCCGATGTAAATTTTCTGCCACAGCTTGCAGCTTATTTCAATATCAGTCTAGATGAACTGATGGCCTATGAACCGCAGATGTCTGATGCAGATATCCGTACACTCTATACAAAGTTAATCAGTGAGTTTGCTGAAAAACCACTGAATGAGGTAGTTGAGCATTGCCATGTCATCGTCAAAAAATACTACGCATGTGCGCCGCTGCTTTATCAAATTGCTGTTCTTTTACTCAACAACGCCCCTTCAGCAGAAGATGAGCTTCAGAAAAGTACTATAATGGCCGAGGCTAAGGTGCTGCTTGTACGGGTAAGAGAGCTTTCCGAAAATATTGAATTGAGCAGGCTCGCACTCCAAAGCGAGGCCATGTACGAAATGATGTGTGATAACCCACAAAACATCGTCGCATTGTTGGAAAACGAATGCAGGCTCGATCCGCAACCATCTATCGGAACACTGTTATCACACGCCCACCAAATGCTTGGTCATCATTTGGAAGCGAATATCATCTCGCAGGGCAGTGTCTTTGATGCCGTTATCTCTCTTTTTTATGAGATTACATCGTACCTTTCCATCTGTTCCGATGACGTCGAGAAATTTGAAGCAACCTACCAACGCATACTGGTTTTAGAGGAGAATTTTAAAGTAAAGTCACTTTTTCCTTTAGCGGTTCTGTCCTTCTACATGACGGCTGCACAGGGTTACCTGAACTTTGAAGATACCGAAAAGACCCTTTCGATGTTAGAAAGCTATACCCTGCTTGTATCAGACCCGATCTTTTCACTCGGTATAAAAGACGATCATTTCTTTTCACTGATCAAAGAAGCCAGAAAAAAGCAGATGTCAGGAGGCCTTATTATGCCAGTGCTCCCTCGTGATGAACAGGCCATGAAGCGAGAAATTGTTCATGCGGTGACAGAAAATCCAGTGTTCTTTGTACTATCTGACTTGTCTCGCTACAAGAGAATAGTCGACAAACTAAACGCATTGCTGCAAAACTGATACAAACAAAAAAAGAGGAAAAAATTAGGAGGTTCTTATGATGTTCTGTGTTAACTGTAAAGAAGAGATGAAGGATTCAAAGACAAACATGCAGGTCCCCGGGAAAGAAAGTACAATAGAAGTGGTGAATGTTCCCAGTTCGATTTGTCCCAAATGCGACGCTCAGGTAGTTGACGGTATTACCACTGCCTTAGTGCATAAGAGCGCAAAAAAAGTTAAAAAAGCTACACTAGATTTCGACAAAATGAGTGGTATCGGGCTTATGGCTGGGAAAATATAGTAGGAATGAGTAGAGGAATAAAATAAAGAATAAAAAAGTAGGCTGTACCACTAGAAAAATAGTGATACAGCCTACTAATTTTAGCACAACAAGTAAATAGTTACTCCTAACCCAGCTTATGGAAATTAATAAGATAGTTTTACTTCATTGGAAACTCCGGTTATCTCCGCCAGAATGAATCTTGTCACATGCATTGGAAATCTCACTTTTGAAACTCGTTACAATGACGGTTATCCTACTGTATAAAGAAAGTTTTGTGTGCTTGAATTCAGCCTGAGATAGTCTAAGTTTAGTTAAAGCAAGTGTACATATAAACAACATACTAGCTATAGAAACATTGCATTTTCATCAATTGAAGCATAAGACCAAACTTTTTATACTTCATTTCCTTTTTAAATTCACCGTCATTTACAGAAAACAATTAAAGTTTTATCTAAAAGAGGAATAGTCTATATTTTTTCTCCGCCACTCTTGCCTTTTGTTTTTCGGAACAAAACATCTGATAAGGTTCTCATTGTATCCTACAACTAATCTTCTTCCATCAGCTATAATTGGATCTTTCAATAACCAAGGGTTTATGATAATCAAATCTATAATCTCGGATAATTTAGATTCATTAAACTCATTTTTGACCTGTCTGTTATTAAGATATTTAGATTTAAAAATATCCTTTAGTCCATTATCAGTTTGTGCTAATAGCCATCTTAACTCATTTTCTGTAATTGGGTGACGACGATTTATTTTTCTTTCTTTAAAAGGAATTTTTTCATTTTCAAACCATCTTATCGTCTGTTGACAGGAATGATTGTTTCCTTCAGTATAAACAATAATCACTAGTTCATTCCCCCTTTTAGATATAAAAGCTAATTCTCACGCTTAAATAATACCCTCTCTTTGATTGTTTTTTTCATTAATCAATGGTCCTTTTTCCTATATAGCTTTTGAAATTTTTGAATGACCAAAGAATATTGACAATAACAAACGAGCTTGTTCCAATTATTGCTGCTCGATAACTTATATAACCAGCAATTGTTGACCCTATTAGTGGTCCTGTGACCATTCCCAGATTTGAACACATCTGCGCATAAGAAAAAATTCTACTAATTCCTTCCTTAGGAGTAATTTTTGAAAGTAACGAATTAACTGAAGGCATTAAAGCTCCAGTCCCAAACCCAAGTAGAAAGCGTAAAATACCAAGTTGCAATGGACTTTGAACGAACGCCATAGGCAAATAAATCGCATATGTGAAAGTTAATCCTAATAAAATTAGGTGATGAGAACCAACCTTATCCCCTAGACGTCCCAGAAAACTAGAGGACAACATTGCCGAAAGGCCCACGGCTGATACAATCAAGCCTGAAACAAACATCAAATTTTTCGTATTTGAGGCCAAACTTTTAACATACAAAGTGACAAATGGTTCTATAGATTGAGAAGTAATTTGAATGATAAAAGTCGTCACAAACAATCCAAATAGAATTTGCTTATTGCTAACTTTATCTATAATTTCTTTACTAGATAGCATTTCGCCCTTTGGTATTGGGACAAAATTTTCATGAACAAAAAAGATAGTAAGTAGAGTAGCTAAAGCTAATAGAGTTCCAACAATCAAAAAAACATTGGTGATGCCTAATAATTCAGCTAAAAAGCCACCAATTGATGGACCAATAAGTGTTCCGGTTACCGTTGCTGTTGCTAAAGTTCCAAGTGCATACCCTGATTTTTCTTTTGGAGCTTGCGAGGCAATCATTGCTGTCGAATTTGGAATATAGCCAGAAAAAAATCCCATTAATAATCGTAGCCCCAATAGCCACCAAACATTTGGAACAAACGCCAAACCTCCCATTGTTACCGTCATTACCGTACTCGCTCTTACCATCATTACTTTTCTACCATGTTCGTCTGCCAATCGCCCCCATATTGGTGCGATTAGTCCAGATGCTAATGCAGGTAAGGAAAATGCAAGCCCTGAAAATAATTCGACGCGGCTCCCGTGTATCCCTAATTCTTTTATATATAATGGTAGAAACGGCATGATTAGAGAAAACGAAGAGCCTACTAAAAAACAACCCATCCAAGTAATTAACAAATTCCTTTTCCAATTAATTGTTACCGTCCTTTTCACCTTCTCTATCTATTAACTTCATTTTTAATTATTTATCCTGAATGATGAAACTACTTTCCATTTAATGGTTTTATATTAAAATTTATTCCCCTACATTAACCCTAGAAATTTCCAAAAAGGAATACTGACCAATAAACCAAGAAGGTTCAAAACCATATAGCCAATTGAAGAAATCATTGCTTGTTTATTATTTGCCATACTGTTATCTACAGCTGCACTAGTCGTTAAGTATGGCGGATTCATGTAGGGTAAAAACCAAACATTAATACTCGTTGCAATGATAAAAACTAAAATTAAGGGGCTGTAGTTTAAAGAATTAAAGAAAGGAATTAGGATCAGTAAAAAAATCGTTCCCGCAGTAATCAATGAAACCAAGAAAACTTTTGCTAAATATATTACTAGCGCCAAAAATATCACTGTAATTACAGGATTTGATAAAACAGGGGTAATAATATTTCCTAAAATGATCCTTAACCAATTACTTATTCCTACTAATCCCAAAACCGTTCCCAAACTCATTGCACATCCAATAAAGATTGCCGGATCCCAAGCAATTTTTTGTCTAAATTCAGTAGGGCTCATAACCCTTAATCCTAGCAGTATCCCTAAACTGATGATTGCAGTAATGGAAGAAGAAATATTCAGTGTACGCTCGAGTATCCAGAAAACAAGTGTAATCCCAATTACGACAGCCGTTATTATTTCATCTCTGGTCCACGGTCCTAGTTCTTCTAATTGATTTTCAACAATATATCTCGGAATATTCTTCTCTTTTTTTGGTTTGAACCAAAAATTTATAAAGAAATAACCACCGATCATTACAACTAGCCCCCATGGAATTGCAAGTAAGAACCATTCTACCCAAGAAAGGCGCGCTTGGACTGCTTCTGGCAGTATCCCTTTAATTGCATAATTAGTTGATGTCGCACTCAAAAATATTGGGGCAGCTACTAAAAAGCCCCACACTGTTGATAAGAAAATGCCGGCACAAGGATTGCTTTTTGATTCGTATCCTAACGAGTCACTAATACTTTTAGCTAGAGGTGATGCCATCGCACCTTTGGCATTTGTACTTGGAATAGCAGGTGAAATTATTGCACCAGACAAAAATAGTGCTAATGTTTGTCCTTTAAAATTAACGGGAAATATTTTCATTACATTAAGTGCTAGTCTTTTCATTAATCCTGTCTTAGTAGCCACTGCTCCAATCCCTAATCCACCGACAACGATCCACCATGCTGAAGTAGCGAAAACTCCGAAGGCTTCTTCAAATTTTACGACATGCAGCAAAGGCCAAGAGGAAATCATGATTAAACCAGTTGCAAAATTAGGAATGACTTTGAAAATCCAAAAGATATTGGCTGCTATGACAGTTCCCAGAACAATCATAGCATTTCTATCTAATCCGCTTGAGGTCGGAAGAATAAAAGCGATTATTCCTCCGACCAAAAGACCAATTATTCCAATAATAAAATTCCTATTTCTCATTTATTAAACCTCTTAGCTTCTTCTTGATTAATTGGAAATTTTGGCATCTCTCCATTAAAATAATCAATAATGCTTTCTGCTGCACCATAACCTAAAGCTTCAGTTGCTTCAAATGTTGTTCCAGCAATATGACAAGTCAATATAATATTTTTCGCAGTTAGTAAAGGATTATCATTTTGGGGAGGTTCTGGATAAAAAACATCCAATGCTGCTCCTGCGATAACACCCTGATTAAGAGCATCTGCCAAATCACCCTCATTGATGATCCCCCCACGTCCAGCATTAATGATAAATGAGGATGGTTTCATTGTCCTCAGTTCTTTTTTTGTGATCAAATCCTTTGTTTCAGGAGTAAGCGGCATATTGATGGAGATAAAATCAGCGGTCTTGAAACTATCTTCTAAATCAGTAACTAATGGAATATTAGCTTCCTTGACGTATGGATCATAAGCCACGACTTCAACTCCTAAACCTTCAGCTAGATCGGCCAAAATACGCCCTATTCTACCAAAACCAAGAATAACAAGTTTCTTCCCACGAATCTCATGACCATTTAAATCATATTTGTTGGCTAAACCTGGTAATGAGACTCCGTTGACGGATAAACTTCCAGCCTTGAATAATTTATCGGATTTATATAGTCTTTTACTCAATGCTAACATCGACGTTAGAACATATTCAGCCACAGAGTATGCATTCGCTCCGTTGACTCTCGTTACAAGTATTCCTTGTTCAGTTGCCGCTTGAATATCTATATTGTCCACTCCAGTTCCATGCCGGGATATAATTTTAAGATTTTTACCACTCTCAATAATAGATTTCGTTAAAGGTGTTGCACGTATTACAACAGCGTCTGCATCTTTAATTTCTGCCTTCATAATCTCTTCGTTCGTTGAAGGTGAAATCTTAACCTCGAAGCCAGCGTTTACTAAAAGATCAATTGCTTTTCTGCTTATTTTTTCACTGATTAATACTTTTGCCATATCTATCGCTCCTCGTATACTTTAAATTAGTACAAAAATAAAAGGAAGCCCATTAAACACACTTGCCTACCATGCTATAACCTTGCTTGATTCAAAATAATGGATATTCTTAAGTGTTTTAACCATGCTTTCTTTTAATAAATATTTGTACAAATAGCCAAACTTTTTATCTTTCAAGCTAAAGAATAATTCTCTGTGCAATTTATCAAAGATAAAAGGATGATTACGAGTAGACAAATAACGGGGGTAAATTGGCTCGCTTCTTTTTCATGACATGTTCATCTTCTTTCATTAAATATTAGAACTCAGTAGTATAAAACATAGTTGCCCTAACTATTAGATTAGCAAGTATGCATACTACAATCTAGTCACAATAAGTGTATACAGCTGTACGTTAATCGTGGTTAACCAAACAATTATCAGTGTGGTACGATAATAATATCTATTGAAACCACGTCATTTTATTGAATGAGTTCTCGAGGAAACTGAAAAATGTAGGAATAAAATTTAGAAAAAGTGAACTAACTTTAGTGGCTCTATATAGGCTATGTTTAGATTTTATAAACTCACTTTAACTTCGATTTTTTAGTTAAGATACATACTTACTCTCTTCCAAAATGACAAACTTACAAATTGAGGTGTCTCATGAAAGAATTTGCTAGAAATTTTGGTCAGGTTTTTGCTCAATCTTCTTGGTTTTATACGCGGCCTATTCTTGCTTTTGACGATCGACGAAGTTGGACAGCTATTGTTCTTGGAATAGTACTAGCTAACATCACAGGAATTCTCTTAAATAATGTAGGAGAGCTTGCTTTCACTTTAGTAAATGTTGGTAGTTTTTTGGGAACTGTACTATGCGCCCTTCCCAGACATAGCCATCCAGTAATTAATTCGATTAAGGGGATTGCGATCATCGCTATAGGTAGTTCTCTAGGTATACTTTTCCAACATAATTCACTTTTTATCATCGTATTGTTTTGCTTAGGATTATATATTTCCGGGCTTTCGCGAAACTTTAGTATAGGTATGTATATTAGATGGCTTTTTGGTGCCATTGCTGTTCTGGCTGGTGGTCAGCTACGAGGAGAATATCCTTTAGATAAAGTTTTAGAAAGTTTATGCGCTGTAGTAATCGGTATGAGTATCGTCTCTATCATGTTTTCTATATTTTCTAAACATCCTAATTCTTCTATTGAACTAGTCACAGATTTATATGAGCAACTATATCTACTTTCAGAGGATCAGGATTCACAGTTTGTACATACTAGAATCCAAGTACGCGAATATATTGAAGTCATGCCCAAATTTAATAATTTCAGAAATCCATGGATATATGAACTAGTCAGACAAGCAGATCAAATTGCTGGTTCATTACGGTGGCAAAGTTCCAAGGAAAACAGTCTTGCTTTAAGAGGTATAATTTCCAATCTAAAGGGTTGTCCACCAGACCAATCGATTAAGTTAACAGAAATAAACCCAGAGATTAAAAAGGCTATTCTCATTTTGCAGAAACGAACTGGGTATAAAAAATTTTCAATCAGCGCACTTTTTCCTGCGGAAGAAGGATTCGATGAATTGAAAGATATCATTCTTTCGTATAAAGGAAGCTCATCTCGCTTCGCATTAAGATTAGTTTTAACAGGATTTGTTTGCCACATATGTTCAATGATGATTAACCATATCTACCCTTTACCCTTAGCAGGTCACGAATTTTGGGTTGCTTTAGCTGGTTGCCTTATGGTCATGCCTGGTTCACATGGAACCATGGGGAAAATAGCTTCAAGAACACTCGGAACAATTACAGGTGCTATAACGGGCACTTTTTTAAGTTTCTATTTTTCAAATTTGAGCACCCTTAACCCCGAATGGCACTTTATAATCGCTTGTCTGCTTATCATTAACTATGAAACCGTACGAAAAATGAGCCAAGCATTTCTCATGTTTAGTGTTACTTCATGGCTTACATTTGTGCTTGGGGGGGGAACTGCAGGTTTTACAAGATTGATTGACGTAATAATCGGTGCTATTATTGCATTTGTTATATTTTTAATTTTTCCAACTTGGCATGATCAAGTCTTACAGAAGAATATCAGTACCTGGTGTAAAACTATTAGTACTATGTTGATTGATTTGACTCATGAAAAAAAGAACTCTCATAAGGATTTCCAATTACTACTTGCATACAGAATTCAAGCAAGAGTTGACAAATCTATTCAAGAGATTATTTTGGAGAAAGCTATATATGGTTCAAAAATAAGAACAGATAGATTGTTGCAATCTCAAAAACTTATGGAAGATGTCATTTTGCAGCTCATCCAAATTCAAAGATATTTAAACACGGAACAGTACAATATATCTTCGCTCTCCAGAGAATTGACAGATTATAATAATAGAATTGTTGCTTTGTCTAATAGCTTGATCGTTAGCAATAGTATTCCTAACTTAGAGAGAAGATACTTTCCTTTTCTTGATCTCACAATGAGAAAACTTTGTGAGACACTTTGAAAAAACTAGAACGTATTTCATATAGTAGGTTGGTGTTCTTATGAATCAAAAAAAGAAATTAAATTGGACTTTTGATACCACGCCTTTGGTCTATGATAAGATACGCCCAGGATATGTGAATGACTTATATTCTACTATCTTCGAATATAATCCAGTGAACAAATCAAGCAAAGTTATCGAAATAGGTATAGGTAGCGGACAAGCTACTTTACCTTTTTTGCGAACGGGTTGCACTCTCACTGCTGTGGAATATGGAACAAATTTCTCTAAATTATTGAGAACTAAATTCAAAGATTATTCCACTTTTTCAGTTATTACAAATAAATTTGAAAATGTCGAGTTTGAAAATAATACTTTTGATTTAGCATATTCTGCGACTGCCTTTCATTGGATTCAAGAAGAAATTGGTTATCCTAAGGTTTACTCTTTACTAAAGAGTGGCGGTACTTTTGCACAATTTGCGAATCATCCACGCATAGATAAGGACGATTCTATTCTCACTAAAGAAATTGATGAACTCTATTCTGAGTACTATTACAGATATCATAAAATAAAAGAAGAATCCCTAAGAACAATAAGTAACTCTGAAGCTCAGAAAAAGGCGCTCATTGCAGAAAAATATGGCTTTACCGATGTACACTACAAATTATTCAATAGAACTCGAAACTTTTCTGCTAAAGAATATCTCACACTACTCAGCACCTATTCAGATCACATTGCTATTGAAAAAAAATTTAGGGCTGAATTTTTTTCTAAAATTGAAAATGCAATTAACCGTTGTGGTGGTAAAATAACAGTTCACGACATTATAGATTTGCAACTTGCACGAAAGCCATAACAGATACTCTCTTTAGCTTAAAACTAGTATTTGCAAGTGATAGAATGCTTTAATATGGAGGCTTCTTAATCTTTTTCTACTAATAAGGCGGCTGAAGGTTTACTTGGAGGAAATTATGATGGGGAAAAAACTTATATTAATTGGAGGACCTATGGGTTCTGGAAAAACTACGGTCTCGAAAATACTCAATAACACTGTACATCATTCTGCTTTTTTAGATGGTGATTGGTGCTGGGAAATCAATCCTTTTATAGTAAATGAAGAAAACAAACGAATGGTCTTTTCTAATATTCACTTTCTACTTAATTCGTTTATCAGCAATACAACCACTAATACAATAATTTTTTGCTGGGTAATGGATGAGCAAGAAATTATCCAAAGAATCCTTACCGGTCTTGACCTTTTGAATGTTGAAGTTACTTCTTTCTCTTTACTACCCTCTCCGGAAAAACTGACCAGCAATATAGAAAAAGATATTTTACTAGGAATTAGAAATATTGAAGACATAAACCGATCTATTTCACGCTTACCAAAGTACCAAGGTGTAGCATCTATTCATATAGATACCACCTTTTTAACCGCAACAGAGACAGCAGATAAGATACTAGATATGACCACAGCATAATTTGTGAGTGATATCCCTTACCAAAGCAGCGTTATATATCGCTTAAATTTTTATTAACCTTCCTTCCATAACAAACAAATTCCGTGAAGGCTAAGTTCTTTTCCAAAGTATAATTAAAAAACGCTGAATAGATGCTTATTATATAAGCATCTATTCAGCATTTTTGGATTATTCTAAAAGCCTTATTTTCTCAAGTACTACTTATTCATTTAGTTCTTTCCCCTTCGCTTTCCAAATCTGTAAAAGATGATACACAATACAATAATCGGGAAAACAATTAGGAGGTACTTCCACCATGCAAACTTATGACTTGCTTCATCTACAGAACGAGCATTGTATTTGTCTGCTTCCTTTTTCTTAATTGTAAAGTCCTTAGAAAAAGTCCAATTATCTTCGCTATTCTTCAACTTAATTGTATAGGTGGATTTACCCGGTTTAAAATGATCCTTGAGAAAAATAGGGAGTTCAAATTTTGTGTTTGGGGCTATACTAAGATTCTTTTTAGCCTCATGAATCAGTTCCTTATTACCTCCTTTTTTGTTGATCGAAAAGTCTCCTTCAAGTTTAGACAGAAGTTTTGGTTGTGGGTTCCTAATTGACATAGAAACAATATTATGACGATTAATCTGGCCAAGTCTAACCGAACCACCTTCTAACTTGGTTTGAACACTTGTATCTTTTTCACCCACTCGAATGGCTATTGTATGCATATAAACGTTCTGAATACCACCTTTATTTTGAGTTGTTGTTATAGGACGAATAGTGATTCCACCTAATAGAATCCCGTCAAATGGTTGATCAGGCATAGCAATGTGAAAATCAATCGTTTGAGATTGTCTGCCGGCAACATCAACTTCACTAGTACTTGGCGTGACTAAATCATTGAGCATCAAATTCATAGATGAATCCTTTTCGAAAGATTCTTTTGTATAGTCAACAATCCCATTACTATTCGTCATTGCTGTATTAACATTAATCTTATATTGCTGAGGCTTTTGTGACCCATTAGTAATAGTTAGTTTAAACGTATCTTCCTGTTTCGGTTGCAGCGTCATATCATAAAAATTACTGGTCTCTTTTTTTTGAGTAATACCAAAAGCCGGCGCAACAGTATAACCATTCTCAGGTTCATTTTGCGCTGAATCACTTGTTGATGCTGCACAAGCTTTGCTGTTACTTTCCAAACATATTAAAATAATGAACAAAGTAATTTTTAATATCCGCTTCAACAATATACGCCTCATTTCCCAATCAATTATAATAGGCTACACAGGAGCCCCATCAACAGCATTCCAAACAATCGTTCCAGAATACGTATTGGCCGGAATGATTTTAGGAACTTCTAAGGTAGCATTAAGATTTGCAGTAGTAACTGTTTCGGCTAAATCAATATCATCTTTACCCAACGCAATAATATTTGCAGCATCCGTAGTTAGGTCTTCCTCCGTAAATGTTCCTTTCTCAGTTGAACCATCAGGTCTCTTAGTTCCTATATGAAGAGTCATTCCGTCTAAGCCGGTCTTACCTGAACCGGTATCTTCTAAATTTGCAGTTAAGTACCAACCTGTATCAGTCGTTCCTCGATTATCATTAACAACAATCTGTGAACTACTTTGATCTGATTGTGTATGGTCCGCGCCATCTTTTGTTACTGTACCGAAATCGATTTTTGCCAACGGTGTAATTGTGATACCTCCACTTTGAACAGTGACATCCGCCTTCGTTTCAGTATTTGCATCTGCGTGAGCAATCGGTTGGGCAACTATAAATAATCCTGCAGCAATTGTTAACGTTGTTAATCCTAACATTTTCTTATTCATTATTCTTCCTCTTTCTTTTCAATAATATGATCATTAAGGCACAGGCAATAATTGTTAATCCTAGAAATACAGTTGACGACTCGACTTCATTCGTTTGTGGAAGGAGGCTAGGATGCCCTCGTGAATTAGGACTAATATCATTAATATCAATCACCTCATTTGGGTGAGGAACGACCGCTTGATTTTCTTTAACTGTAACAACAACTGCTGTTTCAGAATCGCCTCCCAAAGAAGTTTCTGAAGCCTGAGTAGGCGTTACAAATCCTAAAACACATATTACAATAAGCATTTCATAAACAAAATATTTCATAGCCAGACACCACTTCCCCTATGGTGTTGCTGCAAGTTTCCATACAATATTCGATTTATTCTCATTGGCTGAAGCCCCCTTAGGAACGGTTAATGTCGGAAACAATTGCAACTCCGTTAAGATCTTTTTATTTTTAATTCCATTGGTATCTACCTCAGCTACCAATTGTAGGTCACCATTAATCAGTACATCTTTTTCAGTCGTTACATAATTAACTGAGGTCGGATTCAACATTAAATCTAGTCCCTCATCGTTCCATACTTTTGTGTCTGGATCGTTAGAATCATATTTTACTTGCAGTTTCCATCCTTTTTCTTTTTGCGGATCTTGTGTATCTTTTACTGTCATCTGACAATCAGATAACGTTTGTTGCTGCTCTTTACCATTTAAGCGCACAGAATCAAATTTCATCAGATTTTGAGAAAGATCATAAAAATCGAGTTGATTACTATAAAAATAGGTCCAAGTTACTGACACTTTCTTTTCAAAACCTACAATCTTAGAAATATCATATGTGATTGTATAAACACCAGGTACTTGGTCGTTTACCTCTTTAGGACTATAGCTAACATCGATATCTGAATAAGGTATTGTTTTATTCGCGTTATCATGTGCATCGTCGAATAATTTTTCCGGATTAAATTTTGTTCCGACCGAAAAACCGCCGGAATGCGCACCAATAGTTGCATAAGATTGTATAACCTCCAAATCAGTCTTAGCTTTTAATCCTAAGTATTCATAATTAATTTCATATTTCCCAACTTTTTGAGTATCCACCTGATCAACAGGGACTTTTTTATCCCCATCAATTTTATTTATGGATACCGTTACTTCGTTAAAATCCCCTTCTTTTCCATCAGGATCAAGTAAAGTAGTAACTTCTTGTTCAGGATTCCATTGGCTGTATTGATAGATAGTATCCTGAGGTTTGACACGGAGGCTTGCTTTGTCTATATTAACCATTATCTCCTTTTCATTAGAATAACGTTTATCTTTGTCATCAAGATCAGTTATTCTGAATGTTAGTTTAAATTCCCCGGTTTTTGGCATGGCTTCAGCTAAACATTCAAAACTAACACAATCATCGCTGACCGTCAGACCTCTCAAATCTTGTTCTCCAATTTTCTGGAAGTTCGCTTGTTTATCACTAGAAGTTTTTTCTTCAATTTGTATTTTTCTGGTTGTGGGTGATTTCACTGTTAAAACAACCGGAATTTCTTGTCCGACATGAAAAGTAGTATTACCAGATGCGAAAGCTACTTTCTCAATACTAGGAATCTGATAATCATCCTTATTGACCCGCATTAATGTACTGTCTGTTGGATCGGTTGTATCACCCACAGGTGGCATAACTAAGGTATTCCCTTGTGAATCTTTGCCCTTAAATGAATAAGTAGTGATCAAATTGCTTGTTTTTGAAGAAACTGAGACAGCATCACTATTTTCCACTTGATGTGTATGGAAGTTTATTACTCGTGTAAATCTTTGCCGCACGTAATCATCGGTCCAATCTGTTGGATTATCCTGCCTTTGATTAATTGAAAAACTGGGTTCTAATAATTCTCCTGGCAACATCTTTTTTGTTCCAGGCGTCTCAGGATATTCTGTTGCATCTTGAGTATTATAATTTGATAACGGACTATTCTTATCGCCACTATCCCAAGGTGAAATATAAGAGGACCAAGTTGGAACTGATCCCTGAATTCCAGTAATAATTTGATGTTTTTTGTTATCAGAAGCTTTATTAGCAGCTTCTAATAAGCTTGACGACCTTAACCACATGTCTGCACTAGCTGTCCAAATATAGTTGACCGTATTTGTTGTATCCGGTGTAATTATGTTATTTTTCTGATAGGTTCTCCCAAAAAAATCAGCTGACAAAGCAAATTGATCTCTGTCAGTCCCATCTTCTAAAACGTTCGATACGGGTAACCTTTGTTTTGTTAATTCTTTATTTTTTGTATAATCGTTAGGATCGCCATCTTTCATTAAGGTTGCAACATCTAAGTCAAAATGTAATTCAAACTTAATTGCTTTGCTATCAGGCTCATTTTTCCAAATATCATAAACTTGCCCGGCTGATAGATCAACTGAGTCTCCACGTTGACAAAACATTACCTGATGATCGGTATCAACACCGCTGTAATCCTGAACTGAATCTCCCCAACCTGGAGAACCATCTTCTGTGCTCCCTGAAAAAGTTCTCATACCTTTGGTAGAAGTGATTCCTATTCGCGTATCCTGTTGACCACTTATTGAGTAGAAGTTGTCAGGTTTATCTCTATAAGCTTTGTCATAGGCCGCTTTAAAATTATCTGCACTGATATTTTCTGGTATATGGAACATCAGTGCATATTGCATACCGGATGTATTAAATGTCCCTACGGTAATAGAAACTGTATTGGACGTATCTATAGTTCCATATAACTTTACATGCAACTTTCCCCCGTAGGTTTGATCCGGACCATTTCCACCATCGTGCGTCATCTCTATTCCGTAAGGTAAATCTGTTCTTAAGTCAATTGCTAACCCACCTGCTTGATGCAATGAATCTGCATAGCTGCTCTGACAATCGAAGCTAACAGAATAAAAAATGATTAGTAAAAAAAAACAAAGTTTTAAAAGTGGAATAGTCTTCTTTCGTTCCATTATCATAGAAATCATATTGTGTGTTTCCTTTGTCATTTATCCCTCACCTTGAACCTTTACAGTCTATCAAATAGAAATCCTAATTAAACTTTCAAAATATAAGCATAAAAAATTGATCAAAACTAGAACGAAGGCTTATTTTCTTACAATACATCAACATGCTTAACAGTTTCTTCTTTCATTTACTTATGAATTAGTAACCCTATTGAAAAATTCTTAATAAAAACCGATGATTTTTTTCAGAGCCTAACAAAATACTTCTTCACCTATTTTTTTAAGGTCTTTCTTTCTCTTAGTTATTTAGATGAATTACCAACCAATAAATTGTGTTACTTGATAATTTTTCTTACTATTAGCTTACCAATTTAGCAAAGTACTTTCTATTCACAATTAACGTACAGCCATATACGTTAATTGTGACGATATTTTTCATTTTTCCTTGTGCTATTATATCTATGCTAGATCTTAATAATTTCGTCTTATAATAAGATCCGATCAGACTTGGTGGAGGTATCAGAAATGTTTCCTAATTATCTAAAAAAAGAACTTAGCATGTTGTTCTATATTGTCAAGAGAACTCACACATCATTGAATGAAATTTCAACAACATTGAGTGTTTCAAAACGTACAGTGAAAGAAAACCTAATAAAAATAAATCGAGCATTTGCTGATTTCCGTTCGATGAATGATTTCATTATTTCAAGTAGTAGTGGCGTTATTTGTGTTAATTCTAAGTATCGACATTGTGCTGTAGAATATGCCTACGGATTAAAACTTGATCTGTTAAAAACCAATGCTCAGTTTAATTACTGTGTTCAACTTGTTACTCATTCTAAAATTGATAAAGAAGACTTAATTAAGTTGCTGTACATCTCTGAACACTATTTAGTAAAGCTAACCCAACAGCTGAATGTATTTTTTAAATCCTATAATATTTGCATTGTAAATACTCGTGGCGTATATAGCCTTAAAGGGAATGAGTTGTCTATTCGTATCTTTTCCTATATTTTCTTACAAGATTCTTTTCAAGAATTAGAGTGGCCTTTTTGTGAGATAAGTATTCAAGAAATTAAGGAAAAAATTCCCAATGAAATTCTCGAAAGCTCGTACAAAAGGTCTAAGACTAAAAAACGTGCATTATACATCTTGTATGCAGTATTACAAACTAGAATCAGCAATCAAAGTTTCTTAAGAATGCCTGCTTCAAAAAATTTAATGGTTTTTTTTAGACTAATCTGTCAACACTACGATGTTGCGTTAATTTTTTATGAAGATTCTTTTAGTTCTCTTAATTTGGAAACTAGAAGAAGCGAAATTCTCTATTTTAACTTTTTATCAAGAATTTTTATTCCTTATATCTTCTCTAGAGAACAAAAAAAAGAGCTGGGTCAGCTCTTTTTACAGTCTAATCATCCTTATTGTCAGTTAGCAAAAGAGATATTCTACCAGGTATCTTTTCTGCTAACTGATAATAAAAGCAAAGAATCTATCTATCAATACATTTATTATATAACTATTTTTAATACCTGGTTCTTTTTAACAGAAGGGAACTATCCCGTTTTCTTAGAGCTATATATGCCACAACTTGATATTTATCTACCTGATAACAATGAGTATTTCAACTCAATCAAACGAATAGTTTCAAAGACAATTGATAAAAGTGATCAAATTGAACTACTTAGTAGGCTGCTGTATACTTTATCCATTTCAGAAAAAGAACCAGAACTAAAAATCTATCTACAAATCATTAAGGATTTTTCAGCTGATTACTTCATTAAAAATCGGCTATCTTCATTGTATAATGAGCATAATATCTATATCACTGATGACTATTCAGCGGCAGACATTATCATCACAGATTCCTTCGAAAAATCCGCTACTAACAAAGAAATTTTCTATTTAGACTCAATTGGAAACGAGGAATGTTGGCATGAATTAACTGAATTAATTCAGCAAAAATATATAGAGAAACTCACTTTGGAATATCACTAAATTCATCAAAAAAGAACGATTCTGTGCAGCTCATTCCTCATTGGTTTTGGCCATCCGTATAATCAATAATGAACATCGTTAAAATCGAGTTAACTTATTGGTTTGTAAGTTAACTCGATTTTACTGTGTGATGAGTCGTACCTAATCTCCAAATTTTTAGAAGAAAGTGCCTCGTATTCAAATTATTCTTTCGTATGATCCATCCTACTTCACTGTTATAAAATCAGTAATTCTCTATAGAAGTTCTCCTTCGTAAATCCTCCACTGAATCTTCATAATTTCAATAGCGATATTTAAAAACATTGAGTAACTTGGTCATTATTAGTTACATAATGCAATTAACATTTTTATAGAGGCCCTCTCAAGTGCTGAAATGTTTTTGCCAATACAGGTTCGCTTTTACTTAATAAATATTCAAATGCTACATTTTCATAATCGCGTAAGAGTTTTTCATCCAAACAAAACATATCTTCCAGTCTATCCGATATTTCTATTTCAAGTAGCGCCATAATTTTTAATACGTTAAAAATTGAATCCTTTGAATCAGTGCGATATGTTTGCCAAAGTAGTCGCGAATTTTTTTCAGGTAAATAATTTAAAATTTGAGTATTAAACTTTCCATAGCTTCGATTAAATCCATGGTGACTTCCAACCTCCCAAGCAGTAATTCTTAATAATTCGTTACGCGTGATATTCAGATAAAACTGAGCTAACAGAAAATCTTCTCGAATGTTTGCCTTTAATGTATTGATATATTGCCACCAAAATTCATTGATAGAACTATTTATGGTAGTCCCCGTTGGTTTGTTTATATGGTACTGTTGATCGCTTGGAATGATCTCTTCTTGAAGTAAATAATCTTTATCAGAAATAATTTTTGTAAGTGTGTCTTCTTTTAAATAGGTGTGAATCTGATTAATCGTTCGAAACTGCATATCAATACGTACCCCATTCTTATACTGCACTAAAAAGATATAACCATCCTTACTCGGAAAACTAGGCTCATAAATACAACTTAACTCAGGTTCGGAAAGTAGAAGGATTTCTCCAAACTGATTTAGAAAAGTTTTATCTAAGCTATACTTTTTGATATTATTCGTAAAAAAAACAACATCGTAATCCTGAAACTTATCACTAGGTATATTCGTATTTACTTTAGATCCGTTCATTGCAAATAGACGCAAATCATCATTTTTATAAAAAAAATCCTTTAACATAGCTAACGTCTTTCCCATTTGTTTCCCACCTTTCATGCGAAATTTTTGTATGTTAATTTATAGTGAAATTCAACCAAATTGGTTTATATTATTAGGCGTTCATTGATGATTTCAGTAACTAATAAGGAAGACCCGAACACGTTTTTCTTCAATTTTTATAGAGTCGATTTTGAAAAACTCAACTTTTTACATGACTACTTAAAACTAGTACTTATGACTATTCAAATCCAATAACCAGTCGTTTACAATAGTATAACCGCTTACCAATAAAATGATAAATTAGCCCTAATAATTTAAATATAGATTTTAGGAAAAGAATCAAACCTCCTTCTATCACTAACGAAAACATTTGAAAGAGTATTCAAGCAAAAAACATCCCCTTCTCAAGATAAACAATACTCCTGTGTATACTGATGATTATTAGAATAGCTAAAATAATATATAAACTATTAAGATAGCGGATTCATGCTACTATCCTCAGAGCCGACTCGTACTTTTTTATAGAACTGCAAGGATTTATGCGAAGTAAAATTTTTATATAGTTTTTTTCAAACAGATTTAGCAAAGTATGCATATCTTCAATTGTGCTTCTCTGCCAATTCCAATTGAATAAAGTTAGTATTTCTCCTAAGCGACTTTAGTCGATTCCCACCTTCAAAAATAACCTTTCAATCTCTATTTTTAGTCACGAAAAAGACACCTTTCACCAAGATGCCTCAATCGTATATTATGCTAAAAATAAATTGTCACAATAGTTTAATCAGTCTTAAATCATTATTCCTATAAATTTAACGAAGTAAATGGATTGATTCTATAGACTTTCAAACTACAAAAAACTATTTCTTCTTAGGTTCATCCTCATCCATTTTCGATTCCGACAACTAGCCGCTAAAGCCCGGTATATCAACATCGAAAATTCGAAAATCGACTAAAAACGGCTCGTGACAGTAATTTGACAGCAGTAAATCGCAAAAAAATTACACTTTAAATTTAGTAAACTCATCTGCTAAAGTTTGATTGGTATCGGGATAAAGATGCCCATACTTATCTAAAGTTGTCTTAACAGAAGAATGCCCCAAGCGCTTTGAAACAGCATAGATATTGTTATTATGCTCAATCAAAAATGCCACATGAGAATGGCGTAAACCATGTAAGTGAATTGGTTTGACACCAGCTACTTCAGCTAATTTTTTTACTCGACCTAAAAATGTCTTTGGAGATGGCGGTAAACCATCAAAGGTAAAAATAAAACCCAAGTCATCCCCAATCGTTTTTTGAGATTCTTTCCATTCCCTTAAGTCTTCTATCGTTTGCTTGTCTAGAGTAATCGTTCGGATACTTGAAGTATTTTTAGTATCTGAGAAATCATAATCTGTTCTTGTTCGAATATATAGTGACTTACTCACACTACAAGTTCCTTTACGAAAATCGATATCTGGCCATTGTAGTGCAAAAAGTTCTTCACTTCTAAGTCCTGTCACGAATAAAAAACGCATCATTCGTTTATAAAAGGCTTCTTGGAAATCACAGCGATAAGAACAATTGTATACTTTCTTAAATTCATCAACAGTCCAAAATGCCACAACCGATCGTTGGGTTCTAATTTTCCCAATGGTGTCTACCGGATTCTCATCAATGACTTCCAAAACTACCGCACGTTTAAAAATAATCCGTAACTTATTAAAGATCTGTTTAATATAATTGTTCGAAAGCGGACGTATTTTTCCTTCTTTATTCGTGACAGAACATTCTTGAACAAGAAATTGTTGAAACTCTTGAATATGAATCGGTCTAATTTTTTCCATTTGCATTTTTCCAAAATAGGCTAAAGCACGTTTTAAAGTCTTATCGGTTTTTACGTAAGTTTTCTCAATCGTCCCAAGTTTATACCATGGAAAAAAATACTTCTTATAAAACTCACGAAAAGTAATCCCTTGTAAATAAATTTCTTGAGAATCAGAGTAGTTCTTTTTTAATTCCTCCATCGCATCTTTTGCTTCTTTTTGCGATTTAAATCCTCTTCTAGTGGGTTGGATTCTCTTTCCGAAACGATCATAACCCAAAGTCAATGAAAAATACCACGTTCCTCTCTTCTCGTCTTTGTACACATTTGCAACTCTTCTCATTGCACTATTCCTCCCAAGAAATATGCAAGACCTCTTCTAATACAGAAATTGGGATCCGTTTTATCTTTGAATTTTGATAAAATGAGTAGCCCTCTTTCACTAGAAGTCTCTTACACTCCTTGAAGATTTTGTCAGCATAGTATTGAGAAAAACCTAATTCAATTATGTCTTTTCGAGTAGCTGTCTTCATTATACCGCCTTCCTCTTGAATTGTCTTACGCTCCAGTCACATCAGCTAAAAAACTTGATGGATTTGCTTCATCGATCAGCTGCTTCGCAAAAGCACATAGGAATCTCACCTCCCCCCAGTTATGGCGGGCCAATTTGGTTACGGAAGTATCATTATCTAATTTTCTGACTCGCATCTAACTATTTAAACGCTCCAAACAGAGTTTTTCATGGCGTAGTCTGATTCAAAATCTGAAAACTTACGTACTGATAGATTTTCTATTGAATTTTCAAAGAACAGCAAGCTGTTTTTCAGCCTATGAAAACCTTATTTGAATCTGTTTATAAAACTTACATAGAACGAAAAATGGAAAGAGGAAGGCATTTTACTAACGATTAATATCGAACATCATGACTTTTTCAATCAACTTACTTTCTAAACTTCTACGTATAAACTCATCTATATAAACGGTCGAAACTGTACCATCTACATACTTGTTTCGCAACGAGAGGCTTACAATATAACCTTGATAATGATGTAAAACTTCTGTCATTGCACACGGCTCTCCTGAAGATGCTGCGGTAATAGTTTCTATTGACAATGAAAAACCGGATGAGTACTTATTCATAGTATTGCTCCTCCATTAGCTCCTTCAGTTCCTCTTCAGCCTTTTTGCGTTGATACCATATAGCACCGATACTCATCCCAATTACATCTGCTATTTCACGGTCATTAAAACCGGCAAAATAGTACAGTAAAATAATTTTTCGTCTAGCTTCGCTGAGTTGGTTAATAGCTTCTGCTAAAACAAGGTTTGAAACTAACAATTCCATCCCAAAAGCGACAAAAATTTCACTATTCTCTACAGAAGTATCAGTTACTTGAAAAGATGATATTACCGATTTGGGTATCTCAGTTAAGGAAATTTGACGTTTTCTTAGTCGTGCGTATTGCTTTTTGATATTTCTTGCTTCATTACGAATAACAGTTTTACAAAAACTATCAAAAATTTGAATAATGCGGGAATCAAACAAATGGTCCATAATCTTTCCTCCTTTAAAATCAAACAAAGATTCTGTAACACATTACTTTCCCCTTTCCACTACTAATACAATTTAGAGAGCTCGATTTTTCGAAGAAATTAAAAAAACGTATAGACAAAATTGTCTATACGCTTCACAAATATTCACTACGAAAATTTTTATTACTTTTTACTACCGTAAAGAAAAGAGCATCCATAATTTTGTGTGAGTTTAAAAAAATAGAAATATTTATATAGCAAGAACTTTAATGATTACTTCCGACCGGCAAAGAATCTCTAGCTATCCCCTATAAAAATTTCTAGATAAACACATTTTGAGATATCATAAAGCTTCTAATTGCAAACTTTAAATTTCATTTCGCAATATTACTTATTTTCTAAAATAAGCTACTTACGAAAAATTCTCTAAACACACGAAAGTGAGAACTAAATAGCTTACTCTATTCCTTATTTTGGCTTATTAGTCTAATTGATAAAACCGTCATTAAATCATACACCGGAATTAAGATGGTCATCAATGTTCTCTCTTGATTACATTACCTGTTTGATCATAGTTTATACTATTGGATTGGGGCAACTACTGATTCGACTTTCAATGTGAACAACTTATTTCAGTATGTTTTTATTGTTCAAATCAAACAATAGAAACATCTTATTTAGACCTATCATTATAAAAATAGCAGTAAAAAATTATTGAAATATAATTTAATAAATTTGTGAAAAAATATGTAATAATAATACACAAGTGTGGGATAACTATCATTTTTAAGAGTTTAGTAAAGATGCCGAATTTAAAGCTCTCACATGTCGCGCCTACTGGACTAAAATGAAAGAATCGGTAAACTGTTGAACGGATAAAACCATATGATTATGAGTTTTATGATACTGTCGACTTAATTAGTTTAGTAAATACACTACTCTGTTATGACTTTAACTACGAAGAAATTTCTCAAGCCACCTATCAACAAACGATTGTTTTGTGGAATCTCGAAGAAAAGTCGACGTTGCTACCTGTTAATAAAGATTTACTATCTCCTTATTTTGAGAACGATATGATCCGCATTGTCACAAATGAATCAATAGTCAATTTCAAAAAAAACAAGTACTCTATCCCCACTAAATATATTGGTTCTGAAATGGAGATTGAGAAAGATCCAAATGAAATCTATATTGAGATATACTTACAGGGAGAACTTATCCAGACTCATTAAATAACTGGACGGAAGCTAAACTTGCGCATTTTCCTACAATCAAAACTCTCGAAGGATCTGACTTTGATTTTCAACCAAGTATCAATAAACAGGAGGTCTTACAGCTTCAAAGTTTTCATTTTTTAGAAAGCTATACAAATATCTGTTTTTTAGGAATTAGCGGTGTAGGTAAAACTCATTTGGCAACGGCAATCGGGCTAGACGTGTGTGTACAAGGCGTAAAAACCAAGTTCATTCTTTTTAGCAATCTCATTGATAAATTAATTCTGCGAGTCAAAAAGGGGCTTTAGCTCGAACACTGAAAATATTTACCAATATTCCATTATTAATCATAGATAAAATTGGTTTCACTCCAATTGATAAAAAACAAGCAAATTGATTTATCATTTAATGTCCCGTAAATATAAACAAGCCTCTACAATTATTATTAACAATAGTCCTTTTTCAATGTGGGCTAAAATTTTTGACACACTACAGTTTTCGCTGCAATCTCGGATCGGTTAATCCATCATTCAAAAGTTTTTTAAATTACAGGCAGCTCGTATCGTTTTAAGTACTATCATTTGGATAAAGAAAATGATAAAAGCCTATAGCCAACATCATCTAACGGCATAAAACTACATTTTCAAGGGTCTTTCCCCTTTTCGTTTAAAAGCTTGATATACTAGTAAATAGAATATGTTAGATAGGAGAAATCTTTCATGGAGTTTTCACTTCCAAATTTTCAATGCACATCCCATAAGGAAAAAGAAGGGCGATAAATTGAGCTCTAGTAGCTATTTGTACCCTAAATGCCAGATCGAATCATTCACCGTTCATTCGTTTTATACCAAAAACATTCAAGACTTACCTATAAGTGGAAAGTCTGTTTTTGTGCTTGTTAAAGCTAGAAGATTTAAGTGTAAAAATAGGGATTGTTCGATGAGTTACTTTACACAAACCAGTGAATTCACATCTACTGGTTCAACAAAAACAATTCGTTTAGAAGACCTGATTTTTGATATTGCGACCCATATGAGTCTTCTTCAAGCAACTGATAGTTTACGAAACATGGGTATCCAAACCAGTAAAAGTGCGATTACTAGACTTTTTAAAAAAAGTACTTCCCACATTGATTCGTCGGTTTCTGTTGCTTGCTTAGATGACTTTGTTTTGCGAAAATGACAATCTTACGGTTCTATTCTGATTGATGCGTAGTCTAGAAAAGTGATAGATCTGATTCCTTCAAGAAAACTCTCAGATGTTCAAGAATGGCTCCAAAATTTTCCAGACCTAACATTTATTATTCGAGATGGTTCTCACACTTTTCGAAGTGTGATTTCTGAAGTATCTTCTGATATTATACAAATTGCGGATCGGTTTCATGTGTTGAAAGCTCTAACGGATCACGCAGTGAAAGCACTTCGAACCTTAATCCCCAGAAAAATTGAATTAGGTGAAGAAATAAAGAAAAGTACTTCCAAGCAATTAACCTTTGCTCAAAATCAAAAACAGCTACTTCGTTCGGTCGTACGAGAAAAGCGAACCGAAGGTTGGAAATATGTTGAAATTGCTCGCTTTTTCCAGTAGATCCTCGAACAGTTAAACGATATTGCTATCCACAAATTGATGTATTAGACGATCATCAACAGAAATCTTCCAATAGTAAAATCGATTATTATGTGATACGCCTACAGCCGCTGTTACTAAAGCATGAAAGATTATATGATGTGTATGAAGCTCTAGTTACTGAAGGCTACTCTAGAGCCTTTTCGACTTTTCAAAAATCCTACAGGCAAGCGCTGAAATCTTACAACAATTACTAAAAAAATGTTTCGAAGACCAATCATCAAATTATTGTTCATGAAAGATCTCTCGCTTAATGGATTAGATGAGACGACTCGCTATGTGTTGAAATCAGAATCAAAAGTCTTAGGCATACTTCAACTGGTAGCGACATTTCGTAAAATCTTATCCGGTAATAGTCTCGATGCGTTAGATCAGTGGATCAGCATTGTACAGTAGACATCTCAATTCGTTTTTAAATGGATTGGAGCGTGATAAGGATGCCATCCAAGACGCATTGATTTTTTCAGAACTGTCAAACAGCCTAGCCGAGGGTAAGATAAATAAGCTAAAGAAAATAAAACGAATGATGTTTGGCCGTTGTCACTTTCAAAAACTAAAAATAAAAGTTCTACTATCTGAAAAATGAACGGAATCAACAAATCGGGGAAAGACCCATTTTCAAATGGCCATTGACATTATTAATCATAAATATATTTTCTAGTCATGGGTAATCCCTCCCCTGAACTCCCTTTTATTAGTAAATATTGAACAATATCAATATTTCCAGACTCAAAACTTGCTGCGCAGGATTGAAGGTAAAGGCTCCACATTCTAGCAAAAGGAAGGCCCATTTTTTTTTCTACTTTATTAAAAACTGATTGATAATTTGTATTCCAAATCTCAAGAGTTTTCTGATAGTGGCGGCGAAGAGGCTCTAAATCATCTAATTGTAATTTCGCATTCATGATGTGATTAATATTTTCAGAAATATTTGGAATGTATCCTCCTGGAAATATATATTTAACGATAAATGGATCAACACCGGCTCCCTGATGTTGTCCTGTAATTCCATGAATAAGTGCTCTTCCGTTTGTTTTTAAATAATCATAGATTTTTGAAAAATACAATCCTAAATTATCTTTTCCAACATGTTCAAACATCCCTACAGAAATAATATAATCAAAGTCTTTTTCGCCTAAATCGCGATAATCAAGCATAAATACTTTAACTTTATTTTGAAGTCCTAAAATCTCTATCTTTTTATTAATATATAAGTATTGTTCTTCCGATAATGTAATACCGACTGTGTAAAGCCCATATTTTTGTGCAGCGGTAAATATCACATTACCCCATCCACAACCAATATCCAGTAATCGTTTTCCAGGCTTAGTGTCTAATTTTTTCAAAATGTGATGCACTTTTGCTATTTGAGCTTCTTCTAAATTCATATTTTCAGATTCAAAATATGCACATGAATAAGTCATAGTGCTATCAAGCCACATCTGATAGAATTCATTTCCGATATCATAATGAGCGTGTATGTCCTCTAGGGAATTTTTTTTTGAATGGTTCCCTAAGTATGAAAGAATTAACTTTCCAAATTTAGATTGATCAGTAATGAAACTTCCTCTTTTTTTATATGCAGAAGTTACTAGCTCTTGAATACTACCATCAATTTCAATTTTTCCGTACATATAAGCTTCAGCAAGTGTTAACGTTGGCGTATTTACTAAACCATCAAGTGGAAGCTTTTCATTGATTTTTATACGAGCTCGTGAATCATTATTACCATATTTTTCGGTTTCATTATCCCAATAAGTAACTTCAATTGGAACATCAAAAGCATTTTCCAAAGCATTTCTCATTACGTTTTTTTCAAACATCTATTTAACCAACCTTTTTATATGATATTTATTCATAAATTATTTTTACCTCAGCACGTGATTAAAGCTAATTTAATAATTAAAAGTAAACTGAACCTTGTTAACTGACATCGTCAAAATGGATATGAAAATTTCATATCTATTTTAATACTACATATCAAGTCAAAAAAAATATAATCTAACTTTTAAAGTAATTAAAATTTTGAAATATTAAATTCTGTACAATTAATAATTGGTTCAGTAGTCGATTTTATTGAGTTGCCTTGTTTGTATATCTCTTTTTTACTGACAAGATGTGGAACCGTTTTACTTATAACTAATATAGTATTAATATATATTTTTGTTATTCGGCCTTTTATTATTTCACCATCAATATTTTTCACAGTAATACTATCACCAACATCATAAATCATTTTTTTCTCCTTAATTTCATTATAATAAAATATTATTAATCTTTTATCAGGCTTTTTTCACTATTCGTATTTATTTGTTATGAACTTCTCATTAACATCAAGCTTTTATATTTAAATAATCATTTTGTCAATCAAATAGTGATATCCTGATTTTTTCATTTTCATACTAATTTTTATTATGAAAAACTATACTAATGATTATTGCATTATGTTAAATTTTAGATTGACAATTTGGTATTTATTTTTATCATTGCACTAAGTTCAGCTTGAGAACCTTTATATTAAAAATATAGAATTTATTTAAGGTTTTCGACGGTTTCCTGCCAAGTTGGCAGTTCAAAACCAAGCGCTTTGGTTTTACTTAAATCCATAATCGCGTATTGCGGGCATTTCGCTTCCCGCTGATAGTCTTTTGACGCTATCGGTAATATCTCTATATCTGTTTCTTTCAGCAGTTCTTTTGCAAACTCATACCAAGAACAGCTATTCTCATTCGACAGATGATAGACACCAAAGGGCGATTGATTTTCAATAATAAACAGCATGAATTCCGCTAACGTTCGGGTCCATGTGGGACGGCCAAATTGATCATTTACAACGGTTATCCGTTTCTGGGTCTCGGCTAAGTTTTGAACGGTAGAGACAAAGTTCTTCCCATACTGACCAAATACCCATGAAGTTCGAATGATATAATAGTCATCCAAGATTTCCTGAACCAATTTTTCTCCCGCAAGCTTTGTTCGACCATATTCATTTAATGGGTTGGTTTCATCATCCACTTGATACAGCTTATCTTTCTGCTCGCCGTCAAAAACGTAATCCGTACTAATGTAGACCAAAGTTGCGCCAACAGCTTTGGCTGCTTCGGCCACATTGCGAGTCCCTTCAATATTAATTTTTTCAGCGGATGCTTTCCCGCGAGTTTCTGCCTGATCAACTGCGGTATAGGCAGCACAATGATAAATGACCGTCGGCTTTAATTCATTAATAAAGCTAGAAACCGCTGTTTTATTGGTAATATCCAGTTCCTTAGAACCCGTGGCTACATAGTCGATTCCCTTTTCATCTAGCAAATAGCGAAGTTCTGTCCCTAATTGACCCGTTCCACCTGTTATTAAGATCATTCATCTCTGCTCCTTTTTACTATTATTCTCACCTTTTAAATGTAGCAGTTTTGCTTGATTACTCAAGTGAAGAACATATCTGAACAATACATAGCTAACTACTAAAATCGCCACACCTGTTTCAAAAATGCTCAAAAGTTCAGTAATCCTTGATAATGTCGGAGACCCTGCAAAAAAGTGAGAGACTTTAAAGATCGCCGTAGCTGATATCACCATTGGAAAGGTAAATGCCGCATAGCTAGGATAAAAATCAACTTTCAGCATCTTTCTCAAATAAATGACGATCCCAAAATATATAAGTTGGGATAGAACCATTAAGCTGAGAACTATTGGCAACGAAGCATCTTTAAAAACGGAAAGGTATCCAGCTAAACACAGCGAACCTGGCGCTGTCAAAATAGTGATTAAAGGAATCGCAGCGTCTTCCATTTTTTTCGGATGTGCTAAGCGTTTGATGATTATCGGCAATAAAATGAGATACGTTCCTAATGCCAGCCAAATCACCGCTTCGCCTAATTCTTTGACAAATACTTCAGAGGTATTAGGAATAACACCAATCCCGACAAAGGTAATGAACCAACTAGGGTAGATACACTCAAGTGTTACCTTAACTGGGAAGATGTGAGCGACAATGAAATAAAGCATTAACCCAAGGTGAACGATAATGGACACCAGCCAAATCACACTGACAATCAATGAACCTGGAAACAAACGATTTAGAAAGACGCAAATGACCATCCAGGCCATCGTAAAGGTTGGTGCAACAGACGCGATAATCGGATTTCTCAGATCTGCTAATGTTTCCTTCAATGTGAAGAGCAACTTCATGACAAACAGAAGCATAATAAAACTGCCGATTAAACAAAATAAAGTTCCTATTCCTCTGAATCCTTCTGAAAACAATAAATTTCCTAGTGAGACGGTTCCTAATATCAATCCGCAAATTGGAATAGGGATCGCTTTTAAAAAGCCTTTGATCTTATCATTCATAAAATCATCCTTGTATACTAATTTTAGGGTTTTAATCTTCCGATTGTTGAAGGAGAATCCTAAAAAACCTTTGTTATATTTTTATTAGTATTTCCTCGTTTATTTGAGAAAACATACTTAATGGACTGAGAGATTGAATCGGTTAATCAGAGTTTTTAGACTCGGACTTGAAAGGCTGAACTCTTCTTTCTATTAAGC
Source organism: Enterococcus sp. AZ128 (assembly GCF_051714485.1). Taxonomy (NCBI): domain Bacteria; kingdom Bacillati; phylum Bacillota; class Bacilli; order Lactobacillales; family Enterococcaceae; genus Enterococcus; species Enterococcus sp. AZ128. Next base: position 1,372,504 of record NZ_JBIORZ010000001.1, read on the forward strand.
TATTTGCAAATGAGCTAGATGTTGCGTATTTTCATGGCTACGTCTCTAGAACAAGGTAGTGACGATTTTCAGTTGAGTGGTAATAAATCCAATTCCTTTTAAGAAGGTGCTTCTATGTTCTATCACGGTATTGATATTTGTAAAAGAATCCATGTCGCTTCGATAATGAATGATGAAGGGAAAAATGTCCTTAAGGGTTTCTCCTTCTCAAATTCTTTGGAGGGTGCTACCGCTCTATAGAAACAGTTATAATCTTTTTCTGCTTACTTTGAGGCGTATCTTGTTGGGATGGAAGCTACCGGACATTATTGGTTAGTACTTTTTTTACTTTCTCGACGAACAAGACTATTTTATTCACTTCATCAATCCAATTTAAACAGACGGTCGGCGAAAAGGAACTGAAATTCATAAACGAAAAAGTGATTCTTCTAATGTTTATTTGCCATGCTTATATTTGTTAAATCATTCCAGTAGAAGGACATTTATTTGTACTTGACTTTATATAGTTAGTCTTTCTATCTATAAAAATTCTCTTAAGCACTTGATAATTATTTATCATACCCATATAATAAACAAAGATATTCCATTTGAAAAATAAAGTTTTTAAATACCAACTATTAATATTTTAAATAGAAAGGAAAGTGACCACTTGTTTGATTTGCTAAAAACGTTCGTCGCCGTTTATGAAACTAGAAATTTCAGTCTTGCTGCGGAAAAGATATTCAAAACACAGCCTACGATCTCCATCCAAATTAAAAAGCTGGAAAATGAGTTAGGTTTCAAATTATTCGAGAGAAACGGAAAGCAGCTTATTTTGCCAACTAAGCAAGCTGAATTCTTATATCCGAAGGTCGTTGAGTCGCTGAATTCCCTTTCAGGTATCTTCGCTCAGGCCAAAGATTCAAGCAATTTTAAGACAGACTGCCTGTTAGCCTGTTCCAATACAACAGCCATCTATCTATTACCTAAAATCATGAGCGATTTAGTCGAAGCCTTTCCTGCTCTTGCTTTTGAAATAAGGATCATGAATTCTCAAGAAGTGATTGATGCCGTTGAAAAAAATAAAGCACATATCGGTCTTATTGAAAAAGCGATCGTCTCACCCCTGATCAAAAAGGATTTTGTTTATCGAGACGAGCTAGTACTTGCAGGAAATATCGAGTCAAATTTTTGGATTCTCAGAGAAAATGATTCGGGAATGTACTATATTAACGAGACTTATCTCTATACCAATCATTTAAATCCTCAAATTATTAAAGCTAACAATAGCGAGGTCATTCTAGCATTATTAGAAAACGGTCTAGGAAAATCAATCATTTCGAAATTGGCATTGACCGATTCGCTGAATTGCCAACCTTTAGATCCCGATTTTAGCTATCGTGATTTGTTTATTATCCAAAATAAGCGAGATAACATGCCAGATATCAACTCGGTTTATACGTTGATAAAAGATTTATTAACAGATATGCGGTATGGAAAAACAAGCTAAGATTAGTGCTTAAACACTTATTAGCATAGATACATGAACTATAAGCGTCTTTTAACTCTAAATTAGAACTACGTCTCTTCGTCAGGTGAGACTTAAAGAGTAATTATAAATATTTAATGTAGAAGAAAGATTTGGCTTCAAGTCAAATAGTGTTATTTTGTAAAATCTCCTAAAAGGAAATGCTTCGGCATTTCCTTTTAGCTTTTTTTGATAAAGTGTCGCGTATCAATCGCACAGAAATGGAATGGCAAGACTTTTATGATCAAAGAAATAAGTTATTTTTGTGAAAGTAGAAATTCGTCTAGCGTTTTATAGTCTAAACTAAGATGTATTCTTTTTACGTCATAGTAATTTTCTAAATAGTTTACACGCTACATGACAGCCTACGATTTTTCTTAAAACCGTATTTGTTTGATACTTCTCGTTAGAGTGATTTATAAAATGATTCCATTACAGCGTTGGTATAGGACGTGCTTTGCCTTGAATGGCTCCGTAAAAGTCTATTTGGTCAAATTATTTCAAAAAAAACAATGACTCATATATTGAGAGTCTTTGTCCACATGAATAATTAATTAAGGCTTTACTTTTCCTCAAGAAGAGCTGCTTCTGTTAAACGCAACTGAAAAAGGGTTCTTTCCCACTTTAGTTGAATTGTGTTACATTAGATGAAAACTGGGAGAATACTATGGAACAAATCATTCAATCTTTAAATTCAGAAATTATCTATCTCAATCATACAATTATTAAGAACAAACTAATGATTTACGGAAAGATTGAGAGAACTCATTTTATTTGCTCTTACTGTAAAATGGTGAGTTCTCATGTCCACTCTACTTACAAAAGAACCTTTCTAGACCTTCCAGTTTCAATATATGAGACAAATATTATTCTTACTATTCAGAAATTTTTTTTGTGTGAATGAAAATTGTAGCTATACTACTTTCACGTCTCCATTGTCATTTGTTAAAAATCATGCACGTAAAACAAAACGATTAGAAGATAAGATTCTGTCTTTGTCCCTAGAAATCAGTTCAAAAAATGCCTCTAAACAGTTAAAAAAAGAGAAGATAGATATTAGTAAAAGTACAATATGTCGATGGATTAAAAAAAAGAAATTCGAATAAGTAAGAGTACGATTACCAAAGTTTGTATTGATGACTTCGCGATCAAAAAACGACAAACTTATGGAACGATCATGGTTGATTTAGAATCTCATAAGATCGTCGATCTTATACCATCTAGGGATTTTGACGATGTTAAAAGATGGTTAGAAACTTTCCCTAACCTAAAAATTGTCTGTCGAGATGGTTCACGTACGTTTAAAAATGCAATTACAGCAAGTCATCCAACTGCTACTCAAATAAGCGATCGTTTTCACTTGATAAAGAATTTCTCTGAATATCTCAAAAAAGTTCTTAAACAGGTACTTCCGAATGCCATTACTGTCATTGAATCTAATAGTATGAGAAAAATGGAGTCTCATTTGTCATTGAAAGAAAAAATAGTCAAAGCAAAAAAATTAATTAAGTCAGGAGACTATTCAATTAACAGGATAGCCAAAGAACTCAGCATGGATAAGCGAACGATAGAGAAATACCTTTCACTCTCCAACAAAGAACTAGATAAGCTGTTTATGACAAAATTGGAAAAGCAACAAATGGAACGTAGTAATCAAAAACAAAAATTAATTAAGCAAGTAAAACAGCAATATGCCAAAGGCATAAGCATGAGAGAACTGAGTAAAATTTTCAATCTTAATCGTAAAACTATTAAAAAATATATTGAAATCAATCTAAATGATACATCGTTGATTCAGAAAAGAGGAAGATCTAGAGAAAAAACTAAGCCATTTAATAAGGAAATCCAGCAACTTTTCCAGAAAGGCTATACGGCCAGAAAAATCTTTAATACAATTAAGGATCAAGGATTCACCGGTTGTGAATCGACGATTAGAAATTTAGTGAACCAACTAAAAACAATTCAAACAAGTAAAACGGTAATTTCAAGGAATAGGATTATTCATTTGCTTTATCAGCCACATTTAGGAGATTATTTGGATCAAAAGCAATTGGTACAACTAATAATTGATTATCCTTTATTAGGCAGTTTCCTATCACTTTTTTACCAGCTACAAAGAATTTTTAGAGAATTAGATCTTTCTAGCTTCGCTAAATGGTTTCAAATCCTAGAAAGCTCAAAATTATATGGTATGGATTCTTTTCTGACCGGTATCAAAAGGGATCATACCGCTGTTTTCAATGCAGTAAAATATGGTTATAGCAATGGACTTGCGGAAGGCAGTGTGAATAAAACAAAGTTAATAAAACGAATTATGTTTGGAAGAAATAGCTTCGATCTTTTAAGAAAGAAAATACTTTTAAGGAAAATCACTTTTTAAACTAGCATAAACAGCTTCTAGACTTTCAATAACTAATTCATCTCTCACATGGTGGTCAATATGGTAGATAATCACGCGAATTAAATAAGCATCAATATATGTACTGAGGTAAAAGGTGCATTCGCAGCAGGCATGTAAGGAATATCTACAAACCAAACAGAGTTAAGGAATTTAACTGAAAACTTCTTATTAATTAGGTTTTTTTGAGTGCTAGAACATTCAGTCTTTTAACTCCGATATTTTTAGCGAACGGCTCGAGTCAGAGTCCTTGAACATAAATAAGTTTATTAATACGTCTACAACAGATTGTTAATTGGTATTCTTTTTGTAACACAAATTTGATGCTTCTGAACCCATAGCCCTCAAATTTCTTTCAATGGTTCAGCTAAGGTTTCGTTTTCAATTTCAAGATTTGATGGTTCTCGCTGAAAGAACAAATAATACCTGCTCGTGATACATTTAGGCAACGACAGTTCTTTAAAATAAATAGAGTTCCACGGTGACCGTTAATAACCTCAGAAATTACCGAAGTCTTCCTTTTTATTTCAGGAAGACTTCGGTAATTTCTATGAGTTCCACTTCTTCTTTTAAGTATTTATTCCCTTTTTAGAGGCACGTAATTTCATTTCTACGAATGAATTCACGATTCCATCTTCCGGGAAACGCATGTTCTCCGTGTTTTTCATGCTCTTGAATCCATTAGTAGATGGAATTAGAACGGCAGCTGTAATAATTCTTACGTCAGTCATAGCAACATGCGTTTTGTGACCAATCCGGGTGTCATTATCGAGATTCTCTTTCAACATATTTAAACTTTCCAACACTACTAGTAGATTAGTATAAGATTGCTTTTTAATCGTTTGAATTGCTTCTTTGGTAGAGACTTATTCGGTTTCTGAGTCGTTAATCGGTGGCTTAGTGGGAAGCTTATTTTTTAGATTTCCATAAGACATTTTTCTCAGGTTTTTAGAATGATTATGGTAATTTTTTATTAGACCGTGAGAACTGTATGAGTGCCATCAACGATAATTGTCTTACTCTTAATCAGTGACGATGTGAACAGATTTAGAAATCTGCATATCTAGTAAATTCTTATATTTCAAATGTTAATGGCAAAACTTAGTTAGAGTAGAGCAGATGGATTGATTACATCTTATTCTGGTGCCATGCCAAGGAATAATTTGAAAACCAAATCCGTCTTTGTTCGTTCAACTAAGTCTCGATCAGACATTTTATAAATCACTTTCAAGAGAATGTATTTAAACATACGAACTGGGTCAATGACATTTTGACCATCCAACAAGCAGTATTTATCCTCTAGTTCTTCATAATTAAATTCAAAATCCACTAATTCAAGGATTATCAGAATAGAGACTCAAAACTAGTTTTCTTGTCTTTTCAGCATATGTCTAACCACCATTATTTGATAATTCAATTATACGAAGAAACACGTGTGAAGCCAAGATGGGTTCACACGTGTTTCACTTCTATTGTTCTTGGGACTTTTTCAGAAAACGTTACTTACGTGCTCTATTTGCATACTTTTTGTTCTAAGATTATCATAAAGGACAAAAAGAAAGAAAATTGAAATATTTAAACATTCAAAGTTAATTGCATCACACTAGCCAATTCTTCCAGTTGTATTTCAAAGTTTTTTATAACGCTGATATTTCTATTAATCCTCTATTCAATCAACATGATTGAAATCAATTTTTAACTTTTATAACCCAACCGTTCAGCCCTTTTTTATCAAACTCTAAAACTTCATGATTTTGTTCAGCGCAATAGCTTGGCAGTGTTTCCACAGCTTCAGGACACGTGAATAGAATTTCAACTATATCCCCTTTATTACTGTTCTTAATTGCTTTCTTTAATTCCAATAAAGGAATTGGGCAATCTTTACCCATCGTATCGATTTTTAATTCTTGTGTCATAATGATACCTCCACATTATTTAATTTTTATAGGGTTTGACTAGTTTTAGATAAGTACCAATCCATATTCCAATTACTATAGAAATAATTCCTATCCATGATCTCATAGACATCGTAGCCGCCCCTGTTAATCCATTGCCAATGATACAACCTTTTGCTAAGACAGAACCTAGTCCCATTAGTCCCCCCCCAAATAAAGAAAACATTAGGGATTCGCCATCTGCTCCCTTTATGCTAAATTCTTCACTACAATACGTACAAAGGAATGAGCCTAAGATTATTCCTATTACAAAGAAATTTCCCCAATTCATTTGGTTCGATCCACTGACAAATGTAATTACGAACTCAATTAACGGAGATGTAAGTCCCAATCCTTTAGCCTCTCCCGATAAAATGTAGTTTAAATAAAAACTTAAACCTGCAATTATACCTATTGGGATGCTAACTATTCTAGCATCCCAAATTTTTTCGAAAAAAATATGTTTCAATCCTGTGTATTTAACAGATGGAAAAGCATGATTTTTAGGTCTTTTCTTTACATCACTAAATAAGACATATAATAAAACTGTTAATACAGAAATTATCAAAAAGAGGATACGCATACCTGCGTGAAGTGCAAAATTATCCTCAATAACAAAATAACTTTCTTGTATATGTTTAATGAAATTTGATAATATTCCAAATTTAGATGTTGTAGCGACTAGTGAAAAGGCTACGAGAGAGACGAAACCTGTAAATCGTCCGTCGCCAACTTTTATTAGTGATGATGTAACACATCCGTTAGCTAATATCGCCCCTAAACCAAACAAAGTCCCACCTAAAATAGTAGCTAAAATTGAAAAGTTTTCATACGTTACATTGGGGATTTTTTTAGTGAATACAAGAAAAAAAAACAAAAGGCTTTGAATAAATACGATTGTTAGAAAAATTAAAAATCCAGTATTTTTTTTTTCCAAATAAATATCCCTAAAACCAGCTGTGAAACATAAGCGACTTCTTTTCAACAAATAACCAAATAGGAACCCAATAACAATACCACTCATCTTATCCTCCAATAATGTGAGAACATATCATCTCTCATTCGAATTATTTTCTTCATCGAAAAAATCAGCAAAAATCTCCTCCTACCAATCTCTATACTCTTCATAATGCAATATTTTTTTAGCATTCTCTATACGATCATCAGTAGGTGGCTCAATTCCTTCTAAAGGATACTTCATTCCCATTTCTTCCCACTTATATTTTCCCATCGTATGATAAGGCAGGATTTCAACCTTATCAACATTGTTTAAGCTCTTAATAAATGTATCTAATCGAACTAAAAATTCGTCATAGTCACTTCTAAAAGGTACCAGCACATGGCGTATCCAAACAGGTTTATTGATGTCAGAAAGATATTTCGCCATCTCCAAGATATTGTCATTGCTTTCACCAGTCAGTTCTTTGTGCTTTTGATTATCAATCTGCTTAATATCAAATAAAACTAGATCCGTATATTTCATCAATTCCTCAAATTTCGAGAAGAATGGTTCGTCAAATGTAAAGGGCTTGCCACAACTATCTAAAGTCGTGTTAATTCCCATCTCTTTTGCCTTTTTAAATAAATCAATTAAAAAATCAATTTGCAATAATGGTTCCCCACCACTTACAGTGATACCACCTTTTTTACCCCAATAGCTTTTATAATTCACTGCTTCCTTTAAAATATCATCAGCAGTTCTCTTTTTAGCTTTTGGATCATTGATTTTCCAAGTATCTGGATTATGGCAGAATTGACAGCGCATACGACACCCTTGCATAAAGACAATAAAACGTACTCCCGGTCCGTCAACGGATCCAAAGCTTTCAGTTGAATGAATATCTCCAATTACAAGATGTTCAATACAAATATCCATAAAAAACCTCTTTTCTTCAAGATTCCTATTAATTTACAAAATAAAGAGATTAAACTCCATCAATATAAAGTTAAGTATTTTGTCACATTTTTGCGTGGAATGTACGGCTGATAACATCTTCTTGCTGTTCACGAGTCAAGTCGATGAATTTAACTGCATATCCAGAAACACGGATCGTAAAGTTCGCATATTCTTCTTTTTCTGGATGTTCCATTGCATCGATTAATTTTTCTTTACCGAATACGTTCACGTTTAAGTGATGTGCTCCTTGATTGAAGTAACCATCTAAAACGTTCGTCAAGTTTTCAATCCGCTCATCTTCATCATGTCCTAAGGCATCAGGATTAATACTTTGAGTATTTGAAATACCGTCTAATGCATATTCGTATGGTAATTTTGTCAATGAGTTAAGAGATGCCAATAACCCATTTTGTTCAGCACCATAAGATGGATTTGCTCCTGGAGCCAACGGTTCACCGGCTTTACGTCCATCAGGCATTGTACCAGTTGCTTTACCATAAACAACGTTTGAAGTAATTGTTAAGATTGAAGTTGTTGGTTCTGAGTTACGGTAAGTATGGTAGTGTTCTAATTTTTCCATAAATGTTTTCAATACCCAAACCGCTAAATCATCCGCACGAGCGTCGTCATTACCATATTTAGGGAACTCACCATCGATCTTAAAGTCAGTAACAATTCCATCTTCGTCGCGAATTGGGAAGACCTTCGCATACTTGATAGCTGCTAACGAATCGACAACATGTGAGAATCCAGCGATTCCCGTTGCGAATGTACGTTTTAAGTCAGTATCCATCAACGCCAATTCAGCTGCTTCATAGTAATATTTGTCATGCATATAGTGGATTGCATTCAATGTATTCACATACATACCCGCTAGCCATTCAAGTACTTCATCATATTTAGCCATAACATCGTCAAAGTCCAATGCATCGTCTGATTCGATTGGGCGGAAATCAGGTCCAACTTGTGCTTTAGATTTTTCATCAACACCGCCGTTAATTGCATATAACAAAGCTTTTGCTAAGTTAGCGCGAGCACCAAAGAATTGCATTTCTTTCCCTGTTTGTGTAGCAGATACACAGCAGCAGATTGCGTAATCATCTAACCATACTGGGCGCATTACATCATCATTTTCATATTGAATTGAAGATGTATCAATTGAAATTTTTGCTGCATAGTCTTTGAACCCTTCTGGTAAACGAGAAGAATACAATACAGTCAAGTTTGGTTCTGGAGATGGTCCCATATTTTCTAATGTGTGTAAGAAACGGAAATCATTCTTAGTAACCAATGTACGTCCGTCCATACCCATACCAGCAATTGATAATGTTGCCCAAACCGGGTCACCAGAGAATAACTCATTGTATGATGGAATACGTGCAAATTTAACCATACGTAATTTCATTACCAAATGGTCAATCAATTCTTGCGCCTGTTCCTCTGTCAATATGCCATTTTGGATATCGCGTTGAATATAGATGTCCAAGAAAGTAGAAACACGGCCGATTGACATTGCAGCACCATTTTGTTCCTTAATTGCTGCTAGATAACCGAAGTATGTCCATTGAACAGCTTCTTTCGCATTTTCTGCTGGACGAGAGATATCAAAGCCATAAGCTTCTGCCATTTCTTTAATACGTTTTAATGCCTTGTATTGATCACTAATTTCTTCACGTAGACGAAGGTCTTCTTCTGTGAATTGACCATGACCACAATTTGCATGATCTTTTAATTTTTGCTGCATCAAATAATCAATACCATATAAAGCTACACGACGATAGTCACCAATGATACGTCCACGTCCGTAAGTATCTGGAAGCCCTGTAATGATCTTAGCACGACGAGCTGCACGAATTTCTGGAGTATAGACATCAAATACAGCTTGGTTATGAGTTTTATGATAATCATTGAAGATTTCAGTATATTTAGGATTTGGTGTGTAGCCATAGCTTTCAAGTGATTCTTCAGCCATACGAATACCGCCATAAGGCATGAATGCACATTTCAAAGGCTTATCAGTCTGAATACCAACGATTGTTTCTTTATCTTTCATATCTTCGTCAATATAACCAGCACCGTATGCGTTAGCAGCAGATACGATATCCGCTTCCATATCTAGCACTCCGCCATTTTCGCGTTCTTGTTTTTGAAGTTCTTGCAACTTATTCCATAATGCATTGGTTTCCTCAGTTGGATCAGCTAAGAAGTCAGCCGCGCCTTCATAAGGTGTGTAGTTTGCTTGGATAAAGTCCCGAGTATTGATCTCGTTCTTCCATAGATGACCTTTAAAGCCTTCCCATGCAGACTTTTCAGTGTTTTTCATTTTTTCTAGTTCATTTGTTGCAGTTCCCATTCCAAAAGGACCTCCTTAGAATAATAAAAACTTAATTGCTACGGGTTACTACTAATAAAATCAGAGCTTTTAAATATAAATTATTTTTATAAACGAATAGCTAATCAACCATCACCAGTAACTTCTAACACTAATTTTCTTGAAGTGAATAAAAAATATTTCTTAAATTAAACTTCTATCAATTCAATACTTATATAAACTAAAAACTTTTTTTTTGGTGGAATGCATTCCATAACCTTTTAAGATGATTCTTTAAAAAACTAAATTTTAAGGTTCAACAATAGTTATTTCATAAGGTTCAATATCAAAAAAGTGTTTCAATATCTTATTTGCTTGATCAAATAGCTCCTTATTGCTTGAAAACGTTCGTGGCAACTCGATATATTCTGTCTTTTTTTTATAAGTCACTCTGTTTGAATCATATTTAGGTTCAATAATTGAATTCCCTTTTTTAAATATTATCTTTTCATCATTAATTCCTTCATTAATAACTTGCTCTTTCCAACCATTCTTTTGAGAAATAATTTTTATTAATGAAAATAAATCAAGTCCATCTAAAATTTGAAACGAGTGATCTTCATAATAAATAGTAAATGTAGAAATATTTTTAAGTCCGCAAGCATTACATCCACCTTCAATTAAAAAATGCTTAGTAGAGATTACAGCTTTATGCATAAATTCCACCCATCTTTCGCGAATTATTTTAAATCCAGTATTTTAATATTAAAGAAATTTTGCCTCTACATTTTCATAATTTGATAAACCCACTTAAACATGAAATATAAATTCAAAATACCAAAAATGCGTAAGCAACTAGCTATTAATTATTATTTTTTCCGAATATTATTCTTTACGAGAATAATTATTTCTATTACTTGTTTTCGCTTTAATATAAATCCATTTTTTGTGTCGTTTATATGAAATCCAATTGACTTTAAGCATAATGAAAATCAGAAAGAAACCAAAAATATATGACGCTAGTTGCTCTATATAATAAAATTTCAAAGTGAAAAAAATATATAGCAACTAAATATAAAGTCGTACGAATTAGTCCGTGAAAAATTTTTTTATTTTTAGCATCACAAACCTCTGATGGCAAAAAAAGATGTGCAAAAAGAATCATTAAAAAAATAATAAAAATTTTATACATACCTCAATTTCAATCCTCCCATAGTTTTATAATCAAAATTCACCTATTTGTTTATATGCTTATGTTTCGCTGATATATCAGTTTTACTTATTGTAATGAACCTTTTTTCGATACAGCAAAATAAATACACATTTATCATTATTAAAATAAAAATATTTCTCAATAACCCTCTGTTATAAGTTAATGATTTTGCCTAATATATTTATTCTCTATTGATTCTTTTTCATCAAGCCACCATAAATCATGCTGGGTATACCATTCAATTGTGCTCCTTATTCCTGCACGAAAATCAGTGAACTCAGGCATCCACCCTAACTCATTCCTTAATTTAGTTGAATCAATAGCATATCTTAGGTCATGACCAACGCGATCTTTCACGTAGTCAATCTCCAAATTTGATTGTCCCATCTCTTCTAAAATGATTTTCAATACACTCTTATTGTCCTTCTCGCAATCGGCTCCAATTAAATAAGTCTCTCCAATCTTTCCTTTATTTAAAATTGTCCAAACTGCTGAAGAATGATCATTAGTATGAATCCAGTCCCGAACATTCCGACCATCTCCGTAAAGTTTTGGACGAAATCCACTTAATATGTTAGTTATTTGACGAGGAATAAACTTCTCAATATTTTGGAAAGGTCCGTAATTGTTAGAACAATTTGATATGGTTGCAAGTAAACCAAAAGAACGCACCCATGCTTTAACTAAGAAATCTGAACTTGCTTTACTAGCTGAATAGGGACTTGACGGATTATATGGTGTTTCTGGAGTAAATCGCTCAATCGTTCTTTTAAAATCGAAACAATCATCATTTTCCAAGGGTAAATCGCCAAATACCTCGTCGGTTGACACGTGATGGTAACGTTTATTATATTTACAACATGCTTCGATTATGATATATGTTCCAATTATATTAGTATGAATAAATGGAAATGGTGACTCCAAAGAATTATCATTGTGAGATTCTGCTGCAAAATGAATTATTGCATCAGCTTTTTTCACCAAATGATTAACTAATACAGAATTAGTCACATCTCCTACAACTAACTCTACTTGATTTCTATGCAATCCCTTTAAATTTTCTTTATTTCCAGCATATGTCAGCTTGTCTAAAACAGTAATATGAATGTCTGGATAATTATCAATTACGTAGTGCACAAAATTTGATCCTATAAATCCTGCTCCACCAGTTACAAGAATATTCTTTAACATGAGTTCACTCCTCAATCTTTTTCTAAGATATAAAAATACTAGCCACTCTAAAGGATAATACTGCTTCAAAGTTTTTAACTCTTTCTTCACTATAATGATAAATTTTATGATAGCATTTGTAAAATTAATTATTCAAATACCTAGTATAAATTTATTTTATAGTAAGTATAAAATGAAATATTTTTGTAGATTCTTACTTCTGAATATCCAGTTATAAAAAGCAATTTGATCTACTACCTGAATTACTAATAAAAATTTATATTTCAAAAGAAAGGTTTTTTTTCAGAAATTAATTGATAAAATTATGTTGACTACAACTGAGAAAGAGTTCTTTCTCACTTTACTTAATGATGCTTCACCAGTTCTTTACTTTCGTTCATCTCTACGTCATACACCTGAAAATTTTTCTCATATTCAGGACCCATTATGTGCTAAACATAATGGGTCCTCCTAAATTTGATTGTGATGCGGTTAGAAAACCAACAATAGTCTATCAATTGGGGACGATCTTTTTAATACCACGCTGAAGACTTCTCGGAATCATTCTCAGAGCAAGTACTTTTCAAAATATACTATAATAATCAGTATTATTCACAGCGCGATAACTAAACTATTTCTTGCTGCTTCTATAACTTTTGCAGTAATTGTAAACTCTAGTACTCGATAGATTTGAGTATACAGTCGATGAACAACTTAAAATTTCCTTTTGTAATCTTTAGGGCCCCTCTAAAAACTACAAATAAACAGGAACATTCCTCTTTGAAGTGTGATAATATGATTATCAATTATCGGATGGGAACTTTTCCAATCAAGTTTGAATCAATTATTGGTAAAATCTACCAAAGGATCTGGCGGTCGTCATCCATGTGACTATCAGTTAATGTTTAAAATTCTGATTTTACAACGATATTACTCTTTGTCTGACGATCAAACGGAATATGCCATTTTAGATTACTTATCATTTCATAGTTTTTTTGGAATTTCTGAATATACGACAGCTATTCCCGTTGCCCGTTAGACAAAGAAAAATCATGCCTCTTATTTTAGTTATAAGAATCATTTGTCAGTAACCATCTCCCAAAAATTCATTACTGCCTCTGTTCATGACAATCAAGTCTTTGAAACCTTAATGGACGGGCAAACACAAACGTCTTTGCAGACATTACTTATATGGGGCAAAAACTGCCTGCTGAACTACGTTCTGAAGTCCATGATACGTAACTCGCTAACAAATGAACAAATTTCACTCAACAAATTAAAAGTATCTTGCGCTGTCACGTTAAACATGTCTTTACTTTTCTTGAGAACAGTATAAATGGTTCGCCATTTAGATGAACAACGCGTATTCGTACAAAGCTCAATGGCAAGATTACAAGCATAACCTATAACCTATTTCGTGTTGACTAGGTAAAAAAAGTAAGACCGGCATAAAGGTAGTAGTGTTTCCAATTTTTTGAAGTATGGAATTAGATAACGCTTACTTACACCATGTTATCTCGTAAATGAATGATTTAACTCTTTTGGAAATTCAAAAAAGCAAATTTCTAGAATGTAGATCTATCGACTTAGTTTCTAGAGGTCCCCCTTATAATGTTAGGAATTTCTTCATATCCAGAAAAATCTTTTAATTTTAGACCAAGACCTAAATACAACCATTTATATTCAATAATATGATGGTCACCATCTGAGTAGGTCTTGTATATTTTTCTATGAAAAACCACGGCTAAAACCTAATTTCTTGTCTAAATATTTATTGATTGATTAATTTAAAGGAACCAATGATTGGCAAGAAGGAAATTACTTTATCCTCAACGACGCAGATACAAGAATTTAGAGGATCATCCACCTTCTCAAACGCATTTTTATTCAGCATTTCTTTAAAAAACAAAAAAAGAAATGCCGAAGCATTCCCTTTAAGTGATTTAACAAAATAACACTATTTGACTAAAAGCCAAATTTTTATTCTACATTAAATATTCATAATTACTATTTCACCCTCATTTGACAAAAAAGCAAAACTACACGAATTCCCTTCTGAAATCGTCAAATTACCTTTCAAAAAAAAGTTGATCTAATCGTTGATTTTAAGCACTATACAACTTAAAAATAATCATCTTAGCTACCTTAAGAAAAGTCCTGTTTTCAACAATTCCTGTTCTACACACTGGTGAGTCTCAATATTTTTCGGTAGTAGTTTATTTTTTACATAAGATTATTACCTAACAAGCTATCTTTTTATTTTCATAGAGAGATTAACAAAAGTAAAAAATCTGTCTAAAAATGATAATGCATTTTTTATCTAGGAACTCTCTGTTCAAAATAGTATCAATGAAAAACTAGGCTTGTTATTCGATAATTTGATTTTAATTTATTATTTGCAATTGCTTTGTAATAAACAAAACGATAAAACTAACTAATAACATTTGATTGCCACTCAATGTTCAAGATTTTTTGAGAAACCCAGTTTTTGTTCTGTTCTCAATTTTTTTTAATAATTTGTGATTCAATAATATTATTTTATGATATTTTTTCGTTCATATGTCCAAACGACATTTAGCAATATCCATTCAACCTAGATCCCTTTTTGAATGCTTTTATCAAAAAATTTTCTTTTTGGTCATATATAAATATTCAACATATCTGAAAAAATGATACCTATTCCCCCCCCATCTCAGCTACTTTTTTTAGCGTTTTGATGGATTGCATAGGGATCCGACCTAAACCATCTAATCCCACATTCAATAAATAATTAATACCTAGATAGTTCAAATGTGTTTTGTAGTCAAAGATTTTTTCTGGTGATTTCCATTTTTGATCATGATATGAGAATCCCCATGAATCATTCATAGTAGCTGCTGTCTCATAAAGGTCAAATTCTGATGGTTTAAATCCATCTAATGCGTTATAGTCAACTTCAAAATTGTTTTCCTGTTTACTCTCAGGAATTTCATTATCGCCAAGCGATACATAATCGTAACTTCCATTGCCTAATCTAGAATTAATTAGACAATTTGGTTGTAACCGTTTAACTGTATCATATATTTCTTGACTTTGTTCGCTTGACAAAGTCATTGGGACATCAAACCAAGCTGTGACGATTTCTCCATAATTAGTCATAATCTCCTCAATCTGTGGCAAAACCTTGTTTTTATAATATATATCAAAATCCTTTTCTTGGGTAAAATCCCAGCTGTTGTCCCAAGTGGTCCCAGCTGTTTCTAAATCATTGGATAAATAACCGCCTCCGTTAGGGTCGTGCCAATCTAAATCTTGAGAATAATAGATTCCCAACTTTAGATTATGTTTTTTACAAGCTTCAGAAAATTCCTTTAAGATGTCACGCTTAAATGGAGTTGCTTTATAAATATTAAAAGAGTCCACGTTTGAATTGTATAATGCGAAACCATCGTGGTGTTTCGTCGTAATAACTAAATAGTTCATTCCACATTCTTTTGCAAAACTCACAATTTCTTCAGCATCAAAATATATAGGATTAAAAACCTCTGCTAATTTTGCATACTCATCATTTGATATTTGAAACTTTGATTGAATCCATTCCGCATAAGCACTTGAAGATTCACCTTTATATTCACCTGCTAGTAATGAGTACAACCCCCAGTGAATCATCATTCCATACTTCGCGTTTTTGAACCATTCTACATTTGAATTCATTTTACTTCTCCATTCTATATTAAGTTGTTTTATTAAGAGTTATTATGAAAATTATATTTTTAAATTGTCTTTTTTGATTATAAATAGATCATACAGAGAAAGTATCATATAAAAAACACCAGAATACATAATAACAACACCTGCACTATCCATATGAAACAAGCTATTCAGAAATTGAAAGATATACGGTGCACATAGGAACCCAATATTTATTCCAATAATAATAATTGAAGTTGTGAAGTTCATGGAATCTTTGGGAGAGTATGCAACCATCCTCGCGGTTAATGCGGGGTTAATAATTCCATTAGAAAATCCACAAATAAGAACTAGTATTAATAACATTGGTATTGAAGTTACAAAAGGAATTAAAATAAAAGAAATTGCAGTTACTATTTCAAATATTGTAACAGTATATTTGCCGAAAATTTTGGAAATCTTTTCAAAAGCTAGTCCTGAAATAATAGAACATAGAACTAAAAAACTAAATATATGTGTTACTTGAGAGGCTGAGCCTATACCTGAATTTACTACTAAACTAGGCAATTTTAAAGAGATCGCAGAATAAAATAAGCAAATGAAAAGAAACAATCCTGCAAGCTTAATTACATCCCTATTTGTAGTAGGCTTTGTTTTTATTTTTTCCTCAATTTCAACTTCACCGTCTACGACAGCAACATTATCCAACTGTTTAGGTACAAAAAAGATTATCATAATTATTGGTACTAATAAGAAAAGGAATACAAAATAAGTTGTTTGCCAACTAACATTAATTAGAAATCCTGCAATAAAGAGCATTATTGCATCCCCAATTGCTCCAGCAGAGTTCCGCCACCCAAGTAGCTTATTTCTTTTCTCCTCTGGAAAAACGTCTGTGATGTATGAGACCGTTAATGGTGTAAAGATACCCATCCCTAATCCGAATAAAGCCCTTGAAATTAGTACACTGAAATAACTATAAAACATTGTCGGAACTAATCCAAAAACCAAAGAAATGAACAAGCCAAATAAAACTGTCATTTTTTTACCTAAAATATTTGATACGATTCCACTAATTACAGTTCCTAGTAATACTCCTGCGGTAGGAATAACAATCAATAACTCAATATTAGCTTGGGAGACTGTAGAAAAATGCTCTTCCATTAGAGGAATAGTACCTGAGACAGCATTACTAACAGACATCAAAAATGACATTGATAATATTCCCAAAGTTAATAATTTTGAATTCTTATTTATTGTATGCTCCATTTAGTTCACTCCTATTTCATTTTTTGGTAATGTTGCTAGTAACCCAGCCCCTAATAAGTTTGCATTATTTCCATATCTTGCTTTAATTATTTTAGGTTTGATTGGACAGCGCTGACCATAATCCATTATTTTATCAAGTTCTTTCTCGATGTTATTAATTAAATTAAGATTTCCAGATATGCCACCGCTTACAATTATACATTGGGGATCCAAGATGTATTGTAGATTATAGATACCTAAGGCAAGATAATGATAAAGTTCATTACAGAACTTGATTGCCTCCCTGTCTTTTTTTTGCTCTGCCAATTCAAATATTTCTTTTCCTGTAAATTTTCTTTCTTTGAATTTCGAAAACTTCCTACTCATGTGAACTGCTGATCCTAATTCACTCCATTCTTTATTCTTATCCATTAACATCATCCCAAATTCTCCGCTAAAACCATGAAAACCAGAATGCACTTGCCCTCCCATAAATATTGCCCCACCAATACCTGTTCCAATAACCACAAATAATGCACTCTCAACCCCCTGAGCATTCCCATGTTTAAGTTCAGCAAGACAAGCACAGTTCGCATCGTTTTCAAAATAGATGGTCAATTCATATTTAATTTCGAAATATTTTTTGAAATTAAACCCATGAATATAGCTCAAAGAACTAGCTCCCTTAATCTCCCCTGAGCCTTGGTCTGCAATTCCAGGAACACTAAAAGAAATTGCTTCCAGCTTGTATTTATGTTTGTAATATGCTACCAGATCATCTAGTTTCTTTGTCATTTTCTGCCATGATGATGGGGAGGAGAACATTTTCACATCAATTATTTGACCTTTTTCAAACAATCCACTTTTTACACTTGAGCCGCCAATATCAATTACCAATACACACATTTGCTTCACCTCTAGCTATTCATTTTATGATACTAATCATAGATTGGAGATTTGATCCTTTTCTCATACGCATCTAACCAGTCTTTCGTGATCAGTTGAATATCGGTAGTATGGTTTGCTCCCATATTAGCGATAAATATTTGCGCATCTTCCTGATAGTTGCCAACGCTGAACGTAAATTCCACGTTCGTAGCAACTCCCCACTCACCTTTGGTATTCATCGCAATTAGTGAGAACGCACCTGCTTTTCCATAACGTGCTGTCAATTTATCGTGAAATTCGTAGACCGCTTTGTCACAAGCTGCCTGTGGTTTTACCCCTTCACCCATCAAACGAACGATCTCATAGGATAAACAGCCCTTCATCAAGTCTTCCCCTAATCCAGTGGCAGCTGCTCCACCAATCTCGCTATCCACATAAAATCCGGAACCAGATAAAGGTGAATCCCCTACGCGACCAGGTTTTTTCATGAACAATCCGGAGCTAGAAGTTCCAGCCGTCATCGTGCCCATTTGATCTAGCGTAATCGCTCCAACTGTATCGTGACCATCGTAAGGGTTCAAATTGTTCTCTTGAATTTCTTTCAAGCGTTTTTCCCAAATTTTATGAGCACGCTCTGTCAGCATACTCTTCCGCTCAAAACCCTCCAGCATCGAATACTTGGTGGCGCCTCCACCTACCCGGAAGCTATTGAATTTATCTTTGCTTAGCTGTCGTGCAACAGCGATCGGGTTCTTTACATCTGTGATTCCAGCAACTGCACCGATCTCAAAGGTATCTCCATCCATAAAAGCAGCATCCATTTCTAAGATACCTTCAGCGTTCGGCAATCCGCCAAATCCCACTGATTTATAGTAAGGATAATCCTCTACTGTCTTGATCAAGGTCTCCACGGCATCGCCGGCTCCCTCTTTTTTCTCTAATAAGCGCAATGCTTCTACCACACCATCGTGTGCCATACGCCACGTGGCAATTGCTCCCCAAACCATTGTCGTACCCCTTCCGTTACCGTTTACATTTCAAAATCTGACTTAATTGTAAATAGTATATACTATATTGTATATACTATATCGGAAATTCTTAAAATTTTCTTATCGTTTTCTAAGTGTGAAAACATCCTGACAATTTCAGAATATCTTGTTTAAAATAATTTAAACTTGATTTTTCTTATCTAGGGACCAAGTCTTAGATTGGCTTAATATTTAGCATTATCACTCGGCTTCCCAATAGTAGTTTCAAATACAAAAATGAAGAACTCGCGTTTCTTAGTTCAACCTAGGAGAATGGGTTCATCGTATTTAAAACTTTGCAACAAGATTTATATATTAGGCTCGCCTAACATTTATTATAGTTTTTTATATGAGTAATACCCTAATTTCCTTTTTATATTTCAGGCTTTTTAAATTTTTATCTAAAGGAGATGATGGCATACTTGAATCTATTTTAATTATCCATACTAAAAAATTAAACTTCTATTCTGAATAAAAATGGGTTTGGGTAGCTCTGACGACGTATTATTCTAATGAACATGCAAAAAGTTAAAGTTTCTATATAGTAATATTTTTGTTTAAAACTATCAAATTTTATAGAATGAAGTTATTTATGAAAAAGAATATTTGTCTTATATTATGTTTGCTTTTTTTCTTTTGCACTAGGAAGTATCACGTATGCAGAGACAAAAGAATCAACTGAATTTTTGTTGTAGATAGAATCCCTTATAAAAAAATAAAGGTGGCTCAAAATGAAATATAAATTGGGCTTGGAAATAAAGAACATGAAAGTAATCCAGCATTAACTAGTATTGTTCCTATTGAAGATACGATAATACTTTATCCCGATAAACCGTTAATTACAAAATTACTAAAGAATTCTCGATCCCAACTAATATTTCTTACAGGGAGAAGAATACAATGTAGTTAAGGTAACTGAAGGAGCTTTTTATGCTTGAGATATCACAGCTATGCAGATTCTAGAGGGAATAAAAAAACGATAGTGGAAAATGTATTTAATTACACAAAAAATATAGAGAGAATCATAATTCCTGCTCTGTAGTAACAATACAAGATAATACATTTTCTGGTTCTACCGGGGAAGAATCTGAAATAACTCTAAGTATTTTATCCGAGATTATTTTTCAGCCAGAAAGTAAATTAACTCATATAGGATGGGAACATTCATGAATCTCTCAAAAATGACTTATATTAATTTACCGAAAAATGAAACACAAAGAGAATTTCTGATGATGTATCCGATTATTATCTGTGAAGATCAAATAATGCAATTACACCAGTTAGAAACAATTATTCAAAATTTTATCCTTTTTCATAGCAAATTATTTAGTATCCAGATACAAATACAAAGTCCTATAGAAGTGGAAAAATATCTTAACAAATTCCATCCGAAATACGGGAAATGTTTTCTGGATATTGATTTAAGTAAGGAACTAAAAGCAAATAGACAATAATAATTAATTTGTTTTTTTCAATCTTTTCCTGCAAACCCAACTGCCTCGAACTACTGTCATCCATTTGTTTTCATCCCCTTTTTTTTTTCGAAAAGTATGCTAATTCTTTTTTAAATACTTTTAATGTAAACCTTTCTTCATAATAAGCATCCATTAAGTCACAATACCCCATTTTTTATAGAATCCCCAGACTTTTTCTTTGATAATCTGGGTGAATAGCTACCTGCTTTATTTGAATGCAATTTGAAGAACAGGGATGCATTAGTAGAGTACTTACTGTCACACCATCCCGCTTGACTACCAAATGAATGTGGTTTATCTCACTACAAGGTGAGGATGTCTGTCATATAGGGCTGACCCGCGCTAGCTTTCAATAACTCATTTCGTAAAATAATCGCTTCTCGATAAATGAGCAATGATTTCCTTCATTGCCAGATACATATTTGAAGCGTGCTCAAGTTCAACCTGTAATTGAACCATATCTCCGGCAAACTCTTGACATACAAAATGAAAGAATGATAAATAATACAAATCTAATTGGGCGATAGTTTCTGTTATCAGCGAAACTTCAGATGAGTTTTTACCTGTAATAATCAAAAAGTAATTTTGCACGTTATCTATAGTATCAGATCGATATACTTCCTCAGTTTTATCAATCATAACCACCCGTGAGAACGGGTGGTTTGCTCTTCGGGTGGAACCCTCTGCTACCGACATGAGGCCTAACGCCCCTTCGAAAAAATGAATGGTTCCCCTCGCACGTACCACATTCTCCTCCTAGTTCTTAAAGAACTTTATTTTTTCTTTCCTCTGTTGCTCTTTCCGGTAAATGGATCAATTTCTTCAAATAGACTCAATTGGTCACTTTGATAGTCTTCTATCAATTGGTTCCTGATATAGTCCTCAATCTTCTGTTGATTCCTCCCTACCGTATCCACGTAGTATCCTGTACACCAAAATTTTCGATTCCCATACTTATATTTCAAATTAGCATGGCGATCGAATATCATTAAACTACTTTTTCCTTTTAGATATCCAACAAAGGAAGCTACGCTTAACTTGGGTGGTATACTAACTAACAAATGAATATGATCTTTGCACGCGTTTGCCTCATGGATTGTTACATGTTTTCTTTCACACAGCACACGGATGATCTTTCCTATACTTTCTTTGTATTTTCCATAGATAATTTGGCGACGATACTTCGGTGCAAAGATGATGTGATATTTACACCTCCAAGTGGTGTATGCTAAGCTTTGTTTGTCATTCATGACATATCCTCCTTTGATCGAATGTGAGTGGTTGGGGAACCGTTCTCATCATAGCATCTTGGGAGGATTTTTTTACTACCTCGCTGGAAGCTCTCTTGAACCACAGGCCTAGCCTGTGGTTTTCAAAACATACAAAAAAGGGTAAGCATCATTTTTCGATGCTTGCCTACTGAAACTACTCGTTCTCTCTTCTTTTTTGTAGTCTTTTCCTTATGGCATAAATACCATACATCACGCTCTTTACTAAGCCATCACCCCAATTCCAAGGTAGCCAATCCCAAGAGCTATCCACAAAAAAATCCAACTGATAGTTACCTAGTGAATATTGAGAATAAAGATTCCCCGTTTCAATCGTATCATCAACCAGTTCCGTTGCCTCAGCTACCGTGCCACTCAGACTGAGAAGAAGTGAAATGGTGCAGAGACTGATTGCAATCATTCCCACAATCCGAAAAAGTTTACTTTTCATCCCCTCACTCCATTCTCTCTTGAACAGGTGGACGACATGGAAGAGTTATTCAAAGACTGGGAGAACCTGAACCACACCAACTCAACCATATAAATCTTGCATTAAGCATTTTCCGTTTTCCAAACCTCGTAAACGGTTTTGACTACTTTCATCCTCTTGATCTAATCCAAAGAATTCCAAAGTCTTCTTGATTTCATGGATATCAGTACTGCGAAAAGCAAACTTCAACCCGATATTGTTCTTCAAACGTTCATCCAATAAATCATCACTATTTTAAATGACAAAATGAACACCGGCATTCATGGCTCGACCAGCTCGGACTAACTTATTTGATAAAGTCTTTCCTCATGGGCCACTTGAAGAAAACTCCAAGCTTCATCCAAAGCAAATGTTCAACTTTCCCATTTTGTTCAGTTTTCTTATCCATAGTTGTATTTCAGCTAAATTTTAGTTGTTTCTGTAGTTCAGATGAGCATTGTTTTTTATAATTGAGAATCCAAAAAGGGCTATGTTGCTAGCTAACAGCAACGAAAAATCTCCATTTATAAGATTGGGTGATAAAGACCAGAACATAAATTCAAAAATGTACCTCCAATCATACATAACTGTTTTTAAAATTCTATCGTAAAGATATTATGAATTAAATAGTCATGTTAGTATTAAGTACAGCGGTAAATGTCTCTGATTTAAAATATAAGAGTATCCAAATTAATGCATATTCAATATAGAGTCAATCCATTTATTTGCAATATCCCCCGAAACTGAGCAAAGAGAATCTTTTAGATTCGGTACTAATATTTAATTAAATTACGATATATACATAAGCATTCAATCTTAGTAAAACACTATTTTTTAGCGTCTTTTTTTAAAAGTATAGTGATTACTATCAGCAAAATTATAGAAAAAAATAGTAACCCTAGCGTTAAAAAAAAGTAATCAAACATTCACTACCTCTCCTGTTCTTGAGTCAAACAATAATGACAACAAATTGCCCGGTACCACTTCAAATAAACTTCGCTAATCTTTCATCCCCTTATATTTTCACTGTAATCTTCAATTAAATTTTTCCCCCTTTTTGTTAACTGAAAACAGCTTTTATTCAAATAACCTTCAAGTTCTAACTTTTCCAACATTTCACTAACGGAAGATGGACTAATACCTAGAATTTTAGCTAAATCATTATTCTTGATTACTTTGTCTTTAGCTGATAACTCTTGTATTACTAACAAATAAATTAATAGTGTAGTCGATTTTATTTTCACCATAGCAGCTCTCTCCTAATCATCTAAGAACATTACGAGGTCCCTTTCCACGCGCTATATATCAAGAACCTTTTCAAAATCCAAATCGCTCTGTCTTTTTTTAGGATAACCTAAAACATTTTTTAGTTCAACTTAAATAACAATGAGAATTTGTAGTTTCTACCTTGAACGTATAAAGTTTTGGTCATATAATAAATAAGTATTCGGCTTACCTAAAAATATAAAGGAGGTACAAAATGCAGTTACACAATATTATTATGGATGAAGCGTATGATGTTGTATCAGTTAATCATCCGGATGCTGAAATGAATCGAAGGTTACTAGACTTAGGTTTTTATGAAAGAACTCCCATAAAAAAGATTCTAACAAGTCCAAAAGGAGATCCTATAGCCTACAGAGTACGCGGTACAACGATTGCTCTAAGGAATAGCGATGCACAATATATCGAGGTGAAAAGATATGGAGATAACTAACTCTGGGTTTGAAATCCAAAAGAAAAAAAAGACTGATCGAACGATCGCATTGGCTGGAAATCCCAATGTGGGAAAAAGTACAATTTTTAACGAACTAACAGGAATGAGGCAACATACCGGTAATTGGCCCGGAAAAACTGTTGATCTTGCCCAAGGATACGTTGAACATAATCATAACGGATACGTCTTCGTCGATTTACCTGGAACTTATTCGTTGTCAGCTCATTCTCAAGAAGAGGAGGTTGCAAAAGACTTCATCAAATCCAAAGATTCAGAAGCAACGGTAGTTGTTTGCGATGCTACTAGTTTAGAGAGAAATTTAAACCTTGTGTTGCAAATAATTCGAATAACTCCAAAAGTTATTGTGTGTGTCAATTTAATTGACGAGGCAAACAAGAAGAAAATTTCTATTAACTTAGCTAGGCTAGAAACGCTTTTAGGCGTTCCTGTTGTGGCTACATCTGCAGCAAAAAAACAAGGACTAAATGAATTGATGGATACAATAGAAAAAGTGATAGGTAAAGAAGTTACTTCCAACCGAAACATGCGTAACGCGCTGGATCAAATTCATGAGGATACTCAAACAGAATCATTAGCACTTTTAGAAAGAGCATCTATTATCGCAAAAGAAGTGGTGAAATTTGAAAATCAAAATTATGATCGGAATGATCGTATCTTAGATAAAATACTAACTCAAAAAATTACTGGAATTCCAATGATGATACTCCTCCTCCTAATTATTTTTTGGTTTACAATCGCTGGTGCTGACGGACCATCTGATTTTTTAGCTGATCACTTCAGTCAACTTGGAGAATGGTTAATTATTCAAGCAACACAACTAAATATTCCTCAAAGTATCCAGAGTGTTCTTATTGAAGGAATTTATAAAGTTTTATCTACAGTTATAGCGGTAATGCTACCGCCAATGGCCATATTTTTCCCTATCTTCACAATGCTTGAAGATTTTGGGTATCTGCCAAGAATAGCTTTTAATCTTGATAAATATTTTCAAAAAGCTGGCGCATGCGGAAAACAAGCACTGACTATGTGTATGGGATTTGGTTGTAATGCAGCGGGAGTTGTTGGAGCAAGAATCATTGATTCACCTCGTGAGAGACTGATTGCTATTATTACAAATAATTTCGTTCCTTGTAATGGTCGCTTTCCAATTTTAATAGCTGTAATCACTATGTTCTTTGTTGGATCTTCCGAGGGGTTAGCTAATTCAATTATGTCAGCGATATTTTTAACATCAGTGATTGTGCTAGGTGTTATATCAACGATAGTTGTTTCTCGCTTATTGTCAAAAACTATTTTAAAAGGACTTCCTTCTTCATTCACATTAGAATTGCCTCCATATAGAAAGCCCCGAGTCGGGCAAGTGCTCGTTCGTTCAATCCTTGATAGAACACTCTTTGTTTTGTGGCGAGCCATCATAGTAGCTGCTCCAGCGGGATTAATAATTTGGATTTTAGCTAACATTTCAATGGGAGAGCTGTCATTATTGCAACATATAACACAGTTTATTGACCCCTTTGCAAAACTTATGGGACTTGATGGGACTATATTAATGGCCTTTATTTTGGGGCTTCCGGCCAATGAAATAGTTATACCGCTGATGGTTATGGGATACATGGCAACAGGCACAATAACTGAATATAATTCATTAAATGAATTCCACCAACTGTTGATTGAAAATGGTTGGACGTGGCTGACAGCAATGAACGTATTACTATTTACGCTATATCATTGGCCTTGTTCCACTACGCTTTTAACAATTTATAAGGAAACTAAAAGTAAAAAATGGACATTTGTTTCCTTCATCGTACCAACGATAATAGGCATTGCAATTACTATAATTACCACAACCATTGTTCATGCATTCTAATTCAAGTCTCAATCATATTAGATACGTCGTAAAATATTTAAACATAATAAAAAATATACACGCGAGATGTATTCAGACTGTAGACAAAAACTGTTTCAAGTAGTGTTTTGCCACTTGAAACAGTTTTTTTGGTGTATCAAAAGTGGAGTAAGTTGTTTTAACGAGAGGATAAATAAACCTAAATTAAGTAGTTGATCAAAAAAATACAGAAATCAGATCCGTTTACGATAAAAAAACTCCTTTCGATAAAATAAACGGTTGATAACCATTTATCGGTATATCGTAAGGAGTTTTTATCGCTAAAATATCTTTTCCCACCATAGAGACATGATTTTTACATACTTTCCCAAAAAATATTGACTAAAAATCATTGATATAAATGCCTGAAGAATAATATTATAACCCCCTAACGTGCATTCTAGGAGTCGTTGCCAATATCTATCAAACTAAAAATAAATACTGTTTATTTCCTGATTCATCGTGTTGAAGCCAAACTATTAATTATAAAAATGAATAGAGGCATGACACTCCACAGGCGTATATTCGGATGCAACGCGTCCTACATTATCCAATTAATACTATAATCGACTAAATTCAAGCTAGTATTTCTATCCTTTAAAATTGTGTTGTTACATTCTAGACACTGATATACGACTCCAGATTCTAAAAGATTAAAGTTCATACTTTTACATCTATAGCATATTTTACTACAAGGATAGGTTGGGGCCACTTCGGTAAAATCAATATTTAGTTCTTCACATTTGTAGTGGAGTTGCCGTTTTAATTCATAATAGCACTCCTTTGACAGCCTTTTCTGATGTTCTTGTTTTTTCATTAATTCATGAAGTGGTAAATAAGAAATCACTATTTTCTCAGGGCGCTTCTTGAGAATGGTTGTGGTAACATGGTGCCAATAGTTTTCCCGAATATTTGAAATTTTCCTGTAGATCAATTGAATTCTTATCTCTAACTTGTGAAGATTCTTTTTTTCAACAAATAATTTATCTTCGTTCATCCTTATCTTTCGACGATATTGTAGTTTTAGTCTAGCTAGTTTTTTCTCAAGCTTTTTCATTGTGTCAGTTTGATTTATTGAAGTAAATTTTTCTCCTGTAGACAACACAACCGGATAAGTTCCATCCAAGCAAATTCCCAAAGTACCACTTATTGGATAAGTTATTTGATCAACTTCTAATCCCACAGCTAAATACCAATACTTTCCGTCAAAAGAGATTCTAGGATTATATAGTTTCTTATTCACCGGCAAATTTACGTTCGTTTTTACCCAACCTATTTTTTCCAATAATACAGACTTATCCTTAACCTTTATCCGTGTTGAATCATTATAAAATGAGGGAGTTGTTTTCTTCTTAGTTTTATATTTTGGAATTTCAACATATAAATTACTTGAACCATCTATTGCATGAAACCATTTTTTATACGCATCACAAGCATCTTTAACAGCTTGTTTTGCTATATTATTCGACACTAAGTTTAACCAATAGTACTTAGGTCGTTTTTTCATTTTTGTAATATGTTTTCGAATCACCTGGTCGGAAAGGAGCTCCCCCTTATTAAATCGATAGTTCATACGTTGCATACTTATTGTATAATTATAGACCCAACGAGCAGTTCCCGCGGATTGCCATAGCTTCATTAATTGTTCATTCGTGGGACATAGCCTTATCTTTTTCCTCGAATCATTTTTTCCCTCCCTCGAGATTAATTATCTCTTCACCAGAATATTATTGACAAGTCTCCATTAAAATCATTATTTATAAAAAAATAGTGAAATGGAGCCTTCATTATATTTATGTTGCTTTGAATCACAAACGACCAGTACAGCCACACACACATATACAACAAGAAAAGTATAAAAATCACTAACAATCTCACTTCTTTCGTTGTTCCCTTCGTAAAAGAAACACACTATTTTTATGATGACGGGTAACCTGAAAAATTGCCTACTTGACTGTATACTGTAAGATAATCTATTTTATAACAACTCTTTATAACGATGGACATAGAATCGTTTCACGATGGTCACTAAAGCCAAGTAGGCCACAATAGTAGCTGCTAACCATAACCAATAATCGGTCGGCAAAGCTGCTAACCCTAAACTTCGTCCGAAGTTTGTAAATGGCAAGACTGTCCCTACAGCAATACCTAGTGAAGTAATAGCTGTCATGATAAATGAACCCCTGCTTTGAATAAACGGAATCTTCGGCGTCCGTAATGCATGTAGTACTAAAGTCTGGGACCATAAGGATTCCACAAACCAACCAGCATGGAATACAGCAATAAACGCGACTTGTTGAGCTGGTGTCAGAGTATGAAATTCTCCGCCAATAACAGCCGGACAAATGACAAAATACATGAGTAAATAGGTCGTAATATCAAACACGGAACTTGTTGGTCCTAACCAAATCATAAATTTCCCAATACTAGAAGCTTCCCAACGTTTCGGTTCATCTAGATATTCTCTATCCATGTGATCCCAAGGAATCGATACACAGGAAATATCATAGATAAGATTTAAAAAGAGAATTTGTAAAGGTAACATCGGTAAAAATGGTAAGAATGTACTGGCAACTAAAACTGAAAACATGTTTCCGAAATTTGAACTTGCTGTGGCTTTGATATATTTCATGATGTTTCCAAATGTTTCTCGTCCAGAAATAATCCCTCGTTCCAAAATCATCAAGTCTTTTTCCAATAAAATAACATCGGCGGATTCTTTGGCAATGTCGACTGCGGTATCTACTGAGATACCAACATCTGCTGCTTTCATAGCTGGTGCATCATTGATTCCGTCACCAAGAAATCCTACAGTATGACCATTTTCGCGTAAAATCCGTGTAATTTGTTGCTTCTGTTGCGGGTTCAGTTTTACAAATACATTGTACTTTTCCACTAATTGGCTAAGTTTCTGATCTGAAATGTTTACAATGTCCTCGCCACTAATTAACTTTTCTGTCCCCAAACCAACTTGTTTGCAAACTGATTGTGTTACCAAGGCATTATCCCCAGTCAACACTTTCACACCAACTCCATGCGTTTTTAAAGTCTCTAGAGCTTGTTTAGTTGTTTCTTTTGGAGGATCTAAAAAGGCTAAATAGCCAATTAAGACCATCTCAGATTCGTCTGCTACTGAAAACTCTCCTACAACGCTAGGATTTGTTTTTTGTGCAACACCAATCACTCGTAAACCATCTTCATTTAATTCGCTTACCTTTTTCAATATTTCTTGTCTGACCTCATCAGTCAATTCTGTAACGTCGCCTCTAAAATCTACAAAACTTGAGATGGTCAACATTTCTTCAATTGCACCCTTAGTGATCATTTGGGTTTTTCCACTAGTGTCTTCTACTACCACACTCATACGTCTACGTTCAAAATCAAAAGGAATCTCATCAACCTTTTTGTAATGTATTTCTTTCGTATCCAATTCTTCTTTTGCCGCATCAATAATAGCAACGTCCAATAAGTTTTTTAATCCTGTTTGATAATAACTGTTTAAATAAGCATGGCGTAATACACGGTCGTCTTCTTCACCAGATAAGTCCAAATGATACTCCAAAATGATCTTATCTTGTGTCAGTGTTCCTGTTTTGTCGGTACACAACACATCAATAGCACCGAAATTTTGAATCGAATTGAGATTTTTTATAACCGTTCCTTTCTTCGCCATAGCTGTCGCTCCTTTAACCAAATTGGTTGTTACAATCATAGGCAACATTTCAGGCGTTAAACCAACCGCTACAGATAAACCAAATAGAAAAGCTTCCATCCAATCCCCTTTAGTAAATCCGTTGATGACTATAACTGTTGGAGCCATCAAAGCCATAAACTTGATAAAGAGAAAAGAAGTTTTTCGAATGCCCGTTTCGAAACTTGTTTGAATCGGCTTACTTGATAATGATCCCGCAACATTTCCAAATAGAGTACGATTGCCAGTTCCAATTACCACACCTTCGGCACTTCCGCTAATAACATTACTACCCATATACACCATATTCTCGTAACTAGTTTCTGAATTATGTTGTGTAACAATGATATCTGATCTTTTTTCTACTGGGTAACTTTCTCCTGTTAGTGCGGATTGTGAAATAAACAAATCCTTAGTCGTAATGAGTCGGATATCAGCCGGAATCATATCCCCAGCCGATAATTTTACAATATCTCCACAGACAATTTCTTCCATAGGAATTTCATCATACTTGTTCTTCCGTTTTACGGTTGCAGTTACTTTTACAAGCGATTTTAGTTTTTCCGCCGCTTGATTTGATCGTACAGATTGAATTAAAGTCATTGTTCCGCTAATCAAAACCATTGCGAAAATAATACTACTACCAAAAAAATCCCGATCTTCCGGTGCTACAATAACAACATCTGTAATAAAAGAAGTAATCCCCAATCCAATCAGAACTAACGTAAAGGGAGTGATATAGGCTTTTACCATTTCAATGAAAAAGGGTGTTTTCTTTCCATATGAAATCTTATTATCCCCATATTCATTTCTTGCTCTGATTGCTTGCCCCTCAGACAGTCCTTTTTTTGATGTTTGAAATGTATCAAAAAGATTTTCAATTGTTTTTCGTGCTATTAAACCATAATTTACTTCATGATTTCCATTTTTTCTAGTTTCCACTCTTCTTTCCTTCTCTCCAAAAAAAATTCGCCATAATCCTATCCCAATCATTAGGTATAGAATGATATTTCCTAGCGTCTTCATAAAACTTCCTCCTTGCTAGGGTTTGGAGAGTTCAGGAACTAAAAACAAATAGACAATAATAATTGATTTGTTTTTAGTTCAATCTTTTTCTGCAAACCCAACTGCCTCGAACTACTGTCATCCATTTGTTTTCATCTCCTTTTTTTTCGAAAAGTATACTAATTCTTTTTTAAATACCTTTAATGTCAACCCATTTTCATAATAATCATCCATTAAATCACAATACCCCATTTTTTCATAAAATCCCCAAGCTTGCTTTCTTCCAGTTAAAAAAATGATGGAAAAGTTAAAATTTCTAGCTACCTGCTCAGCATACACAATCAATTTTTTCCCCAGACTTCTTCCTTGATAATCTGGATGAATAGCCACTTGCTTTATTTGAATGCAGTTTGAAGAACAGGGATGCATTAGTAAAGTACCTACTGTCACGCCATCCCGCTTGATTACCAAGTGAATGTCGTTTATCTCACTAATAGGCGAGGCTGTCAAATAGGGTTGCCCCGCGCTAGCTCTCAATAACTCGTTTCGCAGAATAATCGCTTCCCGATAAGTTCGACTATCCCATCTAACTATAGTAAACACTGTTTTACCACGTTTCTTCCTCCTTTATTAGCTGATAAACTTCAAGTACCTCTTTGTTTCTCGATAAATGAGCAATGATTTCCTTCATTGCCAGATCCATATTTGAAGCGGGTTCAAGCTCAACTTGTAGTTGAACCATATCTCCGGCAAGGTCTTGACATACAAAATGACAGAATGATAAATAATACCGATCTAATTGAGCGATAGTTTCTGTTCTTAGCGAAACTTCGGACGAATTTTTACCTGTAATGATCAAAAAGGAATTTTGCACGTTATCTATAGTATCAGGTCGATATACTTCCGCAATTTGATCAAATCGATGAGAAATAAAACGTATCACAATGTTAACAAAAGTGATCACAATTGCTGCCAAGAAACCTTCTTTAATCGATCCCGCACCAATCATTACTCCTACTGCAGCTGTACACCAAAGTGTCGCAGCAGTATTTAAACCTGTAACGCTAAAACCATCCCGTAAAATGATTCCCCCTGCCAAAAAACCTATCCCACTAACTACTTGTGCTGCTATTCTTGTTGGGCTAGTATCTGTCGTAAATGTCGAAGACAAAGAAACAAAAATTGTTGCCCCCAGTGAAACTAAAACCATCGTACGTACTCCAGCTAGTTTTTTTCGCCATTGACGTTCAATTCCAATCAATCCACCTGCCAATACACTCATAAACAACATAATTAAAAATCCATAGCATCACTTCCTCTCTAGATTATTAAAAATAAAAATGAATATGTTAAATAAAAAAACGGTTTTTCGCACAAAAACTCCGCGAAAAACCGTTCTAAAATCATCAAATCACATGACAAAATAAGACGTCGATCTAATCGTTGAGTTTTGGCACTATACAACGTAAAGACAAACATCTTAGCTACCTTAAGAAAAGCCTTGTATTCGACAATCCCTGTTCTACCCATTGGCGTCTCTCGACATTTTTGGGCAGTAGCCTATGTTTGCATAGGAGCCTCACCTAACAAATCATATTTTATTTTCATGGAAATAGTAACAAAATGAATTAGCTCTGTCAACAAATAGTTTTAGACTTGTAGGGACCTACAACAGTTTAGTTAACAGTCGGTTAGATTACTTATTTTCTTCGCCTCAAATTGTCGAGGAGTCATCATAAATTTTGTATGGATTCTTTTATTTGGATAGTAGTCCTCTAAATAATCTTGAATCAACACCTTCATCTCTATTTTACTTTTATGCTTGTTGGGTTCGATTAATTCTCGTTTGATTGATCATTCGATTACCGGCATCGTTAATATGAGTCCCAGGTTGGCTCATTGAATGTGTGATGTGGTGGTCGGTCAACAGCTCTTGATAGCCAAGAGACCGGTATTGGCTACCTCTACCGGAATAAATTACCGTAGGCAATTCTCCTTTATAAATTTGTAATGGATGGATGACAATTTCTTTTTTCATGTTTGAATCCACCATATAGCAACGTGGATTACGAGTTGCTATATGGTGGACAAATAGAGACGACAGTGATTACAAGGAATGTAAGTAATATCTGTCACCCAAACAGCATCGATTTGGCTCTGTTCAAATTGTCGATTCAATAAATTTTCTTTTACTATTTCTTCAATTGCTTTTACTCTACCATAAAAAGATTTGCGTCGATGAAATCCTTTTGCGCATAAATTCATTCCACGCATAAGGACAGCCACAACACGTTTATTGGTTTCGACTCCTTCATCATAAAATTGATAAATTTTTTAAAATATTGTCGTTTTCATTTTTCAAGGACTTTATCGAAATAGTTAGTACCACTACTTCTTTATTATGTCTCAACTACGACATATTGTACAAGTTTACAATAATTGGTTACCTATATACTTTTTGAACTCATCTTAGAACGTTATTCGCAATTGGTAATCTTCCAGTTTTCTCCTTTAGATAACAATAAGTTATATTGAAAATCATGAGTCACCTTTTCAACATCATCGAGATATTTCACTATGACTTTTACTCGAACCGAATTCTTTGTTTCAAAATAAATAGGATTAGTTATTTCTACAAATTGAAGATTTGTATTAATCGGTTGAATCACATTATTTTCAACATAATACTCCAATTCTTTTTCAGAAGCTGATGGATATAATTTAAAAAATGTTTCCAAAAACTCAGTGATTTCCTCCGTTGCTTTGGCATCAATTTCTGAATCGCTTTCTACTTGTTTTTCTTCATATTGTGCCTTTTCTGGTTTTGCAATCATGGTAGGCAGGTTCGTTACAATATGATTTCCTTTTTCATCTTCAAAGACTATCACTCGATATGCAGAAGAAATCGGTTGTGCCTTTTTTCCCTCCATAATCTTTTGCTCCACTAAAAACGAGACGACAAATTCTTCCGAGAGTTTTTCAACATCTAGAATTTTTACAGATTGAACTTCGGAACTCGTGGGAATATCTGCTCGAACCATATCTTGGCTTAAAGCGAGACCATTTTCTGTAAGGTACTGTTCGAGATTACTCATTCTCTTTTCAATTGCTTCTTTGTTATTTTTCCATGAAAAATATTCTTTCGCAAAATCCTCTGTAAAACTTTCAACGCCAGAAGTATTCACTACCTTCTCTTTTATAACCACTTTTTCATGAGTTGTATGTTGATCAATGGCGGTGAAATTTTTATAAACGCCAAAAGCAAGGCTACAAGACAATAAAAGCCAAAGGGCAAGCACCATTTTTCGATGCTTACCCACGGATACGACTCGTTCTTTTTTCCTTTTTGGGCTCTTTTCCTTTTGATTCCGTTCAATTTTTATCTTCATTATTTTTCCTCTTCTCTCTTATTTGTACCGTCCAGCACCGATAAGATGCTGCTGCCAATAGTTTTCCGTTAGATTCGTCCATCCCACTGGATCTCCTGCATGAAACATGCGATTCTCACCTGCGTAAATTCCCACATGGGTCACATAAGTACCGGCATCATAAGTCGAATGAAAGAAAATCAAATCACCCGGTTTGGCATCTTTTAGATCAATATGAGTCATGGCATCATATTGATCCTGGGCCACCCGAGGAAGTTTCAAACCAACTTTGGCATAACACCATTGGGTCAAGCCACTACAATCAAATCCCGTTGTGGGGCTTGAACCACCAAATACATAGGCCGTTCCTTCATACTTAAAAGCCTCGTCAAAAATCCCTTGGACTGTTTTATCATCAAACTGTCTCGTGGTTAGGTACTGCTTCACTAATAAGCAATAAAACATATTGCCATAGTTATAGCGCCAACCCCCATTTTCCTTAATTGCGATTGGATTGGGATAATCAACTTTTTGACCGCCTGATTTTTCCTTTGAAAATGATTCAGCTAAAGTAAAACTATGCTTCTTCTCGTTTTTCGCGACATAGTCTAAATACCCGCCACCATAGTTATAGGCCTGAATAATACTAGCTTGATCACAACCTAATTCTTTGGAACGCTTAACCAAGGACGCAAAATAGAGACACCCTTGTTTAATGGATGCCTCAATACTTAATGAATTCGGTGGTAAACCGGCTGACTCAGAACTTTGCATGACATCTTCCATTGTGCCCCCAGATTCCACTTGAATAATCGCCAAAAGAATCGGGACATACTCTGTAATGCCTGATTCTTTGGCATACTTTTCCACCATTGAGCGGTGCTTTAAGACTTCTTCTGAGACACTACTACCTCCAGGAGAAGTTTCAGAACTACCACTCCCTTCACTGTCTTCACCAAACAACAAACCCACACACATCAAGATGCCCATAAAGGTGATGGTCAGGAAAGTTAACGAAATGATACCCAATTTCTTCAAGTTCATTTTTTCTCACCTAACCTTGATTTTGGACGATGATTCAG
Organism: Enterococcus sp. AZ128; assembly: GCF_051714485.1. NCBI lineage: Bacteria > Bacillati > Bacillota > Bacilli > Lactobacillales > Enterococcaceae > Enterococcus > Enterococcus sp. AZ128. Next base: position 1,407,748 of record NZ_JBIORZ010000001.1, read on the forward strand.
TCTTTTTTGTACTTTTTGATTGGTCCGCTTTGGCAGAGTGGACCTCTGTTTCACTTGTTGGAAAGAATTTTTTTTACTTGATGATTGGCTTTTCCCTTTTGAAATGATTTCTTGACTAGTTAGTTTTCTTTTGATTTCGGGATTCGGATTTGCTCTCACAATCCGCTTTGGGGCTTCTTTTTTCGTCTTCCTATCTTTTTGAGGTTGGAGATCTGTTTTTATTGGAACATTTGTCCTTCTTTTCCCATGACGATTTCCTGCTTCATTCAATACTTTGCGCTTTTCAGCCATTTTTTCATCTCTACGTTGTCGTTGTTTTTCTCGCAACTCCGCTCGATTTGCTTTTTCTTGGACAAGTCCGCGCTTGAATTCTTCTGGTGTTTTTTTCGTTTTTTCGATCCCTTTATGGAGGTTGTATTTCAAATTCGTTGGCGTATTCCGTACTTGATCTTTTACTTGTTTTGCCTTATCTTTCATCAAAGCTTGGGTATCCAAAACCTTGCCGATTTTTCTTCCGGCCAAATTCATTCGGGATTGCTTCTTATTATTTGAGATTGGCTTTTCTTTATTCAAGTCAGATGGTACCTCGTGATCGTTAGGTAATCGTGAATCCTTTCGTAGAGAAGAACCTGATGGCCTAAATTTGGATTTTGATTGTTCCTTTGCCAACTTATTTCCGACTGCTGCACCACCACCAAAAGCCAAAGTCCGGCCCACATTTCGATTAAGTTGCCGCAATTTACGGTTCATCAACATTTGCGGTTTTCGCATAACCCGTCTGCCCATTGACTGACTGTCATTACTCTGGAGGTTGAACATACTCATAATGTCACCCAATTTGAAATAGATACCGGCGAAAGTCACAATTTGTAGAAAAGCTACCATGAAGAAAGGATAAGTGGCTGAGATATTGAAAAACATCGTTGAGATACTAAATGCAGTCGTAATGACTAAGGTAACTCCTGCTCGCATCATAATCGTATTGAATAAGCGAATAATCGCCTTTTTCCCCAAACTCTCATAAGTCGGCAACATGGACAATAAGAAACTGATAGGAAGAAACATCGCAAAGATAATGAAGAGAATTTGCGAAAACAACATAATCCCTGTCAGGAGGAAAACAAAGAAGGAAATCCCAATATTGAATAACACCAAAAAGACCACGGTCCCTAATCGGTTCATGGTCTTGGTAATACTTAAATTCGCATTGTCATTGTCTTCAATCTCCGCTTTGACCGCTTCTTCCCGATCTTTGCCTTTGTTTTCATCTGGACTTACAGACAGGATTTTGTTAACACGATCTTCGCCAACTTCTTCTATATTGGAATCATCAAATTGCAAGAGTAACCAAGGTTGTTGGACTTGAATGGAAAACAAGCTATCCCGAATTAAATCGACACTATCTTTTCCTTGGCTTTCTGAATTGGGTACAACGATCTCTGTTCCAAGACTAAGGGCAGCTTCACTAACATCTGAGCTAAAGTCATTGATTTTTGTGATATAGGTGGGCGCATACGTAATGAAAGAACCCGAAAGTAGAAAAATCATCACAAAATTAATGACAGCTCGAACTGCTTTGGTGGTTTCTCGTTTTAATAATCCGGTATACGCCACATAAATTCCTAGAGCTAAAATCATCAATAGTAGAAACCCAAAGTAAAAGCCTGAGGTCTGTAGTCCATTTTCGGTAATGCCGGCTAAGGTTTGGATATTCTTTCCAATACTTTCAGCTGTATCCGAAATGAAATCTAACTTGTAAGCTTCTTGAACCACATAACCCGTGGCATTCGATAAATACAAACTAACTGTCCAAATGAAATTAGTAATGGCATAAAGACCATACATCACGCTCTTCCCTAAGCCATCGCCCCAGTTCCAAGGTAGCCAATCCCATGAACTATCCACAAAGAAATCCAACTGATAGTTACCAAGTGAATAATGGGAATAAAGATTTCCCACTTCAACTGTATCATCAACTAATCCAGTCGCCTCAGCTACCGTACCGACTAAACTCAATAGAACTGTCAGAGTGATGATGCTAATAAAAACGATTCCCACAATCCGAAAAAGTTTCTTTTTCATCTCCTCACTCCATTCTCTCTTGAACAGGTGGACGGGTATCAAAAGCATGGAAGAGTTCTTCGAAGACTGGATGAACTTGAACCACACCTACTCGACCATACAAATCTTGCATTAAACATTGGCCGTTTTCTAAATCTCGTAGGCGTTTTTGATTGCTTTCATCTTCTTGATCTAACCCAAAGAATTCCAAAGTCTTCTTAATTTCATGAATATCGGTACTTCGAAAAGCAAACTTCAATCCGATATTGTTCTTCAAACGTTCATCCAACAAATCATCACTGTTTTGCGTGACGAAATAAACCCCGGCATTCATGGCCCGACCAGCACGCACTAATTTATTCGATAACGTTTTTCCTTGAGCTACTTGAAGAAAACTCCACGCCTCATCCAAGTCCACTATCTTGAAAATTTCTCGATTACTATGGATAAAGTCCAAGGCAAAAGTCGAAATGACGATTAGCATCGAAACACTCAGCAATTCCATGGTGGTATATTCTTCAAAAGTCGTTTCCGCATCTGGTAAAACTAAATCCGCCACTTGAATGATATTTAACTGCTTATCTAAACTAATCGATTGAGTAATTGAACCGTCTGAGAAAAGCAAATGGGCAAAATCATAATCGGTAAAAGACTCGATATGATCGGCGATATTTTCCGCAACTGGTGAGCCCTCTTTTCGAAGTTCATTAATGACTTGTAGCAACCCTCGTTGATCGCTTTGGGTAACGGTCCGAATGGCTTTGCGCAGAACAGGAAACTTCTCTCCATCTCGACTAGAAATTCCTGTTAAAAAGGTCAGAATATCAATCGCTAAACTTTCTGAGTCTTTCTTTTTCTTCATAATCACATAAGGATCAAGCAGGCCTTGGTTTTCTGGCTTACTAGTTAAGTTGAGGATATTGATTTCATCCGCAATTTCTGGCAACGTTTCTTTCCAGCCACCCCGCTCGCCTTTTGGATCGACAATCACAGCTTGCCCACCAAAAAGGACAGCATAATAGACTAAAAGATTGTTACTAAAGGATTTTCCACCACCAAGTGAACCAAGAAATGCAGCTGCCAAAGCATTGGTAACTGAACCTTTTACCCCTTGTGAGGCCAATGCTGGTTTCAAGTAAACATTCCGACCTGTATCCACGTTATAGCCAAAGTAAATGCCTTCTAACTCGCCTAACATCTGTGTGGCCCCAAATCCAAGTCCCGCCAAGAAGTCAGACGTAACATACTGAATATAGTCGTTCATATATCGTTTACTTGAGGGTAAGAATTCTTCATGTAGCCCCATCATATCGCCAAAGGGACGGACTAGTTTTACATTGGTATCATCATAAAAATCAAGCACTTCATCACATCGCCGCTTTAGTTCATCTACTGATTCGGCACTCACCCGAACCACATAGCTTAGTTTGTACATGGATTCTTTCGACTGATCCAAAGTGGTTTCAAGTTCATCCACGGAATCCAACGCATCTAAAACATTGGAATTCGTTTCATTGTCGGATTGATAGGCATGGTTGTCTAAATCTTTCAGTTCCTTTTTCTTATTGCGAACGGTCGCTAGCGCCTTTTTGTTCGTCACGATTTCTACATTCATTGAAGTATCAATCGGAAACGTAAATTGTTGTTGCTGGTAATAGAAAAGTTCCGAGGAAGGAAATTCCATTTCCCCCACAATTGTATTAATTGTTAAGTACGCTACATACGATTCATGATTTTCATGTTCCATCCGTAAGTACCGGGGCTTTTCTTCAATCAAACAACGGCTAGGACGTAGTAGGTCATAACGTTTCACCAGCGTTTCTGATTTTAGCTTTTTCTTTGGTAGGTGAAATTCATATTCTTCAAACGGCATGCCTTTTTCACCATAGATATGCTCAATTAAATACGTCAGATCACTCGGTGTGACTTGTCTTACTTTAAATCTTCGAGCCAATTTACTTTCCATTAGTTTTTCAAGCTTGGTATACCGGCGAACTTCTTCATTAGATAAGGAAACAAAGTCGCCCATCAAATGATGATTCACTCCATAGACAAATTCTTGAAGCCCAGAAAAGAAAGATTTCTTGAGACTCTTTAGATTGACCTCTTCATCTGTCGCAATTAGCTTGAAGCCAATAAAAAAGCGATAATCAATCTGACTATCGCCAATCATGGATACTAATGCATCTGTTTGAAGGTCAATACGTTGTTTCGCTACTTCTTTGAGTCTACCTGCAATTTCCTTTTTCGATCGCTCTTGTGTGGAGCGAATACAACTTTCTGTCGCAATTTGTAAGGCGTGAATCTTCCCTTCTCTGTTCTGAGCAATCAATTGGCGAAAGCTATCATGCACTTGATACTTCTGTTCAGGTGACAAAAAGGAGTAATTGTAAGGCACTAGTTCATAGTAGGCAAAACACTCGCCTTCTTGGTTAAAAACAAGATTATTTTCAATATACTTAATCGGGTACATAGTTCACACTCCTTACTAAGGTGATTGGTTCGTCCCATCGTTTCTTCTTTTCTTTGACTTTCTTTCCTGCAAAAGTCACCTTAAATCGCAAGTAATAGCTGATAAAGGATCGTAAAAATCCTAATGGTTTCTTGCCGTCAAATGTCTTTTGCGACATAAACCAAGTAACCGCCACTGGTATACCTAAGTATTTTAAAAAGGCCCCCTCTATCATAGATAGTGGAGGCACATGGGCAAAAACAATGACAAACAGCAGGGATAAAACAAACCAAGCCATTTGGTTAAACGTCACAGGAAAAGGCAGCTGAAAGTCATTAATTGCATAAATGACTTTTTCAACTGCCCAAATACTGGTGTAGCTTTTTATTTTTTTCATCGACTCATCTCCTATAATACAACGAAAGACTCATCCTTAATGAATGAGCCTTTCAAAAAAATTATCACTAGTCATTTGAATACTTTTGAAATGCGGTTGAAAACTGCTGATTAACTTTATCATGAAGATTATCCTTCTCATGTTCTAATTCCAAAAGTTTGTTATAAATATTTTTATAAATAATTTTGTGGGCAGCATGTTGAATTGTCTCGTCAGAAAATTCATCCATCTCAAAATCTCCTTCATCGCTATCCAAGATAATGTTAATAAAGCTAAAGAGGTCATCCTTTGTGATTTGATCAACCGCAATCCAATTATCTTCTTTTAAGAAAAAGCCCTGATTATTTTCAATTTTTAAGTATTTCATACATCTCGCTCCTCTTACTATACGAACTTTCGCCTGCTTCAAGGCATGTTAACTGAACAGATAAATTATTAATTGATTTTCCATCATTTGAGTATAGGATTTTATCTGTTGGATAGCCGGTGTAAACTCTAAAAATAGCTTTATCCTGTTCAATGCTCCTTTTTGTATGCAAAATGAAATCCGGACTAATGGAACCACCAATTGTGTTATTATGTGTTGAAACAAATACTGGAATGTACTTCGAAATATCCTTCAACATTGTGTTAATTTTTGTATTAAGGAATGGATTATCAAACGATGATTCAGGTTCATCAATGAGAAGCATATCATGTGATAGAGCACCTTCTATTTTCCGTAAAAAGTTATATTCCGCTCGTTGTCCTCCAGAAACTGGCTTCAAGTCTTTGTTTAAAATTTCTACTTGTATTTTCACAAAATACTTATAAAAATCTGCGGGTTCAAGCTCTTTTTTACTTTTTAGTTTCTGTAAAAAATCAAAGGGAATTGAATATGATGGAAATATATCAGAAAAGCTCATTCTCTTCTTTGCTTGTTCAATCAATTCCCTTGGAGTGGCAAACTTTCTTTTAGACTTTCTTACTGTAAAATCAAAGGTTTGCTTTTCATTAAGAATTTTTTTTTGCTGTAATTTTTCTGCGAGCTCATTAAACTTTCTTATTTTTAGTTGCTCTTCAGCAACCTCACTTAGATCAATGTCAAGAATTCTTTGTGTTGTCGTTTTCAAAGACAGTTCACTTTGAACATTACCGATAATAGTGTTTGCCTTTTCCTTTATTTCATTATCCAAAAAAATCCGTCTGTGCTCCTTAATCAGGCGAAGCAACAGTTTCACAAGTTGTTCTCTCTCGATAACTTCGTCAATAAGTGATGAGTATTCATTGTTTTCAAGAATTACCTGAGTTGCTTTTATTAATTCTTCTAAAGTAGATGTATCCTTAAGCTTAAACTTCTCTTCACTAAAAAGGGCTGATTTAGCAAAAGCATCTTTCTTCTCTGTATTTTCAGCATTTTTTAACAATGACTGCACATAGTCTTTAACTTTTCTTTTAGTAGTAAGCACATCAATATTCAACATATCCTTGACAATTTCATTAAACTCAGATAAAAAATCTGCTGAAAACATACTCTCATCGTTCTGTAACTGAGCATGAAATGTTTCTTCCGAACGTTTATCATCAGTTTCTACTAATTCAAACTGACGAATATATTTTGTATTCGCTGTGCTTTCATTTATTTTATTTAGTAAATGAGTTTTACCGGAAGATCTTTCCCCTAATAATACATTTAAACCTGTAGAAACATTAATTCCATCATGAATTTCAAATAAGTTTTTTCCATCTTTTTTTGATAAACTCACTTTTGTTTTATCCGATAATGCCCCCTTAATTGCCGCTAGACTAATTTCGGAAATATTCAAATAGGTTTGATGATTATTAAAGCTACTCATAAAACTACAGATTCTTTGATCACTAAACAAAACAGGAGTTAATCCATCAATTTGATTTTTCAGTTCCATAAATTTTCGTGGAGAACTAACCTCTCCAGCACTAATGGTGGAGTTTTCTGATAACTCATGAATAATTCTTTCTGGAATCTCAGGTGATTTACGATAATGCGGAATCAATAAATATTTTTTTAAAGTATGCTTTGGAAAAACTGAATAGAATTCTGATACAGTCAGTGAGTCGGACTGTTCTTTTATAAAATTAGTCAACTTTTCACATGATGTTGCAAAATCTTCAAGGTGAAATTCTGAACAATCACCAATCAATAATAAATGACCTTTTTCTAAATCAATTTCTACCCCTGGAAAAACTGGTACTTTAATTTCCTCTCTAATTTCCCTAAACTGTTCAATATCAAAAATATTATGATTTGTAATGGCAATAGCATCAAGTTTTTTTTCATGTATATATTCTGATAATTTTTCTATTGAAAAGTCTATTTTCTTTGAATCGCTAATAGAACGAACTGTATGAATATGCAAGTCTAACTTTTTCATCCATCAATTTCCTCCCCATTTACTTCACATTAATATTAGCACTTTCAATAGATAAAATAAATGAGATATTATGATCGTTTTCCCTACGTCAGATTGAATATTCAAAAACACCTAGATTAGTGACTAAATAATTCCCTCCTATCTCCAAATCTCGACCATAAGACTCGTAATCAACATAGTTTTGTAGATGTGCAGGTGCCTCACTTAAAGCACCCGTTTCCTCAATCAAATAATACGCTATATCACTCATATCATTACAATCTGGATAACAAATAATATCATCCACATGCTCTACCATTTCCTCAAAAGAATTGAAAAAAGCATGTTGAATCTCAGAAGCAACGTCACCAATTGGAGTTCCTTCTAGTTCTTCTGCCAGCCCACACAACCGATTAATTTCTTCAATTGGTGTATATTCATCAATCTCAAAAGGTAGCTCATAATCATGAATCGCATATTCTTCATACTCATCATTTAATCCAATCTGTTCTTTCACTTCATCAAAATCGACAGGTGGGGTAAACCACGCCCCCACCAATTCACCTTCATTGTATTTGCCAAGGTTCGCAATATACACACGCATCTGTTCCATCATGATTCCCCCTTACGCACCAACAATTCGGTTAAACAAATTGAGTAAGACATCTTTCACACCAGAAGCATTAAAAACCAACCCTACCGCAATCAAGGCAATCACCAAGAAGCCAATTAGTTTAGAAAATTCTCGTTTAAATCCTAAAAACAAACCAATGACCACAATCGCTAGTAAGACTAAGGATTGGGCATTGGTCAAAAACCATTGATACAAATTTTGTCCGAAATTCATCTTGTCACTTTCCTTTCTTTTCCATAGCCCGGTCCGCTGTTGCACTTGCATTCATCAAGCACATCACGGTAACACCAATCATACTGCCACCAAATGCCAATAAAATATCTTTCACAATTCCCATCAAAATTCCTCTTTTCATATAATCAAGTTTTCGATTGCCATACTTTGTTGCTCCAAAATCTTTTTGTGCCGGTCTGATAACCGTGCATTCTGTACCATATCCTGGATATACGTTGTCTGATTCAACCGATCCAACTCCTTGGCCATCTTCCACGTAGGGGCGACTTGACGTCCGAGCCAATTCAAGGTTCGTTCAATGGTATACGGTTTCGGTTCAGAAGTGAGTTGAATCTCCTTCCGATTCCGTCCAATAAAGCGACCCCATTGTTCATTTAAGGGCCAGTTGGTTCGCCGTTTGCCTTCCATCTTATCCACAAATCGCAAGTAACGATTGATAATGGGAAACGTGGTGCTCTCAATGCTACGACCTTTTAACAAATCTTGAATCGCATGATAAGCACGGTCATTTTTCAGTCGAATCTCAAAGCGATTTTTCGTTTCAGTTTGGTCTAATGGAATCCCTAACTTGATATATTGCTCATAGTCTTTTTCATACAAACAAAAATAGACCTCACTCTTGAGGCTACCGATATATAAGGTATTGCCCATACCATCCTTTTCATCAGCTTTCAACAGTTCTCCGGAACGATAGCTTTTAAAGGTACGAAACAAGGAAATACATTCTTCCTTCTGACATTTTTTCGTTAACTCAGGAATATCCAATAAGCCCACTCGATCATTGATTGCTAAATCCAAGCGTTTCATCACGCCACCGGCCTTTAGACAATCCTCGAAAAAGTCGTACCAGCTACGTTTTTGGGCGAATAAAAAAGTTTCAAACTGTCGACAGCCTCGCCCTTTTAATTCCAAAAGAACGCCTTTATCTTCTTCATGAGACAACATCACTATAATATCGCCCATAACATATTGTTCTTGATAGGAGTAAAAGGCGTAATCTTCGTGGAGCATATACTCAAATTTTAAATGGAGAATTTCTTGAATAATTTTCCGTACATCCGTTGTGGGGAAACGAATCCTTACATAGTCAAACAGTAACGTCAAAGGCAAATCGGGATTGAAACTTTCTAATTGGTCAAAAATTTTTCTCATGGTCTTTTCTGATGGTGTAAGTAGACCTGATTCAATCTTGTTGATATACTCTCGAGTCAAATTACATGCGACAGCTAATTTGTTCTGCGAAACCTTATAATCCTTACGCTTTTCTTTTAGCAATTCCTTGCTTAAATTTCTTTTCGCCAAATAATCACCTCCTAAAGCAAAAGTGTGAAGTAATTGACGAATACTTCACACTGAATCAAATCGTTAATTTCCCTTGATACACCAGCAATTCTCAATCGTTGCTTGCTTGTTTTTTGTGTTTTTGTACCCCCCTGTTAGATACGGGGGGTGAGACATCATGGCCGGCTGCCGCCGTCCATGAACAGGCACAGCACCACGGATGATTTCTGCTTCGCAAATCCCCCGCGGTCAGCGCCTATCAGTGGTTTATTTAGCCGTTACTCTGAGGTAATGCCCTCAATTTCCAATTCTGCTTTTATCTCAAACAAGTATTGGCGGATATCAGGTTCTTTGGCAAGGTCCGCAATCCGTTCGAATTCACTGATAACCTGATTCAACTCAATTCGAGCATCGGTTTCCTCGTCCAGTACATATGAATCACCAGGGACCTTCACCCCATTTTTTCGAATATCAAAATTGAGCCGGTACAATTCTTCTTCCAGTTCTGGATCTGACTGAATCTTGCCAATCACCCAGTAGATTTCCCAATCAACTCATCATAAATCATGTGCTTTTACCTCCTTTAATCTTCTGGCAATATCAAAAATGACCGGAACGGTTACTGAGTTTCCGGCCTGCTTATATAACTGACTATCTGAATTAACTTGAGAAGCTCGGTCAAAAGCCCAATCGGGAAACCCCTGAAGTCGCCAGCACTCTCTTGGCGTTAGCTTCCGAATCTGATACTGATCCGTGACGACTGCTTGTTGGTCTCCTGTTAGTAAGGTATGCACACTTTGCTTTCCCAGACGCCCTCGACGACTTGTGGAATTAGGAAAAGCCAGGTTCACACTGTCCCCTGGCTTCACCTCTTGATATTCTGTTTCATTTTTTCGAATCATTATCTTCGTTCCCCCTTGCTTCGTTGACAAGGTGGGAGCTGTTCCGGTTACTTCGTATACCCGATTGCCTTGTTCAAAGTTTCCCGGCAACATACCGGCTACAGAAATCCCATCCTTTACCGATAGCGCGATTTTGATTCCTTCATCACCAGTTAAGGTGGGCGCTACACCATCTGAACCATAGACTTGTCCACCCATTCCTCGATTGGAAGGATTGATATTTAACAAGTTTCGGATGTTTTGATCAGATGTTGGAGACGATCCAATGATAGGAAATACTTGTTTGGTACATGCGTCTCGAGAATGTCCGATAAGGAAGACCCGCTCGCGGCTTTGGGGAACGTAGGCCTTTGAGTTAAGCACCTGCCATTCCACATCATACCCCAGTCCATCCAGCGTTCGGAGGATTGTCTCGAACGTAGCCCCTCCTTCATGATTGAGCAATCCCCGGACGTTCTCAAGGAATAAAAATTTAGGTCGGAGAAGAGTGGCGAACCGAGCGATTTCAAAGAATAAAGTACCTCGAGTATCGGAAAATCCTTGCCGCTTTCCCGCAATTGAAAAAGCTTGGCACGGAAATTCGCCGCAAAGGATGTCCACTGGTCCGAGGGAGTGAACAAACTCGTCTGATACACTTGTGATGTCATGCATTTCCACCTCCTTCCTTGTATCATGAATTGCCTTATAACTCCGCCGGGCAAATTCATCAATTTCACAAAAGCCGATACACTGGTGGCCCGCTTGTTCCATACCTAAGCGAAAACCACCAATCCCGGCGAATAAATCTAAAAATGTCATACATCACCTCATTCATTGCAAAGAAAAAAGCCAAGAACATTTTTGCTCTTGGCCCTTAAAACTATTTCAATTTCAAATTTATTTTTCTTTATCCAAACCAATCAATTCTCGTTGTTTTCGATTGGATTCATCTGCTACAAATTTAAAGACTGTCTTCAGCTCTTTCGCAGAGGCATTCTTTTGTAGTGTAGAAAAGTTACGGTTATACTTCTCCATAATTTCTTCAACTTTTTCTTTCTCAGTCATGTAGCTCTTCCTCCAATCTTTCTTTCGTATAACTGATTGGTAATGCTAGTTCAACATTATCAATGTCCATTAGAAAATCAGAAATCGTATTTTGAAAGTCCTTCACTAAGATATTGATGGTTACTTTCTCTTGAAATTGCTTTTTCACCTGCATCAAATTTTTTCTCGATTGAAAAAAAGCATTGATAAAACGTTCTTTAGGAACAAAACGGCCTTCAACTTCTTCTCGTTTTTTAGTAAAGTCCCAAGCAATAAATGGATCTTGATATACATAATAAACAAGCACATTATAATTCTTTTTGAGTGCCCGTTCAATATTTTGATTTACCTTAGAAGTCGCAAACGTGCCATCAAGAATAAAACTATACCCTTTTTTAAGAACTAAATCGAGAGCAGCATCTACCAAAAGTGCTGATCCTCGTTGAAATTCATCTGAATTATTCCCAGCATAGCCTGGAAATAGTTCGCGAAATTTATCAGCATCGATTACACAAACATTACTATTCAATGCCGTCAAAGTTTGTGCAGCCTCAGTCTTTCCAGCACCAGGACTTCCAGCCATAAAAATGGCAGTCTTTTCTTCCTCTTTTTCTTTTCCATCAGTAATCGAAGAAATTAATACTTTTTTGTTCTCTTTAGCATACTGTAAAGAATAATCCTCTGTCATTTTTACTGCACCTCCTGACGCTTTCATCACTAGTTTATCATACTTTTAATTCAATACCCTAGAAGTCTAAATTTCTTTGTAGTTGTCATTTTTCTTTCGATTGCGCTACTTGTTTGATGGATTCTAAGAAATCATACCCTTTTGGAACTAGCGGCGTATAAAACTCACTAATCACACTCACGCCTGTATCCACATAACCTCGTCCTTTGATACGTTTCATAAAGAAATTTTTATCAACCTCACCAAACATCATGGAATACCCGAGTTCACTCATACGTCCTAAAGCTACGCGAAAGTTGAATTGATCCCGAATCCCATCTCCTAAATATTTCGCATCTGGTCTTTGACAAGCCAAAATCAGAAAGAAACCAGATTGACGACCTAACATCACGATTTGTTTGAGCTTATTCAAAATCACCGCACTCTCCTTAGTCGTTAACATTTCCATATAAGCCACGTATTCATCAAAGATTAAAAAGTTGGGCGGAAGTCCAAGATACGCATAATTCTCTCCTGTTTTGTAGTTGGGCATTTCTTTCATTGCCTTGCTACGAGCCATCATGCGTTCGTAAAAGTCTTCCACACAAGCAGAAATTTCTTCCTTTTGAGAATAAACATGGGGCATTACCGTACCTAAATCGGCAAGGTCCGCATTTTTGGGATCGAGGATAAACAATTCTGCATCCGACTTCAATAAAGCTTGGATAATAGTGAGTATAAAATAGGTCTTCCCACCGCCTGTACCGCCAGCGATTAACATATGAGGTAAAGAATCATAAGCCCATACTTGATTTTTCATCAATCGCAGAATCCCGTTTTCTGCCACTACTTCTTCAATTCCAATTCGATTAGCAATCATATCGTATAACAAGGTGTATTCCACATAAGAGTCTTTGAGTTCTTTCTCTACTAACTCACAATACAGTCCGCTTTCTAACTTCTTTTCTAGCTTCAATAGTTGATCTTGATATTTTCCTAGTGAAATTTGAACGCGTATAGAAAGTAAGCCATCTTTCATTCGATAATAGATTTTGGGGAAGTAACTGATATTCTCTTTGGTCCGACTACTATTCAAATCTTTGAAAAAACCTTCACTTTGAGTTTGTTTCACTTCATACCAATGATTTTCTAGAATCATCCGAGCCAGCTTTTGTCGATGCCATAAACTTCGCCAATGGTCCTGAAAAAAGTGAATATAAAGCAACATCATGCTTCCTGAAAGAACGAGACTTCCTAGTAAGCAGATTAAATCTTTCATGGACCAAACAATTTCAATAGTGGAAAGTGATAGCTTAGAAATCTCAAATTTTCTAAGCTCATGAAAATAAAAGACGCTCATCCAACCTATGAATAAAGCGATTAGCCAGCCAAGAACAAAGTGATAAACCAAGTGTTGATCTCCTGCGCGTATGCGATGCCCTTTGTACATTTTAATGGTTTCCACCTCCAATCAAAAAAAGCCCAATAGGATTTCATGGGACAATTTCAAACAGTTACACTAGTCATTTACTACTACGGGGAGCTGTTTTGTTTCAACCAATTGCGTTAAAAAACCTTCAATGGCATCCGGCATCTCCACACCGATTTCTTCTAAAACTGATTCTGCTTGACGACATAAACTTTCATTTACTTCGACAACCATAAAGAAAGACTCTTCTTCATCCAACCATTTTAGTACGTCAAAATCTTCCTCATCGGTTTCAAAAAAATCCTGATTCATAATAAGAAATACTTTTTCGTCTATCGTCAAATCCTCGTTGACTTGTTCTTTGGTTAGTTCTCCTTTGCCATAACGATCGAGACAATCTAAAATATGTTCAACATTAATTTCCATTCTTTTCACCTATTTCTTTCCTTCATTTTGGTTCGTAGGATTTCCTTGATTCGGTTGTCGTTTCAAGACTAAATCATCTGCCTTAATGAACCAATTAACAGTAGTTCCTTCTCGGAAAACATAATTGGCGACCGTATCCACGATTGGATTGACCAACTCTACCTCTGCATCATAGGCAAACTCGCGTAAGGGCACATTTGCTGGGATACTAACTTGGATCATTCGACCTTGCGCGGAGGATTTCAAATTATAGGTCCGTTCTTTTACCTCGTTACTAATCGTCCCATCCTCATTTTGTTTCCGTACTTCTCGGCGTAATGCAGAAAAGCGCAGCTTCCCAAACGTTAATCCTGAATCTACGACAATACCTTCTGTTAATCTCATCTTCTTTTCCTCCTATGCTTTCACTAAATCATCGACATACAACACGTAATCAGTAAACCCACGATTCTCAATTTCATAGCCTTTGGCAACCAAGTGGGGATTCACGGCTTTTAGCGGTTGGTCTTGATCAAAATCCTTTTCACCGGCTTCCGCAGCTACCACCACCTCAATATCATCGGCTCGCTGTTTACTGGAGTATAGATGATAACTGCGACCAATCACTGTGGTATTCCGTCCATAGCCTTCTGTTAAAATTTCTCCTTCACCGGCATAACTGATCTTTCCAAATGTTTCGGCCATATCTGGCACGACAAATTTCAATTCCATCTTCTTTTCCTCTTTTCATTGTTAGTTTTGGATACAAAAATAGCGCGACCACTTTTTGAGGAGGCGGTCGCGCACGTTGGTTTTTCCTATTTAGTTGTTTCATCACATCACCTTAGTTCCGACGATTCCAGAAATAATAGCCCGCCGTCGCAAAGATCAAAGTAAAGCCAATGAACAATAACACATTGGAATTTTTCTCCCCGGTTTGAGGGAATGTCTTCACTGTAGGACTAGATTCTTGAGAGCCACTTGGAACATTTGGTGTTTCCGGTTGTTCTGGTGTACTGGGTGTGGTTGGCACTTCTTTTGGTGTTAAGGTTTGAGATTTTTCTTTTAAATCTTCATTGTGTTTTCCATTGATATTTCCATCTTTATCGTAGTTAATTTCTTTAAAGGTAAAACTTGTACCTTCTGGATATTTACTTGTGTCCACTTTTTCTACAAGCACGGTTTTGGTAAATTCTTTGTCGTTCACTTCGTAATCAATCTTGCCAGATTTCCAAATTTCTTTGTTCGTACCATCTGGAAGTAATGCATACAGAATTGTTTCGAAGGCTTCTTTTGAGCCATCCAGTACATCATGAGTAATGGACACATCATCAAACATATCCACCGCGCCACCATGAGTAAAGGTCTGAGAACCGTCTTCTAGGTGTGCTTTTGTTTGAATGGAAACATGGCGTTCCACTGTACAATTGACAGTTTGGGCTTGGTTATTCAAACTAGCATCCTTCGCTACTGGATCGTCACCTGCTTCAAAGACTTCCTTGTTTTCATACACAAAGTTGAATAAGACGATGGTTTTATCCAAAACTTGTTCAACGGTTAATTTATGCAGAATTTCCCAAGTTCCTGTTTTCTCTTTGTTCGCCAAAGTGGCCGTTGTTTCGGCAATTACCACTGGTTTGGCTTTTTCATCTTTTTCTTGGGCAGCTTTAGTGGCTTCTACATCAATGGCTTGCGCTACCACATACCAGTCTTCTTTGATTTCATGTAGATTGTAACTCAATTTATCAACTAGCTCGGTAGAATCAAGGGTAGTCAATTCTTTGTCTCCGTCTTTCCAGGTCGCAAGGGAAGTTAGACTATCTGCTTCCTCAGGCAAATCATAGAGCATCAAACGGTTCAAAGTAACGGAGAATGCTTTGTTCGTCAGTTTCTCGTAAGGAACGGTCACCGTTTTAATTGGTTGTTTTTGACCTTGTTCGGTAATGGTAAAGACATATTCACTCTTGGTGTAATCCTCTTTATTTTCTTTAAAAGTAGAACGGATTTCTAATGGTGTAATCTTTTGAAAACCTTCTGGAGCTTTTACTTCTTCAAGTAAATAATCCCCATAAGGAAGATTTTCAAACTTGCCGTAGCCATCAAACCCTAGTTGCTCGTTATAAGCTGTGGTTGCTTCATCTTCAGCGCCTGTGATTTCATTGGTTCCTTCCAATGGCGATACTTTAAAAGTCAGATCATTGAAGCCAGTTTCGGCAGTTCCTGCAGCTGATCCGGCGAATTTGAAGAAATCAAAGCCAAAGCGAATCACTTGTTCTTTTGCCGTAACATCTCGAGTAATCACCATATTTTTTTGGCTATCATCCACCTTTTTGATAGATACAGGGTACTTCGTTTCATCCACGGTATATCCTTCAGGTGCTTTGGTTTCTTGCCAATAATACTCGTTGATGGCTAGGTGTTTAACGGCAACTTGATTTTTTTCATCTAAAACCAAAGTCACTGTTTCATCAGAAGCTTTCATTCCCTTCACTAATTCTGGTTTAAAAGCCTCACTCCATTTAACAGCCTGACCATCTTTTGCAGTAAAGAGAGTATATTCAGCCCCTTTAAACTCAGCTTTCCCTTGAGTTTCATTACCGGCATCTTTGTCTTCTTTTATCAAAGTGGTTTCACCAGTGATTTCTTGGTTTTGCCCTTTTACATTACTGGTCACAAGGGCTACGGTTTGATTGGCATACTTCAATTCGACTTTTACGGGTTTGAAGGTATTTACGAAGCCATTAGATGCTTTGGTTTCGGTCACATAATAGGTTCCCAATTCCAACGCATCGGCAATCTCTTTTGGTGTTTCCGCATGACCGTTTTCGTCCGTGGTCATTTCTTGAACGATTTCACCAGTTGGGCTATCTTTGCGAATGGCAAACGTATTACCAGCTAAAGAGTAATTGTCATTCCAAAGATCATTTCCTGTTTCAATCCCGGTTTTATCCAGAATGATTTGACCTTTTTCCCGTGTATTTTTTGAAGTCACAGAAATGGTTTCGCCTGCTTTAATCGTGGCAGTCATCGGGGTAGTATCAATCGTATAAGGCGCTGGCACTGATTTTTCAGTAATAGTTACCTTTGTACCGTGAGTAATCCCATCTAAGGTAGCGATGCCTTCTTTGTCAGTAGTCACGTCTTTTGCGGGTAAAGTTTTTCCAAAGTCTAAATGGAAAACCGTTCCTGGTACAACTTCACCAGATTCTTTATCAACTTTTTTAATCTTTAAAGAACCTTCGGTTTCTACATCAATTTTGATTGTGTAAGTGTTCGGTTTATCAATCGCCCCGGCCATCAAGGTCTGTTGTCCAGCCATCTTATAAGCAACCGGTGTCCCCGTCCCAGCGGATTTCTTAAGCGTCAACACACCACTTTCTTTTGAATTGGCATTCGGTGTGATGACCAATTGATTACCGTTCACACGATAATCAATATTTGCAGTATTTTCCACGACCTCATCGAATTCTGATAAGTTCAGATTATTCGTATCTGTTACAGTAGTCGATTGACCTAACACAGTTTTAGCCGTGTTATTATGGAAGCTTGGTTTCTTCTGATAATCGGCAATGGCTTGATTAATTTTTGCTTCAATGGCTGCGATATTTACGGCACTACCATCCAATCGTTTGATCGAATGAAGGGTATAACCATTAACTTCTTGCCAGATCATCTTCTGTGCCACAATATGAGTATCTACATCTGTACCGGCTTTCTTCCATAAAACGGAAACTAGTTTCGCTTTCTCCGGCATATCAGGCAAAGGATTTTTCTCATATCCGGGAGTGAACTCATTGTAAATTGGAACCCCTGGTTCAATACAAAAAATATCTTGTTTCACACCATTGTACACCGCATAATGTGGAACAGTGACTTCTGACATTGGACGGCCGTCACTGAAAGTTCCTTCTACAGCATACGGATGTGCTAAATCAAGTTCCACGGTTACCGTTTGTGGATGAGTAATTTCATCGGCCAAAACAATCGTAGGACCAATCGCACCACCAATAGTTTGACCTAATAGAGCCAAAGTCGCAAATAATCGCCAATTTTTAAATCTCGGCTTTTTCATATAATTAATCTCCTTTCCCATTTGGGTAATAAAAAAGAGACATCCATCTCTGAATGTCTCAAATGTTTAAAACTATTCTTTTCAAAAATTGTCAGATACCATATATCAAAAACTCCAAAGAGACTTTTCCTATATAGGCATACTGAATAATGCGATCCGTATTTGGGATATCTTTTCCATTCTCGTATCTATCCATCGACCATTTTGTAATCAGCGGTGAAAAAAACTTTCCAAAGTCTTCTCTTTCTAAACGATAATCCCTTCGAATCTTCCTAAATCTTAGTCCCATTCGGAAAGGATCCAACTTTTCAAATTGGTTAATCGTATTTCCCCTTTTCAACATCTTGCTAAAAGTCTCGCCATACAAAATATAAGCGACAGTCACTTTCCCAAGATAGGCAACATTCATTAATCTTTCAATATCAGGAATGTTCGCACCCTTTTCCCATCTATTCACAACATTCTTACCTGCTGGCCGAGTAAAGTTCTTACCAAATTTCTCCAGTGTCTCACCTCGATTTTTCCGAATCTCTTGAATTCGTTCTCCCATCGCTATTTTATCTATGATGGGTAATTTAAACGAACCGTCATCTTGTTTTATATCCATCAAAATTTCTTTACCATCGTTAGAGAGAAACACAGCAATTTTTTGCTGCACATCCTTTGATGGCTTTCGACTACCGCTCAATATACGACTCATCAAGGGTGCATCAATTCCAATCTTTTGCGCTAACTGTTTACTTGTTAAACAATTCTTTTCTTTAAAAGCTGACAATTGATTTACTGTAGTTGTTACTAAGTCAGTTTGATCACTTAAAAGTGTATCTACATTGAAGATTTCACTTAAAACAATATCAATATCCTTTGAGATTTTTCTTGTTCCTTTTTCATACTTCACTAAAGCACTTTGCGAAATCCCCGCTAAGTCAGCTAGCTTCTTTTGAGACATTTTTTTCTCTTTCCTTAAAGACTTAAGAAGTTCTCCACTTATATTTTCAGACATGAAAAAAGCACCTCCCATGAGATGCTTTCATCATACGCTGACGGCTAAAAACCTTCAAGGAAAAATATTCCGTTTTTGACAATTTTTTTGATCCGTGACAACCGTATGACAGTTTAAACTTTTTTAAACGGGTAAATCACGAATTTTGCGCTACTCAGAAAGATTGATTTAATAGGGATTTCCGTTGAAAACAAGCTATTTCGCGTTATCCTGGTCGTCCATTTTCAACACGGCCATGAAGGCTTCTTGAGGTACTTCGACTGAGCCAATTTGTTTCATTCGTTTCTTACCTTCTTTTTGTTTCTCTAACAATTTACGTTTACGAGAAACATCCCCACCATAACATTTCGCTAATACGTTTTTACGGAGAGCTTTAATATCGGTACGTGCAACGATCTTTGTTCCAATCGTTGCTTGGATCGGTACTTCAAATTGCTGACGAGGAATCAGACTTCTTAACTTATCGACGATCGCACGTCCTCGTTCTTGAGCAAATTCCCGGTGGACGATAAAACTCAAGGCATCGACTGTTTCACTATTTAAAAGAATATCCATCTTAACTAAGCGGCTTTCACGATAGTCAGCCATTTCATAGTCAAGTGAGGCATAGCCTTTTGTACTGGATTTCAACTTATCAAAGAAGTCAAAAACAATTTCTGACAATGGGATATTGTAGACCACATTTACCCGATAATCATCTAAATAATCCATCGTGATGAATTCGCCACGTTTACGTTGGGACAATTCCATTACCGCACCAACATATTCGTTTGGTACCATGATATTCGCTTTGACGTATGGCTCTTCGACATTTTGGATTTTTGATGGATCAGGAAAATCAGACGGATTATCTACAACGAGCTGTGTGCCATCTGTCAAGTTTACACGATAGATAACCGACGGTGCCGTGGTAATCAAGTCTAGATTGAACTCCCGTTCCAAACGTTCTTGGACCACATCCATGTGCAGCAAGCCTAAGAATCCGCAACGGAAACCAAATCCTAAAGCTTGAGAAGTCTCTGGCTCGAATTGTAATGCTGCATCATTCAATTGCAGTTTATCTAATGCTTCACGCAAATCATTGTAGCGAGAATTATCAATTGGATACAGTCCGCAGAAGACCATTGGATTCATTTTGCGGTAACCTTCCAATGCTTCTTCAGCCGGATTATTGGCAAGTGTTACTGTGTCCCCGACACGCGTATCTTGAACAGATTTGATGCTGGCAGTAATGTAGCCCACGTCGCCCACCATTAAGTAATCACGTTGAACTGCCTTTGGTGAAAAGACGCCAACTTCTGTTACATCAAACGTTTTCCCGTTACTCATTAATTGAATCTTATCACCTGGACGAACGATACCGTCAGTAACACGAACATTCAATACTACTCCGCGATAACTATCATAAATAGAATCAAAGATCAGAGCTTTCAATGGCGCTTCCAAGTCGCCGCTTGGTGCTGGGACATTCGTTACGATCTGTTCTAAAATCTCACTGATACCAATACCTGTTTTCGCGCTTGCTAGAACAGCATCCTCGGCATCGATTCCGATTACATCCTCTATTTCCTTCCGCACTCGTTCTGGGTCAGCGGCTGGTAAATCGATTTTGTTAATGACTGGCAAGATTTCTAAATCATTATCCAAAGCTAAATAAACATTTGCTAATGTTTGAGCTTCGATCCCTTGGGCGGCATCAACTACTAGAACCGCGCCTTCACAAGCAGCTAAACTACGTGAAACTTCATAAGTAAAATCGACGTGCCCTGGTGTATCAATCAAATGGAAGATATATGTTTGACCATCATTCGCTGTATAATGTAATTCTACTGCGTTCAGCTTAATCGTAATTCCACGTTCGCGCTCAAGATCCATTGAGTCTAACAGCTGCTCTTGCATTTCACGGGAACTTACTGTATTCGTTTGTTCTAAGATCCGGTCAGCCAGCGTCGACTTGCCGTGATCAATATGCGCAATGATCGAAAAATTTCGAATCATTTCTTGGCGTTTCTTCATTTCTTCTATATTCATCAAAGTTCCTCATTTCTTTTAATCAGCACTGTCAATTATACCAACGTTTCTAATAGAAAAAAAGTCTTTTCCCCTATTTATCAAAGTCGGTAAGAGAAAAATAATCCTGCTTTTGCTATACTTAAGATGTAAACTAAATTTTGATCTCATTTTGCCACGTTCCCTGCTCAACAAATTCACTTAATGGTAAATTGTAAAGAGATTCAACTTTTCAAAAGAATGACTGCTTTAGCGGTTTTAGTAGAATGATATACGTAATGACAATCTGATTTATTTTTCTCGGAAAAATAATTTCATTAATAGGAATTAGGAGATGACACAATGGACAGTGACTTTAAGAAACAACTAGTCTTGAAGCCAGTTGGTGAAGAACACTTGGCTCAGTATGATGAATTACTCAGCTACGTTTTTCAAGTAACAGAAAGCGATATTGAAAATAGCGGGTATGAGAATAAACGGGAGATGGTCAGGGCGAAGAAGCCTGTTTTGGAGCAATCCAAAGTGTTTGGCTGGTTTCATGATGACAAATTGATTTCCCAGATCGCAATTTATCCTTGTGAAGTAAACATCCACGGCAAACTTTTTCAAATGGGCGGTGTAACTGGCGTCGGGACATATCCAGAATATGCGAACCACGGATTGATGAAAGATCTGATAGAGAAAGCATTGATTCAGATGCGTGAAGATCATCAATGGATCTCATATTTGTATCCTTACAATATTCCCTACTATCGTCGTAAGGGCTGGGAGATCATGTCTGATAAGCTCAGCTTCAAAATCAAGGACACACAATTACCGAAACAAGTTGATCTGCCAGGTATCGTCGAACGTAAAGAAGTTGATGATCCTGATGTTTACCAAGTATACCAAGAATTCGCAATGAACAATCATGGAGCAATGATTCGCAAAGAATTGAACTGGGAAGAATACTGGCGCTTTGAAAATGAGGAAGAACGGATTGCAGCGATTTATTATGATGCCAATAAGAAACCAACTGGTGTTCTTTTTTATTGGATTTCTGACGAGGTTTTCCATATTAAAGAAATGTTCTATTTGAACCAAGAAGGCCGAAATGGTCTGTGGAATTTCATTAGTGCCCATTTCTCAATGGTCTATTGGGTCAAAGGAGACATTTTCAAAAACGAACCCTTGTCCTTCCTGCTTGATGACAGTGAGATTTCAGAAACGATTTCTCCATTTTTTATGGCACGAATCGTTGATGTAAAGGAATTCTTGCTGGAGTATCCGTTTGAAAAACCTGTTGATCCCTTTTACTTCGTTGTAGAAGATCCCATCGCAGAATGGAACAATGGCATCTTTGCCCTAAGCTGGGACGCAACGGGACAATTAAGCATTTCTGATCAGCCTAAAGGCAAACGAATTCAACTAACTATCCAGACGTTGACGTGCATGCTGATGAATTATCGCCGCGCTGCTTATCTTGCTCGTATTGAGCGTTTGGAAGCAGACAAGAAAGCAATTGAATTATTAGAAACAACAATACCAGATATGGAGGCTTATTTTAGTGACTACTTCTAAACATATTTATTTTGCCGCACCTTTATTCGCAAAAAGCGACCTGCTATACAATCAATACTTGGTTGAAAAAATACGAACCATCAGCACTGACCTGACTATTTATTTACCGCAGGAAAACGATGGCATCAATGATAAATCGGCTTATGCTGACAGTAAAATGATTGCTTTGGCTGACACTGAGGAAGTCTTAAGAAGCGATCTGATGGTTGCTTTGTTAGACGGGCTGACCATCGATGCGGGTGTTGCATCAGAAATCGGTGTCGCTTACGCAAAAGGTATTCCTGTAATTGCTCTTTATACAGATTCACGTCAACAAGGGGCTGATAACCAGAAAAAAATTGATGCACTGCAAACACCCGCAGAAAATCAATTTCATTACTTAAATCTTTATACCGTGGGCCTTATTAAATTGAACGGTACGATCGTCAATACCGAGGAAGCTCTATTAGAACAGATCAAATCTTTTTTAGAAGGTAGTGATTTCCATGACTTATAAAAAATATCGGCTGGCTTTATTGATTTTTGGTGGGCTTTGTCTTGTCTATAATATTTTTGAATTTGTGACTGGCAAATACTCGACCAAGCAAGGTGTAATTTTTGTTATCGAATGTTTAGCCGGCATCGCGCTGATTTTCTTACCAGAAATCATCGAAAAGCTGTTCAAAATCGTTTTACCTGAAAAAATTATCTATTTCTATTGGTTTTTCCTAGTTATCTCTGTCTTCCTGGGAACCTCCTTGCATATGATTTCAATTATTTCTTTTTGGGATAAAATTTTACACACAGTTAGCCCAATGGTCTTGACCGCGTTAGGCTATGGCTTGATCGGCTACTTTATGAAAGAGGCCGATATCAGTAAAACCTCGCCGTGGTTATTCCTACTTTTCGGCTTTGCCTTTGCCGGTCTCTGCGGTGTCTTTTGGGAATTTTGGGAATTTCTTTGTGATACCGTTGCTGATATGAACCTTCAGCGGTATGCGACATCTGCAGGCAAATTATTAGTTGGGCGGGCTGCTCTGATGGATACCATGGGGGATCTTTTAACGAATACAATTGGAGCGGTCTTGATGGGCATCTATGCGAAAGTTCAAAGTCGCGGAAATGCTGCCTATTTTGAAGAATATCGCTTAACCAAAAAAAGAGCCTAAAAAAGAGGTTTCAAAACCGAAATAAACATCGGTTTTGAAACCTTTTTTTATTTATCGTCTGGATGAACATTCTCTTTCATCGTATACGAGTCTAGAGTAATCTTGATGACACCTGTTCTTTTTAGCATTCCCTCCGGTATTTCATCAAAAGACGCGCCCTTTGCCGCATGATCCATTAAGATATGCAACGCCCGTCTTCGTTCTTCCAAATCTTCTACCAGTTCCGCTTCTCCAAAACCAATGAGACTTTGATACGCATAGGAATAGCTCGAAGCGTTCATCGTTCCCTGAACCAATTTGTGATTGCCATCCATTTCTATAGCAACCTTGGGATCTTTTTCGATCATCGATACTTTTTTCCCCTCATTTGCCCCATGAACAAAAAGTGTCAATTTTTCCTCGTTCCACTCATAACCATAATTCACCGGTACAACATAAGGATAGTCCTCCCCATTCATAGCAATCCGTACTACCT
This sequence comes from Enterococcus sp. AZ128, assembly GCF_051714485.1. NCBI lineage: Bacteria > Bacillati > Bacillota > Bacilli > Lactobacillales > Enterococcaceae > Enterococcus > Enterococcus sp. AZ128. The sequence continues at coordinate 1,431,870 of NZ_JBIORZ010000001.1, forward strand.
GTGCTTCTTCCACCAAATTCTTGATTGAAGCTAAATCAGTCACTTGTCTTTTTTTTCTGCGCATTACATTCCCTCCACCTGTTCCATTTTATACTCTAATCATAATAGATTAGAAATTAAAAAGAAATCTTTTTTTTAGTCAAAAAAACTGAAAACTGTTAGACTGCGGTTTGTCTTTTTTAGTAGTAAAAACCTTTTCTAATCAACGATTATCCCCTTTTTTTGTGTGATTTTTTGTACTAAAATAGCTTTTGTAATTAACTGAAAATTTGCTGAAAAAGAAAGGCGTGTCAATTTTGATTGAAACTGTCGTATTTGATATCGATGATACAATTTACGATCAACAAGAACCATTTCGCAAGGCTGTTCAAAAATTATTTCCTTTGGTTAGCGAGGCAGATATGCTCCCTCTATACACTCGTTTCCGAGTTCATAGTGATGCAAACTTTAACAAAGTCATCACTCAAGAATGGACATTGGAATACATGCGGTCTCATCGCATCAGTCAATCCCTGAAGGATTTAGATTATCCTCATATTACTGACGACGAAGCGCTAACTTTCCAGGATGTTTACGAAGCGGAGTTGGATGCTATTGAGATGCATCGAGAAGTTGAAAAAACGTTAGAATTTCTGAAGACCAGAAATGTGCCTATCAGTATCATTACCAACGGACCAACCGATCACCAGTATAAAAAGATTTTGCAGTTAGGATTATTAAACTGGGTCGACGAAGACAACATCATTATTTCCCAAGCAACCGGCTACGAAAAACCTGATGTAGAAATTTTTGATTTAGGTAAAAAGCAATTTGATTTAAATCCTGAGTGTTCTTTGTATGTCGGCGACAACTTTAATAACGACGTTATCGGGTCAAAACGAGCTGGCTGGCAATCTCTTTGGCTGAACCATCGCAATCGTCAGTTACCAAAAGGAACCTCGCAAATTCACGATATTGAACTAACCTCATTCGATCAATTATTACCAACTTTCCAACACATTTTTGCATAAAACAAAGACACGGAAGATTTTCCGTGTCTTTGTACTCTTTTAAGCTAAATAGAGCGATTGACTGCCCATTTTTTGATAGATCTCTTCAAATTCACTACGGTCAACAATCCGATTTTTATAGCCGTAGGGATCGTTCACGTATACATTTTCGTCATCTACTCCCGTAACAACGACTGCATGACACAGCGGCGATACCGTCACTTCTCCGCTAGTTGTTTCCCAAAGCATGAAATCATTGGCTGTTGGATTTTCAAAATCAACTGTTGTCACTACCCATACAGGTGTCCCAGCTTGAACTAAGCTCGTTAGTGCGGTAAATGACGTATCGCTGCTAGCGACTACTTCTTGATCGTCCTGAACGACTTCTTCTGCCACTTCGGCAATCGGCTCAACCGACACGCCCATTGCGTCATAACCTTCATAGATATTTCCGACAAAACCATCATGAGGATTTCCTCGGATTCCTTCTGCCTCATTTTCGTATACAGGCACATACTCCAACAGATCAGCCAACTCATTCTTAGTTGTTTCATAACCATAATAATTTAACAGCATAGATAAAGCCGTGATTTCACAACCATTCTCAAGAGGAATCGATCCGGTATTTTGATTCTCAATAGGAACATCAATTAGGTCGGTGTCCGTGTTTCCTTTATCCGCAAGTAAAATCGGTGACTGTACGGTCTTTACTTCACTGCTATCTACTTGTGCCAGTTTATCCTGATAAAAAAAGAATAAGCAGCCAGCAGAGAGTACAAGAACAAAACTCGTCCATTTTATTAATCGCTTGATTTTCCTCACCCCATTTTGAATTTCTTCTTAAGGTAAGTTTCTCAAAGTTAGCTTAAATGAACCTAAAAAAGCTGTCGAAAACCAACTATGGTTTTCGACAGCTTTTTACTGATGCCCTTCATCATATTCCATTTTGCGGTATTTCTCCATCTTCTTACTAAACAACACGCCATTTGAAGGCGGTGTATAGGTAATGGCATTCGCTCCCGCTTCAATCGTTGCCTCGATCGTTTCTTCATCTGGACCGCCTGTTGCGATAATAGGCAGATCGGGATACGTTTTTCTGAAGTATTTTACTGCCTCTACCGTATCTTTTCCGGCGCTAATGTTGATAATATCAACTCCAGCAGCTAGTTTTTCCTCGATTTTTGAATATTTCGATGTAACTGTCGCAATTAATGGGATATCAACGACATCTTCAATTGCTTGAATCGTTTCTACTGGTGTCGGGCCATTGACCACGACCCCTAAGCTTCCTTGAGATTCAGCGAACATGCCCATATAGGCGGAACGTGCTCCATGGGTCAATCCTCCGGCAACTCCAGAAAATACGGGAATATCTGCTGCCTCTATAATACTTTTAGTAATTGCTGGGTGTGGCGTAAACGGATATACAGCGATTACTGCATCCGCATCAGTATTTCGTATGATTGCGATATCAGTTGTAAAGATTATCGAACGAATTCTTTTCCCGAAAATAACAATTCCTGAAGCCTTTCGAATCTCTTTCGGTACACGAACGATATCTTGCCGCAATTCGGTCATAATTTCAGGTACATAGTCTTCTGCCATTCAAAATCATCTCCCTATCAACTTCCTAAGTTGATTTTACTATGAATGATCGTACTGCTCCAAATTATATGTTTCGATCACACTGATGATTTTATTCGCATAGTCCGGATCAGTTGCATAGCCGGCTGTCTGCAGAGCTTGAGCTGCTTGCCGATAATCAGCCGCAGTCAAAACACCAGCATAAAGCTGAGAATTCCAATTCGTTCCATTAACGAACAGCATCGTATGATCATCAAGTGATTCTTCCCAAGAATTATAGACTTTGAAATCGCCTTGAATCGTGACCCATTGTTCGTTCACGTATTCTTTTGTTTCTAAACTGACTTTGGCTTGATTTCCCGAAGCCTTGATCCCGAAAAGATTTTTATATTGACTAGCAAGCTCTGATTGACCCCAATTCGACTCTAAAATGGCTTGTCCTAGAATAATACTAGGCAAGACACCATACCCCTGCTGCAATTCTTTTGCGTGCGGTGCTAATTGATCAATGAAGCCTTGATGAGAAACGGTTTCTTCTTTTGTCTCATTTTCAACACCAAAATCAGATAATGTATGTAAAGAAAAAACGAAAGCTAACCCAATCACTAAGATCCCCGCAAAAATAAGCGGGATCGAAGTTTTGGACTTTCGTTTCTGGTAAGTTTTTTTAGCCATAGTGACTCCTTACTTAGCTGACAATTGTTTCAAAAATTCTTCTAATGTCAGATCGTTTTTGGTAATATATTCAGCATTTTCCTTACCGACATAACGAATATGCCATGGTTCGTAAGTAATACCTGTAATATCTTGCCGATCCTTTGGATAACGGATGATGAAACCATACTTCGGCGCATTCTCAGCAATCCATTTTGCTCCATCGTGATCGCCATAAGAGGCATCCAATACTTGAGTCGAATACGAGTTATACCATTCCTGATCGACAATATCGATCGCGAGTCCCGTATGATGTTCACTATAACCAGGCTCCGTCATGGTTTCTTTCGTTTTTGTGATTGCATCTGCTTCTGACATTCCATTTCCATTGATAAGGCCACTCACATTTGTATCAAATACTTCTTTCTGCGATTCAACTGAACGAAACGCTGAAATAATTACTAAAGGAAACCCAGCTTTCGTTGCTGCTTCAGAAAATGCCTCGTAGTCTGCAGCTATTCGACTGTCGACTTGATGACTGTCATCTGACAGTGTAGTTAACTGACTTTCAGCGACTTCATTTTCAATTTTATTTTTAGGGCCGACTAGTACAAGGTTCCAGTCTTTCACATTAGAATCCGGCAACGCTTTTTGTACAGTATTTTTCTTCTTCGTAGTCGTCTTCTTTTCAAATGAGTAAGTCGTTGCCGTAGCCTTTTTCGCATCCGACTCTGCGGGTGTGCTATAAAAAAGCGAATAGGCGGTCATTCCAAACATGGTAATGACTGAAAGCAGTCCCACTGTTTTTTTCAATTTAAAAAATCCTCTCGTTAATCGTCTAATGACGTATATGTTTCCGTCAGGTTCTCATTTACCCAATCAAGCAATGCTGTTTTTTTGTGCGCACTAGCAATTTGATTTTGGATATGAGCTGGCAAACGAAAACTTAGTATATCACTATAACCCCAATTGTCATAATCGATGGTTACTCTTAAGTCGATAAAATCATGGTTTTCTTCTTCATTCTTATTCTTAAATGGGATCATCTCAACTTGAGCTAAACCGCTGGCGATCCATTTTTGCGCAACAATTGTTTTCATTTCACGATACTCAGCCACTGCTGTTGGGCGTTTCTCGGGAAATAGAAATGTTTGGCGAATGACTTTTTGACTCAACATCCACTCATAATCACTGAAAAGATTTTTGATTTTTTGATTTACCTCAGGAGACAAATTATTTTGTCCGGCTTTCCAGTGTTGCCATTGAACATCAGTGATGCCTAAATATTCTTGATAAAAATCCTGTTCTGTATGAAATTGTTCAAAAATTGCACTCATTACTAAATCTAAATAAATTTGATTCACGAAAAATCCCTCCTCTCCTATTCTACTGAATTTTTAGAAAAAATACAGCGCTTTGGCAAATGGATTGAAATATTTTAATATTTACTGCTATACTTTGAAGAAAGCTTCCCTCTTATTTCTGATTTTGAAAATATTTTACAAAAAGAAAACTCGAATGTTTACTAAAAACAATGCTCTGCTTTGTGAGAAGCAGTTTTTGTATCGAGAAGAGAGGAAACTACTATCAACTAGGAGGATCACTATGACTGACTTACAATGGGGCATCGTTGGACTCGGCGGTATTGCCCACAGTTTTGCTGGAAACTTTGACCAAACAACAAGTAAACTTACGGCTTGTGCCTCGCGGACGTTAGAAAAAGCGGAAGAATTTGCTAAGCAATACGATCTGCCAAAAGCCTACGGAAGCTATGAAGAACTATTGGCTGATGATGATATTTCTATTATATATATTGCTGTTCCAAATCGCCAGCATCATCAACACATCATACAAGCCTTAAAAGCTGGGAAACACGTCTTATGTGAAAAAGCGATTACCATGAGCTTAGCTGAATTGCAAGAAGCGATCGAACTTGCCGAACAACAGCAATTAATCTTAGCTGAAGCTATGACGATCTTTAATATGCCTCTATATCAGGAACTGCATACATTAATCGATAGTGGTCGATTGGGAAAATTGAAGATGGTCCAAGCACCCTTTGGCAGCTACAAAGATCCTGATCCGACTAATCGTTTCTTCAACCCTGAGTTAGCAGGCGGTGCCTTATTAGACATCGGAACCTATGCTGTTTCCTTTGCCCGCTGGTTCCTGTCAGAACAACCAGAAGTTATTGCTTCAACGATGGTTCCTTTCTCAACAGGAGTTGATGAGCAATCTGTGACGATTTTACAAAACAAAAAGAACGAACTAGCAACAGTCAGTCTGACTTTCCAAGCTAAAATGCCGAAAAAAGGGATCGTTGCTTTTGAACATGGCTATTTGACCGTCGATGACTATCCTCGCGCAGATAAAGCCGAATTATTTTTCAATGATGGGACAAAAGAATTGATCGAATCTGGCTTCACTGGGAATGCGATGAATTATGAAATCGAAAATATGGTGAAAATGATTACCGGAGAACTTTCAAATAGATCACTCTTCTTTACGAAAGATGTCATCGATATTTTAGATCAGATGCAGCAGCAATGGCAAAAAAATAAATAGATAGCTCTGACAAAAAACATTGCCTAGGCGATGTTTTTTGTTTTTTTGTCAAACATCCGCTAAACTATTATATATAAAGATAAGAAAGTAGGAGGAAAATTGCAAATTGGTCGTTTTCGTTTAGGTATGCGAACAATGAAAACCGCATTAGCTGTGATGTTGTGTATTCTATTATTCCATGTGACTGATCGTGGTTCCCCTTTGATCGCCGCACTAGCGGCTGTCTTTTCATTACGACAAGATCTGACAACAAGTATTTCCTTTGGTCGCTCACGGGTATTAGGGAATTCTCTGGGTGGATTGCTGGCGCTCGTTTTTTACTATATCCAAGCTTTTTTCAAAAATGATTTTTTTGTCGAACTAATCGTACTGCCTTTATTCGTAGTCTTGGTCATCGTCGTCTCAGATGGTCTCAATAATAATTCAGGAATCATTTCCGCCATCGCAACAATGCTGTTGATTGCTCTGAGTATTCCTCAAGGTGAATCCTTTCTCTACGCGTTGAATCGCGTGTTAGATACTTTTATAGGAACGATTATTGGAATTTCTTTAAATGGCGTTATTTCCCCTCAAACAGATGAAAAGGAAAAACAAATTAAAGAGGATCTGGTTGAACTCCGTAAGAAAGAAGCCGATTTAAACAAAATGCTTTATGATGTCCGCAAACAAATAAAGGAGCAGTCTCAACATAAATGAGATTGCTCCTTTGTTTTTGTTCTTAAAAATCATTCATTCGCTTTCAATGCTTCGATCATATCGATTTTCTTCAAGCGGAAATACATGATCACTCCGACGACCAACGTAAAGAACAAAGTGATTAAACTAGCATAAATATAGCTCAATGGTTGAATATCTGGTGAAAACATCGTCATATCCAATTCAACTGTTTGTAAAATATACCCATGTTCGATTTTTCCAAGGAACAGTCCAAAGAAAATACCCATGACAGTCAATAATATATTCTCCCGATATACATAACGAACCACTTCACCATCATAGAAACCTAGTACTTTGATCGTAGACAGTTCTCGTATCCGTTCCGAGATATTGATATTAGTCAAATTATACAATACGATAAAGGCCAGTAAACCGGCCGAAACGATCAATACCCACATAATGATATTCAGACTCTTAACCGTGTCTCGCAACGTATCTCGCGACTTCGACATAAAACTCACATTGGCAATTTCAGGATTATCCATTAGTTTTTTTGCCATTTGATCTTCAGCGTGCCGAATTGGTTCTTTACTAAATAATAAAAGATCCGTATTGTATTCTGGCTGTTTAGCAAAGATTTTTTCATAATAGTTCGGTGTCATGTAAATGAAATGCCCCACATAGTTCTCAGCAATAGCAGCTACTTTGACCGTGTATGCTCTACCAGCAATTGACTTGATTTTTAGTTCGCTGCCTTTTTTTAAATCAAATAATTTGGCTAGCTTTTCGTTGATTACGACACCATCATCTTTCAACGAATAATACTTGTTCGACTTGCGATCTCTAAAGGACAAAAAATCATTAAGCTGCTTGTCTTCTTTAGGAACCGACAAGCTGATTTCCTGTTTAGAAACATTCGTTTTTTGTGCAACAAAGGTTTCTAAGGAAACTGATAGATGATCCTGATAGTTTGAAAAAATTTGCAGCTGCTGCACGTATTTTTGTTCTTGTTCAGCAGTTGGCGTTTCCTTGAATACAATTGTTCCTTGATAATGCCAAAGTTTATCGAATTGCAATGTGACGATATCACCAATCGAATCCCGCAAACCAAAACCTGTAATGATCATCGACATACAGCCAGCGATTCCGATTACGGTCATTAACATTCGCTGCTTGTAGCGGAATAAATTACGTAACGTTACCTTTTGACTAAACGAAAGCCGGCGCCAAATAATGTTCACGCGCTCCAAAAAGATTCGCTTGCCCTTTTTAGGTGCTTTAGGCTGCATCAAAGTTGCAGGCGCCGCCTTCAAATCATAACGTAAAACGAACCAAGCAGAACCAACCGAACAGGCCAACGCTACTCCTAAGGCGATCAGCCCATAACTCAAATACCACGGCGTCACGACATTATCTAAATTGTATAGCTGTCCATAAGCATTAAAAATAATTTTTGGTAATAGATAGAAACCAACTGCAAGCCCTAGAACAGTTCCTGATCCACCTGCTAAAGCGGCATAGAGTAAGTATTTTTCTGCAATTTCTCCATTACGGTAGCCTAATGCCTTAAACGTTCCCAGCTCATTTCGCTTTTCCTCTACCATTCTCGTCATAGTAGTCAATGTTACCAAGGCGGCGATCAGAAAGAATATCCAGGGAAAGACCGAGGCCAACGAGGAAATTCGCTGAGCATTATCTTCATACTCGCTGTAGCCCGGATTTTCAGAACGATCAAAAAAATGATACTCGGGAGCTGGTAAAGAATCAATCTGCTCCTGTTGTTTATCCAAACTTTCCACTTGCTTTGGCAGCTCAGGATTTATCAATGCTAATGCCGATAGTTGTTCTGAATTAAGCTCGTTCAAATCGATTTGTGTTTGCTGTTGAAATTCTGCTTTTTTCTGATCGAGAAGTTTTTGATGTTCTGCTTTTTTTCCCGCTAAACTAACCGAAGCAGAGTGTTCTAAATGATTATTCAGTTTCTTTTGTTCCTGCTTTACGCGTTTTTCATACTTTCGCGAATAAGCATCACTCTTCTTTAAATCCTGATACCTTACTAAAGCTTCCGAATATACCGGCTGAGTAAAGTTATCTGGCAAAACAAAGGCGAAGCAATCAATCGACCCTTTCCCTACCATGGTGTTTCCACGAGAGATATTTTCAATAAATTCAGGACTTTTAACAAAACCGACAATTTTAAAACTTTGACGTTTGAATGCTTTTTTAGAATCGTCCATCGAGAAATCAAAATTTTGGTTTAGTTTGTAGCCTTTTTTTCTGGCAAAATCATCCAAGACAATTTCGTTTGTCTTTTTCGGTAATCGTCCTGCTGTAATCAGCACACGATTCATTACTTGGCTCGAATCGTAGCTAAAAATACGAAAAACCTGATTTTCCTGACTCAGATTGATATCTTGGAAATAACGTCCTTCTGCTTTTACGCCATCCGTTTCCTCGATCGTCTCGATATCCTTGTCCGTCAATCCCAATGTGGAGACAATGCGCGTGTCAGCCAAATGTTGTGTTTGATAATAATTTACAGCGGTCTTCAGCATATCGGGTCCAGTAGCACGTAGTCCAACATAAAAAGCGACACCTAAAAAAATGATACTTAGAATTGAAAAGAATCGTGTTTTAGATTGCCTAATCTCACGCCAATTAGTTCGCCGCATCGCTTTTTTCATTTTTATCACCTCTTACCATTGAATATCGTCAATCGACTGAGGTGCGTCATTTAATTCTTCACTGCGGACCTGTGCATCATTGATTCGAATGACCCGGTCAGCCATCGGAGCAATTGCCGAATTATGCGTGATGATCACGACCGTTGTCCCATTTTTTCGTGCAGTATCTTGCAATATTTTTAAAATTTGCTTCCCAGTTTCAAAATCCAGCGCACCTGTTGGTTCATCACATAATAATAGTTTAGGGCGTTTAGCCAAGGCCCGCGCGATAGTAACCCGTTGCTGCTCTCCCCCTGATAGTTGCGCTGGAAAATTGTCCATACGTTCTCCTAAGCCAACAGAAGCCAAGACTGTCTCGGGTTCCATCGCATCCGCAACGATTTGAGAGGCCAGCTCAACATTTTCTTTCGCTGTTAAATTAGGAACTAGATTATAAAACTGAAAAACGAATCCGACATCGTTTCGACGGTAAGTAGTTAATTCTTTGTCGCTAAAAGCCGCAATATTGGTCCCATCCACAACTACTTTTCCTTCATCACAGCCATCCATTCCGCCTAAGATATTTAATACAGTCGATTTTCCAGCACCACTTGGTCCAAGAATCACCGCTACTTCTCCTTTTTCAATCGAAAAATTAATTTTTTCATTCGCTTTAATGATCGTCTCTCCCATTTTGTAATGTTTACTCTCATCGATCACATCAATATAAGCCATTCTATCTCCCCCTTATCAAAAAACAGTGATGTATACAACTGCTTAATTCTCTTTTCAGTTTAACATAGCAGAAAAAAAAGCCAACGGCAGATGCCATTGACCTACAAAAAAATCGTTCCTCATTAACTAAACTGTTGAAAATGACAGTTTTTGAATGGATAATAGTAAAAAGGAGTGTTTCACAATGAAAGAATGTATTGAATGCTATGCGTCAGACAATCATGCAACACCGTTACTTGGTAAACGTGAATGCTTAGAGAATCATGAACAATATATTTGCGGTACTTGCGGCCGATGTATCTGCTGCCAAAAGGATGACAAACGACAATTGCGCAGAATCGATTTTCCTTTTAAAAGTTTGGAAATTGCAAAGCTTTATCTGCGGGTTGCGGATCACCTCTATCACGAGTCGTGTGGTATCTATGAAATCATCAGCGATTCAAAACGAAAATCCTACAAGATTTTTATAAATGAACAGAGCTTTGAAAATTATCTAACAAAGAATAAGAAAAAGACTGCTACAAAAAGACAAGGACTCTATCAAAAGGCTGATTATCAGAAATTTCCATACACAGAGACAAGGAAATTAAAGCCAGAAGAAATTCAGGTATATCTGAAAAACAGTTCAAGATAATCCTTCAAACAAGTCGGGCAGGACGGTGCGCCTTCGATCATTAGTGATTCGAATTCGGTAAGAATGTATTGTTTAACTTTTCTAAATCCGAGCGGTCTACTTCTCTCAAGTCATACCCGCTATGGAATAATCTCTGCCCCTCAACTGACACACAAGGAATAACTCGGCCTTCATAATTCCCTTCAGAAAACCAATCAGACGCCAGCTCAAACCAACCGCCTTCAGGGTTCGCTTGCTGCATACTCCCGGACTCATTGATTACGAATGGGTGAATATCAATAATTCCATAGACAGGATGGTATAATTCTAAACGCGTCAGACGCTGATCAATGGTAATTTGATACCCTATCTCAGTCAACTTCTCGATTAATTGTTTCTCGAACGCTGCGTCAAAGTCAATATCCACATCGCTATGTTCTCTAGTTTGTTTTCCAATAAGAACATCGATTCCCCAACCACCTTCAACCCAATATCGAATATCTAAATCTGTTAACAGATCGATGATCCTAAGAAAGTTTTCTTTATTAACGGAGCTAATTTTCCCAGATTCTAATTTCATTCATTTTTCTCCTTTTAAGTATTATCCAAACAAGCAGAATAAAATGCCCGGATTATTGCCTGATTTTCTGGTGTCGCTGCCTTGAAAAACTCAGGATGCCATTGAACGCCTAAAACAAACTTAGCTGCAGGCAAAGTAATACCTTCAACTAATCCATCCGTCGAAACTGCGGTTGACTCCAGCCCCTCACCCAGATTCTTGATTGCTTGGTGATGGTAGCTGTTCACTCCTAGTTTAGCTTGTCCTAAAATACGATGAAGCAGACTATTTTCAATCAAATCAACTTCATGTTGAATCTTGTCATAGGGCGGGGTCATCTGATGAACTATTGCTGTAGCGTATTCGCTTGATAGATCTTGATAGAGGGTTCCTCCATATAATACGTTCAATAATTGTACCCCTCGGCAAATAGCCAACAACGGCTTGTCTCTTGCAATTACTTCACGCACAAGATAACTTTCCATTTCATCGCGCACCTGACATTGGTTGCCGCATTCTTCCCGTTTTTCTTCATTGTACAAAGAAGGATCAATATCTTGCCCGCCAGTAAACAAAAAACCATCGCAATCTGTTAGAAAAGGCGTCAATGTTTCTTTTCTACTGGTTAGAGGTAAAATCAACGGAACCCCGCCATTTTCTTCAATTAATTTCAAATACCCCGGCAACATCCAGATACTTTCTCGTTCATCATCATATAGCGGAATAACACCGATTATTGGTTTCATAATGTACCCCATTTCAGTTTTTTTCAAAATAAAAAGTTTTAACGAAAATTTTACCATAAAAAGGTTCTCAATAACAAAAAAACTCGATCAAAAAAATGATCGAGTTTAATAATGACGATTCAATTAAGCGTGGTAGCGTTCTACGCCATCAAGATAAGTAGCTACTAGATCCATGCTAGGGTCTAAGACAATAAAGTCAGCCGCACGACCTTCAGCGATCATTCCACATTTATCATCAATCTTACAGCTGACAGCTGGTACGTAGGACGCCATCATAACTGCTTGTTCAGGTGTTGCGATATTCCAATCAACAACATTTTTGATTGCTTCTTTTAATTTCAAGATACTTCCAGCCAGGTTACCTGAGTCTAGACGAGCTGTTCCTTCTGCAACGACTACGGGGAATTCGCCCAAATTGTAGTTGCCATCAGGCATACCACCAGCCATCATACAGTCAGTAATCAAAGCCACGTGATCATGTCCTGCTTTTTCCATCAACACTTCAGCCGCTTGCGGATGCACATGATGACCGTCACAAATTAATTCGGAGAAGACATGCTGCAACGCCAACAAAGCTCCGACCATTCCAGGTTCGCGGTGATTAAATCCACGCATTCCATTGTAAGCATGTACGAAGACACTCGCACCTGCTTCAACTGCTTCTTGCGCTTCTTCTAAAGTTGCGTTGGAATGCCCTAACGAAACAACTACACCTTCATCAGTCACTGTTTTAACAAACTCTTTGACCCCTTTACGTTCAGGAGCCAATGCAATTTTCTTAATCAAACCGCCTGAAGCTTCTTGCCATTCATGGAAGGTATCCAAATCTGGATCACCGAAATAACTAGGATTTTGAGCCCCTTTATGTTCTTCTGTGAAGAATGGACCTTCAAAGTAAATTCCTTGAATTTTAGCACCATCAACATCTTTGGAAACTTTTCCAATTGTTTCAGCAACATCTTTTAACCGTTCTTTTGAAGACGTTAATGTTGTTGGCAAGAAACTTGTGACACCACATGATAATAAGCCTTCAGACATCACTTTGATTCCTTCAGCATCATTATCCATAACATCATGATTTTTATACCCATGGATATGAGTATCAACTAAACCAGGAGCGATCCATTTTCCACTTTGGTCGATGATCTCAGCACCTTCTGGTTTTTCTTTCGTATATGTTCCAAAAATGCCATCAGTGACATCTAAATAACCTGCGCCTTTAACACCAGAGTTTAGAAAGAATTTGTCAGCGTAAATAAATGTTTTCATTTTGAGCTCTCCCTTTTTTCTTAGTACCTTAAAGTTACTCCTGAAAGGATAATAAGTCAAGAATGGTGTAGACCATTCTATAAATCTTTTATCTTTTCTAAGGCGCGTACCATTTTCCGATAATTTATCACTAAATGAAGTTCATCACGAGCCTCCAGCATAAGGATCTTCAATTCCAAAAGCTCTCTCAACTTGTAGTAACTGCATTGTTGACGATTCCATTTTAGCCCCATATCCACGACCTTCTCTGCTAAATCCAAACGCTCGTGCTTAACTAAAAAAGTTCCATAATTAACAAAAAGATTACTCAATTCGCTTCGTTCTGAATAGTCAGCCATCATCGTTTGAAATAGCTCAAAGCTTTGGTTGTAGTAATTTTGCGCTTCGTTCACTCTGCCTAAAACAGAGTTCATCTTACCAGCCAGACTTAAAAGTAAGATCCGACTATCAAAATAGCCATCATATTTTTTCGAAACACAGATTGATAGTCCCTGTTCTATTTTTTCTAAAGCCGCTTCTGGGTTCTTGTCGATAAAATAGGCGCAGACGCCCTTAAAAAAGCAGGCCAACTGGCGATCCTTATCAAGATGCGTGATTTGACGCTCATCTAAATAGTCTAAGGTGGTTCGAATCTCTAAATATTTTCCGATTCGCAAATACATAAACATCTTATTGAAATATTTTCGCAGGAACAGTTCTTCTGGTAAAAAATCAAGCATCAGTTGGTCAATCGTAATCCCTAATCGATGACAAAGTTGCTGGATCACAAAAATATTGGGAATCTCTTCATTATTTTCAATCCGACTCAAGACACTTTGAGAACAAATTCCTTGAGAAAGATCTTTCTGTGTCATGCCATGTTCTTTTCTGAACTCTTTTAAGACTTGACCAATCGCTTCCATTACCGCTTCCTCCAAAATATGCAAATTCACATTTCAATAAGTTAATTTTAGCTGATGACTAATAGACAAGCAAATCTTGTGATCGAAATACACAAAAGGATTGCTTAAAAATGAAAATAAACAATTGTCTAATCATTTAATCCTGATTTTCTTACAAAAAAAGAATGTACCAAGATTGGTACATCCTAATGCGGCGAATGGGACTCGAACCCACACGAGATTGCTCTCACATGATCCTTAGTCATGCTTGTCTGCCAATTCCAACACCACCGCAGAATCCTTTTTCATGATAGCGAGCTAAAATGAAAAAGTCAATAGCCTAAACGATTGATGTATCGTAGACATAAGTAATATTTCCCTTTAATCCAGCGATACCTCGGAAAAATTTTTTATCCTCTTGTTTACTCCATACTTCGCGAAACAAAAAAAACTCATCTCGCTTCACTTCGAAAGTATCAATTTCTCCTGCTCGTAATTGACGAATCTTTTCCTCAAATGGATTCATATTCCCTGTTCTCTCCTATCATCGCAAAACAACAGAAGGATGCCAATCGGCTCCTTCTGCCTTAATCATGAAAATATTTGCTATTTTCAATACTTGAATTCTCTTCTTCCATGATACCTCGTAGTGAACGATCTAACCGTTGACGCGAATTTTTTCTTTCGATCGCCGGTTGCTGCTGTTCATTTTCCGAAGCAAATAGAATGTAGGATTGACGTGATTTTTCCATTCTTTGCATCAATTCTCGTGGTGAGACTGCATCGGCCGGTTCATCGGGAATTAATGAAGAGGGCACAAATTTAGGTGCAAAAGGTGTAGCACTGCGGCCATTTCGCGTATTAAAAGAAGCTTTAGGCTGCGTCGTTTCTTTTGGTTTGCGCTCTTCAAATAAGTTCGCTTTTTTCGATTCTTTTCGTTCTCCATAGTACGTTGGCAAATTCGCTTTATGGTGATCTAGCTCTCTGCGCGGTTCTTCATCTAGATTAACACGTCTTGTTCGTTTGTTTTTCGGCATCGGGCGTTCAAAGATATCTTTTGCCTCCAAACGATAACTTGTAATCAAGTCATCCTGTCCATCAAACAAGACACGTTGATTGATTTGTACTAATTTAACACCTGCTTCATCATCAAAAGCAGGAAAACGGCTCTTTTTTCTGCTGTACGTTTGCATAAAATCATCCTCATCGTTCTGATATAGCATAGTTTAGCATAAATGCTGAAAAAATGCTTTTAATTTTCTAAGCAGTAAGCAAACAAAACAGATAAGTTAATTTGAATCATACATGAATAAGCTGCCTTTTGGAGCCAATGTCTCGCCTTCCAAAATACGCTCTAAAACCGCGTATTCTCCCTGATAAGCACGAGGACTTGATAATTCTCCGACATTTAATAGTTGTTCTTGATCAGATAGGTTGAGCGCGTAAATCACGTAAGCATTCTCTGTATAACGAATGATCCCAAAAATTTGTTGGGCTTGAGAGTAAAATGGGAAAAACTGACCATTTTTCATAACATCATATTTCTTTCTGCGTTCGATCCACTTCTGACAGTTTTTAAACAAGCGAGGATCAATCGATTTCCAAGGGAAGAATTTGCGATTATCAGGATCTTTACCGCCAGTCAAGCCAGCCTCGTCACCGTAATAGACACAAGGAATGCCCGGCATCATAAACATCAGCCCCCATGCTTGATCCAGCGTTTCAACAGACCCGCCTAACATTGTCAAAATACGTTCAGTATCATGAGTTCCAATATTGTTTAACTGATTATAATAAAAATCAGCAGGATAGTTTTCTTGATAACGAATCATTTCTTCGCAAATATCTTGCAAGGAACGGGATTGCTTTAAAAGGTCCAAGATTTGCTGCCGCAGCGGATAATTCATTACTCCCTGTAAATGATCGCCAAAAACATATTTACGTCGAGTATCGTATGCAATTTTATTTGAGGCATCCTCCCAAACTTCTCCAATCAAGATTTTCTCTTGATAGGATAATAGATTTTTACGAATCCCCGCAATGAAATCATCAGTCAGTTCATCAGCTACATCTAATCGCCAGCCATCCACACCCATTGAAGTCCATTTCGACAAGACACTGTCCAAATCGCCATAAATGAATTCTTGATAGCGAGGATTTTCTTTTCGTACTTCTGGTAAATCTGCGACGCCCCACCAAGATTTATAATCATCTGGATAATGATTAAAGGTGAACCAGTCACGATATTGACTCTCTGCATCTCGTGCGGCACCTGTATTCTCTCCATAATAGCCTGAAATATTGAAATAGCGGCTATCTTTGCCAACATGGGAGAAGACACCATCTAGCACGACAGCGATACCCGCCATATGCAAAGCTGCGATCAAACTTCGAAAATCCTCTTCAGTTCCTAGAACGCCATCCACTTTAAAATAGTCGTTGGTATCATATCGATGATTAGAACTAGCTTCAAAAATCGGATTTAAATAAAGTGCTGTGATTCCCAGCTCTAACAAATAAGGTATCTTTTCCTGAATTCCTTTAAAATTCCCACCAAAAAAATCCCAGCGAACAATTTCACTTTTTTGATTCTTAATATAAAATGGTTCGTCTTCTTCAGTCGCATAAATGAAGGTATTTTTTTTGGGTTGATTAATTATTCTATCGGGATTTCCGTTAGCGAAACGATCTGGGAAAATCTGGTAGAAAACAGCGTCGCGATACCATTTAGGCGCGACTTCCGGTTTTTGATAACAAGTCAGCTGATAAGGAACTACCTCCCGTTCAGAACCATAAATTCTGCCTTCCCCGCCTTGCCTATTAAAACCATAGTATTGTACAGTCTCGTACCCTTCCGATTCATGAATAATATTAAAATAATAAAAGTACAGACCCCATCCTTGATCCATAATCGTTTGAAAATGAAACCGATCTTCTGAGGCTGGCTCCATTGAAAAAATTTTTTGACCGACCGAACTTCCCTCTTTACGTACGATCAAAAGGACTTTTGTATTTTGCTGCTCAGGGACAGACAGCCAAATTTTGACCATTGCCCCTTCTTGAACAGCACCAAATGGTTGTTTATAACGTTCTAACCATGGATTAAAGTAAATATGAGTCATGTTGTGTCACACCTCGATCATCTTCATGAGCAAAAACAGGCTCGATTTGCCAAATATCATCTGCGTAACGTTGAACTGTATTGTCTGATGAGAAACGTCCAGCATTTGCTATATTGCGTAGGCTTATTTGTCGCCAACGACGCTGATCTTGATACGCTTGATTGACCGATTCCTGTGCTAAGCAGTAATCTTCAAAATCACGCAAGACAAAGAATTCATCATTGTATTTGACTAATGAATCGAATATTTCATATCCTTCTGTAAGAATATTGGGGATCGTTCCATCAATAAGAGCCTTTACCACCTTTTGTATGACAGCATTCTCCTTGAAAATATCCATTGATGAATAGTTTCTATTTTCATAATACTGATACACTTCTGATTCAGTTAAACCAAAAATAGCGATATTTTCATCCCCAACAGCATCACGAATCTCAACGTTAGCCCCATCTAAAGTCGCGATCGTCACTGCTCCATTCAACATTAACTTCATATTTGATGTACCAGAAGCTTCTTTTGATGCTAAAGAAATTTGTTCACTGACATCGGCTGCTGGAATGATCCGCTCCGCCAAACTCACATTATAATTTTCCAAAAAGACAACCTTCAACTTATCGTTAATCGCTGGATCTTGATTAATCAAACTAGCGGTTTCATTAATGACTTTGATAATTGATTTCGCATGATGATAGCTAGGAGCAGCTTTTGCACCGAAAATAAATACTCTCGGTTCGATTGGCAGCTCAGGATTTTCTTTCAGATCCAAGTATAATTTAATGATGTGCAGCAAATTCAGTAATTGGCGTTTATACGCATGCAATCGTTTGATTTGAACATCAAAAATTGCCTCAGGATTCACTGCGATTCCACATTGCTTTTGAATGTAATCAGCTAAACGTTTTTTATTCTCTAGCTTCGCGTCTGCTAAAGCATCTAGAACTTGATCATCTTCTTCATAATTAAGCAGTAAACGTAAGTCACTTGGTTTTTTACGCCAAGATTTCCCAATTGCCTCATCTAGTACTTTACTCATTTTAGGGTTGGCTAACTGTGTCCATCGACGCATTGCGATTCCATTCGTTTTGTTATTAAAACGAGCTGGATAAAGTCGATAAAAATCATGCAGAACAACGGACTTTAAAAGATCCGAATGCAATTTTGCCACGCCATTGGTTGAATGAGAACCGATAATAGCGAGATGAGCCATGTGAACCTGTCCGTACTGAATGATTCTTGTCCGTTGAATTAAATCAAAATCATGAACTCCGGTCATCTCTTCAACAAAACGTCTGTCTATCTCTTCAATAATCTGATAAATTCGAGGACAAACACTTTTCATCATATCAATGGACCACTTTTCAAGTGCCTCAGCCATGATAGTATGATTTGTATAACTCATGACCTCTTGAGTCAAATTCCAAGCCCGATCCCAGCCTAATTTTTCTTCGTCGATTAACAGGCGCATGAACTCAGCGACACACATTGCTGGGTGAGTATCATTTATATGAATTGCAATATATTGATTGATCTCGTCCATCGATTTATCTAATTGTTTGTAATACCGTAAAATACTTTGTACTCCAGCGGAAACAAAGAAATACTCTTGCGATAAGCGGAGTTTTCTGCCCGCTTCACTAGAATCATCTGGATATAAGACGGATGTCAAATCCTCAACCGCACGGCGATCTTCGATACTTCGATAGCGATCCTCTTCTTCTGGCGGGATTTCCACCGACCACAATCGCATCGTATTGACAATATCATTCTGATACCCAACCATACCAGTATCATAAGGAACCGCGCGTAACTTCATTCCTCCTTGATAAATCGGAACAAGGTTGCCATAGGAATCAGGACTCATGTAGACATCTCCGCCAATTCGCACATCTACCGCTTTACTTTCTTTTCGAACTTCCCACAGATTGCCCTTTTGCAGCCATTCATCTGGTAACTCTACCTGATAATTGTCGACAAAACGCTGCTTAAAAAGCCCATATTCATAACGAATTCCATTACCATTACCTGGTAAGCCCATCGAAGCGATTGAATCCATGAAACATGATGCTAAACGACCTAAGCCGCCATTACCTAGTGCCATATCCGGCTCCACTTCAGCCAGATCATCTAAATTAATGCCTAATTCACTTAAAGCCTCCGTTACCATATCCAGCCAGCCCATGTTAAGCAGATTGCTTTTCAACATTTTTCCTGGCAAAAATTCAATAGAGAAATAATAAGCTTGTTTTTGTTCTGCTTCTCGATAGTCTTTCCATGTTTGTTGCCAATTCTGTGAGTATGCCGAAGTCAGCAATGAACCCAACGTTTGATAAAGTTCGTTTGGGGAAGCATCTGCTACATCCATTGCAAATTTTTCAGCTAAACGGCGGCTGAATGATTGTTTAAATTCTTTTTTGTCCATTTCGTCATCTCCAACCTGCATTTTTCGAAAATACGATTAATTCTTACTACATAGTACCTCATCACAGCTAGAAGCTTGATAGAAAAAGCCAAAATCCATAGCCTAAGGCTTTAGATTCTGGCATTTCGAATCCTACATTTGCTTATATAGCTCTAAATATTGTTGACTAGATTCATTCCAGCTAAAATCACGCGACATTGCCTCTAGCACAATTTTTCTCCAAATATCTTGGTGATCATGATAAAGTTCAATCGCCTGCTTTAAAGCGTTCATTAAATAAAACGATTCAAAAATATCAAACCCAAAACCAGTGCCTTCATTAGTAATTGGGTTATAGGGTTGAACAGTATCCTTTAGACCACCAATCTCATGCACAATTGGCAATGTTCCATAACGCATTGAGATCATTTGTGACAATCCGCAAGGTTCAAACGCTGATGGCATCAAAAACATATCAGCCCCCGCATAGACTTTTTGAGCCAACGTCACATCAAATGCGATATGTATGCTAGCTTTTTGGGGGTATTTTTCACCAAAATAATGGAACTGATTTTCAAAATTAGGATCACCCGTACCGATCAAAACCAATTGCACATCAAACTGCATCAAATGTTCCATTTCTTCTAGTAACAAATGGAAACCCTTTTGATATGTTAAACGACTGACAATTCCAATTACAGGAATATCCGGACGAACGGGTAAATCTAAGTGCTTCTGTAATTGAACTTTATTTTCTGTTTTTTTATCAAGATGTTTTTCATCATAGTTTGAAAAAATCGCAGGATCTTTTGCTGGATCAAAAGTATCATAGTCGATCCCATTTAATATTCCGCGCAATTTTCCGCTTTCCATCCGTAATATTCCATCCAACCCTGTACCAAATTCAGCTGTTTTGATTTCTTCAGCATAAGAAGGACTGACTGTCGTTACACGATCCGCATAAAGGATGCCCGCTTTCATAAAATTCACACAATCATTAAAGCGAATTGTTCCATCATCGTAGCGTTCACAACCTACGCCGAATAAATCATATAGAATCTCACGATCATACTGTCCTTGAAACTCGATATTATGAATAGTCAGAACCGTCCGAATTTGATTAAATTTCTGAATCCAGTGATATTTTTCCTTCAATAAAAATGGAATGAAGGATGTATGGTAATCGTTCAAGTGCATTACATCAGGAATAAAATCAATCTTCTCCATTAATTCAATGACTGCTTGCTGATAAAAAGCAAAACGTTCTCCGTCATCATAATAGCCATACAGTTCCGGACGATTAAAGTAATACAGATTATCTAAAAAATAATAATCAATCCCATTCATTTTAAGATGCTTCACACCGCAATACTGCTTACGCCATCCTACATAAACATCATAAGAGAATAAATCCTCTAACTGCTCTTTATAGCGGTCTGACATTTTCGTAAAATACGGCAAAACAACTTTTACGTCCGTTCCTTTTTCCTTCAGCGCCTTTGGCAAAGCACCTGCGACATCACCCAATCCTCCTGTTTTAAAAAAGGGTGCACATTCAGCTGCTACAAATAATGTCTTCACGCTTATTCGCCTCCATAAACGTCGCTTAATACATGCGTGTTTTTCTTGATAACAACTGGCTGATCAGCTGAACCAATAATTTTGATTCCTGGTTCCACCACAACATTTTTATCCAATATCGCATGCTTAACAAAAGCATTTTCTTGAATACTGCAGCTTGCCATGATAATCGATTCTTCAACCTCGGCACCGTTTTCTACTACAACACTCCGTGATACAAGAGATCCTTGAACTTTACCGTCAATTAAACAGCCTGTTGCGAATTGGCTATTTCTCACTTCTGAGGTTGGAGAATAATACGTAGCCACTTCATTTTTTAGTTTTGTATAGATCTTCTGTTTAGAATAAAGCAACGAGGTGAACTTTTTCGGATCCAGCATCGCCATGTTGGCATCATAATAAGATTTGATATCAAATATATTACTTAAAAAACCTGTATATTCATAAGCATATGTTTTCACCTGATTCATCGCTAGAGTCAAGAAATCAACTAATGCTACCGGACCACCTAAATTTTGTCCTTCCTGCAAGGCATTGATTAACCAATCTGTACGGCAAATAAAGATCTTCATACTCAAATTAAGCATTTCATCATCTGATTTATCTTCTAAGAAATTATGGTGTCCTTTAATTATGCCATGTTCATCTACTTCTAAAATTTCATCTTGACGATAGATTTGTTCCTTAGGCATTTTTTTATAGACAACTGTCATAACACTGTCACTTTGTTGGTGAATTTTTAATACCGCCTCCAAATCAATGTTACAAAGCATTCGATTTCCCATAAAAACTGTATATTCCGATTTCGATTTATTTAAATAATCGATAACAGATTCGAAATAAGGACGTCCTTCGGCTTTCTTTTTTAAGAAATCTTGATAAAAGTGAATAAAGTAGCGACTATCCACACTATCCAAGTGCCATTCACGTCCGCCGCCGATATGGTCAAATACAGATTTAGTTGTTCCTTGATTGAAAACCATGTAGACAGACTTGATATTAGCATTGATCGCATTTGACAAATTGAAGTCAATTAGACGATACTTGCAATCGAAAGGCAAAGTAGCCAATGGTCTTTTTTCAGTTAAGGGTAATAATTCTGGACATTCATATACATTACCCATAATGGCACACATTTTATTCGCTCTCACTTGTCAACACTCCAATCACTTCTGAATAGCCCACGACAGCGATTTCTTCCGAACCATCAACCACCGCACCGTCGCCAATGATTGCATTCTCCCCAATGATCGCTTTCGTGATTTGTACATTTTTACCGATCGTAGCACCTGGCATAATCACGCTGTCCACCACTTTTGCTCCTTCTTTAACCTGAACATCGCCCGATAAAATACTATGTTCAACGTGACCAGCAACATAGCATCCATCAACAACTAGTGAATCCTTCACATCGGCACTTTCTGTTAAAAAATGCGGTGGGGAAATCGTATTCTTCGCTAAAATACGCCAATTCTTATCTCGAATATTCAAATTATGTTCCGGATCAATAAACTCCATACTAGCTTCCCAAAGAGAATCGATCGTACCTACGTCCTTCCAGTAGCCGTCAAAACGATAAGCAAAAACATTTTCTCCACTTTCTAAATAGGCTGGGATCACATGTTTTCCGAAATCTAACATTTGATCATCCTTTTTGTAGCTGTTCAGCAATACACTGCGTAAACGGCTCCAGTTGAAGATATAGATCCCCATCGAAGCTAAGTTACTTTTGGGAACTTCTGGTTTTTCCTCAAATTCAATGATTCGATCGTTTTCATCAGTATTCATAATCCCGAAACGCGAGGCTTCTTCAATTGGTACCTCGATTACAGCGACTGTCAATGATGCATTATTGGCTTTATGATCTTCCAACATCGCTTCATAATCCATTTTATAGATATGATCACCTGATAATACAAGAACATATTGCGGGTCCATTTGATCAATGTAATCCATATTTTGATAAATCGCGTGAGCCGTTCCTTCGAACCATTTACTGCCATCATTGCTAGAATACGGTTGTAAGATTGTCACGCCGGAATTTAAGCCATCAAATCCCCAACTAGAGCCATTCCCGATATGATTATTTAATGCCAACGGTTGATATTGTGTCACCACACCCACATTGTTAATCCCGGAATTGATACAATTGCTCAAGGTAAAATCAATAATTCGATAGCGACCGCCAAAAGGGACAGCAGGTTTTGCAATTTTTTGTGTCAGTTTGCCTAGGCGAGAACCTTTCCCACCGGCTAAAATCATTGCTAAAATTTCTGTTTTCATTTTACTTAGATGAAGGATTTTCCTTCATCTACCTCCCCTCTATTTTTTGCGTGTGTTAATTGATTCTGGTTTTAAAACAATAGCTCCCAGAGCTGGGACAATCGTCTTGATCAACTGGCCGTACTCTTTAAATTTGATTGGTTCACTTTGACGATCCTCGTTGTGTTTCGTCCAAGTCCCACCAAATTCTTTCATTTCAGTATTCCAAACTTCTTTATACGTTCCTGGGTATGGAACGCCTATGTGGAAATCATGGCGTTCAACCGGAGTCATATTTAGTATAATGATCAAAAAATCTTTTTTACGCTTTCCTTTGCGCATAAAGGTCAACACCGATTCATCTGTATTATCTGCATCAATAATTTCGATCGTGTCATAAGAATCTTCCAATTCCCATAAAGCCGTTTGGCTCTTATAAAAATCATTTAATTCGGCTGTAAAATGCTGCATTGAATGATTCATTGAGTCATTCAAGTCGTCCCATTCTAATCCTTCATCAAATTTCCATTCTAAAAATTGACCCCATTCACTTCCCATAAACAGTAATTTTTTACCTGGATGCATCATAAAATACGTGTATAAATTCCGCAATTGCGCAAATTGTTTATAGCGATCACCCCACATTTTATGCATCAAACTCTTTTTGCCATGAACTACTTCATCATGAGAAAGCGGCAAAATAAAATTTTCTTGCATCATGTACATGAAAGAAAAGGTAATTAAGTTAAAATTTTCACTTCGATAAACCGGATCCATCTCATAAAAACGTAAAACATCATTCATCCAGCCCATGTTCCATTTAAAATCAAAACCCAACGAACCACTTTCAATCAACCCAGTAACCGGTGTCTCAGAAGAACTTTCTTCCGCAATCATTAACACATTTGGATGTGCCAACTTGATTACTGCATTCAACTTTTGCAAAAAGTAATAGCCTTCAAAATTACGGTTTCCGCCTTCATGATTTGGTGTCCATGGACCATCATCGTAATCTCGATAAATCATGCTTGAAACAGCATCCACTCGAATGCCGTCCACATGAAACATCTCGATCCAGAACATCGCACTAGAAATCAGAAAACTTTGAACCTGAGGTTTGCCAAGATCAAAATTTATTGATCCCCAGCGATTATTTTTAGCTCGGTCCGGATCGGTATATTCAAATTGAGGCGTTCCATCATAATAAGGCAACGTGTCATCATTGATACAATAATGACCAGGCACCCAATCAACAAACACTCCGATGTTGTTCAAATGACATGCTTCTACAAAATCTTGAAAATCCGCCGGTGTGCCATAGTAAGAGCTCATTGCAAAATAACCAATTAGCTGATACCCCCACGAACGTCCCAATGGATGCTCCATTAATGGCATAAACTCAACATGTGTATAATTCATTTCGACCAAGTAAGGAATCAGTTCCTGCTTCAAATCGGCGAAACTGTAGGGCGTCCCATCTTCATGATACTTCCAAGAGCTGGCATGCATCTCGTAAATATTCAACGGCCGTTTAAACGCATTCGCTCGTTTGCTTCGTCCGCGCCATAAACCATCTTTCCATTTCTTTTCGGGGAAATTATATAGTTCCGCTGCATCGCCAGGACGTTTTTCAAACCGAACAGCGAATGGATCAATTTTCAGAATCTCTCGACCATCGGCTTGTTTCACCTTAAACTTGTAAAGATCCCCCTCTTTTGCAGCATCTGTATAAACTTGCCAGATTCCGCTTGAGTCATCTTTTTCCATTGGCAAGTCTTGCCAGTCATTGAAATCTCCAACTAAAGAAACCGCTAGTGCATTCGGTGCCCATACTCTAAAAACATGCCCATCTTCCTCTTGGTGTGCTCCCAACATCTGTTGTGCATAAAAATTTTCTCCAGACAAAAATGATTTCTTAGCATCATCCACTTGTTGCTTTTCATCTTGCATAGTATTTTTCATGAGAACCACCTTTTTAATCGAACGACAAAGCGCTCTTAAATTACATTTCAATGTGTAAAGTTTAATAATAAAAACATACCTTGTTTTATTATAATAACACAAACCCAAGATAAATAACGTATCAAGCGTTTTCTGCATTCCTCTCTACATTATTAAATGCCTCTATCTAACATTATATTATAATAAGATTTAAAATAGAAGTTAAAATTTCCAATTCTTTTAAATAAGTTCATTTAGCACATATAAATAACACTCGTTATTATCTTGATCGTTTTTTTTGATAGTTTATAAAAGTTTTTCTTTTACTTATTTCCTTCTATTTGCTTTTTACTAGAATAATCGTTAGGCTGGTAATCATAAGAAAAAACACGAACAATAAAACCCAATAAATTTGAAAAATATAAAATAAAGGGGTTCTTTTATTTGGTTGATATTAAAATGCTGGTAATGATCTTTTTTATTAATTTTGCGTACGTTACATTGAATACTCTTCGTTTTATGCTTACGATGAAGGGGTATCGCGTTTTAGCTCCTTTAATGAGTATGGTAGAAATTACTATCTACATTCTCGGGCTGTCAATGGTCTTAAATCGTTTAGATAACCCTATCAATCTACTGACATATGCCTTAGGATACGCAATCGGAATTAGTGTTGGCATAAGAATTGAAGACAAATTAGCTTTAGGCTATATCATGGTCACTGTCATATTACCAACTAATACTGATCAAGAATCGAGCTTACCTCGTATTTTGAGAGAGAACGGATATGGCGTCACACAATCCTATGGAGAAGGTCTTGAAGGTGGGCGAATGATCTTAGAGATTTTATCTCCACGTAAAACAGAACGTACCCTTTATGCATTGATTAAAGAAGTTGAAGAGCGCGCCTTCATTATCTCCTATGAACCAAAATATATCTCTGGCGGGTTCTGGACAAAAAAAGTTCGCAAACGTCAAAAAAACAGCTTGAAGCACTAGCTTCAAGCTGTTTTTTTCCATATAAATTGGATCAATTTTTTTTCTAACTTATCACTCTTAGTTATCGTCGAATGAGCGCCGCTTTTTCCTGTAACAGTTAGTTCCTGATAGCTCTTTGCATGTTTTTGGAATAGTAAGCGCAAGGAAAATGCACTATGCGTTGAAACAGAGCCATCACTATCTGTTTCGTCCTGCAAGTTTCCCGCGACATTAAGTACTTGTAAATTCGAGGGTAAGCGATTCATAGCTTGATCAAAATATTGATAGATCGGAGTTTCCCCGCTTGGTCCATTTTCTGTTAATTCATAAGCAAAAATCTCTTCCGTATCTTCAGCGATTTCCAAGTCATTAAAGGGTGCAGCGATCGCAACAAAACGGTCAGTCACTGGTGTTTTATCTCCCGCATACTCTAATAAATAGCGTAGCGACGAAACCCCGCCCATAGAATGGCTGACAAGATTGACACGTGTTACCTTTTGTTCATACAAATAGCGCATTACTTTATCAATCCACTTGCTTTGAGTTATTTCATCCGTTACATCTTTTGCAAAAAGGACCATGATCGTCGGATTATCATTTCTATTCTTCAATCTTCCTTCGACAGTTAGCTTACCATCCGCTTGAACTACAATCGTCATCTCACGTTTAGCGACATTCTCTCGTTCAAATCTCCGTAAAAGCGGTCCAAAAGAAAAGGAGTTCCCTTCATACCCATGAATAAAGACTGTAGGCACATTTGAATAATGAATACCTTTCTGTTTTGCTAATGTGCCTGGACTGAAGTAGCGCACCTTCGCATAATAAATACCGCCAAACACCAATAAAAAACTAACAATCAAAATAAATCCCTTTATTATTCGTTGCATTTTTTCATGCCTTCTTTTTTATTAAGTACGTAAAACTTTCTCTGTCAGCTAACAGTCGTTCAGCTAATTGTCGCACAAAAAAGAAACGTGTCCGGCTATCTAATTCTCGATCAAAGTCATAAGATATACTCTTAGTATAGAACGGAATAACCAATTGCCATTCCGGATCAGCGGTAATCACTTGAGTGGTCAGCAAGCTATCCACAAAGATCGAGTCTCGTCGCGGCGGCTTGCTTGCCATTACACGATCGAAAATTAGGTCCAACTGATTGCTGAAAAATTCCTGATTAACATCCCCAATAAGCGAAGCCAGATTCGGGAATAATTTTGGTTGGTCAATATTCACAAAATAATTCGCTAATGTTTCTGGTAATTTTCCTGCGCGATTAATTGTCACTAATTGAAAGTTATCATTTTCTAATCGGTTAAATCTCGGAAAAATAAAATCTATCGCGAGTATATCGCTAAATTCATCAACCCTCAGTATTTCACCTAACCAAACCAATAGCTCATCGATCGAATACTTTTCATCTGCCTCTTGAATAACTTTTTCGACGATTTCAGTCGTTGGATAATCCTTAATTACTGGTAAAGAAAAATAATAGCGGCGATCCTGACGAGTAATAATACCGTTGTCAATCAAAAAATCGATATCTTTATCTAAATGTTTATGATACGGAAATTTTTTTCTAATCTCACGCAGGATCACTGGCTCTTGCAGTTTCTCAAAATAATTCAATAATTCTTGAATTTCTGTACGCTTTAAAAAAAGTTGAATTTTTTTGTTGTTCGTATAGATTTGCATAGCAATCTCCTTTCCAAAAATGGAGAACCTTTTTAACTCAATATTTAATTATGGTCTTTTGAGCACCAACCATTCCATAGATAAAAAAATTGCTTAAAACAATTTGTTGAGCTCAATGTCCATTTGAATTATAGTCCTCTTTAAAAAATTCCACAAAAAAGTGGACTTCCAAAGTCCACTTTTTAAAAGCTCGAATTATTTTTCAAACGCTTCGGTCAATTGAGGTACGATTTGCTTCTTACGTGATACAACACCTGGTAAGAATGCACGGTCATTTTCAAGTTGTACTTTAAATGCTTCGGTAACCATTTCTCTTGGTTCACCGGCTATTAATAATTCTGAATCAGAATCAAGTACATTTGTAACAAGCAGTAAGAATAAATCATAACCATTCTTGACATTTTCAGCCAACATCGCATCACGCAAAGCAGCTTGACGAGTGAAAACTTCAGCCAAATCTACCGTATTAACCTGCGCAATTCGAACAGTTTTTCCTGCCATAGGAAATGACTTAGCATCTAAATCCAATAATTCTGCTTCAGATTTATTACTTAAATTTGTTCCAGCTTTTAATAAATCAAGCCCATAGCTGTTCAACTCAATACCAGCAATTTCAGCTAATTCATTTGCGGCATCAATATCCTCTTGCGTGCAAGTCGGTGATTTGAATAATAATGTATCGGAAACAATCGCTGATAACATCATGCCCGCGATTTTTGCAGGAACAGCAATACTGTTTTCTTTGTATAGTTTTAGAACAATCGTCGACGTACACCCAACTGGTTCAGCACGATAATATAAAGGGTTTGCTGTTTGGAAGTTTGCAATCCGGTGATGGTCAACTACCGCTAAAATATTCAGATCTTCAATGTCGGCCACACTTTGTTGAAATTCATTGTGGTCAACTAACATTACATCATTTGTTTCAGCCGCGATTTTTTTTACCGCACGTGGCGCTGTCAAACCAAAATGATCCAAAGCAAATTGTGTCTCTTCATTTGGTGTTCCAAGCGCTACTGCTTCGGCATCCACACCTAATTCCTTTTGCAAGTTAGCAAATGCAATCGCTGCTCCAATCGCATCCGTGTCAGGGTTTTGGTGTCCAAAAATTAAAACTTTTCCCATAGTTTATTCGCTCCTTTAAATAAGTTCTTCTTTATCATATCAAAAAAAATGAAAAGAGCAACAACATGCCGCTTTTTTAAATCATATTCCAAAACTATCTAAATAAAAATCGGGTAAAGAACACTCCACCCGATTTTTTTGTTTTATTTAATTTTTACGCTTCAAATAGCCTTTATAATCTTCAGTATGCAATATCTTTTTAGCATTCTCTACACGATCATCAGTAGGTGGTTCAATTCCTTCTAAAGGATACTTCATTCCCATTTCTTCCCACTTATATTTCCCCATCGTATGATAAGGCAGGATTTCAACCTTATCAACATTGTTTAAGCTCTTAATAAATGTATCTAATCGAATTAAAAATTCGTCATAGTCGCTTCTAAAAGGTACCAGCACATGGCGTATCCAAACAGGTTTATTGATGTCAGAAAGATATTTCGCCATCTCCAAGATATTGTCGTTACTTTGACCAGTCAATTCTTTATGCTTTTGATTATCGATCTGTTTAATATCAAATAAAACCAGATCTGTATATTTCATCAATTCCTCAAATTTCGAGAAAAATGGTTCGTCAAATGTAAAGGGCTTGCCACAACTATCTAAAGTCGTGTTAATTCCCAGCTCTTTTGCCTTTTTAAATAAATCAATTAAAAAATCAATTTGCAATAATGGTTCCCCACCACTTACAGTGATACCACCTTTTTTACCCCAATAGCTTTTATAATTCACTGCTTCCTTTAAAATATCATCAGCAGTTCTCTTTTTAGCTTTTGGATCATTGATTTTCCAAGTATCCGGATTATGGCAGAATTGACAACGCATACGACACCCTTGCATAAAGACAATAAAACGTACTCCCGGTCCGTCAACAGATCCGAAACTTTCAATTGAATGGACATTTCCGACAATAGGTTGTTCAGTCACAGCAGACATAAACAGGCCCCCTCTTAATATATGTAAAATTTTTTAAGTGTTGATTTTCACTACGCATACCAACAAATTGGTTTTTTTATGAGACTATAAGTAAATGACTTTTTTCATGCGATTATTCTTCTAAATCCAGCTTAAGCTCTACTAAACTGGTAAAAGTAAGGCGAATAGACCTCCGTCCATCCGCCCTTACTATACCTTTAATTATTGTAATCAACAGCTTACATTTTTGCGTGGAATGTACGGCTGATAACATCTTCTTGCTGTTCACGAGTCAAGTCGATGAATTTAACTGCATATCCAGAAACACGGATCGTAAAGTTCGCATATTCTTCTTTTTCTGGATGTTCCATTGCATCGATTAATTTTTCTTTACCGAATACGTTCACGTTTAAGTGATGTGCTCCTTGATTGAAGTAACCATCTAAAACGTTCGTCAAGTTTTCAATCCGCTCATCTTCATCATGTCCTAAGGCATCAGGATTAATACTTTGAGTATTTGAAATACCGTCTAATGCATATTCGTATGGTAATTTTGTCAATGAGTTAAGAGATGCCAATAACCCATTTTGTTCAGCACCATAAGATGGATTTGCTCCTGGAGCCAACGGTTCACCGGCTTTACGTCCATCAGGCATTGTACCAGTTGCTTTACCATAAACAACGTTTGAAGTAATTGTTAAGATTGAAGTTGTTGGTTCTGAGTTACGGTAAGTATGGTAGTGTTCTAATTTTTCCATAAATGTTTTCAATACCCAAACCGCTAAATCATCCGCACGAGCGTCGTCATTACCATATTTAGGGAACTCACCATCGATCTTAAAGTCAGTAACAATTCCATCTTCGTCGCGAATTGGGAAGACCTTCGCATACTTGATAGCTGCTAACGAATCGACAACATGTGAGAATCCAGCGATTCCCGTTGCGAATGTACGTTTTAAGTCAGTATCCATCAACGCCAATTCAGCTGCTTCATAGTAATATTTGTCATGCATATAGTGGATTGCATTCAATGTATTCACATACATACCCGCTAGCCATTCAAGCACTTCATCATATTTAGCCATAACATCGTCAAAGTCCAATGCATCGTCTGATTCGATTGGGCGGAAATCAGGTCCGACTTGTGCTTTAGATTTTTCATCAACACCGCCGTTAATTGCATATAACAAAGCTTTTGCTAAGTTAGCGCGAGCACCAAAGAATTGCATTTCTTTCCCTGTTTGTGTAGCAGATACACAGCAGCAGATTGCGTAATCATCTAACCATACTGGGCGCATTACATCATCATTTTCATATTGAATTGAAGATGTGTCAATTGAAATTTTTGCTGCATAGTCTTTGAACCCTTCTGGTAAACGAGAAGAATACAATACAGTCAAGTTTGGTTCTGGAGATGGTCCCATATTTTCTAATGTGTGTAAGAAACGGAAATCATTCTTAGTAACCAATGTACGTCCGTCCATACCCATACCAGCAATTGATAATGTTGCCCAAACCGGGTCACCAGAGAATAACTCATTGTATGATGGAATACGTGCAAATTTAACCATACGTAATTTCATTACCAAATGATCAATCAATTCTTGCGCCTGTTCCTCTGTCAATATGCCATTTTGGATATCGCGTTGAATATAGATGTCCAAGAAAGTAGAAACACGGCCGATTGACATTGCAGCACCATTTTGTTCCTTAATTGCTGCTAGATAACCGAAGTATGTCCATTGAACAGCTTCTTTCGCATTTTCTGCTGGACGAGAGATATCAAAGCCATAAGCTTCTGCCATTTCTTTAATACGTTTTAATGCCTTGTATTGATCACTAATTTCTTCACGTAGACGAAGGTCTTCTTCTGTGAATTGACCATGACCACAATTTGCATGATCTTTTAATTTTTGCTGCATCAAATAATCAATACCATATAAAGCTACACGACGATAGTCACCAACGATACGTCCACGTCCGTAAGTATCTGGAAGCCCTGTAATGATCTTAGCACGACGAGCTGCACGAATTTCTGGAGTATAGACATCAAATACAGCTTGGTTATGAGTTTTATGATAATCATTGAAGATTTCAGTATATTTAGGATTTGGTGTGTAGCCATAGCTTTCAAGTGATTCTTCAGCCATACGAATACCGCCATAAGGCATGAATGCACGTTTCAAAGGCTTATCAGTCTGAATACCAACGATTGTTTCTTTATCTTTCATATCTTCGTCAATATAACCAGCACCGTATGCGTTAGCAGCAGATACGATATCCGCTTCCATATCTAGCACTCCGCCATTTTCGCGTTCTTGCTTTTGAAGTTCTTGCAACTTATTCCATAATGCATTGGTTTCCTCAGTTGGATCAGCTAAGAAGTCAGCCGCGCCTTCATAAGGTGTGTAGTTTGCTTGGATAAAGTCCCGAGTATTGATCTCGTTCTTCCATAGATGACCTTTAAAGCCTTCCCATGCAGACTTTTCAGTGTTTTTCATTTTTTCTAGTTCATTTGTTGCAGTTCCCATTCCAAAAGGACCTCCTTAGAATAATAAAAACTTAATTGCTACAGCTTTACGAACAAAGTATAACACATAAATTCTATTATGCAAGCCTTTCCTTGTGAAAGATTAATTAGAAAATAAGATATTCCTGAAATCGCTAGCAAACCCTTTATATAATGGGATTTTCTAGTAAATATCGAATTAATCCTTTTGCTCGAACTATGTATTTTTTCGTATTTTGTGATAAAAAAAACGGGTATCTGTTTTAAAACAGATACCCGGCTGTATTACTATTTTATAGTACAGAAAGCTATTCCTCACTTAATTCCTGAGGGTGATAAACAGAGAAAAGCTCTCCTTCTTTTTTCTCATCAATTGCAAACGTGCCATTTGACATTCGGTCGCTAATAGCGACATTAGATACCTCAATTTCTTTTTCGATACCTTTGCTGGACGTCAAAATAAGTCTTCCTTCAGTCTCCGTCGTCATGTAAGTGAGTCGATGCGGATTTTTCTTTAACTCACGGAAAATCATTAAGCCACGCTTAGCACGTCCCAATTGCGGCAATTCCTGCGCAAGCATTCGTTTTGCTGCACCACGTTGACTTAATAATAGAATTGGCGAATCTCCTTCAGAAGGAACTAAACCGCCCGCTATTACATAGTCGCCATCTTTAAGGTTGATAGCCTTAACGCCGGCTGCTTTAGAACCCACTACAGGTACTTCTTCTAACGGATAACGCAAACCAAACGCTCGATGCGAAGCAATAAAAACATCTACATTACGGACCTCATCCGTTAAGAAGACTGATACAATCTGATCTGTATCGCTTTTCATTTTCATCGCAGTTGTAGGTCGGCTACGATAGGTGCGCCAAGGCGAAAATTCTGTCATACGAGTTTGTTTGATCATACCTTCCTTACTCATGAAGATAAAGAGTTTGTTTGCATCAATCTCTTTATAAGGAAAGGCTGCTATTATTTCTTCTGTCATAGATAAGTTAGTAATGGTTTGTGAGATGTGTTCTCCCACATCTTTCCATTTTAGTTCAGTGATTTCATGAACTGGTCGATAAATCATATTTCCATGATTCGTTAAAATCAACAAATGTTCAAGTGTGTTCAGCTTATCAATAAAGATAATAGAATCGCCATCTTTCATCCCGTGTTCATCAGGACGTGAAGCATTGTATGAGCGTAGACTGCTACGTTTCAAATAGCCCTCTTTTGTTAAAGTAACAATCACATCTTCTTGTGCGATTAATACTTCTGTCTCGATCTTGATCTCGCTGATTTCATCTTCTATTTTTGTCAAGCGATCATTGCCGTAATTCTTTTTGATTTGGCGCAACTCTTGTTTCATAACTTTATGCAGTTCTTTTTCACTGTCCAAAATTAAATGTAATTCTTTGATCTCACCAGCTAGCTCAGCTGCTTCTTTTTCTAATTGAGTGATATCAGTATTGGTCAAGCGGTACAATTGCAAGGTCACAATCGCTTCAGCTTGCTCTTCGCTGAAGTCAAAACGTTCGACTAAATTGTTTTTTGCATCCTTTTTATCTTTACTGTTGCGAATCGTTGCAATAACCTCATCCAATATCGACAAAGCCTTCATTAAACCTTCAACAATGTGTTGACGTTTTTGCGCCTTAGAAAGTTCGAACTGACTACGTTTTGTGATTACAGATTTACGATGGCCGATATAACTTTCTAAAATATGTTTCAAACCAACTTGTTGCGGAGTCATATTGTCGATCGCAACCATGTTGAAATTATAGTTGATTTGCAAATCAGTATTCTTGAATAAGTAATTTAGAATACCTTCTGCATTAGCGTCTTTCTTAAGTTCTACAACGACCTGCAGCCCCGTCCGATCTGATTCATCACGAACCTCAGCAATCCCGTCAATTTTTTTATTCAAACGGATTTCATCCATCTTTTTGACTAAAACAGCTTTATTCACCTCATAAGGAATCTCATGAATGACGATTTGCTGTTTCCCGCCTTTAAGCGGTTCAATCGAGGTTTTTGAACGAAGGATTACTTTGCCCTTTCCTGTTTCGTATGCTTTTTTAATTTCAGCCTTTCCTTGTAGAATTCCTCCTGTTGGAAAATCTGGACCCGGAATATATTCCATAATTTTTTCTAACGAAGCATTTGAATGGTCAATCAAATAGATTGCACCATCGATAACCTCGGATAGATTATGTGTAGGGATCTCAGTCGCATATCCGGCAGAAATACCAGTTGAACCATTAACCAACAAGTTTGGGTATGCTGCTGGTAACACTGTTGGCTCTTTTTCTGTATCATCAAAGTTCCATACGAAGTCAACGGTTTCTTTCTCGATATCTTTTAACATCTCACCGCTTAATTGAGATAATCGTGCTTCTGTATAACGCATTGCAGCAGGTGGATCACCATCCATCGAACCATTGTTACCATGCATCTCGATTAGTACCTGACGCAATTTCCAATCTTGGCTCATTCGAACCATCGCTTCATAAATTGAACTGTCTCCATGAGGATGATAATTCCCCATGATATTACCAACAGATTTTGCAGATTTACGGAAACCTTTATCGTAAGTATTGCCATCTTTATTCATAGCAAACAGAATACGACGTTGTACGGGTTTCAAGCCGTCACGAATATCCGGCAGCGCACGTTCTTGAATAATATATTTAGAATAGCGGCCAAAACGGTCCCCCATTACTTCTTCCAAAGTTAATTCTTGAATTGAATGCTTAGTATCCATTAATTGACCACCTCCTACTCATCAAACAAACTGATTACTTTTACTTCGTCAGCCGTTTCTTCTTTTTCTTGTTGTTCAGCCACTGGAACTGTAGATATTTCTTCTTTATTATCCAGTAAACTACCGTCCTCTTCTAAAGTAAATTGCACATGGTTTTCGATCCATTTACGACGTGGCTCTACTTTATCGCCCATTAAGGTTGTAACGCGGCGTTCCGCTTGAGCAGCATCATCGATCCGTACACGGACAAGTGTACGATGTTCAGGATCCATGGTCGTTTCCCACAATTGATCGGCGTTCATCTCTCCTAGCCCTTTGTAACGTTGCAGCATATAGCCTTTACCAATTTTACTCGTTGCATCTTGTAGCTCATCATCTGTCCATGCGTATTCAATGACTTGTTTGCGTCCAGCACCTTTTGAAACTTTGTATAGTGGTGGTAAAGCGATATACACTTTTCCAGCCTCGATCAATGGCTTCATGTAGCGATAGAAGAAAGTCAATAACAAAACTTGAATATGAGCACCATCGGTATCCGCATCTGTCATAATAATTACTTTATCGTAATTACAGTCCTCAATCGAAAATTCCGGACCAACTCCAGAACCGATTGTGTAGATCATTGTATTAATCTCCTCATTTTTCAAGATATCCTGCATCTTGGCTTTTTCGGTATTAATAACTTTACCTCGTAATGGTAAGATTGCTTGGAATTTCCGATCACGACCTTGTTTCGCTGAACCACCGGCAGAATCCCCTTCGACTAAGAACAACTCATTTTTAGCGGCATTTCGAGACTGAGCTGGAGTAAGTTTGCCTGAAAGTAATGATTCGCCTTTTTTGCGTTTCTTGCCATTCCGACTTTCTTCACGGGCTTTACGCGCAGCTTCACGCGCTTCACGCGCTTTGATTGCTTTACGAACCAACATTTGGCTATTCTCACTATTTTCTTGCAAGTAGAAGCCCATTTGTTCGCCAATTACACTATCAACTGCACCACGAGCAGCAGGGGTTCCTAGTTTTTCTTTTGTTTGTCCCTCAAATTGCAGAAGATTCTCAGGGATGCGAACAGATAGAACTGCTGATAACCCCTCACGGAAATCTGATCCTTCAAGATTTTTGTCTTTTTCTTTTAACAAGCCAGATTTACGAGCGTATTCGTTGAAAGCTTTAGTCATAGATGTTTTCATCCCAGACTCGTGAGTACCGCCATCTTTTGTGCGCACATTATTAACGAATGAAAGAAGGTTTTCCGAATATCCATCGTTGTATTGATAAGAAAATTCAACTTCGATTCCATCACGTTCACCAGAAAAATAAACGACAGGAGTCAACGTATCCTTGTCTTCGTTCAAATATTCAACGAACTCTTTGATTCCTTCTTCGAAATGGAAGACTTCCGTAATCTTTTCTTCTCCACGTAGATCAGTCAAAATGATCTTAACACCCCGTAACAAGAACGCCGATTCACGTAAACGCTCGGATAAGGTTTCATAAGAAAAATTAAGTGTTGAAAAAATTTGAGCATCGGGTAAAAAATGCACAGTTGTTCCGTTTGGTTTACGAGTTTTGCCTATTTTTTTAAGAGTTCCTTGTGGCTTACCGCCGTCTTTGAATTCTTCACAGTATTCCACACCATCACGAACGATTGTGACATTCAACCATTCTGATAAGGCATTTACAACACTGGCACCAACACCGTGTAACCCACCAGACGTTTTATATCCACCCTGTCCAAACTTTCCGCCAGCATGCAGAATCGTAAAGATTACCTCTACTGTTGGGATTCCAGATGCATGCATCCCAACTGGCATTCCCCGTCCTTTATCGCTCACTTCTACACTATTATCCGGATGAAGAACAACTTCAATCTCATTTCCATAACCAGACAACGCTTCATCGACTGCGTTGTCGACGATTTCATAAACCAAATGATGTAAGCCGCGACCATCAGTCGAGCCGATATACATCCCAGGTCGTTTTCGAACCGCTTCTAATCCTTCTAATACCTGGATCGAAGCGTCATTATACTCGTTGTTCATTTTAACCAAGCCTACAACTCCTTACTTCTACTTTTACGTAATTATTTTCCTAATAAGAAAAATATTTTGTTTATTCGTACTGGATATCGCCGCACTATTTGATAAAAGATTTCTTGCCTGTTTATCAAACAATAAAAAGTGGGGTGAATTTCCTTTTCTAAAGTACATCATTTGTATGATACGCTAAAAAAGCTCAAAAAAAAAGCCTATCCTTCAACTGAAAAGGCATTTTAAGCTTTTTTTTTAAGAAAATCAACTAAGAGATTACGCTTTTTTGTTTAATTCGATCTTCACACAACGATCCATAACGATATCATTGCGCCCTTGATCTTGCAATATTTTAGCCGCCTCTTCATTGCTCAAACCAAGCTGAGCCCAAAAAACTTTGGCATCCGTTTTCAAAAATTCCTTTGCAACTGCTGGCAAAAATTCACTACGTCTAAAAATATCTACTATATCTATCGTCTCAGGTACTGCGACTAAATCTTCTACAACTGGAATCTCATTGATCGATTGGCCTGCTAATTTTGGATTAACTCCGTATAATTTATATCCATGAGATTTTAATACGTCAGCAATTTGATAACTTGTTTTTTCAGGCTTATCGCTTAATCCAACTATCGCAATCACTTTTGCTTCGTCCAAATACTGAAAAATCTTTTCTTGATTAGGATTTTGAAAACTCATCTGATTTCCCTCACTAAGTTCAATTTTTTATTTATTCACAATATTTAGTATATCACGGGATTAGAATTTGTTCACTCTTTTGAAATCTGATAAAATAGCCTTACTAACAAAGAAATGAGGATTCATATGAAAACCGCTATACTTTTGGTCCTAGCTTACCTTTTGGGCTCCATTCCTTCCGGTATTTGGATTGGAAAACTTTTTTTTAAGAAAGACATTCGTGAGTTTGGTAGCGGCAATTCAGGAACTACCAATACCTTTCGAGTGCTAGGCAGAACAGCAGGATTTGTTGTTTTCGCAATGGATTTATTGAAAGGCTCTCTGGCAACTGCTCTACCTATCATTTTTCATTTGAATATCAATCCGCTATGGTTTGGTTTAGTTGCTGTTATTGGGCACACAATGCCTATTTTTGCCGGTTTTAAAGGCGGCAAGGCTGTTGCAACTAGCGCTGGTATGTTACTGGCATTTGCACCTTTATTCTTTTTTTATTCATTGATTTTCTTTCTGATCATTCTTTATATCACCAGCATGGTCAGTGCTGCAAGTATTGCCTCAGCTGTCTTTGTGACTCTTTCTTCAATTGCTTTACCTTATATATGGCCAACAATTTTACCTACACATAACTGGTTACTCACGCTAGTTTGTTTTGCTTTGACCTGCTACATCATATATCGTCATAAAGAAAACATTCAACGGATTAAGACAGGTACGGAGAATCGTGTTTCGTTTGGACTAAATAAAAAGGAGAAATAGATGGAAGAGCAACTCTTAGAATGGGCAATTGAACTTCAATCTCTCGCACAAGCTGGTCTGACCTATACAAAAGATCCTTTTGATGAAGAACGCTTTGAACGCATTAGGAGTATCGCTGTAGAGATGCTCTCTGTACAGTCTCCAATCCCAATTCCAAAATTAAGAGAATTATTCGCTGCTGAAACTGGCTATCCCACACCAAAATTGGATACACGGGCAGCTGTTTTCAAAAATGAAAAGATACTGCTAGTCCAAGAAAGAAACGGCACTTGATCACTGCCGGGCGGGTGGGTCGATTTTGATCAATCTATCAAAGAAAATGCGGTTAAAGAAACACTAGAAGAAACAGGATTGTCTGTTGTTCCACAAAAAGTTATTGCTATCCAAGATCGCAATAAACACAATCTTCCCCGCTATGCCTATAGTGTTTGTAAAATTTTTATTGAGTGCCGTTTAATAAATGGCACTTTTGTCGAGAATATTGAAACAATTCAAATCGACTGGTTTGATAAGAACAGTCTACCCAAATTGGCTGAAGAGAAAAACACACGAGAACAAATCGAACTCTGCTTTAAGGCCCATAGTGATGATCAATGGCGTGTGCCTTTTGATTAAAAAAAGCTTGTCACTTCAGAAGTGACAGGCTTTTATGTTTTCATTAAGTCATAAGCAATCTGCTTCTATAAAGCATCTAAACTTGGAAAAAATCCGACTTTTAACTAACCGTAATGGAGAATTCTGTTTTAAAGTTCCCTTTCACAGCTAAACGATTCATTCCTTCTTTGTCTTCTAATCGCCCAGTACTATCCACAGTATCCGCAAAGCCCCACCATGGTTCAATGCAGACAAATGGTGCTTCAGCTGGGTATGGCGACCACAATCCTACGTAAGGAATATTATTATACGCTAAAGTGACACTATGCGACGATTCTTCACTGCCTAAAGTATAAGCATTTAAGCCCCGAGTTTCATAAATCAACGCATCCTCTTTAAACAGCTCACGACTCAATTGAATATTAGTATTCGTTTGACCGATCGTCTTCTGATTTAAATTTGCGTAAGGACCATCAAGAGGAATCTTTACTCGTGATTTTTGTGGAGAAAAAGCAATAAAATAATCCTCAAAGCTCAAATCATCTGTTAAAGGAATATTAAAGGCCGGATGTCCGCCCAATGCAAAAATCATTTCCTCGACACCAGTATTTTCAACATTAAAACGAATTCGGACTCCTTCCCCCCAAATCTCATAACTAATCGTCAAAGCAAAGTCAAATGGATACACTTTATGTGTCTCTTCATCGCTCTCTAACAAAAGAGTCACCTTATCTTTTGTTTGTTCTATGATCTTAAATTCTTTGTCACGAGCAAAGCCATGTTGGCCCATAGAGTATGTTTTTCCTTTATAAGTGTATTGATTATCTTTCAAGCGACCAACAAATGGAAATAAAAATGGTGCGTGACGATTCCAATACTTTGGATCTGCTTGCCAAACATATTCAATTTCATTAGCATACAAACTGACAAGTTCGGCTCCTTTTTCGTTAATCGTTGCTTGTAAGAAATCATTGCTGATTGTTACTGACATAAGTAACCCACTCCTTATTCCTACTAAATGTAATTATCAATTCTCACGGAAAAAATAATTTCAAGTTCCATGCCGTATACCATCCAACTAAACAATCAATCTTATGTTTCGGAATTCATTCGACTTGAAAAAATTGGACAGGCAGCTAGGCAGCTCTATTTATGACGTACTAACTCATCTTTAAACAATGGATTCAACACTTTTAAATAGGTCCCCTTCATACCTAAAGAACGGGATTCAATTATTCCTGCGGACTCTAATTTTCGCAAAGCATTTACAATCACTGATCGCGTAATGCCGATCTTATCTGCAATATTCGAGGCTGTCAATCGACCTTCGTCGCCCTCCAAAGCATCAAAAATTGCTTTAACCGCTTTTAACTCACTATAAGAAAGTGTACTGATTGCCATCTGTACAGCCGTTTGACTACGGATCTTTTCTTCCACATTTAAAAATTGTTGATACAAAATTTCCATTCCGATAACGGTCGCACCATATTCAGCCAAAACGAGGTCATCATCGTCAAAAGCCCCTTCTGTTCGCGCCAACACAATAGTACCTAAACGTTCCCCTGATCCAAAAATTGGAATGACCGTCGTCAACCCACTAGGATAAAGTTCTGCTCTTTCAGTCGGAAAAGCTGTTAATTCATTCGCTACAGGAATATTAGCCTCTGTTTTAAAAACTTCCTTCATTTCAGCTACATAGCTATCAGGAAATTGACGATCGACAAGAAACGAACGAACACGATCCGTATTAATATCAATCTTTTCGTTAAGTCCCAACAACTTCCCTTCTGCACCAATGATATAGGTCAATGAGCCTAAGATATCCCCTAAAATTCGCGCCATATTATTATAAGGTAATTCCGCAGTCGGTTCAAAGGCATTCTTCTGCTGCATTAACTTATTTATTTGACGTGTTTTCTCTAATAATGTTTCCACTTTTTCCCCTCCATTTTTTTAAAGAATATAACGACTTAAGTCTTTATTTTGAGCAATAGATACCAATTTCTCATCTACATATGCTTCGGTAATCTTGATTTCACCCATTTGCATATCAGGCGCTTCAAACAGTAGGTCTTCTAGCAATTTTTCCAGAATCGTATGTAAACGACGTGCACCAATATTGTCGGTTTCTCGATTCACATCAGAGGCAATCTGCGCAACTCGTTCGATTGCTTCTTGTGTAAAAATTATTTTGACATTTTCAGTACCAACTAAAGCGATATACTGTTTGATTAACGCATTATTAGGCTCAGTTAAAATTCTGACAAAATCTTCCGCTGATAAATCGTTCAGTTCTACTCTAATTGGGAAACGACCTTGTAATTCTGGAATTAAATCGCTTGGTTTAGACAAACTAAAAGCTCCACTAGCAATAAATAAGATATGATCTGTTTGAATTGCTCCATATTTAGTATTCACTTGCGATCCTTCAACAATTGGAAGAATATCTCGTTGGACACCTTCGCGAGATACTTCACCTGAATTTTGTTGTGATTTTGACGTAATTTTATCAATTTCATCGATAAAGATAATACCGGAACTTTCCGCCAACTTAATTGCAGCGGTAGAGATATCTCCTTCATTTACCAACTGAGCCTGCTCTTCTTTTACTAAAAGCTCCTGCGCTTCCTTAACAGTCACCGTGCGTTGAACTTTTTTCTCTGGTGTTAATGCTCCTAATGTATCAGATAAATCGATTCCCATCTGTTCTAACCCGTTATTCATCGGTGCTGCCTTTTTGGGTTCGGTCACTTCGATCGTTACTTCTCTTTGATCCAACAATCCTTTTTCTAATTGATCAAGAATAGTTTGACGATTGACCTTGATGTCCTCTGTCACTTCTTCTTTGGGCTCAGTTTGAGCTTGATTAAAAATATTCATCATCTGTTCATATGGATTGTTGCTTTGTTTCTGCTCTTTTTTAATTCCTGGAACTAAAACTTTGACTAAGCGCTTGTTCGCTCGTTTTAAGGCTTGCGAATACACTTTTGAGTATTGTTCCTTTTCAACAATCGTAATTGCATTCTCTACTAGATCACGTACCATTGATTCTACATCGCGACCAACGTAACCAACTTCTGTAAACTTAGTCGCCTCAACCTTAACAAAAGGAGCCTTAACGATTCGTGCCAAACGGCGAGCAATTTCTGTCTTTCCGACGCCTGTTGGCCCGATCATTAAAATATTTTTGGGTGTAACTTCTTGTTGCATTGACTCTTCTAATTGCATCCGACGATAACGATTGCGTAAAGCGATCGCTACTGAACGTTTTGCATCCTCTTGTCCAATGATGTATTGATCTAACTCGCTTACAATTTCTTTTGGTGTTTTATTAACTTCAGTCATCTTGATTCTCCTTACTCAT
Organism: Enterococcus sp. AZ128; assembly: GCF_051714485.1. Taxonomy (NCBI): domain Bacteria; kingdom Bacillati; phylum Bacillota; class Bacilli; order Lactobacillales; family Enterococcaceae; genus Enterococcus; species Enterococcus sp. AZ128. Next base: position 1,474,504 of record NZ_JBIORZ010000001.1, read on the forward strand.
AATTAATGAACGAATTACATTTCCTCAACAATAATATTATGGTTTGTGAAAACACAAATATCGGCGGCAATATTCAGTGCGCTTTCAGCCATTTCCTTCGCACTCATCTCAGAATTATGTTTTTTCATGGCACGAGCAGCAGCAAGAGCGTAGTTCCCGCCTGAACCAATCGCTAAAATACCATCATCTGGTGCAATTACTTCTCCATTACCAGAAACCAATAGCATCTCCTCGTCGTTCATAACAATCAATAAAGCCTCTAAATTTTTCATAGCTTGTTGTGTACGCCATTCTTGAGCTAGCTCAACAGCTGCTCTTTGAAGATTCCCATTATATTCGTTCAGCTTGCCTTCAAATTTTTCTTCTAGAGTAAAAGCATCTGCTACGCTTCCAGCAAAACCAACGACAACCTTACCGTTGTAGATTCGACGAACTTTACGTGCAGTCCCTTTCATGATAACTTGCTCTCCCATTGTAACTTGACCGTCACCAGCCATTGCTAATTTTCCATCTTTTTCGATCGCACAGATCGTGGTTGAATGAAATTTTGATTCAGACATTTTATTCTCTCCTTCGTTTAAATGAACTTCTAAGCTCTTGGATGAAATGAGCGATAACTTTTCTGTAAGCTTTCTTTTGTAACATGCGTGTAAATTTGCGTGGTTGATAGATTGGCGTGACCTAGTAATTCTTGCACTGTACGCAAATCTGCACCATTATTTAATAAATGCGTGGCAAACGTATGGCGCAGCATATGAGGATGAATATCATTAGTCAAACTACTCTTTTTGATAATTTGATTGAGAACATACTCGATACCAGTCGGTGTAATTTGCTCTCCCCGATGATTGATAAAAAGATAATCGTGCTTTTTGTCAAAATGATCCATCAATCTCTTGCGCCCATCGCATACAAATGCCTGAATTGCATCCGCCGCATACGACCCTAGTGGAACATATCGATCTTTATTTCCTTTACCGTGAATCAACATGACACTATTATCAAAATCTATCACTGACAAACTGAGATTGGCACATTCGCTAACTCGAAGACCCGATCCATAGAGTACCTCTAGTAACGCACGATTTCGTTGATCCAACGGTTCAGTTCCTTCAACGCTTTCAAAAAGAACTTCGATTTCTTTTTCATAAAAGAAGCGTGGCAGTCTGGCCTGTTTCTTCTTGAGATGTACGTAAGAAAAAGGATTCTCCATAATTTTTTCATGTCTTAAGTGATACTGATAAAAAGATCGTAAACTAGCAATCTTCCGACTGATTGTATTTCGACTGTACTTTCGATCATTCAAAAAAGCTAGGTAAACTCGGACATCCAAATGATCTACTGCCATCAACGAAGGTTCCCCCGAATCTTTTAGAAAATCGCAAAAGTCGTCTAAGTCCCGTTGGTACGCCTCTTTTGTTTTTTTCGAATAGCCGCGTTCTGTTATTAAATAACTCATAAACTCTTGCGTTGCTGCTTCGTTTTCCAAACTTTTTTCACCTCACAAACATATCACAAATGTAGCATAAGAGCTTTTTAAATACAATTGAATTGTCAGAATTTATTGACTTTTCACGAATATACTAACAATTCTTTACAGATATTTCATAATTACCTTCAAATCAAACATGAATCCGGTTTATTTTGTACAAATAAAAAAATCCATTGCCGAAGCAACGGATTTTTTTTTCTAAATATTCATGTCAGCCAGAGCATTCAAAGCTCTCTCTGCTAGTGTTTCATAACGTAGCTTCTTATCTCGAATTCGTTCTGGCAAACTAGGAAATAACCCAAAATTGGCATTCATCGGTTGAAAATGCTTTCCCTCCGCGTGAGTAATATAATAGGCCATCGCACCGAGCGCAGTCTCACGAGGAAATTCGATCAGTGCTTCATCCTTCGCCAGCCTAGCAGCATTCAACCCCGCAACTAATCCACTACCAGCGCTTTCTACATATCCTTCCACACCAGTCATTTGACCGGCAAAAAATAGATCATCTCTTTTTTGACTTTGATAGGTTGGTTTTAACAACTCTGGGGAATTCATAAAACTATTTCGATGCATAACACCATAACGTAGAAACTCAGCGTTTTCCAAACCAGGAATCATTTGGAACACGCGTTTTTGTTCCCCCCACTTCAAGTGAGTTTGAAAACCAACAATATTATACATTGATGCTGCAGCATTATCCTGACGTAACTGAATCACGGCATATGGACGTTTACCAGTCTTTGGATCCTCTAACCCCACAGGCTTCATAGGTCCGAATAACATGGTTTTGATACCCCGTTTAGCCATAACTTCGATCGGCATACAGCCTTCAAAAAATTTCTCTTTCTCAAATTCCTTTTGCGGGGCTACTTCTGCCTCGATCAAAGCTTCATAAAAACGCATAAATTCTTCTTCAGTCATTGGACAATTCAAGTACGCAGCTTCGCCTTTATCATAGCGAGATTTTAAATAAACCTTATCACGATTAATAGTAGAACTATCCAGAATTGGTGCCGCTGCATCGTAAAAATAAAAACCATGCGATCCGTTATATTCCGCTATTTCATTTGCGAGGGTTTCAGAAGTCAGCGGACCTGTCGCAATAATAGTGATTCCCTCAGGGATTCTAGTGATTTCTTCAGAAATGACAGTAATCAGCGGATGATTTTTGATTTTTTGTGTAATCAATTCAGAAAAGTTATTACGATCTACCGCTAAAGCTCCACCTGCTGGAACAGCTGTCTCATCTGCTGAAGTAATCACAACTGAATTCAAGCGACGCATCTCTTCTTTCAAGACACCGACCGCATTAGTTAAACCATTACCGCGCAATGAGTTACTACAAACAAGTTCCGCAAAATTTCCAGTGTGATGTGCTGGGGTAGATTTAATTGGACGCATTTCATATAAATTCACTGGGATCCCTGACTCTGCTAATTGCCACGCAGCTTCACTTCCGGCTAAACCGGCCCCAATAACATTAACAGTTTTTACCATCTATTCCTCACTTATAAAGTTTATTTTTGTACTGTTTCCTCGTAATCACCATTCACACAAACGACTTGTTTTCCGCCTTTGACTTTCTTCTCAACTAGATAACCACCGTCTTTCGGACAAGTCCGTCCAATTGGTTTATCCCAAGAAGTAAAGTCGCAGTCTGGGTAGCGTGAGCAGCCGTAGAATAAACGATTCTTCTTCGATTTACGTTCCACCACTTGTCCCTTATGGCAAACCGGACATTCAACACCAATTTCCTTAATGATCGGTTTTGTATTGCGGCAATCAGGGAAGTTGCTACAAGCATAGAATTTTCCATAACGTCCCAATTTGATCACCATTGGATGTCCACAGACATCACAATCGAATCCCGCTGGTTCGTCTTTGATTTGGATTTTCTCGATACCTTCTTCAGCTTTTTCTAGTTCGACAGCAAACGGTTTGTAGAAACGATCGACAACCGTTGTCCACTCCTCTTTGCCGTCCTCGACCTTATCCAAATCGTTTTCCATCTCAGCTGTAAAGTTAACATCTACGATTTGTGGAAAGAAATCAACAATCAAGGTATTAACAATTTCTCCAAGTTCCGTTGGTTCAAAACGTCGTTGTGTCAATTTCACATAGTATCGCCGTTGGATAGTATCTAAAGTCGGCGCATATGTTGAAGGTCGACCAACACCATTTTCTTCCAATGTTTTGATCAGCGTCGCTTCACTAAAGCGAGCAGGCGGTTGAGTGAAGTGTTGTTTAGGTTCAATATTAACAGATTTAACAACATCGCCTTTTTCCAGTTCTGGTAAGATATTTTCTTTATCTTCCTTGCCATCGTCACGACCCTCAATATAAACTTGCATAAACCCTTTAAATTTGATCTTAGAGCCATTAGCAATAAAGATTACACCATTTTGTTCTAACGTCACCTTCATTGTATCAAGTATTGCCGCAGTCATTTGACTAGCGACAAAACGTGACCAAATCAAAGTATAGAGTTTCAACTGGTCTTTGTCTAAATATTGTTTCATCTCATCAGGTGTCCGCTGAACACTAGTTGGACGAATTGCTTCGTGGGCATCTTGAGAGCCTTGGGGATTTTTCGCTTTACGAGCATGATGTTGCGAATACTCTTTCCCATAAGTTTTTTCAATAAATTCAGCTGCCTCAGTTTTTGCTGTATCCGAGATACGGGTTGAATCAGTACGCATATACGTAATCAAACCTACTGTACCCTGTTTTCCTAAAGCAATGCCTTCATACAGTTGCTGTGCAACCATCATGGTTTTTCTAGTACGGAAATTTAGTTTTCGAGCAGATTCCTGTTGCATATTACTAGTAGTAAATGGCAATGCCGGATTTCGTCTGCGTTCCTTTTTCTCAACCTTGGTTACTTCATAATCCTTACCATTAATCCGGGAAGTGACTTCCTTGACCGCTTCAGCATTGGGTAGTTTTTTCTTCTTACCGTCAACGCCCCAGAAATTAGCTTTAAATTTTTTGGTTTTTCTTTTGAAATTTCCATCAATACTCCAATATTCTTCCGGTACAAAATCACGAATTTCTTGTTCCCGATCAATGATTATCTTTAATGCGATTGATTGAACACGTCCGGCGCTTAATCCTTTTTTAATTTTTTTCCAAAGAATCGGTGAAATGGAATAACCAACTAGACGGTCCAATGCTCGACGTGCTTGCTGGGCATCAACCAACGAAACGTCAATTGAACGAGGTTCTTTAAAGGCCGCTTTTACTGCATCCTTAGTAATTTCATTGAAAACTACACGGTTTTTGTCTTTTAAGTCTAAACCTAATAAATAAGCAAGGTGCCATGCGATGGCTTCCCCTTCTCTATCCGGGTCACTTGCAAGATAAACTTTTTGCGCTTTCTTAGCCGCTTGTTTTAAACTTTTGATGACATCGCCCTTGCCGCGAATTGAGATATAATGGGGTTCATAATTGTTTTCAACATCAATTCCCATCTTGCTCTTCGGTAAGTCACGAACATGCCCAACACTCGCTACCACTTTATAATTTCTTCCTAAATATTTCTCAATGGTCTTTGCTTTTGCGGGTGATTCTACGATAACTAGGTATTTATAGGCCAAATGTTTTTGCCTCCTCAATTTTTTCTACTATTATATATCGGTAACTACTGACAAATCGTAGCCTATAATACGCTATTCAAATTTTGTTTGTCAAGTCAGGTCTAATGAATTTTATTCCATAAATCATAAGAATCAAAGATATCTTGTGTTTTTTCAACACAAATTGCCCCGTCCTGAATCAACTGATGACAGCCGCTAGAGCGCCCATCTAATATTGATCCGGGAACCACAAAAACATCTTTACCATAATCCAAAGCCTGCTGTGCTGTAATCAATGAACCACTGCGTTTTTTAGCCTCTACTACTAAAACGCCTGTGCTTAATCCCGCGATAATTCGATTACGCATTGGAAAGTGGAATTTCGCCGGACTTGTTCCATTAGGATATTCGCTCACAACCAGATGTTGTTGGCACATTTCTATTTGTAAATTACCACTAGATTTAGGATAACAGATATCTAATCCGGTTCCAACTACTCCAATCGTTTTTCCCTGATTACTGATAGCAAATTGATGCGCGAAACTATCTATTCCTTTGGCTAAACCACTAACAATCACAAACCCGCGTTTTGTTAGCTCTGGCATCAATTCCTGCAAAACATGATAGCCATATTTTGTTGCCTCACGAGCACCTACCACAGCTAGCATATCTCGTTTTAATAAGGCTAAATCACCTTTATAAAATAATACCAATGGTGGAGTTGGAACATGACGCAACGTTTCTGGATATTCAATATCCTCAATAGTGATAAATTGATGCGTTCTCTCAATTTCCTGTAATCTTTCTTCTGTCCATTCATTCCAATTATTGGGTTTAGTAGTTTGAGCCAACAAGCGTACTTCTAACCCATCAAATTGCCACCACTGATGTCTTTTAGCGAATTGATAAATCCGTTGTTTTCCAAAAGCCCCGATTCCTTTAGTTAAGCATAAACGCAATAAAAATTTATTTTTCAAAAAAATCCCTCTTTTCAGTTCTTTATCAAAAAGATACTAAAAAAAGAAGGATTTTATTTTATAAATTTTTAATTGGTGCAAAAGTTTTTCTATGAATAGGTAAGACCCCTTGCTCATCAATAGCCTTTAAATGCTCTTTAGTCCCATATCCAGCATTTTTTGCAAAACCATAAGCTGGATAGTTTTTTCCATAATCTGCCATCCATTCATCCCGATGAACTTTTGCAATAATACTTGCTGCAGCGATTGAAACAGATCGTGCATCACCCTTAATAATTTTTTCTTGCGGCAATCCATTATCTAAAACCATCGCATCAATCAATAAACAATCTGGCGATATTTCTAACTGATCTATCGCTCGTTGCATAGCAACTTTAGTCGCTTGATAAATGTTTAATTGATCAATTTCTTCTGCAGTTGCTTCACCAATACCAATTGATCTAGCATTTTTCTTGATTTCACCAACAAGCTCTTCTCGCTTTTGAGCGGAAAGCTGCTTTGAATCATTTAAACCTAAAATCGCATGTTCATCATTTAGAATGACAGCCGCTGCCACTACTGGGCCGGCTAGTGGTCCACGTCCGACCTCATCAATACCGCAAATTGCTTGAAATCCCTGTGTCTTCTTTTCATTCTCAAAGACAGACATTTCTCGATATTTTTCGATCAAAGCCGCCTGTTTATCTTGTTGCTTTTGCCACTGATCTAAAGCTTGTTGAACGCCTTTTCGTGAATCCTTTCGAAGCTCCGCAAGACGAGGATCATCAAACGAGACTATTTTTTTTAATTCAGCTTTCACCACGCTGATTGACAATTTTTCCACTACTCGTTCAGCTCCTCAAAACGATCTAAAGTATAACGTCCTAGTTTCCCTTGTCGTAACTCAAGAATCAACATTTCACTTGCTCGTTCATAATCATCTTTAAAACCACGTTTTTCAGAAATTAACATTAATAATTCTGGCAGCTCCATAAATAAATCATCATTAGTTAATTTATAACGATCTTTTAATTGCTCTGGATAGAATCGACAGAACACCTCTAACTCATAAAGAGCCAAATCATCTAGATGTAAAAGATCGTCTTTGATTGCTCCGGTCAATGCCAATTTTTTCCCTACAGCCTGATCTTCAAATTTAGGCCATAAAATTCCAGGGGTATCTAATAATTCTAATTGAGAGCCAAAGCGCAACCATTGTTGTCCCTTAGTTACACCTGGTCGATTTCCCGTACCTGCAATTTTCTTTCCTGCCAAATGATTCAATAGCGTCGACTTTCCTACATTAGGAATTCCCAAAACCATCGCACGAATAGCACGCGTTTTTAGCCCTCTTTCTTTATCGCGAGCCATTTTATCTGCTAAGACCTTTTTGCTAGCTGGAACTATCTGTTTTACACTTTTATCATCTTTAGCAGTCAATGCGAGAACGTGATGACCTTGTTCTCGAAAATAATTGACCCACAAATTTGTTTGAATCGGATCAGCTAAATCAGATTTATTTAACAATATAAGTCGTGGCTTATGTTGAACAATTTGATCTAGCATTGGGTTTCGTGAAGATAATGGGAGACGGGCATCAATTAATTCAAAAACGATATCAACAAATTTTAATTTCTCAGAAACTTCCCGTCTAGCTTTAGCCATGTGACCAGGAAACCATTGAATAGTCATATATGTACCTCTTCCTTAAACATAATGTTCACCCGTTAAACTAAAAAAATCCTGTTTTACTGTCATTTCTAAGTTATTTTCTGTTTACTAACGGATTTAAGTTTCTACATTCCACACGCTATTGTATCACAATTCTCTTTTCTTGAAATCATCTCATACTTGCTTTTTTGAGACATGCTTTACTTACTGAAATAGTATGTTCTGAAAGAAGCTTACACAACTAAACTCTTTTTCTCGTTCAGATACCTTCATTCAAAAATCGCAAAAGTTTTTATCAAACTTTTGCGATTGTCTCTTTAGTTATTCTTATTTTTTTTGAAGGTAAATCGTGAATCTTCGTTATATTTTTTTCGTGAAGGATTGCCTTCACAACGATAAACATGGTTATTCCTCAAATCATAGATTGTAGACCAAACAGTATCCTTTCCTGTTTTACGATCATATTGACACAAGAATCCATATTTCCCAGCTAGCAATTGTTCAGCCTCTGACACTTCCATACTGGAATAATTCTCACTCAAATGCTGATCAAGCGTTTGATAACGTTCTTCTGCAAACCAATCATCTTCTAATGATATTTTGTACGTAATCATTTCTGATAAATGAAAACTGTTGGTCGCACATAGATACCCTTCATTATTGATAAATGAATACGTCAACTCATTATTCGTAAATTCAACTAAGCACGCTTTATCCGATGCATCCGCTATCACTAATGTTCCAGCAGTGCATCGCGGAAGAGTTTGTAGCAATTCAAGCGCTTCATCTACATTCTTGCATTTTTCCAGCAATATCCGAAGAATAAATCCAACATTCAACCCGGGTTTGATGCTGTTAGGAAAAACAGATGTCAAGGCAATTGCCAGCCCCCACTGATTGACCCCATCTTCCATTTCAACGAAAGCCGTTGTATTTCCCGAAAACGAATACGAATTGGACTCATTAAATGTATATATACAGTTCATGTACAACTTTTCAATCGCTGTTAAAAAATCACTATTCCTTCCAAGTAAAAAAGTATGTTCATTTTTAATGATAAAACTTGAACAGTTAGTCACTCTAACAAGTGCGTACATTGAAAACAGTACGGCATATAAAGAATCTGGTGCGATTAATTGACCTTCTGCTATCCCATCTATTTCATCAAGAATCTCAGGAAAAAATTCTTCATAATAAGGGAAACAGTTTTTAGAAAAATCTTTCATTTCTTGAGTTATTTCAAAAGGAATGTTATCAAGAAGATATTGATCATTTTTTCTCAATAACGTTCCCCACTTCTTACCTATTTCATAGTGATTACCTCTGAATCTTGCATGATACATATTTTTTCTCCTTTATCTTCAATTAGGAGTCGACTTCCTATATCAAGAGTAACGCAATAAAAATTTAACTTCAATTGAATAAAATGAGAACTTTTCTCACATTATATTTCATTTTAACTCAAGAAAAAAAGACGGAATACAGAATCCGTCTTTTACGAAATAATTTTAATATGTGTCAGCGGGTAATAAACAGCCTGAGCTTTGCCTAAGATATCTTTACTTTGAACCGTTCCAAAAGATCGGCTGTCTTTAGAAATCCGTCGATTGTCACCTAATACAAAATATTCATTTTTCGGCAATTGTTTTTCGCCAATTAATTCATCTAGTTGAAAATCTGTTGTGTAAGGAGAAACTTGATGATCATGACTGCGATTATTGGTTAAAAAGGATTCATTAATTTTTTCTCCATTGATATACAACTGATCCTTTTCATAACGAATTTCATCACCAGGCAGCCCAATGATTCGCTTGATATATATCGTACCATCAGCTTGCTGAAAAACAATAACATCAAAACGTTTAACTTTACTAAATTTCTCCATCAAAACCATATCTCCTTGAGCCAAGGTCTGGTCCATTGAATTACCGGTTACAGGAACAGGGATCAATAAAAATCCACGAATTACTACACCAATAAAGAGGGAAATCAATAAATATTTTACACCTAACCATAAATGGTTTTTTGTCAGTAAGTTTTTCACTGGCTTCCCTCCTCGCAAATAGAAACAATGCCGTCTATTCTGTCGTTCATTTTTTTAGTGTTTCAATGGCTTTAGCATAAGCGACATCATTTGTTTTAACAAGTTTAAACACCATTTCCTGTAAAACATCTACTGTTTTAGTATCGAGAGCTCCAGTTGCTGATAAATTATTCTCTGTCTGAATCTTTGTTACTGCATCTCTTGTAGATTCATTGAACAAATCACCTTCTGTCGAGTATCCCAAAGCGTTTAACATTGTATTAATATTTTTGACTGCATCACCAGAATCACCAATACGCCAATTAGACTGTTTCGAGATTGGAGGAAGTTTCGCGTACTCAGGATAATCAGCCTGGATCGTAGGGGTTACCCCCTTACCTTCAACTGATGATCCATCTGGTGCGAACCATTTCATAATTGTTAACTGGACATACTTATCCTTTCCAATTGGGCTAACACTTTGAACACTGCCCTTACCAAAGGTATTGACCCCAATGATCGGATAATTCTTATTTTTAACCGCTGCTGCTAGAAGTTCCGCTCCATAAGAACTCTCTTGATCCACTAAAAATACAGTCGGTTCTTTGACTTTGAAACCTTGATCGATTTTTTTACCAGCTTTATCAATCGAGATGACCTTTTCATTATTTGAAAATTGTGCAATCGTATCTCCGTTTTCTAAAAAGTAACTAGCGATTCGTTCTGATTCTGCCATCAATCCACCAGAATTTTGGCGCAAGTCAATTATAAAAGACTTTGCGCCATCTTTACGCAATTGCTCGATAATCGTCCTGAACTCCAATGCCGTTGTATCACGAAAGTTATCAATTTGGATTGAGCCAATTGACTTATCCTTCGAATCAAGATTCCCCTTGACAGTATCTTCTGGAACAATATCTCGTTCAATAGATACTTCGAATTGTTCGCTACCTCTTTGAATCAATAATTTTACTTGAGTCCCTTTTTTGCCGCGGATCATACTTGCCACTTGATCAATCGACTTATCTTGTGTTTTTTGACCATCCACTTCCAGAATAATATCTTCTACCTTTAGCTTGGCTTTTTCAGCAGGAGAATTTTTAACAGGCACACGATCAATGACTGGTAAGCGATTTTCAAGTTGAAGATTCGCACCTATCCCTTCAAAACTTCCAGCTACTTGCTCATTCAATTCCTTAGTTTCTTTCGCTGTTAAAAATTCAGATTCAGGATCTTGCAAAGATTCAGTCATTCCCTTTAGAGCACCTTGGATCAACTGTTCCTTATCAACTTTATCAACGTAGTTGGTACTAATCAAATCATACAAATCTTGAACATCGTCTAGATCGTTTCGCGTAATTTTGACGACAGAATCACTATCCATCGCTTGCTTTTGTTCAATAAAATGAGTCACTACCGCCGTAATTACGACAGTACATACAATCGATATTAGAAAAATCGATACTGGTAACGTTTTTTTCTGCAAGGCGCATTTTCCTTTCACCCTTTTTTTCATGATAGCACGCTAGAAAAAAAAGGAAAAGCTTTCCACAACTTTTCCTTTTTAATTATTTATTGTTTTCTAAATATTTATCCCAAACTTGATCAAAAAGATCCATCGAATCTAAATAATCGACGCTCAATTCCAAGTAATCAGTAATCTCATGGTAATCTTCAGATTGTTTAGGAAACATTATATCTTTTGAGACAGCTCCAGCAAATGATTCAACAGGATCATGAGGATTATGCCCACGCTGTGTCAGTATATAATGATAAAAACTTCTTCTCATTTGTTTCACCTCAATGATTGCATGTGCTTCTATTGATCAATCATTCGCTTTCTTTTCTTTTGGTAAATACAAACTAAATTGGATATCATCACCAACGAGATCAATATGGTTTGCTTTGATGAACATTCCGTTATTCAATTTGAACTCGTTCAATTTCAAAACGATTGTTTGTTCTTCTGGGTCAATAGCTACCCATTTAGGAAACTTGTATCCACGCTTAACGGTCGCCATTACTTGACTCACAGGTAAATTTAGCGAACCAATTGACAAATCTCGGGCTTTTAATTGAACATTGCCATTATCCATAACATATGGATCAAAGTAAAGATAAAAGTCTACTGTAGCACCTAAAATTTTGAACTCGCCTTTTAGCATCGCTTGATTTTCTAAATAGAATTCATATTTGACATCCGAACCCTTTTGTAAATCGTTCAAAAAATATTCCATCACGGTGTTCAGTTTTTTCTTGTTCGTATTCATCGACAGTACAGGAGACCCTTTCGGCACTGTAGTTTCGCTGCTAGGCGGTAAATTTGTTTCTCGTGCAGTGAATATACGTACAGTTGAAAAAATGATGCCGCCTATAATGATGCCAATCAAAACAAGAAAAGCAATTTTCCAACCATTGATTTTTTTCTTCGTTTCTTCCATTAATTGCTCTCCTTTATTAACCATAAATCTTTCGTATCCGCAATTTTATCCTTGATCGCTGTAGCCATTAATTGATAGCCCAAATTATTCGGGTGAAAATTATCTTCATCATAAAGAGCATTGTTTTTCACTTCAGAACTTGAACTTCCACTTGTTTCTTCGGTGTCTTTTGTTGCAATCCCTTTATATAATAGATCATTTACTGGAACAAAAAAGCAATTCTGTGTTTCTTTAGTTAGATTCTTCGTCTCACTATTCCAGTTATCAACAACCGTTTGCATCGCTTTGATATCTGGGAAATTCAAATAATAAGGATTATAGATTCCGACTATATAAATCGGCGCTGTCGCATTCAAATCTCGCATCTCAGTTAAAATATCATTGACTTGCTTTCCGTATTTTTTTATTGAACGATCAAATTGTTTGGCATTTTTAGCAGTAAGATTATTCTGAAATGCTTGAAAGAGATCATTTCCTCCAACCGTCATTGTAATAATGTCTGCACTAGCTAAACTATTTCGTAAATCAGAATCCTTTTTAACACGTTTCAAGATTTGATCACTGCGTTCACCAGAAACACCATAGTTATCTTTCTCAATAGAAGTTAGTTCATATTTTTGTTGTAAAGCGTCTGCTACTAATGGCACATATCCGCCACGCTTTGTCTCGTCACCGACTCCTTCAGTCAAAGAGTCCCCCACTGCAACAAAGTGAATAGATTTCTTGTAATTCTGGCCTTCATCCCTGACGACATGAATACGAGACTCAGCTTTAGGAATTGTTAGAAAAAGTATGAGCAAAGTTGCTACAGCAGCTGCCAACGGAATCAATAGTATTGAAAATCTTTTCATTCATTTACTCCTTTTGTAAAAAAAGCGCCTCTATTACTAGAGGCAGCAGGTTCAACTAATCTGTGTAATACATGATTGCAAATGCTCCAGGTCCCGTATGGGTAGCCACGATTGGATTAGTATGCAAGACTGGAATATGCATATCTGGAAACATTTCCTGCAATGCTTGTTTTGCCTCATCAATAAAGTCTAATTTACCAGCATAGGAAATCCCAATTTGCTTTACATTGACCTTCGTCAATTCATCCATGAAGGAAGCAAACCATTTACTAAATGTTTTCTTGCCACGACCTTTCGTTATCGGAAGCAACTCGCCATTTTCAAGTTCCATCACTACACGCATGTTAAGTACACTGGAAATCACTCCTGCAACTCGACTAATCCGACCACCCTTAACTAGATTATCAAGTGATGAAATACCGATAAATAGTTTGCTATGATTTTTTACTCGCTCCACACCAGCTAACACCTCATCCAAGGTTGCTCCTGATTGCGCCAACTTAGCTGCCTCAATCACTTGAAAAGCTTGTGATTGATCGATAAATCCACAGTCAATGACTGTCACTTCGCTACTGCTCAAGAAGGTCGCTTGTCGTGCCGCTTCTGCAGTGCCGCTCAATGTATGAGACATGTGGATAGAAACGATTGCACTCCCATCTTTACCCAATTCATCATAAAGCTCCGCAAAATACCCAATCGGTGGTTGGCTCGTTTTCGGTAGATTTTTGGTCTGCGCCATCATCTCCATAAATTTCTCTCCAGTTAATTCATCATCATCTGGATAAACGACATCATCGATCATCACTGATAATGGAATAACGGTAATATTTAATTCATCTCGGACAGATTTTTCAATCGTACAAGAAGAGTCGGTTACAATTTTAACATTTGGCATTTTGATCCTTCTTTCCACACCTAGTTTCAAATTAATTTTAGTATATCAAACCTTATGAAATAAATCATTGTTGAAACTATTTCTTTACAAATCTTGAAAGAACCGTGTCATTATGACTCGGTTCTTATATAAGTTTCAAAATAATAGCGATAAGGATTTTTTTCATCCCTTTGACCTTGTTTTCGTTCGGTCAGTTCCCACTCATTCCAAAATACTTTTGGAAAATAAGCATCCCCTTCAAAACTCGCCTCTATAAAAGTTCGATGAATTTTCTTACAATATGGCAAAAACTCTGTATAAATAGCAGAGCCACCCGCAATAAAAGTCGTACCTGTATTCTTTTGATCATAAACCAGAATTTCTTCAAGCGAATGCATGACTATTACATTTTCAGCTTTGTAAGTTTCATCTCGGGTCAATACAATCGTTTGACGATTTGGCAAGGGACGACCACCCATACCTTCAAACGTTTTACGCCCCATCACCAAAGTATGGTTGATTGTAGTTTCTTTAAAAAAACGTAGATCATTTGGCAAATACCAAGGTAATTGATTATTCTTGCCAATCAACCCATTTTTATCCTGTGCCCAAATCGCAATCAGCATAATGTTCCTCCTTCTTCATAAGTAACATGTTCATTTTTGAAAATTGATTCAATTATCTTCAATGATTTCACTCAGATATTCCCAACGTGTCATCTTTTCTTCCAGAGTCTGTTCTGTATAATCGATTTCTTTTTGCAGATCTTGCAATTTAGTAAAATTATCGCCTTGATGATTCATTGATTCTGATAATTCATCAATTTTACTCTCCAGTAGCGCAATATCATCCTCTATCGTTTCCCATTCTTTTTGCTCATTATAGGAAAGTTTTTTCTTTCGTTCTTTAGCCTGAGGCTTTGTTTTGACTATTTTTTCATCCTTGTGGGTTGTTTGCTGATCCAAATAGTCCATAATAGAACCAAAATAAGAAATAATTTGACCGTCACCTTGAAAGATTAATAACTTTTCGGCTACTTTATCCAAGAAATAACGATCATGAGAAACCGTAATCACTGCGCCAGGAAAATCTTGCAGATAATCTTCTAAAACTGTTAATGTTGCAATATCTAGGTCGTTGGTTGGTTCATCTAATAAAAGAACATTTGGCTGCTGGATCAGCAACTTTAATAAATATAGTCGTCTTTTTTCACCGCCAGATAATTTACCGATCAACGATCCGTGCATAAAGCGCGGGAATAAGAATCGCTCAAGTATTTCTGCGACGCTGATTTGCGAGCCATCTCGTTGTTTCACTTCTTCTGCAGCCTCTTGTAAATAGGCAATCATCCGCTTATTTGGGTCTAGAGTTTCGTTTTGCTGAGTATAGTATGCCAATCGAACCGTCTCACCAACTTCAAGTAATCCTGCATTTAGTGGTAATCGCCCCTCCAAAATATTCAAAAGCGTTGATTTCCCTGCACCATTCTTTCCAGTAATGCCCAGTCGTTCCTTTGCTTGAATCAACAAATCAAAATGATCTAGAATTGTTTTTCCATCAATTTCGTAAGAAGCTTGCTTCAATTCTAAGACCTTTTTCCCTAATCGAGTCGTTGCAATATTCATCTCCAACTGATCTTCACTTTTCACTTGATGTAGATTTTCTTTTAGGTCTTCAAATCGGTTAATTCTTGCCTGCTGTTTGGTTGTCCGAGCTTTTGCCCCAGCGCGCATCCAAGCCAATTCTTGTTTGTACAACTGTTTTCTTTTTCCTTCTTTTTCAGAGGCAATTCGATCCCGTTCAGCCTTCTCAATTAAGTAAGCCTCATAGTTTCCTCGGTACTCATATAACTTTCCAAAAGAAAGTTCAAAAATGCGATTCGTAACGTGATCCAAAAAATAACGATCATGGGTAACCATTAAAAGTGAACCCGTGTAGCTTCTCAAGTAACCTTCGAGCCATTGAATTGCATCATAGTCCAAATGGTTAGTCGGCTCATCTAATAATAATAGATCAGGTGCATCAATCAAGACCTGCGCCAAGGCAATCCGCTTAATTTGTCCACCTGAAAGTTCACTGATTTGTTTATTCAAAGTATCAATGCCCAGTTTATTTAAGATTGCCTTAGCTTCGCTGTCAGCTGTCCAAGCATCTTGCTTATTCATTGCTTCTTCAGCCAACGTAAATTTACGCTGCGTTTCCTCATTATTATCATTTGATAATTCTAGCAAAACTTTTTCATATTCACGGACTGTTTTCATCAAAGGATTATTTCCTTGAAAAACAGCATCCAAGACCAACGTCTCTTCAGTAAAGTTTTGCTCTTGAGCTAAATAACCGATTCGATATTCACTAGCTTTTTCGATTGCTGAAATGTCTCCATCCCCACTGTCTTTCCCCGCTAAAATGGTTAATAGACTAGATTTTCCAGTTCCGTTAACGCCAATTAATCCAATCCGATCTTTCTCATGAACCAAAAAAGATATCCGATCAAATAATGTTTTGTCCCCAAATGTTTTATGTAACTCTGTAACTTTTAATTCTTTCATCTTGAACCATCCTCAAATTTCTCTCAGTTATTGTAACAAAAAAAAGCCATAAAGGAAATTTTTCCTTTGCGGCTTTTGATTATCACGTTTAAAAGTCTTTGATATTTTTTTGTTTACCAATTAAAATTTTCAAATTCGCAAAAATGATGATGAGCGGAACCTTTACCATGATGCCCACCAAACCCATGAGGTCCATGACCATGATGCATTTGCGGACCGTCAAAGCTCTTTCCACCACCAAAAAATTCTTCTGAATCATCTTCATTTAATAGATTTTTCAAATTTTTATTCAATTTCTCTACCAAACGCGTCCATTCCTCTTTTTCAGCATCATTAAAATCAGAGAAAAGTTCTTCACCAAAGTCAGGTGTTTCAGATATTTTTTCCGCTTCTTCTTTGCCAAGTTCTGTTAAACGAATAATCATAACGCGACGATCCTCTTCTGAGGTTTCGCGAGTAATTAATTCCTTATCCTCAAGTTTTTGTAATAACTCACCGACAGATTGTGGCCGCATTCCTAAGACAAAAGTCAAATCCTTTTGACTAATTTCTGGATTCATTTTCAACAGTGTCAAAACTCTACCTTGCCCACGATGTGGTCCAAAACTTTGCTTTTTAGCCATTTGACGATGATAGTAACGGCGCAAGTCGTGTTGCAGCTTCATAAATTGATCATTCATTTGATTCTCCATTATTCATCTCTCCTTTTTTGATCAGGTACCTTACATGTTCTATAATACAGGTACCTTAACAATATTTCAAGATGTTCACCATATTTGTCTGGTACCTTAATATTTTCTTTATGAATTGCCCTGTCCAAAAATAATTTCCCTTGAATATTTTAGTATACAATTTTAAGATAAACTAAAAAAACAAGTATCCATTTTAGGATACTTGTCAATCAATAGATTAGAACTGCTCACTATAAACATCATCAACATTTTTTGTCGGATCAATTACAATATATAGGCTTTTGGTTTTTTCAGAGACTTTTGTCGACTGATACACGTTATCTAATCCTTCAGTATCTTTGTCCTTATAAGGGAAATATACTGAGTCAGGGTGTCCAGCACGATAAATTATATCCATCCGTTCAATATCCTCAAACTTGCGTGCTCGTTCAAACATGCCTAACTCTAAACCACCTAGATTAATGTCAGTCGTTTGAACATGATCACCTTCTTGATAAATTTCGATCTTGAATCCAGCACATGGATGAATCTCCACGAATTCGCTGCCATGAATTCTTCCAAAACTTGTCGTAATCTGTTTGATCCACAAATCGCCAATGTAACGACGATCAATTGTCCAAGTTTCGCCATTACGAAAATAGAATTTTAACGCTGTCATTTCTCTTGCCATTCTGCATTCTCCTCACTAATGATCTAAAATTTAGTTTAGCATACCTTGAGTAAACGGTCACATGTTGTGCTCCAACTTCATTTTTTCAAGAAAATCTGCAGTATCAACAATAACTCTTTGATGTATAGCGTCACCAATTAATTTTTCACCATCGAAAGCCTTGATAGAAAAAGAAATCTTATTTTTATCGGTTTCATTTATTTGAACTTCAACTTTTACCTCTGCCCCAACAGCTGTCGGAGCTAAATGTCTCAAATCCATTTTGAAACCAACGCTAGTTTGTTCAGCAGAAAGTTCAGGTGATAATAAAAGCTTCGCGCAATTCTCCATCATTGCTACTAAGGCGGGGGTAGCAAGAACTTCTAAATCACCTGAGCCCATTTTGAAAGCTGTCTGATTTTCAGTCACTCGATACAGATTCGTTATTTTTTTCATAGCATCTCCTTTTTCAGAAATCCTTCTGCATAATTCAACAATTCATTTTTGTCATTTTTCAATTTGCCTTCAACTACCTCTTGTTCCAAAACATTTAGCGTCATACTAATCCACGGTCCGCGAGGATAATCAAAGTACTCCATTACCTCATTGCCTTTTATCGTAAGATCCTTCAATGATTTGATTGGCAAATTTTGATATAACAGACGAATTTTAGCTAAATTAGGTTCACGCTCAAAATAGTATAAAAGGTATTCAACAGAGAGAGCCAACTCCCTGCCAAGCTGATACAACGTCCAATTATCCCATTCATATTTCAAACGAAATTGCAGGGCAGGAACCATTTGGCTAACCTCGCGAATCAATTGGTTCGAACACTTCCATTCTTTCATAAAGTGACGAATGTCTGTAATATTCATATCAAGCATCATCATTAATAGCGTCCAAGCCTGCCGTTCAGTTGGGAGTGCTGGGCCACGAAGATCTGAGAACTTTAACAAGGCATTCCCGTATTCTCTTAAACCGGGACAATAAATGTAGCACTCTGACTCTACAAAAGAACGCAAACCTGCTTCGCGAAAAGACCCCATCATTAATTTCACAAACTCTACGTTGATTCGCTCAACAGAAATCTTCGCTAATAAGGAATGATACTCTTGGATCGCTTCAAATGTATCAGGTTCCAAAGTGAATCCTAAATGACTCACAAATCGCAATGCACGCATCATTCGTAAAGCATCCTCATGAAAACGCTCATAAGGGTTTCCCACAGCTCGCAAGACTTTATTTCTAAGATCAACTAATCCGTCAAAAAGATCGATCACAGTACCATCTATACCAACTGCTAGGGCATTGATAGTAAAGTCGCGACGTTTCAGATCTTCCTTTAGCGATCGAACAAACTCTACATGATCTGGACGACGATAATCTTGATAGGTAGACTCCGTTCGAAAAGTTGTAACTTCGTATGTCGTCTCTTTAGTTATTACCATTACTGTTCCATGATCAATTCCTACATCAATTGTGCGATGGAATAATTCTTTTACTTCTGCTGGAAAAGCACTTGTTGCGATATCTACATCATGAATTGGTTTATTTAGGAGAATATCACGGACGCTTCCGCCAACATAATATGCTTCATAACCAGCATTCTGCAATTTGCGTAAAATTGGCATCGCTCCTTGAAATTCTAAAGGAAAAGCTTCTAATCTCATTTAGTATCACCTTCCGTCTGGCCATCTTTACGTTCGAAACGAAAACGATCGCGTTGATTGAACTTTGCCATATTCCGGTTAAAGGCTTCTGTCAAATCGATTCCTAGAGAGTTCGCCATAATAATTGTCACAAACAATACGTCACCAAGCTCCTCTTCAATTGTTTTTGGTTTCTCCGAGTCTTTTTTCGTTTTTTCACCATAATGATGATTAACCTCTCGAGCTAACTCGCCAACTTCTTCTGTCAAGCGAGCCATTTGACCTAATGGAGAAAAATAACCAGTTTTAAATTGTTGGATATAATCATCAACTTCTTGTTGCATGATTTTCATTGTCTTTTCATTCATCAAACCACCTCAAACCTATCTTATCAAAAAACAGATTTGTTTCCTATCATGTTGTTGTAACTATCTGAATTTCATGCTATGTTGATTGAGGACTGAATTTGAACAGGACGATTGTCTGGTCAAATTCTTAGTTAAAGTTCGTCTTAATAAATAAAAATCAGGAGGTGTCGTATGGAAACGACTATGGCTACACGGATCAAAGAGATTTTATTTATTGTGGTGGGAACAGCCATTTATGCATTTGGACTAGTATATTTGAATATTGCAAATCACTTAGCAGAGGGCGGCGTCACCGGTATCACTTTGATCATTCGAGCCCTTTTTGGCATTGATCCTGCTTACACAACATTAATTATTAATATTCCATTGATTTTAATTGGCGGAAAGATTTTGGGTAAACGATCTTTCTACTATACAATTTTGGGAACTGTCTGCTTATCTGTCTTTTTATGGATCTGGCAGCGAATTCCACTGCAAATCAATTTGGACCATGATCTGTTTATCGTCTCTATCTTAGCGGGATTATTTGCTGGATTTGGCAGCGGATTAGTTTATCGAAATGGTGGAACGACAGGCGGAGCAGATGTTATTGCTCGAATTCTTGAACAAAAAATCGGCTTTACAATGGGTAAATCACTATTAGTTTTTGATATTATTGTATTGATTTGTTCACTTACCTATTTAGATTTGAAGCGTATGATGTACACCCTGATTGTCTCGTTCGTATTTAGTAAAGTAGTTGATATGTTATCATCTGGAGGTTATGCTGCTAAAGGTGTGATGATCATCTCTAACGAAAGCAACGTGATCGCAGAATTATTGATGGCTCATTTAGAACGTGGTGTTACCTACCTTCACGGAGAAGGCGGGTTTTCCTCAGAGTTGAAGCGTATCGTTTATATCGTCGTTTCTCAACAAGAAATTAATGAAGTGAAAAAAATTATTCACTCTGTTGATGAAAAAGCTTTTATTTTAATTAGTAACGTGCACGATGTAGAGGGGGAAGGTTTCACTTACTTACGACCTCAACGGCGAAGATTTAGTCTAAAACGAAATAATTAAAAACCAACGCACAGATGAGGGTCACTCTTATCTGTGCGTTGGTTTTATTCATGCAGACTCAATTTAAGCCTGTTCAATTCATCTGATAAAATTAGAAAGGCTTCTTTGTCGCCATCTTCCAATGCCATATCAATTTGTTTCCTTAATAAATCTACTTGTGCTTCCTGTTCTTGAAACTTCATGTAGCTTTCGACCTCCATCACAATCTCTTCACTAACGTTATCATTCCAAGAAAGTGCAGGGTTGTCTTCAAGAACGGATAAATATTGTGCATTCTGCCAAGAATTCGGAAAAACACATTCTAAGTATAAAGGCTGTTGCCAATGCAGACGAATTTCATGAAAAATTTGATCACTATTGGAAAATTGATTGCCTTCGATCGAAAATACCATGGGTTCTTCCCGTTGAGTGATATCTCGAAATACCAATCCTCTTTTTGTTTCCAAGGCTTGTTCTACGATGTGGACATTCCGTAAAATTGCTTCATGATTGATTAAGTAATTTAAAATCCAAATCACTTCTCGTCGTTGAAAACTTACATTATTAATCAACCAAACGAGAAACTCACGTTTTTCACCTACATCGATCATTTTTCTCACCTCTCTACTCTTCTAGTAATGATTGCACTTCTAAATCTCCTGGTTCTAGTTGTAAATAATCCGTCAGAACAGCACGCGCGGTATCCAACTGCCCATCTTCTCGCAGAAAGATGCCGTAAGCCTTCAAAAAGTCTGGCTCATGAGCCATATCTTCATATGATTGTTTATAATATGTTCGTGCAGCAGCAAAATCCTCCAGTTCATTATACGCTTGCGCTAAATTCCATGCAGCATAGGGGTTATCCTCCTCATCCATCTGACTGATCATCTCAATGACTTTATCAGGTTGGGCTTCATTTAGATAAAGATTACTTAACGTCAGTAGGGTTTCATCCGTTTTATCGCCTGTTTCAAGTGCTTGTAACAATAGTTCTTCTGCTTTCTTACTATCGCGCAAACGATACGCAATTTCAGAAGCCAAATGTAGTAATTCCACTTGATAAGGATTCTCTTTGATCCCTTCTTCAGCCGCAAGCAATGCCTCTTCTAATAATTCCTCTTCTTTCAAACTATCCGCAAGATAATAATAGCCGCTTTGATATTGCGGATCAAGAGTGATTAATTCTTGTAAATAATTAGTTGCCTTTTGATAGTCATGCAACTGATAGTAGGTAAACCCTACTTGAAACAAACGATCAGATGTATGTTCTTTCTCCAATGCTCGTTCTAAAAATGGAACGGCTTCTTCAAAACCACCCATCATACTATAAGCTGCACCAATTCGTTCATCAATTGAAATATTTGCGATTTCATCTATTCCTTGCTTTTGAAGCTGACCATAATCATTAATCGCTTCCCCTAATTGATTAGCAGAAAAATGTAATTCTGCCAAGGCAAACGTAATCAACGATTCTTCTGGCGCAATTGTTTTCGCCTGTAGCAGTTTTGCTTCGCTGACTTCTGGAATTCCTAATACTTGATATAAATCAGCAGTCACTAGTAAACTCTCTAAATAATTGGCACTCTCGGGTTTAATTCTCTCTAAATATTCGAAAGCATCATCAATATTGTCGTTCTCAATAGAAATTTCCGCTAGCGAAAGATAAAAAATATCTTCTTGAGGAAAATCAATCAATAATTTCTCTAAAATACGCTTTGCTTCTTCTAAAAAACCTAGTGCCTGAAGTTCTTCAGCCAAACTTGCTAAGATCTCCGGTTCGTCTTTCTTTAGCGCCTCTTCAAACATCAGAGTTGCTTCTGTTAAATTTTCATCTTTTAATGCTGCGAGCATTTTTTCACTGTAGCTTGACATCTATTCTCCCCTGATCTCGTTTACTATTTTTTGATACTCTTTAAATGTTTGAAGTAATTCTCCTTGAGTCGGAACTTTGCTCATGCCTACTTCACCGACTTGGATCAATCCAACCAATGGCTTCTCTTGTGCTAAAGCAATCACCTGCTGACCATAATCCGCCAGAGAGATCCCTTCAGGCATCATGATTGGAAATCCCAATCGCACCAACCATATCATAAAATTTTTGAAATTGAAATGAAGATTGCTTGCTGTCACGTTCCACGCCATTTCAAATAACAAACCAAACATTGTCTTCATACTGTTTGACAAAAGTGACCCATTCTCCGTTTGAAAAAAAGCTTTTTCAAAGGTTTTTCCAAATCCGCGAAGTTGTTCGCTATTCTCTTGATAATAATTAATAAGCGTTTCACTAAAAGCTGAAAAAGAATGTTGAGCTAACGCTTCATGCGTCGGGAAATTCACATATAAACTTTGTAGAAATGGATAGTCACAAACAATTCCACAGCGAATTAAAGTCAAAAGATCCACCATTTTCCCAGTTTTTTGCTGATCAGCCAACGTATGATCAAACAGGATGCTTTGCGGAACCTCCTCGATTTCCATCACTGTCATCATAGTTTTATCTGAGACAATCTGATCGACAAATGATAAACTTTGAGCAAAAGATCGTAATGAAACAGGTAAAAAGAATAATTCAGCTTGAAAATTAGCGACATGATGGGTAAAACCTAAAAGCTCCATGACTCCCTCATTTCCAATACCAAGAAAAACAGTTTCTTTTTGCCGACTAAATCGATCGAGAAATCCAATCAATTCATGAAAATTTTCCATTGTATTGCAATAACGGTTATTCGTCGTGATGAACCATTCGTGAGAGCTTGTTTTAGGAATGAATTGCCGCAATTTCTCCGCATATAGATCATAGTATCGTTGATTACCGCAAAAGAGAATCTGTTTATTTTGTAGATCCTTTTTACGCATCATTGAAGCAACGGTTTCGCCATAAATAACTCGTGTCTCATTTTCTCTATTTCGATAAGTTACTTCCATCCCGATCACCCCGTTTCTTTCATTTTATACTACAAAAAAACCTCCCGCAACAAATCTGCGAAAGGCTATAGAATATATTATTTCAATAATTGTAAGAATAAGAAATTATTCGGATTTCAAGGATTCTATTTCTGTTATTCTCGCCTTGTTTACATATTAATTATATTAACAATACATCATATTGATTCTGTATTAGTAACCTTCTTGACTTGAAGGTGTCTGTTGTGTGTTTGATTGGCTTGGTTGAACACCTTGTTGTTGATTTTCTTGCGGTGTTGTCTGCTGATTATTTTGCCCCTGATCCGTGATTTGCTGCTGATCACTTTGTCCCTGTTGCTGCTGTTGATAGTTTTGTCCCTGTTGTTGATATGTTTGTTGATTCCCGCGGTTCGCTTCTTCTTCGACTTTTGACAATTCTTCAAAAGTCAATACACCATCACTATTCAAATCAGATGGCGAATAGCCTTCTTTAATAACCCGCTCACCATTTGAAAGGATCCGTAAAACAGTAACTTGCTCACCCCAAGGTGTAGTCAATACTTGCCCAATACTGGATGTATCAATCGCCTCAGATGAATCCGCTGACATAGTAGAGGCCGATGTCGAATCATTCAAACTTATTTCCCGTTTCGGAACTATCCCTTCCCCTGAAGAACCATAGAAATACAAGCCAACCAATACAAGAATCAATAATGCCGGAACTGATACTAATAATATTGTAAAATTACGGCGCTTCCTTTTCTTATCTTCTTGCTCTAGCAGTGCGTCTGCTTCTAAAAAAGCTTGCCGCCATTTAGGGTCATTTTTTCTTTGTGCAAGAAAATCATATGAATGCCAAGAATCATTACTTTTCACATAAAAAAGTCGTTCCTTTGACATCGTCTCACCTTCCTTCTTCATTCTATATAAAGCATTCTATTATTTAGCAGTATATCATTTTATAGAAAGCGGCTAAACCATAAATTTGAAATTTCTTTCTTCATTTTATCCTATGTAATGCCTTTCGTAAATTAAAAAATAAGTTGCAAACTTGAAGAAATAACTATTTCGAACCGAAGCGAAATGAGTATTAACTAATTCTGGATTAATTTTTAAGAAACAAAAAACCGTTAGAGCTCTAGAGCCCAACGGTTTTTACGTTGCAATTATTTAACTGCATCTTTTAGCGCTTTACCTGGTTTAAATGCAGGTACTTTGCTTGCTGGAATTTCGATTTCTTCACCAGTTTGTGGGTTACGTCCTTTGCGGGCCGCACGTTCACGTACTTCAAAGTTACCGAAGCCGATCAACTGAACTTTTTCACCTTCAGCTAATGCGTCTTGGATAGTTGAAAATACAGCATCGACAGCAGCTGTAGCGTCTTTCTTAGTTAAGTCAGTAGCTGCTGCAACTTTTTCGATCAATTCTGCTTTGTTTGCCATGAATGAATTCACCTCCTGAGAAATGAGTAGTGATGTGTAAACATCGACTGATAACTGAGTGGTCCAGTCATCAGCTAAGAAATATTGATTTGGTCAATATTCTGTTATAAAGATAGCATAAGAACCTTATGTTAGCAAGGTTTTTAGCGATTAATGGCATAAAATTCATGGTTGTTTTACCATTCGGAGAAATCTGTTGTCACCAAAATAAAAGTATGATAAAATACCTTATTTTCGTCTGCGAGCGATTATTTTTATCGGTGTTCCCTCAAATTCAAAAGCTTTTCTGATTTGGTTTTCTAAAAATCGCGCATATGAAAAGTGCATCAACTCTTCTTCATTAACAAAAACTACAAAAGTTGGCGGCTTCACAGCAACTTGAGTGGCGTAGAAAATCTTCAAGCGTTTGCCTTTATCGGTTGGTGTCGGATTAATTGCTACTGCATCCATGATAATATCATTTAAAACAGAAGATGGTATCCGCAAATTTTGATTCATGCTGACTTCTTCGATTATCGCCGGAATTTTTTTCAATCGTTGTTTGGTTATTGCTGAAACAAAAACGATCGGTGCATAATCCAAATAAGCAAATTCCTCACGAATTTCTTCCTCAAATTTTTTCATGGTATTGGTATCCTTTTTAACTAGATCCCATTTGTTAACCACAATAATCACTCCACGACCTGCTTCGTGAGCATACCCTGCAATTCGTTTATCTTGTTCGCGAATACCTTCATCCCCATTCAAAACAACAAGAACTACATCCGAACGATCAATAGCACGCATGGCACGCATCACAGAATACTTTTCAGTATTTTCATAAACTTTTCCGCGCTTTCGCATACCAGCGGTGTCAATCATCGTAAACTCTTGACCATGTTCACCAATGAACTTCGTATCGATTGCATCACGCGTAGTTCCCTCAATATCTGAAACAATCACCCGATCTTCACCTAAAATAGCATTGATCAATGAGGATTTACCAACATTTGGGCGGCCAATCAAACTAAACTTGATCGATTGATCATCATCTTCTTCATTATCAGCAGGAAAGTGTTTGACTGCTTCATCTAGAACATCACCAAGTCCAAGTCCATGGCTACCAGATACAGGATAAGGCTCTCCTAGTCCTAATGAATAAAACTCATAAATATCATTGCGCATTTCAGGATTGTCTACTTTGTTTACTATTAGAATAATTGGTTTTTTACTGCGGTACAAAATTTTTGCTACTGCTTCATCTGCGTCAGTAACACCTTCTTTTCCGCTTGCTACTAATAAAATGACATCTGCTTCATCAATCGCAATTTGTGCCTGTTGTTTGATTTGTTCCATGAATGGCTCATCACCAATATCGATTCCACCAGTATCGATGATTGAAAATTCATGATCCAACCATTCGCCTTTTGCATAGATTCGATCACGAGTAACTCCTGGAGTATCTTCCACGATCGAGATACGTTCTCCAGCGATTCGATTAAACAGTGTTGATTTACCGACATTCGGGCGACCAACGATCGCAATTGTAGGATTTGACATAACTTAACTCCTCGTTTCTATTTAGTATGTTAAATTTTTTCAAAAAAAATCAGCCCAATGCTCATAGTATTTATCATTTTATTTAGTACGCTAAGATATGGGCCAAGAGTGGTGATTTAACTGTAACCCATATCAAAAAGATACTATAAAAACAAGGGCAATTTCAAATAATTACAATAAATTTCCACAAAATCTATTTTAGATTCAATTAGATACCCCTCTACTAATCTTACAAATACAAGAAGTAGATTTAGCAGCTGCATTCTTTTTTCAAATTCTCCTTAGTTTAACGAAGAAACCTCCTACTTGCAAGAGAAGGAGCCGCTTACATGTATTAAATAATGATAAAATTGTGGTTTTATTGATAAAAAACGATTTAAGAACAACTGTTATAGTCAGGATTCCTCAAACTACCGCCTTGTCCGCTACTGATAGTTTACACTGGTCAATCCCCAATAAAAAATTATTCTTTTCCAAAACAAAAAAAGGTATGCATATGCACACCTTTTAACTCAGTAGCTCTGATTATTCATTTTCTTCTGAGTCATCACTTAAAGCGTCACCTAAAATGTCACCCATAGTAAACCCAGTATTTTCTTCTGGTAATTCATACGATTCCTCTTCGACAGGTTCAGGTTTAGCTTCTTCAGGTTTTTCTTCTAAAGCTTTAATTGAAAGAGCCACCCGATGATCATCGGGATGTACTTCCAAAACTTTCACCTGTACTTGATCGCCTTCGTGTAAAATTTCATGCGGTGTCGCAATATGTTTATGTGAAATTTGAGAAATATGAACTAATCCTTCAACTCCAGGGAAAATTTCAACAAATGCACCAAAGCTCGTCAAACGTTTCACCGTTCCTTCAAGCACAGAACCCGGTGCCGCTTTTTCTTCAATGTCTGTCCAAGGTCCAGGTAAGTTTGCTTTAATTGATAATGAAATACGCTCTTTTTCTGGATCAACGGATAATACTTGTACTTCCACTTCATCGCCAACGCTTAATACATCCGCAGGTTTTGCCACATGACTATGAGAAATCTCTGAAACGTGAACCAAACCATCAATTCCACCAAGATCAATGAACGCACCAAAATCTGTCAAACGAGCAACTTGTCCCTTGATTACTTGACCTTCATATAACTCTGCTAAAATTTCTTTTTTCTTCTCAGCTTTTTCAGCTTCAACAACTGCTTTATGCGATAAAATCAAACGATTCTCAGAAGGTTCAATTTCAATAATTTTGAATTTTAAAGTTTTCCCAGTATAAACTGAAAAATCATCAACAAAATGATCATCAATCATTGATGCTGGTACAAAACCACGTACGCCTACATCAACAACCAAACCACCCTTAACGCTGCTAGTTACCGGCGCTTCGATAATTTTTCCATCTTGGAAATCTTTCTCGATATCTTCCCAAACTTTCTTCGCATCTAAGCGTCGTTTAGAAAGAAGATAACTACCATTTTCTTTGTCTTTTCCGATAGAAGAGATAACGACTAAATCAAGAATATCGCCAACCTTGACTTCTTCATTGATATCTTCAACAGGTAATGTTGAAAGTTCTTTCGCAGGAACTACACCTTCTACTCCCGCACCTTCAATACCAACGATAACTTGTTTATCTTCTAAGGCGAGCACCTCACCTTTAACAATATCGCCAACTTGAACTTCATGCACACTTTCCATTGCTGCTTCCATGGAAACATTTTCGTTGTCCATCGAATTTTGTTCTAAATCTGTCATGTCGTTTGTCCTCCTTACCAACAATTCTGTGTAAAATACACTACATGTTCTATTTTAGATTAATCCACATGAAAAATAAAGCGATTTCTTCTTTTTTTCTAAAAAAATGAAAGAAATTCGCTTTATTTATCGATTTTATCCAAAAATTAGAAACCTTTTGAGCATACAACCTTCTTAATCTTCGTTACTACCTGTTCAATAGACATTCCAGTTGTATCTACTAATTCGGCATCTGAAGCTTGAACAAGCGGCGAAACCTCTCGATGTGAATCCAGATAATCTCGCTTTGCAATAGCCTCCTTAATTGACTCGAAATCCATCACAATTCCTTTTTCTTGATTCTCTTTATAACGACGTTGAGCACGTTCTTCAACACTTGCCACTAAAAATATTTTTACTTCTGCCTGTGGTAAAACCGTTGTTCCGATATCGCGGCCATCCATTACAATACCACCGGCATTTGCCAATTGACGTTGAGCCGCCACTAATTCCTCTCGAACTTTCCCGTGCGCAGAAACTTCCGAAACCGCAGCCGTTACATCAGGCTGTCGAATTGCTTGGGTAATTTCTTCATTGTCAGCAAACACTAGTTGGCCATGTACAGATTGTTTAAAAGTAATCGGATATTTTTGGGTCAATGCGGCTAAGGCTGCTTCATCTGAGAAGCTCACTTGATGTTTGATAGCTAAAAAAGTAATAGCACGGTACATCGCACCCGTATCAACATAAATAAAATTGAAGTCGCTCGCCAAAATTTTTGCCACTGTGCTTTTCCCCGAGGATGCTGGTCCGTCAATTGCAATTGAAATTTTTTCCATGTTCTGCCTCTTTTCAATAAATAAGCCGTAATCGATAACGATTACGGCAAGGTATTCAAATTATTTAACACGCACTTGTTGGCCTGGGTCAAAATAGAAATTGCTTCTATCCATCCCATTAAGCCTTAAGAATTCATCTACGCTTAAGCCATAACGCCCAGCGATTTGTTGAGGGCCTTCACCAGATTGAACAGTGCCATATTGTGCATTAGCATCGTCTGTTGTGCTTGAAGATGGTGTCGTTTGTTGTGCAGCTGCAGCAGATCGAGATGCTTCTGCTTGTGCGGCTTGTGCGGCTGCTTGAGAGTCCGCAGCAGCCTGCTGATCAGCGGCTTGTTGTTGCTGTTGTTGATTCACTTCTGACTCTGTCGATGAAGTGCTTTCTTCAGTGCTGGATTTTTCCGTTGAAGATACCTTTGATACTTGCGTGGTACTCTCGGGAGAGGCCGCTGGCTTATCATTTCCACGAGTAATCCAGAAAAAAGCACCAGCTGGAATCAAAATAAGGGCTAACAATAATGCGACTAGAATCGTTAAGAATTTTGTATTTCCGCCACCTTTATTACCACCACCACTACGACGAGACTGGCTACGTGAATAAGTTTCTTCTTCACTATCAGATTCGTAAATATGTTGATCCCACGGTTCATTATTCGTATCGTTATAGCGATCTTTTCTACTCAATTTCTCTAACCTCCTAAATGCTATCGCCATGTATTATACCATAGCTCTTGAAAAAGTGGCGCCACTTTTCAATCTTTCTTAGCATTTTTAAAAATTTTTTGAATTATCATTTGCCATGAGAGAGCCTTATCAATAATTTCACGTTCACTCGTTATGATGGATAAAACAGCGCCATCATTATCGCAACATTTTGGATTTTTATCACGTAAAGTTTCATCAAAATAAGACACCAAAAATTTGCGACGACAGTCTGATGTTTTAATATAGTCAAGCATCTTTTGTAACTGCATCTTTTTTGTTGTTCCACGGTGACTCAATAGATTTAATAATCGTGATTCTTCATTAGGAAAAAACTGTTCCCATTTTTTTATCAATGGATCTTCGAAGGTAAGATCTTTTATTTTTTGCTTTATTTCAAATAGTTTCTTTGATTGATTGGTCTGCTCTTGTAAAAAATGATGGATATATTCATCGCCTTCTTCATAAAGTAGTACTGCTTGGCTCGGTCGACCATCCCTTCCAGCTCGCCCTACTTCTTGCAAGTAATTCTCTGGTGAATCCGGCAAATCGTAATGAATGACAAACCGAATGTTGTCTTTGTTAATCCCCATTCCAAAAGCATTCGTTGCAATTAGCAATTGCAAATCACCAGTTAAAAACTGCTGCTGCAGAACTCTTCTCTCTTGTCCGCTAAGACCACCATGATAATACGCAACAGCATGCTTCTTTTTGAGAACTTGATAAAGTTCTTCCACTTTCTTTCTAGTAGCACAATAAATAATGCCTGATCCGTCTAATGATTTCACTAATTCCAGTAGTTTCTTAAGTTTATCTTCTTGATAGACAAAATAACTGATATTTGGTCGTTCCACAGAATAGATAAATTCCTGAGCTTTATTGCCAAATAATAATCGTTGAATGTCTTCTCGAACCGCTTTAGTAGCAGTTGCCGTCAAAGCTAAAACCAATGAGCCCCCTACAAATTTTATTCCGTCGGTCAATTTCAGGTATTCTGGTCGGAAATCAATTCCCCATTGCGAAATACAATGGGCTTCATCAACTACAACTAAAGAGATTTTCATTCTCTGTAGTGTTTCTTGAACACGAGATGATAAAAACATTTCTGGACTCATAAAGATAAATTTATACTTATGTGCCTCATTTAATATCCATTGCTTTTCCCACGATGATAATAAACTATTTAAAGCTACTACACGCTTTTCTCCCAAACGTTGTAATTGTGTTACTTGGTCTTCCATTAAAGAAATCAAAGGAGAAATTATTATTACAGTCCCATCAAGCAAGTAGCCTGGTAATTGATAGCATAAAGACTTCCCAGATCCTGTCGGCAGCATTCCCAATACCGATTTACCTGATAAGAGCGTCTCAATAATGTCCTGTTGTCCAGGACGAAAATGGTCATAATGAAATTTAGTTTTTAACAACTCTGTTAGTTCCATCTCTTTCTCCTCAAATAATAAACTTGAGACAGTCTAAAATTTAAATAGGGAGTCTCATAATCTTGATAACGCGCATTAATCACTTGGCTATCATCAAGAGTATTAAATTCAATTATTTCAAATCTTTCAAAAGGAAATCCTTTATCCATTAGTGCCCATTCGATAAAATGATCATTAATAGTTCCTTGTTTTAAATGACGTAAAGACAGAATTTCATTTATCGTTTTGTCTGCTAAAAAGAATTCCTTTGTTTTCAGCATACTTTGATTGATATTTAATTGATCTAAACTCGACAATAACCTCAACAATTCTCCATCATTGATCTGCGCCAAAAACAGATCAATCGCATTTTGACGATAAAGTACATTCCATGGCTCTCTCTGCCATTTTTCTGGTAGGAGTTGAAAAGAAGTTTTTCCTTGAAAACCGAAACCGGAAAATTGATTTGCTAAAAAATCGGCCTGTTCTTGCGGCAATTTTTGAAAAACCATTACTAATTCATTTTGGAATTGTCCAGCTAAATCTGGCTTTGAATGCGCCAACCATTTTTTCATTTCTTGCAAATAGTAGGGCCGATTCTCAATAGGAAGATAGTCTCTTTTATTAAATGATAGATGGCTGATAACCTGAACTGCGAAAAGGAGCAATTGCCATGAATTTTCTCGCATTCGACCGTAACGAAGATTGTTTAATCCATCTAATTCAAAAGAAGCTTCGGATAATTTCTTTTTCCCTTTTGTTGTTAATTCACCATAACCGTCTTCAACTGAAATCAGTTGGTGGTCAATCAACTGCCCCAGTTCTTTTTGAAATTTGTCCTCTTTAAAACTTGGGAACGCACCTAAATAAGCCAAATTTCCATAAAAAAAACCATGAAGCAAAACTGAACTAGTTCTTTTACCTGTTAATAAATGATATAACGTAGAGGTTCTTAACTTGTAGCCAGTCTGAAATAACGTTAAAATAAATAAAGTCATAGTAAAATCTCCTGTGGAAGGTGAAAAAAATGAAATGCGAAATCATTCCTGACCGTTGTATCGCTTGTGGTTTATGTCAAACGATCGCGCCAGAAATTTTTGATTATACAGATGATGGTCTTGTCCTTTTTATCGGCGAACCAGGGAGGAATCACGAGTTTATTCCCGCAGATCAACAATCTGCAGTCATTCAGTCCGCCAAGCGATGCCCATCTCATGCTATCCTATATCAGAATTCATAATAACATATATCAGCAAAAAAAATCTCAGACACTTAGTCTGAGATTTTTGCTTTCATGAAACAGTTACACTGAATGATGTTGAGAAGTTAACGTTTTTTTCGACAACCAAGGCAATAATTTTGCGTGTAATACTAAGAAAACTCCACTGACAATTACTCCTTTGAGTATATTAAACGGAACGATGCCTACAAGAATATAACGACCTAGACCCATACCTAGCATTTGACCAGCAGAGAGCCCAAAAGCTTTTAAGTAAAGAGGGGTGATAACAAAATAATTCGCAATACTCATAAATACTGTCATTGCTAAAATTCCTAATCCAAGACCCAACACTCGTTTTGAAGTTGTTTTTTTCCTAAACATTAAGAAAATTGGCAATGTATACAAAGTTGATGCAAAGAAGCTAGCAAAATCACCAATCATGTTATCTATAGAAAAACCGCTCATAGTTAAGTGGAGCAGCGATCGAATAAATGCAGTTGCAATACCCGTTAAGGGACCGAAGATAAACATATTAATTAATACTGGTATATCACTAAAATCTAACTTTAAAAAGGGAAACATTGGAATAATCGGAAAAGCAATAAATTGTAAAATCAATCCCATTGCTGCTGCCACTGCTACTGCTGTCATTTTTTGTAATCGTAAGTTCTTCATGTGAAATCCTCCATTTTGGAATCATCTTCAACGAACTATTTGAGTGCTATTTTTCGCAAAAAAACTCTATGCTTCAGAAAAGCATAGAGTTACTTGAATTCAGACTCACTCAAATAAGCTCTATCTTCTTTATCCAGACTGTACTGTCGGTATCGGAATTACACCGATTCGGCTGCTTGCGCAGTTCGCGGACTATTACCGCCGGTCGGGATTTTCACCCTGCCCCTGAAGACGAACCTTAAATTATTTTTATTGTAAACTCACTATAACAATTTTACTATCAAAAAACAAGTAAATGATTTCAGCTATTTTGATTGGTGTAATAACGTATTGATTTCTTTCGTATTTAAACGGCGATATTCTCCTGGACGAAGCCCCTGTAAGGTTAAGTCACCATAACGTTCACGTTTCAATTTTTGAACAGGGAATCCTACTGCCGCTAACATATTTTTAACTTGATGGTTGCGTCCTTCATGGATCGTCAACTCTACAATACTTGTTTCAGCCTTTTTATCCGTTGAAAGAATTTCAAATCGGGCTGGTGCCGTCCTCTTGCCTTCGATACGAATTCCTTTTGTTAATGGCAATAGATTTCTTTTTTCAGCATAGCCTTTCACTTTCGCCACATAAACCTTATCAACTTGATGTTTTGGATGAGCTAAACGTTGTGAAAAATCTCCATCATTGGTTAAAAGTAAGACCCCTGATGTGTCGTAGTCTAATCGACCTACAGGATAAATTCTTTCAGGTACTGCAGAAAAATAATCCGTCACAACTTTTCTATTTTTATCATCGGTCACCGCAGAAATAACCCCACGAGGCTTATAAAATAAATAATAAACAGGTTCTTCTTGATAAATCGGCACACCGTCGACTTCAATGATATCTTTCTTTCCAACTTTTGTCCCTAATTCTTTAACTATGTCTCCATTTACCTTGACCCGTCCATCTGTAATATAAGCTTCTGCTTTACGACGCGACGCAATCCCTGCATGGGCAATAACTTTTTGCAATCTCTCCATTATTGTTCATCCTCTTCTTTAAAGCGGCCATAAAATAAATCCAGAGGTTCATTCTCATCCGCTAAATCTTCTTCCATTTTTTGAACATCCGGTAATTCCTCCATATCTTTTAGACCAAAATAGTCCATGAAATAGGAGCTTGTTCCATATAAAATAGCTCGTCCGGGCCCATCAACACGGCCCTTTTCTTCAATCAATTGTCGTGCCACTAATGTCTGTACAGCTCCGCTTGATTGAACTCCCCGTAGTTCATCAATTTCAGAGCGAGTCACAGGTTGTTTATAAGCAATAATGGAAAGTGTCTCCAAGGCTGCTTGACTTAAGCGATTAGCCATTGGTGAGCGAGCAAATTCTTTTAACAACGGCGCGAACTCTTTCTTAGTACTCAATACAAAATGATTTCCCATTTCTAAAAGAGTGAGTGCCGAATTTTCATTAATTTCATAAGATCCTTTTAATTCAGTAATATTCTGATAGATTTCTGGCATTGGACGTTTTAGCGTGAACGCCAATTCTTCTAAACTGATGCCCTCTTCCCCAACAACAAAAAGCATCGCCTCAATCTGACTTAGTTGATTCATACTATGGCTCCTTTAAATATCAAAATTGGCGCACAACTTTCTTTCTGAGTTGCCAAAGCTTGTCCCTTTTTCATCAATTCTAGAAGAGCCATAAAGGTCGTAATCATTTCATCCTTCGTATATTGAATAAAAAAGGACTCTAAAGTCAACCCCTCGCCCTCAGTTAATTGTTCCAATCGCAGTCCGATTTCAGTTACCTTTTGATCAACAGTTATTGTCTCAGTCGTGACTGTCGTCTCAATTGGCTGGTTTCGTTTTTTTCGCTGTAGGACATCGTGTAGTGCTAAAAAGAGATCAATCGTGTTCAATTGATTTTTAGGCAATGGTAAAATCTCTTCTTCGTACTCAGAAAGATCCATCGGTGCTTTTGTATAAAATAAACTTCTCTCTTGTTCCTTTTCTGATAAGACAGAAGCCGCATATTTATATTTCCGATATTCTAAAAGCTGTTGAACTAGTGCATCCCTCGGGTCTTCCCCCTCTTCATCATCATAATCAAACTCTAATTCTGGTTTTGGTAAGAGCATTTGACTTTTGATCGACATCAGTGTCGCTGCCATAACTAAGTACTCACCAGCTACTTCTAATTCTAGCGTTTTCATAGCATGAATAAAATTCATATATTGCTCAGTAACTTCCGCAATAGGGATATCATAAATATCAATCTCCAACTGTTGGATCAAATGCAGCAATAAGTCGAGCGGTCCTTCAAAAACATCCAATTTTAAACTAATTGCTTCCATCTTATCCTCGCTTATACTCCTGCCATTTCGCCAAAAAAACTGATGTGGCCGGTGTTCCAATAATTTTTTGATTTGGATAAATAGCTTGTAGTTCATCCATCATAGCAATACTAATTCCTTCTCCGCGATAGGAAGGGTTCAAGCTTATATCGTGAAGAACAATTTCTTGATCTTCTAACTGACTTATACCAACTACACCTTGAACGTTATCAGAGTTTTCATTATAGTAGCAATAAAGTTGGTAACGATCATCGTCTTCATATGTATCGATTTCTTTTAACAAATGTTGTTGATCTTTCAGACTTTCATGAAAACTTAAAAGACCCATTGCTATTTTTCGTTGATTTTTTCGGTATTGAGTAAGCATTCTTTATCCTCCTGTTAAGCGCGTGGAAAAAATTCTTTATACACTTCAGTCATTCTCCGTTTTGTAATATGAGTATATATTTGAGTAGTGGATATATCAGCATGCCCTAAAAGTTCCTGAACCGTTCGCAAATCAGCCCCATTTTCAAGTAGATGCGTCGCAAAACTATGACGTAATGTGTGGGGTGTAACGTCTTTCATGATTTCTGCCTTGATAACATGCTGTTTCAAGTTCTTCCATATACCTTGACGACTCAATCCGTGTCCATGATTGTTAACGAATAGGAAAGTTTCATTTGGTGTTTTTCTTGTTAATAAAGGCCTAACCTCTGCAAGATAGCGTTCTAACCAATGAATCGCATAATCCCCTAATGGAACGATTCGCTCCTTGTCACCTTTACCGATAGTCTGTAAAAGACCCATCTCTAAATGAATATCTCCAAGTTTCAATCCTATCAGCTCACTTACCCGCAGCCCTGTCGCGTACATCACTTCCAGAATAGCTCGATCGCGAATACCTAAATCAGTACTGGTATCTGGAGCGGCAATTAAACGTTCTACCTCTGTCAAAGAAAGTGTTTGGGGCAATTTCTGAGCTTTTTTAGGGCTATCGATATGTTGCATAGGATCATGATCCGTATAACGCTCTTGTCGTAAAAATTGATGAAAGCGACGTAAGCTAGAAATCATTCGCGTAATCGTAGTAGATGCTTTGCCGGCTTCAGTCAAATTCGTTAAGAAAGCCACAACAATATAGCGATCAACTGCCTGCCATTCAGTTATGCCTTGTTCAGCCAGAAAAGACAAATATTGTTGTAAGTCTCTTTGGTAACTAATCCGTGTATTTTCAGAAAGCCCACGTTCGATCGATAAATAATGCAAATATTCCGTTATTTGTTCATCCATTTCTTCACCACTTTCGCCTTATCATAACAAAAAGTCCCTTGGAATGATAGCACGTATCTTTGCAAGGGACTATATAATTTAATTATAGTTTAATCCGTTTTTAGCTAAAAGTCTATGCGTCCTTTTTTTCCTGACAAGTTTGACAGATGCCATGAAAAGTCAAACGATGATCTTTGACTAAAAATTGGTAACGAGATTCTACTACTCGTTCCACATCACCTAAAAGGTCTTCCTCTATTTCCTCGATATTGCCGCACTCAAGACACAGTAAATGATGATGAAAATGCTCTGCACCTTCTTTGCGTAAATCGTAACGCGCCAACCCATCGTCAAAACTGATTTTGTTTACAATATGCAACTCTGTAAGAATTTCTAATGTACGGTAAACAGTTGCTAAACCAATCTCAGGACTTTTCTTTTTGACTAAAAAGTAAATTTCTTCGGCCGATAAATGGTCTTTTTCATTTTCCAATAAAACGAGAACGGTTGCTTCACGCTGTGGAGTCAACTTGAATCCAGAATCGTGTAATTGTTTTTTTGTTTTTTGTAAGGCTAGGATCGCGTTCAAAAGAACCCTCCTCCTTTTATTTTAGAATAATTACAAACAAGCGAGTAGAATTGCATTGCTTTTCTTAGAATTATTATAGTTTATCGCCTTTATTTATGCAAGGACATTCTCAATTAGACCTTTAAACGAATTTCGCCATCAGTTTGAACGATCAACTTTTCTTTTAACAGATGACCAATTGCACGCTTGAATTGTCCTTTACTGATACCAAAAGCTTCTTTAATTTCGTCTGGTGCAGATTTGTCCCAATACGGTAATTTGTGGTCTGCATTTCTTTCCAACATCGTCAAAATCATTGCTGCATCATCATTAATCATTTCATAATTGCGCGGTTTTAAAGACATGTTTAATACACCATCAGGACGAACCCCAATAACACGAGCTTCCACTATTTCACCCAATCGAGGTTCTTGATAGCGCTCAGATGGATGAACGAAACCAATATAAAAGTCTTCAGTAATTAGATAAGAGCCAGCAACTTTCAACCGATATATCGTTCCTTTTTTGTTTTCATTTTGCATTTCTGCATTTCCAGAACGACTCAACGAATGAAAGATAGCTTCATCAGCTAGAACGCCCCACATACGATCTTTTTCATCAATACGTAAACTAATCATTAATTGATCGCCTTTTTTAGGCCATAATTCTTTCATGCTAGGCATTTCATCCAGCGAAACTACTATATCCTTGTCAGCCAATCCGATATTCACGAATACTCCTAAATCGCGACGGACGTCTGTTACCTCGCCAAAAGCATAATGTCCGATTCGAACCTGAGGAACTTTGGTTGTAAAAATAGCTTCTTTCTTTTGATTCACGTATCCAAATCCTTCAACAGTTTCGCCGATCTGATGTGTTTCATCTTCATCCTTCAACAAACGAAATGTTACACCATTCTTCTGTACCAAGTACATTTTTTCATTCTCATCGATGATTAATCCGATAAAAACTTGTCCTAATAGCTCATTCATCATTATTACTCCTCTTAATATTGTCATATTTCATTAGTAAAGCTGGGAAGAAAATATCTCCCCAGCCTCTATTTCCTGATTTAATTCGGCCCATCACCTTTGAACCAACCAGTTTTACAGTTGATTGTTACTAAGTACATTGGCAAGTCTGAATTTGAATATCCCTTTGTCAATGAGGCCTGATTTGAAGTAGCGTACAAATTGTAGAATCCTTCACCATTTTCAACTTTAACCGGCTCTAAGCTATAACCGCCTTCTACAATATAGCCGCGAGAAATACAAGTTTGAATGACTTTCTCCTTAACTCCCGGAGCCCAGGCATAAGCGTCTCCACTCGTGTCTCCTGTCTGATCATTAGCTGAGGATGTCTTATTTTGTGCTTCTTGAGCGGCTCTTTCCTGCGCTTCTTTTTCTTGAGCCGCCTTTTCTGCCGCTGCTTTTTCCTCAGCTGCTTTTTTCTCTTTGTCCTTTAACACCTGATCGACTTTACTTAATTGATCTTTTTGTGTTTGAACTAGCGTTTGATTTGCTACTTCTTTGACAGCATTGTTAGCCGAATTGTATTGGTCACGATTTACTGTATCAATCACATTACCATCCTTCAACAAGCTATCGGCCGCTTTTTTAGCTGTTTCAATTTTTGTAAATTGATCTTTTGCCTTATCGATCGCTTGATTCATTAATTCATCAAATTTTTTATCTCCAGTGTCAATTGACAAATTGATGGCTTCGGCAGTTTTTAAAACAGGAGTGTCTGCAAGTTTATCTCCATTAATTGCCTCTTTTGTAAATAATTGATTAACAGATTGTTCAGCTTTTTGTTTATCTACCAGTTCATCATAATCCTTTTTTAACTCATCGTAACGTTTGTTATCTTTATATCGCGACAATTCCTCAGCAATTTTACTAGTATTCAGAGCCACTTTATCACTAGCAAGATACGTCTTTTTATCATCAGTATAATAACTTGCTATGCTCTCTTCAATTGAATCAAGCTCTTTGTTTTCTTTTTTCACTGTTGCAATACGCTGTGCTTCAACTTCCTTTTCGTGATGATAATAATAACCACCACCCGCTCCTAAAACAGCAATTGCTGCTAAGGTAATATAAATTTTTTTACGATTTTTTTTAGTAGGACTTTCTTGAGAATCTTGACTCTCCGAGGAGGTATTTTCTTCTTTAAAGTCTTCAGTGTGCTCTACCACATTTACAGAATCAACAGCGGCATCCAGAGTATCAGATAAGTGTTCTTCTTCAGTGGGAATGCCAGACTCACTAGCATCTTCATTAACTGCTTCAGACGCTGTTTCATCTACAAGTTCTTCAGAACCAACTTCTGTTTTAGTTGCAATAGCATTGGAGCTATGTTCCTCATCCTTAACAGATACATTACTTTTTGTTTCATCGTTCTCTTCAATATCGATAGAGTCCGCTTCTTTTGCATCTTTAGATTCATTCTTTTCTGACTCGTCCTGATCATCTTTATGCTCACGAATATACTGTGCCAAAATCGGATTCATTTCAGGAGTTTCTTCAGTTTTACTCTTTGAGTTTTCTTCTTTCATCTTATCCTCGTTATCCTTAAACATTTTTTGCACAGATTCAATAGGCATATCGGCTAGTTCTGACCACTCTATCGTATCATTTTTATCATTAATATCTTCTTGATCATTTAACTGTAGTGAAAAGCCACACTTCGGACAAGTCGTGCATCCTTCGACTGGTTCAAAACCACAGTTAGGGCATTTTTGCAATGAAATCGGCTCCTTTTTTTCAATCATATTCTTTAATCTATCATATGTTTAGGGATGTTCCAAGCAATTTTCTAGTGAATTAATCAAAAATAATAAAATCTATTTGACTTTTGGACTGCCCAATTTATAGTTTTTCAAAATTTTAACTGACCATATGTGATACATAACTGGCAAAAAACTCCTCGAGAAAATTCTCGAGGAGTTTGATAGGTTTATTCTAAAAAGTCTTTCAATTGTTTTGAACGTGATGGATGACGTAGTTTACGCAAAGCTTTCGCTTCAATTTGACGAATTCGTTCTCGAGTAACACCAAAAACACGTCCGACTTCTTCCAAAGTGCGGGTCCTGCCATCATCTAAACCGAAACGCAAACGTAGCACATTCTCTTCGCGGTCAGTCAATGTATCCAATACATCTTCCAATTGTTCCTTCAACATTTCTGAAGCCGCATGTTCAGCAGGGCTTGTCGCCTCTTGATCCTCGATAAAGTCCCCCAAATGTGAATCATCCTCTTCACCAATCGGAGTTTCCAACGAAACAGGTTCTTGAGCGATTTTTAGAATTTCACGAACTTTCTCTGTCGGCAAGTCCATTTCTGCACCAATTTCTTCTGGTGTTGGTTCACGCCCTAAATCCTGCAACAATTGACGTTGTACACGAATCAATTTATTGATTGTTTCTACCATATGAACTGGGATACGGATCGTACGTGCTTGGTCAGCGATCGCACGAGTAATTGCTTGACGAATCCACCAAGTCGCATAAGTTGAGAATTTGAATCCTTTACGGTAATCAAATTTTTCAACTGCCTTCATTAAGCCCATGTTTCCTTCTTGAATCAAATCTAGAAATTGCATCCCCCGTCCAACATAACGTTTTGCAATACTTACAACTAATCGCAAGTTCGCCTCAGCAAGACGTTGTTTCGCCTCTTGATCACCTTGTTCAA
Source organism: Enterococcus sp. AZ128 (assembly GCF_051714485.1). Taxonomy (NCBI): domain Bacteria; kingdom Bacillati; phylum Bacillota; class Bacilli; order Lactobacillales; family Enterococcaceae; genus Enterococcus; species Enterococcus sp. AZ128. The sequence goes on from NZ_JBIORZ010000001.1 coordinate 1,515,664, forward strand.
TCAGCAAAGCAAGTTCTACTTCTTCTTCAGCGGTCAACAATGAAACGCGTCCAATTTCCTTTAAATACATACGAACTGGATCGTTAATTTTAACGCCAGTCGGGGCCGATAGATCTTCCTTTTGTGCGGCTTTTGCAGTTGCTTCATTTCGTTTCAAACTAGCTTTAGATGGATCACCATTTTCATCAACAACACTGACTCCAGCATCCTCAACCTTTTGGATTAACTCATCCATTGCTTCTGCACCTAGTTCATAAGGAGTTGCTAAACGATTGGTTAACTCATCGTAAACCACCTGTCCCATTGGTTTTTTTTCCTTAATTAAGGCTGCCACAGCTTTTTCATACTCTTTTTTGTTTTTTACATCTGCCATAAAATAAATGCCCCTTTCACTTCTAGGCTTGTTTCAAGCGTTTCGTCAATTCAATAATCTGAACGGTCAATTCTAATTCCCGTTGCTGGTTACCACTTTTTCTGGCCTCAAGCTGCTCTTTTTGTCGTTGTTTTATTTCTTCAGCAATACCAGATTGGGAAATCACCCGCATTAAATCATAGATTTCTCGTTCATTACTATCCTCTGACATGGATATCATAGAGATGTCGATGACTAACTGCTTCATCTCATTCTCTTTTAAATAGTTCAGGAAGTCCGCCAAAACAAAATTTCCATGAACCATCATATAACTATCTAGGTAAAGAAGCAATTCTTGATACTGATCGTGAATAAATTGAAAATCCATTTGAACTAGTTGTTCGCGGATCGAATTCTCATTCATACTTCGATACAATAGCATTTGTTCAGCCTTTTCTTCTTTTGTTAATACTTTTTTAACTGATTGAATAGGTGCTGGAGAAACTGGTGCTTGCTGTTGCCGCCGTTCGGTTCTAAGCGCTTGACGAACCATTTGCAACTGCTGCTTTAAACTTTCACGAGTTAAGTGAAACTCATTCGCTAGTTGACCTAGGTACAAGTCCTGTTCTACAGGTGACTGGACTTTCGCCAAATCTTGCATCACAACTTCCAAGTAACTCAAGCGATCAGACTCGTTTTCCAAGTTCAAGCCCTTTTTTCGATACAGCATCTTAAATGCAAATGGCGTTTGACGACCATGCTGTAATAAATTTTGCAACTCAGTTACACCATATTTACGCAGATATTCATCTGGATCCAACTTTTCAGGCACAGTGACAGTTGCCAAGTTTAATCGACTGTGGGCATCTAAAATTATGAGCGCACGATCTGTAGCCGCTTGACCAGGATCATCCCCATCGTAAGCTATCACAACCTGTCCTGTTATACGCTCAATCGCAGCAATTTGTTGTTCAGTCAAGCTAGTTCCCATTGAAGCTAGTCCAATTTTAATACCGGCTTGCCAAGCAGCTATTACATCCATGAAGCCTTCAAAAAGAATTGCTTCACCTTGCTTGCGTATCTCATTACGTGCTTTATCAAAATTAAACAAAACTTGCCGTTTATTAAACAATTCAGTTTCTGGCGAATTTAGATACTTTGGTTGATCGTCACCAGGAAAGTCTTGCGTTTTTAATAGTCGTCCAGAAAAACCAATTGGCTTCCCTCGGAAATCGTTCAAAGGAAACATTACTCGATGGTAGAAACGATCACTAAAGCTACCATCATCACGGCGAATAAATAACCCGCTCCGCTCCATTAAATCAGAACTTACTTTGTCTTTATGTGCAATTTGAACCAAAAAATCTCTTTGGCTAGGAGCGAATCCGATCTTAAACTCATTGATTAGCTCATCACTCAGTCCACGTTCATGGAGATAAGTTAAAGCCGCTTCCCCTGCCTTAGTGTTCATCAATAAATGATGATACAAGTCACGTGTTCGCTCATGTAATGCAATCAACTGCTGCTGTCCTGTTGATGTTTGACTGACAGGTTCATTAGAGATTTCGATATCTAATGGGATTTGCTCTATATCGGCAACCTTTTTTACCGCTTCTGGAAAACTAATTCCTTCTAATTCCTGTAAAAAAGTATAAACATTACCGCCCTTGCCACACCCAAAACAATGAAAAATCTGCTTATCTTCAGCAACTGAAAATGATGGTGTCTTCTCTTCGTGAAATGGACACAACCCTAAATAATTTTTTCCGGATTTTTTTAACTGAACATATTGTCCGATAACTTCAACAATATTTGTTTTTTCACGAACCTCATCAATAACTTGTTGGGGAATTCTTTGCACCAAAAACCTCACCCCAATTCCCAAAAATATGATAACAGCTGTAAAAAACCGCCCCAACCTATCTTTCAATCAGCGCGATTTTTTTGACAAACTTATACGTCTATCATTTTAGCATACTTCTTTATTATTACAAGCTTTCTGCTCATTATTTCAACTATTTTGAAACCTTTGGAACAATGAGATGAAGCGTTTATTCATTTCAACAATTTCAGCATAAAACATGTTCCCACCATTTTGATACAAATAGCCGCCATTGTATAACACTGACTGCATTTGCATGTATCGATAAGTAGATTGCTGATCATTTCCGTACCCTGGTGATAAAACATCACGTGAGTATTCTTCTGCAAGCTCTACACTATTCTTCCCGCCTCGATCACGTACAAATTGAATATATTTTGTCCCAAAATTATAGGCCTGAATCGCGGTCCCTAGATCACAACCAGCAGCCTTAGCCTGGTTGTAGCTCTCCGCAAAGTGCTTAATTCCATTTTCAATACTCTCTTGTTGACTGTTAATTTTCCCGCGGCTGCCATAGGCACTTTCAGAACTTTGCATCAAATCTGTACCTTTTCCTTTTGATTCAGTGTACATAATTCCTAAAATAACATCAGTAAAATCTCCGACACCCGCTTGGTCAGCCAAAGTCTGTACGTCGCTTCGATAACTATTTACTATTTTTGTATTTTTGTATGTTCGAATTGCAAAAATCCCACCCACTATAAGCGTCAATAGGATTGCAAGTGTGATAATCATTTTTAGAAATTTCCCAATTATTTTCAACATAAAATCTGCCCATCTATCTTCTTTTTTCTTTATCCATACTACAAGAACCCTCTGAACTATTGAAAGCATAATTTAACAGCTTTATATTTAATTAATCATTCTAAAGATTTCATTTCGTTATAAAATTAAATTAATGTGCAATACTCAAAAAAATCGGTATACTTGTGTTTGGTAGGTGATGTTGTGAAAAATGAAAAAAAAATTGCTCGAATGAGTGATGGGTCTGAAATTTATTACGAAAAATATGGAGAAGGTCCGGCACTCTTCTTGCTTCATGGCAATGGCGGGAGCGGGAGATACTTTTCAAAACAATTAAACAGTTTCAGTAAGCATTTCAACGTTTATGTTATTGATAGTCGCGGGCATGGTCGTTCGACCAATATGCAAAAAGAGACGAGCTTTCAATTAATGGCGGAGGACCTTGCTGAAATTATGAGGCAAGAAGAAATTGATCACGCCGACCTTTTAGGCTTTAGCGATGGGGCCAATCTAGGGATGGTATTCGCACGATTTTACCCTGACAAAGTGGATCATCTAATCTTGAACGCTGGAAATACAGTGCCTAGCGGTGTAAGAACTATTCCGCATCTCTTAAGCTACATACAGTACGCCATCGTCTGGATCGGCGCATTTATAGATACTGGAATGCGAAATTTCTTACCAATCTTACGTTTACTCTTTAGAGATATCGGCTTATCAACTGATGATCTAAATCATATTCAAGCGCCGACTTTAGTTATCGTAGGAAAACACGATTCTATCAAAACTCAGCACTCGATGTATATCGCCCGTTCGATTCCAAACGCAAGTTTTGCAATCGTCACAGGACAAGGACATATGTTTGCGCGAAGAAATCCAAAACGCTTCAATCAAGAAATATTACAATTTCTAATTGGGGAGGAATGATTTGGTGGAAAAATTACTTGAATGGTTAAAAACTCACTTAAATAAATTCAGAATGGTGTTTTTAATTTCAGTCATTATCATTGTTATATTTGAATTGTCTAATATTGCAAAAACAATTTCTTTTGAACAACTTTCTATGATTTTCAATGAAATCAGTATTTGGAATATTTTACTGATGGCTTTGATTGGCTTGGTTTCTGTAACACCAATGATCGGGTATGACTTTACTTTAAATAGCATTTTAGAACAGAAACCAAAAAAGTTATACATTTTTGAAACTAGCTGGTTAGTAAACACCTTGAATAACATCGCTGGTTTTGGTGGTTTTGTTAGCGCAGGGTTGCGTTCTGAATTCTATGGAAAACACTCTTCTGGAAAAAAGGTTGTCCAAGCTTTATCGAAAATTCTGGTCTTCACTATGTCTGGTTTATCTATTTATGCTTTGATTTCCTTTTTTCTAGTGATGTTTGATGACCATAATCAGTACTTACGTCAATACTGGATTTGGTTAATTGGTGGTGGTTTATATTTCCCAGTCGTATTTTGTGTAAGTCTTTTCGGCAAAGGCGAATATCTCGGTGATCTAAAAGGATCGCATCGTTTAGAACTAATCGGAACCTCTTTTCTTGAATGGACTGGTGTGTTGATCAGCTTTATTTCTACAGGTTTTTTAATGGGGATAAACATCAACATCCGTGACGTCGTACCACTGTTTATTGCTGCAACAGTAATTGGGATTGCTTCGATGATCCCTGGTGAACTTGGTAGTTTTGACTTGATGATGATCTTTGGCTTATCTGCACTAGGTACACCTAGAGAAACTGTAGTTGCTTGGCTTTTATTGTTCCGACTTTTTTATTACCTTGTCCCATTTGCTATTGGATTGATTTTATTTTTTAAAAATATTGGCACAACGGTCAATACGCGTTACAAAGGAATCCCAGTCAGCTTGCTAAAAGAATTAGCCCATAAACTAGAGGCATTTCTGCTTTACTTTACCGGTATTATGTTGGTTTTATCTGCAACTATCCCGGAGGCCTTCATACGTTTACCGTTTTTACAACGATTAAATCCGATTCACTCTCGGGTAATTGTTGTCTTTCCGGCGATCTTATTAGGCTTCCTATTGATCGTTTCGGGTCGAGGGATTTCTGCGCGGGTTAAACGAGCCTATGTTCCTACGATCTTAATTGTAACGTTAACTTTTCTGTATTCACTGGTAGCTGGTTTTCGAATTTCAACTGGATTTGTCCTAGCTCTGCTATTACTTTTTGTTATTTTTTCTAAAAATGAATTGTTCAGAGAGCAACTCGTTTATTCTGCAGAATGGATTACGATTGACGGAATCATTATGGGCGGACTAACAATTTTGTATATTATTATCGGGGTGTACAACAGTCCTAAAATCCATCACCGTCATCATTTGCCTGAGTTTTTCTTGTTTCCTAGCGAACGCGTTTGGTTTGTTGGTTTTATTGCGATTTTACTTGTATCCTTCATTATTCTATTATTGATTCGTTTCTTAAAAAACAAACGAATCCAAGTTGGAGATTCGTTAGACGAAAACCGAATACGGCATATTTTAGAGACTTACGGCGGTAACCCTGATAGTCAATTAGTTTTTCTCAATGATAAGAAAGTTTTTTACTATAATGATGGTGAAAAAGATACAGTCTTCTTTCAACTCTCTACTTTCAACAACAAGATTTTGATAATGGGGGACCCTTCAGGAAAAAGAAGTGATTTTGAGGCTGCTACAGAAGCTTTGATTAATGAAGTAGATCGGTATAACTATTTACCAGTATTTTACGAAAATAGCGAAGAAATGGTTATGATTCTTCATGAGTTCGGTTACGATTTTATCAAGTTTGGAGAACGTGCTCATGTCCATCTTCCTGACTTTACATTGAGCGGAAAAAAGATGAAAGGACAACGATCGAGCTTCAACAAAGTTCTAAAGGAAGGGTACCATTTTGACGTCATCAAACCACCCTTCTCTTCAGACACAATAGCAAACTTGAGAGTTATTTCTGACGAATGGCTAAATGGACGCAAAGAAAAAGGTTTCTCTCTTGGTTTTTTCTCGGAAGATTATCTACAGCGTGCACCAATTGCTGTTATAAAGAACAGTGAACAAGAAATTGTCGCCTTCGCAAACTTTATGCCGACCTATACTAATAATATCGGGACAATCGATTTAATGCGGCACAGTCCTGAGAAAGCCCCAAGCGGAACAATGGATTTTCTTTTCATCAATCTATTCCAATATATGCGTGATGAGATGGGAATAGAATATTTTGATCTAGGTATGGCACCTTTAGCGAATGTCGGGACTTCACGCAAAAGTTTTACTCAAGAACGAATCGCATATTTAGTCTATAATTTTGGTTCACGCTTCTATTCTTTTGGCGGGTTAAAGGAATATAAGGATAAATACGCGAACGAATGGCTTCCAGAGTATGTTTTATATTCACGTGATAGTTGGATCGGTTATGTCATGATCGCCTTATTAATTACCGATAACGCACCTGTTCAGGATGAGAAAAAGTATCGTGGTCTCCATCGTTTCATCTTTAGGGATTAGCAACTTCGATTCTGAAGTTGCTTTTTTTGTATTGACAAGTCCAAAAATTCCGGCTAGAATGAACCACAATATAAATCAAAATCAGTTTGGAGCGTTTATTATGAATCATTTGATCTCTGCACAACTGAATAATTTTTACTTTAGCTATTTTAGATAAGTTTGTATTCGCGTTTCATGGATACAGACACTTAAGTTTGTATCTATGATGGCTAAAGCTTTTAAAGCTGACTTGTTGCCACGTAGATGAAAATCTATTGTGGCTTTTTATTTTCATTTTATGAAGCTCATTGTAGATTTTCAAAATCTATAATGAGCTTTTTTTCTGTAGTGATGCTAAATGAATATCAATAAAACATTGGAGGAATCGATATGAAATCTGTACCGAAAAATTTAATTAAAGTAGATGGTATTTCCGCAATCGGCAGTTATACAGCTTCTCTCTGGACAAATAAAAAAATTGTTCTGATTAGTGATAATGAAGCTTTTGGAACTTATGGCGCGCAAACACTCCAATACCTGTCAATTTTCGGTTTCGAAGTGCAGACTTTGATTTTAAGCGACATTATTTATTCAACCAATACAGCAAATCTGGTTTACGAATTCTTAAATAATCAAAATATGACTCAAACAGATGGAATTATTGGTTTGGGAAATGAGGCTCTTTGTCAGTTGAGTGGGTATGTAGCAGCAACTTACCGTGATGGTCTTTCACTAATTCAAATACCGACAACTTTAATTGGGCAGCTAACAATTTCCAAACAAAAGCAAGCCTGTTTATTAAATCCACAGGCAAAACAACTACAGTCGGTGACAATAGAACCAGACGGGATTATTATCGATACGAAATTGAGCGATAACGTTTCTCAAGAAGAATTAAAATCTGCACAAACATTAATGCTTAACTTAGGACTTTCACAAGACCACGATTGCCGCTGCGAACTAAGAAAAAAAAATCAGATTATTGGACACCAATTGAACTATAAAAAATTACTCGACGGACTGCCTTCTAACATCTTATTCACAAAAAAAGTAAGCCTTGGATTATCTTTAAAAAATCTACATAGTCGATCGCTTTCACACTTTGACGTTCATCCTAAGTATTAAAAAAATAAGAGCCTAGGAAAATTTATCCTAGACTCTTACCAAAGTGTCTCTTACTAACCGCATATTATTCTTGTTCCAATCGCTCGTTTATCGAAGCTAAATCAAACGATACCCATAAACCTTCTCCCCGTGAATCTTCGGCGGGAGTGTCATTTTTTGCTTTCACGCACCTTGCATGATTCAGTCGTTCAGAATCATCTAAAACAACTTTTTCAACAATAATTTGATGATCCCAATCGCAACCAAAATCATAGATATATTCGATTTTTGTCCCCTCTTGAAAATCTTCATCAATCAAACGATGCTCTTCTGCAAATTGCGACATCTCTAATTCATTAGGACCAATCATCTTCGTACGGTCAACGAAGAAACCATGAAGATGGCTGTTCTCCCAACTAAAAGCTGCTTGCAGAATCCGATGAAGGCGTTCATAGGAAGTTCCTGAAGGAATTTGAAGTCTACGCCAAATAGGCGGCCGGAAACCTTTTAAATCTACACGAATAACATAACTGGAGACCTCAGCCTTATGTTGTTTAGGAAAATTCAAGATGTTATCAGGAATATTTTTTTTCGGCGGTTCTTCAAGATCGTAATGTTCAACATTATACGGATCTTCTACCTCAAAATTCCCTTCGCGCCACTCATCCATGATTGATAACTTAGTTTTTGACCAATAGTTCGGATTACTCATACGAGTTAAAAAGGTTGTCTTATTAAGATAAATGAAATATTGCATATCTTTACATTGTTCTTCAGTAATTATCTTCTCATGATACAAAGCACTGTAAAGATCCAACAAAATTTGATAGGCGTAAAAACTTTCGTCAATAAACAGCGGCATATGTTTAGGCATATGATGAATCAGAGCATCCTTAACAGTCGCTTCATCCATTAATCTGTCACTAAGTTTACCTTTATCAACAAAACTTAAAAAGAATTCTACCGTGCGAATAAGGCCATCTGGTTCAGCCAGCCCTCCAGCAATAAAATAATGCATCATGTCTCTGGTCATCCGATCAAATAATTTATCCAATTTATCCATGAGAACCTCCTTCAACACTTATTCTCTTCTTACATAATAGTAAAAGAAAAAAGAGGTCCAATCAATAGAGAATTGATTGGACCTCCAATTTTTATTTCTTACCGCCAAAGGCATCCTTCACCTTACCAAAGAAACCTTCTTCTTTTTGTTCACTAACAGTTTGTCCGCCAGCCTCTGCAAATGCTCGCAAAGCATCTCGTTGCTTATCGTTCAAGTTTTTAGGTGTAATAACCTTAACTGTTACTTGTTGATCACCATTCGTATTACCACGAAGTCTTGGTGCTCCCTTGCCACGAAGTCGGAACTTAGCACCCGTTTGTGTTCCAGCGGGGATTTTCAGTTTAACATCTCCATGAACAGTCGGCACATTAATTTCATCCCCTAAAGCTGCTTGCACAAAACTCAAAGATAATGTGTAATAAATTTCCCCACCATCACGGTCAAAGATGTCGCTTTGTTTCACTTTAAAGACAACATATAAATCACCATAAGGTCCGCCATTTATTCCGGCTTCCCCTTGATCTGCTAAACGCATTTGTTGTCCATCTTCAACACCAGCAGGAACTTTTACCTTGACTGTATGAGGCCGTTTTTCATGCCCTGAACCATGACAGGTCGGACAAGGTTCTTTAATTTCTTTCCCAGTCCCATGACAAACATCACATGTTTGTCGACTCATCACACGTCCCAGCGGTGTCTGATGTTCCACATTGATCGAACCTGAACCATGACATTTATGACAAACTTCTGGTTCTGTACCTGGCTTCGCACCGTTCCCGTTACAAGTATGACAGGTTTCCTCACGGTTGTACTTGATATCTTTTTCCACACCAAAAATGGCTTCCTCAAACTCCAAATTGATCGAGTATTGTAAATCAGCGCCTTGCCTTGGTGCTTTAGGATCCGCCTGGCGTGAACCTCCGCCGCCAAAAAAAGATTCAAAAATATCTTCAAACCCAAATCCGCCTGCTCCGCCAAAGCCACCAGCACCTCCGAAACCACCTGCTCCGCCTGCTCCAAAATTTGGATCAGTTCCTGCGTGCCCATATTGGTCGTAAGCCGCACGTTTCTGTGGATCACTCAAAATTTCATAAGCTTCAGAAATTTCCTTAAACTTTTCCTCAGCGTCAGCTTCTTTATTAATATCAGGGTGATACTGCTTGGAAAGCTTGCGGTATGCCTTTTTTATTTCATCATCCGAAGCGCCTTTTTGCACCCCAAGGACTTCGTAATAATCCCGTTTTGTAGCCATTGGCTTCCCTCCATAATTTCATAGAATCGTTAGTATTGTATCACACTCAAAATCGATACGATACTTTTCTTGGATTTTTTTCTAAAGGAATCACCAACCTTGAAAGAAAAAAGGCCAAAGCGATGACTTTGGCCTTTATCAACGAATCAATTATTTGTCGTCATCGTTAACTTCTTCAAAATCAGCATCTACGACATCATCCGCGCCGCCTTGAGCTGCGTTTGGATCAGCCTCTGCTTGTTGTTGAGCTGCTTGTTCGTAAAGTTTAACCGTTAAGTTTTGTACGATTTCGTTCAACGCATCGCGTTTCACTTTCATATCTTCAATATCATTCGCTTCAACTGCCGCTTTCAATTCGTCGCGCGCATCTTCCGCTTTCTTCACTTCATCAGCGTCAACTTTACCTTCTAATTCTTTCAATGTTTTATCAACAGAGAATAGCAAAGCATCAACGTCATTACGTAGATCCACTTCTTCTTTACGAGCTTTATCTGCATCAGCATTTGCTTCGGCATCTTTCACCATACGTTCGATTTCGTCGTCTGATAAACCAGATGAAGATTTGATCGTGATTTTTTGTTCTTTTTGTGTTCCTAAATCTTTCGCAGATACATTTACAATACCGTTTTTGTCGATATCAAATGATACTTCGATTTGAGGGATTCCCCGTGGTGCAGCAGGAATATCAGTTAATTGGAAACGACCTAACGTTTTGTTGTCAGCAGCCATTGGACGTTCACCTTGCAAGACATGGATGTCTACAGCAGGTTGGTTGTCAGCAGCTGTTGAGAATACTTGTGATTTGCTTGTTGGGATCGTCGTATTGCGGTCGATCAATTTAGTGAACACGCCGCCCATTGTTTCGATACCTAATGATAATGGAGTTACGTCTAGTAAAACAACGTCCTTCACATCACCAGTGATAACGCCACCTTGAATTGCAGCACCCATAGCTACAACTTCGTCTGGGTTTACTGATTTGTTTGGTTCTTTTCCGGTTTCTTTACGTACCGCCTCAACAACTGCAGGAATACGAGTTGAACCCCCAACCAAGATAACTTCATCAACCTCTGATTGAGATAAACCAGCATCTTTTAACGCTTGGCGTACTGGTGCTTTAGTGCGTTCTACTAAGTCGGCAGTGATTTCATCGAATTTAGCACGAGAAAGTGTCGTTTCTAAGTGCAATGGCCCCGCATCACCAGCTGTAATAAATGGCAAGCTGATTTGCGTTGAGCTGACACCAGATAAATCTTTTTTCGCTTTTTCAGCGGCATCTTTTAGACGTTGCATAGCCATTTTATCTTTAGATAAATCAATGCCGTTTTCTTTCTTGAAGTCAGCAACTAAGTAGTCAATGATCTTGTTATCAAAGTCATCCCCACCAAGACTATTGTCACCAGCAGTAGATAATACGTCAAACACGCCATCTCCTAATTCAAGGATTGAAACGTCGAAAGTACCACCACCAAGGTCAAATACTAAGATTTTTTCGTCTTTATCTGTTTTATCTAAACCATATGCCAAAGCTGCTGCAGTTGGTTCATTGACAATACGCTCAACTTCTAAACCAGCAATTTTACCAGCATCTTTTGTTGCTTGACGTTGTGAGTCATTGAAGTAAGCAGGAACTGTGATAACTGCTTTCTCAACCTTTTCACCTAAATAGTCTTCTGCAAATCCCTTAATATATTGTAATACCATCGCAGAAATTTCTTGTGGTGTATAAGATTTGCCATCTGCTTCTACTTTATAGCCAGCTTCACCCATATGACGTTTAATAGATGAAATCGTATGCGGATTTGTCACAGCTTGACGTTTTGCTACTTCACCGACTTGGATCTCACCATTTTTGAATGAAACAACTGAAGGCGTTGTACGATTTCCTTCTGGGTTAGTGATGATTTTAGCTTCTCCGCCTTCTAAGACAGCGACTGCTGAGTTTGTTGTACCTAAGTCAATACCAATAATTTTACTCATAGTTGAAAATCTCCTTTTCGTTATATGTTTAGTTTAGTAGTTTATATATTTTATTGAGCTACGATCACCATTGCTGGACGCAAAACACGATCATGTAGCTGATACCCTTTTTGTAAGACATTAACAATTGTCTCAGGTTTTACATCATTCTCGGCTGGTACTGTTTGAACTGCTTGATGAAGATTTGGATCAAAGGTTTTACCTTCAGCTTCAATTTCAGTAATCCCTTCTTCTTTTAAAGCAACAGTTAAACTTTCAAGCACCATTTCCACACCCTTTTTCAGGCCGACACCTTGATCATCTGAAACCTCAGTTGCCAGAGCTCTTTCTAGATTATCGATCGCCGGCAATAGTTTCTTGCCAAGATCTTGCGAACGATAGCGAACGAGTTGTTCTCGTTCATTCTTATTGCGATTAGACATATTTGCGATCTCAGCGCGAGCTCGCAAAAATTTATCTTCCATCTCGCTGAATTTGTTCGTTAATTCTTCAACTTCAGAGACTTCTGGGATATCAATGTCTTCCGCTTCTTTTTCAGTCGAATCATTTTCAGTTGCTTCAGCATCTTCTAACTCTTCTTCAACTTTTTGTTTCTTTTCTTTTGCCACTATACATTCTTCCTTTCTTTTTAGGAATCGTTTCTAATGATATAAATCCAAAGAACGATAATAATCGTCCAATGCACTTGTCAACTCGTATCGGAAAACTTCCAATAATCCAAAAATCTTTGAATAAGGCATTGATGTCGGTCCCAATAACGCAATTGTTCCCCGGCCATGACCTTGAATTTCATAATTTGCCTGAATCATACTCAAGTGATCAAACAAATCATTTCCCATTTCGGTTCCGATTCGAACATGAATGTTGTTATCCGACGGCAACAACAATTGTGTTAGTTCATCGGAATTTTGCATCAATGAATACATCGATTTGACATGATTAAAGTCTTGATCAGGATTAAAATTCAAAATATTCATTCGTCCACTTACAAAGACTTTATCTTCAAAAGCATCATTTAAAATAACATCAAACAAGTTGCTGATACCTTCGGTTGTTTGAAAATAACGATGTAAGATCATTGGGATTTCAGTTCTCAATTTTTGGTAGACACTCATCAACGGTTGCCCAACTAAACGGTCATTGATGATTCGAACCATTTTTTCCAAGTCTTGACTGTCTACATTTTCAGGTATGCGAAAAACTTGGCTCTCGACATTTCCCTTATCTGTAACAATAATCGCCAAGATTTGCCGGTCATTTAGTGGTACGATTCGAAAACCGGTCAATGTCCGATCTTTCATTTCAGGACCTAGTGAAAACGCCGTATAGCTAGTAACTTGTGAAAGTATTTTTGCCGATTGTTGAATGATATCATCTATTTCATGGATATCCTTCTTTAACGACCTGCGGATCTGATCTACTTCTTGATTACTCACCTTTGATGGCGTCAACAGATAATCCACATAATATCGATAGCCTAAAGCCGACGGAATTCTTCCAGATGAAGAATGAGTTTTCTCTAATAGCCCCGACTCTTCTAAAGCTTTCATATCATTGCGGATAGTCGCAGAACTTGCTTTTACGCCTTCTTCCATTAAACTTTTTGAACCAACCGGTTGCCCCGTATTGGTAAAGTCTTGGATGATCAAGCTGAGAATCAGTTTTTGCCTCTCTGTTAACATTCTTCTCATCCTTTAGTTAGCACTCTTTCTTTTTAAGTGCTAACTCGATTATTAATATACCAACAACTTCTATATAAGTCAAGGGAAAATTATAAAAAATTAGCACTCTCGGTTAGAGAGTGCTAATTGCCATTGCTTAATAAAAATTCTTCAAAAACATCATTCCCTCGAAACAAACCCTCCTCAGTCAAATAAACCCTTGAATTTGTTTCTGTTATCAACTTTTGCAATTTCAATTTTTCTATCACATCACCATACACATCCGTCAAACTTAGACCAAAACGACTTTCGAAAATGGCTTTATCAACACCTAAAATTTTTCTTAAGCCTAGAAACATCTCCTCTTCGATCTGTGCTTGTTGAGTTAAAACCTCTTCCTCCAATACAGGAAGCTGATCATTTTTCAGTGACTTTAAGTAATGTTGGATTGGTCCACGATTTTTATAGCGTCGGTTTCCAAGATACCCGCTAGCTCCTGCTCCAAGACCAAAGTAATTTTGATTATTCCAGTAAACTAGATTGTGCTGGCTTTCAAAACCAGGTTTTGCAAAATTACTGATTTCGTATTGCTTTCGTCCCGCTTGTTCCATTGCTTCAATTGTTTCTGCGTACATCTGGGCTTCCAGATCTTGTTCTGGAAGATGCATTTTTCCTCTTCTAACCCAATTCATAAACATCGTTTGATTTTCTAAAATCAATGAATACAACGCGTAATGGGGCAAATCTAATGCTAAAGCTCGCGTCACAGTATCCCGAAAGCTTTCCAAGCTCTGACCAGGCAGCGCATAAATCAAATCAATTGTCACGTTGCGAAAATCTTTTTCTTCTAATAATCGAATCGTGTCATATACATCCTGTGCGGTATGCTTGCGTCCAATCTTTTTTAGCAATCGGTCATCAAATGTTTGAACACCCATTGAAAGGCGATTGACCCCGAAGTTTTTCATTACTTCTAATTTATCCGCAGTTAAATCGCCAGGATTCGCCTCAACTGTAAATTCCCCATCACTATAAGGAAGAATTTCTCGCAACCCGCTTAATAAACGATCTAACTGAGTAGCATTCAACGACGTAGGTGTACCACCTCCGACATAGAGTGTTTCCATTTTCTCGACTGGGTTTTGTCTTAAAGCTAAGCGTGCCTCTTTCAACAACGCTTCGATATATTCATCAACAGGCTGTCCTTCAAGAAAGACTTTGTTGAAGTCGCAGTAGTAACAAATATGTTCACAAAACGGGATGTGAATGTAGGCTGAAGTAGATTTTGTCATCTCGTTCCTCTTTCTAAGTAGTAGTAACAGACGTATTCTATCATACATCTCTTTGTTAGAAACAAACACTTGCTTTTATCCAGCATTCCTAATGTAATAATTAAACAAAAAAAAGACTAGATGATCCTGCGTAATTTATTTCAGGTCATCAAGTCTTGATTTTTTATTTTATTTACAGATTTTTTCGCGTGTAGAAAAAAATGATACTTCCAATAATTCCAAAGCCGATTAATGAAAGAAAATTATTGGCCTGATCATTTGTTTTAGGGTATTCCGTTGCCTGTGGTATTGTCTTTTTTTGTTGAGAGTCAGCAGCATTTTCTGTTGGTACAGACATTTTGACGGGCGTTTGTTCAACCTTTGTTCCGTTCGCCGAAAGGTCGTCACCGGCTGAATCAAGAACTGCCTTAATTCGATTGATGCTGCCTTCGATATCGCCCGTGCGATTTTCAACAGCTGAAACAGCTGCTTGTGTGTTTTCTGTTCCTTCAGCTAGTTGACCACTTAATGCCTGTGCATTGCTTTTAGCCTTTGAAACACTTTGATCAATTGTTGTACGATCGGCATGCAATTGTTCCTGCAATTTTTCAACCTCTGCGATCCTTCGATTAAAATCAGCTCGTGCTTGATCTAATTTTTTTGGGTCAGTAACCATTGATTTTCAACTTTGTCGTAATCCTCTTGAATACGACCATTTACCTCATTAAAATGATTTTGAAAATTGTTGTGGGACTGATCTAGTTGCCCTTTAATCGTTGTGAAATCATTATGAATAGCCTCATGGTGTTTCTGAGAACGCTTTTGGACCTTAGCAACATCTTGGACGATCTGTTTTTGATGCACTTCAAATTGTTGCTGCGCCAATTTCAAAACAGTCTCTATTTCTGCCTGTCTGTTTGCTGAATCGTCAGAAGCAGCTGGACTATTGATCGTTTCCGACAACGCGGATTTTGGACTATCTGCACTTGCAAAGGCTTCTGTGTTAAACCCAAACAAGCTTGTAGCGAATCCACTACATAATACAAATAAAGCTAGTTTCTCCATTATTTATTTCATCCCCTCGACAAGGATTATAGCTAATACCATGCAAATCTGTTAATAAACAAATTGACCGATTTGTCTAAAAATTTGATGCCCGTTCCTTTTCGACAAAATACAAAAAGCCAGCGAGTATCCGTTGGCTTAAAAAATTTCAGGTTTTATTCGACTATTCTGTTAAAAACGTTTGAATTGCTTTTGCATTTGCTGCGGTATCTAACGCTAAAACACTGCCACTTGGCGTATCATTGTTGAATTCCCACGTTTTATCGATCGGTACAGCAAGTGATTCAATTTTTTCCGTATCACCTAAAGCAAAATCTTTTCCTACTCTCAAAATTGTACTTTCAGATAGATTTGTATCGACATATCCCAATAGCTTTCCAGTTGTTTTTGGCAATTTACTTAATGAAGTAACGGTGGTGACTTGTTGTGAGATGGCCGAGAGCACTTGTTGCTGTCGGCGGATTCGCCCAAAATCTCCTTCCTCGTCTTCACGGAATCGAGAATACTGTAACAAGGTATTTCCGTCCATTTTCTGTTTGCCCGCTTTAATAAATACTTGATCCAAATCTAGATTCTTCTCCGCATCAATGGTCACACCCTTGGGAAACAGGCTATCAGTAGCTTCTTTAAAATGATCGAAATTTATCGTGACATAATATTCAATTGGAAGATTAAAGTTCTCTTTAAGCGTTTTACGCACCAGTTCAATTCCGCCGTACGAATACGCCGCATTGATCTTGTCCTTCCCATGACCAGGAATGTCAACATAGCTATCGCGCATAATTGAGATTAACTTTGGTTGTTTTCTTTTTTGATCGTAATGAGCAATCATCAGAGAGTCTGATCGACCACGATCTTCTCCCCGAGAATCAGTCCCAATAATCAAAATGTTCAAATCATTCTGATCGGGAGCTTCTTCTCCGTTGAAAGGAATCGTTTGCTTCGACTGAACATTTTTTGTCGATTCATAGCCTTGTAAAAATGAAAAAATTAGGTAACATTCAAAAACTAACAGTATCCCTAAAATAATTAAGATCACGCGCTTAAAAGCATTCATTCGAAATCCTCACTTTAAAATAGAAAGGCAAGCACTTAAATTATCGAGCCTGCCGATTGATCAAAAAACCTAAAGTCCTCTAAACTACCCATCCAGTTTATACCAAAACTATTCATCTCCATCATTTGCATAAACTTTTTACGATTTTTTTATAAACTCTTTTTATTCCTAATATTAATGATTAGAATATTAAAAAAAACAAAAAAACCGTTAAATGCTACACGGTTAATCGTTACGTCTTTATTTGAGACATTTTGCAGTTAACAAAATTCATTAGTCGATATATAAGAATAACAGCTACTTATTCCACTCAATTACCTTCGTAATCAAGTCCCCAACCTCCACCAGCGTATAGTTCCCTTGCTCTAGGGCGATTTCCCAGAATTCGTATTCTGGAAACCAGTTTTTCAAAATGACTCTCAGCACACCAAGATGTCCTACAATTACAAAGTCTTGCTTTTTTTGAAGCATCTTTTCCAAGCATCCTAAAACACGTTGCTGGAAATCTGAAAAATTTTCCGCATTTGTCGGTGTCATCTCAAAAGGAGACGATAACCACTTTTGCCATTCCTCTGGAAATTTTTCATTAATTTGATTCGCATCCAACCCTTCCCACAAACCAAAATCTTTTTCATCGAACTCTTTCAAGGTAATTTTCTTTTGGCTTGGAAAGATCAATTCTGCTGTTTCGATTGTTCGTTTCAAACTGCTTGTATAGATTGGTACCTCAAGACTCATTCCCGCCAATTTTTCATTCAGCAAATACGCCTGTTGAATCCCAGCTTCGTTCAACGGTACATCTGTCTTTCCATAAAATAAATGTTTTCGATTGTATTCTGTTTCTCCATGTCGAATCAAAACGATCTTCATAAAAAACCTCGCATTAGAATTAGAGTCAATAGAAACACCATTTGAGAGATTGGAGAGCAAGCACCTAAGGTATCACCATTAAACCCACCAACCTTAGTCATGACCAATTTACGATAAAGCCAAGCAACCAAAATATTGGCGATATAACATGCAATTCCTACCCTGCCTAAAAAGAGCAGAAATACTAAAAAAGAAAACAACTGACAAAATAAGACATTTTGCTTCTTTACATTTAAAAAGGTAGTGCCCAACCCCTGAGCATTACTTCCAGCATACTGCATTTGATAAAACAACAAACTGATCCCATTCTTCCCTACAAGATTCAACAATAAAATAACCGTTGCTTGAAGTCGGATACTGAGTTCAGGAAGCAATACTAAAAAACTAAAAACCAAAAGTAGATAATAAAAGACGATTGCTAACACGCCATTACTACCTACTCGGCTATCCTTCATAATTTCCAGCATGCGATCTTTATCGCGGGAAGAAAACAGACCATCAGCCATATCAGATAATGCATCTAGATGAAAGCCACCCGTTAACATTACATCAAAGAACAATACAAAAATCCAAGCGATGCTAGGACTGAATAGATACTGTAACGGCCAATAGACGATAGCTTCTAAAAATCCAATCATTAATCCAAATAATGAAAAAAAACGGACCCCTGAACGCATTTTTTCTTCAGGCTCATCGACTGCAATAGGAATCGGTATTCGAGTAAAAAATTGAAAATACAAAATTAAACTATCAATCATTTTATCTTCATAGGGATACCGGCAATCACTAAAAACACCGCATCCGCTTCCTTTCCTAGAGATTGGTTTACATGACCTAAGACATCCCTGAACCAACGGGAAAAAGCATTTTCGGGAACGATTCCTAGTCCCACCTCATTTGTCACGACAACCAGATCCGCCTGGCTTTTCCTTGCAGCCATAAGAATTTTTTGCCATTCATCAAGAATTTCAGCTTCAATCTCCGCTTGCTCTTTTTGAGTCAGCTTCATGATTTCTTCATCGATTATCGTGAAGTCTTCCCCAAATCGTTCTTTCATTAAATCAAAAAAATAATTAGTCGACAGCATAGTCGCACAATCCAATAAGTGTGCTGACACTTGAGCTTGTTCGATCACATCAGCGACAACCAAGTACGTTTCAGTGGTTTGCCAATTTTTAGGGCGTCGTTTTTGGTGAAGGGCTACTCGGCTGGCCATTTCAGAATCTTGGGCCGAGCAATTCGTTGCGATATAATCGATTTCTGCCTCTGTATCCAATAAGCTTTCTGCAAAGGCTGATTTGCCACTGCGTGCTCCGCCAGTGACTAATGTAATTTCTCCCAAAGCTTGTCACCTCTTTTTAAATTCACCGATTTTTTTCAACTCCGTATAACGAGCCAAAATATCCGCTTCTTGTTCTGATTTAACTGCCAATAGAATCACCGTTGCCGGACCCGCTGAGCAGTCTAAATTTTCCACTTCTGAAAAATGAACCTGGAACTCAGAGTCCTTCGTCATTAATTCTGCTTCATAGCGAATGCCCTTTGAACCAACGGGCAACATATCGATAACTCCCGACTCTGCTCTTAAGGCTTTTACAAAAGGATAAGAAAATATTTTTTGTCGATTTTTCACAACCTGTTCGCCAACATAGGGTTGACCTAATTGTATGAGGCTACAGGCTTCCTGCATTTGGAAATTCTCTTTTCCAGCCGTTGTTTCGGCGACAACTGTGATTCCAACACTAGTAGTTTGAGTAGGCATATTTTCCTCTGTGCTGCCGTTAAGTGGGATAGCGGAAAGCCCTGCTTTAGCTAATTCATCTTTTATCCCTCTTAACATTCGCTCTCCAGTAGGCGCATACTCATTACCAATCAAATCAATCACCGCAATAGGTTCTGCTTCATAGCACAATAATTCCATTAGGGGAACACGTAAACAAAAAGCGGCCGTTATCGCTGGATCAATTTCAACGGCATCGTGTTCCTTCTTACCGATACCCGCACTAGAATCACAGGCGATAACCAACCATTTTTCCTTCGAAACGGGCAAAATGGAAAGGTCTCGGTATTCCTTTGTCAAACTCACAGCCCTATCACTCCTTATTCTTTTAAAGTAAAACTAATTTTTTCGAAATTTTCTGCTAATCACCTAAGTTATCTTTTCCGAAAATTAAACCCAAAAATGACCTTAGCGTCACAGAGAACCAACATCCTCTTGGTCAATTTTTATCAATAAACGTTCATATAAATGCGGCATATCATAAATATCCGGTTGGATAGCCACATGCTGTTCTTTTTCTATCACTCTAGCTGTAACTGGCCCGATTGCGGCGATCGTTAACTGTGACCAAAAATTTTCGGGCAGCTGCTTAAATTTTCTAAGCGCTCTACTAAAAGAATTCCAAGCTGATGGACTTGCAAACAACACATAGTCAATCGTTTCATTCATTATCAATTCTCGCAACCGTTCTTGATCCTCTGGGAAAAATTCATTTTTGTAAATGACCTGCTCTAAAACAACATGTCCATGTCGAGTCAAGCCATTGTATATCACACGCCGAGCTTGAAACGAGTGCGGCCAAAAAACACGCTGCTTCGTCCCTACCAAGCCAAGCCATTCCTCTACTAATCCCTCAGAAAAGCCCTCTTTAGGTTGAAAGTCGACAGAATATCCCAACTCTTGCAAAGTTTTGGTCGTTTGATTACCAATAGCCAATATTTTGGCTTGCTGATTCAATTGCGAAAAATCAAAATATTTCACGGCATTGACACTAGTGAAAAAGATCCAGTCATATTCGCATTCCAAGCTTTGATATGGTTGAAAAACTGTGCGATTCATTGGGATAACAACAACCTCCACGCCTTTGGCTGCAAAGGCTTGCTGAATATCATCTGGCATGTGTGCTTCTCTAGTGTATAAAAGTTTCTTTTTGATCGTTCTTACACTCCTCAATCAACGTAATCGCACCCTGTTTAATCAAATTAGCGGCAACATCCTTTCCTAAAATCACTGGATCCTCCCCTTGCAGCGTTTCTTTTAGAATAATTTTCCCATTTTCACTACCGATCATTCCTGTCAATTCATAAGAACCGCTTTTTGGCAGACAGTAGGCTCCAACAGGAAACGTACAACTGCCATCCATACTGTTTAGAAAAGCACGCTCTGCCGCCACTGCTATCGCTGTTTCTGAATGTTCCATTTTTTTAAGCATTTGAAGAATTTCGATATTATCTTTGCGGCATTCCAAAGCAATCGCCCCCTGACCGATCGCTGGAAGCATGACCTCTGGTGCCAACTCCTGATAATAAACCGTTTGATCCAGACCTAAACGTTCCAAGCCTGCTAGCGCTAAAACAATCGCATCGTATTGACCTTCATTCATTTTACGTATCCGTGTATCGATGTTTCCTCGAATCGGTTGAATATCAAAGTCTGGCCGCACATGTAGCAGATGGGCTTTTCTACGAAGGCTGCTAGTCCCAATAATAGCATTTTGGGGTAACGTTTCTAATGTTTTTCCAGCTTCTCGAATAATCAGAGCATCTGTAGGTGAGTGCCGTTTCATAACACAGGCCAAGGCTAATTCTTCGTGAATCGTAGTCGGGATGTCCTTTAGGCTATGTATGGCAAAATCAATATTTCCTTCACGAAGCTGATATTCTAACTCTCTTACAAAGCAGCCCTGACCACCGATCGCCTGCAAGTTATGCGTAGCTAAATGGTCTCCTTTGGTTTTGATTTTCACCAATTCTACTTCTATCTCTGGAAAATGCTCTTGAAAAACAGCTAATGTCTGTTTTGTTTGTGTCGTGGCTAATTTACTGCCTCGTGTGCCAACTCTCAGCTTCTTCATTTTCTTCCTTCTTTCACTCGATGAGCTCTTTTTTTCTGGATCATTTCTTCCTGTTAAAAACAGGCGCACTGTTCTCATATAAAATTTCTGGTTGCTCAGCTTGCCCATTGACCCAACGAGCTAAAGCAAAAAAGTAGTCAGATAGTCGATTTAAAAATTTTAACGCCTCTTCATTAATTGCTTCATTGTATTCTATGAGCGCTACCGCATTTCGTTCCGCTTCCCTAGTAAAACAGCGGCAAAGATGTAAATTTGCAGCCGTAACCGTCCCTCCTGGTAATACAAATCGATCAATTTTGGGTGATTCCTGCCAATAAAAATCAATTTTTTCTTCCAACCAAGTAATGAACTGCGGTTGAACCTTATAGGGACGTTTCTCTTCAGGTGTGGCAAAATCACTGCCGCAATCAAAAATCCACTGTTGAATCTGCACCAATTCTTCATACAATGAGTCTTTCTGAACTAAAGTTGCCACAGTAAGTCCAACCTGAGCGTTTAATGTATCAATTGATCCATACGCTTGGACACGGGGCGTATTTTTTTTCGCTCTTCCTCCCCCGACCAATCTGGTGAATCCTTGATCCCCATAGCGCGTATAGATGTTCATACACTTACCTCCTCATGATTCATAATTTGATAAATTTTCTCCAAATCAACATTTTCACGAACCAAATTAGCCAGCTTATCATACTGCTGATTTTTATACTCATGATACGGCAGTGCAATTTGGTCAATCGGAGTCAGTCCTTTTTCTATTCGAACTTGATTTAACAGTTGGCGTCTCCAAGCACTGTTATCAAAAACACCATGTAGATACGTTCCAATAACCTTTTTATCTGAACTAACAGCGCCATCTTCCTTCAAAAGGGCTTTTCCATTGGCAGAAATAATCTGAGCAAAGTACTGCTGCTCGTGATTTTCTGATCTGCCCATGTGAATTTCGTAGCCGCTTATTGTCTCTTCGCCAATTATTGCTTCCACTCTCGTTGTGGTTTTTTCTGCTTCAAAATAAGTTTCTGTATCCAATAGACCCAATCCTTCAAGACTACCATGAGTTGACTCTACGTGATGCGGATCATGTAGTTTTTTCCCAAGTAATTGAAAGCCGCCACAGATTCCAAAAATCATTTTCCCTTCGTTTCTTACCCGTTCAATTTCTTTTGCTAATCCAGATTGCTTCAAGTAGAGACAGTCTTCTAAAGTATTTTTACTACCCGGTAAAATGAGAATATCCGGACTGCCCAGTTGATCATTTGGAAAAACATACCGAACCGATACATCTGGTTCGCTTTCCAAACTCTTAAAATCTGTAAAATTAGACATTTTAGATAGTCCAATCACAGCAATGTCTAAATCTTTTTGGGTATTATACATTCGACTCACCTTTGATAAAGCTACACTATCTTCATCTTCAATATTCAACTGTGCATATGGAATAACCCCTACCACCGGAACATCGGTCAAGTCTTCAATCATTTTTAACCCTGGATCTAATAAGGCGATATCTCCACGGAATTTATTGATGATGATTCCCTTAATTCGAACCCGCTCTTCAGGCTCCAATAAATGAATCGTGCCATAAATCGAAGCAAAAACGCCACCTTTATCGATATCTGCTACTAAAAGAACCGGAGCGTCAGCAATCTTTGCCATTCCCATATTTGCAATATCACGGCTGTTTAGATTGATTTCCGCCGGACTGCCCGCTCCTTCAAGTACAATCACGTCATTCTCTTCTAGCAACTCCTGATATAGATCTGATATTTTTTCTATCAGCTGCGGTTTATATTCATGGTATTCCACTGCATCCATATCACAAAGAACTTTCCCATTAAAAATTACTTGCGACTTACGATCAGAGGTTGGTTTTAATAAAACAGGATTCATTCGTGCGTCTGGCTCGATTCCAGCAGCTTCTGCTTGGAAAACTTGCGCTCTTCCCATTTCTTTGCCATCCAACGTGATATACGAATTCAATGCCATGTTTTGTGACTTAAAAGGCATTACGTTCAATCCGTCTTGTCGAAAAATACGACATAAAGCTGCTACCAAAATACTTTTACCCGAATCTGAAGCAGTTCCCTGAATCATCAAACTTTTTCCCATGTTCTTCACCTCGCCCTCATTTTTATTTGCATAAATTCTTGCTGATTTTTTACCAGTGGAAAACCTAATTGCTGGTGAATCTTCACTAACCAAGGCTGCTCTAACCCAGCGGTCGTAAGAACATTTTCATCCATAAAGACTTGATCAGCCTCCCCCTCTTTAATGATTTTTCCTTTATCGAGCACATACAGATACTCGCAGACCTCATACATTAAATCCATGTCATGACTGGAAAGAATAATCTTGGTTCCTTGCTGTATTAGCAGGGAAATAATCTCGATCATCTGTTGTCTTCCCGCCGGATCTAAACCAGCAGTTGGTTCATCTAACAGTAGCCATTTTGTCTTGAGCATTAAGACACTGGCGATCGCAACCTTTTTCTTTTGACCATAACTCAAGTATTGAACAGGCTTCTTTTTTAAATGTTCAATCTTCAGTAAGGAGAACACCTCATCCATTCTTTTTTGAATCTGAGCTGGTTCAATCCCCAGATTTTTTAATGCGAAGGCGACATCATCTTCCACAATCGAATAAAAAATCTGATGCTCGGGCTCTTGAAAAACAATGCCAACTTCCTGTCGATACTGATACAGCGCGGCCTTTTTATAATCTAACGGTTTATTATCATAAATGATCTCGCCTTGACTTGGTTGTAAAAGTCCTACAATCGCTGCAAATAAGGTTGATTTCCCTGAACCATTCGCGCCTAATACGCCAATCGCCCGATGATCGCTAAAATCCAAAAAAAGATGATGCAAGACATCTGCTTGATTTTCGTAACTGATACATAAATCTGTTACCTTAAACATACTGGCACCTTCTTTCGTTTAGTAATCATAGTGGAAAATCGCCATCAAAGAATTTCATTTCAAGTGAAAGAATCATCTTGTTGAAACGATCAAAGGTTTGGAAAAATAAGATCTTGATCAATACTCCTAATGATTGATAACTATTTATTAATCCCCTGAATCCAAACCGCATATCCTGCGCACGTTTAATAATTAGTAG
Source organism: Enterococcus sp. AZ128 (assembly GCF_051714485.1). Lineage (NCBI taxonomy): Bacteria > Bacillati > Bacillota > Bacilli > Lactobacillales > Enterococcaceae > Enterococcus > Enterococcus sp. AZ128. The sequence continues at coordinate 1,540,423 of NZ_JBIORZ010000001.1, forward strand.
TTCATCAATAAAAATGAAAATAAAGCGATACATTAACATTGTTAATTCAATCAATAACGCTGGAAAGTGAGCCTTTTTCATAATCAATAGAATTTGATGAAAAGGAACAGTCAGAATGAAAAAATAGGTGCAAATCACACAACTAGCCGAACGAAAAAATAATCGCGTTCCTAAATAAAGCGAAGCCTCCGTGATGCCTAAAAAATGATTAAATACTGGAATTTCAAAAATGAACCCTTTTGATTGTGAGCTGACTGAGAACAAGATAGTCAAAATACTGATCAATAGAAAAGGCGCCGGAACCAGTAGCCATTTGAAATACCTGCTGGCTTTTACTTTTGTCACAAAGATAGTGGTGCCTCCGATAATAAGGCTAATTAATACTTGAACCGTTGGCGGCGATAGGAAACAGCTGATCAATAGAAAAAGGTATAAACATCCTTTTATCCCCGGAGAGAGATCAAGCAGCCGGTTTTCATAAGCGATCTTATCAATTAACAGCATTTTTATTCTTTCCTTTGTAGTAGCCTAAAATATAGGTGATGATTCCTACACCTAAACTTCCCTGAAGAGTAAACAGTAGGCTTTCAATCTCTCCACTTTTAGGCTCTAGTAAAGAATCAAACCAAGGTTCATAATTCGGATCAATTTCCGTGATAACAGTTTCTACCTCGCCATCTGAACCACCATACTCCCCATTTTTATTGATCAATAAGGCACCAACCATCAAAGCTACTACCGCTAATAACAAAATAATATTCAAACCCGTTTTTGATTTATTTTTTTCCATTGTTCAAAACCCTTCTTTCATGAAAAGGAAAATTCGCTGAAATAAGATTATAAGCAACGACGGTTAAAAGTCCTTCCGCAATGGCAATCGGAATCTGTGTCACCATGAAGACTCCGACAAATTTCATAATTGCTCCGAAAATACCCGATGAAGGATCGGGGAAAACCAGACCTAGCTGAACAGAGGTAGTAAAGTATGTTGCTAAATCCGCAATAAATGCACATAGGAATAAACAAATGGATGTTGAAACATTGAGCTTTTTTAAAAGCTGATAAACGCCATAACCAACAAATGGACCAATGACTGCCATAGAAAATGCATTTGCACCTAAGGTCGTTATTCCACCATGAGCTAACAGTAAGGCTTGGAATAATAAACAAATGGTTCCTAAAACACTGATTACCCCTGGTCCAAAAAGAGCTGTTCCGATCCCAACACCAGTCGGATGCGAAGTAGAACCAGTAACTGATGGTATTTTCAACGCTGATAAAATAAAAATGAATGCCCCGCTAAAAGCTAACAATACTTTATTTTGCGGGTTATCAGCTACGGCCTTTCTGATACTGAATAAACCATAGAGAAAGAAGGGGATAAATGCCGCATACCAAAACAAACACCAACCAAGAGGCAAGAAACCTTCCATAATGTGCATCGCATGCGCCTTTTGAGGAACGATCAGAATTAAAAGAAGCACAACAAAGAGAATTTTTTTTACTGTTTTTGCTTTCATCTTTTTAACTTCCTTTCAACATTCGATTTTTATAAACAATCATGGTACTGAAATAGGAAAGGGAATCTTGTTCATCCAACTCATTTAATCCAATCATAACTTTCTCTGATGCCATCGAAGAATCACTGACTAATACTGTTTGCTCTAATAGCTCTAATTTTGTTAAAAGTCTTAATATCTTGGGCAATGCAATCGAAACCTTCATTAAAATCACTGTAGAAACATTCTCTAAAGCGACGCGTAAAATTTCTTCATCTGCCGTCGCTGGTAAAACAGCATAGCTCTCTTCGTCAATAACTAAAGGAATCTGCAACTCATTCGAAATTTGGCAAAAAGAAGAAATGCCTGGAACCGTCTCTGTTTCGATTTGCGCTGTCATACGTTCTAACAAATAGCTATATGTGCTGTAAACCATTGGATCACCTAAAGTTATAAACGCGACATTCAAACCATTCTTTACATCTGCAATGATCTCCTCGGCAATCTTATCCCAAGCGTGACGTTTTTCCTCCCAATCATTTACCATAGGGAAGTGACGTTGTTTGATTGTCAAGTCATCCCTCAAATAGGGGGAGACGATTTGTAAAGCAAGGCTTTTCCCAGACTTTTTAGGTTCAGGCGTATACAAGCAATCAACCATCTGCAAAACTTCTTTTCCGCGAATCGTCAATAAATCAGATGCTCCTGGTCCAGTACCTACTCCATAAAATTTAGTCATTTGTCGATCCTTCCATCATCGCTGCTGTATGTTCAGCAAATTGTTGTTGAATTTCCCGAACCTCACCCATTCCTTTAAGATATGCCTCAACAGTAAAACCGGCTTGCTCCAGCTGGGATTTCCACGATCCTTCTTCAGCAGAAGCCATATCATTTGTTGCATGATCACCAGCTACCAACATTAATGGATACAGCTTGATTTTTTTATATCGGCTCTTTTTAAGTCGTTCAATCAATAAAGAGATTTCTGGATAGCTTTCTACCGCACAGATAAAGATCGGTTTTTCTAGAAGCATATGGTCCAGACAAGCGTAGACTGTAAAGGCAGAGTGTTGACTACCGTGTCCCATCAAAACAAGCGCTTCATCATCCTTGAGATTCTCTGACAAGGTTTCTAGCCAAGCGACAACTTTTTGATAATCCTCAATACTGCTGAGCAGTGGTTTGCCAACTTTGACGAGCTCTAGCTGATCCTTATAACGCATTGCTTGATGCAAAGCCTTGGAATATTCAATCCCAGGAATAATATGAAGGGGTTGAACATAAATTTCTTTGTAGCCATCAGCAATTAGCTTTTGCATCTGTTGATCTACCGTCAAAATCGTTACATTTTCTTGCTCTTTAATCTTTTTAATCACCTTATTGGAAGTAAAAGCACGAAAAACATCTAATTCAGGATATTTCTCTGCTAATTTTTCTTCCACAGCCTCAATTGTTTTTCTTCGTGTCTCTGGATAACTAGTTCCAAAACTGACAGCAATTAACGCAGGTTTCATCGCTTCATCTCCTCCTTTATTTTCTCTACGACTTGTTCAAAATTAGGCTCTGTCGTCTGAACCACAGAGAGTTGATAGCCATCAAAGATTTCTTTTGTCTTCTGCCCCATCACAATCACTTTCTTCGTCGCGACAGTTGCCAGCTGTTCCTCACTTAAAGCACTTAGAAATAGGCGAGCAGCTTTTGAGTTTGGAAAATACATAAGATCCGCCTTTTGCCAAAGTTCAGGAATCTCAACAGTGATTTTCTCCTCGTGAGTGATTAGTTTTTCAATTGATAATTCGCGATCGTTTAGTTTGGTTATCGTTAGCGAATCACCTAAGAATAAGATTTTCGAATGTTTTTCTAAATGTTCTAGACATTCCGTTAAATCTGGATAATCCGTATCTGTAAGTATTCCAGCTTTTTCCAGAACCGCTCCAGTGTGATGTCCAACAGAAGTAAAACACCAATCAGCTAGTTTCCGCCAATCAACCTCTTGTGTTTTCATTGCTCGAATAAACGTTTCAATACTCAATGGATCAGTGAAAATCACCTGTCGAGGTTTAGAAAAATCGATAGTCGTATCAAAAATTTTAGTGCTGCTAGGTGGTAGTTCAATGATTTCCGCTCCTAGATCTGTCAATCGACTCGCCATTCTTTTCTTTTTTGTAAACGGAATTGCAATACTGATTGAGTATAATGGGCGTTCTTCAAAGAAGTTTAGATCCTTTCTTCGTGTAACCACCTCACCGATTACGATTAAACTAGGCGGCTGTAGTTCAGCAGCAGAAGCTTTTTCATAAATTGTTTCTAATGTACCAACTACTGTTTTCTGCTGTTTACGACTCGCCCATTGAATGATCGCTGCTGGAGTATTCTTATCCTTCCCATGAACAATGAGTTGTTCTGTAATTCTCTTCAGCCCAGACATTCCCATTAAAAAGACTAAAGTTCCATTAACCTTGGCCGCTGTCGACCAATCGATTTCCCGTTCTGAATTATTTAAATGTCCAGTATAAACATGAAAATCTGCTGCCAAATCTCGATGAGTAATTGGAATCCCAGCATAAGCTAATCCCCCGATTGAAGAAGTGATTCCTGGAATGACTTCAAAAGAGATATTCGCTTGTTTCAAGGTCGCACCTTCTTCTCCTCCTCGACCAAAAACATAGGGATCTCCACTTTTCAACCGAACGACATCCAGTCCTTGTTGGGCCTTTTCGATCATGATCTCCTCAATTTTTTCTTGTGGAACAGGATGATAATCGGGTCTTTTACCCACGTAAATTTTCTCACAGTTCGCTTTGCAAGCATTGAGTATCGCGGGATTAATCAACCGATCATACACAATCACATCCGCTTGTTTGATTTTTCTCAATCCTTTGACAGTCAATAATTCTGGATCTCCAAGTCCAGCACCAATTAAGGCGATTTGTCCAGTCATCTCGTCGCTCCTTTTTTTATCATTAATGGGTTGTTCTTCCTTCTATGTCAAACAAGCAAAGTTGAACGATCATCCTTTCTTTACCTGATCAATCAGTCTTTCAATAGAAGAAAACTTTTTAGGGTAGTCTAATCGTTCACGCTGAATAACAATGCACGGAATATTCAGATCTTTACAGGCGTTAGTCTTTTCTATAAACCCACCTGCATGACCACTTTCTTTAGTAATCATTACCCCAGCGTGATTATGGATCAAAAGCTCACGATTTAGCTCCTTTGAAAAAGGACCTTTTAATGCTTCGATTTGACCAGTTGGTAGTTCCATCTTGTCAACTGCTTCTAATACCTCAACTGTTGGCAATACTCTGGCTACAATTCGTTCCTTAGGCAGATACTTTAAATATTCTGCCAATGTTTTACTTCCAGTCGTCAAATAGATATTGCCTGAATAATTCAAAGCCTGCTCACAAGCGGCTTCTACTGATTTGACTGCGATCATCTCTTCAGTAATCAATGAAGGACGTTCAAATCGAAGATAGTTGATTCCAAGCTGAGTACAAGCTGTCATGGCGTTTTTGGAAACCTCGATCGCATAAGGATGTGTCGCGTCAATTAATTGAGTGACTTGATGTTTCTGAATGAATTCAACCATTTCTATTGTACTTAGACGTCCCTTAACCACATTTTTTGATACCGCTGCAGCCAGATTCTCTCCGTAATCCGAAACAACAGATAAATAATAAGCCAAATCCGCTTCATTCAATTTCTCTGCAATTTTTAAACTATCGGAGGTTCCTCCAAGTAAAAGAATCATAGTTGATAGCCTCTAGGGGTAATCATCCGACCTTCTGACAAATAGGTTTCCTTATTTCCAACTAATACAACAGTCGTCATATCCACTAAAGTCTCATCTATATCGTCAATTGAAGTCAGGATTGCCTGCTCATTTTTACGTCCCACATCTTTAGCCAAACCGATAATCGTCTCTTTTGATTTATATTGTTGAATAATTGCTAATGCCTTTGCTAAATGATTCGGTCTGCCTTTGCTTCGCGGGTTATACAGACAGATTACAAAATCAGCGCTGGCGGCTGCGTGAAGACGTTTTTCGATCATTGTCCACGGTGTCATTAAGTCGCTTAAACTAATGTGGCAAAAGTCATTCATTAAAGGAGCCCCTAACAAGGCTGCGCCTGCAATACTGGCGGTGATTCCAGGAATCACTTTGACGGCAAGCTCTTCATCCATTTGGCTGACCAGTTCTAAAATCAAGCCTGCCATCCCATATACACCCGCATCGCCACTAGAAATGACGGCAACATCCTTACCTGTTTTGGCCAATTCAATGGCTTTTTTACACCGATCAATTTCTTGTTTCATTCCTGTACTGACAATTTCTTTTTCGCCCACTAGCTCTTTGATTAAGCGAACATAGGTCGTGTAACCAACAATTACTTCCACCTTTTTGATGATTTCGATGGCTTCAAGCGACATCTTTTCCTTCTCACCTGGTCCTAATCCTACAACGTATAACATGTGTCGTCTTCATCCTTTCCCAATGCAAAGGTGACTCCCCTATTGGCATAACGCTCAGTCACCACTTTTCCATTACTTGCTAAGTCAGCCGCTGCCAAACAAACACTTCCTACACCTGTAACTTTTTTTACAAATGCTGACTGCGGGTATTTCTCCGAAACAGTTAATAATTCTGCTGTTGAATATGTTTCAAAGGGAACTTCTAACCATTTGGCTAGTTGGCAGATCCCAACTTCTTGTTCCTTAATATCAATACTAGCAACTTTCTTGATACTTCGAAAATGGATATTTACTGATTGACAAAAAGTAAGATATTCTTCCTTGATAACTGAAAAATCAATACCCTTTTTAGCCCCAATGCCTAATACATACCGTCTTGGCACAATTTGAATTATTTTTTCAGAATCCAACTCATCTTGTTGGTCGGAAATAAGCAACACCACTTCATAGTTGTCAAAGGAGTCGCTTTCTTGAAGCAAAGAAAGCCCTCGAAGATCGCTCACCCAATTTTCCCGTTGGATCAAACCGACTGCTTGGTGCTCTGCTAGGAGACGATTAACCTTCTTGGTTGTCTCTTTGAAATCTGCATACCAGCCATTAATCTCTTTGCTCAGCAAATCAAGTGCGGTCACGTTTTGGACATCAGTTGCCGTGGTGATCACCGGGCAGCTGTTCAATTTTGCAGCAATCTCTAGCGTTAACTGATTGCCGCCGCCAATATGACCCGATAAAAGACTGATCGTGTGCCTGCCTTTTTCATCTATTACAACGATTGCAGGATCTTTTCGTTTGTCTTCCAATACTTCTGCAATACTGCGAACTACGATTCCAGTAGCCATAATGCAAATAAGAGCATCATATTGTTTGAATAATACCTGAATACCGGTTCTGAATCTCCCTGTAGGAAAAAGCCGCACTTCTTCTTCCAATTTGTCTTCTGATACAAAGATAGGTATTTCTTGATTCCATTTTTCTCGGAGCTCTTTAGCTAACTGGATACCAGCTGAAGTCAAGGCTAGAATTGCTACTTTAGTCATCACTCTTCACATCGCGATATTCATGTTTAAAGGAGGCATCATACAATTTAGAATAATAAAATTCATCTCCCAAAAATTCTCCTACCATGATTAAAGCCGTTTTCGTAATATCTGCCGCTTCAATTTGTTCTGCGATTTTCTCTAATGTACTAACAATTTTCTTTTCTTCAGGCCAAGTAGCTTTATAAATAACTGCTACTGGGGTTGTCGGTTGATAGCCTCCTGCTAACAATTCTGCTACTACTTGTTTTATTCCTTGTACAGAAAGAAAAATCACCATTGATGTTTGGTGTTGCGCAAAGGATCGTAGGCTTTCCTTATCTGGTACTGGTGTTCTTCCAGCCATACGAGTAATAATCACACTTTGAGAGATTTCAGGAACCGTATACTCAACTCCCAAACTAGACGCCGCTCCCAAAAAGGAGCTGACTCCAGGTGTACAAGTAAAATCGATATTGCGTTTTTTTAATTCTTCAATTTGCTCACGAATTGATCCATAAATAGAAAAATCACCTGTCTGTAATCGAATAACTTCTTTATTTTCCCGAACACCTCGTTCCATTTCGTCAATGATTTCGGTTAGATCCATTGAGGCACTATTAAAAATCTCGCAGTCTTCTGTACAGTAGTTTAGCAGCTCAGGATTCACAAGTGATCCTGCATAAATAACAACGTCTGCTGATTTTAATAACTGATAACCTTTAAATGTAATCAGTTCAGGATCACCAGGTCCTGCACCGACAAAATGCACTTTCGCCATATACTTATTCCTCTTTTCTCGTCTCAATAATGATTACTGGGTTTTGCGGTTTAAAATAATGCCCTTGACCTAATTTCGTAAACTGACTAACGTTCATTTGAATGGTTTGGAAGAGATGATGATGATTTTCCAGCCAGTCCATTGCACTAAGAGCATTTTCTAATAAAATAAAATTCAACACTAAACGACCACCAAGTTTTAGTCGTTGGAAACTCCAATCAAGTATTTCAGACATGTTTCCACCCGTTCCACCAACAAAGATCGCATCAAATTTATCCTCCAACTCAATTGGGGCTTTGCCGAGAATGCTCTGTATGTTCTTCAACTGAAACTTGGTTAAATTTTGATTCAAAACATCTAAAGCGGTTTGATTTGAATCAATTGTTGTCACTTCTAAGTGTGGATACAGAAACGCCGCTTCAATCGCAATACTTCCTGTCCCTGTTCCAACATCTAAAAACTTATCTGCTTTATCTAACTGCAGCTTTGCTAAACTGACAGTTCGTACTTCTTCCTTTGTCATAGGAACATTACCACGAATAAAACAATCATCCTTCATTGATAATCACCACTGCATTCATTTGATAGTCTTCATCGGGAACCTCAGAAGCTTTGTAACATCTTATTTTTTCATCAGAGTAGCTGAGATTTTCACCTATATAAAAAATCGCATCATTGCCTCGTTTTAGTGCTTCTTGTGCCAATTGATAAGGACCAATTTTTTTGTCTGTTACCATACCAACCTTTGGTAGCCTGAAAACAAGGGAAAAGTCTGGAAGTTTTCCGTGGCTGCTAGTAATAAAACAATCCTCCATCGGTATGTTTATTCGATTGAATAAATAATGAAGAGAACTAATCCCTGGTAAAATCAATAAATTTTCCGCCGGAAATCGTTTAAGAAGCCATTTTCCAATACCATAGGTCAATGGATCACCCGAAGCTAAAATTACTAGCTCATCCTTTTGATGATCATTTAAAAATACCGCCAGATCATCTAGTTTACGGGGAAGTAGATGAGCCTTTCGCTTCTTGTTAGTTGGAAGTATTTCTAATTGTCGTTCACTTCCGATAATCAAATCGGCCGCTTCAATGGCTGCTTGGGCCTTTCCAAACAAATAGTCTTGCGTTCCACCCGGTCCTATCCCTACAACAGTGATCATCGCCACTCCTCCTTCAGCTGTTCCAAAGGTTTGGTGGAAGCTAAGTATCCGCGTTGTGATGAAAAAAGAACGACTTCAATACTTGGCTCGTGTTTCCGATATTTTAATAAATCCTCCGAGCGCTTCTTAACCTTATCTGCCAGAACTCGATAAACCGTCTCGTATCCCGCGCTGCTAATGATGTCTCCAGCAGCCTCAGTTGTTAAACATTTCTCAATTTCCTTCAGCTGGGGTACAGGCATACCTAGTAGCGCTAGATTCGCGATCAAAATCTCTGTTCGTGCATCCGCATCTTTACTGTGAGTAGAAAAAATCCCTGCAGAAACTTTAATCAATTTGCCCAAATGTCCAACCATCAAAACTCTTTCAAATTCTAAACGCTGAACTTCTTTTAAGACGTAGCCGACAAAATTACTCATCGAAACGATATTCTCGCTTTTGAGTTTCATTGTGTTTAGAACAAAGTCCTCCCCATAGTTGCCTGGGCATAGAATGACTGAGGAATATACCTGACTTTTTTTCATTTCTAGTTCTAGCGAGATAGATTGCTTCCACCCCTCCTCAGACATCGGTGTGACAATACCCGTTGTTCCTAAAATGGAAATCCCTCCCACTATGCCTAAACGCCGATTCATTGTTTGATTGGCGATTACTTCTCCTTCGGGTGCAAAAACCGTCACCCTCACTCCCTGATTCAGACCGATGATTTTACGAACGGATTCTTCGATCATTTTTCTTGGAACAGGATTAATTGCGGCCTGGCCAACTGGATTTTGTAACCCTACTTCTGTTACTCGACCGATCCCGATTCCTCCATCGATCAGAATTTGATTTCCATCAATTTTTACAACCTTTACACCAATCAACATACCATCTGTTGCATCCACGTCATCCCCGCCATCTTTTATAACAAAAGCTTGGCAGCCATCTTCTGTAGCTTCAATCGAATCAATTGGAATCGTTAGACTTCTTTTATGAGGCAATTCAATGCAAATCTCCTCTGAGGCTTCCTCTTCAAAAAGGAACGCTGTAGCAGCTGCGGCTGCGGCCGTGGCACAAGAACCTGTTGTATACCCTTTTCGCAACTTTTTCCCATTATAGAAAACAAATTCTTCCATCAGTCTTCCCTTTCAACCAATTGATACAACATGGCATTGATAATCGCTGCGGCAACATTGCTGCCACCTTTGCGACCCCTGGCTACAATTGCTGGAACGTCACTTTCAAACAACGCTTCTTTCGATTCTGCCGCACCGACAAAACCAACAGGAGCGCCGATCACGGCAACAGTATCCAATTCTCCTTGTTTATATAATTCCAATAATTTATAAATTGCTGTTGGTGCGTTTCCAATCACAAATAATTTTGGTCCAGTAATTGTTGCTGCTCGTTCTATTCCTGCCATCGAACGAGTCATTCCCTTAATTTTTGCTTGCTCGGCCACTTTTGGATCAGCAATATAACACTCATAACGAATGCCTAATTTATCTAAGAAACGTTTATTGATCCCACTGAGTGCCATGGTTGTATCTGTAAAAATTGTTCCGTTTCCTGCCAAAAAAAATTTTTCCAGCTCCGAAATAACATCATTAGAAAAAACTAGATTTTTCAAATAGTCAAAATCAGCACTCGTATGAATCACCCGCTTATTGATTTTTTCCTCTTTCGGTGATGAAAAAACATACTCAGGAAATTCTTGATCAATAATTTCTTGAATGATTTTGAAGCTTTCTGTTTCAATCAATTGAGGATTTCTAATATAGTCCACACTTTTTCCCCTTCTCATAAAAAATAGTTATTGATGATACCTGCGATAACACTAAATACAATCAGGCTCAGAATCGCTGTTGCATATAAAAGTTTATTAACAGTCAATATATCCTCTGGCTTTGCCGAACGAAGTGAGACGCCGATCGTCGGTTTGTAAATTTCAACTCCGTGATAGAGATGTGTGCCGCCAAGTTGTATCCCCAGCGCACCTGCCACGACTGCTTCTGGATAGCCACTGTTGGGACTTTTATGATTGCGACAATCGGTTTTGCCAACTTTCCAGGCATTTGAAGTATTCAGACGCAGTATTTTAGTTGCTCCAAGTAAATAGAGCCAAGTCAAACGAGCAGGAATAAAATTCCAAATATCATCCATTTTTGCTGAAAACCAGCCGATTGCGCGATATTTTGGTGTCACATACCCCACCATCGAATCCAACGTATTGACAGCTTTATACATCATGGCTAAAGTAGGTCCCCCAAAAAATAAACAGAGTAACGGAGCAATCACCCCATCACTGGTATTTTCAGCGATTGTTTCAATCGTCGCTTTAGTAATTTCTTCTTTTGTTAATTCATTGGTATCCCTTCCAACAATCATTGCAACCTGCTTACGGGCATTAGCAAGGCTGTCGTAAACTAACTTTTGATAAACCTTTTTTCCTTCTAGAGATAAACTTCTAGTTGCTAACGTTGTATAAGACAGGTAGATATAACAAACGATTCCGATAAAAGGATGAAGTAGAAAGCTAAGTCTCAAAAGGAAGTAGGTTGCCAAGCCTGATCCAAAAACAGTTATGAGCCATAATAGAACTCCCCAACGATAGTTTTCTTGATCACTTTTCTTCTGTGTGAATTTCTGCTGAAACCAAGTGATGAAGTTGCCAATCAGCTTAATCGGATGCGGCCAGTTATACGGGTCGCCAATTAGTAAGTCCAAAATGAAGGCAACAATAATCCAGTAGATCATCTGCCATTCCTCACTTTCTCCAGCAGGTTCTGAAGAAAAGCCTCACTCTGATAAAAATGAAGGTGAAGATAGCTGCCGAATGTATTCTTTTTCTGATAGCCGCCAGTCCATCTTTTCACTACTTCTCCATCGCGTTTCTTTAGCATTTCCAAAACAGTTGGTTCGTTACTTTGAAAAATCGAATGATGGAATTCGTGCCCTACTACTGTTGTTCCTTTTTTTCCGATCAAAGTCTCTTGAGTAAGGTTGCCATAACAATAGCCGAACTTCCGAAGACCCGAAGTCATTTTGCTGACCCCTTCAAAAATTCCTATCATCGGATAATCCTTATCATCATTATGAAAGGCAGAACCTAGGTACATTAAACCGCCACATTCAGCTAGCATAAATGCTCCTTGCTCGTGCTTTTCCTTGATACTACCGCGCATTGATTGGTTTGCAGAGAGTTCCAGTGCAAATTCCTCCGGGTATCCACCGCCAAAATAGTACAAATCTGCTTCCGGAAGGCAATTATCCTTCATCGGGCTAAAAGTAAGCAGCTCCACTCCATACGCCCTCAACAAATCAAGATTGTCTTGATAATAAAAATGGAATGCCTCATCCAAAGCGTACGCAACCTTGATATCTGGAAACTGCGGATAGTGTGGCGGTGTGTATCGGACTTGTTCATTCGGGAGTTGATCTAATAACTGATCAATATCAAGGGTATGATCTAAGGATTCCGCTACCTGCTGGATTTTTTCTGTCACACCGTTGATTTCTCTATCAGGCACTAAACCTAACTGTCTAGAAGGTAGCTCCACTCCCTTTTCCCGCTTCAAATACCCAAAAATCGGAACATCTGTGTACAACTCCACAGCTTTTTTAATCAATTGATAATGTGTCTCAGAGGCAATTTTATTAATGATCACGCCACAAATGTTTAGTCTCGGATCAAAATCGACGAAGCCTTTCACCATCACTGCCACAGATGTTGAAGCTGATTGTCCATTGACTACCAGCAAAACGGAACAATCCAATTGTTTAGCGACTCCGGCACTGGAGCAAAAATCCTTGTCTACTCCTAATCCGTCAAAAAGCCCCATTACCCCTTCAATTACACAAATGTCCGCATTCCTCGCTTCTTTTTCAAAGAGTGCTTCCATTCGTTTATTATCCTGAACTAGAAACATGTCCAAATTCCGTGAAGGATTTCCTGTAATGCGCGTGTGGTACTCCGTATCAATATAATCTGGACCGACCTTATAAGGTTGAATTCGATACCCTCGATTTTGTAAAATTGTCATCAAACCAAGCGTTATCGTTGTCTTTCCTGAGCCGCTGGAAACCGCGGCAATCATCAGCTTCTTCATTCATTTTCCTCGTTTCTATCAGTTGTACTCCTCGGTAGCAGCTTTGATGAACACTCACCTTAGAATACCAACGAGACACATTAGAATTTTTTATCGACTCAAGCACTGTTGGAATTTTTTCTGATTTTTCAACCATGATTCCAACCACTGAACCACTATGTGCAACGTTAACTCCTAACCATTGATGGTACTGTCTAAGTTTCATTAATTCTGAAAAATAGGGTTTAGATAAAATTTCCTGATTCAATATAGCACTATGCGTAGCTGCAGCTCCGAGCCTTAGCAACGATTTCTCTTTCACAGCACTCATATAACACTGATAAACTTCTGCAAAGTGATCTCGTTGTTGAAAAAATAAGCGTTCATTCTTCTCGGAATGAAAAGCCTCGGTTTCTAATGTTGTTGCCGGCTCCAAAACAACCACGTAAAACTGAGGAGCCCATCGGCTATCCTCTCTAACGGTCCCGTTTTTCTGCTCGAATAATGTAAGTGTTGGGAAAAGGATACTATCCGTCCGTTCAATCGCCAAACAAATATCGATGATTTCATCTCTGGAAATTTGTCTTCCGTAATATGCTGCCGTTGCTTGGCAAGCCGCAGCAATATCTGCTGTACTGCTGGCCATCCCCTTAGCCACTGGTAATTCCGAGTCAACCACCAATGACAGCTTCTCTTTTTCTGCGATCGGAAGTTCTAAATGATCTAGCGTTCTATATATAGCCTCCTCAACTTTGGGTTTAACTTCTTTGGAGGCAACGCCCGTTTGAAGCGTCACTTTAGAAAAGCGATCAATCCCATAACTAACTAATTTTTGTGAATCACCGAGCCAGCCTTGAATTAATTCTCCGCATGAACCAGTACAAGAAGCCGTTACTCGCATAAAATCGCCTCCAATGCATCAAGCAAGGCTTTGTTATCACTTCTTGACTTAACGGCAATTCGATAGTATTTCTGAGTCAGCCCGTGAAAACTATTGCAGTTTCGAATCAGTATATTTTTTTTGATCATTCTTTCTTGCAAACAGCCAGCCCCCTGATACCGCAAGAAAATGAAATTCGTTTGGCCAGGAAATATCTCCAGCTCTTTATAAAGAGCCAAGCCTTTTTCTAAAAATTGTCGTTCCTCTGCAATGTACCGCTGGCTATCTTCAATAAATTGAGTCTCTTTTAGCGCTTGCTGCCCGGCAATATCAGCAAAAGTATTGATATGCCAAGGTACGGTCTTCTCCCCAATCTTGGATAAAATTGAGAGATTGCTTGTTAGCAGATAGCCTAAACGTAAGCCTGGAATCGCAAACATTTTTGTTAATGACCTAAAAATGAATAGGCTTTCATTATTACTAATCGAAGGAACAAGGGAATACTCCTCTTTAGGAAAATCTACGAATGCCTCGTCTACAATTAGCGCTATTCCATTTCTATGGCAAAACAGTGCTAATTCATCGAGTTCAGATTGTTTCAGCATTTGACCGGTTGGATTGTTCGGATTGCAGAGACAGATGCCATCGACTCGTTGTTGTCTTGCTGATTGTATCAATTCTGAAATTGACCATTGAAAATTTCTTTGTTCTAAATTGAAATAACAAAATTCTGTTTTTTGTTGACTAAACGCTGCCTCATATTCCATAAATGTCGGGGCAAGTAATAATAGTCTTTCCAGCATAAGCGTTCTTCCCAGCATAAAAATCGCTTCAGCAGCACCATTGGCTGGATAGACATATTCCCCTGGGAGCTCATGAAAATCAGCGATCGACTGGATTAGTGCGCGGTATCGAATATCTGGGTAATGAACGAGCTCTGCAAGATATTTCGTGAGTGTTTCTTTGACTCCTTCTGGAATACCTAAGGGATTGATATTGGCACTAAAATCAACTAAATCTTTCTTTTCAATCTGGTATAGTTCACTGATTTCTTGAATATTTCCTCCATGCTTAACTGACATAACAACGACTCCGCTTCTTGATTATTTTAGAAAGATTGCTCCCTTATATTTCTGTGGGATCCCTAGAATCACTACTTCAGATAAACATAAATTCACAACGGTTGCTAAGGTTAATGGTACGAAAAGCACGAAAACAACCGGGCCCATCAATGGATAAAGCAATAGGAGATCCAACGGCACATTAATCACGTAAGCCACCAACATCGAGATTAGTGAAGCTGCGATTTTGTTTTTTTGCAGTTTTTTGCGTGTCCAGCTATAATAGAACATACAGGCTGCCATCAATACAGCAATAATCAGATGAATCGGTAAAGTATTAGGAAAACCCGACAATAATGCTGAAATCATATGTCCGAAAAATCCTAAAAATGCTCCTGCGGCGGGTCCAAGAATAATTGCTCCTATAAACGCGGGAAAAGAATCTAATGCGATGGAACCTAAAATCTTAATATTTGCACCAATCACACATAGCGCCAGCAGGATTGCCAATGTTGCCAATTTCTTTGTTGAATACTTCATCATGTTTCACTCCTTATTCGTTTTAATGTATTCATTTTTCAAGAAAAATTAGTTTGATTCGAATGACGTATATCATTCAACTAAAGTTCTCGAGCTTTAATTTGATTCTTATTGCTTAATATCCTTCTGATTTAGTAACCTGCGAAAAGTTGAACTGATACGCTAAAAAAATAAACGCAACGAGTCCAGAAAGGATGGTCTCGCCGCGTTTCTTATTTGTCCAAATACTTCAAATAAACAGTTAGCAAAATAATCTTCCCAATCCAATTATTTTTAATTCCTGCGCAAGGTATCCTGACTTTGCATCTATTTACTATCTCGCCTTCCCGAAAAGTGGCTTGTGAGAGTTCATCCGCATATACAGTAGAAAGGGGCTGTTGAGGATTTTCACCTCATTCCCTTGATCAGTTATTAATTATTCAATTTTCTTTATTATAGCAAACGTTCCTCTTCAATCTTGGCTTTTTTCAATAACTCAGCCACTTTGTGCTATTTAAAAAAAGTAAGAGCAAAATATTACTATATTTAAATCTGATTGACGATTTAAATAAATGATAGTCGAAATATGTAGCAGCTTAATGGGATCAAGAAATCGATACTTCAACTTAATGATTTGGAAAATACCCAAGAAATCTGAACTCATTCAATGTTCTCGCTTCTTCTCACAAAAAGACATAAAGAGGTCGTACAGAATTCTGCTTTGCTGGCTGCTTGTTCGCCCTATACAAAAGAGCAGCTACGTATTTTCAAATTCATCTAATCAAGCAAGCGTGTTTTCTTGAATTCTAATTTAGCAATCATGCAAACACCATTCAATCGCTAAACTTCAGCCAAATTTTGTTATTTCGAATCTAAAACAAAGCAAGATATTGTTATTATTTCGTATTCGATTTTGAAATCATTGATTTATCAATCTTTCCTTTCGCTTTTATGGATCTTTTTTTTAATGAAGCAATTCATTTAAATCAAAAATCATCTTGTCTTTTTATATGCTGAATTGTAATATTAATCGCAACAAAGAACCCATCAAAAATTTCTAGTAAAATGAGTTTAGGATAACAAACTACTAGGAGTGATTTTGATGGGTTCACACAAAAAGCTTACACGAGATAATCGAAAATGTATAGAGACGATGATTTATGATGCCAAGAGTATTCAAGAAATAGCGGACAGAATTGGTGTTAGCCGAACAACGATTGATCGTGAGTTGAAACGAGTACCCGAAGATTTGATCTATAATGCCGACAATGCGCAATTAGATGCGGAAATGAAGCGCAGTGCCTGTGGTGCGAAGTCCAAATGGACTTCTGAATTCGCTTATCAGATTGAATGTGATCTTGAAGACAGCTGGTCCCCTGAACAAATTGCGAATGATCGTCAAATAGTTTCATTCAAAACCATTTACAATTGGCTCTATGCCGGTATTCTTAATGTGTCTAAACAGTGTCTGAGACATAAAGGCAGAAGACAAGAAAAACAAGAAGAGGCACGAGGCAAAATGACTGTAGGGCATACCATTGATGAACGCCCAGCTTCTGTGTCAACTCGAGAAGAATTTGGACATTGGGAGTTGGACACAGTTGTTTCTAGCAGAGGGGAAAGCAAAGCCTGCGAAGCAACGTTTATTGAACGGAAAACACGCTTTTATTGGGCGATCTCAATGAGGGATCGTACCGCGAAGTCAATGGCACAAGCGATTAAAGCTTTTGTGCAAGACCTAGGGAGTCACAAGGCATTTTTAAGCTTTACGGTCGACCGTGGGAAAGAGTTTTCTTGCTGGAAAGAAATTGAGAAAGATTTAGACGTACCTATGTATTTTTGTGATCCATACTCCCCATGGCAACGCGGATCTAACGAAAATGGGAATGGTTTATTTAGAGAATTCTTCCCTAAGGGAACTGATTTTTCAAAGGTACCCCCTACGGAGAAACAGGAAGCATTACGCAAGATAAATATGCGTCCTAAAAAAACATTGAACTGGAAAAATTGTTGGGAAGTCTTTCAAGAAGAAATGTTGCAATTAATTTGACAATTCAGCATATAAAAGAAAATAAGATGAAGAAAAGACTTTAAGGAGCGGACAATGACTAAAAAGCAAT
Source organism: Enterococcus sp. AZ128 (assembly GCF_051714485.1). Taxonomy (NCBI): domain Bacteria; kingdom Bacillati; phylum Bacillota; class Bacilli; order Lactobacillales; family Enterococcaceae; genus Enterococcus; species Enterococcus sp. AZ128. The sequence continues at coordinate 1,558,005 of NZ_JBIORZ010000001.1, forward strand.
CTTCACAAAATTTGATTTTGATCATTACAACCACCGTGTATTCATTCTCTAGTATGATCTCAGCTTTTTTTATGTTGGGAAGTCAATCACTTATTTGGTTTTTCATAAGTGCGCTCTTTTATTTTATCCCCTATGCACTGATCGTGGCGCAATATACCAAAAAATACGCGCATCGTTCAGGAGCAATCTATGACTGGTTAAAAGAGTCACTCTCACCCAAAGCGGCCTTCACAACTGTTTTTTTATGGTATAGCAGCTACTTTATTTGGATGATCAGCTTATTTATGAAAATTCTTATTCCGATCTCAATTATATTCTTTGGAAGAGATATAACTGCGATAATGAATTGGTTCGGTGTTTCTTCTCAAGTTTGGTTGGCGTTATTTTCTATCGTAGCAGTCATTTTTATTACTTGGATGAATAAGCGGGGCTTCCAAGTTATTTTCAGATTTTTGCATATTAGCGGTTACGCTATGGTCGGTTTATTAATACTTTCTTTATCTAGTAATTTGATTTTGATTTTCAAAAATCCTGAGCAAGTCTTAGTAAATATCAATCATAGTCTGACTGTGCCAAGCTTCTTTCAAGAATCATCGAGCCGCCTTCTGTCACAATTGCCCTTCTTTATTTTTTCTATCACCGCGTTTGGCGGCTTAGATACGATTGCCAGTTTAGCCGACAAAACCAAGAAGAGCCGCAGCAGATTTCCGCGAGCTGTAATCATCAGCTCCTTCATAGTGTTATTTTTATATATTAGTGGCATCATCATTTGGAGTTGTTCGAATAACATTGTTAGCTTGCGCGAGACAACTTCTCTCCATCTAGGAAATCTAATGTATGGTGTCATGGAACAATTAGCTAAAACATTAGCTGTTAGTTTCAATCTTTCTATTAATCATACACATTTATTAACTCAGATTTTTATTCGCTACACTGCCCTGACCATGGCCTTGGCCTATTTGAGTCTCCTTAGCTCAATAAGTTATGGGCCACTAAAAAGTTTGATCAAGAGTACCCCTAAAGACTTCTGGCCAAAATTCTCAGCCTTGAATAAGAATCAAATGCCTGAAAATGCACTCTGGATTCAAGCACTGCTTATCTCTATATTTATTGGTCTGCTCTCATTTAGCAATACTTTTTTATCCGATCTGTTCAACCAATTGACCTATATGACAAATGTTTCACGAGCAATTCCTTATTTTATCGTCGCGGCTAGTTTCCCTTTCTCTTTAAGAAAAAGAATTATCCAGCAAGAGTCATTGATCATCAAGAATAATTACCTAAATTATTTTCTTTCCATAAGTGTTTGTGTGTGTATTTTTGTCGCGATTGCTTTTCAAATTTATGAACCATTGAAATTAGGCAATTACCTGAATTTTTCAACCTTGCTTTTAGGCCCAGTATTCTTTGGTGTTCTTTCACACTTCATTTATTTTCGCTTCGAGCAAAAAAAAGCTGTAGTGAATCTTACCAAGCGGAACAACGACAATCCATAAGAAATCAAACATTAAGGAGATATACCTATGTACCCAATCTTAATCGATATTCAGCAGCTATCGGTCTTGGTGATCGGGGGCGGTAAAATAGCGACTCGAAAAGTTTGTGGTTTGATTGAAGCAGGTGCAAAACCAACTGTTATCGCACCAAATTTTTCTGACACTTTACAAACAGCAAAGAGAAATGGAACAGTTTTGTTGCGTGAGCGTTCTTTTCAATATGGCGACACGACCGGTTTTCAGGTAATTTTTATTTGTACAAATAATCCAGCTGTCAACCAAGCTGTTTTGAATGAGACGACCCCACGACAACTCGTAAATGATACTACCAACCAAAATAATAGCAATTTCTTCAATATGGCATTAATCAAAGAGAAAGATTTTGGGATTGCTTTAACTACTAACGGTGAGAATCCACGAAAAACCAAACGGTTAAAAGAAAAAATCCAGGCACTTTTGAAAGGAATTTCTTTGGAATGCTGAATTGTAATATTAATCGCAACAAAGAACCCATCAAAAATTTCTAGTAAAATGAGTTTAGGATAACAAACTACTAGGAGTGATTTTGATGGGTTCACACAAAAAGCTTACACGAGATAATCGAAAATGTATAGAGACGATGATTTATGATGCCAAGAGTATTCAAGAAATAGCGGACAGAATTGGTGTTAGCCGAACAACGATTGATCGTGAGTTGAAACGAGTACCCGAAGATTTGATCTATAATGCCGACAATGCGCAATTAGATGCGGAAATGAAGCGCAGTGCCTGTGGTGCGAAGTCCAAATGGACTTCTGAATTCGCTTATCAGATTGAATGTGATCTTGAAGACAGCTGGTCCCCTGAACAAATTGCGAATGATCGTCAAATAGTTTCATTCAAAACCATTTACAATTGGCTCTATGCCGGTATTCTTAATGTGTCTAAACAGTGTCTGAGACATAAAGGCAGAAGACAAGAAAAACAAGAAGAGGCACGAGGCAAAATGACTGTAGGGCATACCATTGATGAACGCCCAGCTTCTGTGTCAACTCGAGAAGAATTTGGACATTGGGAGTTGGACACAGTTGTTTCTAGCAGAGGGGAAAGCAAAGCCTGCGAAGCAACGTTTATTGAACGGAAAACACGCTTTTATTGGGCGATCTCAATGAGGGATCGTACCGCGAAGTCAATGGCACAAGCGATTAAAGCTTTTGTGCAAGACCTAGGGAGTCACAAGGCATTTTTAAGCTTTACGGTCGACCGTGGGAAAGAGTTTTCTTGCTGGAAAGAAATTGAGAAAGATTTAGACGTACCTATGTATTTTTGTGATCCATACTCCCCATGGCAACGCGGATCTAACGAAAATGGGAATGGTTTATTTAGAGAATTCTTCCCTAAGGGAACTGATTTTTCAAAGGTACCCCCTACGGAGAAACAGGAAGCATTACGCAAGATAAATATGCGTCCTAAAAAAACATTGAACTGGAAAAATTGTTGGGAAGTCTTTCAAGAAGAAATGTTGCAATTAATTTGACAATTCAGCGAATAAAAAACGCCTGAATACAGGCTGTCCAAACATTTGGCCAGCGTATTCAAGCGTTTTTTTTCTTACTCAAGTGAATCCATTGATAAATTGATCAATCGCATGAGAAATGAAGATTTCCGCTTCACTTTCATACTGGTCACTACTAGAATAGGCGTGCAAGAAGGCGAAACCTATCATACTGGAGAAAATAGTCTCTGCGCTTCTTTTCGGATCATGGATTTCGACTTGCTTCTTTGACTTCATCTCGATCAAATAATCTGCCAATGTCTGAATATAGGCTGTCGGGATTTTCTCGATATAAGGCATTGTTTCTTGATAGATTTCTTGTGCTCTAAGCCCCAATGAGAAACGGACAATCTCTGGCGTTACTTGCTGGAGGTACGTTTCCATTATCAAACGAAGGTCACTGGCTAGATCCCATTGAAATTGATCATAGATATCTTTATTCACAGAAGGAATCCATTCGGCCTCTCTTAATGTTGCCAGTAGTAAGTCTTTTTTACTGCCAAATTGTCGAAACAGCGTCACTTCGTTTACTCGCGCTTCTTTCGCGACATCTTTTGTTGTCATGTCACTATAGCCTTTTTCAACGATCAATTTTTTTGTAGCAGCCATGATATTGCTTCGAGTATGCTTCATACAGATTTTCTTTACTCCTTCGTTAGACTTGCGATCGCCACACTTCCTCCCCGAATCACTTCAATATCTTTAGAAATGGATTGTTGGAGATCGTCAAGCAATTGGTTATTTTGATCGTCATTATTGACGCACTCAATCAATACTTGATCGAGCGATTGATCAATAATAGTAAATCTGTTCATCTGAGCCAAGTTATCTAGCTCATTTTCGATATTTTCATGATAAGGAAGCTTAACGTACATCAGCTCTTTAGCATGAATTGGGCTATCAGTGTAATCAATAACCTGAATCACTTCGATCATATTACTTAACTGATGTTTTACTTGTTTAAAGGTTCGCTCATCGCTAAATAGGCTGATGGTCATCCGCGAAATATCTTTCGACTCTGTTTCTCCAACCGTCAAGCTATTTAAATTATACAATTTTCCGGAGAATAATCCAGAGACTCTCGCCAATACTCCTACTTCATTCTCAACGTAGACGCTTAACCATTTCTGTTTAGTTGTCTTCATAAATGATCATCTCCCTTAAACCTTGACCTGGTGCAACGATCGGCAGAACTTTTTGCTCTGTCTTAAGCATAAACTCCAAAATAAACGGCTGATCCTTCACTTCTCTGGCACGGATAAAGGCGTTATCAAGCTCCTCTTCTTTAGTGATCCTCACACCGTCTGCTCCATAGCTACGAGCTAAAGCAATGAAGTCTGGTACATAGGACAGACTGTCTTTCTTCAACTTCGTGTAAGAATAGCGTTTGTCATAAAACATTTCTTGCCATTGACGAACATTGCCGAGACTCCCATTGTTGAAAATACAAATAATAATCGGAATTTTTTCTAACATGACTGTTGCAAGTTCCTGAAGGTTCATCTGAAAACCGCCATCACCAGTAATTGTTAGGACATCCTTTTCCGGATTTCCTAATTTTGCGCCAATTGATGCAGGAAAACCAAAGCCCATTGTTCCTAATCCGCCTGAAGTCAGCAGTTGTCTTTCTTTTGTGACTTCAAGAAATTGGGTTGTCCATAGCTGGTTCTGTCCAACATCTGTTACTACAATCGTATTTGAGAAATATTCATTAATCTTGTTAATGATCTTTTCTGGAGTTAGCCCTGCTTCTTTCATGTGAACAGGCAGAGATTCGTCCTTTTTCTTGATTTCTTGCAGCCACGCTTCATAACTGGTCGAGTGAAGAAAGCTAGTGATTTTTGGCAATAGCTCTTTGATATCTCCTACTAATCCAATTTGCGCGTCAACATTCTTATCAATGATTGCCGGATCAATATCTAGGTGAATCAGCTTTGTAGAAGGACAAAATGTTTTGGCATTTCCGGTCACGCGATCGTTTAAGCGCGTCCCCAACGCGAAAAGAACATCGCTGGTTATAAGCGCCTGATTCGCCGCGTAACTACCGTGAATTCCTACGTTACCAATATAATTTGGATGATTACTAGGCAAAGCCCCTTTTCCCATGATCGTACTAATAACTGGCAGATTGTAGTTTTCAATAAAGTCCGCTATTTCTTTATACGCTTTTCCACGATGAACGCCGCCTCCAAGCAGTAAGACAGGTTTTTTAGCTTCCTTGAGCAGTTCAGCGACCGTCTCCAATTTTTCTACTGATACAGTTTGTTTTTTCTGACCACCACGTATTGTTACTTCTGTAGGATAGGTTCCTGAACCAAGCTCCTGTTGAATATTTTTCGGAATATCAACCACCACTACTCCTGGTTTACCAGATTGCGCGATAACAAATGCCTTTTTCAAAATCCTTCCTAAATTCTCTCGTTTCCTGACTGTTACAGCATATTTTGCAATTGAACGACAGATTCCCACCATGTCAACTTCTTGAAAAGCGTCCTTTCCAATCAGATGAGTCGAAACCTGTCCCGTTATACAAACTAAGGGCGAGGAATCGTAACCCGCAGTAGCGATTCCTGTTACCAAATTTGTCGCTCCCGGTCCACTAGTGACCATACAAACACCCACTTTTCTAGTTGATCGCGCATAACCATCTGCAGCATGAATCAATCCTTGTTCATGTCTCGGTAAAATAACACGAAACTCTTCTCTCTGATAAAGCGCGTCAAACAAATCAATCGCCTGTCCTCCTGGATAAGCAAAACAAACCTCAACCTTTTCATCGATTAATGCCTTAACAACCAACTCAGCTCCCGAAATCATTTTACATACCTCCTAATAATGCAAGTGTTAACTTGCATTTTACAGATAAACCACACCCGTTGTCAATTGTTTCCTAAGAAAGGCTTCGCGAACTCGCTCAGCTTTTGAGCACCAGGTAGGTACTGTTCCACATCAGCTCTGCAAGCAGTCGCTGTGTCTCAGCAATAAGACCAAAATATTTCTAAATTGCCAAGAAACACAGGGATCGAAGAGAACTGATGTTGATTGGTACCTCCTCGGTGCTTCTCAAATTTCGAAATATTTTTGCTTATTGCCGATATGCTAGTTCTGTTTAATGGAATTTAGCAGTAACTGTATGCGTAGCTTGCGTAGAAAAGCTAGTCCGTGAAGCCGGACATGGATAAATCTACTGTATAGCGATTTATTCATGTGAAAATTTTATACTTTCCTTATAGGGTCAAAAAAAGACCGTCCACTTCCGAACGATCTCATATAAATCACCATTTTTCTAAAGTAACAGCCATTTCCCAAAAGTCATATTCCATTTTACTGCTGATCACGAAGGATTCGATCATTTGTTGCTGCTCTTGTCTTGGACTTTCTTGGTATAAACGATCTAAAAGCGCGCATTCCTTCTTAATACCTTCCACAGCGGCTTCACCAGCATACGTTTCGATCCAGCGCTGATACAAAGGATTGGGAGAGCCCGCCTCAATCAAACGAACACCGATTTCTTGATAAAGCCAAGCACAGGGCAGCATTCCCGCAAAGGCCGTGTTTGGCGTGCCGTCAATCAGCTGTCGATACATATGAGAAACATAATGATACGCTGTGGGAGCAATCGGCGTATTAAGAATCTCACGATCAGAGATCTTTAATTCTGAAAAGAACTCCTCGCGAATCGCCATTTCACCTAGCCTAAGATTTTCCGCATTTTCTTGTAATTGCTCTTGAACCTTTCGATCATTTGTTTGTTCTGCGATTAGATTATAGAGTTTGCAAAAGTGTTCAAGGTAATAACGATCCTGAAGTAAGTAATAACGAAAAATTTCTGAGTCTAGATTTCCAGCTGCCAACGTTGTGATAAACGGATGCTCAAAACTACCCTCCCAAAAAGAGGCTGCTTCTTGACGGGCAATTGTTGTAAAAGTCATTCTTTTTTTCTCCTTTGTTCTTCATTTTTTATACTCCTGCTTGATACTAATCATTCAATAACACCGAATCACAACATAAAAAACCTCCTTTATTCTCATAAGAATGAAAAGGAGGCTCGATGCTTAAAACTCGCAGACAGAAGAAAACCCGACCGCAAAAAAACGGTCGGGTGCAAAATTCTAAACATCACACATTCCCTGCGCCAGTCCTAACTGTTTCAGGTTCAATGGGTATAATCTCAGCTTCAAAAGCACCCCTAGTGTCATTCAATTACTAAAAGTATAGCATACTCTTTTTAGAAAAACGATTACCATTTAAATCTTCTAGCTTTTAATCAAAAATTCTTGATTCCTGAACAAGAATTCGACTTGGTGTCAAAGTCGCTTCAGCTATTGTCTTTCCGGCATTTTTTAGATAATCCTTTACAAGCTGATAGCCAACCGTGTAGCCAGCGTTTCTTGAGAGTCCCACGGGTTGATACCCTTGCTCACGGGCGACCTCATCCCCGTACATATAAGCAGAAACCTGATCAAAGCCACGAGCATCGCGTCCATCCTTCATTACCTCGATTGTATGGTCCAACTCTTCCTGATCGTATTCTTGTACCCAAGGACCACGATGTTCGATGCCATAAAGTGTTTCGGCAAAAACTTCCGCTAAGCCTTCGATCACTAAATAATCTTCGACACTTACATCTCCATGATTAAAAGGCTCATACGTAAAACGAATATTATGATTAAACTCATGGGCCAAAGCAGATTTTAAACGCGTGCGATTGAACTCATTTGGTACAACGATTAATAGAATATACCCAGGTATCCCGCCAAATCCGCTATACCCTTCACTTGCCATCAAGACACTGTTTTCCGGATCACCAAGCAAGATATTTACATTAAACTCTTCGACCGGTATTTGATAGCCAATGTCAGTGAAAAGCTGTGCACTTTCCTCTATAACTTGACGACATTCCCCGAAAATATTCGTGTCTTTTAAAGGTTCTACCTTAGTTTCAATCAGCTCGCTGCTTTTTCGCGGGGTCCAGATTCCCATCATCTCTGATGCCATTAACACATCATAGCCTCCGGGAGTTTTTGGCATAAGCGGTACACTTAGATATCGCCACATTTCCTCAAATGGTTGCATGATCTCATAGCGAAAGGTATTTTCATCTTTTTGATCCAGCAGATGCGCTTCATAATAGGACAGCGAATCAATTACCTTTACGTTAAACTCATTCATTATGATGACCTCCTTACTCTTATCATAATCGTTGACGTTACGTGAAGGTCAAGCACTTATCCCAACAAAACCTAAACACACATCGCAATCTAATTTGCAAACAAAAATATAATATGTTAGCATTTAATTAGGAGGAGATCTTATGAAGAGTGAATTAACCGTCAATGAAATAAAAAAAGGCTATTCAAAAGAAGGAGCGTTCCTTTTTCAATGCTTGTATTGTGATCAGACCTTTGATGATCGCTTTGTCTATCCGATCAATGAAACCAACAGCCAGTTAGCCCGCGCTGAAGGAGCGATGATTTATCATATAAAACACGAACACCACGGACCTTTTGACGCATTGCTATCTCTTGATAAAAATCAAACGGGTCTAAGCGATACACAGAAAAAGTTTCTGACTCTATTTAATAAAGGGATTGATGATCAGGAAATAGCTGAACAGCTGAACATTACGACTTCTGCCGTAAGGAATCATCGCTTCAAATTTAAGGAAAAGAAACGGCAGGCAAAAATATTGTTAGCTTTGCTGGAATCCATTGAAGAAAAAGAACAGGGAGATTTTATAGCGAACTCCATCATTGATTCTGATGAACGTTTTGTGTCCACAGAAAAGGAAAGAGAGAAAGTTTTTAAAACTTTTCTCGATGACAATGGAAAAGTAAATCAAATTCCAAAAAAAGAAAAAAAGCGAATTATTCTTATTCAAAAACTCGCGGAGAATTTTACTTCAGACAAGCAATATACGGAAAAAGAAATCAATGAGATCATTTCGATGATGTTCGATGATTATGTCACGATTAGACGCTATCTCATAGAATATGGAATATTAGGTCGAACAGTTGATGGTAAGACTTATTGGAAACTATAGCCTTTTTGAAGGGAGCCTTAATGATGGTACTACCTATGAAAGTGGATCATTTACAAGTTACGGTGAGAGATGTTGGTACAGTTGAAACATTTTACAATGGGTTGATGGAGGCCTTAGGCTTTGATTTAAATAAAAAAATCAAGGTTTATTTAGAAGAATTGGATATGACTGTCATCGAATATCTCGATAAATCTTATGACTTTGGTATCTGTTCCTCCCTCAAAGAGTATCAAGAGGAAACAATTCATCGAAGAAAACCAGGAGCGGTCCATCATATCGCCTTCCGAGCTTCTTCTAGAAATGAAGTCGATCGGATCTATCAAAGGGTACTTGAGCTTAGTGCTGAAATTTTAGATGAACCACAAATATTTCCGCAGCATGGACCGAACTATTATGCCCTCTTTTTTAACGATCCAGATGGAATCAAATATGAGATCGTGAATAACGATGATCATTTTTAAGAAAAAAGTTAGCGAATTCACGCTGACTTAAACTGTAGACAAGTTACCTCTTCTTATTTTCATTCCTTGAGTAAAGAAACAAGCATCCGATATTAAATCATACTGACTTGTAGCCATAGTTTATTTTACCTGTTTCACTACACTTTTGTAATTTTAACTTGATTGCCATGTTCTTTGATGATAGTAATCAGATTGTTTGTTTTTAACCAAACTGTTGCTGTATTGTCATTTGGATGAACACCAATTAGCTCTGGCTCTTGCGAAAATGCTTCGTCAATAATAAATTGCACTTTACATTCGGTATCATTTAAAATTCCAAAAGGTGTCACTGCTCCAGGAATTAGTTGCATTACTTCCATCAAATCATTTTCTGATGCAAAAGATAACGGGCGTGTATTGTTATTTTTTCTAAACTCTTTTAGATCAGCTCTCTTATCCCCCTTAACTGTGATAAGATAATAAGCCCTCTTTTTGTCATCATGGACAAATAAATTTTTTTGCATCAGCTTCTGGATAAGGCACGTCAATTTGAGCAAGCTCATTCATATTATATACCGCTTTGTGTTCTGTAATCTCATGCCAAATATTTTTTTCATTTGCTGAATTGTCAAATTAATTGCAACATTTCTTCTTGAAAGACTTCCCAACAATTTTTCCAGTTCAATGTTTTTTTAGGACGCATATTTATCTTGCGTAATGCTTCCTGTTTCTCCGTAGGGGTTACCTTTGAAAAATCAGTTCCCTTAGGGAAGAATTCTCTAAATAAACCATTCCCATTTTCGTTAGATCCGCGTTGCCATGGGGAGTATGGATCACAAAAATACATAGGTACGTCTAAATCTTTCTCAATTTCTTTCCAGCAAGAAAACTCTTTCCCACGGTCGACCGTAAAGCTTAAAAATGCCTTGTGACTCCCTAGGTCTTGCACAAAAGCTTTAATCGCTTGTGCCATTGACTTCGCGGTACGATCCCTCATTGAGATCGCCCAATAAAAGCGTGTTTTCCGTTCAATAAACGTTGCTTCGCAGGCTTTACTTTCCCCTCTGCTAGAAACAACTGTGTCCAACTCCCAATGTCCAAATTCTTCTCGAGTTGACACAGAAGCTGGGCGTTCATCAATGGTATGCCCTACAGTCATTTTGCCTCGTGCCTCTTCTTGTTTTTCTTGTCTTCTGCCTTTATGTCTCAGACACTGTTTAGACACATTAAGAATACCGGCATAGAGCCAATTGTAAATGGTTTTGAATGAAACTATTTGACGATCATTCGCAATTTGTTCAGGGGACCAGCTGTCTTCAAGATCACATTCAATCTGATAAGCGAATTCAGAAGTCCATTTGGACTTCGCACCACAGGCACTGCGCTTCATTTCCGCATCTAATTGCGCATTGTCGGCATTATAGATCAAATCTTCGGGTACTCGTTTCAACTCACGATCAATCGTTGTTCGGCTAACACCAATTCTGTCCGCTATTTCTTGAATACTCTTGGCATCATAAATCATCGTCTCTATACATTTTCGATTATCTCGTGTAAGCTTTTTGTGTGAACCCATCAAAATCACTCCTAGTAGTTTGTTATCCTAAACTCATTTTACTAGAAATTTTTGATGGGTTCTTTGTTGCGATTAATATTACAATTCAGCATTTAAATAATCATATATTTCCTGCTTGTTCATATGTTTACCTCGCTTTTCATTCATTTTGCCAAAACTTCAAAAAATAAAACATTGTAAAATAATACAATGCTCAATAATATTGCTGACTTTTTCATTCCCTAAAGATCGCTACATCCTCAAGGACTCTTCGCAAATTGATCGCATCCCACGGTAAATGTTCACCGATACTAAACCCTACGATCTCAACTCTTTCAGAGACATCTTTAATGATTCGTGCAATTTGTTCGAGTGTCAGCGTTCCCACCGGGGCAGGGAATTTTTCTACATCCAAATATGGTTTACCAGGATTGATGGATCGGTAATCCAGAGGAGAAAGTACATCTAAATCAAAATGGATCGCAAGGTGCTTCAATTGATTTTGAGTCATCCAATCAATTATTGAGTGACTATCTTCGATCAGCTTATCTGGTGTGAGATAATTCATCTTCAAATCATCGACTTGATGATCGCACGGACGCAACTCTTCGTATTTTAAGCCAGCGAGCATAATCTGCTCTACTGTAAAGGGATGGCGAGTTTCTTTCGCAAACTGTGGTACACCGTGCCCTAAAAGATTTCCCAATACATGCATATGGCCTTTTTGACTGTCTTTGATTGTTGACATATCCGAATGAGCATCTAACCAAAGAATCCCCAGTGAATTAGGATATTTTCCATGTAAATAATCAAAAGGCGCTTGAGATATAGAGCAATCCCCGCCTAAAGTTATGACTTTTTCAGGTTGCTTTTCCATCAGAACCCTCGAAGCCTCAGATAACTGTTTTAACAGGCCTTTTCCGCCAATCACACCGTTTTCGATCAGTAACTCTTGTGATGTATCCTCATCGACAGTGATTTGAATTGTCTCAGCTGTATTGCTTTGCGGAACAATATGCCTCAATAATTCAGAACCAAAAACATAATATGGATTATTCCCACCTTGCCATTGGGGAAATACCAATCGCAGCGTTTTGCTCATAAAAATTGCCTCCTTCAAAATTGAACTTCTTCAAGCCGTCACTTGATATGGAACCCTTTTCTTTAAGTATACAAGCCTTCTGTTGTGGGAAGCAATTGATATTGAAAAAAAAAGAATTGGGACTAGCAATCAAGTCCCAATTCCTCATGTACATACAAAGACATTTCTTCATTTTTATCAATCAAGTTATAGAAGTATTTAAGCTGATCCTCTCCTCTGACCGCAACGAATGCTTCGGGCAAGTCCATACATTTTTGAATGGCGAAAATCCAGATGTCTGCAATAAATTCATCACACATCTTTTGATGAATAAGGCTTAAATTAAAAGTATTCACTGGCATATTCTTCCACCTCCTGTCTTTCTTGCTCTGACCGAAAGACGATGACTAATCCTTTAGAATCCGCCGATAATACCATTTCTATTCCTGTCACTTTACTGCTGTGTTCCAAGACATAATAATATAACTGGTCTACACTCCAGCCTTTTGCGGCTAGAGTAACCATTTCTAAACATAATTTATCTACTTTTGATTCTACTTCTGGTGTTGCATACACCATCATGGGTGCATAGCAACAGATATTTTTCAGTCTATCCATCACGATCATCCCCTCTTAAGTATAACAAAAAAAGGCTTTCAAAAAGCGATAAAATCCCTCCAACATCTTTTAAAAAATGAAAGAATATTCACTAAGCCTACTCCCCGTTGAACTTATAGCTTTTAAATAATAATTAATCTAAATTATTTTTATTAATATTTTCTCATGTTTATAAACTGTGAACGGTTTTAGCGAAGAGTACGCTTCCAGCAGTCACTAATGACAAAAACTGCTAAACTAAAAACCTCCTGCTAACTTAGCAGGAGATCGAGTTTTTAATCATTTCATTACTTTTTTTCAAATATTCACCTGTGATCGTTCCGCTTTCCAATAATTCTTCAGGGACACCGCTAAAGACCACGTTCCCACCATTCACACCGCCATCTGGACCGATATCAATGATCCAATCGGCTTGCTTAATAATTTCACTGTGGTGTTCAATGATAATCAATGTATTACCATTATCTACCATCCGCTGAAACAGCCCATTTAATTTTTTTATGTCGGATAGATGTAAGCCGGTCGTTGGTTCGTCTAAAACAAACACCGATTCATTTTGTGTGATTGCTTTGGTCAGTTTTAACCGCTGGCGTTCTCCTCCAGAAAGAGTGACTAAGTTCCGACCAATTGGTAAATAAGTTAAACCTGTATCAATCATTGCTTGTAATTTCTCGAATAATTTTCTACTGCCAAGCCCCTCATAGAAATCTTGCAGTTCTTTAGGTGTCATGTCCAGCACGTCTAAAATTGTACAGCCTCTTAAGCGGTAGCTTAGTGCTTCATTGGAAAAACGATTCCCCCCACAAGCTTCACATTCATTCACGATGGGGTCCATGAAGACCAACTCAACCATTATCTCCCCTTTCCCATGACACGTCGGACAAGCTCCGGTTGAGTTAAAGCTGAACATACCGGCTGGAACATTGTTGGCCTTAGCGAAGGTGCGACGAATTTCATCGTAAATCCCTAAATAAGTGGCTGGTGTGGCACGACTTGTCGCTTTGATAGGTGCCTGATTGATGATGGCTATTTCATTAGGAAATTGTTCTGGTAGGACTTTTGTAATTAGTGTGGATTTTCCTGAACCAGCCACACCAGTAATGACGGTCAACACTTGCTTTGGAATAGCCACTGTCACATTTTTTAAATTGTGTAAATTCGCCTCTCGGATCGTCATTTTTTCCTGCCAGCTACGAGGATGACTGTTGATCGGCAGTGTCTGACAAATTTCTTTTCCGGTTAAACTGTCTGAATGAAGCAGAGCCGGATAACTTCCTCGAAAAATAATTTCCCCGCCCTGTTTCCCGGCTAAGGGACCAATATCAATGACTTCATCGGCAATCGCAATAACATCGGGGTCATGTTCTACAACAAATACCGTATTCTCCTTATCCCGTAGATCCTGTAATAACCGATTGATACGCGAAACATCTCGTGCGTGCATTCCTGTACTTGGCTCATCAAAGATATAAAACATCCCATTCAAAGCACTTCCCATATGCTTTACCAATTTTACTCGTTGTGCTTCTCCGCCAGACAAGGTTGGTGTCTTTCGATCTAACTGTAAGTAATCCAAGCCAATATCGATCAATCGCTGAACTTGTCGCTTAATCTCATTGATAACTTCCTTCACTTCAGGATAGTATAATTGATTTAGAAACTGTAGTAGTTGATTCATGTCCATCCGAACACAGTCTGCGATTGAGCACTCATTGATTTTTACAGATAAAGTCTCCTGATTCAAACGGCGTCCTTCACAATCTGGACAGGGGGCTTCATACAACAATTCTTTTAATTTTTCCTCATACATTTTGCTGCGCTCGGAAAGGTCTCGTTTCAAAATGACCCGCTCATAATTTCGACAGATTCCTTCTAATTTTGGATTGACTGGTGTCGAATCCTTTTCCGGATGCCCGTAAATTAATTGATTCCATTGAGCCGTCGTTAATTCCTTCAATGGTTGATCATTATCAAAAAAATCTGCCGCTGCATATTGTTTCCAGTACCAATTTCCAACCGCGTATCTGGTATCATTAACCGCACCTTGATTCCAAGATTTTTCCCGATCAATCAGTTTTTTTAGATTGATCTGGTTTACACGGCCTAGTCCAGAGCACTTCTGACACATCCCTTGAGGATGATTAAATGAAAACTGACTTGCTGATCCGATATGGGGCTGACCTACTCGCGAGTATAACAAACGTAGTAGTGAATAGGTTTCAGTGATCGTACCAACTGTAGAGCGTTGATTCCCGCCTAAAGGAGTTTGATCAATTACGACCGCTGGATTTAGATTTTCGATTCGTTCAGCTTTTGGTTTGAGGAACTTAGGCATCCTGTTCCGTACGAAGGCGGAATAATTCGCATTCATTTGCCGCTGTGCCTCTGCAGCGATTGTATCAAAAACTAAACTAGACTTTCCTGAACCTGACACCCCTGTAAATACAATCAGCTGGTTCTTTTTGATCTCTAATGAGAGATTCTGCAAATTATTTTGTGTAAGACCAATTAATCTTAATGGTTTCATCTGTTTCCCTCCTTACCCATTTAGTCTAAAGTCTTCCGCAACTGGAGAGTCAAGGAGAGTTTAACATTTTTTTATTTAGGATCATTCACTCTTTTTTTGATGATCGCTTAGAAGGTAAGACTTCTTTTTCTTGTTTGCTTAAACAGTCAAAAAACCAGCCCATTCGCTGAGCTGGTTTCTTTTTATAAATAGTTGGCTTTTTTCAATTCATTTTGTGCAGTTGCTAAATTCTTTTCATTGACTAAAACGATTGGTCCGGTACAGCCCATCCCGCTCTCTGCATAAATCTCTACTTCCCACAGGACTTTGATCGCATCATCTAATTCCATGATCTCGATTCCTGTGATCTCACTCGTAACAATTTCCTTAGCGGGCGGTTCGATCTCTTTTACTTCTGCTGTAGGTACTGCTGTTAAATCAGCACAAATTTGTTTCAAACCAGCTTGATCAGCCTTTTGATATTCATTCTGACTGATTTTCCCTAGTTTACCTTGGGCTAGTTGGTAAGCATATTCCAAAGCATTGGCGATCACAGGTGCTCCGCTTGCTCGTGAAATAATACAGATATTGCGATCATAATTTCGTCCGATACCAGGACCATAACCTGCACCTAATGTTTCATAATTCCCGCCGCTTGAATAGGCCGAGAAAAGTTTCATCAAAAGGTTGCCAGTCAGACTATCACATACCACGACATCAACACTGCCTAACAATAGATCATTGCCTCGCAGCACTTTTCCGCCGTCTTCTCGTTGACTTGTACCAAATGTCAGGTCATAACCATTTTCTTGCAGTGCAATCAATGAACGTTCTACCGTTTTAGCCCCTTCGACATTCAAAATCCCGACCGTCGGCTGTTTGATTCCGCAAGCTTTTGCTGCAACGATTCCATTGATCGCATTCAGTACCATCGCTTCATTGCGAACGCCGCTGGTTGTTCCAGTCGTTGTCGCTAAGAACAGTTCTCGGCCTAAAGCTGGTGTAAGTACTTTCCCAACCGTTGAAACACCGATCGGAAAATTATAATGCAAAGTCACACAGCCTTTTATTTCACCGCTGTCAAGCAGCTCTTCCATAATCTCAGCAGACTCTTTTTGACAATTCGTAGTCGAATAGTGATCAAAATCCTTAGCCCACTCCACATCGCTGCCGATCAGAACCAAATCAAACAGATCTTTTTGTTTGATTGCATATGCTGCTGCCTTCATGACTTCTGTTCCTAGTTCACTGCCATCGATAGTTAAACCAATTTTGATCCTTGATTCCATTCGACCGGTCTCTAAACTAGTGGCCAAATCCTCAAAAACTTTTTTGACTGTTTGTTTTACTTGATCAGACATTGCTCCACCTCTATTCTACTGAAAGATTGGCAGCAAAACTTCTTAATGCCTGTGCCACTTCTCGTTTAACCAGTTCTTCTAGATCTTCTTGGTTTTCCTCAGAAACTTTTCCGCTATTGCGTTCAATCAAGATCGACACGCCATCGAATAAATTCGTCATTCGTCCCAAGAATAATGATCCCTTACCAACGATCATGGCGCGATTTTTATCACCAGTGACTAAATCTTCTGCGGCGAACCCTAAATAAGGAATCCCACTAGGAATATGTCCTTGCGTCGGTGCCCAGCCAACCAATGATTTTTCGTTGACAAAAGCCATCAAGTCTTTTTTCTCGATATCTTTACGTAAAACACCGATCGCTCCGATCATCTTTAAATTAGCCAGTGGCACATCTCCTGCTCCAGCCGGTTTAGTGATATCCGGATTTTGCATCTCCACCGAATAGACATCAACATCCTTGATCGTCAATTGTGCTTTTTCTAAAATACTGCCGATCAAAGCCGTCGTTACAGCTTGCGGGCTAGAGCCGCTACCGACTTCATGTTTACCAGTCAAATCATGACGCAAGATCGGATGTATACCATCATTTTCGCCGATCAGCGCCGCAAAACCGCCTAGTACATCTTCTAATATCGGCAGGTTTTTACCGACGTGAGATTTTCCGTTCATACCTAATTTTGCTGTTGCTCCACCAGCCACAAGCACCACTTTTTTATGTGTTCCTGCCGCAACTAACGAAGCCGCCGTAATCAAAGCATGAGTCGGACCTGCGCAAAAACTGCGAATATCCGAACCTGTGGCATGTTCACAACCACATAACTCAGCGATAGATTTAGCGAAGTTACCGCCGCCCCGTTGATTCATGTCGCCGCAGGCTTCTTCACTACATTCGATCACATAATCAATTTCTTTTGGATCAAGCTGATAGTTGTCGATCAGTTGCCGTAAAGCCAGTACACCGCTGGCTTTCACTACTAGGTTTTCCAGCATCACATGTGCATTCAAGTTCACATCAATCTGATGCGCCGGACTAACACAACCAACTAATTTTCGATCGTAATACAATCCTTCTGCTGCATTTTCAGCCAGCTCGTTTTCGATCCACTCAAGCGGTTTTTCACTTTTGATCTTTTCTACATCCTCTTTAAAAAGCGGATGAGCTGCCAAAGCTGTTCGAACTTCTTCTGCAAATGCTTCTTCTAAATGCACCAATTCAAAAACATCAGCGATCTGTAATAAGCCGTAAAATTCTAATTCAGGCATGATTTCGCCGAACTTCCCTTCACGTTTGCCTTCAATTGGTTGATTGACCCACGGTTGGGGCAGTTCCTTCAACGTTTGATAATCCATGTTGCCAATAAACGTCTGATTCGGCGCATAATTCACTACCTCATCATAACTGCGGATATTGTCATAAAGATTCGCAAGATATGGACTGTCAGGCGTAGTGATTTTTTCGGTCGTTTGAGTTGTTCCATTATGCTCGATCATATCCGGTGTATGAACTAAAACATAACTTGCCCCTCTTAATGTCGAATAATTCATAAGCATCCCGTCCTAAATATATTTCTTGATTATTTCTTCGATCGCTTCTTTAGTACAGTCATCTTTGGCTACTTCGTCGACTTTTTCACCATTTTGATAGATGGAAATGACTGGTAGACCTAGAATTTTGTGCTGGATACAAAAACGACGAACTTTTTTCTGTGAGGTATTGAATTTAGTGAAGCGGATTTGATTGCCGTATTGAGCATATAAATCCTCTACATCAGGCATTAAAGCCAAACAATTTTCACAAGTCTCCCCCCACCAATCAACCAAAACAGGTTTATCTTGTTCAATTACTTCGGCAGCAAAATTATCAACAGTTAATTCAATCATTGTGCTGGAACCTCCCTTTTTATTCTTTCAACATATTTCTGCGCTGAAAATGCTGCGATCGCCCCATCACCAGTTGCCGTAACAACCTGACGCAGAACTTTTGGACGCATATCGCCGGCCGCAAAGACACCTTCGATCGGAGTACACATCGCTTCATCAGTAACCATGTATCCGTATTCATTTAATGGAACTTTGCCTTCATATAACTTCGTACTTGGGATATTGCCGATAAAGACAAAAATTCCAAATAAGCCATCATCTTCATTCGCTTCAAAACGAGTCAATTCATCCGTTTTCGTATTTCGAATCGTCATAGCCTCGACCATGCCGTCACCTTCGATACTATCAACAACTGAATCGTAAATATAGTTGATCTTATCATTCGCCTTAACCGATTCAACCGCGATCGCATCAGCCGTCAAATCGCTCAGGTTTTGAATGATCGTTACTTTACGGGCAAAAGTTGTGATGAACATCGCCTCTTCCACAGCTGAATTTCCGCCACCGATCACAAAAACTTCCATATCTTCAAAGAAAGCTCCATCACAAGTAGCGCAGTAAGAGACACCTTTTCCAGCAAGTTCACGTTCACCAACACAGCCGATTTCTCTTGGAAACGCTCCGTTGGCACAAATAACCGCATGGGATTCATAGACCGTTCCATCTTTACAAGTGATTTTCTTAACACGACCTTCAAGATCTAAATCCGACACTTCTTTTCTTAATTGAATCTCTGCACCAAACTGCTCCGCTTGCTCTGCCATTCGTTTGATCAGCTCTGGACCTGAAGTTTCTTCTTCCGCTCCTTTAATCGAACCGGGAAAATTAGCAATCTCATGAGTCGAAACGATTTGTCCGCCTAATTTCGTTTTTTCTAAAACCAGAACTTTCAAGCGTGCTCGCGCATTATAAATTGCCGCAGTTAATCCGGCGGGCCCGCCGCCAATAATGACCACATCGTACATCCTTTTATGCTCCTTTCAATGAACCGCCTGAGTGAAAACTCACTCAGGCAGAAATCACTTATTCAAATACAGTTTGCTCGTCAACTGGTGTGGTAATCGCTACTAAGGCTTTCTCAACGATACCGCGACGCAGTTTTTGTTCTTCCTTCAAGCTCAGGCTTGGATTACCTAATGGGTGAGGGATCGCAATGGCCGGAACGATTCGATTCGCTCCAACGGTTTGCGAGATCGGAACAACTGTACAAATGTGGACCACAGGCAGACCTGTTTTTTCAATTTCTTTCACCATCGTTGCACCGCAACGCGTACAGGTTCCTCAGGTGGAGGTCAAAATAACTGCATCGACTCCATCTGCAAATAATTTTTGAGCGATCTCAGCTGCATACTTCTTAGCGTTGGCAACGGCGGTTCCATTCCCAACTGTTGTATAGAAGTAATTGTGCAGACTGCCGATCACACCTTCTTTTTCCATTGTTCTAACTATATCTAATGGCAATACTCGGTTTGGATCTTGGTTTGCATAAGACGGGTCATATCCGCCGTGAGCCGTTTCATACGAATCTGCTGTCAATGTATCAACGTTTTCGATTGAGTACGTTCCATACTTCGAAGCACTACTTGATTCGATCCGATCTGGATTGCCTTTTGGAACAATTCCACCAGAAGTCACAAGCGCGATTCTCGCTTTTGACAGATCACCTATCGCGGTGGCTGGCGCGACGTTATCAAATTCAGGCATTGGGTATTCAGTCGTAAATTCTTGGTCATTCAGTTTACGTATGAGCATATCAACTGCTCTGGCTGAACCGCGTTTTTCATCCTGAAAATTTTTCCGATAACGAACAAAGTAATTATCCACTTCTGGTGAAACTTGTTCTTTCTTCAACAATTTCAACGCAAGACTCGCAAGTACAGGGACTGCTTTTCTCATGCCGGCCGCACTATTTCTAGTCGGCACGATATAGGCACCTTTTTTGTACATTTCAACTCCAGGATTTTCTTCATACATCCCAGTCACAGCTGGAATGCCCAGTTCAGTCATGACTGCTTGGGCAACCTCGCCACAAGCAATGCCATATCTGCCGGCATTAAAAGCTGGGCCTGCAACAACGATATCTGGTTCAAATTGTTTAATATGATCTAATACATCTTTTCTGGCACTATCCAAATTCTCATTAAAGAAACTGTCGCCACACACTACGGTGCCGACGATTTCTGCTTCATCACCAAATGAATTCATAAAAGCAAGACCTGGTCCTACTACTTCGGCTTTAGAGAATGGTTGGATATCCGCCTTTTCTTCACCACCAATCCCAGCATAAAACTGGTTAATGTAGTGAACAACTTTGAACTTAGTCATAAGACGCTCCTTTACTGGTTAGTATTTGGCGTATTGATTCCTCATTTCAGATACTTCTTCAATGATGTCATCAACATCTAAAACCATTTCCATCATGCCGATCTGCTCTTCAAAAACATCTGAGTCGACAACTTCTTTAAATTCTGGCTCTACAGCGTGATATACAGCTAAACCTAGCTGTTCATTGGTCAATGGGCCTGCATACGTAGGGTCTCCGTTAGTGACAGTTTCAGCAGCTAAACCTGCTGCTTCTCCTTCAGCCGCACCGATAAGAACGACAACGTTCTCTGCTCCGAAGTTTTCTGCTGCTTCTTTTACTCTACGTTGGTTTTCTAAGTCCATTGCACCTGCGGCCGTTCAGACGAAACATTCTGTTGATGAGAATATTACATCAGCTCCGGTACCCTCAATACAAGCTTCAATCGCTTGTCCTGGAATACCATCACGGTCGCCGATCACTAAGACTTTTTTATTTTTTAAATCTAAAGTCATTAGTATTTCCTCCCTATTATGATTTAAACGCCTTTAGCAGACATTTTGTTAAAACCTAATTCGTTGGTTGCACCGGTAATTGCCTGGATTTCAACTTCAATCGTGCCATCGTCCTTCAGACTGCCATCAAAGCCGCCTGCGATCACATCGACATAATCTAATTGACCAATCAAGCGATCCATTTTTGGTAATTGGATCGTTTCATTCGCGTTTCCGCCAGTAACTACCGCAGTTGCTAATTTATCCGCATCTGCTAAAGACTGGCTAGCTCCGTCTCTTCCAGCATATTCATCTGTTACAATAACTGTTTTGATGCCTTTTTCTTCGACTTTCTTACAATTCATAATCAAATCTGTATCCGGATTTCCAAATCCCTCTTGGGAAATAATCACTCCGTCTAACCCTAGATATTCGCTTAATTTTGCGACAAAATCACTGGAACGATGTTTGTCCTTCAAATAAACTGTTTCATTGGTAACGATCACACCTACAAAATTGATCTCTTTTCCATGTTGTTTATACAGATCTGCGATCACTGGGTTGTTCAAGTGGTGATACGTCGTATTCTTATCACAGGCCGAGACACAGTTCCCGCTGATGATCGCCCCATCCATGACTTCCGTTGGATAAAGAATCGTCGGAACGATATGTTTGGCATCTGTTCCATAAACATACGTATCATGGAGCAGGCCTTGTGTTTGCAGCATGTAGACATAACCAATTTTAGGCAGATCAGGATATTGTTGAATCTGTTCTAATAGCGGTAAGGTCTCGAATGTTTCGATCGTATCTGGTTCAACCAGTTCACCTAACCTACCGATATAATCGGCAGCTTTTAATCCGGCAAAACGAGCTGCTTCTTCATATAGATGCGGATCAAGTTCTTTCTGCGGCTTCAGCACTAAACAAATTTCGATCAATTTCGAAAACGGTGTCAATTCTGAACCGGGCCCTTGCATATCCACAATTCCTTCTTGGAAGCCGACAATTTTTCCTACTGTCATAACGCCGCAGCCCTTCAACACATGAGTGCGACCACTTCCTACGATGTCGACTTTATTAATGACACCGGGGAAGATTCCTGTCGTTGAATCAACTTTACATCTTGGCTCGATCACGTCTTTAACTGGTGTAATACGGATACTGTCACCAGGAGTTGCGATCTCGATGTCACAGGCGGATAAACGATCATCTTCCAAAACTAACGCTTTAATTTTTTCTGGATTGATCGATAATGTCCCCTCTTTGATTCCTTCCTCTTCATTTAATACAACTTTCTTGATTTCAATGTTTCCAATTTCGAGTTTCATTTATTCACCTCAGTTCTATTGGTTGCAAGTAGTTGAACGTTTAGATTGACACCCCCATTCTGCCCAACGTACTTTGTGCGATATAAAAATCTACAAAAGCAAAATCTCGCAGCACCGCTAAGGACCAATTAGGGCGTTGTTTATTTTTGATAAATTTTTCGTAGACAGCTATCGCGGATTCTATATATTCTAAACTCTCAATATCGATGTACTGAGAATTGGTCTCTGAAACAAAGATTGTTTTGTAATACGTTTCATTCGGCTTGATACTTCCACTTAATGGATGAGACAGTAAACAGATATGGTCTTCGATGATTTGCTGTTTAGCTGCATTCAATACATCATCATAAGCACCTTCCACAAAATACAGATCGGCAATTTGCTTTAATTTTTCTTTCACCATTGGATTGTTTGTTATAGCTATCATTTTATCGCTCACCTTTCTAATTGTGCTTATATTCACATGTGAACTTTCAAAAACTACAAAAAAGAGGACAACAGCACACTGTGCCGTCATCCTCTGTTACTAGCCTGAGAGATTCTCCCCTTATAAAGGAGGTTGCTCCTTCGGCGCATTACTGCTCTCCAGAGTATCATCCAATTACGGTCCGGATACCTGAGATGTTCACTGTAAAATCAGCAAATTTTACAACTTAAACCTTCGGTGGCAATATAATCTTGCACTCTCCCGCAATTTTCTTCGATTTATATTGAAAACGTTTTCTTTAATTAGATAGTATCAAGTTCAATAGAAAATTACAACCCACTCTCTAAAAACTATCATGTTAAATGGCAAACTTCTCACAAAGTAAAAAAATCAATTTTTACTTTCAAAACTGATTAAATAGATCTTTATTTAATCCTAAATTATGATGACTTGCACTTGTCTTACACATACTTTCTCCCAAACTACTTCGGCGTTTTGCGTCAAATTAGTTGTTTTCACTATTCCATTAAGAATAGGCGCAAAAAAAGTGAGAATGCTTTACTTCTTACTACTTAATAAGCATTTTACAATCAGATATTTCATGAGCGTGCTATGATTAAAAAAAGGCGGGTGATTCTTTTGACGGATGAACGACTCAATCAAGATTTTAAAATTTCAGAACTAGATAAAGACCTACAGATGTTTATTTTAAAAACGGATGCGACTTTAACAGCGCAAACTACTATTCCTTACACGACTTTGTTGAATTTTCGCTTTCAACATATTAATCAACTATTAAAAAATGAAATTTCCACTTCTAAACAGTTTGATCATGAATTAAAACATAAAATTCGTACACAGAAAGTCCATACTAAAAATGTCAACGACGCACTAAAAACAAAAGAAACCTTTGGTCAAAAAATTGCGGACGGTATCGCAAAATTTGGCGGGAGCTGGACTTTTATTATAATTTTTATTCTTGTTTTAGCTGCTTGGATTTTATTGAATACTTTGCCGCTCTTTTTTAACCCTTTTGATAAATTCCCATATATCCTATTAAACTTAGCTTTATCCTGTCTAGCGGCCATTCAGGCGCCAATTATTTTAATGAGTCAAAATCGTCAAGCAGATCGTGATCGCGTTGAAGCAGATAACGATTTTGAAGTGAACGTCAAATCAGAAGTCGAGATTCATCTTCTTCATGAAAAAATTGATTATTTGATGAATTCAAAATGGCAGCATTTAGTTGAGCTTCAACAATTGCAAATCGAACTTTTACAAGAATTGACACAACAAACTCAATCGACTCAACAAAGTGAAAAGCCTAGATTTTAAATACGTCTAATAGACAGCTAAACTCTTTTATTCAGTAAAAAGTTTAGCTGTCTGTTTGATTATATTAGTGATAATTCTTCAACACCTCTTTGATTTTCTCCTTCATTCGCTGCCTCATGTATGCCGGTTCAATAATTTCAACATACTCACCAAAAGATAGAAGGTGTCTGACCAACCAATCATTATCCGCATATTCGTAAGTAACATAATAGTAGCCTTCTTCATCAACTGTCATACATTCTTCATCGTACTCATCAAACAACCGATATGAAATCTCTTGAGAAAATTTTAAAACAAAGGGAATCATTTCATATTGTTCTTCATAGTTAGTCTTAACTGCACTGCCTTTCGGAATTTTTCGAATAAACGTTTCTGCTAGCAGTTCCAAATTTATTATGCGTGAGGCTCTAAACAAACGGAAATCTTTTTTATAACGACAATAAGCTTGAACATACCAAGCACTATTTTTAAAAACTAATCGAACTGGTTCAACAGTTCGTTTATTCTTTTTGAGCTCCGAAGTAAAATAATCGAAAGTCACTACACATTTGTTAATGACCGCATATTGCAAATAATTATATTTTTGCTGCTCCTTTTCTTGGCTTCCGAAAGACGAGAAATCAATCTCCAGCCAATCGAAACTCTCATTTGAGCTGAACAACACATCCACCTTATCGAGTAACCGCTCAATACTAGAAAGCTGTGTTGCTTTCAACAAATGCAAACCGTGTAAGATTTTTTCTTGTTCTTCTTGAGAAAACATAATTTTATTGATTGTGTATTGTTCCATGATCCCGACGCCACCTTTTCGTCCTTTCAACGTAAAGATCGGGATATTCGCCATCGAAAGTGTGTCGATATCTCTAAGAATTGTGCGTTTGGATACATCGAAGTAATCAGCTAACTCTTGAGTTGTTACTTTTTCTTTTTTAATCAGCAAGAAAATCATCTGAAGTAAACGTTCAACTTGCATGCGAAACCTCCTTATAAAAATGCTTATTGGTGACAGCTTTATGTCACCATTTAATTTCTATAATTAAGTATACATTATTTAAGGAGGTTCTTATGCATTCACAAATAAGCAAATTGCTCACTCGAGATTTTTTAATCCTAATTATTGGACAAATCATGTCACTTTTTGGCAATGCCATTTTACGGTTTTCGATTCCTCTATATCTATTATCTAAGAATGGTTCAACGGTTGCATTCAGCGTTAATTTAGCGGTTTCCGTATTGCCAATCATTTTTCTAAGTCCTGTTAATGGTTTGATTGCAGATTTATTTCCAAAACGCAGTACCTTGATTTACTTGGATCTCCTAACTTCTTTCGTTTGTTTGTTAAGTTTGCACGCAATAGAATCCTCGCGGCAATTCTTACTATTTACTACGATTACACTATTACTTTCAATCATCCAAGCGATTTATCAACCAACTGTATTATCTAGTATCTCACTTCTGCTTCCTAAAACAGAACTTGGTATCGCCAATGCACTAGTGAATCAAGTCCAATCTTTAGCAAATATTATAGGGCCAGCATTAGGTGGAATTCTTTTTAATTATTTTGGCATTCAGTTAACTATTATCTTAGCGCTCTTCAGTTTTCTAGCTTCAGCTATATTGGAAATTTTTATGAGAATCCCAAAATTGAACATAGAAAAAAGAATTTCATGGCGTACAACAATTAAAGTGGATACGTTAAATGCCCTTACTTTCTTAAGGAAAAATCCAATTTTACTTAAAATAAGTTTGTTAGTAGCTATTTTCAACTTATTTTTTGAATCTATACTGATCATCGGTCTACCGCATGTTATCCTAAATACTTTACAGCTGGATAGTACTTTTTATGGACTTTCACAATCGGCTCAATCTTTAGGAGCCCTATCTGGCAGCTTGACTCTAACTCTTTTTATCAATCATTTAAAAATGAACCGCAGCTATTTACTTTTCGCCAGTACGATAGTCATTTTGCTGCCAATACCGATTAGTTTATTTCTCAGACTTTCAGCATTGCCGACAGTATTCATCATCTGTATTTGCTGTTTCCTGTTTATGATTGTAAGTACAATTTTTAGTATCATGATGCTTAGTTTTATCCAATCGATCACTCCAAATAGACTGATGGGGAAAATCATATCTTACATTTATGCTTTGACAGCTTGTACACGGCCTTTTGGGCAAATACTTTACGGTTTTCTATTTGAAGCCTATTCACACCATGCTGCTTTAATCTTTATGTTCACCATTGTTATTAATCTCTTTGTATCCTTTTACGCGAGAAAAATCCTAAGTCCAATTAAGCAAGAAGATTATTAGTTGTTACTGAGTTACCTTAGAACAATAAAAAAAGGCATAGTTCCATCGAGGAAATATGCCTTAATTTTATTAAATGTAATACATTGTTCTATCTTCAATTAGAATATTTTCTTTGTATCCTTCTAAACCTTCTTGAATATCAAGGATACTCTCATCAAAAAGAGCTTTCATTCCAAATTCCTTACCTAAATAAACATTCTCAAGTTGATTATAGAAACCGGCAAACTTTGCCTTGTTTACTAACTCAGCTGAATCAATGCCATAATAGGCCAACACTTTTTGAACGAATTCTTGATCAAACCCTTCTTCATAATCATACATCAAGCAAACGAATTCCATATCACGATCATAAATAGCAATATCGCCAAAGTCGATCATCCCGCAAATCTGATCTGTTTCTTGATCATAGTAGACATTGCTAGCACCGAAATCGTTGTGGATCAGGCATTTTTTATAGTGAAAATTTTGCTTTAACAACCTGTTATAGACCTCGTCGATTTCTTGTTGAACAGATTTTTTTAAAAGAGGAAAAGCAGACTCTTTGATGACCTCATATTCATAGGATGCTTTATTCTTTTTATCTACCTCAAGTCCTTCGATTTGTGGCGTCAACTCAATATTGTGTAATACCTTAAAGAAACTAGCAATTTCTTTAGCCATTTCATCC
This sequence comes from Enterococcus sp. AZ128, assembly GCF_051714485.1. Taxonomy (NCBI): domain Bacteria; kingdom Bacillati; phylum Bacillota; class Bacilli; order Lactobacillales; family Enterococcaceae; genus Enterococcus; species Enterococcus sp. AZ128. Next base: position 1,585,390 of record NZ_JBIORZ010000001.1, read on the forward strand.
TTTCGTTCACCTGTGAATGTCGCTAAAATCTCCGCGTCTAAAGGAACTCCTTCGATTTTCTCATGACCAACAAATATCAATTGGTCAGGTTTAGTTGATTTTCCAACAAAACAGATCTCTGGGACCTTTAATGGCAATTTGTTCCTTATTTCCTTTAAAACAATTGCTTCTTTATAAAGATTCTTTGCCGCTCTAGCATGACGGGGAAATTTAAAAACATATGAGCGATTTAGTAAAAATGCTTCGCTATCGAATCCAGCTCCTAGAAACACCATTTCTTCAATTATCAAATCAGGGTATACCTGTCTGATTTGTCTAATCGCCTCTGACTTTTCCATTGCCCACCTCGTCTTTCAATTTTAATTTTAAATGCAATACCTCAAAAGGTAAATGTGAATAATTTTTAGTACAGACAACCTGATAGCCATTTTTTTGATACCATTGTTTCAATCGGAAATTATTCTTAATATTCCCAATATCAATGTGCTTGATATTATTTTCATAAGCAATCTCTTTGGCACTATTCAAAATGAATTCACCATAATTCTTTCCTCGCTCAGCTGGAATGATAGCGACCTTCTCTAAAGTCACTTGATAGTTTTCATTAAAAACTAGTTCAAAAAAACCAATCATTTTCTTTCCTTGATAAACACCAAAAAGCTGATTGCCTTTTTCTAAGTCAATTTTTAAATGTTTGGCCTGCGTGAAGGCCCCATTGGTTGGGCAATTATCGATCGTTAAATCAAATTCATTCGCCACCGTCATAAAACTCTCACGAATAACTTGAGCCGCTGTTTCTAACGCATCCTGATCTAAACATTTAATAGTCGCTTTTTTTGCGAATAACTGGTCACTATTGAATAATAGTAGCCCTGCTAAAATAATCAATCCACCTATCAGTGTTGATCCATCAGGAAATTCTTTAGCAATTACCAATCCTAACACGGTGGTCAACAAGGGAGTCACATACATATAGTTGCTTACCGATGCAATATTCTCCGCTACTTCAAAAGCTTTTGTCCAGGAAACATAAGCAATTGCGCTTGAAAAAATGCCCATAATCAAGACAAGGATCACTGAACTAAATGAGATTCCCCGCACCTCATTGATTGTTCTTGGTAGAAAGATCGCCAACATAACTGTTCCTGCGAAAATACTCATCATTGTGCTTTGAATTGCTGAGTATCTTTGGACTAATTTCTTTTGTAGTAAATTATAGGACGCTAATAATAGGGACGCGATAAAAAGCCAGTTTAATCCGTTGCTGATCGTAAACCCTTTACTCAGAATGGTAATAATCAGTACACCTATAAAGGAAACACCTGTTGCAAACCATTGTTTAATAGTTATTTTTTCTTTGTAGATCACTCGGGAAAATAATGCCGTTATCATTGGAACTGTGGCAATTATTACACTGCTTGTCGCCGCATTTACTTCCTTAACACCCTTATTAAAGGCGATCATATAAAGAAAAAAACCAGTGGATCCGGTCAATATGATCAATCCCAAATCCTTCGATTCAACTTTCCGTAATTTTAAAAAGGGAGTCAGACCTAGCAGAACGATTGACGCAACCAAATACCGCAAAAAACCTAAAGATTCCGATGTTAACTCTCTCATTACTAGCCGAGACAATACAAAAGCTAAAGACCAACAAATAATCGTAACAATCGCGTATACATGAAAACTGAAATTCTTTTTCATTTTCTCCTCCCTTCTAAACGAGTCATTCTTTACTATAAATCCTATTTGTTTAATTAATCATACAGGCTAAATGTCTTGATGACTACCCTATTTGAACAAATAAACAGCTCACAAGAATGTTCTTGTGAGCTGTTTTTAGTAGTCAGTCAATTGTTCATAAAACCAAGCTAAATTAACTTCATGATGACGTTTTGAATTCTCCATCATTTTAGCAAAAATAGGTCGTACTTGCTCTTGTGTTTGCAGTGCAGAATCAATCATTTGAATTTTTTTTCGCGTCTGTTTGATCTGCATTTCCAGTAACTGTTTGATCTCATCTGGTTCTACTTGATTTACAAAAAGCATCGGTGTATAAAATGGAAAAGTGATTGGTTCATTTTTACTTCCATATTTTACAAATAACCGCTCAAACTCTCTTTCACCTGACTCAGTCAGAATATACCGATTTTTTTCTTTTTCGTTGCCCTCTTCATTTATTGATACTTTTTCAATCATATTTTTTTCTTCAAGTTGCTGAATATTGTAATAGAAGGAACCTTTAGTGAAACGGACAAGATACTGAAAATAATTTGCTTCCATATCAGCCAACAATTCATAACCATAAGATTGCGGCTTTTCCTTCAACAGCCCTAAAATTAGAAGTGGTATCATACGCCTGACCCTTTCAATTACTTAGTACACTCAGTAAATTTTTCCATAAATTTCTGATAATCCAACTTACCAAGAGCAAAATCACGACTTAATAAATAGACTCTTTCATTTATCGTTGTTTCTCGGCCGTAGACCCTGCTAAGCTGTTCATCCTCATCACCTAAACTATGTAGGACATCACTTTTTTTAGTATAGGCAGCATAATAACGAATTCCGAATTGTCTTTGTGACTCTGCATTGATGTGTATGCCATCAGGATTGGATATCAGATTTTCAGCACTAACTAAATAGCAATTTTCTATTTGGGCTGCGGCATTTCTTATTTCACGATTGATTTCTCTAAATTCTGTCGCGCTCAACCCAAATCCTGTTTTTCCAAGAAAATCTGGCAATTCACCGACAATAATCGGCAACTCAGGTAAGTCTAATTCGTTTCGGAAATGATTGAATACTGCTTTTAATTTTTCAGCATACTCTTTATAATGACCATTTAAACTGTCATTCTCCCCTTGATGCCATAAAATTCCGATCAATTCACTGGAGTCTATCGCAAATTTGGCTTCGTTAAGGGCATGTCGCGTCAATACCTGATCAGCTGCCCACTCATCAATCGAACTGCCGCCCTCGGCACAAGGAATTAGTCCTAGTTTTTCATCTGGATGGTCTTGCAGCCACGCCGCTGCAAAAGATGCCGCTGGTCCAACACCCGCTACTTCACGATCAAAGTGAATAGGTTCTGCCATCATTTGCCATCTACCATTGCGTAGCATTTCGATGTTTTCATTATAGATTGCTGGAACCTCATTCAAATAGCCCCGACCAGCCATATTTGATTGACCAATCAACAAAATTGATTTCATTTTTCTACACCTCAGATTCTTTACTTTGATCACTATAGTCTAATTAGACTATAGTGTCAATAATTCTTTCCTGCAAAAAAATCTCTTCTATTTCGAGTATGATAAATAGAACAGCTAACAGTCTTGATAATCTGCTTGTTTTATAAGAAATCAAGTAACCCATCCACCCGTGAAAACGGGTGGCTTTTTAACACCTCTAGAAGAGGTCCCCGCTCACATACTCCATAAATGGAGCTTTCTAAAAGACCGCCAACCGCTCGTCGCTCGCTACTTTATTTCTTTTTCTTACTCTTGAACGGATCAACGTATTCTCGTTTACTTATACTATCTCGAATACGATCATCTGATTCCTGTTCTCGTATATATTTTGCGATTGTTTTCTGATTCAAACCCACTGTACTTACGTAATACCCTTTTGACCAGAAACTTTTATTCCCATATTTATAGACTAAGTTTCCATGCTGTTCATGGATCGGTGTCGCGCTTCTCCCTTTTAAAAATCCCATGAAGTAGGAAATGCTTATTTTGGGTGGAATTCTTACTAACATATGAATATGATCTGGCATTGCATGAGCTTCGATGATTTCTACTTCTTTCATTTCACAGAGCTTGCGCAAAATCCTTCCGATATCCTTTCTCAATTCTCCATAGATTACTTTCCTTCTATATTTTGGAGTGAACACGATGTGGTACTTACAATTCCATCTTGTATGTGATAAACTTTTGTCGTCATTTGATGACATGAAAAAAACTTCCCACCATAGTAGGAAGTCATAAAAAATTTAGATTAGTTAAGTTCCGCTGCAACCTCACCGACTTGTTTTTCGCCTAGCTTAACCTCTATTTTTCTATTCTTCATTTCCGGAAAAACAACGATTACACTATCATCCTTATTTTCTTCAGCTAAAAAAGCTAGATCAACTTGAACTAATAGATCTCCCATTTTTACTTTTTGTCCTTCTTGAACAGTTGAGCTAAAACCAGCACCATTCAATTCTACCGTATCCAATCCGATATGGATTAAAATATCCAAACCATCCTCGGCTTCCAATGTTAGAGCGTGCAGAGAGGGAAAAATTGATTTGATTGTTCCCTTGATTGGGGCGCAGATTTTTCCATCTGAAGGTCTCACCGCAAAACCTTCCCCCATCATTTTTCCACTGAAGACCGGGTCGCTAACTTCTAGCAGATCAATCACCACTCCGTTTACAGGTGTATTGATTTCATTATTTTTACTTTTAAATAATCCAAACATTTTCTTACTCCCTTCTACGTATTGTTTAAAAATATTCTTCAAAATCCCCTCACTTTTTTTCATTACCATTAGTGTATAATACAAAAGTAAAGGTTTCATTATTTCATTTAGGAGGTGCAGGAATGGATCTAGAATTGATTACAAAAGGAAAACAGTTATCTGATAATGACCGGACAATTTTGATTTACTTAGCTGCTCATGTATACGAACTGGATGGCGTATCCTTAAGAAAAATTGCTGCAACACTTTATACTTCGCCGGCGACTATCGTACGCTTAGCTCAAAAATTAGAATTCTCCGGCTATTTAGAACTATTTTACTTTTTGAAAAATCAATACAGACCACAAAATCAATTCGTTGAAGCAACAGTTGATATATCGATTCCTACAGAAAAAATTGCTCCTTCGATTCAAACCATGAAGAAAATATACCAAGAAAATCAAGGCAAGTTCATCACTATTTATGCTACAGGGTTCTCAAGTATCATTGCTGAATATCTTTACAAAAAACTATTGGTAAATGGCATCAAGACCCTGTTCGTTAATGCGGCAGATTCATCGGGAATCATCAATAACAACGCCGAAAATATCAGTATGCTGATTGTCATTTCTAAATCAGGCGAAACTCAGAAGGTCATTGAAAAAATGCACTTTTCCCAAGAGCGAAAAATCCCTGCGATTTTATTAACCGGAAACAGCCAATCCCGTGCAACTGAATCTGCGACGATTATTTTTGAAGTTTCGGATGAACGCCCCTTAGACAGTCAAAATATCAAATATAATAGCTTCTTCGGAAAATTATTGCTATTGATGGAGTACATTGTCGAAGAATTCACCCAAAACTAGTACTCAAAATAGGTTTCAGCGATCTGTTTATAAGTTCCAGACTCAGATGAATCAGGTGTAAAGACTTGTTGGCTCTCTCCCACCATTAATTTGGGCTGCTCTAATAAATAATACAAACCAAAAATTGGTTCATTTTGTTGAGCTTGGTAGCATTTCACACCAATAATATCTGCGGTTAGTTGTCCTAAGATCGATGTTTGGAAGAAACCACCGCTAACCGATAGTTCTTTCCCCTTTGCAACAAGGTCAACTAATTGGCGAATATTCAGCAAAACGCCTTCAATCACACTCCGCAACATATCACTTCTGGTATGCTGCAAGGTCAGATCGTAAAATCCTCCCTTAATCGCATTGCTCCAATAAGGAGCTCGCTCCCCATTCAAGTAAGGCCAAAAACGTAGTCCATTTGCTCCTACTACTGTTTGTGTTAGTAATTCTGGCAATTCATCATAAAATGTCGTTGGATTTTCCGCTAAATGCTCTGCAGCCCAAGCTAAAACGACCCCGCCATTATTCGAAGGTGCCCCACTTACCAGCAAACCTTCTTTCAAATAGTAACAGAAATTTTGTTTCTCCTGATCTAGCTGAATGTCAGTACAGATTTGACGAACGGCCGCACTGGTTCCAATAGTTAAACTAGCGGTTCTACCCGTAGAATAGTAACTGGCATATGCAGCCAATGTGCCATCACTTGCGCCAATAATTACTCGAATAGTTTTAGAAAAACCAAATAAATCACGTATACTCGGCAATATTTTGAAGACTTCATTGGTATCTGCTAACAAAGCCAGTTGTTCTATCTTAATGTTCAGATAACCAAGTATTTCTTCGCTCCATCTTTTCTCCTGTAAATCAAACAAGCCCGTAGCAGAAGCAGTCGCATAATCAATGGCTGATACTCCTGTAAAATAGTCCATAATCATTTCCTTGATTCCGTACCAATGAATCTCAGTCGGATATGCTTTAATTTCTTGAAAATGAAGCAACTTAGCAAATGATGACATCGCATGTATTGGTGTACCAGAGATTTCATAAAAATAGGGAGCCATGTCTGTTAGTTTAAAACGTTCTATACTTGCAGCTGATTGAAGATCGGACCACAAAAAAATTTGTTTTTTCCCATCATCAGGCATCAAGCTATGCATCGCTGTACTGAAGCTGATTGTAGCGATTTGGGCGCGAAGTGATAAGGGAATTGCCAAAATACCAGCTTGCAAAATCATTAAAAGTTCACTTCCATTTTGATACTTAATGCGATCATTACCATAGGTCTGAAGCGGTAAATCACTCGAATAAAGCAACTCATTCTCCTGAATCACCCCCAACTTAATTGCTGTCGTTCCAATATCTATTCCTAAAAATACTGACAAAATCATTCATCCTTTACATAGGCGTGACCGCCAAACTGATTACGCAATAATGCGACAAGTTTCTCACTTATCTTATCACAATCTTCGGATGCAAAGCGCGTCATAAGTGATTGAGTGATTACCGGAAGATTAACTTTTAGGCGTAATGCTTCTTCAACTGTCCATTTTCCTTCCCCTGAGGATGGAATCGTTCCTGCGATTGTATTTATATCTAATGGTTCTTGATAGATTTTTTCTGTTAGTTCCATCAACCAAGAACGAATGACTGATCCATGATTAAACACTTGTGCCACTTCCTTCATCTGATAATTATAAGGACTGTGATGCAGTAAATTGAAGCCTTCACCAATTGATTGCATCATTCCATATTCGATACCATTATGAACCATCTTAAGATAATGGCCACTTCCCGCTGGCCCGCCATATACGAAACCTTTTTCAACACATAAATCATTAAATAGCGGCGTTAATTCTTCAAAAACAGATCGCTCTCCACCAACCATCATGCACGCACCATTTCTGGCTCCTTCCACACCACCGGAAGTTCCAATGTCAATGAAATGAACACCTTTATCCCGGCAATAATCAAAGTTAACTAGACTATCCTGATAATGAGAATTTCCAGCTTCGATCAGAATATCTCCCACGTTTAAATTATTGGCTACTTTCATTACCATATTATTGGTTAACTCTCCGGCTGGCAGCATTAACCAAACAATCTGACGCGCTGCTTTATCTAGTAACAAACTCTCAATATCAAAATAGAATTCTCCGCCCAATTCAAATAGTGCTGTACCAACCTCAGGATCAATATCAAATCCTTTTACTTGATGTTGATGTTTCAATAAATTTTCGGCGATCCCCATCCCCATTTTTCCTAAACCAATTATTGTGATCTCCATCGTCATACCACCTAAAATTTTTAGAAAAAGGGATCATAACAACAACGTATCCACTTAAGTCGCTGCTGTTACGTCCCTTATTAATTAATATAGTTTTGGCCAGGTATCACCATTTTCAATAATTAGATCATCCAATAGTTCTTTGGCGACCTGTGCACTTGGAACTGTTTTAGATAAGGTTAACGCCTGCCACATTTTTTGATAACTATTTTCTACATAAGCTTCAACAACTATTTTTTCAACCGTGACCTGTTGGATCATTAGTGCTTGCTGAAAAGCTGGAATTTGTCCTTGAGTTAACGCTTCAGGTCCATCTGTTCCAACAATACATGGAACTTCAACCATTGCATCATCAGGGAAATTCGCGATCGCACCATTATTTTCTACGATCATTACCATGCGTTCATGGGTATTGAAGGCGATGGCTCGAGCCAAGTCAACGATGAAGGTCGCATGAGCATCAATATCAAAAGCAATCCCTTCTGCGGATTGATTCGCGATAATTTGACGTGCATGATCGAAGACGTTTTTTTCTCGTCCTTCCATCACTTCATTGGCACGAGTGAACTCTGGATGATTCTTCATATGCTCAAAGACATAATCAGGGTACAAATAATATTTCAAATAGGTATTCGGTAGGTATTCTGGCGTAACCGCTAAAATATCTTTAGCCTTTTTGTGAGTTTCCTGCCAGCTAGGATCTGTATGTTGAGTATCCACCTCAACTTGAGTCAAATAACCATGTTCAGAAACATAAGCACGAATTTGATCAAGATACTCATGACCCTCTTTGTCCTTGACGCTGGTCCACCAACCAAAATGATTCAAACCAAAATAGCTTACTTCTAATTCTTCTGGTGTCTTGCCAATGATCTGCGACATCCGACGTAAAGTTCCTACCGGCATATCACAAATATTCAAGACTTTTGAATCGGGCCTTAATACGCGACAAGCCTCCGCCACAATTGCCGCTGGATTAGAATAATTCAACATCCAGCATTCCGGCGAATATTTTTCCATATAATCGATAATCTCCAGCATGCCAGTAATACTACGCATACCGTAGGCGATTCCACCAGGTCCACAAGTCTCTTGTCCAAAAACACCATGACGCAATGGGACTTTTTCATCCTTCTCACGCATCGCATATTTTCCTACACGAATATGAGCCATACAGAAATCGACATCTGTGAAAGCAATTTCTGGATCAGTCGTATATAAGAAGTCAATCTCAGGTGCCTGCTCTTTTAATAAAATCTCTAAAGCCTCACCAAGAATCCCTTGCCGATTGCCATCATTATCATAGAGTTTCAGTGTTCGTAATGGAAAACGCTCCAAATTATCTAACATCATCATGACGATTCCTGGAGTAAAGGTACTCCCACCGCCGGCAATTACTACTGAAAAATTTTTCATCACTATTCGTCTCCTCCATTGTCTCTGCCTAAATATTTCTCTAGTTTTTCCCGGACCTGAGGCACTGTTAATCCGTAGACCACGTGGACATTTTCGCCATTGCTAATAACGCCTTTTGCTTGGGTCTGATTTTTTAATAAGCCCTCATCCACTAATTCTGGTTTCGCTAGCTTCAATCTCAGACGAGTGTAGCAATTATCAATCGTCTTAATATTTTCTGCGCCACCTAGTCCTTCCACTATTTTCCCTGATAATTCTTCATCCGATGTGGGAGCTGCTAAAGCACCTTCAGCTGGAACTGAGGAGTTTTTCTCGTTATACTCCTTTTTCGAATACAGCTTCGTCTCTTGATCCTCGTCTTCACGTCCAACCGTTTTAAAGTTGAACTTAACAATCAAGAAGCGGAAAATAAAGTAATAGATGAAGAAAAAGGCAACTCCAACTAAAAGATAGATTGGCCAGCGGGTCTTCTCTGTTCCTAATGGAATGTTATAAAGCAGAAAGTCGATAAACCCATTCGGTCCGATCGCCCGTGAACCAAAGATATTCAATGCCACCATACTCAATCCGCTCAATGCTGAATGAATGACGAACAATACGGGAGCCACAAACATAAACGAAAATTCGATCGGTTCTGTTACTCCGGCAACAAACGAAGTGACCACCGCAGGAATCAGAATGGCTTTCACTTTGAACTTATTCTCTGGTTTAGCCGTTTGATACATCGCTAGGCAAGCACCAATCAGACCAAACATTTTTGAGATTCCTCGTGCATCCCAAATCACACTTTGGGATAACACTCTCACAGCTGGATCAGCAATTTCGGCAAAATAAATATTTCGTGCCCCTTCAAATACTTGACCTCCGACTTCAGCTACACCTCCAAGTGAGGTATATAAAAACGGCGTATAGATCAAATGATGCAATCCAGTTGGAATCAATAAACGTTCTAATGAACCATAAAGGAAGATTCCAAAATTACCTGTTTGTTGAATAACTCCGCCTAAACCGTCAATCCCTTGTTGAATAACAGGCCAAACAAATGAAAGTCCAATTGCTGCAATTACTAATACTGGTATCAACACAATAAAGACAAAACGTGCGCCACCATATACTTGAAAGGCATTATTGAATGTTGTATCTATAAAACGATTGTGAATTAACGCAACTACTATACCTAAAATAGTTCCTAGAAAAACCCCCATGTCCAATACCTGAACACCTAAAACTAACGTTTGCCCAGAACCTTGTAATTGATCAGGAGTCACTAGCATATCTCTAAGCTCCATAAATTTGTTCATCGCATACAAGAAAACTAAATAACCGAGCAAAGCGGTAAAAGCTGCCTCAGCTTTTTTCTTATTTGCCAATCCCAAAGCAATTCCCACACAGAAAATAACCCCTAGATTTGTTAAGACCGGCAATAGTGCCGCGGACAAAATACTGCCAAACCCCATCGTAATCGGATTATCTAAAAAACCGAACATCTCAATCAATCGCGGATTCGTAAAAACGTTTCCAATCGCGATCAGAATACCGGCTATCGGTAAGATCAGCACAGGAACAAACATTGCTTTCGAAAATTTTTGCATGCCATCCATGATTTTCGTTTTCATCACTTTATCTCCTTCTTTTTATGATGTGTTCAGTATACGGGGCACAATTATAAAAATAAATGGATACCGCTTACAACTCAACCCGTTTCACTATCTGAAACACATTTCATAAGCATTGTGACATAGAAAAAGAGCTTCCTGGATAGGAAACCCTCTTAACTCAATACTTTATCCAAATCACGCGTCTAAGAAACTATTTTTGATCTTGCTCTTTTTTTGACAATAAATCAGTAATATCTAATTGGATAACGTGATCTACTAATACTGGATTTCTTGTTCGATACGGCCAGGCTCCACCTTCAAAAACAGCAAAAATCTGATCATTCGCTACAGATATCTGCTCAATATAAGGCGGTGTGTCAATCGCAAATGCTGCGTCTTTTATAGAGAAAAAATCATCAACCTTATTAAGATCAAAAAAGTAGATTTTCCCTGATCGATCAGGTCCCCATGATTGCGACATTATCAAATAATCTTTATAAAAAGCGATTCCTTGGATCATATCCAACGTTTTCCAAGAACCTAGCGAACGTGCAAATTGAGATGACAGAACAGGTGTCATACCCGAATACTCCCTCTTTCCTTGATCAAAACTAGAGATTTTTTCATCAGCAGCTATCATTAAATCACCTCGACTATTTAGACGATAGGTCGCCATACGTCCATATTCACCTAGCGTAAAATAGCCTACGACCAAAACACCAGAGTTATAAGTCAGAGCTGAGGCATGAGAAAGTTCCTTTAGTAATATCTGTTGATGATATGAAATAACACTGCCATTCTTAAGCTGATAAGATTCTAATTCCTTCAAGTCAATGGAGGCCAGACCTGCAAGTGGTCCACCAGTTGTGACCCAAACCCGTTGATGCTTCGGATCATAGGCTATCCCACCAAGATGTGGGCGTCCCGGCAAGACAACCGTCTTAATAAAATGATGGGTTTGACGATCCAATAGATAGATTACGGAATGATCTTGATGATCGTGACTATAGGCAGATATTAAAAGATACTTTTCTGTCACGGTAATTCCCTGCGGTGTCATCGTTCGACCGTCTACAATATCATTCGTTCCTAATCTGAGTGTCTTCGCGCTATACAATCCCGGAATTTTATACATTCCAAAATCATCGTACTCTCTCTTGCCAGAAAAAGCGGCGTGATAAAAGTATTCATATGGTTTAATATTTTCTTTCTGGTGATTGATAGTCAGTCCTTGATGATCTGCTTTTACACTTAATGGAAAAAAGAAAAAAGAGAATAAAAGAAAAATACTTCTGAATACTTTTTTATACATATCAAATCTCCTAGTCAGATTACTTTTAAAACAGTTCTCACAAGTTTTTCTAAGAAAACAATATCAAATATTTCTAGAAACAACAAATAAAGTATCAATACATAAGCAAAAACGAGCTCCACATATTTAGGAAGCTCGTTAAAATATACTAATATTTCCAACTGACTATTTTGAGTTCTTAACAATTTTAATCCTACATCATGTATTTACTAAAAATTTTACCCCGTTAATTTTAAAAATATTCAGTTTCATATTTTACTTGCAACTTATTCCGTCAAAACTTATTGAATCATTAATTCTGTTTTATATGGAATAGACGGTTGAGCACCGTATCGTTGGACTGTCAGCGAAGCGGCTTTACTTCCATATTTTATTGCTTCTTCAATATTCTGTAAATCATGAGACAGTTTTGATGCAAAGGCCCCAATGAATGTATCACCAGCTGCAGTTGTATCGACTGCGTTTACCTCAAAAGCTGGTACAAAGCCTGATTTACTTTCTGCGATAGAATAGAATGATCCTTTACTTCCTAGTGTGACAATCAGAATCTTAACACCTAACTCATGAATTTTATTAGATGCCTTAACTAAATCACTTTCACCAGTAATTTTAATGCCAACAATTGTTTCTAATTCGATTTCATTTGGTATTAAAATATCCGTTGCTTGAATAATTTTTTCAGGCAACTTTTCAGGTGCAGGAGCAGGATTAAGAATTGTAGAAGCAGAGCCTTTCTGAGCAATTTCAAAACTTTTCTCAATACTCTCAAGATTCGTTTCCAATTGAGCAACCACATAATCACTCGTGGAGATCATTTTTTGATTCTCTAAAATATGTTCATTAGAAATTTCTTGATTGGCTCCACCATAGATTACAATACTATTCTCACCACTATCATCAACAGTTACATAAGCGCTACCGGTTCTAACGCTGCCTAACTGATCAATTCCTGAAGTATTAATCCCATCTTGTTCAAGCAAATTTACAAGTGTTTTTCCACTGTCATCATTTCCTACAGCTCCTATAAAATTCACATGCGCACCACTTCTGGCTGCTGCAATTGCTTGGTTTGCTCCTTTTCCACCACCGTTCGTAAATACTTCTTTTGAATGAATTGTTTCACCCGGTTTTGGAAATTGTTCTGTACGAATCGTTGTATCTAAATTAATGCTTCCCACTACAGTAATCTTATTCATCTCTGCACTTCTCTCCAATTGTCTTCGCTTACATGTATTCAATAATAGATTATCTTACGAAAAATATTTGATCGTTTCCATCGTCAAATTTCTAAATTTTTCTAAATCAAGATCAAAAGCAACTTGAACATTTTTGTCTTTTTTATAGACATCGTCATAATCAACCACCGTACTACCTAGTGCTAATGTGTCACTGGTCTCTACCTGTACATTCATTGGATATACAGTAAACATATCTGGATCAATTACATAAGCGACAGCACATGGATCATGCATATGGATACCCTCAACGTGAGTTTCATCAGCCCAAAATGGTCGTGTAGTTGTTAAATTGAAAAAATCTAATAGATCAGCCATTGTCATAGCTACTTTATTTCCGATAGAACGAATTTCCTTGATATCATCTTCGAATAATTGAGCTTTTAATGTCACATCTAAACCAAACATGGCAACTGGAACGCCTGATTTAACAACAATATCTGCCGCTTCAGGATCAACATAAATATTAAATTCTGCATGAGGTGTCATATTCCCACCAAAACAGGCCCCTCCCATAAAGGAAATCAGTTCGATTTTCTCTTTTAGTTCAGGATGTGATAACAAGAAAATCGCAATATTTGTTAATGGTCCTGTAGCAATCAGAGTAATCTTTTCATCTGATTCTCTTAAAATTTTTGCCATCAGATCGTTCGCTGAAATATCCAAATCCTCAATAGTAGACTCTGGCAGTTCAGCACCATCTATACCTGATTCTCCATGAACATCATCTGCAATAATCAATTCCCGACGCAACGGCTTCTTCGCACCTCTTGCAACAGGTATTCCTTCATTTTTTGCAAGTGTTAATAATCTCTTCGCATTAATGTATGTCTTTTCTGGAAGTTGATTACCGGCTGATGTAGTAACTGCTAATAAATCAATGTTTTCTGAAGCAATAGCCATCAATAACGCTAATGCGTCATCATGCCCTGGATCACAATCTAAAATCACCTTTTTTACCATTTTGAATCCTCCAATGCTTTATTATTCCTATTTAGTTTGTTGAATTTTTTCACCATGAGTGTAAATCATTTTTTTGGTGACAATGAATATCATAAGCGCTACTAAAACTATTACTCCGCCAATTAAGAAAATATTGGCATATGTTGAAGCGGCTCCTGCTGCTGAACCGACGACACTACTACCGGACATAACACCAGAAGACATCATACCTCCAAATACGGCGACACCAACTGACCCAGTGATAGCCTGTACCAAATCATTGACACCTAATACACGCCCAGATTCCTCAGGAGAAACTGTCAAAGTTGCTGTATCTACAATTGGTGAGTAAAAGAATGAAGTTCCAAAATAATAAATACATGGCGCAAATGCCAGTGCCCAAACTTTACCGTGAGGAATCGCAAATGCAATAGCTAACAACCCTAGACCCATAAAAGATAGTGCCATAATAATAGCAGCTGAACGCCCAATCTTCTTAACAACAGGCCCACAGACGAATCCTAAAACAGCAGCCAATAGAATCGATCCCACTAACAACAATGAAACTTCTGCCGAATCAATTCCGAAAACATTTAGTCCGATAGCGTTGACTCCTGCATTTAATGTGTAGCTGAAAAAATATCCAATGAATATGACTGACATTGTCGCAATCAAGGCAGGATTTTTTAAAAATTCAGGAGTAATAAAAGGATTTTTCGCTTTATTAATATAAACGATAAATAATACTAATGTTACAACAGATGAGATGGCCCAAAATGCATTCATATCAGTGAAGAACATAGTCATCGCACCAGCAAATGCACCAATCAAGATGAAGCCAATCCAATCAATATTAGCCCCTTCTGCGCGTTCATCAGGTAAATTTTTTGCTAATGAAGGAATAAATAAAATAGAAATAATTGGAACAGCAAACAGCCAACGCCAATCAATTTTCGTAATGTACCCAGCAGCAACAACTCCTAAAGCAGCTGAAAAACGGAAAACGGCAACAAAAATACCATAATAGATAACGCGATTTTCTTTAGCGATATACTTTGATACTAAAACTAAAAAGACCGACCCTGCTACTTGTCCACCAGCTGACTGTAGAACACGAGCAATAACAACTGCCCAAATACTGCTAGGTCCAAATCCAAATCCAATGATGGAACCTAAAACAAAAATAATTACTCCAAATAATGTCATTTTCTTCAATGAAACAAAATCACCCAGCGCCCCATAAACTACACAGACGATTCCCAAAATAATTCCTGGAATTGAAGTAATTAGAGGTGCCAAATTAGCAGCTCCCAATTGTTGACCAATATTGACAAAAATCATACCAAAAGCTTGTTGCTCCAAAATACCAAAAGTAAATATCAATAAAATCAAAGGTATAGCTTTTTTTGCCATTCGATTCATTTTTTCAAACTCTTTACTTCCCTCTTCTGGTATCGGAACACCTATAATTTTCTCATTTTCTTTTGTTGCATCCATACTTTTATCCCCGCTTTCTTAATATATATAAAGGGTAACTTCACCCATTTATCTTTACTCAACTCTCTTTTTCTCAAAAACTTGTTGGAATTCGTCCTTATTAAAAACAGGTTGTGAAAATCCTAATTTTTGTCCCACTCTTGTAATTGGTGGCGGACTTATATGGCTTGCTTTTAAGATATCTGGCGTAGAAAAAATTATTTCTTTTGTGTCTCTCTTTAGAATTTTTCCTTTTGACATGACAACTATTTGATCGAAATTTTTTACAACAAATTTCATGTCATGAGTAATTGTTAGGCAAAGTTGATTATTTGATTGTAATGCTGCAATAATCTTAGTTAATCGCTGATTCCCCAGAATATCTTGCCCGCAAGTAGGTTCGTCTAATATGATTACTTCAGGATTCATCATGAGAATAGATCCGATTGTGCAGAATTTTTTCTCTGTCGCATTTAAATCGAATGGATGGACAGAAAGTTTATCAGTTAATCCTACTAAATCAGAAATCTTTTCTAACCTTTCATTAATTTCTCTTTTCGATATTCCCTGTTGTTTTGGTCCGAATTCAAATTCTTTTCTAACACTTTCCAAAAACAATTGATTATCTGGATTTTGAAAGACATAACCAATTTTTCGAGACCAGAAGGCTGTTGTGTGTTTCTCAATGTTTTCACCATTGATCAATAATTCACCTTCGGTAGGTCGCAATAGACCGTTTAGATGCTTAACAAAGGTTGTTTTTCCAGCACCATTTTGACCAATGATTGCAATTGGCTCTGTTCCTTCAATTACTGTACTAATACCATTTAACGCAATATCTCCAGAAGAGTACCTATGTATGAGATTTTTTATTTCAATCTTCATTCATCAGCACCTCCTGAAATCTTCTAACAGCTTGTTCCTCAGTAAGAATAATCGAATTGGAAAGATAATCTTTAGTTAATTCATAATAATCAGGTACACTCACATCATATTTCATTAGTTTTGGATTTCCAAAAACGTCTTCTGGGGTATCATTAAGCACTAAATTTCCATCTTTCATAACTAGAATTCTATTTGCTAAACTAGCTACTTTTTCCATGTCATGATCTACCATTACGATTGTCATGCCTTCACGATTTAGCCTTTTAACCGTTTTCATAATTTGCTGACTCCCTACTGGATCTAGTTGAGTAGTACATTCATCTAAAATTAAAATTTGAGGTTCTAAAATAATTGCAGCAGCAAGAGCTACTCTTTGGACTTGCCCTCCTGATAGTTCTAACGGGTTTCTATTTAGTAAATCAGTAATCTGTACTATTTCAGCTACCCTATTGATTTTTTCAATCATAACTTCTTTCACTATTCCTCTATTTCCTAATCCAAAAGCCAACTCCTCACTTACTGTATCAGCCGTATAAGATAATTGATTAAACGGATTTTGAAAAACTAGCCCAACCGTTTGTGATAATTCACCCACTCCAAGTTCTGAGATGTTTTCCCCCTTAATCCTTATTTCTCCATCTGTATGACCAATAAAATAATTCGGGATTAATCCAGCTAATGCATTACATAAAGTCGATTTACCAGCACCGTTTGCTCCAATTATCGCGACAAAATCTCCTGTTTGGATTTCAAAATTTATATTTTTTAAAGCTACCTCAAAAGCTTCATTGTATCGATAAGAAAAATTTATTGCCTCAACCAATTTATTCATCTACACACCTCCCTACTTCCAAAATCGTACAATTAGACAAATCAATAGGAAAAAAATAGATAGTACTTTTAGAAATGTATCACTTGGACCTTGTTTAACTTCGATTAATGTTGTTGGTTTGATACCTTTAATACTAAATCCTCTCGTCTCAAGGGTCATGCCTCTTTCTTGAGCGTCTGTCAAAGAAGATAGAACAACCGGTCCTATTAGTGGTAGAAACGCTTTAGCTCGTTGAAAAAAAGAACCTGTCACCTCAACCCCTCTAGATTCCTGTGCTTCTTGAATTATTTTCACTTTTTTTTGCATTTGCGGAACAACATTGAGACTAGCAAGAATAAGGTAGCCGATTTTCATATTTAGGCCAGACTGAGTTAATGCAGCGACTGTTTCTGAATTTTTAGTTGTCTGTAAAAAAAGATAAAATGTTGTTAGAAAAACCAATAAAGTTGAAGCTATTTTTAATGCATACAATGTTCCTTCTAAACCTAGTTCAGCAAAACCAAAATCAGCTATTATTTTCGTATTTTGGGGACTATAAAATCCTTGAATAAAAAGCAACATAAATGTAACTGGAATTCCGAAACCTAGGATCAATAAACTAATTTTTCTACCGTATCCCATGAAAAAAGAAAGAATCAGAATTATTACTAACAGATAGTATCCTAAAAAAGAACTAGGATAGATCATACAACCTATTCCTAAACTTAGGATTAATGATAATTTAGTTATTGGATTCAACTCTCTAATAAATCCATATATTTTATTATTTAACTTCACAAATTCTCACCTTCAGTTTTATTGTTTCTATTTGTCAGTGAAGCATTATCTAATGGCGCATATTGGCTAGAAAAACGTTTAGGTATTTTTTTTACCAACCAATATACGATTAGAAAAACTAATCCTTTGTCTATCAAATTCTCTATTAATGATGTTGAAAATACGGAGAACACAATTTCTTTAGTAGCAGCTATTAACGCGGCTGTTGCTAGTGAACTTGTATTTATTCCTGTTGCACCACCATATACAAAGATAGTGATTAAGGATGAGGTAAAAGAATTTGTCAAAGTACAGGCTAACCATGTAAATATCGCTCCTCCAATGTTCCTAAAAAAACCGGCCTTTACTAGATATCCTGTTACTAATCCGCATAGGATGCTCACAAGTGCATATGGGAAGAAAACTGGATTGGTTACAATTGCCAAAAATAGATTAGTTATCAGTCCGCAAAGCGCTGCCACCCAAGGACCAGCTAAACAAGCTACTAAAACGGTGCCAATCATGTCTAGAAACAGCGGTAGTTTTAATGCTGAGCAAAGAGTGCCACCAATCAAGTTGATTCCGACAGCGATTGGTATCAATACAAGTACTTTTGTTGAAAAATTTTTATGGAGAAATGCTTGAAATTGCTTTTTCATTGTAGTTCCCCTTTTTATTATATGATAAAATCTATCCAAGAAAACATTTTCGGAAAACGTTTTCCTTGATTAGAATTTATCATCGCCTAACAGATTTGTCAATATAATTTTTAGAAGCTCAAAAATTTTTATTCTTTTTTGACAAACACCCTTGACCCATTTTGAATTGGTTGAGTATGATGAGAAGAAAGATAACGCGGATAAAGGAGAAGTATATGAATATAAGAGATATTGCAAAATTGGCTGGAGTATCTGTATCTACAGTTTCAAAAATCGTAAATAAAAAAGACGCCAGCATTAGTAACGAAACTCGTGAAAGGGTTTTAAAAATAGTTCATGAATACAATTACACTCCCTATTCATCTACCATTAACTCCACAACAACCACTGGTTCGATTGGTATATTGATTAACTCAGATAAATATATGGATAATGCCTTAAACGGAATGATTGATTACGCGCAACAAATGGGGTATAGTCCGATTATTTTTAACAGCCTTGGAGACCACAAACAAGAACTTAGAAATATTACTTCTTTAGGGTCAAAGCAAGTTGAAGGAATAATTTGGAATCCAATAAATGAAAGTAGTTTAAAAAACTTAAAACACATTGAAGATTTAAATATCCCTCTAATATTAGTGGGTAAATGGCATACTGGGACATCCTATATTCTTCCGTATGAAGAAATCGCCTATTTTTTAACAAAACAACTGATTGAAAGAAAGCATAAAAAAATAGCCTGTATTGTTGGAAATGCCAGTAATAAGGACGCCTTTATCGAGGGGTATAAACAGGCTCTTTTTGAATACAATATAAAGTTTAATGATTCAATGGTCGTTTACAAATTGGATCTTACTATCAATGATTTTATTATTGATAAACAAATCTCTGGTTTCGTATCTGCTGATTTTTATAAATCTATTGATCTCTATAATTTAACTATGCAAAGTGGTCTCAAAGCACCCAAGGACTATTCGTTACTGTCCATTCGGAATGATGCGGAAGTAGAATTTGAAAACTATCAAGATGTCCTTTCTACTGTTACTATCAACAATACAAATTTTGGTGAGCATGTATGTCGTACGCTTGTCAACATAATTGCAAAAGATGAAGAACCAAAACCATTTTATGAGGAAATAGTTTTGGATAACACAAAATCGATTGGGTTTCCTGCTGAAAATGAGCGCCCTAAAATTCTTGTTGTTGGAAGTATCAATATGGACACTTATCTCTATTCTTCAAAACTTCCTCATAACGGTGCAACAAATTTTTTATCTAATTTAAGCAAACGACCAGGTGGAAAGGGCTTGAACCAAGCTATTGGAACCGCAAAACTAGGTCATCAAGTTCGTTTGATTGGATGTGTTGGATCCGATAGTGAATCAAATACTATGTTTCAAGAGCTGAAGAAAAACAGTGTCAATACTGAGGGATTAACACGCTCGGACGATACAGAAACCGGTAAGGCCTATATTTCTGTAGAATCTAGTGGTGATTCCATGATATCAATTCTACCAGGAGCAAATGCTGACTTATCGCCAAGTATCATAAAAAGTAAGCAAGAACTATTTTCTAATGTAAGGTATTGTCTCGTGCAGACGGAAATTCCAATAGATGCAGTTGAAATGACTTGTACATTAGCCAAAAAGAATGGCGTAAAAACAATATTAAAACCTGCTGCTTCGAAAAAAATTTCAGATTCACTTTTATCTAAAATAGATTACTTTATTCCAAATGAGGAGGAATTAATTTCAGTATGTTCGGATTACAAAACGATCGAAGAAAAAGCTGAACTTCTGATTTTAAAAGGTGTGAAGAATGTTATTGTTACTTTAGGAAAACGAGGTTGCTTCTTAAAAAACGCAGAACAAGAAAAATATTTTTCAGCTGCCAACTTCTCTGCAGTTGATAGCACTGGAGCAAGTGACGCATTTATTAGTGCACTGTCAGCCTATTTGTTAAGAGACTACTGCTTAGAAAAGGCTATCCAAATTGCGATTTATGCTGCAGGGTTCCTAGTCTCACGTGATGGCGTAACCACAGCTTTGGTTGATCGAACGACACTAGAGAGCTTTATCGCAAAGAAAGATCCTGAACTATTAATAAAAGATTAGACTGTCCGTATTCTCTATAGAACTTATTTGAAGAGTTTTATTTATCCTAATCTTTATGAGAGTGATTATCCAATCTCGTATACACTCGTATTGTAGTAGATTTAAAAATATTTAAATATTTCTATTGAGCTGAATCAATCTGTGAAGTTTGCATAATTGATTCAGCTCTTTTTTATGTTTTTTGAGATTATTCCATCAACACATTATCATATTGAAATTCTCTTCAATTTATACTTAAAGCTCATTTCATTTTACGGAAAGCTTTTTATGGATTTTCTTTTGAAAAATTAGTAAAACTCGATTTTGAAACAATCAGCGTTTTACAAACATGTCGAATGTATTTCATTCCTTTTATAACCTTCTGCGAATTGGAAGCAGTCATCTTACATGCAATCAAAAAAACTAGAATTTTTTAGTTCTAATCCTAAATGACAATTTTTTACTAAAGCTTTTTTATCTTAAACCGCTTATAATCACCTATTCTATCAGGGTTTTACCATATCTTCTCTTGATCTTGCTTGATAATTATTTAACACTCATAATCATTTTTATTGTAGTAAGATCAAGTTATGAATTTTGAAAACTTCCCTAAACTTTAATAAAATAAATGATTTACGCAAAAAAACGAGCCTCCCAATATAGGAAACTCGTTAAAGTCTGCTTGAACAGAATTTTGATTACTCTGCAGCGTTTGTATCTTTGAGACCGTATTTTTTGTTGAAACGATCGACACGTCCATCTGCTTGAGTGAATTTTTGACGTCCAGTATAGAATGGATGAGAGTCTGATGTAACTTCGACACGGATTACTGGGTAAGTATTTCCGTCTTCCCATTCAACTGTTTCTTGTGAAGATTTAGTTGAACCTGACAAGAATTTGAAACCTGTAGTTGAGTCCATAAAAACAACTGGATGATATTCTGGATGAATTCCTTGTTTCATAGTTTTTTCGCTCCTTTGCCCTGAATCATTTGCTGGTCCAGAGTTATTTTTTGCAATTTGCAACATGAATATACTATCATGAATGGTTCGACAATGCAATTATCTTTTTTGATTTCTGCGAGGTGTTTTCCCACCGAAAGAAACATCTTTAAAAGCTTTGAAAACTCCTTCGTTATTCTTTGTCTTTTTGAGGAAGTTTATAAATTGAGAGGTATACTCTAAGGAATCACCAGTCATGTTATTACGAAGCTTAAATATTTCTTCTAAACGATCTGGACTCATCAGCAATTCTTCTTTACGCGTTCCTGATTTCTTGATATCGATTGCTGGGAAGACACGACGTTCCGATAATTCACGAGATAATTGTAATTCTAAGTTTCCTGTCCCCTTAAACTCTTCGTAAATCACATCATCCATTCGACTGCCGGTATCAACTAAAGCCGTTGCTAAAATCGTCAAACTGCCGCCTTCTTCGATATTTCTAGCAGCTCCAAAAAATTTCTTTGGTTTGTATAATGCGGCTGGATCAATCCCACCACTTAATGTTCGGCCGCTTGGCGGAACCACTAAGTTATAGGCACGAGCCAGACGTGTAATACTGTCCATCAATATCACAACATCTCGCTTGTCTTCGACTAAACGCATCGCACGTTCCAATACTAGCTCAGATACACGCGTATGGTTTTGCGGTTGCTGATCAAAGGTCGAATAAACCACATCGCCTTTAACACTGCGTTCAAGGTCAGTAACCTCTTCTGGCCGCTCGTCAATCAATAAAACGATCAGTTCTACATCAGGATAGTTATCAGTAATGCCATTGGCAACTTCTTTAAGGATTGTTGTTTTTCCGGCCTTTGGCGGTGCCACGATCAGTCCACGTTGACCAAATCCAACCGGAGAGAAGATATCGATCATTCGAGTAGACAAACGACCTGATGTTGTTTCCAAAACTAATTGTTTATCAGGGTAAAGCGCCGTTAAGGCAGGAAAGTGCGGGCGTTCTTTGGCTTCTTCTGGATCTTTGCCGTTAACACTCTCAACATGCATCAATCCATAATAACGTTCTGACTCTTTTGGTGGACGAGCTTTTCCAGCTACCTTATCCCCATTTCTTAGCCCAAAACGGCGAATCTGTGAAGAAGAAATGTAGATATCTTCCGCACTTGATCCATAATTGATTGGACGTAAAAAACCATACCCATCTTGTCCAACAATATCCAAGACTCCTTCCATGTAAAAGAAGCCTTGCTTTTCTGCCTGTGCACGAATCACTGCCAGCGATAATTCCTTTTTATTCATTTGACTATAATAAGGAATTTTAAAGTCCTTTGCATAAGCATAAATTTCTTTCAGCGTCTTGTTTTCAAGTTCCGCCATTGTTAAATAATCGCTCATTATTCCGCCTCTTCCTCGTCAATCATTTCGATAGTAGCACCAAGAGCCGTTAGTTTATCAATAATATGATCATATCCACGTAATATATATTCCACGTTAAAAATCGTTGTTTTTCCTTCTGCCATCAATCCAGCGATAACCAAACAAGCCCCAGCGCGTAAATCAGAAGCCACTACTTCAGCGCCATGTAATTTATTTGATCCATTCAACACGATCAGATTGCCTTCTACACGAGCATCCGCACCCATCCGCACCAATTCAGGAATGTGATTTACCCGTTTTGAATAAATAGTATCAATAATCTCAGCTGTTCCTTGCGCCTTTAATAATAAAGGGGTCAGTGGTTGTTGCAAATCAGTTGCAAATCCAGGGTATGGCGAAGTTGTCACATCAACAGTCTTCAAATTTTTTGAAGGCAAGACTTCAATGCTGTCTTCCGATATATTCATTTCCACACCAATTTCTTCCAACTTAGCAATAAAACTTTCAATATGCTCATAGATAACGTTATGAACAGTTACGCCGTCGCCTATCGCAGCCGCCAATGCCAAATACGTCCCTGCTTCGATTCGGTCAGGAATAATTGAATGGACACAGCCATGCAACTCTTCAACACCCTCAATACGAATTTCATCAGTACCTGCACCACGGATCTTCGCACCCATATTATTCAACAAAGTTGCTACGTCGATAATTTCCGGTTCTCTTGCAGCATTTTCAATAATCGTTTTACCTTTAGCCTTTACTGCTGCCAGCATTACATTAATTGTCGCACCAATAGAAACCACATCCATGAAGATACGATCCCCCGTCAACCCTTCATCGTCAGTACGCAAATAAATTACACCATGTTCATTTGAAACGTCTGCACCTAAACTCTCAAATCCTTTGATATGCAAGTCAATTGGACGCGGACCTAAGAAGCACCCACCAGGTAAACCGACAACTGCTTCGCCAAATTTACCCACTAAAGCACCCATAAAATAGTATGAAGCGCGTAATGAATTAATTTTACCACTCGGCATCGGGATTGATACAACGTTACTTGGATCAATCACCATTCGATTATCCTCGAAAGAAACTTTCGCACCCATAATCTCCAAAATCTCGATTAATGAATGGACATCTTGAATATCTGGAACACCTTCTAAAGTAACTGGCGAATCCGCCATAATTGCTGCTGGAATCAAAGCGACTGCACTGTTTTTTGCACCACTGATTGTAATATTGCCTGATAATGGCTTTCCGCCATGGATTTCGATTTTTTTCATTTATTTTCACCCAATTAATTATTTTAAAGTTTATAGACCATTATCCATTCTAGCATATTATTGCTTGCATAAAAAGGAAGCTTTCTCAAAACTCAGGAGAAAATAAGCAGGTTTTTTACGCTCAAGTTTTTTTTGATTAGCGGAGGGCTATTTTTCATCTTCATTCCTAATGATCAAGCCATTTTATTGGATTTTTTGAAATATTTTATCGAAATATTTCTTCTTCAAATTGAATTGACTACTTCTTTCTAATTAACTCTAGAATATTTTCGTCACTTTAATTTAAGTATAAAAAAAGCCCCGAAGCAAAAGCTCCGAGACTAAAAATTATAAATTAAGCTTTGTTAGCTGAACCGAACCAGTCGATATGTTCTTCAGCATCTTTAACGATTGCAGCAACACCTGGTGCTAACAATTTACGAGGATCAAAGCCTTTTCCTTCTTTATCTTTGCCAGCTTCGATGTATTCACGAGTTGCTTTAGCAAATGATAATTGGAATTCAGTGTTAACGTTAACTTTAGAAACACCCATTGTGATAGCTTTTTGGATTTGTTCTTGAGGAATACCTGATCCACCGTGTAATACTAAAGGAACATCAGAACCTACAGCATCAGCGATAGCTTGTAAGTGGTCAAATGCTAAGCCTTTCCAGTTTTCAGGATATACGCCATGAATGTTACCGATTCCGCATGCTAAGTAATCAATACCTGTAGCAACCATTTGTACACATTCGTCGATGTCAGCTAATTCACCAGCACCAATGATTCCGTCTTCTTCGCCACCGATTGAACCAACTTCACACTCTACAGAAATACCTTTAGCGTGAGCTTTTTCAACAACGTCTTTAGCCAATTTCAAGTTTTCTTCAAATGGAAGATGAGAACCATCAAACATGATTGAAGTGTAGCCAACTTCGATACATTCTAAAGCAGCTTCATAGTCACCATGGTCTAAGTGGATAGCAACTGGTACGGTGATACCCATTGAGTCAACTAAATCAGTGATGATATCTTTAGCAACTTTGTATCCGCCCATGTATTTTGCAGCGCCCATTGAAGTTTGGATAAGAACTGGTGCTTTTTTAGCTTCTGCAGCTTTTAAAATCGCTTGCGTCCATTCTAAGTTGTTTGTGTTGAATCCACCAACTGCATATCCGCCTTTACGTGCTGCTGATAAGAATTCTGCTCCTGATACTACTGGCATAAAAAATTCCTCCTAAGGTTTTTTACTATTTGGTTAAGCTGTGCTTAACTAACGTGTTAATTCTATCAAAGTTTTCGCATCTTTGCTACTCCCAACCTTTCGATAAAACCTTTACATTTCAAGTTTTTTGCTTTTTTTGTAAAAAAAACTGAAAGGCGCCCACGCCTTTCAGTCAAATTTACTATTTTGCTTCTTTACTTTCTAAAGATGCACCTACAAATGCTTTAATCAATGGTTGAGGACGATTTGGGCGAGAGATTAATTCTGGATGGAATTGGCAACCCACAAAGAATTTATTTTCAGGGATCTCAACAATCTCAACTAAACGATTATCTGGAGAAACACCTGAGAATACTAATCCTTTATCTTCAAACAATTGGCGATATTGGTTGTTGAATTCATAACGATGACGATGGCGTTCTTGAATCACATCTTCATTTCCGTAAGCAGCCGCTGTTTTGCTACCCTTTTTCAATTTACATGGATACAAGCCTAAACGTAAAGTGCCACCTAGGTTCTCAACATTTTCTTGATCAGCCATCAAATCAATAATGTTGTTTGTTGTATCAGGAGCTGTTTCAGCCGAATTTGCATCGTCAAGATCAGCGACGTTGCGAGCAAATTCTACACAAGCCATTTGCATTCCTAGGCAGATTCCTAAGAACGGTACGTCGTTCTCGCGAGCATAGCGAATTGCTTCAATCTTTCCTTCGATACCACGATCTCCGAATCCACCAGGAACCAAGATACCGTCAGCACTTCCTAATTTTTCTTCAACATTTTCACGAGTCACATCTTGCGATTGGATCCATTCGATTTCAATGTCAGAATCATACGCAAAACCAGAATGTTTCAACGCCTCTACAACTGAGATATACGCATCTGGCAATTCTATATATTTTCCTACTAATGCAATCTTGACCTTATTCTTAAGGTTCAAAACTTTTTCTTCAAGTGCACGCCACTCGGTCATATCCGCTGCTGGAACATCTAGTTTTAAATGATCACAAACGATTTGATCCATTCCTTGCGCCTGTAATGCTAATGGGATTGAGTAAAGAGTTTCCACATCACGTGATTCGATAACTGCTTCTGGAGCCACGTCACAGAATTGTGCCAACTTATTTTTTGTTCCTTGAGAAAC
This sequence comes from Enterococcus sp. AZ128, assembly GCF_051714485.1. Classification (NCBI taxonomy): domain Bacteria; kingdom Bacillati; phylum Bacillota; class Bacilli; order Lactobacillales; family Enterococcaceae; genus Enterococcus; species Enterococcus sp. AZ128. Next base: position 1,612,157 of record NZ_JBIORZ010000001.1, read on the forward strand.
CGGTGATTCTGTACGGACGACTAAAATATTTGGTTGAATCCCTAAACCACGTAATTCTTTTACACTATGCTGTGTTGGTTTAGTTTTCATTTCACCTGCAGCTTTCAGATAAGGAATCAATGTTGTATGGATATACATCACATTATCAGCACCAACTTCTGCTTTCATTTGACGCAACGCTTCAAGAAATGGCAATGATTCGATATCTCCAACAGTACCCCCAACCTCTGTAATGATTACGTCTGAGTCTGTCATCTTCGCAGCACGCATGATTTTTGATTTGATCTCATTTGTGATGTGTGGAATAACTTGGACTGTCGCACCTAAGTATTCACCTTTACGTTCTTTGCGAATAACTTCTGAATAGATTTTTCCTGTCGTTACGTTGGAGTATTGATTCAAGTTAATATCGATAAAACGTTCATAGTGACCCAAGTCCAAATCCGTTTCAGCACCATCGTCTGTTACAAAAACTTCCCCATGTTGGTAAGGACTCATCGTACCTGGATCGACATTGATATAAGGATCAAATTTTTGGATGGTGACTTTTAATCCACGATTCTTAAGCAAACGACCTAATGATGCTGCCACAATCCCTTTGCCGATTGATGAAACTACGCCGCCAGTTACAAAAATATACTTTGTCATAAATGAAAAAACTCCTTCATACTAATTTGCAGGAAACGTCTAGATAAAACAAAATAAAGCTCCCTATCCAATTTGAATAGGGAGCTGTGAATTAACTAAACACTTGACCCTTACTAAAAGGGTGCCCAAGCAATATAATAGCGACACTTGGTAAAAATGTCAACTGAAATTATTGATTGCCTCATTATCCTTAATCAAATAATCTGCCAAAGAATCCCTTTTTCTCTTTTGGCGCTTCACTATCCGCATTTTTTTCTTGCGGGTATTTTTCTTCAATATCAATAATTTCCTCATTTACTGCATGGTCTGTTACTAACAATACTCCGATACTTTCATCCGATTCGACTATTGCATCATTTACAATAGTAAAATCTGTTGCATTTTTCGAAGCTAACGCAATAAAATCTTTTTGCAACTTCTCATTCACTCCACCATTGATCAGCAACTTGCCTTCTGGATATTTTTTTATTTCTTCTATCAGATTTTCACGATCTTGTTTACTACTCATCTCCCGCACCGTCATACTCACAAAACACCGTTCTCGAAACGTTCCTAAATATTTACGCTGTTCATCTGGATTGATTCTCGCGGTACCAAAACGGCCCTTATCTAAATGTTGCTGCAATTCATCTTTTGCCATCTTTTCACTTCCTTATAGATAGGATTCTTTTGGCTCTAGTATATCAAAATAGTCAAAAAAAAGCTGATTCATTGCCAAAAGTAATAAAAAACAGCTAGTGTATAAAAATCATAATAAAACCATTGTACTTTTATCGCTACTCTTTTATAGTTAAAGATGGTTTTAAAATTTTATCAAAGGCCCGTTTATTTGCGGGCTTTTGTCGTATTTTCAAAAAGGAGTGTTTTGTGATCAAGCGTTATAAGAATTTGTTACAACAAGAATTTCGACATTACTCTAAAGGGAAACTCCAAAAAGATCTATTAGCCGGATTGACAGTCGCCGCCGTGGCGTTACCATTGGCTTTAGCTTTTGGCGTGTCTAGCGGTGCCGACGCAGCAGCCGGAATGATTACAGCTATCATAGCAGGGATTGTTATCGGAACACTTTCAGGAGGGTTTTATCAGATTTCTGGTCCAACAGGAGCAATGGCTGCCATCTTAACTGGAATTATCGCAACACAAGGTTTAGCGGGGGTTTTAGTCGCGACCTTTATCGCTGGTGTCATTTTGCTTATTGCAGGTGTATTTAAGCTCGGGAGTCTTACTTCATTCATTCCCTCACCAGTTATTACAGGGTTTACTTCTGGTATTGCTATCATTATTGCTTTGGGACAAATTGACAATTTTTTTGGTACTACATCCATTGGTGAGAGTGCTTTAGCAAAATTAATCAGTTACCGCTCCAGCTTCACACCTGATCTTCCTACATTATTGTTAGGTATAATCGTTTTATTATTGCTGATTTTTTATCCGCTGAATTGTCAAATTAATTGCAACATTTCTTCTTGAAAGACTTCCCAACAATTTTTCCAGTTCAATGTTTTTTTAGGACGCATATTTATCTTGCGTAATGCTTCCTGTTTCTCCGTAGGGGGTACCTTTGAAAAATCAGTTCCCTTAGGGAAGAATTCTCTAAATAAACCATTCCCATTTTCGTTAGATCCGCGTTGCCATGGGGAGTATGGATCACAAAAATACATAGGTACGTCTAAATCTTTCTCAATTTCTTTCCAGCAAGAAAACTCTTTCCCACGGTCGACCGTAAAGCTTAAAAATGCCTTGTGACTCCCTAGGTCTTGCACAAAAGCTTTAATCGCTTGTGCCATTGACTTCGCGGTACGATCCCTCATTGAGATCGCCCAATAAAAGCGTGTTTTCCGTTCAATAAACGTTGCTTCGCAGGCTTTGCTTTCCCCTCTGCTAGAAACAACTGTGTCCAACTCCCAATGTCCAAATTCTTCTCGAGTTGACACAGAAGCTGGGCGTTCATCAATGGTATGCCCTACAGTCATTTTGCCTCGTGCCTCTTCTTGTTTTTCTTGTCTTCTGCCTTTATGTCTCAGACACTGTTTAGACACATTAAGAATACCGGCATAGAGCCAATTGTAAATGGTTTTGAATGAAACTATTTGACGATCATTCGCAATTTGTTCAGGGGACCAGCTGTCTTCAAGATCACATTCAATCTGATAAGCGAATTCAGAAGTCCATTTGGACTTCGCACCACAGGCACTGCGCTTCATTTCCGCATCTAATTGCGCATTGTCGGCATTATAGATCAAATCTTCGGGTACTCGTTTCAACTCACGATCAATCGTTGTTCGGCTAACACCAATTCTGTCCGCTATTTCTTGAATACTCTTGGCATCATAAATCATCGTCTCTATACATTTTCGATTATCTCGTGTAAGCTTTTTGTGTGAACCCATCAAAATCACTCCTAGTAGTTTGTTATCCTAAACTCATTTTACTAGAAATTTTTGATGGGTTCTTTGTTGCGATTAATATTACAATTCAGCATCCAAAAAAATGGAGCCAGTTCTTACCAGCATCCCTGGTTGCAATTATTCTAGCTACTTTTGCTTCTATTATATTCAAACTACCTGTTGAAAAGGTTGGTAAGATTCCAACTTCATTGTTAACCGGCGAACGGCTCCACTTAACATCGCTCAATCTATCATTAGTAAAACAACTGTTTTTACCTGCTTTAAGTATTGCAATGTTAGGTATGATAGAAAGCTTACTTTGCGGAGCGTCTGCCGGCCGTATGACTGGTAAAGATCTTGATAGCAACCAAGAATTGATTGCTCAAGGAATCGGTAATATGATTTTACCTTTTTTTGGGGGAATTCCGGCAACAGCCGCGATTGCACGAACGAGTGTAGCAATAAAATCTGGGGCTCAAACACGATTAGCTGGGATTTTCCACGCTCTTTTTCTATTTTTATCTATGATTATTTTTGCACCGATCATGTCGCAGATTCCAATGGCGGCACTTGCCAGCGTTCTGCTTGTTACTAGCTGGCGAATGCATGAATGGGCAACTATCAAAACGATGATTAAGCAGAAAAATCGAACAGCAATACTTTTATTTTTCGTAACTATGCTTAGTACAATCATTTTTGATTTAAGCATGGCGATCGTAATTGGAGTTATTTGCGGATGTATTTTCTTTATCGCGAAAAGCGCTCAAATTTCAATCGTCACCGAAGAAATCGATTGGCAAAGAATCGGACTTCCTCATTCTGACATAAGTTCTGATTGGGCGGTCATTTACATCACCGGTCCGTTGTTTTTTATGTCTGCTAATCAGCTAAAAAAAGAGTTAGATCAAGTTGTAGATAGAAAAGGCATCATTTTCTCGCTTCGCGGAGTGCCAAGTATTGACTTAACTGCCTGCGATACTTTTTCTGACTATTTTTCAATTGCTACATTAACCAATCAAAAATTGATTTTCACCTCAATGCAGCCTGAAGTAGAGAAACAGTTCCAACAATTATGGGATAAGCAAGCTTATTGTCCCATCCAACATCCCACTGTTGCTCATGCACTTCATGCATTACATCAAGAGTATTAATTCAAAAAGACCTGCGAAGAAGTTCCTTCACGGGTCTTTGTTTACCTCTATTCCATTTCTTCCAGCTGTTTACGTCTAATTTCTTCCGTTTGTTTGTTTAAATCATTCTCGGCTTGAGTCAGCTCTTCGAATGTTAAGACCCCATCATTATTCAAATCTGCTTGTGAGGTTTCCTCGCTAATAACCCGCTCGCCATTTGGTAAAACACGAAGAACAGTAACTGCTGATCCGTTAGGACTCACTAGCACTTGTCCGACTTGATCATCTTTTTGCGGCTGTTCAGTTGATGATGAAGGCGTCGTTTGTGTCGGAGACTGACTAGTCTCAGTAGACGATTGCGCTTCTACTGTAGCTTTTGATGATGAAGTCTCTTCTTTAAAGCGTAGATAACTTTCCGATGGCTCTATTTTAATCTTTTTTTCAGCCTTTTCGCTATTTTTCTTAGAAACTAGTGTTAATTCTTTGGTTTCTGGTTCGGTCAATTGATACTCTAAACGAAACAGGCCATGTTCATCTGCGGTTTCTTTTTGATCATCCATAGAAACCGTCGCGTTTGGCTCTGTCGTGCCAGTGATAATTGCCTTCCCCAGCTCGTCTGTTTCATAGGTTTTAAAACAAATAATTTCAAACTTCTTCTTTTCCTCAGAAGACGACTGCGAAATACTCGCTTCTCTTTTTTGTTCCTTATCATTATTGCACCCTGTCAATAAAAGAACACTTGCAACAATAGCTGCTAACCCAACAATCTTTTTCATAAATCCCTCCAAATTATATTGTAAAAATAAAGTTCCAACCATCTTTACAGCCTAAAATATATAGCTTCCTTTATTATAACCACATAACAAGATCTATCGTCTACCTTAAAAAAGACTTATTTTAATATTGTTGCTAAATTTTCTTATCAGATTGTTCTCAGTTCATAGCTTATTAATCAAAAAATACAAAAACCCTCATCCATGATTAGATGAGGGAAATCTTGTTATACAATATTTTCGGTATTACTAGAAAAGCTGCTATCTAAAAACAGTAGCGAAAAATAATCTGTGTCTATTATTTACCGATGAATGGGTTGTTTTTTAAGTTGTAGAAAGATTTGATTCCTTTATATTCTGCGACATCACCCAATTGGTCTTCGATACGTAATAATTGATTGTATTTAGCAATACGGTCAGTACGTGAAAGAGAACCAGTTTTGATTTGACCAGCATTTGTTGCAACAGCGATATCAGAGATTGTTGAATCTTCTGTTTCACCAGAACGGTGAGATACAACTGCTGTGTAGCCAGCTTCTTTAGCCATTTCGATAGCATTGAAAGTTTCTGTTAACGTACCGATTTGGTTAACTTTGATAAGGATTGAATTAGCAACACCTAAATCAATTGCTTTTGCTAATTTTTCAGTGTTTGTAACGAACAAGTCGTCACCAACTAATTGAACTTTATCACCTAAAGCTTCAGTTAATTTCTTAGTACCTTCCCAGTCGTTTTCGTCCAGGCCATCTTCGATTGAGATGATTGGGTATTTAGCAACTAATTCTTCGTAGAATGCGATCATTTCTTCAGTTGTTTTTTCGCCTTCGCCTGAATCAGCTAAAACGTAAACACCTTTTTCTTTGTCGTAGAATTCTGAAGAAGCAGCATCCATAGCAAGAACGATGTCTTTACCAGGTACATAGCCAGCTTTTTCAATCGCTTCGATAATTACTTCGAAACCTTCTTCGTTAGAACCAAGGTTAGGAGCGAATCCGCCTTCGTCACCAACTGAAGTAGCTAAACCTTTAGATTTTAAGATTGAAGCTAAAGCGTGGAATACTTCTGCACCATAACGTAAAGCTTCTTTGAATGTTGGAGCGCCAACAGGCATGATCATAAATTCTTGGAAGTCGATAGAGTTATCCGCATGTGATCCGCCGTTGATGATATTCATCATAGGAGTAGGCAAAACTTTTGTATTGAATCCGCCAAGGTAGTTGTACAATGGGATTTCTAAGTAATCAGCAGCTGCACGAGCAACAGCGATAGAAACACCAAGAATAGCGTTTGCACCTAATTTACCTTTATTAGGAGTGCCATCTAATTCGATCATAGCAGCATCAATTGCAGCTTGGTCGCGTACGTCGTAGCCGATGATTGCTTCAGCGATGATGTTGTTTACATTATCAACTGCTTTAGTAACACCTTTACCACCGTAACGAGCTTTGTCGCCATCACGTAATTCAACGGCTTCGTATTCACCTGTTGAAGCACCTGAAGGAACCATACCGCGGCCGAATGCGCCGTCTTCTGTATAAACCTCTACTTCGATTGTTGGGTTACCACGTGAATCTAAGACTTCGCGTGCGTAAACATCTGAGATAATTGACATGTTTTGTCTCTCCTTTAAAATTTGTTTTTTTGTAAATAGGGGTTTAAAAACCCTTATAACCAATATTAGTGAAAATTGCTGACAGTTGCAAACAAAAGCTGCAATTTTCGGTAAAAAATTATTTTGCGCCTTCTAATAAAGCTAAGAATGAATCAGCTTTTAAGCTGGCTCCACCGACTAAAGCACCGTCAACGTTTTCTTTTGCCATGTATTCAGCGATGTTTTCTGGTTTTACTGAACCGCCGTATTGAATACGAACAGCTTCAGAAACTTCTTTGCCGTAGATACCTTCAACTGTTGAACGAACAACGCCACAGATTTCATCAGCGATTTGCGCGTCAGCAGATTTACCAGTACCGATAGCCCAGATTGGTTCATAAGCAATCACCATGCTTGAAACTTGTTCTGAAGAAAGATCAGCTAAACCAGCTTTGATTTGTCCTTCGATCCATTCAGCTGTTTTGCCAGCTTCATAAGTTTCTAAAGACTCGCCGCAGCAAAGAATTGGCAACATACCGTTAGCAAAGATTGCTTTGGCTTTTTTGTTGATTTCTCCGTCTGTTTCGTGGAAATATTCACGGCGTTCTGAATGGCCGATGATTACATAATCCACACCAAGGTCAGCTAAAGCTGCCGGTGAAGTTTCACCAGTGAATGCTCCAGCATTTTCCCAGTAGCAGTTTTGAGCAGAGATTTTTAGTTCAGTGCCTTTTGCTGCTTCAACTAATTCTTGTAAGAATAAAGCAGGTGATCCAATCACTGAATCTACTTTATCGTTTGCAGGAATTTTAGTTTTTACTGCTTCGGCAAAGTCTTTTGCTTCTGAGGCAGTTAAATTCATTTTCCAGTTACCAGCGATAATTGGTTTACGCATTTAAAAAACTCCTTTTAAAATTTTGATTGTCTAGTATTACGAGCTAGCTCTCTTCAACAATAAACGAAAAATTTTAGAAATTTGAGAAGCAATTCATCAAAATTTTAGACTTATTGAAGTGACACACAGCGATTGCCGAAGCAGAGCTGATGTAGAACAGTACCTACTTGGTACTCGAGAGCTTAACGAGCTCAAAGTACTTTTCTGATTATTTGTCGTTGATTGCTGCTAGTCCAGGTAGTTCTTTACCTTCTAGTAATTCAAGACTTGCACCGCCACCAGTTGAAATGTGAGTGAATTTGTCAGCAAAGCCAAGTTGTTCAGCTGCTGCTGCAGAGTCCCCACCTCCGATGATCGTTGTAGCGTCTTTTAAGTTTGCAATTGCTTCACACACACCGATAGTTCCGCGAGCGAAGTTGCTCATTTCGAACACACCCATAGGTCCGTTCCAAACAACTGTTTTCGCACCTTCTAATGTTTGAGCAAACAAAGCAATTGATTCTGGCCCAATGTCAAGACCCATTTGTCCAACAGGAACATCACCAGTATGTTCTTCAGTTGGAACATCATTTGAGAATTCAGCCGCTGTGATTGAGTCAACCGGTAAAACTAATTTATCGCCAGCTGCTTCGATCAATTCTTTTGCTAATTCCACTTTGTCAGCTTCTACTAATGAATTGCCGATTTCCATGCCTTTAGCTTTGTAGAATGTATAAGTCATTCCGCCGCCGATCAAGATTTTGTCAGCTTTAGGAATCAAGTTTTTGATTACGCCGATTTTGTCGGAAACTTTTGCGCCACCTAAGATCGCGATCATAGGACGTTTAGGTTCTTCAACAGCTTCGCCGATGAATTTGATTTCTTTTTCCATCAAGAATCCAGCAACAGTTGGAATTCCAGTAGAAGCGATACCTACGTTTGAAGCGTGAGCACGGTGAGCAGTACCAAATGCGTCATTGACGAATACATCGCCTAGTGAAGCCCAGTATTTACCAAGTTCAGCGTCATTGCCGCTTTCCTTTTTACCGTCGATATCTTCATAACGAGTGTTTTCAAAGACAACCACTTCGCCGTCTTTCATGTCTGCGATTGCTGCTTCTAATTCAGAACCACGAGTTTCAGGTACAAATGTTACCTTTTTACCTAATAATTCGCTTAAGCGTTCAGCTACAGGTTTTAATGACTTGCCTGCCTTGTCTTCTTCTGTTTTCACACGACCTAGGTGAGAGAACAAAATTGCTTTGCCGCCTTGTTCTAAAATGTAGTTGATTGTTGGTAACGCCGCTTTGATACGAGTGTCATCAGTAATCACGCCATCTTTAACAGGAACGTTGAAGTCCACACGAACTAAAACTTTCTTGTCTTTCAAGTCAAGATCTTTAACTGTCATTTTTGCCATGAAAGAAAACCTCCAAATAATTTTTTTAAATCTTTATTATTATACAACTCTTTTCAACAAAAGAGCCAATGATAAACTTACAAAAAAACGGAGAAGCGCGTTGCTTCCCCGCCTTGTTTCAGACAATGTTGCCTTCGTTCAACTTAAATCTTAAAGTTTAGCGAAGTATTCTAAAGTACGAACTAATTGAGCAGTGTATGACATTTCGTTATCATACCAAGCAACAGTTTTAACTAATTGTTGTTCGCCCACTGTCATTACTTTAGTTTGAGTTTCGTCAAATAATGAACCGTAAGTCATACCTACGATATCTGAAGAAACGATTTCGTCAGTATTGTAACCGAATGATTCAGTTTCAGCTGCTTTCATAGCTGCATTTACTTCATCAACAGTAACTTTTTTGTTAAGAACAGTAACTAATTCAGTTAATGAACCAGTAGCAACAGGAACACGTTGAGCAGCTCCGTCTAATTTACCATTCAAGTCAGGAATAACTAAACCGATAGCTTTGGCAGCACCAGTTGAGTTAGGCACGATGTTTGCTGCAGCAGCACGCGCACGACGGAAGTCACCTTTAGGATGAGGTCCATCAAGAGTCATTTGGTCCCCTGTGTAAGCATGGATAGTTGTCATTAATCCTTCAACAACACCAAATTCATCATTTAAAGTTTTAGCCATAGGAGCTAAACAGTTAGTAGTACATGAAGCACCAGAGATAACTGTTTCGTCACCAGTTAAAGTTTCGTGGTTAGTGTTGTAAACGATTGTTGGAACATCGTTACCACCAGGAGCTGAGATAACAACACGTTTAGCACCAGCTGTTAAATGTTTTTCAGCAGCAGATTTTGAAGTGAAGAATCCAGTACATTCTAATACGATATCTACTCCTAGTTCTCCCCAAGGTAATTCTTCAGGGTTGCGGTTAGCAAGAACTTTAACTTCTTTTCCGTTCACGTTGAATGAACCATCATGAACTTCAACAGTTCCGTTAAAGCGACCTTGAGTTGTATCATATTTTAACAAGTGAGCCAACATTTTAGCGTCTGTTAAGTCGTTGATAGCTACAACTTCCAATCCTGCTACATCTTGGATACGGCGGAATGCTAAGCGTCCGATACGTCCAAATCCGTTAATTCCAACTTTTACTGTCATTTAAGATTTCCTCCTTATGGAATCAAAAAATATATTTATTTTAAAGGGGTTGTCCCTTTTAAAATCTCGTTTGCAGCAGCTTCATCGGTGATGAGCCACGTCTGTTTTGGAGCATTTTTCATGTAAGCTGTAATGGCTTTTACTTTGCTTTTACCACCAGCGACTGCGAGAACCGTTGACATCTTTTGAATATCTTCTAAAGATAATCCAATACGCGGCACTTTATGAACGATTTCTCCATTCTCGTCAAAAAAGTAACCAAATGATTCTGCAACAGCATTTTTTTGTTTTAGACGAACAATCTCATCTTCCGACATTTTCCGTCTAGCCGCCATATGCACGGCTCGACCAATACTGTGAACAACACAGTTAGCCTCTTTAATCATCGCCAAGACACTTCTGATCGAAGGTTCTTTCAGCAGTGTATGATACGCTTCTTCACTTAATTGTTCCGGTACATATAATGCGCGATGCTCGCCATGAGCATTTGCTGCCATCAACGCACTCACTGAGTTTGCTTGGATTGACACTGATTCACCAATCCCACCTCTAGCTGGAACAAAGAGATTGTGCCGTTTTGCTGTTTCTAACGGGCTCACATGTCTGGCAACTTCGGCCATCGTCGTTCCACCCATTACTGCAATAATATTTCGGCCATCTGGTAATTGACGCTGTAATGCTTCATCAACTAGTTCCCCAAATTCACCAATCACTTTTTCCTGTTCATCGCTATTACCAGAAACAATCAAACAACGTTCAATTTTAAAAAATGAAGCAAGTTGCTTTTCTAACTGATCCATGCCAGTGAACTGTTCCATCAATAGTTCCAGATGTTGCAACAGCCCTTCACCTTTTTCAGTTAACAACATACCGCTCTTTGTCGCATCAATCAAACGCTGGTCCCTAAGATAATCTGTCTCGCTCCGTAAAACACGTTCAGTAAGACCCAATGAATCAGCCAAGTTTCTCCGACCGATAGGCTGCATCCAAAAAATATTCTGCATAATGCGATATCTTTTTTTTACGACCTCTAATACATCAGGGGCGACTGCTTCAAGCACTCTTAATTCACTTAACAAAGGAATTCCTCCGTTGGACTTAAGTAGTCCCTCATAGACTTTTAGCGACCCATGAATTCTAAAAAAATATAAGAAAATCAAATTACTCTTTTGGAATTTGTTGATTTCTTACATGACAAAGTGTAACAGTTTTATACCTTCTACGCAAGGAAAAAGCCAAGTTTTTTTACTTGGCCTAATCAAAACGTTTTCTTTTCGATGAGCTGGGAATATTTAGTGCATCTCGATACTTTGCAACCGTCCGGCGAGATATTTTCTGTTCCTTTTCTGCGAGCAATTCAACAATCTTTTGGTCGGATAATGGTTTACGTTTATCTTCTTGCTCAACAAATGAAGCAATCATTTGTTTGACTTCGTCAGCAGACGTATCTTCGTCATTCACTTTGTTTACGAAAAAGCTTCGTAATTCAAAGACCCCAAAATCAGTCTCGATATATTTACCATTCACCGCGCGACTAATCGTTGACTCGTGAACCTCCAATTGTTTCGCAACATCTTTCAACATTAATGGTTTTAATGCCCCCTGCTTTTCTTCAAAAAAATGTGCCTGATGTTGAGCGATGATCTTTCCAACTTCAAGAATCGTATCTTTTCGTTGGCCTAGCGTTTTATTCAACCACTCGAACTGCTGGAGCTTTTCCTTTAAATAAATTTTTGTTTCTTCATCAGCCTGTTGTTTCAAACGATTAAAATAATTTTCTTGAAAGTTTAGCCGCAGTTGTCCACGCTTATTCGATAGAACGACTAATTGACCTTCTCTTCTTACCAATGTCAGATCTGGAATAATGAAATTTGAGTCTTGACCTCCAAAACTTGCTCCTGGAAAGGGGTTTAGTGTTCGAATATAGTCAAGAATCTGCTGAACTTGCACCAAGCTGATTTGATAAGACTTTGCTATTTGTTCAAATTTTCTTTTAGCAATCGCATCAAAGGATTCTTCTAATAGAAGATACGCCAACTCTGGTGCATAATCATCCTGTTCAGTTTGCAGCATCAAACACTCCTGTAAATTTCTAGCAGCTACACCAGGTGGATCTAATTGTTGCAGCAGTGTTAAGGCATCAAGATATTGAATATCTGTGGCGTTTAATTCCTGTTTGATCTCTTCTTCGTCAACCTTCAAGTAGCCATTCACATCAATATACTCAACTAGTACTAACATAATTTCACGAATTAAAGTATCTCGATAATTCAAGTGAATTTGATTGATCAAATGTTCAAATAAAGAAACTGGATGATCGGCAATCTGGATGAACGACTCTTCCTTAACTGCTCCACTATGCATTTGCATCAAGTCACTTTGGATTTTTGGTGCGACTACTTCAAACAGTGGATTTTCTAAAGAGACCGTTTCAACATAATCTTGCAACTCTTCAGTGTTAAATTGTAAAATTTGAATGGCTTGCTGCAATTCCTGTGTCATCGCCAATTTTTGGGTTTGTTGTTGCTTTTGCGAATACCCTTGTTGAAACTTCATAGACTTTCCCCTTGTTTTTTTAAAATTATATGCTAAACTAATAATCGTGCTTGCGCCCTTAGTGTAGTGGATATCACGTAAGATTCCGGTTCTTGAGACGGGGGTTCGATTCCCTCAGGGCGCGTACTTTTGCGACACTTCTCTTTTTTGAGGAGTGTCGTTTCTTTTTTCAATTGAATTAGTACCACTCCGTAAAACCCATTATACTTTTTTAATGGATACTTATCAATTTTCATTCAACTAATGCCTCTTGCCAAATGAATATACGAAATAGTACTCTATTTATTTAAGATTATTCTCCTACTTAGTTGAGCATTTTCTTGATCGTTTAAAGCAATCATTTCATGTCATTCGTTATAGTAGATATAGGCCTCATTGGCCAGAAAAAAAGAAAAGAGTAGATCAATTGATCTACTCTTCTTCTCCATCTTCTTCTTCAAATTCATCATCGTCATCATCGATTACACTTAGATCATCTTCGATTCCGCCTGGGACAACCTCTTCGTCGTCTTCATTCGCATCAGCACCGATTTCTTGTAAATCAGAGTTGTATGCTGCGATTTCGTCATCATCATCGTCGTCATCGTCGTCGATTTCATCTTCTTCATCGTCAGCTAACAGATCCGTATCTTCAGGATCGTCATCGTTATAGTCAATTGCGTCTTCATCACCATTAATAAAAGCATTGACTTTCTTACGTTTTTTACGACGTGGTTTGTCTTCTTCTTCATCTTCTAAGCCATGGTTTACTTCTTCATCAATTGAATCAATTGCATACCATGAACGTAATCCCCAGCGATTATCTCCTAGAGAAATAAAACTTCCATCAATATTCAAATCGGTATAAAATTGTGCTAATGCATCACGAATCTCACTGTCTGATTTGCCAAGATAGTTTTGGATTTGATTGACTAGATCCGAAAAATCCATTACATCTGCGCGTTCTTCCAGAATTGCGTGTGCCACTTCAATCATTGATAATTCATCTTTGTTCAAACCATCAAAAATACTAAGTTCCAAGTATGACACGTCCTTTCAAAGTCTACTCCTTATCATACAAAATCAAAGACTAAAAAGCAAACCTTTCTTATACTTAAGTAGTAAATTCCAGTACCAAATGATAATCACCGACTTTTTCTTCCTTCATATAAAGCGCATAATCAATGTTGATAATACCTGAAAATGGACGATCCTTTAAACTCACATGTAAATTTTTTGCATAGGTCGAGATCATAAAGGTGCCAAAAGGAGTTTTGTAGTTTGTTTCCATTTTTTCGCGATATGCAAAACGCATCCTCATTCGCCCTTCACCAGAACGAATCAATTGTACTTGTGAGTCTGGTGTTACTTTTACAGTAACTGGAAATTCTTGTCCATCAGGTTGTACTTCTTTGTAACGAATGTACAGGGTATCTCCCATCTTGACTACTTGACCAGGGAGATCAAATACGAAGTCTTCTGTCTCATTGTTTTGAGTGACCTTCGTTTGAACTTTTATTTTTGCGGGAATGCCTTCTTTTATATTCACAGAGCTTCCACTCCTTCCACTATTTATTTTTGTCGGTTTTGCTTTTTTTGTCAACTACTTCTTCTTTTTAAGTGGCTTAATTACTTGCTTTCCGTATTTTTGTTTATAATAGAAAGAGAAAACAAGGAACGAGAGGAAGATTAGATGGAAAAGGCATTACTTTTTGATCAAGGTATGCTCCCAGAACAGGATTTATTCAATCCCTTTGCTTTGACTGATGTGCTGACAGAATTCAGCGGAGATCGAAATCAACGTATTATTCATTTTTGGCAACTGCCGCAAACTTTAATCTTAGGAATGAAAGATAGCCGTGTCAACTATTTCAATGAAGCATTAAAAACCATTAAAAAGAAAAACTATCATTTACTATTACGTAACGCTGGAGGCTTAGGAGTAGTCAATGATTCCGGAATATTAAATGTTTCTTTGATTCTTCCTAAGGATACGATTTCCACCTTATCAATTTATGATGGGTACGAAGCAATGGTAGACTGGCTAGAGCACACCAGTTTTGGCAAGTTGGGATTACAAATTGGTGAAGTTCGTGATTCATATTGTCCAGGAAAGTATGACCTTTCTATTAATGGAAAGAAAATTGCTGGTATTGCCCAACGACGAGTCAAAGATGGTGTAGCAATCATGATGTACCTTAGTGTCAACGGTGACCAAAATTTTCGTGGTGAGCTTGTTCGTTCCTATTATCAAAGTGGATTGCAGGAAAAGTTTGGAAACGAGTATCCCGCAGTTAATCCAACAAGTATGACAACACTGAACGACACAGCTCCAGTAAATGTAACAGTTGACTCGGTAAAAAAAGAACTGCTGCAGGTGATGTCTCACAATGATCAAACAAGTTTTCTACCAAACTTCTATCAATTAAAAGAATACCAACGCCGCATTGAAAATATGCAGCAACGAAACTTGATTATTCAGGAGGTTCTCAATGACTTATAAATATCAAATGCTTCCACTAGAAAAAGTTTTTCGTGATCCCGTTCATAACTACATTCACGTCCAACATCAGGTGATCCTTGATCTGATTAATTCTAAGGAAGTTCAACGCTTGCGACGAATAAAGCAGTTGGGAACGACCTCTTACACCTTTCATGGGGCAGAACACAGTCGTTTCTCCCATTCTTTAGGTGTTTATGATATCACTCGTCGAATTTGTGATATTTTCCAACGGAACTATTCTAACGAGAAATACGGGAAAGATGGCTGGGACGACTCTCATCGCTTAGTCGCATTATGTGCGGCATTGTTGCATGATATTGGACATGGTCCTTATTCTCATACATTTGAACACATCTTTCACACTGATCACGAGGCCCTAACCGTAGCTATCATCACTTCACCAGAAACAGAAGTATTCCAAATCTTGAATAATGTTGAAGAAGGTTTTCCCGAAAAAGTTGCCAGCGTGATTACTAAAACTTATGAAAATCCACAAGTTGTCCAAATGATTTCAAGCCAAATTGATGCCGATCGAATGGATTACTTATTACGAGATGCTTACTACACGGGGACCGAATACGGTACTTTTGATTTAACCAGAATTTTACGAGTTATTCGCCCTTATGAAGGAGGAATCGCTTTTTCGATGAATGGAATGCATGCGGTAGAAGACTATATCGTCAGCCGTTATCAAATGTATGTTCAAGTTTATTTTCATCCAGTTTCTCGAGCGATGGAAGTGTTATTAGAGCATTTGTTAGATCGTGCACACGAATTGTATCAAGAGGATGCGGAAATCTTTTCTTTCCATTCGCAATTCTTGATTCCTTTTTTGAATCAAGAATTTTCATTAGAGGATTATCTGAAACTAGATGATGGTGTATTAAATACCTATTTTGCTCAATGGATGGATGAACAGGATTTGATTTTGAGTGACTTAGCTTATCGTTTTTTAAATAGAAAGCCCTTGAAATCTATAACTATCGATTCTAGTGAGAACCCATTATTAATTGAAATGAAAGCATTAGTTGAGAAAGCTGGTTTTAACCCTCGTTACTATACTGCTATCAATTCCAGCTATGACCTGCCATATGATCTTTACCATCCAGAAAAAGGTAGCCATCGAACTCAGATCGAATTAATGCAAAAAGATGGCACGTTAATCGAATTATCAAAGGCCAGTCAATTAGTGTCAGCACTGACTGGTCAAGGACAAGGTGATGTTCGTTTTTATTATCCAAAAGAAATGACACAACAAGATAGTAAAAACTCCGACCTGTTCGATGACTATTATCAAGCATTCGCTAAACATATTAGAAATGGCTCTCTAGTAGAATAAAAAAAAGAACACTTTCGCTCAGAAAGTGTTCTTTTTTAACCATTCTTCTACGGCCCATTTGTGACTGCCGCGTTTTAATAACTCAATCGCTTTTTTTGGCGATTCCCAGCTGCTGTTATTTCCTTCCTCCAGAGGTTCAGAAACTTGTACCCAACTTTTGGTGGAATAAAAATAACCCGGATTGTAGAAATAGGTCGTCCGATGACGTGAATAAAAGTATTCATCAGCTTGTCCTAAGTAATCAGCTAAAACTACTTCAAAGCCTAATTCTTCTAGCATTTCACGTTCGATGGCCTCTTCTTTCGTTTCATTCCCCTCGATTTCTCCTCCAGGTAAAAAAAATGCACCATTAGGAGCTTGTACAAGTGCAATTTCCTCTTCATCATTCACTAAAATCGCGTAAGCTGCATAGCGCGCTTGATAATTCTTTTCAGCTTCCTTTACGCCAAACACTGGGATCATTGATGCCCTCCTGCTAAAAGTATTTACTTGTTAGTTTACATTAAAAAAAACTCATAAACAACCGCTGAGCATAAATACTGGCAAATTGAATTTTTATGTTATCATGAAATTAATAATTATTAGGAGGATATCTATTTATGAAAATGGCACATACTTGTGTTCGGGTAAAAGATTTGGAAGCATCTGTAAAATTTTATCAAGAAGCATTCGGCTTTGTTGAGTCTCGCCGCCGTGATTTCCCAGATTCAAAATTCACTTTAGTTTATTTAACTTTACCAGGTGATGATTATGAATTGGAGCTTACCTATAATTACGATCATGCAGCATACGATTTAGGTGACGGCTATGGCCACATCGCGATTCGCTCTGAAGATATTGAAAAACTTCATGGCGAACAAAAAGCTAAAGGGTTTAACGTAACTGATATGAAGGGGTTACCAGGTACTGACCCTTCTTACTATTTCATCACGGATCCTGATGGCTACAAAATAGAAGTTATTCGCTAAAAAAGATATGAGCCTGCTCTATACGGAGTTGGCTTATTTTTTTGTTTTAAATTTTAATTAAAATAGAAAGTACCCAAAGGAACAAAGCAACCTCAGTAATCAATAATCCACTATTAAACAAATCATCGGAAGGATAACGCATTTCTTCTGAATCACAAACCGAACCTGCGGCTATCATTAGCCAATCATGACACTTTCTTCTGGTAACTTATAGTGTCCACCATTAGTTTTCATTAAGCGCATTGTCAAGGAGAAGCCAACTGTCAAAATACCGACCCTACCGATATACATTAAACCAATAATCAAAAGTTTCCCCATAAGACTCAAGCTTGGAGTTAATCCCATCGTCAATCCAACCGTTCCGAATGCAGAAAACGTTTCAAACAACAGGTATTCTATTCCACGATATTGCGGCAATATTTCAGTAACAGACATCAACATGGTTACAGCAATACATAAACTCAAAGTGATAAAAAACAACGTGAGGGCACGGGAAACTACCGAAGGACGAATCGTGCGTCGAAAAACCTCCGCATGTTCCCTTCCCTTCAACATTGAAATTGTTTGAATCAATAGAACACCAAAAGTCGTCGTCTTCAATCCGCCTGCCGTAGAACCGGGGGTTCCTCCAATGAACATTAAAACGATTGTGAACAGAATTCCCGCTTGACTGACATTTCCATAATCCACAGAAAAATACCCAGCTGTACGAGCAGTTACTGACATGAAAAACATATTAGCAAAACGATCGATCGCCGAAGAGTCTTCTGTGATAGAGTACCCTCCTGATTCTGAAACATAAAAGACCAGTGTTCCAATAATCAATAGACTTGTTGAAACAGTAAGAGCCAACTTACTATGCAAACTAAGTTTTTTCGTCCTACGAAAATTCATTAAATCTTGCCAAACAATAAAACCTAATCCTCCTGCAATAATCAATCCCGAAATAACCAGCAACACATAAGCATTATCTTTAAACCCTATCAAACTATCACCAAACAAATCAAATCCTGCATTGCAAAAAGCAGAGATAGAATGAAAAATCGAATACCACAAACCTTTTGCAACACCATATGTCGGGATAAAATCAAAGGCTAATAAAATCGCACCTAATAACTGAAATCCCATTGCGAAACGAAATATATAAAACATGAGTTTCATCACTCCAGATAAACTATCCAAATTTAACGATTCTTGTAAAATTATTCTGGTTAATAGACCTACTCTTTTCTTCATCAACGCGAAAAAAATAAACGGCATCATCATAAAGCCAAGTCCGCCAATTTCGATCAAAGATAAAATAATCAGTTGTCCCCCCATATTCCAATGCTCGTTAGTTGTAAGAGTCGTTAATCCTGTCACACAAGTAGCTGATGTTGCCGTAAACAATGTATCGATAAAGGGAGTCCCTTTCCCAGACTGGGAAAATACCGGCAATGTCAGCAATAAGCTGCCAATTAAAATAATTCCTCCAAAGCCTAACGCAATAAATTGAATAGGGTATATTTTAAATGGCCAGCGTTTTTCTTTGTTCATAAAGTCCTACCTTCAAAAAAAGGTACTACTTTCTCAAGTAGTACCCCAGACTGTAGACAAAGTCCACTTTATGGATGCTGTCTACAGTCTTTTCTTTTATAATAGATTTATGAAACCGAATACAAGGAGTGGTATTTATGATGTCTAAAAAAAATACGAACGGCAGAAATCAATTCGCGATGCTCACGATTGATGACCTGGTCCCTCAAGACCACCTCGTTCGAAAGATTGACGCCTCGCTTGATTTTGAATTTATTTATCCAATCGTCGAAGCCACTTACTCCGATTTAGGTAGGCCAAGTATTGATCCGGTGATTCTGATCAAATTAGTGTTTATCCAATATTTATTCGGCATCCGTTCCATGCGACAAACCATCAAGGAAGTCGACACCAATGTCGCTTATCGCTGGTTTTTAGGTTATTCTTTCGAAGAGAAAATCCCCCATTTTTCAACCTTTGGAAAAAATTACGTACGCCGGTTTAGAGAAACGACACTGTTTGAGGATATTTTTGCTTATATTTTGGAACAAGCAATTAAAGCCGGTTTTGTAACAGAAGATAATTTGTATCTTGATTCGACTCACATCAAAGCCAATGCCAATAAACATAGGTTTACGAAAGAAATGACGCATGATGAAGCGAAAGCCTATCAGGATGAACTAGAAGATGAAATCAATCGCCAACGAATCGAAGCCGGAAAACGCCCTTTTACTTTGGACTTAGAAAAGGAAGTGAAGCTGAAAGAAAGAAAAATAAGTAAGGCTGACCCGGAAAGCGGCTACTACGTCAAAGGCGAACGAGAAAAACAATTTGCTTATTCTGCCCATACCTCATGCGACGACAACGGATTTGTTCTCAGCACAATCGTGACTCCAGGAAATATTCATGACAGTCAAGTCGCGTTTCAACTCGTCAAACAATCGAAGAGACTTTTTCCAGAAATCAAACGAGTGGTTGCGGATGCCGGCTATAAGACACCAAAGTTTGTTCACTTTTTGACTCATTTGAACCTTCGGCCTTGTTTGCCTTATTCAAGGTCCAAAGGGAAAAAGGACCTGTTATTAAAAAATAAGTTTCTCTACGACGAGTATTTTGATTGTTATATTTGTCCGCAGGATCAAATGCTCAATTTTTCAACGGTTACTCGAGAAGGCTACCGAGAATACAAATCTAATCCAAAAGAATGTGTCCACTGTCCTTTACTAAAACAATGTACCAAAAGTAAGAATCATCAACGAGTCATCACAAGACATGTTTGGGGAGCTTTGATGGATGAGATAGAGCATCTTCGTCTGACAGACTTGAATAAAGCCATTTACAGAAAACGAAAAGAAACGATTGAACGAATATTTGCGGATGCAAAAGAAAAGCATGGAATGCGTTGGACCAAGTATCGAGGCTTGGAAAAAGTTGCGACGCATACGATGCTAGTGTTTGCTGCAATGAATTTAAAGAAATTGGCCACTTGGTTATGGAAAGGCAAAGAGCCTTTATTTTTTTGTTCTGAATTTCGTAAGAAATCAGATAAAAAGACGGCCTAAACTCAAATCAAGAGTTTGGGACGTCTTTTGTCTACAGTCTGAGGTACTACTTTCTCAAGTAGTACCCATATTTTTAACTTTTATCATGCGAGTAACTTCCGCGCGTTCATTTTCTTCCAATTTCATTTGGATAAAATAGATCGTTTCTTCAAGTTGAGGAATTGTCATATATTCCAATGCATTCACTCGACGTCGAGTCTTTTCAATTTCCTTTGCCATCAATTGACAAGTTTTTTCAATTTCAGTCAGTTCCAATAGTTTGGGCAATACCGTCGTGAACTTCTTAATGCTCTGATCTAAATCATCATTTGAATTCAGAAAGCCATATTCCAGCGGATCATCTGATAATTCCGATTCATGTTGAAAATTCATTATTGGTACTTTAACACTCATAATATCCTTTTCGATCACATCAAGAGTTACCCGTTCTTTAGGAACAGCTAATAATTCTTCAATATACTTATCATTCAGCAAAGCATCTGCTACCGAGAAATTCTTCATCGCTTGTTGTAGCTCGTCTTCAACTTCGCCACGCATTTGATTATTTTTTTTGACTAATAAAATGAAACGGCGCATCAGCTCATCTTGCTTATCCTTTAAAAGCTTATGTCCTCGACTAGCAGTCGTCAGTTGCTTTTTTAGTCGCGTGAGTTCCATTCGTGTCGGATTAACATTTAATTTCACCATAGGATCAAACTCCTTCTGTTAAATATTCGTCCAACATATCATCTTTAATCCGTTTCAATTCTGTACGTGGCAACATCGCCAGAAGTTCCCAACCAAGATCCAAAGTCTCTTCGATCGAACGATTTTCATAAAAACCTTGATTAACATATTCTTCTTCAAATCGCTCCGCAAATTTTGCATAAATTTTATCAACATCTGATAATGCAGAGTCACCTAACACAACCGCTAATTCTTTTGCTTGTTTTCCTTGTGCGTACGCCGCAAATAATTGATTCATTGTAGGTGCATGATCTTTGCGAGTTTTGCCTTCACCAGTTCCTTTATCCTTCAACCTAGAAAGCGAGGGCAAAACATCGATTGGAGGTTGGATACCATTTTTATCCAATTCTCGCGATAATATGATCTGCCCCTCCGTAATATACCCAGTCAAATCGGGAATCGGATGAGTCTTATCATCTTCTGGCATTGTCAGAATTGGAATCTGAGTAACCGAACCTTTCAAACCGCGAATTCGACCGGCACGTTCGTATAATGTGGCTAAATTGGTATATAGGTACCCGGGATATCCACGACGACCTGGCACTTCACGACGAGCAGCTGAAATTTCACGTAATGCCTCACAATAGTTGGTCATATCCGTCATAATAACAAGTACGTGCATGCCTTTTTCGTATGCCAAGTATTCCGCAGCGGTTAAAGCCATCCGTGGTGTCGCGATCCGTTCAATTGCCGGATCATTTGCTAAGTTCATGAAGACGACAGAACGATCAATTGCTCCCGTCTGACGAAAATCTTCCATGAAGAATTCTGCTTCTTCAAAAGTGATTCCAATACCAGCGAATACAACTGCAAAATCATCATCTTTATTTAAAACTGTTGCTTGACGAGCAATTTGCGCAGCTAATTCCTTATGAGGCAAACCAAAACCTGAAAATACTGGCAATTTTTGTCCGCGAACCAATGTGTTTAAGTGGTCGATCGCTGAAATACCCGTTTGAATAAACTCATCGGGATAATCTCGAGAAACAGGGTTGATTACCTCACCATTGATATCAACATTCTTTTCAGCTAAGATTTCTGGTCCGCCATCTTTTGGACGACCTAATCCATCAAAAACACGCCCAACCATATCTTCAGAAACACCTAGTTCTAGCGGATGACCTAAAAAGCGAGCCGTGGATTCCTTCAGGTTGATACCACTCGTTCCCTCGAAAATTTGAACTAGAGCTTTATCTTCATGGATCTCCAATACCTGACCACGGCGCAATTCGCCATTATTTAATCGGATCTCCAGTAACTCTTCATACTTGATTCCTTCTACTTTATCAATTGCCATCAAAGGTCCGACCACTTCATTGATGGTGCGATATTCTTTAATCATTGGTCATTCCTCCTTCAGCAACAATCGCTTGAATTTCAGATATAATATCTAAATTGATTTGATCCAGTTTGTCTAGCGCGGTTTCCGGGATATATTTGCTTCGAGCGATGCGATCTCGTAATGTAACCGTCCCATCCATAATCTCTTTCAAATAAGTTCCTAGCTCTAAAGCTCGTTGCCCTTCCTTATTGAAGGTCAAAATATTTTGAATCATTTTGAATTGCTTTTCTCTTGATGTAAAAGTATCAATATCATCAAAAGCATTTTGCTGCAAGTAGTCTTCTCGCAACGATTTCGAGACTTCAAGCGTCAAACGATCTTTTTCTGATAGAGAATCTATTCCGACTAAACGAACAATCTCATTTAGTTCTGATTCTTTTTGCAGCATCCGCATACCTTCCGTAACCATTTGTGACCAATTTGCTTGCAAATCATTGTCTAAATACTTTCCGACTTCGGAAGAGTATAAAGAATAGCTTTGTAACCAATCAATAGCTGGGAAATGACGTTGCTGAGCAAGTGTGGCACTTAGGCCCCAGAAAACTTTTACAACTCTCAACGTATTTTGCGTCACTGGTTCAGAAGTATCACCACCGGAAGGCGATACCGCACTAATTGCAGTAATTGAACCCTCACGACCATCATTACCTAAAGCAATAACGCGTCCTGAACGTTCGTAATACTCTGCTAGACGGCTCCCTAGATATGCTGGATATCCTTCATCACCCGGCATCTCTTCCAAGCGTCCACTCATTTCGCGCAGAGCCTCTGCCCAGCGCGAAGTAGAATCAGCCATAATCGCAATGTTATATCCCATATCGCGAAAATATTCGGCAATCGTAATCCCCGTATAAATGGAGGCTTCCCGTGCAGCCACAGGCATATTTGAGGTATTAGCAATCAAAATCGTTCGTTCCATTAAAGACTCACCCGTTGTAGGATCAACTAATTCAGGGAATTCATTCAATACATCAGTCATTTCATTCCCACGTTCGCCACAACCTACGTATACCACTATATCTACATCGGCCCATTTAGCAATTTGATGCTGAACGACCGTTTTTCCAGCCCCGAATGGTCCGGGTACTGCAGCTGCCCCACCCTTTACAACTGGGAAAAATGTATCAATGACTCGCTGACCAGTAATCATTGGTGCTTCTGGATTCAACTTCTCTGATACAGGGCGTCCTCGACGCACCGGCCACTTCTGCAACATGGAGAATTCCTGTGGACCGTTTGCTGTTTCAATTACATAAACAATATCGTCAATCGTAAATTCACCAGATGAAATCTTTTTCAAAGTTCCCTTAATTCCATTAGGTACCATTATTTTATGTGTGATAATCGTAGTTTCTTTAACAGTTCCAACTATGTCTCCTGCCGACACAGCCGTTCCTTCTTCAATCGTTGCTTCAAAGTTCCATTTTTTTGTATGGTCTAAAGCAGGTATCTGAATACCTCGACTCAAAAAATTACTATCAGTTTCTTTTTTGAATGTGTCTAGCGGACGTTGGATGCCATCAAACATCTGAGAAACAATCCCTGGTCCCAATTCAACGGAAAGTGCTTCTCCTGTTGTCTTAACTGGTTCTCCTGGTCCAATACCAGCAGTTTCTTCATATACTTGAATAGACGCAACATCGCCACGCATCTCAATAATTTCGCCGATAACCCCTAGGTCACCCACGTAACAAATATCTTGAATAGCCGCTTGCTCCATATTTTCTGCCAGTACTAGTGGACCAGATACTTTTATTATTCTACCTTCTCGCAAGTCATTAGCTCCTTTATAAAATATTCTGTCCAACTGCTCGTTCGACTTGTCCTTGAATCATGGACTTACCGATTCCTAATGTTCCTTCATGATTAGGAATCAATACAATCGCCGGAATCATCTTTTCCTCATAACGTTTGATTGTATCAGGAACAAGCTGAGCAAATTCTTCAGTAATATAAATGATGCCGTACTTATTTTTAGCCATTTCATCGATTTGCTGTCGAATGGTTTGCTTGTCCTTTGTAGTTCGGGTATCAAAATCAAAGAGTTTGAAGGGCAAGACTGAATCTTTATCACCAATAGCACCAATCTTATGTGCCATATGTCTCACGCATCCTCTCTCTTATCTGCTCATCCGTCAATCCGACTCTTTTACCAGTAATTATCAAACGAAGATTTTTTGTTTCAATCGACTTCGCATTTAATAATGCTAACACCGGCAATGGCCCAAATGCCTGCGTTTGTGCAGTCTCATAAAAACTAGTCAAATAATCATCGCATAGACGCTCCAACTGGCTCAAGTCCATTATGTTATCTTCAATAATTTGTTCGATTAGTTCGCTATATGATGTAGTTCTTAGATAGTTTGTCAACTCTTCTAAACCAACTTCAACGTAATCTAGCAACTCCTCTTTAGGAATACTCCCGTGACTCGATAATGCTGTTGACATAAAGTTACGGTTTCTTTTCTGATTGATTCCACGAGCCACCATCAAGATGTTAGTAAAATCAATGAAAC
The DNA here is from genome assembly GCF_051714485.1 of Enterococcus sp. AZ128. NCBI lineage: Bacteria > Bacillati > Bacillota > Bacilli > Lactobacillales > Enterococcaceae > Enterococcus > Enterococcus sp. AZ128. The sequence continues at coordinate 1,637,138 of NZ_JBIORZ010000001.1, forward strand.
TAATAACTTCTTGTGTCAATTCTGGCTCATCTATCATATCAGCTATTTTACGTTGGCAATACAGATATTTGCGATCTAAAATGATATCGATTCCTTGTAAGCTGTTAGATTCCTCAAAATGCTCTCGAACCTCTTGAATACTTTCAAGTAAAATATCTGGCAACCCGCTAGCTTGTCCAGTTCGAATTGCTGTCCTAATCTGATCTAAAGAATAGAAGCCATCATATATATATAGTTCGTCAAAATTTTGATTTAACAAATCAGCTTTAATCAACGCCTTGAGATTATGAAAGGTAAAACGCATTGTATAAATCCAAACAATGTTTGGATCAGGAATGATTTTAACTAATTCAGCTAACAAATCTTCCTGCGCTTCCCCTAAAGCCTCTTCAAAACTCTCGTAAAAATTATCTGACAAATACTCACCATATATCGTTCCTCTAAAAAGAGTCTCAATCTCAGTCAAATCCTCGGCCTTTATCATTCGCTTCATCAGTTCAGGCGTCAATAATTCCAATTCTTTCAAACGAACCAGTGGATTCAATTCATGATACGTAGATTGTTTCATTCAAAGCCTCCTAATTCGTGGTTTTATAACTAATTAACTATATAGTTTTCTTATTCAAAAAGTGACTGGGCCGTTTGGAAACTCTCTCGCTGCTGAATTTCTCTAACTAAACTTTGATATAGAAAATTGTATTGCACGCCATTTTTATCCAAAACAAATCCAGCTTGACCAGCAATAGGATCTTTTCCAAGAATTAGTTGATAGGTAAGTGAGCCTTTTTGTTTATTCAACCATTCTTGGGTGAAGATCATCTGCGATTTTTCTCCTGGAACAAAAACCATTTCACCTTGTAATTGCATTTTTTTTAGAGCGCTGTTTGCAAATTCTTGCTGCTGCTCCGTTGTCCAGTTTTCCATCTGAGATACCACTTCAACAAAAACTCGTTCCAAAATAGCTTGTTTCTGATTTAGGATCGTTTGTTTTTGAGCAACCTGTTTCCTATTCGTAGCCTGTTTATAATTATTTTCCAAGTTCTGTAGATTTTTTTCCAAGCGTTTATGATGTTCCGCCTCTATTTCTGCTAATTCTGCTTGAAATTCTTGTTCGATCCGAACTGTTTCTTTCTCTTTCAATTGACGTTGCTCCAGTTCAGATTGCAGTTTCAATTGTTCGACTATCTTTTCGATTGCTTCCATCAAAAAAACTCCTTACACTTGTCCGACTAACAAGAATGAGATAACAAATCCTAGAATTGCATAGGTCTCAACCATAGCAGCATAGATGATTCCTTTTGTTGAGTGTTCAGGTTTTTTCGCTAAGATTTGAATACCGGCCGCTGCTACTTTACCTTGGGCAATCCCTGAGAATAATCCGGTAAATGCGATCGGTAATGACGCCCCCAAGTAACCTAATCCTTGAACTACTGTCAAATCATTAGATAGATTTGTAAAAATCAAAAAGGCAATAACGAAACCATACAATCCTTGCGTTCCTGGTAGTAACTGTAAAATCAATGCTTGACCAAATTTTTCTGGTTGGCTAGTTGTTAAGGCTGCTGCTGCTTCACCCGTCATACCTACCCCTTTTGATGATCCGATCCCAGAAAAAATCGTCGCTGTCGCCATTCCTAAAATTGCAAAAATAATACCGCCACTATTGTTAATCAAATAATCCATCATTGTCTAAAATTCCTCCAATTATTTTTCTTGTTCTATATTTACATACTTTTCTTCTGTCTTTAATGGACGGAATGCACGTCCGCCACCTTCATAAAATTTCCCAAAAAACTCTACATATTGTAATCGGGCTCCATGAACATAGGCCGAAAGCAAAGATAAAAAGATATTTAATCCATGCAAAGCGAGCATTAGTATTATGCCCACGCTAAATCGCGCGATCGGCGGCATGTATCCCACTAACATGTTAAATGCAGCGGCAATACTTCCTCCAGATATTCCCAAAGCCATCAAACGTGTATAACTAACTAAATCACCAATGTAACTTGTAATTCCGTATAAGTTATACGCTCCTTTGGCTAATCCCTTAATCTTTGATTTAGACTGAAACATCGGTGTCACAATGATCAATACAGCACTTAACACAGCTAAAATTACACCAATAAAAAATAAAGATTGACTATTCAACAACATTTTCCCTAATCCGCCTACTATTGCTCCAATCATAATTCCTTGCCAAGCAAATCCGTCTGAAACAGCACCAATATAGTTCTTCGCTTTAATGTTTTCTTTCGCCGTTAAGCCTAGACCAATAAATATTTGGATTACTCCAAAGATAATCGATAGAATTAAAATACTGATCACATCTTCACTGGTTGAAAGAATAGGTGTATAACCTAACGAAAATCCAAAAAATGAATTATAAATTAGCCCCCACATAATGGTAGGAATAGCTAAAATTTGAAAAAAACGCATAAATCGCTCAGTACCTCGTGGCAAAATTGTTCGCAAGGCCACCGTAGTAGCTATTAACATTAATGCACCGTATCCCGCATCGGCTACCATCATTCCAAAGAACACAAAGTAAAAAGGCATAAACCACGGCGTCGGGTCCACTTCGTGATACTTTGGTAAACTGTACATTTCCGTCAACATTTCAAAAGGCTTTACTAATACATGATTTTTAAGTTTTGTCGGAATTTCTTCATTGATTTCTATATCTGTAGGTTCCTCTATCTCTAAATAAAGATTTTCTTTACCAATCAAGTTACCCACAAAATCCTCGAATGCGTTGAAAGACTCCGTCTCAAGCCATCCTTGAAGCAAGAATAATTTATCATCCTTAATAAAACGATCATGGATCATCCAACGATTTTTACGAGCTAGCAGGACCTCTTCCGCGGTTTCCAAGCTTTTAATCACATTTTTTTTCTGACCAATCAATCGGGCCAATTTTTTCTGCTCTTCAACTAACTCAATAATTTCTCGTTGAATGATTGTAAGTTCAGCTTTAGGCAATTGAGGTTCATTATAGGTGAATACAGATACGCTAAACTGACGAACTAATTCTTGAACCTCTGGTTGTTCAGCACGCAAATATAAGAGAACAAAATTGACGATACGTTCATCACTATAAATGATTTCATAATGAATTTGTCTATCCTTAACTTGTTGTTCTAATAAATTCCAAATACTTGCATCTGCTGTTCCTAAGAAACACTTAGTCGAGTGTAGTGAGTATTCTCTTGGTAAAAAGTCTAATACTTGCCATTTTTGCAAAAGGCTTTCACGGTCATATAGATCCTGTTGTTTTGCACTAACATCTGAAAAACGCTGTTCCAAATCCTGAATACTTTCTAGTTCCGCTGAGAGTGATGGTTCATCAAAATCCTCTTCCAATTTTCGCAGAGTAGCTTGTTGGCGTTTGAGATGAAGTCCTTTTTCACGACTACTACCATGATGCTCTACGAATTGTATAGCATGTGCTATTTGTTCTAACTGATAATCAATTCTTCCAAGCACATCTTGACTAGACAGCGGGTCTACTTCGTCAAAATACTCCGTTACCCAATCATTACTAACCGTTTGCTCAAAAAGATTTCTAATTTCTACTCCTTGAAATCCCTGAATTGCAGATAGAATTCGTTCACTATATCCCTGTTGGGCAATCAAGGTCAGCTTACTCATTTTACTGACTGCCATATTCTGAGATCACCCTTTCAATAATTTTTTGAATCGTTTGGTCCTTTTTTTCTAGATATTTATCTTCCATCATCTTAATCGCATCTTCTGCATTGCTAGTCAGTTCTCGCTCTTCAGCCTCCAATCCTTTTGCCAATAATTCTTCCCTCTCTGATAAAACAGCAGAGAAGTTCGTTCTTAGCTCTTCACGTTTTTCTTGCAGTAGTTGCTTCTTACTTCTCTCATAAGCTACTAACCCTGCCAATAATTCTTCTTTTTTTCTTTCATTTTGTTCTTCAGCAGATTTTATTTTTTCTAAAGCTTCTAACACACAAACCCTCCTTTTATATACAAAAAAAGAGCGCAAAACTCTCAAAGTTATTCTTCTCACCCCTTGAAGAACACGATCCTTGAAGCTTACGCCCAACCATTTTGTATTTATTCATTGAATATAGTATATCAAAAAAAGGAATACTCGTAACTATTTTTTGTAAAAAGGTTAAAAATTTCATACATTGAATAATGAAATTATCCCACATTCTATAGTAGACTTTCAAAAGGAAAAAATGAGTAAAAAATTAAGAACCAAATTACTTGCTTTTTGAGTTTCGTCTGTGGTATCAAATAATAGAGGAGTGGTAGGATTTGAAAAAAAATATTATCGGAATCGCAGCAAATCAGCACTATCAAAATAATCAAGATTTTTTTGATCAACAATTTACTTACAGCCCGCAAGGATTTATCGATGGTGTACACCGAGCTGGAGGTGTTCCTGTCCTATTTCCTATTAGCGATCCTGAGTTAGCCAGTAATTATATTTCATCGATCGACAAATTACTACTAGCAGGCGGTCAGGATGTGACACCTTTTCTTTACAACGAAGAACCTCATCCAAAACTGGGACCTACAAGTATTGAACGAGATATATTCGAAATGGCCTTAATTAAAGAGGCTATCAAACAGCACAAACCAATCTTTACGGTTTGTCGTGGTACACAACTATTGAATGTTACTTTAGGTGGAACCCTATATCAAGATTTGTCTCAATATTCTGATTGGAAAGTAAAACATGACATGTTTCCTACTGTTCCAGATTTCGGTCTTCATTCAATCACTATCAAAACTGAGTCGGCCTTGGCTCCACTTTTTGGTGAGAGCGCTCAGGTTAACTCATATCATCATCAAGCAATCAAGGATTTAGCAGAGAGTCTCGTACCTATTGCTTGGGCCCATGACGATATTGTTGAAGCTGTAGAAAGCCGAGAAAAAAACACAAAAATTCTTGGTGTGCAATGGCACCCTGAACTAACCTGTAAAAAAGATCCTAAAGAACAATCTTTATTTGATTATTTTGTTCAAGACTTTGAGTAAATCATCGATTTACTCTTTTTTTATTCTTTATCTTCCGCACATTGATTATCCATATAGCTTCATTTTTTTTACAAAAAATGAAAAATACTACTTTAGTACCATTTTATTATTTTCGACTTATGGGAGAATCAATCCATAGCTTTTAGCTAAGAGGAGGAAAATAATGAATGCAATTGAAGTAACTGATGTGAAAAAAGTCTATGGTTCCGGGCAGTCGACTTTCGAAGCATTAAAAGGCGTTAATTTTACGATAAAAAAAGGAGAATCCGTCGCAATTATTGGTAAAAGTGGATCAGGTAAATCTACCTTGATGCATATATTAGCATTATTGGATCGACCAAGTTCTGGAAAAATATCGTTGCTCAATCAAGATACACGACAAATAAAAAATAATGATTTGAATAGAATGCGCAATGAAACATTTGGCTTTGTTTTCCAACAATTTTTTATAAATCCTAAAGATACTGTTTTATCTAATGTTCTACTGCCATTAAAAATTGCTGGCATTCCTAGTCGAAAAAGAAAACAAATGGCTATTGATGCTTTGGAAGCTGTCGAACTAAGCGATAAGGCCAATAATAAGGCAAACGACTTATCTGGCGGACAAAAACAACGGGTTTGTATTGCTCGTGCGATTGTAAATCAACCGGACATTATTTTTGCCGATGAACCTACAGGTAATCTAGATTCAACTACCGGGGATAAAATCGAAAAACTCTTATTCAATTTGAATCAAGAAAAGGGGATTACGTTAATCGTTGTCACTCATGATCCAGAATTAGCCGCTCGTTGCGATCGTCAGATCCATATTAAAGACGGTCTACTATTGGAGGATGCCTAACATGAAACTATTTGACATTATTAAATCAGCAAGCTCCAATTTATGGCGCAACAAGGGCCGAACAGTTTTAACGGTGATCGCAATTTTCATCGGAGCCTTCACGATTGCATTAACTACTGGCGTCAATAACGGCGTCAACGATTACATTGATCGGCAAATTAATGGGGTTGGTGGTGAAGACCAATTAATGGTTTTTCCTGAATCTCAAATGGGGTCTACTGACGATGATCCCCAAGAATACGATCCTGATAAAGCATCTGGAACAGACGCTGATTATTTGACAACAAAGGATCTCGAAAAAATCAAGTCGACAAAAGGAATCAAGAAAGTTGAACCCTTTCATTTCCTATCAACAGATTACGTCCAACGAGATGATGGAAAAAAATATCTTCTATCTGCTGTAAGTGTTAGTGACATCTCTATTGATTTAGAAGCTGGTCGAGAAGTAAATAGCACTGGCGATAACTATGAGATTAATATTGCTCCTGAATATATGAAATCTTTAGGATTTAAAACAGCAAAGGATGCTCTCAATCAAAAGATAAAAGTTGCTGTCAGCAGTCAAGCTACCGGTGAACAAGAAATTCTAAATGCAACCATTGTAGGCGTTCGAAATGTTAGTTTGATCCAACAAGGTCAGTCCATTATGAGCAAAGCATTATCAGATAAAATTGTTAGTGTAAACGAAAAAGGAATGCCAGAAAATATGAAAAATAAGTATGGAACTCTTTTCGCTACCATGAATGGCAATTTATCAGGAAAACAAATTGAGCAGTTAAAGAAACGCTTAACCAAAAAAGGCTTTAGTGCAATGACTGTTGAAGATGAAATCGGTATGATTCGTCAAGTTGTCAATGCTATCACAGGCGTATTAACTTTATTCGGAGCTATCGCTTTACTGGCCGCAAGCTTTGGTATCATCAATACGTTGTACATGTCTGTCCAAGATCGTACGCGTGAGATTGGATTGATGAAAGCAATGGGAATGGGACGTTTCAAAGTTTTTCTAACCTTTAGTATCGAGGCATTATTAATCGGTTTTTGGGGAGGTATTACAGGAATAGCGGGAGCTGTTGTTGCGGGGCATTTCCTAAATAACTTTGCTACGACTTCATTTTTAGATGGATTAACAGGCTTGACTCTATTGCAGTTCTCATGGCCATCCATGTTAATAATCTTATTAATCATTATGCTTATCGCTTTTTTGGCCGGAACATTTCCTGCCAATCGTGCAGCTCGTTTAGACCCAATCAATGCTTTACGTTACGAATAAAAATAATAGCAGCGGCAAATTTAAAAATTTGCCGCTGCTATTTTATCGCTTATTCATCATCAAAGGATGCATCTGTCAATGATACAGATGCAAATTCCTCTATTTCACCTGCAGACAAACGATCAAAATAAGATTTTGTTTCTTTAAATACCACTGGGCTTAAGAGAATCAAGGCAATGATATTGGGAAATGCCATTAATCCGTTGAAAATATCGGCAATTGTCCAGACAGCTGAAACTGTTAAATATGGACCAATAAATACCGCAAAAATGTATACCCAGCGAAAGATCGCAGAAAATTTGGTGTTTCCGCCTGTCAGATAGCTTAAACAACGCTCAGAGTAATAATTCCAGCCTAAGATAGTTGTGAAGGCAAAGAAGGCCAAGCAAATCATTAATAAAAGTGAAGCAATAGTTTGTGAAATCGGCAAGGCCTCAGAAAAGGCAAAGATCGTTACAGCTGAACCTTCTAACCCTGTTTTCCAAGCACCCGTTAAAATAATTGCCATACCAGTCATATTACAAACAACCAATGTATCAATAAACGTGCCCGTCATTGAAACAAGACCTTGTCGTACAGGTTCTTTAGACTGTGCAGCAGCTGCAGCAATCGGAGCACTTCCCAAACCAGACTCATTAGAGAAAATACCTCGAGCGATTCCTTTTTGCATGGCAATCATCATCGCTCCCATTGCCCCACCTGAAACAGCTCGCAACCCAAACGCACTTTGGATAATTTCAACAATTACTCCCGGTAATTTTGTAATATTAATAATGATCATGAATAGACACAAACTCACGTAAATCACGATCATTAAAGGAACAATTATTTCTGAAACTCTTGCAATTCGCTGAACACCACCAATTAAAACAATTGCAACAAGGATCGTAACTATAACCCCAGTAATAACTACTGCCCAAGAATACTCATTTCCAAATAATGAAATCGTATTTAACTTTTCAGGATCAAAAAAAGTTTCCGCGGCAGAAGTGATGCCATTGATTTGAGCGATTGTTCCTATTCCAATTAGTCCGGCTATCGCTCCAAAGAAGGCAAACATTTTCGCTAGCCATTTCCATTTTTGACCAAGTCCATTTTCGATGTAATAGAACGGACCACCCAATGCTTTGCCATGATCATCAAAAGTACGGTATTTTACCGCTAATAATCCTTCAGCATATTTAGTTGCCATACCTAACAATCCTGCTAGTTCTAGCCAAAAGAGTGCTCCAGGCCCTCCTGCAACGATCGCAGTTGCTACCCCAACAATGTTACCCGTACCAATTGTAGCGGACAATGCTGTACATAGTGCTTGAAAACTAGTGACATCACCTTGCCCGCCCTCTTCATTTTTCACCATGTACTTTAGTGATAGAGGCAAGCGACGAATTTGGATCATCCGACAACCAACAGTTAAAATAATACCAATTCCTAAAATTAATATGATCATCGGGGCACCCCAAATCACAGAATTAATTTTCAATAAAATATCACCCATCAAATTCCTCCCTTTTTCTTGCCATTTTATCATAAAATTAATTCACAAACTCTTTTTCACTGAAAAAATTTTCTTTGTGCTCATATTGAATAAGAAATATAATCCAACTAAACTTAGGAAAACTACAAAAAAACATACAAAACAGATAAGAAAATATCCGCTTCATATGTTTTACTTATAACAAGATAGTAGGTTGACAATTCAATTAGAAATCGAAATTATCAGGGTTTGCTCCTAATCGTTCGTTGATATTCAATCCATCAATTTGCTGCATCTCTTCAGCATTTAACTCAAAATCAAACACATCGAAATTTTCTTTAATCCGTTTTTCATGAACTGACTTTGGAATGACAATAGTATTACTTTGCAAATGCCAGCGGATAATCACCTGTGCAGCCGACTTATTGTATTTTTTACCAATCTCAGTAAGTGTAGGTTTTTGTAAAATTTTTCCTTGTCCGAGCGGAGACCAAGCCTCAACAGCAATACCTTCTTTTTCTAAATAATCACGCAAATCAACTTGTGTCAAAGTAGGATGCAGCTCAATTTGATCAACCATGGGTTTTATTTTCGCAGTTGTCATTAGTTTTTCAATGTGGTGTCGATGAAAATTCGAAACACCGATTGCTTTTGCTCGACCGCTTTCATAAATTTCTTCCATTGCTCGCCAAGAATCATTGAATTTTCCTTCAACAGGCCAATGAATTAAATATAAATCTACATATTCTAATCCCAAACGCTCTAAACTACCATTAAAAGCTCGGTGGACAGAATCATATCCTTGATCAGCATTCCAAAGCTTTGTCGTAATGAATAAGTTTTCACGCTTCATTCCAGATTGACGAATCCCTTCACCGACACCTTTTTCATTTTTGTACACTGCTGCAGTATCAATCAAATGATACCCACTATCAATAGCCCATCGGACAGAATTCGCCGCGTCATTTTCTTCTACACGCCAAACACCTAAACCTAACCGAGGCATTTCGATACCATTTGCTAATTTTTTCATGTTGTCCATCAAATCTCCTCCTCACGGTTTGTATTGCACCTCTATTGTGAGAGTCTTTGAAACAATGGTCAACAGATTTGTCTATTTCTTTTTTCGATCATTTTGCATAATAGAAATTGATTGTCTCAGAGCACTAAGAGTTCCGCCTTCGCTATAGACCAATACATTCGATTTATACAATTGTGCTGAGAACAATGTTAATAATATTGTAAATATTACTAAAATCCCCAATGACACGAAAGCACTGGACATAGCCGCTGTCCCAGAAGCTAAACGTAACGGCATGCTGTAGGATGATAGAAATGGAATGTACGAAGTCACTTTGATGATTATATTGGTAGGATCAGAAGTTCCTAGAATCAATCCTAACATATAGCCAATCATTGAGAGATACATTACTGGCTGAATCGCCTTTGCGGTGTCCTCTGGCTTACTTACTAAAGAACCACACAATGCTGAAAGAACTGCATATAAAAAGAGTCCCACTAACATAAAGGAAATAATTGCCAGAGCACCACTACCCAATAGTGATTTAATAGATACGTTATTAATAAGATCCTTCACCATAGGCATATCTTTAAATTGCCGATAACCAAAGACCACAGCTACACCATAGATCAACAATTGTGTTAGAGCTACTAACAATACGCCTAACAGTTTTCCATAATAGTGGGTTTTCGCCTTCATACTAGAAAGCAATACTTCCATAATCCGTGTACCTTTTTCCGATGCAATCTCTTGAGCAATAATTGATGAGTAACTAATAATAAAGACAAACATGATAATCGTTGTTAAAAAACTCAAAACAAATTGGGTTCCTGAGTCCCCACCGTCACTCTTCATTTTTCCATTTTCAAAATTGACTTTTGTCGATTCAAATTTTGCAGGCTCCATAACTTTTTGAACTTGCGCTGTAGTCAAATTCAACTGGCTCGCACGAATACTTGCTTGCATTGAACTTAAAATTTGTTGCAATTGAGTTTCAGTGGATGTTCCCAGAGAGGCTTTACTGTAAAGCTTGCCTGAGACTTTATCTTTGCCTACTTTCAAATCAAGATAAGCATCGATTTTTTTATCTTCGAGCTGTTTTTGAGCTTTTTTATCACTAGTTACCACTTTAAAGCTGTAATCCTCATTTTTTGTTTTTGCTAATTGTTCAGCCACAGCAGGTTGGTCACTTACAATTCCAATTTTATTAATATCATTTGCATCGCCAAAGAAATGCTGAGACAAGTAGAATATTCCCATAAGTAGGAATGGTGCTAGAATCATAATCACGAAAGCCGTTGATTTTACATTCTTTTTATATACATCCTTGATAATAATTCCCATTTTACTCATTTACAGCACCTGCTTTCCATTTAAAGATTTCTTCTAGTGTTGGCGGTTGTTGATTAAACATTGGAATGTAGCCGTCTTTTGTAGCTTGAGCGAAAATGGCTTGTCCGGCATCTGGATTTTCTAAAGTAATATCAAGACTACCATCCTCTTTTTGAATCACTCTATGCACGCCGTCAAAAGACTCAATATCTTCTTTTGTTAAATGTGACTCTAAATACAATTTGCTGCGTCCAAAAGATTCGCGAATCTCATGGACCTTGCCATTCAAGACGGTCTCGCCATTTCTCAACATAATCAAATGGTCACATATTTTTTCAACGTTATCCATGTTATGACTGGAGAATATGACACATGATCCCTTTTCTTTTAATTCAATGATCCCATTTTTTAATAATTCAGCATTAACTGGATCCAAACCACTAAAAGGTTCATCTAAAATAACTAACTTAGGCTCATGAATTAATGTAGAAATCAATTGAACCTTTTGCTGGTTACCTTTTGACAACGATTTTACTTTGTCAGTTTTCTTTCCTTTGACTTGAAATTTTTCCATCCACTCATCTATTTTAGGTGCAATTTCTTGTCGACTCTTTCCACGTAATGAAGCAAAAAAGAGTAATTGATTTTCAATTGTTACCTTTGGATATAATCCGCGTTCTTCTGGCAAATATCCGATCATATTATAATCCTTGCCAGAAAGCGTGTGCCCATTCCAAGATACAGTTCCTGAATCTTTGGATAGAAAATCTAAAATCAAACGAAATGTCGTTGTTTTCCCTGCGCCATTTTGGCCAATCAATCCTAATATTTTCCCATCTTCGATCGTAAAATTCATATCGTTCAGCGCTTTATAGGATCCAAAACTTTTACTCAAATTCTTAACCTGTAACATTTTCTCACTCCTTATAATTTTTTTCTAAAATAAAAGTAGCTAATTAGATAGCTAATTAGAAATACATAAAGCAACCCACTTGCAGTCAGCATTAAAATTCTTGATACAAAACTGCCGACTACACTTAAGATCAACAACACAACAACCATCACATAAGCTGAGGAGCGTAGTGTCATACTCACAATTTCCAAATTGCGCTCATCCGTTCTTGCAATTCGATACTCTTTTAACAGTTTAGGATTATCCATAATACGATGATTTTTAAAAATGAACAGAGCGAAAATCAAACAAATAGAACTAAACATTCCAGTTAAAAAGCCACTGGCATGTTCGTTAATTTTCAGTTCAAACCAATTTGAACCAACTAATAGAATTCCTGTACAAATCAATAACAAAATAATTACCACTAGATAATATCTGTTTTTCTTTTTTAGTATTTCGCGGTAATCACGATCAAGTTTTGATAGTTCATCCATCATTCTTCCTCCTCATCATCAAAAATGAAAATGTCCTCAATTTTACAATTAAAATATTGAGCGATTTTGTGAGCTAATATTAACGAAGCATTGTATCGACCATTCTCCAATGAAATAATTGTTTGACGGGTGACCTCTAATTCTTGAGCAAGATCACTTTGGGTCAGCTTGCGTTCCTTACGTAAAACCTGAATTCTATTTTGCAAACGATCACCCCTTAATGTATAGTTCACTTTACATCTTGCAAAAAAGTATAGCACCCTTTACACAAAATGTAAAGGGTGCTATACATTATTTTTCTTTTAATTGATTTAGTGTCTTTTCAGCAACTGTTTTTGGGAGTCCGACTGCTTGTAATTCCTCAACTGAAGCTGCTTGAATATTCTTCAACGATTTAAATTCCTTCAATAGCGCTTTTTTGCGTTTTGGGCCTAGCCCATCAATATTATCTAATTTTGAAGCAAAGCTATTTTTACTGCGTAGTTGGCGGTGGAAAGTTATTGCAAATCGATGGACCTCGTCTTGAATTCGCTGTAACAAGAAGAATTCTTGAGAATTTCGTTCCAATGGAACTACTCCCAATTCAGGTCCAAAAAACAGCTCACTCGTTTTATGTTTGTCATCTTTTGCTAAACCAGCAATTGGAATATCAATTCCAAGCTGATTAGCCAATACATCCTTTGCAACATCGACTTGCCCTTTCCCGCCATCAATCACAATCAAGTCGGGAAATGGTAGGCCCTCTTTTAATACTCTAGAATAACGGCGATAAATAACTTCTCTCATAGAGGCGTAATCATCTGGCCCCGTAACCGTTTTGATTTTATATTTACGATATTCTTTTTTGGCTGGTTTTCCATCGATGAAAACCACCATCGCTGATACTGGATCGGTTCCCATAATGTTAGAGTTATCAAATGCTTCAATTCGGATCGGTGCCGGAATATTCATAGCATCTCCTAGTTTCTCTACAGCTCCAATCGTACGAGCCTCGCTACGTCCAATTAAATCAAATTTCTCATTTAAAGCGACTTGCGCATTTTTTCCTGCTAACTTTACAAGTTTCTTTTTGTCACCACGTTGCGGTTGCAAAACTCTTGTTTCTAACATTGCTTCCACACTTGGTTTATCAATATTATTGGGAATCAAAACCTCTTTAGGAATGAAATGTTCATTCTCTTGGTAGAATTGTCCAATATAAGTTAGAAAATCTTCTTCAGAATCATTATAAAACGGAAACATCGAAACATCCCGTTCAATCAGCTTCCCTTGGCGCACAAAAAAAACTTGAACACACATCCATCCCTTATCTGTTGCATAACCAAAAATATCACGGTCAACTAAATCAGTGTTAGTCATTTTTTGTTTTGTCATCACTGTTTCAATAGCTTTGATTTGATCACGATATTCCGCAGCTTTTTCAAACTCCATGTCAGCAGCGGCTTGATTCATTTTTTCTTTTATTTGACTTTGAATTTCAGTGTGCCCGCCATTCAAAAAGCGCTTGATTTCTTCCACCATATCCTTATAGACCTGCGGATCAACATGAAAGGCGTATGGACACAGACACTGCCCTAAATGATAATACAAACACGGAGTCTTTTGTGATGGTTTACATTTTCGTAATGGAAATAATCGATCCAATAATTTTTTGGTTTCATTTGCAGCATTCACATCGGGATAAGGGCCAAAGTAATGGGCTTTATCCTTCAAAACCTTCCGTGTAATCATCAAACGGGGATACTTTTCATTCGTGATCTTCAAGAATGGGTAGGTCTTATCGTCTTTCAGCATGATATTATACTTAGGATCATTTTTCTTGATCAAATTGATTTCAAGCAGCAAAGCCTCAATGTTAGATTCCGTCACAATGTATTCAAAATCAACGATCTCGCTAACTAAGCGTTCCGTCTTTGTATCATGACTGCCCCTGAAATAGGAGCGTACTCTGTTTTTTAAAATTTTAGCCTTTCCCACATAAATGATCGTGCCATTTTTATCTTTCATCAGATAACAGCCCGGTTGATCTGGTAATAATGCTAATTTATTTTTGATTCGTTCATTCATAAGTAGCTTCCCTTCACAGCAATCCCCAAAATAGTAATGCCTTAAATCTAGAAATTCTGCTCCAAACCAATTTACCAAGTAGTAAAGCTATATATCTCTTTAATCGGAGAGCATGAATTGAAAAAAGCTGGACATAAAGTCCAGCTCAATAATTTACATGTGAGCTTGGATAAGCTCTTTTAATTGGTCTTTCGTATGAACACCAATGACTTTATCAACAACTTGTCCATCTTTCTTCAAAACAAGTGTTGGGATGCTCATGATTCCAAATGATGATGGTGTTTCTGGATTTTCATCCACATCCATTTTTACAACTCTGAATTCATCCTCATCATATTCTTCAGATAATTGTTCTAAGATTGGAGCCTGCATACGACAGGGACCACACCAAGTTGCCCAAAAGTCGATTAAAACAAGACCGTTATCTGTTTCTTCACTAAAAGTTTTATCAGTAACTACTTGTGACATTTGAATTCCTCCTATATAAATCGGATACTTTATGACAGATATCCTTTTTCTTACTAAAAGTAGTATATCACGGTCGCATTTTCTTCGCTACTCTTCTGCTTACACTTGTAAACTATTTAAAAGTTACGACTGTAGCACCGCTGCCACCTTGATTTGCTGGTGCAAATTCAAAGCTTTGCACATTACGATTATTCTTAAGATAATCTGTAATTCCTTTGCGTAAAGCACCTGTTCCTTTTCCATGAATGATTCGTACTTGAGCAAAATTTGCTAAAAGAGCCGCATCAATATATTGATCTACCTCAGAAAGCGCCTCTTCGTATCGTTTCCCTCGTAAATCTAATTCTGGCTTCACTCGGGCACTCGCTCCTCGCTGAACACCTGTGACCACGCGTTGTTTTGGTTCGTCTATTGGTGTTGTCAGCGTCAAGTCAGCTTCAGCAACAGTCATCTTTAAAATACCTAGTTGTACTTGCCACTCGTTGTCACCGACCTTCTGGATTAAAGTTCCTCGTTGTCCGTAAGTTTCTACGATAACCTCATCATTGGGCTTGAACTGCTTTTTAGCTTTAGCCTTCTGTAGAACTTTATTTTTTTTCAGATGTTCGTCTTGTTTTAAATCAGCTAATTGCGTTTTTGCATCAATCAATTGGTGTTCTTTTACATTACCTTGACCATCCAATTGCATTTTGCGAATATCTTTAATAATCTTTTCAGCATTTTCTTCTGCTTCATTGACTATCTTATTGGCCTCTTTACGCGCTTTGTCCATCTCTTTTTCGCGTTCATCGAAGAAATAAGTATATGCATTTTTTAAATCACGATATAATTTCTCCGACTCATCCACATAATGACGAATCTCTAAATACTCTGTCTCTGTAGCTTTACGCTGATTTTCTAAATCTGAGATCATTTCATTCAAATCTTGACTTTCTTCATCAATGATTTGTTTAGCTCCCTCAATGACCATTGGATCTAAGCCAAGTCGACGAGAAATTTCGAAGGCATTACTACGTCCTGGCACACCAATCAACAATCGATAAGTAGGACTCAAAGTATCTACATCAAATTCCATACTTGCATTAATTGTATTGGATCGATTATAGCCGTAAATTTTCAACTCTGGATAGTGGGTTGTCGCCATTACGTAAGAGGATTTTGCTCCTACTGCATCTAAAATAGCGATTGCTAGTGCCGCTCCTTCTTGCGGGTCTGTCCCCGCTCCCAATTCATCAAATAGAACTAAACTATGTTCGTCGATTTTATCTAATATCGAAACGATGTTTGTCATATGAGATGAAAATGTCGATAAACTTTGCTCAATAGATTGTTCGTCACCAATGTCGGCGAAAACTTCTGCAAAGATACCCATTTCACTTTCCTCGGCCACAGGTAAAGGTAATCCAGCTTGTCCCATTAGTTGTAAAAGTCCGAGTGTTTTTAAGGAAATTGTTTTACCCCCTGTATTTGGTCCTGTAATAACAACTGCCTGAAAATCCTGACCTATCATAATATCATTTGCGACAGCTTTCTCTTGGTCCAATAATGGATGACGTGCTTGTTTGAAGAATACATGATTCTCTTGATTTACCGCGGGTACAATTGCTTTCAAAGCTTTTGCAAAATGAGCTTTAGCGTTCATCAAATCAAAACGACCTAGAACATATGCATTATGCAGAATGTCTTTACGCGGAGCAACCAATTCAGCAGATAACTCAGCTAGTATACGTTCAATCTCCGTTCGTTCAGCGATTTGTTGTTGACGTAAACGATTATTTAACTCGACAATTTGTTTTGGTTCCATAAACAAAGTCTGACCAGAAGCGCTTTGATCATGAACTACTCCACCAAAAATCCCACGATACTCTTGTTTTACAGGAATGACGTAACGGTCATTTCTCATAGTAATCAAACTATCACTTAAATACTTTGCGTTTTTCCCGCGAATCAATCCGTCCAATTGTTCACGAATTGTCTGTTCACTTCGTCGAATTTGGCTACGAATGGTACGTAAATCTGGCGAAGCTTCATCCCGCACACGTCCATCTTCTTCTACGGAGCGTCGTAATTTCCCACTTAACTCCGGTAATGTCGTTAATTGCTCTTCCCAAAAGTAGATACGTAAAAATTCTAATTCACTGTCCTTTAAATCATCAATAAAACGAACCAGCTCACTGGTCGTTGACAAAACCCTAGAGACCTCTGCCAGTTCCAACCCGTTTAGATTTGCACCGATCTCAATTCGTTTCATATGCGGCTTAATATTATTTAACTTAGGGATTGGTAATCCTCCACGTAAACGTTGGACTTTCATCCCGTCCTCTGTTTCATCCAGCCAAGCTTGAACAGTCTCTTTGTCACTAGAAGGAGCTAGTTGGCGAATTTCTTCTTCTCCTTGTTCAGTTGTTAAATAGTGTAGAATCATTTTCTTTACTTGTTCAAACTCTAATGTTTTTAGAATACGCTCATTCATTTTTTCACCTTCTATACATAAATAAACCGAAACCTGTCAAACAGCGTCCCGGTTTTTACTTTATCCAATAATTTTTGTTATCCATAAATTTTCAAACTGAGAACTTAAAAACAAGGAATGCTCAATCATAAAACGAGCATACCAACTACCCTCTAACTGATTTTGAATCAATGCCATTGGCACGAAACTAACAAGCTTCAAAATCAAAAAAATAAACACATAACAAACGAACAATTGTAAGACTCCAGCAACAATCCCATCATATTGAGGAATGATCACCTTAAACAACAAGTCTTTGAAGAAAATTGCGATTAAGTGTGTCAAAAGCCAACCTACTATCAATATCATAACAAATGCTACACCTGCATAAAATGCTTTGTCTAAATTGAACGCTTGTTCTACAGAATAATAGACCATCTTTGAATTGCTCGTAACAGACGGATACGGAACGAATAAGTCCAAGTGAGAACCTAATTGTTGATAAAACATTTGTGCAACAATAAATGATAGTAAATATCCAATTGAAAATACTATCTGATAGGCTGCCCCTCGTCGATAACCAACATAAAAAGATAGCAGTAATGCAAATAAAATTACCAATGTTAACATAGTATCCCTCACTTATTTATTTGCTGCTCTTTTTTGAATCTCACGTTTTCGGTTCTCATTAACAATTTGCTGCGCTTCTACATGATTTCGAATCGGAACATTTTCTTTTCCGTTCTTTCGCATGATTTCCTTAGCTTCAGCCTCAATTGCCTCAATCTTTTTAATTCGATTTTCCAATTCTAAATTATGAGCAGCTTGCCCGTCAAGTGTGTATTGTTGCTTTTCTAATTTCATTAAGGCTTCTTGCTTTTTTAGTTGATCCGAGACTGCATTGATTGCCAACAACATCGTAGCTTTTTCTTGCGTAATCTCAGGTGATAACGACATGATCTCATTCAACTGTTCATTGACTAAAGCAGTAACCATATCCATATGTTGCTTGGATTCTTGTCCAATGATAGTATAAGTCTGACCGGCAACGATTGCCTTATAGCGATTTTGCGCCATATCGATCAACCTTTCTAATACGATTTTTTATTGTTTCAGTTTCAAAAATACTAATTTATTATATGCTAAAACCTTTCATATGTACAACTTTCATCAATTAAAAGCCAATTAATTTAAAGAAAAGAGAAAAAAATATGAGTTCTACTGTCTTAAAGCTATCAAAATCGGAAATACTAAAACTAAAAAAGTACTACTCTAATTATTTATCAAGTAAAAAAGTACCCTACAGTGAGTTTTCTGCAAAAAAAAATGGTATAAACATCACTGCTTACACTTCGGGAAAAGTTTTATTTCAAGGAAATAACGCTGAAAAAGAAGCTGCACGTTGGGGGAATACTGAAGCCTCTACTACAAAAAAAGACAGTACTTTACCCGTTAATTTCGCATCACTATCCGTTCTTGGTAGTGATGAAGTTGGTAACGGTAGCTATTTTGGTCCTTTGTGTGTCTGTGCAGCATATGCTGATAAGAAAGACCTCTCCGCATTGAAACAACTTGGTGTGAAAGATTCAAAAATGCTCACTGACGACCAAATTCGCAGAATGGCAATAGCGATCAAGGAATTGATACCCTATAAATTACTAGTCGTAAATCCAGAAAAATATAATGAAATCCAGCCAAAATACAACGCTGTCCGTATGAAAGTCGCTCTACATAACCAGGCGATTCGCGTATTACTAAAGCAACTTGCACCAACGAAACCCGATGCGATTTTAATTGATCAATTTACTACGGAAGCAAATTACATGAAATACGTTAAACAAGAAACAGAACGTGTCGATCAAAAAATTTATTTCGCCACTAAAGGAGAACAGTATCATCTTTCTGTAGCAGCAGCCTCAATTATCAGCAGAGCGAGTTTCCTTGAAGAATTAGATAAAGCATCAATAGAAATTGGGACAAAAGTTCCTTCTGGCGCCGGAAAGCCATCAGATGAATTAGCCGCTGAGCTATTACGTCAAGGAGGTTTGAATCTGTTACGAAAATATGCCAAACTTCATTTTGCGAATACAAAAAAAGCACAAAAAATGATCTAACAAACAAATACCTCAGTAGAATGCTTATTCGCTCTACTGAGGTATCTGTTTATACTTCTGTTCCTGCTAAGAAAACTTGCTGAACATTACGTAACGCTTCGATATCTTTAGACACATCACCTTCAACAACTAGTATATCTGCTTGTAAACCAGCTTTTAATTCTCCGGTTACATCTGACAAATCAAAAACCCTCGCTGGATTTTGAGTGGCCGTTTGAATTGCTTCAATCGGTGTTAATCCATAACGCACCATTAATTCTAATTCCTCCACGATAGGAACACTTGGTGCTTCTAGCATAACCATGTCCGTCCCTGCTAAAATAGTTACACCTTCATCATAAATTGCTTTAAAATTTTGCGAATAGGCTTGGACAGAACTTTCAAAAAAGTCTAAATGATGAGAATATGTTTCAGTCGATTGGTTGGAATGATCAATTCCGACTTCTTGTACTTTTTGATTGTACTCAGCTAAAAAATGATATGCGTACATTGTTGGTGTCCACGACTGTTGAGCTTTTGCCATTTGTTTCCCTTGTTCTACTGTTAAAAAATTGCCATGTTCGATTGTATCAAAACCTGCGTCTATACACATTTGAATACCCGGTTGAGTCCCTGAATGTACTACGCATTTCATTCCAAGACGGTGAGTCTCCGCCACCCCAACATCCAATTCCTCTTGAGTAAATTCACAAATATCATCACGATTAGTGGTTAACAACTTAATCCAATCTGCACCATCTTTTTTCTGACGGCGAATTGTATGGCAAATATTTTCGGCGCCATCCACTTCTTCTATCCCATCTTCATGACCATGACCACCAGTAATACAAATACCGCGATCAGTATGCAAAATTCTAGGTGCCTTAACAAATCCTTTCTCTGAGGCTAATCTCAGTGTCTCTAAAAGAAATTGTGGTCCGCAACAATCACGAATAGTCGTCACTCCTTTAGCAAGACATTTTTCCGCTTGCTTTTGAGCATAGTAAGCAATCATAAAATCATTGTAGCGATGCAAGTCTGGTTGTGTCCAATAGTACCCAAGATGAATATGAGCATCCATTAATCCTGGTAAAATCGTTCCTGCACCATAATCACGAACCTCCGCTTGCGGAAATTCGGCTAACAATTGAGCCGCCTCACCCACCGCTAAAATTTTATCCGCAGCGTAAATGACGCCACCATTTTCAATTACAGTTTTTCCGTCACCAGTAATAACTTTTTGAGCCTTTAGTAAAATCATCTTTCTCTTCCCTTCTGCTAGTTCATAGAAACGTTTTCATTCATAAGTTAAGTGTATCAAAAGAACCGACAAATTTGTTGTTTAATTTTGCCGGTTTAATAAATCGTACTTTATTCTTTTTCGTGATAATAGGCGGGCAATTGAAAGCCAAACTCAGCTTCAAATAATTGACCGATCTGCAATAATAAATCCTCTCGTCCCCGTGCCGCCATAAATTGAATCCCTAAAGGCAACCCTTTTTTGGTCAAATGAGTCGGCAAACTGATCGCCGGTTGCCCAGTTAGATTTGCCAACATTGTATAAGGAGTGACTTGCAAACTTTTTTCAAACATTCGCTCAATCAAACTGCTCAATTCAGCTTCGGACAAACTTGCCGATGCTTCTAACGCATCACGGATTTCATCACTTTGCATATCGTCCGTTAATTTGGGCGCAGTCGCTGCAGTGGTTGGAGTTAGCAAAAGATCGTAGTTTACAAATAATTCTTCCATTCTTAACGCTGCGTGATCCCAAAGACTCAGTGCATTGATAAAATGACTGGCTGGAATTTTTTTCCCATATTGATAGATTCCCCAAGTTGTCAATTCCATATCATTTTTTTCTAATGGTCGACCCAAACCCTGTTCCATCCCGACAAACATTGCATCTGTTTCGGCTCCATTCATTAAATAATAGCTCTCATACAATTTCCGTCCGTCAAGCGGATAAGAGATCACTTCGACTTGATGGCCTTGAGCCACTAAGAAATCATGCGCCTGCTCTACCGCACCGGCGGCTTCGGGAGAAATTTTTGAATCAACTGGTGAATCGATTATTACTGCTATTTTTAATCTTTTTTTCTGAGCGGCCTGAAAATGTTTCCACTCAGTCTGAGGTGCTTGATAAGGAGCGCTGCTAGCGATTCCTCGCATACCATAAAAAAGCTTTTCGGTATCACGCATAGAAACTGTTAAAGCAAAATCGATCGCGGCTCCTTGCCAGCCACGCCAACCGCTGGGACCAACAGGCATCGCACCACGTGTTGGCTTCAGACCAATCAATCCGCTAAAAGAGGCTGGGATGCGGATCGAACCACCGCCATCACTTGCTCCGGCGATCGGTACGATTCCAGCTGCAACTGCACTCGCTGCTCCGCCGCTGGAGCCGCCCGAATAATAATCAAGATTCCAAGGGTTTTTAGCTGGGCCGTAAATTTTAGCATCCGTGATATTTTTAAAGCCAAACTCGGGGCTGTTTGTTTGAGCGAAAGGAATCAAACCATTCGCGATCAATTGCTTCGTAAAATTACTTGTATGACCAGCCCGATGTTCCATCAATAATTTTGATCCTGAAGTACTCAACCAGTCCTTTTTTTCTTGTCCCAACATTTTTAACGGGATCGGTAAACCAGCGAATGGTCGCTCAAAAATATCACTTTGGCGTTGGTATTCTTCCACCGCATCATAATCCATCATCGTAACAAAAGCATTTAACATGGGATTTTGTTTGCGAGCCTTTTCCTCAAATAATTCTAGCAGCTCACGAAAACTAATTTCCTTATTCTGTAATTTTTCTGCCCAATATAAGCCGTCTTTCATCACTAACACCCCTTCCAACTTTATGCTTTATTATCACAAAAATCATGAGTTAATACTAGTTAAATAGGTAGGATCGGTTGAAGGTGGTTATTTTGAAGAGCAGAAAAAATTTTATTATCATATGTATGGTATTTTTCTAATAATCTAAAACAGATCTGGTAACCAACAGCTAGCTCAGTTTTAAGTAAGTTTTTTTCGTACGCATATTATCCAACTATCCATCTTGAACGATGCCAGTGATAAATGTCTATACATCCTTCATACTTTGAGTAACTGCGAAAAATTGAACTAGCAAAAAGCCTGACAAGCTGATCATTGATCTACTTATCAAGCCATGACAAAACTTAGACTATCCACATTTTCTCAAAACATCCTGCTCCGGGATGTGGGCGTAAGAACAGCCTCTATTTTCTACGAAAATATCGTAAGAATGATACGTATTCTGAGTAAAACGAGCAGAATTCGTATGCTCGATCACACCAGTAAATATATTATCCGCAACTCTAAATTGTACACTGTCGTTCAATGAAAATTTCGAAGGAGGCAAATGTCCCATAGCTTACACATCCAATCTATTTTGTATTCTTATTAATCATTTTATCAATTCTTTTTAATTGCTGAATTGTAATATTAATCGCAACAAAGAACCCATCAAAAATTTCTAGTAAAATGAGTTTAGGATAACAAACTACTAGGAGTGATTTTGATGGGTTCACACAAAAAGCTTACACGAGATAATCGAAAATGTATAGAGACGATGATTTATGATGCCAAGAGTATTCAAGAAATAGCGGACAGAATTGGTGTTAGCCGAACAACGATTGATCGTGAGTTGAAACGAGTACCCGAAGATTTGATCTATAATGCCGACAATGCGCAATTAGATGCGGAAATGAAGCGCAGTGCCTGTGGTGCGAAGTCCAAATGGACTTCTGAATTCGCTTATCAGATTGAATGTGATCTTGAAGACAGCTGGTCCCCTGAACAAATTGCGAATGATCGTCAAATAGTTTCATTCAAAACCATTTACAATTGGCTCTATGCCGGTATTCTTAATGTGTCTAAACAGTGTCTGAGACATAAAGGCAGAAGACAAGAAAAACAAGAAGAGGCACGAGGCAAAATGACTGTAGGGCATACCATTGATGAACGCCCAGCTTCTGTGTCAACTCGAGAAGAATTTGGACATTGGGAGTTGGACACAGTTGTTTCTAGCAGAGGGGAAAGCAAAGCCTGCGAAGCAACGTTTATTGAACGGAAAACACGCTTTTATTGGGCGATCTCAATGAGGGATCGTACCGCGAAGTCAATGGCACAAGCGATTAAAGCTTTTGTGCAAGACCTAGGGAGTCACAAGGCATTTTTAAGCTTTACGGTCGACCGTGGGAAAGAGTTTTCTTGCTGGAAAGAAATTGAGAAAGATTTAGACGTACCTATGTATTTTTGTGATCCATACTCCCCATGGCAACGCGGATCTAACGAAAATGGGAATGGTTTATTTAGAGAATTCTTCCCTAAGGGAACTGATTTTTCAAAGGTACCCCCTACGGAGAAACAGGAAGCATTACGCAAGATAAATATGCGTCCTAAAAAAACATTGAACTGGAAAAATTGTTGGGAAGTCTTTCAAGAAGAAATGTTGCAATTAATTTGACAATTCAGCAATTAATTTAATATTTTACCCAAAATAGTTTAGAAATCAAGAAAAAAGGATCCAAATCAGTTTTTATCATTCATTTCTCTATTTTTGGTACAGAATTTCAGCTTTGCAAAAAGTAATGAATGAAAAAGCTGTTGAAAAATAGAATGCTGAGAACTAACTCAAATTTCAAAATATTGCCAGTCTCCTTAAGGAATAGATTAAACTGAAAAAAATGAAGGTTGTGATCGTTCTCAAAAGGAGCGTCTTCAAAATACGTTGAACATTGATTTCTTGCTTTTGAATGCGAATGATGATCAAACACAAGAAATGAGTGAGTAAAAAGAGCAACGCAAAGCTCAGCAGACCAGATGATAAAAATAATAATTTGAAGGCCTTGCCGATTTCTTCAATGATCAACAAGCCGGTAGGTAAGACCTTTGAAACAGGAAAGTATCTTATAAGTTTTTTTAGCCTTTTCTAGTAAAAATAAATAAGAAACCGACCGAAACAAATATCATGCCAAACAATAAACTGCTTCTCGTAGTGAAAAATATCTGAATAATCAAATCAAGAAATGCTTTGAGCCAATTATCGCCTAAGTGACGATAGTAAGTTTTTTAACTTTCGAATAAATATAAGAGCGTTGAAAGTAAAAACAATACTTTATTAGTATTTTCATCAGCAAGAGCTACATATATATCGTCAGAACTCCTTTGATATTTACTAATCTTATAAACGCTGCTGGTACGTGATTTACTAACATTTTTTCATTTAGTCATAATACGATTACGAGATAATCACCCAAACGGCTTTAGATGCTTTAAATCGTAAACTTCATACAAAAAAACTACTACAATTCAGATATGTTGTTTGAACTGTAGTAGTTTTACTGATATTTTTTTTGAAAGAAGTCTTCCAAACGATGTTGGATATGACCAATGCCAATACATAATAGCCAGTAAATCAATGCCACCAAAATGTACATTGATAAATAGTCAAAGGTTCGGCCGCCAATGATCTTCGCCTTTTGAAAAATATCTGGTACAGTAATCATCGCTGCTAAAGATGATCCTTTCACTAGGTCCATCGCCACATTGCTTAATGCGGGGATCGAAATTCGTAAGGCTTGCGGTAAAATGATATAACGCATCGTAGGAATGAAACGATTTCCCAAGGCATAGGCCGCATCCCGCTGACCGGCACTGATTCCAGCGATTGATCCCCGATAAATCTCACCAATAAATGCACTACTGGTCAAACTAAAACATATTACTGCGGCGACCACAGCATTCAACTGATAAGGCAATCCAAAATATAATAGAAACAGTAACACTAATGCCGGTGTCCCTCTTAAAAAGGATAAATAAAAACGAGCAAACAGTTTTACCGATCGCAATGGGACAAAATTCAGGAGCATTATGATCACTCCCAACAAGTTTCCCAGAAAGAAAGCTGAGAAACTGATGCTTAATGTATAACCTAACCCGCTCAATAAAAATGGCAACGAATCAAACATTAGGGATAAATCGATCATTGGAATATACATTACTCTGCCGAGACCGTTTCCGTTACTTTTTGTTTTGGCTCGACTGAAACATCCGTACCAAAATATTGTTCTGAGATTTTCTTCAATATGCCTTTGTCCTGTAATTTTTTCAGTGCCTGATCGATTTTCTCTTTCAACTTTTGATTCTTCTTATCGAAAAGAAAGCCTGTGGAATTCGCGTTGAAATAGACATCTTCCAAAATCTTTACGGGAATATCGGGGAGTGCTGCTACCGACATTTTTTGTAGATAATAATCATTCAGAATGACATCTGTTCGACCATTAGCAACATCTGTCAAATACTGATCATTGGTTGCATTGTCGTAAGTCACCGCTTTGGCTCCGTATTTTTCCGCCAGCTTCATATAACTAGTATTAGGTTCGCCAGCCGCTTTTTTCCCTTTTAGATCTTTCAATGAATGAATACCTGAATCATTACTTTTCCTAACGATCATGCTGTCAAAGGAATACTTAATTGGAAATGAAAGAGTAAACTTCTTGCTGCGTTCTTTGGACATCCCAAAATCATTAGCTGCAAAATCAGCCTCACCGCGATTGACCGCAGTTACCTGTCCATCCACATTGTATTCTTTAAAGTTAATTTTCAATCCTAACTCCTTCGCGACTGCTTTGGCGACATCCAAGTCATAACCAACTAATTTATTTTCATCATTGTAATAAGACGAAGGAAACAGCGTCCCAGAGGTCGCAACTGTTAGCATCTCCTTATCCTCTACTTTTTCCCAACTATTATCCTTGCTTGTCTCACTATTTCCGCAGGCTGTCAAAAATAAACTTATTGCGATAAGTACTATACCCGTCCACCATTTTTTCGTCATTGCCACACCCATCCTATTCATCAATTATTAGTAATCACTTTTCTCTTTTATAGCATATAAAAAACAAAAGAGACTAACAAGTTGCTCATGACGAGATAGGAACTCTTTGTTACAACAGCTACTTATTCAGTACATGTGTCATACAACAATCTATTTTATAACACTCTGCACTTAGAGTATCAAAACAGTTACACTCAAGAAATCTATGCGACCGTTACCAGAATAGATTAGTTATTACGCTTAAACAGTTGCTTCAGTTTCTCTCAGATGAAATGCTTTTTGGGTTATTTCTGATCCGCCAGTTTGTAAAAATGTTCAGTGAAACAATCACAAGACTGCCGCTAACCAGAATGGCTTTGCCTAAAAAGACATGACCATCTCCATAATCTGGAAACATGACATACTTACTGATAACGAATAGTGCTACTATCAGCAACAAAGAAATCCCAATACTCATAATTGAAAATTGTCGATTTCTTACCTGAGTTTGTCCTTCAAGTATCTTTTTTTGTTCCCGTTCCAGTGTCATTGTTTTGAATATCAACTCATCCGTTTCGCTAGAATGGATCAAATAGTCCGTCGTAACATCAAAAAAATTTGCTAATTTAGCAAGTTTATCTAACTCAGGTGTTGCTTGACCCGATTCCCATTTAGAAACTGATTGCCGTGACACACTTAACTGCTCCCCTAGTTCATCTTGTGACATCCCTCGTGATTTTCTTAGTTGTAAGATTTTTTTGGCTAAATCCATATTATCTCCTCCTTCTAACTAATTTTGAGTATAACAAGAGCGTTAAAACATGCCTATATAACAGAGGTGGAAATATGTCACCTAGTGGTTTACATTGTTGTCAAATCAGCATTTTCCAGGAAATGAAAAGACAGTTTCACAAACTTTCCGACTACCTTTTGGGTATTCATTTATAAACGGATAACAGGACTAATTTGAGTTATTAATCTATTCATTCATCTTTTTCTATAGGTATCGATTCTCACGCAAAGTAATTTTCTTAATACTCTATACCGTCTGAGTACTGGCAAGCTACATCACCATCACCAATTCTCTTTTAAAGAAATCGCACGCCGGGAGTACCATCAAGCTGACATCCACCTGATTAGATCATTTACACCGAAAACCTAGAGCCATTCGAGATCCTCCTCAGATTGGACAGCTTTCACCTAAATAGGGAGAGCAAACTGACTAGCGATAAATTCAACATCCTTCGGATCCAGCTTTTATTTTGATGAACCATAGACTGCTCATCATTTATTCACTGACTGATAAGATTGAACGGTCGGCAGCTTATGTTTTCTTGCATCGCTGAGTACTTATTTATCCAGAGGTGACTTGGTTCTATTCAGGTTCATCTATTTTATTTTTGACTTTCTTATTGTTACGATCATTTCATTTCTGATGGATAAGTTGCAAAAAATTAAAAAAAGAGAAAGCCTCTTCAATCAGGCCTCCTCTTTTTTTACTCTATTACTCTTCTTCGGTCATGAATGTATTGAAAACTTCCTCGATCATATCCCATTCTGCGTCGGTTTCGATTTGTTGTAATTCGCCTTCGCTGCCGTCTTCGTTTTCAACGTATGCGTAAGCTTGCAATTCAACATCCTCGTCTTCAGGCGCGCCTGCTGGATAAAGCAATACATAATTGCGATTAAATTCTTCTTGCCCGTCGATGGTCAAAAGAATTTCGTAGAGGGTTTCGTTTCCTTCATCATCTACTAAAGTAATCACTTCATGTTCGTGGTCATGCTCGTGATCGTGGTCATGTGTGTGCTCGTGTGCCATTCTTTTTCCTCTTTTCTAAAGTTTGTTGCCAGTACGGTCAAGATAATTTTGTAAAATCATTACCGCCGCAAGCTTATCAATAACTTTTTTTCTTTTCGAACGTGAAACGTCCGCTTGTTCGACTAACATCCGTTCGGCTTGTACTGTAGTCAGCCGTTCATCTTGAAAATCGACTGGTAAATCAAAGAGTTCCTTGATTTTATCAGCATATTCCATAGAAGCTTCTGCCCGCGGACCGATCGAATTGTTCATATTTTTAGGAAGTCCTACTACAAACTTAGTGACTTTGTATTCTTTGACAAGCTCGCCTAAGCGTGCAAAACCAAACTCCCCATTTTCTTCATCGATTCGGATGATCTCGACTCCTTGAGCCGTCCAACCGAATGGATCACTTACTGCGATTCCGACAGTTTTTGAGCCGACATCTAATCCCATCACTCTCATCGAATATCAATACCATGATCTTTCAAATAGTATTTTACCAAAACTTCCATGACTTCATCGCGTTCGTGACGACGAATCAAGTTTCGTGCATCTTGATAACGAGGAATATACGCAGGATCTCCTGATAATAAGTAGCCGACGATTTGGTTGATCGGGTTGTACCCTTTTTCAGCTAAAGCATTGTAGACAATCGTCAGTGTTTCACTAATTTCTTTCTTACGATTATCATCAAAATCAAAACGGACTGTTTCATCTGTGTATCCCATTTTCTCACACCTCTCCTTGGAATTATCAACAATTATATTCTACTAAAAGAAGACAGAACTTACAAATTTTGCAAGTTGCCAAACTCTTGGCTTTAGAAAATCTTCCAAATTATTATAACATTCTTTTCACTTACATATGGTTTTTTCCAAGCATCTTTTTTTCTTTTAAGGATAAGGCTCGTTATACTGAATTGATAAGACAAGTTCAATGAAGAGAACCACGAGTCTTAATAAAAAAGGAGGTTCCACTGTGTTAAATAAATTAATGAAATTTTTTGCCTGTATTATTGGAGTAGAATTAATTGGTTCCATATCAGGTTTTTTTGCTGGAGATATTCCCGCCGTCTACGCTCAGCTAAACAAACCGTTTCTAGCTCCACCTGGAAGCGTCGTTGGTACTATTTGGATCATTCTCTATGCCTTGATAGGATTAGCTCTATTTTTAGTGATTGATAGTAAAAAGACAAAAAATAAGAAACATTCTTACCTTCTTTTCGGAATCCAGCTGACCCTTAACTTTATTTGGAGTATTATTTTCTTCGGCGGATCACACTTCTGGATTGCTTCATTCATCAGCTTATTCTTATTAATTACTATTATTTTTAGTATTCGTGAATTTAGCAAGATTTCTTCTAGCGCTGCTTTCTGCTTCAGCCCGTATTTACTCTGGATTATTTACGCAACATATCTTTCGTTTGGTTTAGCGATTTTAAATTAAGTCGATAAGAACGGCATCAGAATGTAATTCTAATGCCGTTTTTTATTTATCCAAATGGTTTATTAATATCATTGTTTCGTCTACTCCGTAATCTCCATTCCCATACATCAATTGAAATTCTTCTGCTAAAAACGCATTCATTTTCTTATCGGTTCGTTTGAAGCCGGCTCTTTCATAGGATTTGACGGCACGTGTGTTTTTCTTTGCAGGAGCTATCAGTAAAAGTCTGATATTCAACTCTTTCTTCAAATAATTACTCAAGGCATAAAGCGCATCATTGCCAAAACCCTTTCCACAACTTGCTTCGTCCTTCATCCAGATATCCAACTCTGCCAAGGAAGACTTTAAGTGGAAAGCTGAATAACTAATAAATCCGACAGCTTCTTGATTACTCATGATTAAGAATCCCTGACCTTTTTCTGGATGAGCACCGGTGAAATAGTACTCTTCATAATATTCATCACAAAATTCTTGATACGTAGCAATTGCTATGTCAGGATAATCTGGTGGACCACTATGCGATTTGGTTGTTTCTGAATGAAAACACCACTCATAAATTTTTTGACGTTCTGTTAATCTTACAGGGAGTAGATTAATTTTATTTCCTTTGATCATTACGTATCCATCCCCTTTTACAATTGTTATCATTTCCCTTATTATACGTCACCCTTTGATAAATCGTTATCGTGATTTGACCTAGATTAAACAGAATTGCTATACTTTTAAAAATAGAAACTATTGATAGAAAGGAGCGTCTTTTGAAGACAACAGTTGAAATTATTGCGCAAACTGAAGAAGAACTTGCCAATTTTAAGGTTCACGAAGTAACCACTTCTCTCCAAAATGTTCTTTCCATTCTTAATAAAGAAAAACTTTTTTTAGTCGGCGAAGAAAATGGGAAGCATTATAAGTTGCCGTTTTCAGAAATTCTCTATATTGAAGTTGTCGATAAAAAGAGTTTTATTTACACACAGGATATGGTTTGTCAAAGTGCTGAAAAACTCTATCAACTTGAAGAAAAATTGTTCCCGCATAAATTTATTCGTATTGGGAAGTCAATGTTGCTGAATATCGAATCTATTCGAGCAGTTTCTCCAACTTTGAGCGGACGTTTTGAAGCCACCTTAGTAAATGACGAACGAGTCGCGGTATCAAGAAAATATGTCCCTGATTTAAAAAAAGGTCTAGGAATGAGGAAACGAATATGAGACTAGTAAACTATCTAAAAAGTGTTTTCCGATTATCCTCCATGATCTTCACCTTGTTAGCCTTCATAAATTTATTGATCGATAAACAAACACTATTCGAAATCATTGAATATATGATGGTTGTTTCGGTAATATCCGGACTTCTGAGATTTATCATTGAGGATGATGAAACCTATTCCAACCCCCGAATCGTTCTAAACCAATTAATCTATATCGGGCTGATATTACTGCAAATTATTATTGGTGATGTTTGGTATGGTTGGGACCTTGGTATTGTAGGGTTAATGAAAAATTTTGGCCTTACACTATTAATTTATGCCTTCATCAAATTTTTTATTTATAGTAATGATAAAAAAGAAGCTGCTGAAATCAATGAACTTATCCAACAAAAAAAAGATACAAACGAAAGAGAAGCAGATTGATCTGTTTCTCTTTTGTCTTTATTGAGCAACGACGATTAGCCGCTTACTTTGTTTGTCATATGGACTTCTATCGTAATCACCGTAAATTTGAATCTTCTTAAAACCAACTTTTGTCAACAGTCGGTGATATTCTTCATCCAAAATGATTTTATAAACGATATCGTATTGGTTGTTTTCCATTCGTTCAGGTGAATGGTACAAATCTAAAACATGGATTGTTTGGAATTCGTCATTCTGCTCTTTGACAAAGATCCGTGAAAAATCCATTCGATTCACTATGACCTCAATTGGCGGCAAAGACAAATTATGATGTGTCGTTCCTTGTGTCAGTATCAGCATCCCGTCTTTATTGAGTCTGCCCTTCATTGATTTCAGCGCAGTAACTAAATCCTGCTCCGTATGCATGTGCGGTAAAGCCGTCGTCAAGCAGACGATGGCGTCAAATTTTTCTTTATGCACTTCCTCTAAATATCTAAAATCACACTGAGTCAAAGGGATTTCTTTGCCTCTTTCGGACAAGTTTCTCTCAGCAACCTCCAGCATAGCCTTTGAGTAATCCGATCCTGTTACCTCTAAGTCCATTTCCGATAACATATATAAATGTTGGCCTGTACCACAGGCACAATCCAACACACTCTTAAATTTATTTTCTGAGAATACCTGTTGAAAAAAAGCTGCTTCAGCACCTAAGTATTCTTCAATTCTGCCAAACTCATCATAGTCATAAGCAAATGATTGATATCTATCTTCCATCTCTCTCACCTCACTAATATTGAATCTATTATAGCAAAAATAACCTAGCAAA
The DNA here is from genome assembly GCF_051714485.1 of Enterococcus sp. AZ128. Lineage (NCBI taxonomy): Bacteria > Bacillati > Bacillota > Bacilli > Lactobacillales > Enterococcaceae > Enterococcus > Enterococcus sp. AZ128. Next base: position 1,669,093 of record NZ_JBIORZ010000001.1, read on the forward strand.
TAAGCATTGTCACCAAGATAAGCAAGCGAGGACACTGCCAATGTTCACCTTAGATGGAGTTAACGACCACTTAGATAAATTCCATTGTTTCGGCAAAAAAAGTTGATTATAGTGGGATTATCAAGAAGAACAACAGTTATGAATAATGTATAGATTGATTATTTTAAATTAGAAGAATTCAATCAGATAAAAAGGGAAAAGAGGTAATCTACATGAATGAACTCGTAAAAATCTCAAACTTAGCAAAAAAATATAACCAGCAAGATGTCTTAAAAAACATTTCATTTTCTATCAAAGAAGGCGAATTATTTTCAATTCTCGGACCAAACGGTGCTGGAAAATCTACCTTAATTTCTTTAATTCTCGGTTTGGAAAAACCGGATAATGGTGAGATTCTATTTGAAGGAAAACAGCTTACGTCTCAATCCGTCGAACATAAATCCATGATCTCAGTAGTTTTTCAAAATAGTATTTTAGACCCCGATCTATCCGTTAAAGAAAATTTGTTTATTCGCGCTTACTTCTATACCAATAATTGGAAAGAAGCTAAACAATTGGCACAGGATAAGTTAGCTGACGTACAAGCTGGACATCTCTTAAATAAACGCTATGGTGTGTTATCAGGCGGTGAAAAAAGAAAAATCGATATTGCTCGCGCTTTACTTAATACTCCGAAGCTATTATTTCTAGATGAGCCGACCACTGGCTTAGACATTGGGTCACGAGCAGATATGTGGCACTTGATTCATCAATTGAAGGAAAAATATCATATGACAGTCGTATTGACTACACATTATATGGAAGAAGCCAGAGATTCCGATAATATTCTGATGCTAAATGCAGGAAAAGTCATGGCCTATGATGCACCAGAAACCTTAAAGAAAAACTATCAATGCTTAACATTGGAAGATGTCTTTTTAACAATCATGGAAAAAGGGAGAGAAAATTATGAATGCATTAGTCTATAGAGGATTATTACTATTTTTTAAAAATAAACAGGCGGTTATTGGGTCATTTGTTGGTGCGTTGATCATGATTATTTTATACGTTTTCTTGCTAGGAGATAGTCTTGTTGATTCATTATCTGTTCTTTCTCATCCAAAATTGGTCGTAGATACTTGGATGTTAGCAGGAGTCATTGGCATTGCTTCAGCAAGTTCTACACTTGGTTCAGTCAGTTTGATGATTCGCGATAAAGAGCGCAATGTTTATACCGACTTTATGATCTCCCCGATTTCAAAAGGCAGAATCATGCTGGGGTATTTCTTTAGTACTTTCTTGATTTCGTTGTTGATCACTTTAGTTGTGATCGTTATAGCTGAAATCTATATCGTTGTTTTCTCAAAAGGAGAAATACTGACCTTATCACAATTCGGTTTACTATTCATTGTTAGCCTTTTGACCGTCTTTTGTTCATCGGCCTTTATGTTTTTTATTGCCAGCTTCTTCAGAAGAATCGATACGTTCTCTACTATGACATCCGTGATTGGACCATTAATTGGTTTTCTAACTGGCTGTTATGTGCCAATAGGAAGTCTACCAGATAATGTTCAAAAAGTGGTAGAATACTTCCCATTAACTAGTGGAATAGTATTGATCCGACGTATTCTAACAGATAATGTATTTACCTCAGCTGATAAACCCGCAGTAGCTACAATCAAAGAAGAATTAGGTATCGTAATGAATAGTCAAAATGACATTGCTTTACCTATTATGATCCTGTTAATTTCTAGCTGTCTATTTTTAGTCGGTGCTTTATGGAATGTTAAACGAGTAGAAGTGAAGCGATAAGATTTTGTCCATAAAAAAACTCTTGAGGAATTCCTCAAGAGTTTTGCGAGTTAGTTTTAGTAAAGTTCTAAGTATTGATCGCGTTCCCATTCTGACACTGTTTGACGGAAAGCAGCCCATTCCATGCGCTTCGCTTCATTGAAATTTGTGTAGATATGATTACCTAATGCATCAATCATATTTTGGTCCTTACGCAATGCTTTAATTGCATTGTGGATCGTAGAAGGCAAGTCATAAATTTCTGCTTCTTTACGTTCTTCTTCAGTCATCACGTAAATATTACGATCAACTGCTGCCGGTGGCGTCAATTCATTACGGATACCATCTAAACCAGCTTCTAGTAAAACAGCCATTGTTAAGTATGGGTTAGCCGCTGGATCGACTGAACGTAATTCCAGACGTGTAGATAAGCCGCGAGATTCTGGGATACGGATCAACGGTGACCGGTTACGTCCGCTCCAAGCTACATAAACTGGGGCTTCGAAGCCAGGAACTAAGCGTTTATAAGAATTTACGATTGGATTACATACTGCCGTGTATGCTCGTGCGTGTTTTAAAAGTCCAGCTAAAAATTGATAAGCTGTCTTGCTCAATTTCATCGGACCGTCTTCGTCGTAGAAAACATTGCCTTCATCATTAAATAATGACATATTGCAGTGCATACCAGAGCCATTGATACCGTATAAAGGTTTTGGCATAAATGTTGCGTGAAGACCATGCTTGCGAGCGATTGTTTTAACAACTAATTTGAAGGTTTGAATGTTGTCACAAGCTTCGATTGCATCTGCGTATTTGAAATCAATTTCATGTTGTCCTGGAGCAACCTCATGGTGCGAAGCTTCTACTTCAAAGCCTAAGCTTTCAAGTTCTAGAACAATATCTCGACGACAATTTTCACCTAAGTCAGTTGGTGCAAAGTCGAAGTAGCCACCTTTATCATTTAAATCCAGTGTTGGATCACCGTTTTCATCCATTTTGAATAGGAAAAATTCTGGTTCAGGTCCCAAATTGAATGAGGTGAAGCCGAATTCATCCATTCCTTTTAACACACGTTTCAAGTTTCCACGCGGATCTCCTGGGAAAGGTGTTCCATCTGGTCCATAAATATCACAAATCAAACGGCCTACCTTACCATGATCGCTTTCCCATGGAAAAATCATCCAAGTAGTTAAATCTGGATATAAATACATATCACTTTCCTCAATACGGACAAATCCTTCGATAGATGAACCGTCGAACATCATTTTGTCATCAAGGACTTTATCCATTTGGCTAACAGGTACTTCAACGTTCTTAATAGTTCCCATGATGTCTGTAAACATCAAACGTAAAAAACGGACGTTTTCTTCTTCGACAATTCGTTTAATATCCTCTTTACTTAGATCTCTTTTCGGCATAATATCTAATCCCTTCCTCGCACTTCATTTTTTATATTCCACAATCACTACAGTTTTGGACCTTGTGATTGATATGGATTTTGTTGTTGGAACCCACCTTGAGTCAGCATTTCATCATAAAAAATTCGTCGGACATCTTTATCCGTCAACGGTGGTTTCTCTTTAGCGGCCTTGACCTCTTCTTGACGCATTTGATAGACACGCTTGATTCCTGCCATGTTAAGTCCATCGGATAGATAGTCTTTGATTTCTAACAGCACATCAATGTCATTAAGAGAATACATCCTACGGTTGCCTTCACTTCGTTCCGGGTGGATTAATTCTTGCTCTTCATAGTACCGAATCTGCCGTGCAGTCAAATCTGTCAACTTCATAACTGTACCAATTGGAAAAACAGCAAGTGAACGGCGCAATTCTTTTTCCCGCATAACATCTCCTCCTTGTATTTTGATGTTGAAAAAAGAATACCACCCGATAGACCAATCGTCAAGGATTAATGTAAGATTTTATGACATAGGTTTCCCGAACGTTCGCTTTTTCAAAAAAATTCGATTAATTCAACGTTTTTAAAACTAGAAAAATTTGTTATACTATAAAAAAGATCAAGAGGGTGTCCAGTTGTCCAAATTTAAGGTTGGCGAGATCGTTCAAATAAAGAATAAATATCCAATGACAGGTTTAATCGGAGTCATCCTAAAGTGTTACAAGGAGAACCATACCTATCTTGTACGTTTCAGCCATGATCATAAAATATTCCTCCACGAAGATGATATCGAAGTTAGAGAGATGTAACCCATCCACCCGTGAAAACGGGTGGCTTTTTAACACCTCTAGAAGAGGTCGCCGCTCACATACTCCATAAATGGAGCTTTCTAAAAGACCGCCAACCGCTCGTCGCTCGCTACTTTATTTCTTTTTCTTACTCTTGAACGGATCAACGTATTCTCGTTTACTTATACTATCTCGAATACGATCATCTGATTCCTGTTCTTGTATATATTTTGCGATTGTTTTCTGATTCAAACCCACTGTACTTACGTAATAACCTTTTGACCAGAAACTTTTATTCCCATATTTATAGACTAAGTTTCCATGCTGTTCATGGATCAGTGTCGCGCTTCTCCCTTTTAAAAATCCCATGAAGTAGGAAATGCTTATTTTGGGTGGAATTCTTACTAACATATGAATATGATCTGGCATTGCATGAGCTTCGATGATTTCTACTACTTTCATTTCACAGAGCTTGCGCAAAATCCTTCCGATATCCTTTCTCAATTCTCCATAGATTACTTTCCTTCTATATTTTGGAGTGAACACGATGTGGTACTTACAATTCCATCTTGTATGTGATAAACTTTTGTCGTCATTTGATGACATGAAAAAAACTCCTTTCGATAAAATGAGCGGTTGGTAGCCACTTATTAGTATATCGAAAGGAGTTTTTAACGCTAAAGCTTTTTCGTCCACGCGTAGAAACGCGCGGTTTTTTTGTTTCACTCGCTACCGCGAGCGAAACTGACTGAAGTCGTTAATAAAAAAACATCCGAAGTCTTTTGGACTTCGGATGGTTTTCATTATTAATAATAGACTTCATTCACAGCATTTGTCACAGCAACCTTGACATGCTCAAAAGTTAATCCGCCTTGAAGATACAGTGAGTATGGTTCCCTTAAAGGTCCATCAGCACTTAATTCAATGCTAGCCCCTTGAATAAAAGTACCCGCCGCCATAATGATGTCATCTTCATATCCCGCCATATAAGAGGGAATTGGTGCGACATATGCATCGATCGGAGAATACTTTTGGATCGCCTGACAAAACTGAATCATTTTCTCACGATCACGGAAATCAATCAGCTGAATCAAATCGGTTCGCGGTTGATCCCACTTCGGTGTTGATTCCAAATTATATTCTGCCAACAGCGCAGCAGAAAAGATTGCTCCTTGAATCGCTTGACTAACTACGTGTGGGGCTAAGAAAAAACCTTGAAGCATATCAAAAACACTGCCTAGCATTGCCCCACCCTCTGCTCCTACACCTGGTGTAGTTAAACGATAAGCACATCGTTCGATCCATTCTTGTTTTCCAGCGATGTAGCCGCCCGTTTTCGCGATTCCACCACCCGGATTTTTTATCAATGAGCCTGCCATCAAATCAGCACCGACTTGCACAGGCTCCAGCAACTCTGCAAATTCTCCGTAACAATTATCGACGAAAATCACAACTTGTAGTGCAATAGTTCTAACAAAATTACACATTTCTTTGATTTTTTCAATCGTAAATGAAGGTCTTGAAGCATACCCTCGCGAACGTTGGATTGCAACAACTTTTGTTTTATTAGTAAGCTTTTCTTTGACTCCATCAAAGTCAACACTGCCATCCTCTAAAAGACCTACTTCGTCATATCCAATACCATACTCTTTGAAAGAACCGATTCCGTTTCCTTGTACACCAATCACTTCTAACAATGTGTCGTAAGGTGTCCCTGTGATATAAAGCAAATCATCCCCTGGACGCAACACGCCGAATAAGGATGTAGCGATTGCGTGAGTTCCTGATACAATTTGCGGACGAACAAGAGCGGACTCTGTACCAAAAGTTTGGGCATAAATAGCCTCTAAGACATCCCGACCTTGATCGTCGTTCCCATAACCTGTTGATGGGAGGAAGTGACTTTCCGAAACGTGATTCTCACGAAAAGCAGTTAATACCTTGGCCTGATTTGATAAAGCAATTTCTCGAACTTCCTGCAGTCGTTCAGCAATTTTCTGATCGACTTTGTCAATTCTCCCAACCAGCTCAGGTGCCAGCTTAGTTGTCCAACTCATCTTCCATTCTCCTAATCCATAGAGATTTCTTTTTAGCAAATCCCCGCACGATATATTGTTCCTTCTCTTCATCGAAGGTTTCACTTAAGACAAGGGTTTCTCGTTTCATTTCACTCAACGCTTGCCCTTCATCAGCATTCAGGAGCAACATATATGGCTCCAATAGATCCATGATTTCTCGCTTAATAGCATCCGCTAGTAATTCTTTCCCCTTATTCGTCTTTGCAGAGATCAAAACACTAGGAAATAGCGTTGGAGCAAAGGTGAATTCATCGATCCGATCGGCTTTATTATAGATAGTAAGCATTGGTATGTCGTCCATTTCAAGCTCCTTTAACAAATCGATTACAGTCTTTTCTTGTTGCTGGCGATCTTCAGCACTTGCATCTACGATATGCAACAAAAGGTCCATGCCCTTGCTTTCTTCTAGGGTCGATTGAAAAGCATCTACTAATTGCGTCGGTAAATCTTGAATAAAACCAACGGTGTCAGTAATAGTCGTCTCCATCCCCTGCGGCAAGTGCCAACGTTTCGTCAAGGGATCCAATGTAGCAAATAATTGATCCTCAGAATATGTATCAGCATTTGTTAGCAAATTAAGAATCGTTGACTTTCCTGCGTTCGTATATCCAATCAGCCCCATTTGAAAAATACTAGACTGCTGTCGTTTTTGGCGGCTTCGTTCACGATGCGCCTTGACTTCCTTTAATTCTTTTTTGATTGCAGAGATACGACGCCGAATGTGGCGACGATCTGTTTCCAACTTGGTTTCACCGGGACCTCGAGTTCCAATACCACCGCCAAGTCGAGATAAACTCTGTCCTTGTCCTACTAAACGCGGTAATAAATAATCTAATTGTGCAAGTTCAACCTGCAACTTCCCTTCCTTTGAGCGGGCACGTTGTGCAAAGATGTCTAAAATCAACTGAATCCGATCAATCACCGGCACACCCACTTGAGTTTCAATCGTTTGGCTTTGTCGGGGAGATAAGGCATGATTGAAGATCACAAGTTCCGCTTCATGTGCATCAACCAACTGAGCAAGCTCCTCGATTTTCCCTTTACCGATAATCGTTTGTCGATCAACCTTAGGGCGCTTTTGTGTTAATGAAAAAACTATCTCGCCATGAGCCGTCTTGGTTAGTCCGGCCAACTCATGCATTGATTCTAAATAGTTAAACTTACTCTCGTCTGTTTCGACGCCGACTAAAATGACTCTTTCTGACAATCCGTTTCCTCCTAATTTGTATTACTATCGTTTTTCTTTTACATTGAAACCTGATAAATTCATTTAATATAGTTATAAAACAGCAATTCTATTCTTTTGTTCCATCTTCATCAACTTCATTAACCAGCCATTTTGTAATTGCTGATTCAATCTCAATAATCGCATCAGGTTGTTGAACTAAATCATACCAATGAACTGACATGCGGTTACGAAACCAAGTCAATTGGCGTTTAGCATAACGTCGCGAGTGCAGCTTTACTTCATCAAGCGCTTCATCCAGTGAAGAAATACCAGTGAAATAAGGAAACAATTCTTTATATCCAATTCCTTGAGCTGCTTGAACATCAGGTGTTTCCGAAAGCCTCTTCGCTTCTTCTAAGAGCCCCTCCGTGACCATTAAGTCAACTCGTTGATTGATTCGCTGGTACAAATAAGCTCGATCTGTATTGAGACCAATCAAAAAACTATCATAAATTTTCTGTGGCTGTTCTTTGGGTTCTAGTATCGAATGACCAGTTACTTCAAAAACTTCCAAGGCTCGAATCATCTTTTTACGATTGTTAAAATGTATTTTTTCTGCAGCCAACGGATCAACTGTTTGTAATTGTTCCCACAGTACTCGATTACCATTTTTTTCTGCAAAACTCTCATATTTTCCCCGTAGTGAATCATCTTCTGGTTCGCCCTCACTGCCAAGTTTATAATCCCACAATAAAGATTGGATATATAACCCGGTTCCTCCGACGACGATCGGCAGTTTTCCTCGTTGACTAATTTCTTCAATCGCCTGTCTGCCCGCCTTCTGAAAATCAGCCGCAGAATATTTTTCATCAATATCCCGCACGTCAATCAAATGATGAGGAATTCCATCCATCTCAGCAAGTGTCACCTTAGCCGTTCCGATATCTAACCCTCGGTATACCTGCATGGAATCGCCACTAATAATTTCTCCATTGAAACGTTTAGCCAGTTCAATGCTTAAGCTGGTTTTGCCAACAGCCGTCGGTCCAACAATTGCAATTACTTTCATTGTTTGAACCTGCTTCTCGTACGGAGTGCTTTTTCCGGAAAGTCCGTAATGATACCCGCTAGATTATTCTCGTAGCAAGTCATCATAGTTTCATAAAGATTCGGTGTCCATGGGCGAATTGATTTTTCAAATTTTTCAACGACCTCGGGATGTTGTTTAACCCAATCACAGCTTGGATGAAGTCCTTCAATAAAATCAGTATCTAATACAATTTGATATTTTTCTAAATCATTTTTTTGAATTAGATCATATTGTGCGTTCGGTTCATACTCATGCATGATCCGCAATGAATCCACATTAAAGCTCGTGTACCAATAAGTAAAGGGCCAAGTCTTGCTTGTCATGACTTCAGAAATTTTCTCCTCAATTCCAGGATAATGAAACTTATTTGTTTTGATCTCAATACATAAAAAGCCGCGGAAACGCATCTGCAGCAATAAATTCAAAACTTCTTGCAATGTGGATATTTTAGTTGCTTGGTATTTCTCATCAAACCAACTTCCTGCATCCAATTTCTTAATTTCTTCCAATGTTAACTCTCTAATCAGACCCTTGCCATCAGTTGTTCGATCGACACTTTCGTCATGGATGACAACCAAATGCTGGTCAGCAGTTAGATGAACATCCAATTCGATTCCATCCGCACCAGTCCGTACCGCTTCCATGAACGCTGGCAATGTATTCTCTGGATGAGTCCCTGCACTCCCGCGATGAGCAATAATTACTGTCATCTAATATCACCTCGTTCGTAATTACCTAAAATAATTCAAATCTGTTCACAATTTTACAGCAACATGTTACTGTACCTTGAAATAGCGTAAAGGTTGCTTTGTTGATCGAGATAGCTGCTGTTTTTTTTCGTCTAAAATTTCCAGAAGCTGTTCAGAAAAAGTCTCCATAACGATCCGCCCGCCTTTGTAAGTATATCCACCGATTTTAACCGTTTCTTCGGGAGATAAAATAACTTTGCGATGAGAAATATTTTTGAAAAATTCTTCAATCAAATAATTTGGTAAATAAAAATTATTCTGAGCGGCAAAAGAATTCAAGTAAATGAAATCATCGATCGTAATGTAACAGTCATCAAATGAATTAAACGTTACATAGTCTTGCATTAAAACATTCCGTTTGGATAAAATTTCATTAACCTTTTTATTTAAGAGATTAATTGTTTCAATTTCTTTAACCTGGTGCTCTAACTCTCTTTCACGCTGATGGCGTAGGTCGATATACTTAAAAACAAAATAGACTGCAATTCCCGTTAATCCTGCTCCAATCAATACGCCGATTAGTCCAATAAATGCGATTTCCACGTTTTTCCCTCCTGCTTTCATACTTTTAAAATTAATTCTTACAAAAAAATCAACTGATTTTCAACACGCTCATCATCCCACTGGCATTTTACATAATGTGGCAATCTGACATCCTGTTATCATCGTCATTAATAGTACCATATTTTTCTGTTTCTAGGATAGTTTGACCCGTTTAAAAGAACGATGCCTTCTATTTGACCAAAACTGACCAACGTTGTATACTTTCTTTAAGTTTTAGCAATCTAACCTTGTTTGTGCTAAAATAATTTACGAACAATATTTTAAGGAGGATTCACTATGAATTTAGTCCCTACAGTCATTGAACAATCATCTCGTGGCGAACGCGCTTACGACATTTATTCTCGTTTATTGAAAGACCGCATCATCATGTTAAGCGGCGAAGTAAACGATGATATGGCGAATACCATCATCGCCCAGTTGCTTTTCTTGGATGCCCAGGATTCTGAAAAAGATATCTACCTTTACATCAACTCGCCAGGTGGCAGTGTTTCTGCCGGCTTAGCAATTTTTGACACGATGAATTTTGTTAAAGCTGACGTACAAACGATTGTACTTGGTATGGCAGCCTCAATGGGTAGCTTCCTATTAACAGCCGGCACTAAAGGCAAACGTTTTGCATTGCCGAATGCCGAGATTATGATTCATCAACCATTGGGCGGAGCTCAGGGTCAGGCAACAGAAATCGAGATTGCTGCACGTCATATCTTGAAAACACGCGAACGTTTGAATAATATTTTGGCTGAGCGCACAGGTCAACCAATCGAAGTGATCGAACGCGATACAGATCGTGACAACTTCATGTCTGCTGAAGAAGCAAAAGCTTACGGCTTGATTGATGAAGTTATGGAAAACAGCAGCGCTTTAAATTAATAGCAGCTAAAAAACCGAGGATTTCCCTCGGTTTTTTGTTTACTTTTTCTACTAATACTATAGGCCAACTTCTTCAATGATTAAAAAAATGACGATACGATCTTTTACCATTGATCGTCGTGTAATTGCGATTGTATTACAGATACATTCCGTTTGTAGACAATCTCCGCAAAGACCTTTCTTAATACAAGGTGTCTTTTGCAATCCCAAGCGATGGGCATTTAACGGGGCTGTGTTTTTTCGTACCATCTCCACAGTCATATCCAAACTGCCATAAACTTTTTGCATACTGACAAAGGCTAACACTTTGTCAGGCCCATATGTTATAGCAGCAACGCGATTTCCTACACTGTCAACATTCACTAGTTCTCCATCTTCCGTAACACCATTTATACTGGTCAAAAAATAATCGGCTGTCAACGCCTGTTTCATTACTTGATGTCGTTCTTCCGGCGAACTCGTTTTTTCGCGGTCGATCATCGGTTGACCGCGATTGTAAAGGGCTTCAATGATACCTGACTGCTCTACTGTAATCGACCCACCAAAAGCTACTGATTTCTTTGAAGCGATGATTTGCAAAGCTTGTTCTTTTGCTTCAACCAAGTTTTGGCAAATAATTGATTGAAAGTTACGGCGCTCTAATTTTTTACTCAAACTCAATGCCGTTGCCCTGTATCTTGCTCTCTGATACTCTTCCATTTGCTAACTCCTATTCATGCTTTTTACTCTCAAGTCTTCCTGCATAACGATTAAATAATAGTCATAAAAAATTGTATAGATGATATAAATTTTTATTTGGTATTTTAGATTTCCTACTCTATTTTCAATCATTTAAAGTCTATAAGCAATATCAAGTTTAAAATAGCTCAAAAAAACACCTAAGAAAATAGCTTAGGCGGTTAGAAATTTATTTTTTAGTTGATTCTGCTCTGCATGCAGCAAGCTCTTTGATATCTTGCAATATTTTTTCATCGGTTACCTCAAAAGAAATTGATTTCCCTAGTTTACTGCTCTTAGCTTGCTGATACTTATTCTTAGTGTATTCACAACAAAGTTCTACCAATGCATCTGCTTTATCCAACTCTTTCACACTGAAAGAAATCATTGCCACAAAGTAACCTTGTTTTGGATAAACGGTACATAGGGCTTTTCCACTCTTTTTAAACTTAATGTTCCATCCCTTCCAATAACCATCGCCCATTGAGCAACCACTATAAACATGTTTTGGTTTTACATTATACGTTTGTCTTAAATGATCAGACAGTTCAATCCATAAGGGATTTGAAATAAAATCTGTAATTTGTTTTTCTGACGGTTCCCGATCAGCGTTAAACAGCTCGCTCCATTGCATAATAACACCAGCCTTCTTTATATTAGTTCGTGGACATTATTAATTTTACCTAACCAAATAGCTACGTTCTTGTCCCACAGTGCTCTTTTTATAAAAAAATCAGCCAAGACAAACTCGGCTGATTTTCTTCTATTATTTTTGTGAGTACCCGTTCTGATAATCAATCTTAATACCTTCTTGAACGTTATATATAAAGAGATTAATCGAGATTTGATTATCCTCAATACTTTGCGCCTCCATTTGAACTCCACGAGCGACTAATTCGTCTCCCTTGAAGTACGGTGTCACGCGATAACGTACGTGGTGATTGGTTTCGCGGATATAGTTTCCAATTTCAATCTCATGGTCATTCATTCCTGGATCATTCATTGAAGCTGTACCAGTCATCAAGTTTTTCAAATTATTGTTCTCTCCGGAAAATTGATAAGCAATCAGATGTGCTCGGTTATACAACGGCTTATCATTATAAAATTTCTGATGCCAGCCAGTCGGTTTTACATATAACCGTTCTCGCTTTTGATGGGGCATCAGATTTTTCCCTAACATCCCGTCTGCAACGCCGACACGATTCAGTTGATCCAAATTGGAAAAGCGTGTCCATGTCCCTTTTTCCAACGAAAGATCCTCTTTAGAAAAATTAGGTTTATTCTGGTTCAATTGAATCGTTTGATGCTTTCCGTCATAATCAGGAAGTTCTGAAATTTGATTAACTGTTACTTCTTTTACTGCCTCGTTCGCTTCATTGTTAGAGGTTACTTGTGAATAAATGCCATAAATCCCTGCTAACACTACAACTATTGCCGAAATAATTTTCGAGGTCTGTTTTTTTACTATGATAGTATTTCAACTCCTAAATCCAATTACAGAATTTATTTTTTCTAGAAAGAAGAATAAATTCGATTTCCAGTAAATACCATCTTACTATACTCTATCAGATTCTTTTTTCCTAAAAATCTATTTGACAGATTAGCAAACAATTTTCAAAAATTGCGGCTGTTTTTCTTTATTTCTATAATGATAAATGTATTTACTTCGTTTGCTGCCAGATTTCCTTGATTGCCGGCACATTTCCGAGTTCTGTCAGATTACTTGGCATAATCACGGTATTCCCATTGTTTTCAACGACATGTTTGAACGCTTCAATTCCCAGATATGCAATCATTTCATCTGTTAAATTACTTTCAGCAATTGCTTTATTAATTTCTTTGATCCGGGCAGTCTCAGCTTCAGTAATTTTTGCAATTCGATCTGCTTCTGCTGCCGCATCAATCCGTGTCCGATCCGCTCGTGCATCGGCATCGATTTTTGTTTGTCTTGCCCGTGCTTCTGCATCAATCTGCATTTCAGATGATTTCGCTTCCGATTCTAAAATCACAGATTGCTTCTTACCTTCAGAGATCGTAATCAATGATTCTTTGTCTCGACTTGCTGTGATTAATTTATTCATGGAGTTCACAATTTCATCTGAAACTGATATCTCACCGATATTAATTCGGTCAATCGAGAGACCGTAACCCGCAGTAATATCTTTCACACTTTCATAAAGATTTACATTAATCTCTTCGGTACCGTTCAACACCTCATTCAACTCCATCTTACCGATAATTCCCCGTAAGTTCGATTGACAATCTTGGATCATTGAGGTAACTGAATCTTCATTATCATATACAAATGCTCTTGCATCCGTCACATGATATTTGATTGCTTCATCGATCTCAACAATTACATTATCCCGAGTAATAACACTTTGAGGTTCGATTTGGATCGGAGTTTGTTTTAACGAAACACGTCGACGAACCACATACAAAATTGGAATCAAAAAATGCAATCCAGGATCTAATGTTTTAACATATTTACCAAAACTTTCAACAACCTTGACTTCTCCTTGTTGTACGATCACGACTAATTGACTGATGATAAACAAAAGCACAATAACTACAATCGCAAGTAAGATGATATTAAAAATTAACAATATAATTCACATCGCTTTCTTCTAAATTATTATTAATGATGACGAATAACTCTCGGCTAGTAAAATCAATGACCTCTAGCATATCTTCCGACTCAGGCGGCCCATTGATCACTTTATAATCATACCAACTTCCCAAGATTCGAACGATTCCAGTAATACTAGAACCTTTACTGCGAAAACATTTCCCCATCGTTTTCTGCATTTGATAATCCAACACAATCTCCCTCCCTTTTTATAAGTATACCAAAATTTTCAGAAACAAATTTATTATTATTTCATATTGCTTTACACAATTCTTCTCTTTTTTTAAACTAAAAAAAGAAAGGGGGATAAAACATGGAAACAAATAGAAAACAATGGTGGGGCCTTTGTATCATTCCATTAGAATTATGGATTGGCGATTATATTTTCCCGTTCTTTCACTTAACAGAAGATCCTAAGATTGCGTTATTGTCATCCACGCTGCTCTTCATGTCTGGGTTTCTAATTATGATTTATTTATTTCATGATTTTTTGAAGATTCAATGGAAATTGTATCGGCAAAAACTTTTCCGAAGGTTGTTAATAAGCATTTTATTAGTCGCAGGTATCTTTTTACTACTGCGTATTGTTCGCGGATTGATTCCAAGCGAACTGCTTGAACTCCGCTCTTCGACAGCCTATTCTCCACAAGCTCTTAGTCCAAGTTGGACTGTTTTAGCCGCAATTGCACCCTTCATCGCTCCTTTTGCAGAAGAACTGACCTTTCGTTATTTACTATTGGGAAAACTAACGAATAAAGTATTACGTATCTTGATGCTTTTCATTCAAGGAATTTTATTTGGGCTCGTTCATTGGAATAATTTTAATGGTAATATTTATGCCATGATTCCTTATATGGCTCTCGGCGTTTATTTGGGTTTGATTTATCTGTTATCCAAAAACATTTGGAACTCTATAATTGTTCACTTGATGTTAAATACGATGAATTCAATGCTGCCGGCACTGCTGCTTTTGATTCTTAGTCTATTCGATTTTAAAATTTAATCCTCCTCGTGAGGATTTTTTTATTCTAACAGCTGAGCGCATAGAATAATTTTGTGCAATTGGTTCTCTTTGCTCGTTACGGGATACTTCACGTCAACATATTTACTTCTACTGATTGAAGTTACTAATAATAAAAGGGGTGGAAAAAGAAAAACTTTATATCACCAACTGCTTACTTCTCCATCAAATCCAAACTGAACCGGAACTTCAGCAGGTAATCAAGTATAAAAAAGAATTCCTAAACCATGAAGTACTGCAGTAAAAGTTATGCTGAGTCACCTTAACCAGCGATAAAAGCTTTTAAGGTCTATCTTTTTCCCTTATTCGATTATTTGCTCATAGTATATCTCTCACTTCACAAGAACTCTAGCAATTTTAAAATAGAAAAATCTGCTTTTCTAATGCAAACTATTTCCTACATTAAAGTAACCGTCTTAAATCAATTTCTTTTAATCAGAATTATTCTTTTTTGCATAATCCGTTTTTTATGAACATATAAAAAAACCAACGCTCAGCCACAAACGTTGGTTTAATCAGGATATATTACCCTAAGTGAAGGTTTCCCCTCACATCACCCTTAGCATACATCAATCACGGTTTGAATAGCAAGAGTCCATTAAAAGAAAAGTACTTAATACCAAAAATCACCACAGCTAATCTAGCTGTGGTGATTCCATTGAAGCGGGTGACGAGAATCGAACTCGCGACGGAAGCTTGGGAAGCTTCTGTTTTACCACTAAACTACACCCGCGATACAATAGAGAGTATAACGCTTTTTAAGGAATCAAACAACTATTTCTATCAGACAATAAAATTGACATTTTGACCAAATCTGATTATCTTACAGATAGTAAGTATAGTTTCAAGAAAGGAAGTCTACAATGAATCACTTAACCAGTGTTCAAGAATCCCTTATTGATGAAACAAATAATGTGGTCTTTATTTCTTCAGCGACCTGCAGCATTTGCCACGTGGATGAGCCGAAAGCAAGAGAACTTGCTGAAAACTACGATATTCCATTTCATCATTTAGATATTATGCAAGAACCAGAATTGGCCGGTTTTTTTGAAGTTTTAACAGTACCCGCTGTTTTGGTTTATCATAATGGAAAAGAAATTGCGCGGCAGGCTCGTTTTATAGATTTCAAATCAATGGAAGGTCTTTTACAACAACTGCCAAAAGATTCAGAAACACCGGACTATCAAAGTTTATTTAAGTAAAAAAAATGAGCACTCAGAAGACATACTTTGATAAACTCATGGTAGGATTCCCCCCATTTCTTATTTATCTCTATTTGTTGACTGAAGGAATCTCTGCTGATAAATATTCTTGGAACACTTTCAATTTGAATTAGAAGCTAGATTCAGCTATAAAAATACCGACCTCCAAGAGTTAGATTTTTGGTCTAGCTTTTGGAGGTCGGTTTAATTGCGCAGTCTTTTATTTGTTATCTGTATTATGATGCAAGAAGTAAATCAATGTTTGTAATTCATTGGTCAAATCAACGCTTTGGATAATTACATCTTCTGGCGCAGTCAATCGAGCTGCAGTAAAGTTCAAGATCCCTTTGATTCCTGCATCAGCTAATTGATCAACAACTTGCTGCGCTTGCTGTGCTGGCAAAGTAAGAATGGCAATCTCTATTTGCTGCAATTTGATCTGCTCTACCATATTATCTAATGGATATACTGGAATACCATCAACAATGCGTCCCACGATATCTTCTTTGACATCGAAGGCACAGCTTACACGAATACTGTTGCTTTGATGAAATTTGAATTTCAATAAGGCGCTGCCCAGATTACCTACACCAACTAATGCTACATTAGTCAATTGATCGTCGTTTAAGATTTTACCAAAGAAATGCATTAAATCTTCGACATCGTATCCATATCCACGTTTGCCTAGCTCACCAAAGTAAGAAAAATCGCGACGGATCGTTGCACTGTCGACTTGGATCGCCTCACTTAGTTCTGTAGATGATACTTTGGTTTTTCCAGCATTATTTAAAATACGCAAATACCGATAGTATAACGGCAATCGTTTAACAGTCGCTTTTGGAATTGAATGTTCTTTCACAATAACTCTCCTCTATTAAAAAATTTCGTAAATGTTGACTACTGCACTATAATAGCAAGAATCTTAGTGAAATTGCAACGCACTTGCTCGAAATTTTGTGAAAAAATCACGATTTATCGAAATGACCGCTTCCAATCGCAAGGTCTTCAAAAATATGTTAGACTGAATCCATTCGGAAAAATAAATTTAAGGAAGATATCCAATGATTTTACTACAAGCAAATCAAATCGCGCGCTACTTTGGCGCTGATACTTTATTTGAGAATATACATTTAGAAGTGGCTAGTAAAGCACGCATCGGGTTAGTTGGCCGGAATGGAGCCGGTAAATCTACCCTATTAAAAATCATCGCCAATATCGAAGCCCCAGATGCTGGACAGGTTATCAAAAATAAACAAGCAAGCTTAGGCTATTTGGCTCAAGATACGGGTCTAGATTCAGCCGAAACTATCTGGAACGAAATGCTGAAGGCCTTCGATAAGGTGCGGCAAATGGAAAAAAGAATGCGTGAAGTGGAAGTCGCAATCGGGGAAACACCCGAAAGCGACAGTCGTTACGCTTCTTTATTAAAAGAATATGATCAACTTCAACATGATTTCAATGATCAAAATGGTTATGGCTACGAAAATGAAATCCGTAGTGTTCTTCACGGATTCAAATTTGATGAAAGTTTCTATGATAAAGAAATCAATACTTTGTCTGGTGGCCAGAAAACACGATTAGCTTTAGCTCGGATGTTGTTAGTTAAACCCGATATCTTGATCCTTGACGAACCAACCAACCATTTGGATATTGAAACATTGGCTTGGCTGGAAGATTATTTGCAAGGATATTCAGGCGCACTGCTGATCGTCTCTCATGACCGTTACTTTCTAGACCGGGTCGTTAATGAAATTTATGAGATTTCACGTCACAAGATTCGACACTACACTGGGAACTATTCTCGCTATCTAGACTTGAAAGCAGCACAACTTGCTACTGATTGGAAGGCTTACGAAAAGCAACAAGTAGAAATTGAGAAATTAGAGGATTTCGTTGCGCGTAATCTAGTACGTGCCTCAACAACGAAGCGAGCTCAAAGCCGACGCAAGACGTTAGAAAAAATGGATCGCTTAGACAGACCCGATGGCAAGGAAAAATCAGCAAAATTCATGTTTGATATTGATAAAATTTCTGGCAACGTCGTTTTACAGGTTGAAGAAGCTGCGATTGGATATGAAGAAACATTATCTGAACCAATCGATCTAGATATTCGGCGTGAAGATGCGATTGCATTAGTTGGTCCGAATGGAATCGGAAAGTCTACTTTATTGAAATCTTTGATTGGACAATTGTCATTTATTAAAGGAAAACCTCATTTTGGAACAAACGTTACTATCGGATACTATGATCAAGGACAAGCTGATTTGCATGGCAATAAGACCATTTTGGCCGAACTTTGGGATGAGCATCCCACTACTCCAGAAAAAGATATTCGGAATGTTTTAGGCGGCTTTCTTTTCAGCGGTGAAGATGTAGAAAAAACAATTCCCTTATTAAGCGGTGGTGAAAAAGCTCGGGTTGCTTTAGCAAAATTATCGATGAATAAAGAAAACTTTTTAATTCTGGATGAACCGACCAACCATTTAGATATTGACAATAAGGAAGTCTTGGAAAATGCCTTGATTGATTATCAAGGAACGCTGCTATTCGTTTCTCATGACCGCTACTTCATTAATCGTATTGCTAACAAAGTAATCGAGTTATCTCCAGAAGGCAGCAAATTATATCTTGGCGACTACGACTACTATTTGGAAAAGAAAAAGGAAGAAGAAGAAATTGCTGAATTGCAAGCAAAAGAAGCGGTTCCTGTTGAAGCTCCGAAAAAGAAATTTTATCAAGACAAGGAACAGCAAAAATTGATCCGCAGTTTACGGCGCAAGGTCGAAGCAATTGAAGAGAATCTTTCTGTTTTAGATGAAAAGATCGATGAACTGGAAACGCAAATGAGTCAGCCAGAAATTTTGAATGACCATGTTCAACTACTGGAACTAACGAATGAGCTGGAAACAAAAAAAGCGGAACAAGAAGAACAGCTTTCAAGTTGGGAAGAACTCAGCCTAGAATTAGAGGAATTTGAATAACTTACAACTTTTGACCGATGACACCTTACTCTTTTTTCGTTTTAATAAAAGAGTGGAGGTGTTTTTTATGAGGCGAAGAACTCGACCTTTTTCAATTTTATTCGGAATTGTGTTAGTGATCGCTAGTCTGGGGATTCTTTCTTCTCGATTCTTTCCCTTCAATAATAAAGCCAATAGTCAGCAAGATTTTTCAGCTAGTGCCAACCAATATCTGCAAGAGCATGGTCAAGATTTCTCATTATTGCTCCAAACAGACTCACGGTGGGCTAGCAAAGCCTATGGCAGCGGATCTGATCAAAATGATTTAGCTACGAATGGCTGTGCGATTACTTCTTTAGCAATGATTCTTTCCTATCAGGAAAAAAGAACCGTTTATCCAACTGAAATCTTGCAATGGAGCGGTGATCGCTATTATGAAAATGGTCAAGGAACGGCGTGGTCCATTTTTGCTGCCTTTGCTCAAAATTATGGCCTGAATATTCAAGATCTCGGCAAAGATCAAGCACAAATTCAACAACACTTAAATCAAAATCAACCACTAGTGATTTCCGTCAATCCAGGAGAATTCACGGATGTCGGTCACATCATGGTGATTAAAAAAGATCTGCAAAGCGATCAGTTGATCGTTTATGATCCAAACGATAGGCCGGAGAAAGAACACTATCTGCAAAAATATTCTTTAGACCAGCTTATGCCGCAGCTCGCTAATGCGTGGGTATATAGCTAACATAAAAACAATCTTTTCAATATAATGAACAAAAATAGAGCCGACGCCTCTGCGTCGACTCTATTTTTTGGGGGTTCCTGCTTTCACAGGGGAAAAAGAATTATTTTTAGGGTTAAGTTCATCTTACGCCAAACTTTTGAAAAAGCTATGAGCTTTTTTATGGAAAGTTAGAAAAAAATGTGGCGTTATTATGAAGAGTGTTCTTTTCTAATAATCAAACAAAAAACATCCATGTCCTTTTCTCTTTTTCAAGAATGGTTGCATGGATGTTCAGTTTTAAATTCTTAAACTAATTTATCTTAGCCACCAGTGACTGGAGGATTTGATTCATTGTCTTCCCGTCGTCTGCTTTAATTACTTTTTCTGAAAGAATGAATGAACCACCCACTCCCAATACATGCGGGTTCTCAAGATATTCAACAAAGTTTTCTTCATTGATCCCGCCGGTCGGTAAGAATTTCACATCATAGAAAGGCCCGCTTAATGCATTGATCGCTTTCAATCCGCCATAAATATCTGCCGGGAAAAACTTCACTACATGGATTCCGTAATCTAACGCTAGTTGGATATCTCTTGGTGTCGCAGTACCGGGAAAGACCGGGATAGCTTGTTCTAAACAATATTCAATCACAGAAGGCACGATTGCCGGTGAAACAATGAACTGCGCGCCATTTCCGATAGCGATTTTTGCTTCTGTTAATGTTCGAACCGTCCCCGCTCCAACGATAAGCTTACCAGACCTTGATAATCGCTTGATTGCCTTTGCAGCTAGATCACTGCGGAAAGTTACTTCAATTAAAGGGACATTATTTTCTAACAGAATCTCTTCAACTTTAGGTAAATAGCTTAAATCAGTTGCGGTATAAAGCGGCAATAATTGAGTTTGTGCTAGTTGTTCATAGACTTTATGCTTTGTATTTACTGGCATTTTTTCTCTCACCTTCTACGCATCTTTCTTCTTGTTTTTGGTGATCGCTTCATGTAATCCTTGCATATAAGTAATGCCCATCGCTCGATCGTATAATCCATACCCTGGTCTGGCAACTTCCCCCCAAAGCGTTCGTCCATGATCTGGGCGGATCACGCCGTCAAAACCAACTTCCACCAAAGCTTCCATGATCGCATACATATCAAGTGAACCCTCAGTAGATGGATGAGCGGTTTCTTTGAACTTGCGGTAACCTAAAAATTCCACATTACGAAAATGAACAAAATTGATTCGATCACCAATGGCATGAACGATTTTCACCATGTCATTATTAGGATCCGCGCCTAATGCTCCTGTACACAAAGTAATACCATTGTACGGAGAATCCACCATATTGATGATGCGTTGCAAATCATCTAGATTCTTGGTAATTCGTGGAAAACCAAAAATTTCCCACGGCGGATCATCCGGGTGAATCCCCATTCTCACATCAGCCTCTTCACAAACCGGGATGATTCTTTCGAGGAAGTACTTCAAATTTTCAAACAGAATTTCTTCCGTTACACCTTCATACATCTCGACTAGCGAATTGAATTTACTCAAACGTTCTTCTTCCCAACCAGATAATTGGAACCCTTTAGATTGACTGCTGATTAATTTATACATATCACCTGGTTCCATATTGTCTACTACCGCTTGATCGTACAACAATGCAAAACTGCCATCTTCATTTTCATAATTAAGAGTTGTTTTCGCCCAGCCAAAAATCGGCTTGAAGCTGTAACAGATTAAATCTACTCCGCATTCAGAAAGATTTCGAATTGTTTGAATATAATTGTCGATATAATGATCGCGTTCGTCTGTTCCCGCCTTGATCGCATCATGAATCGCGACGCTTTCAATCCCTAATAATTCTAATTCTTCTTTTTCAATTGATTTTTTTAACTCTCGTATCTCAGAAACTTCCCACACATCACCTGGCAGCTTATTCAGCAATGTGCCGACGACACCATTGATGCCTGGGATTTGTCTAACATGATTTAAAGGAATGGAGTCGCCTTTCTCTCCATACCATCTAAAGCCCCATCTCATTAATTCTAGTCTCCTATTCCTATTTAGTATGTGTCAAAATATCTAACCTAAAAAATCCATAGGATCACTGTTCGCATCCCATTCTGATTTAAAAGTCGTCTTCGTCATCAGCTTCTTCAACTTCTGAAGCATGCCAGATGTCTAAACTATCTGCACCTTGGGCCATGATCGCTGGCGCAGCCTCTGCTACAGGTGTACTCAAAATTTGATGATTGATCGTTTCAAGCAGCATCGGCAAATTTACGCCGCCGATAACATATACTTTTTCTTGCAGTTCTTGATTTAATCCGTTAGTAATCAAGACAGATTGATTGTAAGGACTCGCACTAACTAAATCTGTTAACACGATTACTCCGGCTTCTTTATCTACCGCTTTGACCGCCGCTTCAATTTGAATTCCTAATTCTTGAACATCATCACCAGGATTCAAATTAACTGTCGCAATATTATTGGTTTCACCAATAATCACTTCCGCTGCGTCTTTCAAACCATCACTTAATTTTCCATGTGTAGCAATTACGATTCCTAACATAGGATTCCTCCACTTTCTCACTGAAACAAACTCGTTACAGTGGTGATATTTTCCATATTCAGCTGTTTCTGTTTTAAATCAGCTGGATCTAAATAGAACGCTGAGTTCTCTTGATCTCTTCTAGCACTGAAGATATAGCTTATCTTTTGTTCCGTAGATTGATAGTCAATGTTTTCATTGGTCATTCGAAGGTTTGGCGACTCGCCAACTAAATGCAAAGGTGCCGCAGCACCAACGCTGTCTAAGTAATAAATTTTACAGTTTCCATTGACCTGACTTTGTAATTCATCCAATCCTTTATTGCCATAGCTTCCCTCATCTAGAAAAGCATAGGCAATATTTTTTTGCTTGTTTTCAGCGATCATTTTTAGCATTGCTAATAGCGACGACGTATTGCGAACCAGCGTTTTTCGGTTTGACAATCCTTTGGTAATTTTTCCAAATAATACAAAGTATCCTGCATAGATCGCCATGATCACAAGCGTACTCGGTGAATTGAAATTGAAGGAATCTGCCGAAAAGCGCATATAGATCAGCGTGCCGATGATGCCTAAAAGAATCGCGAGTATTGTGCTCGCTAAAATAAACTTGGTAGTCTTTCTAGCTTGATCTTTACGATCAAACAACTGATAGGAACCCACGCTTTCAGGAGGAGTATCATAGAAGGTGCAAATCACTCGATCAGCCTGCTTGATGTCGCCGACATAAACATTTTGCGCAGCATATTTCTTCTGCTGATTGTATTCAATTACTTGAACATCTTCCCGCATTTTTGCGATATCTGTTACCAACGCTCCAAGAAATCTTTTTTTGCTCTTTTCTGTTCGACGCAGCCGATAAACATATTGATACCGAAAAAGCCAATCTTTGAATACCTCTGTTTGCTCCATCCGTTCTCTCTCCTGTTCTTTCAGTTAGCGCCTCTTAAAGACCAAATTGTTTTAATACATCCTTCAAACTAGACTTCGGTGCTGAGGGTGTTGCCTGGAAATAAATGTCTTCAACACCATAATTTTCATTCATGTCTTTTAATCTTTCCGCATCTTCTTTATTTAAATAAACGGATTTTGTTACTAATAAATCTTTTTCAGGATCCTTTTGAGCGATTCCGCCGATATTCAATTCTTTCATTGGAACGCCATGCTTTACTAATTCATAGATTACACTTACTGTTTTTGTGATCAAAATACAGTTGTATTCTTTAAAATTGAACTCATCCCAATAGAATTTTGCTTTTTCTGGTGTGATCACGATCGTTTTCTGACCAGTTCGACTACCTGCATTCTTATACAAATCCCGCATAAACTTATCCTTTGCTACAACTTCATCAACGACAAAAATCGAGTTTACACCACTTTTTTGTGATAAGGTCATCATTACTTGTCCATGGATTAAACGCTCATCCACTCGAGCTAAATTAACTACACCCATTTAACACACTTCCTTTTCAGATTAGATTTTCTCTTTCATTGTTCTAGTTGAGAGCAATGAAAGAGATACTTTTTTTTAAATTATAAGATTCCGACGCCGGCTAAAACGATTAAAATTAAGGTCAGCCAAAGCAATGCTTGGGTTACTTTCAAGCCCTTCTTCGTATAGAACCAATACACACCCATTACGACTGCTAAAGGCAAAATACCTGGAACGATCTGGTCAAGAATCTCCTGAATAACAAACTTTCGCCCTGAGATCGCAAATTTTAGCGTCGATTCGACTTTTACATAGTTTCCGGCCAAAATCCCCATCATGAACAAACCTAGTACCGAGAGTGCTTCAATGGCCGTTTGGACACCCGTGCTTTGCATTAATCCAGTTGCGTTTCGTCCCATCGTGAATGATTGTCTTGCAAAGAAAACGCCTAATGCCGCTTGATAAAGGGCAAAGAATACGAATGGGAATAACGCGCCTAACGCGCTACCTTGCTGCGCCCACGGTACAGCAATCGCAATGAAGATATATTGAACAGTTCCTGAATCGATCGCATCACCGATTCCGGCCAATGCTCCCATCAAACCAGCTTTTGTGTTGTACATTAAATCATCTTGCATCAGTATTTCTTTTTTCTCATACTCTTCTTGCGCCCGTTGTTGTTCCATTGATGACATCAAACCAGTGATAACCCCGCCGCCCCAGCTCAACTGTGTATTGAAAAAGAGCAGTTGGCGTTTATAGGCCGCTTTTAATGCATCATCGTCTTTATATAATTTTTTCAAGATCGGCATCATGGCATATAGCAAGGATGGTGCTAAGTAGCGTTCAAATGAGTGAGGAATTTCGTTGGCGAAATGCCATCTTAGATACGCTTTAGTAACATCTTTACTAGTAATTTCTTCAGGTGCTAAATTATTATTTACTGCTTGATTATTTGATACTTCCGTCATGTTTTTCCCTCCTAATTCGTATGCTAATTAAAATCCGTCATCATAATCATCGTCATCATCAAAGGACGCACTGGAACCGGAGCCCGCAGATTCTGCAGCTGGAGCAGCACCTTTTCCTTTTTGTGATTGCACGAAGATCAAGGCGATCAAAATCCCAAAGATAGCGTAAGTAACCATGGTAATCTCAAGTGATTTCAATACAACACTCATGAAATAAGCAAGGAAGAAAAAGACCATGTAATCTTTTCGGCCAATAACATAGACCGTTGTCGCGATACCGATAGCAGCTAAACCACCACCGACCACTTCTAAAATATGAATGACTACGGTTCCTTCTAAAGCATTGATGACATCGGCGATAATTGGTGCTCCTAAATAAAGAGCAATAAATACTAATGGAACAAATAGAACAAATGAAGCAATCGTTGGATATAAAATGATCGAGCGTTTCATCGCCTTTGCATTCAGATCTTCAACGGCCTTATCGGTATATTTTCCTAAGAATGTATTGATAAAGAAACGGAATTGATATAAATAGCTTCCAAGCAAACCGACTGGCACCGCAACCGCAATCGCCGCTTCCGGCTTCAAATTGCCTAGCAGCGCTACTGGCACCGCAATTGCCGCAGCAATTGATGGTTCCGCCGGCATAGATCCGCCTGGAGAGAAAACCCCCATATAAATCATTTGCAAAGCAGCTGTAACAATCATCGCTTGAGCAACATCTCCCATGATGATTCCGACAACCAAACCTGTCATAAGAGGTGAAAAACGAAGGGTTAGGGTTGCCCCACCTCCAAGCCACCTTGACATTACTGCAGCGACCCATAAAGCAATCAACAGACTCTGCATTACACTTAAAGTATCCATAATTTCCTCCTAGTTCGTATAAATGTATTTAAAAATAATTTGGTTCTCATCGTAATAACACTGATTTTCGGTCCATTTATTTCTTATTGAGATAGTCTTCTAACTCAAAAATGGATTTTTTCAATAAATCCACTGTAATTGGTATTGGCAGCAGATGAACTTTTTCTTTCGAATCAATAAATGCTGTGATTTGATCAATGACTGCTTCGTCGTCTGGAAAGAGCTTCATTTGATTTAATGACATTGGCAAGTTTAATTCTTGATAAAATGGCAGTAATGCATCAATTTGCCCCCATTTCTGTTCAACTGCTAACTGATAAAAAATGCCGTAAGCTACTTTTTCTCCGTGCAAGAAATCATGACTGTTCGGAAGGTACTTGCTCATTCCATCATGCATCGCATGGGCGATCGCGTTTCTAGCATACTTGTCACCCAATCCGCCAACTAGCCCGGCGACCGCAAAGACAATTTCCGAAAGATGAATGAATTCTTCCGTCGCTTCACCAGCTTTCATATCCTGGATCGCTTTAACAGAGTTGGTTAAAATTGCGGATTTGCAAAGTTCTGATGTATATCCCGCTAACTGTAAAAAGGGCTCGTTCTTCAAATGTTCTTGCTGTAAAATCGCATCTGATTCATACCATTTTGCGATTGTATCTGCTAAACCGGCGACAAAATAGTTCACTGGTGCATCCACAACCAGCTCAGGATCTGTAATGAAAAAGCTAGCCTGCCGCAAGAAATGTTCACTTTTTCCTTCAGATTCCCCGCTTTCCTTATACATCACTGAGAGTGGTGTCCAAGGTGCGCAATTACTAGCTAGTGTAGGAATCACTCCGAAATTCACATTCGCTATATGAGCTGCATATCCAACCAGGTCAGTCAGTTTCCCCCCGCCTACACCAATAATGAAATCAATCGAATGATCCTTCACCGCTTTAACAATTCGTTCCGCTCCGTAATAGCTGCATTCGCCAGTGTATTGTAAAAAATGAAAGTTATAGGTTTCTTGGTTTAGAAAACTCAGAAAAGGTTTGGCCTTTTCAAAAGAAATCTGACCGTGAACCACTAATACATTATTCGCTGAAAATTCTTGTAATAGATCCGGTACAAAATCAATCGCACCGATATGATACCGATAAAACTGCGGCCCAACCTTAACCTTTAAATCGGTTAACATTCCGTACGCTCCTTCCTAATTGGCAACCTTGCTTTCCGCTTGAACAGAACGCTCAGGGATTTTCCCTGCAACAACATCCTCGACATCACGTAAACATTTTGCGCCCATTTCCTGTAGACATTCCATCGTATAAGCAGAAGTATGGGGAGTCATAACCACATTGTTGAAAGTCAGATAAGGGTGATCTTTCCGTCCCGGCTCTTCTTCTAGAACATCTGTCGCCAAACCAGCAATTTTTCCAGATGTTAAAGCATCGACAATTGCTTCTTCATCCAGCAACGCTCCGCGAGCACTATTGGAAAGATAGACATTGTCTTTCATCTGATTGATTTCTTTAGTAGAAATCATGTGGTAGTTCTCTTCATTTAAACTGGCACAAAGGCAAATGATATCTGATTCCTGCAATAATTGAGGCAGATCGACTTTTTTGGCCCCATAACTTTCAATGTGCAATGGCGATTTGTATGGATCATAAGCTAAGACATTGCAACGGAATCCGTTTCGCAATGTTTCTACGACACAACTGCCCGTATTGCCAACACCGATGACACCAACTGTTTTATTGAAAAGCGTCCGACCGACAAAGTTAGCACGATCCTCCCAGCTGTCGTTCTTAACACTCAAATCGGCTTCGACTGTTTTTCTCAACAGCGCTAGCAGATTCGTTATATTGTTTTCAGCAACCGCATCTCGTTCTACTAAAGCCGGTATGATCGAAACAATCGTGTCATGGCTGCGAGCAACTTCAATATCAATATTGTTGTAACCAATTCCATGTCTGGTAATCAAAATAAGTTCATCCTTATGATCAAAAAAGTCTTGCGTAAAAAATGGTGTGACACTTGCAATAATGATATTGTAGCCTGTTAACAATTCTGCTAATTCCTGTCCGCCGATTTCTCCATCAACAGTAAATGAACGAACTTCACCGATTTTTTCAAGCCGCTCCAACTGATCGTGAAAAATCTTGCCAAAACTACTTGAATTTACAATCGCTATTTTGTATTTTCCCATCCTCAAAGCTCCTTTAGTCTTGTTTGATTCTTGACTGACAAATTCACTTCCGTACCACCTTAATCAACTGGCCTTATTTGCTCCATCTCCTTCTTTATAAATCGTTCAAACCGTTCTTCACATTGACTCACAACATAGAAACCGATTTCTGATAACGCATACATATTATGACTCTATTATACAAAAAAATATTTTTTTGTAAACAAAAAAAATAAAAAATATTTTTGTTGATTTTTTTTTCGTTTCCTAGTATCTTATGAATAAATAGATATTCCAATGAAGGAGGGGTGCCAATGTCTAGCCCTATTCACTTGCAAATTAAATCAATGTACAAAGACTTTAGCCCAAAAGAACAAGCAATCGCCGACTACATATTGGAAAATCCAAGTAAGGTTAGCCATAGTTCTATTAGCGACCTCGCCGCTGAACTGGGTATTGCCGACTCTACCTTTTTTCAATTCACAAAAAAATTGGGTTTCAATGGATTTAAAGATTTTAAGATGGCTATGCTGAAACAAGAAAACGATTTGACCGCGATTACAATCCACGAAAATGTTCAAAAAGATGATTCTGAATTAGTCATGGCACAAAAAGTTTTCGATTCAAATATGACCACTTTGACCGACACGAAAAAATTATTGAAAGAAGTGGATTTAAATAAAGCGGTCGGAATGATTTCTGCGTCTCGGCGTCTGTATTTCTTTGGCGTAGGCGGTTCTGAAATCGTGGCGACGGATGCCTATCATAAATTTTTACGTTCTCCTATCCCTGTTGGGCACAGCACGGATTATCATCTTCAGTTGATGGAAGCTTCGCTACTTACAGAAGAAGACTGTGCGATGTTTATCTCCCATTCGGGTAAATCTAAAGAGACCATTCATATTGCTGAGGCAGCTAAGAAAAACGGGGCAAAAGTAATTGTCGTGACCAGTCAAGCAAACTCACCGCTGGCAAAATTGGGGGATGTGGTCTTTATCTCCATTTCTGCGGAAATCGAATTTCGCTCTGAAGCATTAGCCTCGCGGATCGCACAATTAAGTATCATTGACTCTTTGTATGTGATTCTTATGTTCCATAATCGAAAAAATGCTCAAAATACGATTTCAAAAGTTAGAGAAGTCATTCAAACGCTAAAAGAAAACAAACCTGATTAAGAAAGGCTTCGCGAACTCGCTCAGCTTTTGCTTATTGCTCAAAAGCTAGTTTGTAAAACCGGACATGTATTTCACTGCAGTTTAGCGATTTATTTATATAAAATTTTTATACTTCCTTAATAGTAAAAAAATTCCTCCTATGATCCGTTTGAGTTTATCCAAACAAGCCATAAGAGGAATTTTTTATTGATATTGCTATAAGAGAAAGTTGGTTCCGGCTTTTCCGTAGTAATCGTATTATTCAGACCATTGCTTTTTATTTCTGCGAATACGCATAGAAACTTTTCTATATTTTATAAGCGATAAGCAGATTTGGATCAAAGGTCCTAATAAAAAAATGGCGAAAGCTGTTCCAACTCCGAATGTTCCACCTAACAGAACCCCAATACTAACGATTAGAAAATCGAGTATAACTCTCCCCTTCTGTAAAGATACCTGTAAAAGGTCGCAGACACAAAACATCATCCCTTCCAACGGCCCTGATCCTAATTCTTCGGTTAAATAGATTGCTGTTCCCAGTGCCATGACACAAAAACCTAAGAATGAAGCAAAAATATTATTTTGCAAAAAATCGATTGATTGAATCATCGAAGCTGTTTGATTGATCGTCTCACCGACTAATAAAGTATTGATAATACTGCCTATTCCCAACATATCACGTTTGTAAAAAAAGGTAATTAATAAGAATAGTAAGCTGATCAATTGACTCCAACGGCCGAATGGAATCGATGAAAAATTCATTAATCCTAAAATCAACGTACTGACTGAGTCAAACCCTTGATTGGCGGTCACAATTATTTCGATGCCGATCCCCATCAAGATAGTTCCAACAATCACTAAGATTACGCGCGATAAATTATTTTTACTCATCCGCATCCACCATCGTTTTTAATCGCAAGACAAATTCCTCATAGTCCTCACTCATACTCAATTGCTTTGTATTGATCGGTTCTGAAACGATCTCAATAAATTTCTCAAAAAAATCATTGAATTCATTTGCCTCATCTTTATTGATCGCGATATAAGCAATCAGCTTGATCGTATGATCAGCCCAAACGAGCGGTTCTTGTAACGTCATGATCGCAACGCCGCTTTTTTCGGCTTCCAACTCGACCGAATGGGGAACCGCGATTCCAGAAGGAAAACTCGTAGGAGACATTCGTTCACGTTTTTCCACTCTTTCAAGGAAACCTTCGTCGACAAACCTTTCTTTTACCATCCGCTGATTGATCTGTTTACGGATTTCGATGGGTTTCAAGCCAGCCGGATCGATCTGATTAAAATATAGTTCCGGCAAAATAAATTTTTCAATCGCCTGATACATGCGTCTTTTCTCGCGTTGCGACTTTAATGAGTCAATTCGTTTTTCAATTTTTTTGATGTCTTTACTTGTTAAAAATGGATGGATGAAAACCGAACCCGCATACTCAGAAGCCGTTTTTCGATCAGTCGTCAATAATAAATCATGATCTGTAGCAGCTGCTTTCCACTTTTCTGTCACTAAAACATTAACATTTTCTCCAAAACGTTCTTCAATTTGCTTACTGAGATTAGCACCGATATCATGATAATCATTCACAACCAGCTGAATGGTTACTTGATTACGGAAATTCTTTTGTGTTTCAAGAAAAGAACCTATATGTAAAGCAATGAAAGATATCTCATCATCATTGAACCAAATATCTAGCCGATCCTGAATCAAGGAAGAGATGTACACAGCTAAATCATAGATTAATGGATAGGCCGTTTTCAAATCTAACAAGCTGCTATTGCGTGTGAATGTTTCGTAATGGGAGCGGTAATAGAGACTTTGTAAATGGATCGCCAGCTTATTGAAAAATTCTTCATCATGCAGTTCGACTAAGTATGTTCGCTCGACTTCTGCCAGAACATCCTGTAGGGCAGTGATGATCTTCCGATCAACAAAATGCGATAATTGCTGACTGTTTTGTTTCGTCAATGTTTCATTTTGCATTCCAATAAATAATAGGGACAATTGCTCTAGCTCTGCATGGGAAAAATGAATGTCATATTGTTGTGCCAACTTATCGCTGATTTCTTCAGCTATTAAAAATTCTGGGCTGCTTTGTGCTTGGTCATTATTTAAGCTTTTCTTCAGACTATGCCCTTGGCGAATTCGTTCAATGCTGATGGCAAAATGTAAGACAATATTGTTCAATGAGTATTGATTGATTTGAATCTTGTGTTCAGATAACACCTCTTGGATCGTCTGCTGCAGTTTCTCTAATGAAATATAACCAATCATTTGCTGAATACTTACCTTAAGCTTTTCCTGCAAGTCGCTTTCATTGTATAAAAGCGAAATAAGATAACGCCTTTTTGCCCGTTCTGGACCTGTAAGTTTGATATATTCTTGCTCAAAAACAATTTGAATGGCATCATTGGTGATTTCTTTTTTTAATTGTTGAATATCATTTTTCAATGTTGATTCTGAAATATATAATTTTTCAGCCAATTCATAAAAATCAACGCCTTCCGAAGAATGTTTCAACAGCTCTAAAAAGATTCGAGATTTGCGATCCTCTGTTCCATCTCCCTGAACCTTTGCTTCTATATTTAATTGATAGCCTAAATGACTGGTCAAAATGAGCGCTTGATTATTCTGATTAATTCTAGCGACACGATTGCGAATTGTTCGAGTCGTGCAATTACTAAATTCTGCTAGTTCATCAGA
Organism: Enterococcus sp. AZ128; assembly: GCF_051714485.1. NCBI lineage: Bacteria > Bacillati > Bacillota > Bacilli > Lactobacillales > Enterococcaceae > Enterococcus > Enterococcus sp. AZ128. The sequence goes on from NZ_JBIORZ010000001.1 coordinate 1,700,694, forward strand.
AGTTACCCAGCGGTTTTTCTTCGTTAAATAATCAATCAACTCTTTTTCTTTTTTTGTCAGCACGTTTACACCTCCATTCAAAGAAAAGTTGATCATAAAGATCAACTTTTCAATTGGTTATAACGTTTCGCCATTTGAAGCAATCACTTGTTTGTACCAGTCAAAACTGTCTTTTTTGATTCGTTCACCCGATCCTTTGCCTTCATTGTCTAGGTCAACATAAATGAAGCCATAGCGTTTTTCCATCTGAGCAGAAGAACAGCTGATAATGTCGATTGGCCCCCAAGCACAATACGCGATAACATCGGCGCCATCGTACATCGCCCGCTTCATCTGTGCGATGTGCTCGGATAAATAAGAGATCCGATAATCGTCATGAACTTGACCTTCTTCTAATTTATCATACATCCCAAAACCATTCTCAGCGATGATGATCGATTTGTGATAGCGATCCCAGTATTGTGACAACGAATTATACAGTCCTTGCGGATCAACTGCCCAGCCCCAAGGATTCGCTTTTAAATTAGGGTTTGGAGTAACTGAAGATGGACTCATAGTATTTTTGGAAGCATCTACCATTTGCGAATAGTAGTACGAAAGAGCTAAATAATCCATTGGATAATCCTTCAGCAATTGTTTATCTTCCGATGTAATGTCTAACTGAATGCCATTTTCGGCAAAGTAATTTAATGCATATTGCGGATATTCCCCTTGGAATTGAACATCCGTATAAAAATATTGCATCCGGTTGCGTCGCAAAGCCAAATTCACATCATCTGGATCACAAGAATATGGGTAGGCTGTACAATCAGCCATCATCGTCCCGATCATCATGTCAGGATTGAGTGTTTTAGCATGAGCAGCTAGTTTTGCACTAGCGACAAACTGATGATGCACTGCTTGGAAACTCGCTTCTTCATAGTTATCGACGGTATCATACGGTATCGCAGTAGAATTGAAGGGTTCAAATTGAATCAAATTGACTTGATTGATCACGATCCAATACTTCACCTTTGATTGATAACGCTCTAAAACAACTTTTCCGTATTTGACAAATAGATCAATCACTTTACGGTTATTCCAACCACCGTATTTCAGTGTAATCTCGACAGGTGTTTCATAATGTAAAATGGTAATGATCGGTTCCATACCCAACGCAATGATTTTATCAATTAAACGATCGTAGTATGCCAATCCTTCTTCATTTGGCTCATCCTCATCACCAGTAGGAAAAATACGTGTCCAGTCAAGGGACGTTCGGAAGGTTTTGAATCCCATTTCACTGAGTAATTCCAAGTCTGACTCATACGTATGATAGAAGTCAATCCCATGACGTTTTGGATAATATCCGTCTTTATCAGCTAAGTTTGCTTTAACATCAGCTAAAGACATTCCTTTATGCTGCTCTTCCGCAATTTCAGCATTGCTTTTATCTGGATAGTACTTATGCAAATCCGCCAAACTGATTCCTTTTCCGGCTACTTTATAAGCACCTTCTGCTTGATTGGCCGCAATCGCTCCGCCCCATAAAAAGTCTTTAGGCATTTGATAATTTTTCAATGAAATTCCTCCTTGTATATCCGAAAACCGGATATGATTAACTGTTTAATCGTTTGCTATTTTTGACTAAATGCTGCAAATAAACGGACTAGATGTTCTCCGATCAATATCTCGCTTTGAGCGGTCATCAGTGTATCCTGCGCGTGGCAGAACAAAGTTGAATAACGAATTTGCTCGCCAGATGCTTCCAACTGCAAAGTGTCTGTCTGTAATCCGTGAGCGATCACGACCTCTTTGCGTGCTGCTTTTACTTCTTCTTTTGCTTTTCCAAAATCCATTGCTTCTAAACTTTCTAATGATTGCACCAGATGATCTCTGGCATTGCCGGCATGAACAAGAATGTTCATCGACAGTTGATTTAATTGATCATTTTCTTCTAAATGTTTTGTCTCTTCCATAGGTGACCTCCTGCTGTTTCTCATTAATATGATTATTTATTTCTAGTGAACGACCTCTGCCTCTGCTTCCGCCTCTTCCAAAACCTCTTGTGCTTCTTGTTTTACTAATGAATTGTCATAGGCTTTGAAGAATGGTAAGAAAACTAACCACGTAATTACGAAAATCAACGCACAGACAACAATTGCTCGCCAATCTTGTGTCGCTAAATAAGACGTGATTGGATAAGGCATGTACCATAATAAGAATGTATTTGACGGGATGTTAACTAATCCAAACGACATAGTGACATAAGCAATCGTTGGAACAATGATACTGTTGATCCACATCGGTACCATTAGATACGGATTGAAGGCAATCGGTGCGCCGAATACTAAAGGTTCATTAATATTGAAAATCGATGGAATAATCACCGCTTTTCCGATCGCCTTTAATTGCGCCGATTTACTTAACAGCAACATCATTACAGACAACGCCAAGGTGGTTCCGATCCCTCCCATGGAAGAAAAGGCATAACAAGTTTCTTGTGTAGCGATATTCATCGCTTGTCCACCATTTGCGACAGCTTCGGCATTTGCAGCTAAACCGGACATGTAAACTGGATAAACCACGGGCATCATTACCCAGCCAGAAATACCGAATGTATACAAGAAGACTGGAATAAAAACAGACAGCACAAAACCTGGATACGACTGGACAATGCTTGCTAATGGGCTGAAAACTAGTAAAACCACTTCAAAGAAATCAATTTTGAATTGGAAAGTGATCAACCAACCGACCAGCAGCACAAAAGTAATCGGCAATAAACTGTTGAACCAGCCAACCACAAAATCTGGAATCGGTGTATCTTCATCGAAGAAAGAATATTTCACGGCAAAGTTCATGACAAAAGCTACAAATAACCCTGTGATCATTGATAAGAACATTCCTGTAGCGCCGAAACGAGACATGATGAATACCGCTTCCCCTTCAGCTGTCATCGTTGGAAATAATAACATCATGAATAATACCAATGAGGCCGAACCAGAAATTAGTTTTTGACCACCGTGCCCTTTTTTCTCCATTAGATAATAAGGAATTAAGAAAGCAACAACCAGTCCATACATACCGAATGAGAAATTGCTGATCATTGAGAAATCCGGCATGCCGCTGAAAATATTTTTTAATAAGGAAACGACAGTCACTAACGACCCTACAAAAACTAAAGGTAAAGCGATCATAATCGAGTCTTGGATAGCCGAAATCCAAGGATTTTTAACCACCTTATTTACTTTTGGAGCAAAGGTATTCGTCATAAAATTCATAATTTTATCCATCATAGTCTAATCCTCCAATTTTAGAATCAAATCTAACGCTTTTTCTCCATTCAACGTGCCGTACACCGCTTGTGGAATTACTGCCGCTTTGACATTTTTATCCTTTGTTTGTTCTTGAAGGTCATTTAACATGTGGGACAAATGCGGACCAATCAACAAGTAATCGATTTCATTAATCCGATCATCCAACTGAGATTCACTCGCCGCCTTGACGATAACCTCGACCTTTCTTTTTTTGGCTGCTTTTCTGATCGCCGCCGCCATAAATCCACTTGAAGCACCTGACCCGCAAATTAATAAGATGTTTTTCATTTTATTCACCACTTTCATTTATTTACATGTTTATTATAGGTAATTTCCGGTATGGCTCACAAACTTAGTTTTTTCCTAGAGATGGGAAATTCAACCACAAGACCTTCTCCAAAACGCAAAAAAAAAGGCTGTATCGTGATAAAAGTAATCACGGTACGATCCTTTTTAAATCGTTAACAAATCGATGATCTCTAAGGTTCGTAATTAATGAACTCGCATAACCATCACTCAAAACTGCTCGTCTAGTCGTTTCTCCAATGACAAAAATAGCCAATTCATTATCAAAAAAACGATATACTGAAAAGAAGCGGCGCCAGGCTGAAGGACTTGTAAGATAGACCCCTTGAATTTTTTTATAGCGCAATAAATGTACCAATTTTTGGCTAGACTCTGCTGGAAACTTATTTTCATATGAAATAAACGAGGTAACAACATGATCTTCATTCAGTTGGTCTTCCAAATAATTATCAGCCAATTGACTCTTCGGATAGAAAATAGTCGTCGGTTCTTGGTAACGTTCTGACCATTCGGAGAGCATTGCTCGTTTTGTTTCAACGGAACTAATAAAGGTCGGTTGTCTCCCGCATTCTCTGACCGCTTCCGCAGTTTTTTCTCCAATCACTGCTATTTTTATCTTTTTATCAGCGACTTTCAACGTTTCTCGTACAGCTGACTGGCTCGTGAAAAAGACCCACTGACTTTTTTTCAGCTGCAGCATTTGTTCCTTCGACATAGGGATAAAATGAATCGCGGTCAGTGGAAGAACTTCAGTCTGATAGTTGCACCCTTCGAACAGGTGCCTATCCTCTAGATTTAATCCCTCAACTCGAGTTAACAATATGGTCTTTGTGGATGTAGCCGCGCGACTGCTTGTTTTGCTAATAATAACGGATCACTTCCTGTCAAATGAATCTTTCTTCCTTGAGAATCTAGATTTTCCGCTAAGAAGGCGTAAAAATTCCAATCATTTCCATCTTTTTCCGCAAATGCGCCAATAGGGATATCGCAATTTCCATTCATTTGTTGAAGATAAAAACGTTCTGCAATTGCCGCCGCTTGTGTTTCTTCATCCGTAATTTGCGACAACAGTTCGAACAGCTCTCGATCCGCTCTTCGGCACTCAACACCAAGAACACCCTGGCCGATTGCAGGAACACATATTTCAGGTGTTAATACTTGATAGTCTGGCAACCGTTCAAAATAATTCATCCGCTCTAATCCGGCGCAGGCCAAAACCGTCCCATCCATCTTTTCCTTAACCATCTTCTCCAAGCGAGTCTCAATTTTTCCACGGATAGGAACAAAACGCATCGTAGGATAATGCATTCCTAATTGTTTTGCCCTTCGAACACTGCTGGTTCCAATCACGATCTCCTCTTTTGATTCAAGCACAGCAGAATCCTTCAAAATCAGACAATCCCACGGCAATGCACGTTTAGGAGTAGCTGCCAAAATAAGATCGTCAGGAAGTACTGCCGGCATGTCTTTCAAGCTATGTACGGCAAAATCAATATTTTTTTGCTGGAGCTGATATTCTACTTCTTTAACAAAGACACCTTTTCCTCCAATTTGAGTCAAAGGTGCCTGTTGCAATCGATCTCCTTTTGTTGAAAGTCCGACAATTTCAATTTCTAATTGCGGACAACGTTCTCTTAATAAATTTACCACAATCTGCGTCTGCTTCATGGCCAATGGGCTTTTTCTCGTACCCACTTTTAGTTGTCTCATAGTATGCCTCGATCTATTATTTTTCCTCTACTATTATAGGCGAAGGCTTCTTGTTTTCCAAACCCTCAGTCTTTGGTTTCATTCCAACCTTAAACGCAAGGAAGTACATACCGGCTAAAATTGCTCCACCGCCGACCAGATTTCCCGACCAGACGAACACCATATTTTCAATGAATTGGCCGATCGTAACACCTCCAGCTAACACTCCAGCAGCCACTAAGAACATATTCGCCACAACGTGCTGATACCCTGCGATTACGAAGCCCGCGACAGGCAACCAGGTTCCAAAGATTTTCCCTACAAAATCACGTGAAGCCATGTTCATATATACCCCTGTACAGACTAGAATATTACAGGCAATTCCTGATAAGAAAGCTTGTAATGGACCATCCGCGACACGACCTTGAGCCACTGCAATAGTCCGATCAACAAAAGCTCCTTGCAACGTCTGAGAGAAATAGCCAAAAAAGGCAGCTACAGCGACCGCCCCAACCAAGTTAAACAACGTAACTAAAAACATATTCCGGCCCCATTGCTTAAACGTAATTTCTTTGGCAAACAAGGCCATACTCACAGCCATCATATTTCCCGTAACTAACTCTCCACCAACAAGCAACAAACAGATTAGTCCAAAAGGAAAAACCACAGCTCCTAATAAGTTCACTAATGTGCCCCATTCTTTGGGCATTGACCCCATGGTACGGATCATCGCAACACCGGCTAGACCGATAAATATCCCCGCCATCGTTCCCAACACAGCAATCGTCAAAAAGCTGTAATTGGCCTTGGCCTTTCCTCGGGCAATCGCCTCATCTACTAGATCTTTTGGTGATAATGACATCCTTTCACTCTCCCTTTTCTTATTAAAACAGCCTCTCCGCAGCTTGATCCGCGAATATGATTTCCTCAAATTGTTGTTCTGCTAAATAGCGCTCACTAACAGCATCGAATCGTGTATCCCGTTTTTCTCCAACCTGATGCCACCAAATATCTGCCCCAGCACTGGTATATTGAATCAATTCGTCGATATTGGGCGAACGTGTAGAAACAAGTAAATATCGTTGCCCAAACTTTGGCAGTTTTTCAAACCAATTAAATTGCGACTCTCTTGATACTGTATCTCCGATCAGGATCATCGCTGGATTTGTAATCTTTTCATCAGTAATCAGCGATAATATTGTTGAGAGAGTCCCTACCGCTTTCTTTTGCCGACCATATGTCCCCCAGCTGATTACCGCAATTTTTGTACTGCTTGTAAAGCCGTTCTTTAACAAATGGGGGATAAAATCTGGTAAGGCCTCAATTCCCATATAGACACATACCGTCTGTTCTGATGAAAGCAGCGGGAATGCTGCGGATTGCTCCTCTTTCAAATGCCCCGTCATAAATGTTACGGATCTTGCTTGTCCCCGTTCGGTCAGAGGGATTCCATTATAGGCCGCCGTTCCGCTAGCAGAAGTAATACCAGGAATAATCTCAAACTCGATATTTTTACCAGCAGCTGTTTCAAGCTCCTCAGTCAAGCGGCCAAATATTTCGGGGTCTCCGCCCTTTAAGCGAACAACTTTGGTCTTTTCTTTTGAGGTGTCTAACAGCAATTGATTGATCGTCTCTTGCTTCATACTTTTCTGGTAAGGCGTCTTGCCAACGTAAATGAACTCGCAATCTGGTTTGCAATAGAACAGCAGCAACGGATTTACCAATCGATCGTAAATCACTGCTTCAGCCTCTTCCAGCCGTCTCTTCCCTTTGATAGTCACTAATTCAATATCTCCCGGACCTGCTCCCACAAATGAAATCATCGCTAGACCTCAACGAAGATTTCATCGCCAATGATCTCTACAGGAAAAGTCTTTAGTTGCCCCTCATCTGGTTCCTGAATTTTCCCATCAACTAATGAAATTTTGTATTCACGCATCGGTTCGTATAGGTATTCACCGGACACAATGCCCTCTAAGATAGGCCCATTAGTTAAGGGACAATGATCCTCAATTGCAAAAATTCTGCCATCTAACAATTGGAAAACCGCAATTTTTTGATCCTGTAAAACAACTGAACGGCCAATCCGCGGAACTAGTTTTGCTTTTGTTGTTGCTAATACTTTCGACAATCTATTCACCTACTCCTACTAATTCTGGATTTTCAATGGTATACATTTTTTCCCTTAAATCAACGTCTTTAGTAATTGGTCCCCATGAGTCTTTACGCTCTTTCGCAGCAATTGCTTGATTAAGGCTGTTCCAAAGCACTTGACGCTTTTGAGAATCTAATAATACGGCCTTCACATTTTCAAATCCCATGCGTTCTACCCAAGGAGCTGTTCGTTCGCCATAGATTCCTGTTTCACGATAGTACTGCAGCATAGCTCCACACAAATCAATAACCTCTTCCTCTGTTTCAAGAGTCACTAAATGCTGCGCTTCAACTAATTCTGTTCCGCCATTGCCGCCGATCAAGATCTGGAAACCGTTCTCTACACCAATGATCCCAAAGTCTTTTACCGCAGATTCGACACAACTTCGCGGACAACCAGAGACCCCTACTTTAAATTTATGAGGGGTGTCGATATACTCGAAGTTCTCCTCAATCTTGACACCCAGCTCCATTGTTTTTTGGGTGCCAAATCGACAGAAGCTTTGACCAACACACGTCTTCACTGACCGGAAGACTTTACCGTAGGCTTGCGCAGCTACCATATCCAGTTCTTCCCAAATTTTTGGCAAGTCCTGCTTTTTCACACCATAAAGACCGATTCTTTGCGATCCGGTTACTTTTACTAGCGGCACATTATATCTTTCAGCCACCTGAGCCAACTTAATCAGCTGCTGAGGCGTCGTTTGACCGCCGCGCATTCTCGGAATGACCGAAAAAGTTCCGTCTTTTTGAATGTTGGCATGCATCCGTTCGTTCGCCACACGTGAATCTCTTTCATCTTCATGCTCCGCCGGCCATGCTACATTCAAATAAAAATTGACCGCTGGACGACATTTTGAGCATCCTTCTGGATTGCGCCATTCTAATGCAGCAAATACTTCATTCGTGCTGGATAGATGCTTCGCGTAGATTTGTGTAACGACTTGATCTCGATTCAAATCTGTACACGGACAGATTCCAGTTGCTGTAGTGACCGCATCGCCTAATTCATATTCTAATAAAGTCTGTACTTGTGGTTTACATTTACCACAAGACGTACCAGCTTTGGTCACTTTTCCGACTTCAGCAACACTGGACAAGCCTTTTTCACGAATCGAACGCAGGATTGATCCTTTGTCTACGCCATTACAGCCGCAGACTGTTTCGTCATCTTCCCATTCGATAACATCAGCACCCATACCAGCGCCTTCTCCAATCGCCTGCAGAACAGCAATCGTTTGTAAATCGAGTTCACTGATTTCTTGTCCCTTTTTCATCATATTGTAGTAGCGGCTGCCGTCATCCGTATCTCCGTATAGCACGATTCCTTGGATTTTTCCGTCCTTCAGGAAAATCTTTTTATACTTTCTAGACGCACTGTCAAAGGCCTCAATGCTGTCCATGCCTTCAGTGTTTAATATATTCCCTGCCGAATAGAGGTCTGCTCCTGAAACTTTTAAGGAAGTAAAGGTTTTTGAGCCTTGATACGCCTTTACTTCTGCTTGATCCGTAAGCAGATCAGCCAAGATTTTCCCTTGCTCGAATAACGGAGCCACTAACCCATAACAGATCCCATTGTGTTCGACACACTCGCCAACGCCATAAATATCTGGCAAACTTGTCTCCATATAGTCATTTACTACAATTCCGCGATTGACTTCTAATCCAATCTCACGAGCCAATTCAACTGCTGGACGAATACCAATCGACATAACGATCAAATCCGTTTCGATTTCCGTATCGTTTGCAAAGCGCATGCCTGTTACACGATCTGCTCCTAGAATCTCTTGTGTACTGTGTTCCATCAAAAAATGCAGCCCTTGATCCTCTAGTTCCGCCTGCAGCAATTTTCCGGCTTTTTCGTCTAATTGCGTTTCCATTAGCCACTTCGCTAAATGAACTACGGTTACATCCATTCCTTGTTCTTGGAGACCTTTAGCCGCCTCAAGTCCTAATAGACCACCACCAATGACTACGGCTTTTTTGTATTTAGCCGCTGACGCTAACATTTCTGCCGTATCATCAATCGTTCTAAAAGCTACCACGCCTTCTTTATCCGCACCGGGAATCGGCAGAATAAAAGGATGCGATCCTGTCGCAAAAATAATTTTATCGTAAGGAATGATTTCCCCCGCTTCGGTTGTGACGGTTTTCACTTCTACATCAACACCGACAGCTGGATCGTCATTGATCAGGGCAATCTGATTTTCCCCATACCACTCCATTGGATTTGTGATGATCTCATCAACAGTCATCTTTTTTTGTAGTACATTTGATAACATGATCCGATTGTAATTTGGGTATTGTTCATTTCCAATAATTGTTATTTCATACCGATCAGCGTCACGTTCTAGAATTTCTTCTACTGTACGCACCCCTGCCATACCATTTCCAATTACCACTAAACGTTCTTTCAATGTCTCCACCTCGGCTTCTATTTGTTCACACCATCACAATAAAGGAAAATGCTCGAATTTTATATAAGGGAATCCCCTAATTATTCAAAAAAAGCCAACGACATTAAGTCGCTGACTTTAAAAAATCCTGAAGTCTTTCTTTTAATTTTTTGGTTTGGGTTGGTGACTTTCCTTGAGTGGTGATTGCGATAGCCGCATCCTGCTCCTTAATGACGGCCATGTTGAAGAAATTGCTTCGTGCTTGATTCGTGGTATCGTTGATTAACTGTTCGGGAGTGGCTTCCTTGAGTATTTGTTGATTCGTGATTTCGTCATTTGTACAGATAAAGATGAAGTGAAAATTTTTAGTGTCGCCCTTTCTGAACACACGCTGTTTTATAATCACCCGTTTCGCTTCTGCCAATGACTGTAGTTCATCGGTAACTATCGGAGCAATAATCGTCGGTACAGAGCCTGCTTCAATTAAATTTTTTGCTTTTCTCGTCGCTATTTTCCCGCCGCCGACGATCAAAACAGAAAATGCTTGGATATCGATCAAGATTGGATACATGGAATTTCCTCTAATCGCTCGATAATTGCTGAAACCAGTGCTTCGCTATCTTGCATAGTCGGCAATAGGAAATCTCGCGAGCCTCTTTGTTCAACGATTTCAGTTTTTATTTTTTTAGCCAGATACCCTTCAGTTAGAAACAATCGCTGGATGATCATTGCTTCACTGTGTTCTTCCAGTATCCGTTGGTAGTGATGATGTCCATGATAGGCGGCAGGATGGACCTTCCGATCTATTTGTTTTTCCATTTGGCTCGCGATTTGCTCCAATTGCTGAAATGGTTCTGGATAATGCGGCGTTCCATGGGCGATCAATAACACTTCCGCCGCTGAATCTTTCACGGACTGAACTTGCTGGACTAAAAATTTTTCAACAGCCTTCGTCGTGCCTAGTGTAGGTAAAATTTGATAAGGTATTTGATTCTCTAGAACATGTTTGGCACGTTCAGGCAGGTCTTCCTTTGCATGCGTTGCGGGAAAAAGCAAAACGGGTAAGAAAACGATTTTGTCTACTTCTCGAATTCGCAACGACTGAATCGCATCCTCCAATGTTTGGAATTCACCTTCCAACAACCCTACCTCATAAGGAACCTTGAGCGGCTTCGCGGCTTTTTCAATCACTGAAAGATTGGCCTTAGAAAGTTGATTTTTGCGACCGTGTAAAACAAAGATGATTCCGATCATTTCTCTTCTCCTCACTTAAAGCGTTTAATACTGGCTTCTTTTAAAAATCAACCAGATGATTTCTTAAACTATATTGTAATAGACTCGCGTAACTTTCTAGTTTTAATTTTTTTCTGACATTGGCTTTATGAACCTCTACTGTCTTAACAGAGATGAAAAGGCGTTCGGCGATTTGTTTGTTATTATAGCCTAATGCGATCAGGGGCAGGATTTCCTTCTCGCGTTTTGACAGACTGGCATATAGCGGGTCTTCTTTTTCCAAGGTAATCTCGCTCAACTCTTGCTCGCTATAGCCATCGTAGTATCGTTCACCTGCATGGACTTTTCGGATAGCTTTAGTCAAGGTTTCGTCATTCGCCGTTTTCAAAATGAAACCATCGGCTTGAGCTTCCACCGCCTCGCGTACATAGGAACGGTCATCATACATGGTTAAGATGATGACTTTGACTTGGGGGAAGGTTTCCTTCATCCGTTTGGTCGTCAAAAGACCGTTCTCCCCTGGGGGCATACTGATGTCCATCAAAACAATATCAATGGCGCTGTTTTCAATAATCATAAACGCCTCATGTCCATCCGCAGCATCTGCCACAACATCCATATCCGGCTGTGCATTAACTAGGAAAGCCAAAGCGTTCCGTATCATCATATGATCATCTGCGATTAAAATCTTCATGTCTCAAGAACCTCCTTCAAAGGAACCTGAAGTTGAATCCGCGTTCCACACTGTGGTTTAGAATAAATGTTTATCTCGCTGTCAATGGAGTGAGCCCGCTCTTTTAAATTGGCCAGCCCAAAACCGCTTTCTTTATGCTCCAAATCAAATCCCACACCGTGGTCTTCTATTTCAATCATTAAGTCATCTGCTTGAAAAGAAAGATGCAAATCCATTTGGTTCTCACCTGAATATTTCATCGCATTGTTGACGGCTTCTTGAATGATTCGATAAAGCGTGATTCGAACAGTTTCACTGATTGGCGGCTCTTCTCCATCAATCAGCAGATCAATCTCAAATCCGGTCATCTCACTGATTCGATCAATAAATTGTTCCAGTGCATGAACCAGCCCAAACGCATCAATCGTCAACGGACGCAAGTCACTAGCCATAGTTTTGATTTCTGCTAGCACTTCTGAAAAATGCTGATCGATTTTTTTGAACTTCTCAACCTGTTCTTCCTCAGACAGCCATTTCAATCCTCGGGTTTCCAGCATTAAACTATAAACACTTTGAGCAATCCCATCGTGGAGATCTTGCGCGATTTTTTTTCGTTCATATTCCCGCGCATTATTTAAATAATCGAAAAAAGATGCTTCTCTAGAAAAACCAGATCTGGTTCGTATTTGTAAGATTTTCTGTCCGTTCTCGTGATGAACGCTTCCCCAAAATTCTTCACTATTCCCATTTAAATCTAATAGCACAAAGGGAAATCCCAGAGGCGAAACTTGACCAGATAACGAGCAATTTAAGCACTCTTCTTTTGTGCTGTGGAGTGCACACCCTTCACCTCGGCTGATCTCTAAAATTGATTTCACACTAAATTGATGTTCTTTTTCGATTTGTTCTGCTATCTGTGTTGCGGCCACTACTTCATCCGCTTGATCCAAGATCCATACAGCTTCTTGAATGAGATGAAATAATGACCTAGGCCATTCACTCATCCATTTCCTCCTTCAACAACTGTCCCAATTCAACTGCGACAGCTTCTAAATCTGCTCGCTCAGCCAAATCAACGACATGATTCTCACGATACCCAGTTAATAATACCGCCTTCACTTCACCTTGATCGATTACTGGAGTGGCTAAAGCAACCTGCAGCTTTTCGAGTCGGGCAATGGGATACTCGATCAATTTTTCCGGCTGCCCAAGAATCCCTTGATCTAATTGCGTACGTGCCGTTTTCCATACCATACCGGCGATTCCTCTGCCTATTTGCAAACGGATCTTTTGATATGCCTCGCTATGATTGCCAGTCACATACAGCCACCGAATCTCCTTAGGTAAATGTTCTTCGGCTACGTTGCAGGCGATACCCACAAAATCACACGCCGCTTGCTGCTGATATTCTTCCACCCATTTTTGAATGGTACTCATAATGACTACTCCAATTCCCTATATTTTTATCTTAGGCTTGTTGATCGTTCATGAATTCACTATTATAATACCAAAGTCTCAGTAATAACCCTATAAATAAATATTTTTCAATGGAGGAAGAGCCCCTTGCGTAAAGAAGTATCCTTGCTAAACTTGATTTTGATCATTACTACGACGGTCTATTCTTTTTCCAGTATGACGACCGCTTTCTTTATGATGGGCAGCAAATCGTTGCCCTGGTTCCTTATTAGTGCTTGCTGCTATTTTATTCCCTATGCACTGATCGTTGCTCAATATACCAAGAAGTATGGGGATCGCTCCGGTTCCATATATGATTGGCTGAAAGACTCCTTGTCGGCCAAAGCCGCTTTCGTGACCGCTTTTTTGTGGTATTGCAGTTACTTTATTTGGATGATCAGTCTGTTCATGAAACTAACGATTCCCTTATCTATTTTGCTTTTTGGAAAAGACTACACTGGACAACTGAATTGGTTCGGCTATTTTTCTCAATTTTGGATCGCCGGTTTCTCAATTATCATCGTTCTTTTATTAACCTATATGATTAACCAAGGCTTCCATACAATCTTGTCATTTCTAAAAATCAGCAGCTATGCGATGATCGGACTCCTAGGCTTGTCGCTAGTCAGCAACGTGTTAATCATCTTGCATAATCCAACCGTTTTAGGAATTAATTTGTACAATAGTTTTCACACCGGAGGATTTTTTTCAGCTTCCGATAATCAGTTAGTCGGCCAGCTGCCATTTTTTATTTTCTCGATTACTGCGTTTGGCGGCTTAGATACTGTCGCCAGTTTAGCAGATCGAACGACACAAAGCCGCACTAGATTTCCTAAAGCGGTGATTGTCAGCGCGGGCGTAATCTTTTTGCTCTATGTTTGCGGAATCTTTCTTTGGAGCGGCGCAAGTGATTTAAGTCAACTGCGGGAAAGCAGCGCTCTTCATCTGGGCAATCTGATGTACGGATTGGTTCATAATATGTCGCAGGAGGTAGCCTCCGCTTTACAGCTCTCGGCAAATCAGACGTATTTGGTTACACAATTTTACACACGCTACACCGCGCTTACAATGCTTTTAGCTTATATCAGTTTACTATCCTCTATTACCTATGGACCGTTGAAAAGTCTGATTCAAGGAACTCCGAAAGAGCTGTGGCCCGAACGGTTTACTCGCTTAAATCAACGGAAAATGCCTGAAAAAGCTTTGTGGGTGCAAGCAGTTTTACTGATTTTATCTATTGCATTTATCGCTTCAAATAATTCCTTCATCACAGAATTATTCAACCAATTGACCTATATGACAAACGTCTCACGGGCGATTCCTTACTTTATCGTTGCAGCAAGCTTTCTCTTCTTTTTACGTAAAAATATCGCCAGTCAAACTGACCTGTTCATCCAATCACGGAAAGTAAATCAGCTGCTTTCTCTCAGTGTCTGTGTCAGCATTTTTATCGCGATTCTCTTTCAAATTTATGAACCATTAAAACTTGGAAACTATTCAAACTTTTGGTCATTAATTATAGGCCCAGTAATATTTAGCCTGTTCGCGATAATTATTTATCAGCGATTTGAGAAAAGCTTTCCTGCAGAATAAAACGAACAGCGGCTAAGAAATCTAGGTTTCTCAACCGCTGTTCATTTTTGCCCAATATTTTTTTCAATACGCATGTTCTTCTTTAGATTTCTTAATTCTTCAAACAACAACTGAAAGTGTTCATCAGGCAACAATGGCTCGAATTCCTCAGATTGTTCGATCCTATCGCCCATCTCTCCTTATTTGTTGAAGCTGACCATTTCTGTTGCAACCTCTTCTATGATTAGACTGTCGCCAAAAACTCCGAAAATTTCTCCAAGCCGGCGATCAATTCTTCCGTCCTGCAGCCATAGCCGATTCGAATACAAGATTCAAATTCAAAACAATCACCGGGAGTAAATAGCAGTCCATGATTGTTGATCAACTCAAGACATAACGATCTGCTTGATCGGTCAAAATCATAATAAAGGAGTGTCACTGTTCCCGCTTGAGGTTTTACATAAGAGATATGGGGCTCCTTAGCTACCCATTCATTTAGAATTTTTAAATTTTCGCGAATGATTTTTTTGTTTCTTGCCAAGATTTTATCCTTATTTTCTAAGGCGATCGCGGCTAGCTCTTCATCAATCATCCCGCAGCTGATAGTGTTATGATCGCGATGCAGCAGACATTGCTCCAAAGCGTCTTTATTTTTCGTCGCGATCCAGCCCAAACGCAAGCCCGCTAATGACCAGACCTTAGACATGCTGCTGACACTGATCCCCTTGTCATACAAATCAGCAATCGATGGACTTTCCACCTCGTCTTGTGTCAATCCGCGATATGTTTCGTCAGAAAGAATATACGCGTCCGCTTCTTTGGCGATCGCGATGATTTCTTCCAACATATCCCGATCCATCAATGAGCCGGAAGGATTGTTAGGATTATTGATAATGATCAGTTTCGTTTTTTGACTGACTAAGTTTCTTACATCTTCTAAGTCAGGCAGAAAATTGTTTTCCGGTGTCAACACATGCTGCTTTACAGTGGCTCGGAAAGATTCTGGAATAGAATATAATTGTTGATAGGTCGGTAAAATCGCGACCACTTCGTCTTCAGGCTCTACCAACGAGTACAAGACTAAATGATTAGCGCCGATCGCTCCATGAGTCGTCGTAATATCCTCAGTTTGAATCGTTTGATACAGAGAAGCGACCCCCTTTTTAAACCGCGGGTTGCCAAAAATATGGCCATAAGTCAGCCGTTTTTGTGTCAATTCATTGAGTGTTTCTTGCTTGTCCAATCCAGCGATTTTAAACAGTTCATCTATACTGATCGAATCGACACAAGTTTCACCTGTATTGTAAATCGCCTTATCTTCGTGCTCGTTCATCCATAATTCCACTTTGAATGGTGCTATTTTCATTTGAACGCTCCTTTATTTCATTAATCTTTTATTAACAAAAATACATCATTCTCTTATTATAGAGAATCCAATAGAATCTAGCTAGAGATATTCCCACCCTATTTATTTTTGTAAAATTTTAAAGAGCATAATCATAAAACGATTGATTACACTCTTTTATGAAGCTTATTCTATTGTCTATTAAAGATTTTCAACGCTTGTACATAGTCCTCTTTCAGTGCCTCTGTCACTACATCGATACACTGATCTAAGAAATAATCCTGCGTGTCTTCATTATTCAAGAAGTTTTTCAAAGCGATGGCTCCCGCTTTATTCGTATACGTATAATAGTTGATTTTTGTGATGCCGTTTTCGATCGCTATTTGATAATCTTGGGCTTCGACTCCCGAACCACCATGCATAACTAGGGGGATTTTGACTGCCTCATAGATTTCTTCCACGCGCTTCAAATCCAGCTTTGGTTCTTTCAGATAAATTCCATGAACTGTCCCAAACGCGACTGCTAAGCAATCAACACCCGTGGCTTCGACAAATTCTTTGGCCTGAAGAGGATCCGTATAGATAGCCATATCACCGATCTGATTATCATCCGGTGCGCGTCCTTCACCGCCGCCTATCGAAGAAGTGAAAACATGCCCCAATTCCGCTTCCACACTGACTCCTAAACTATGTGCTGCTTTCACGATTTCTTTTGTTCGTGCGACATTTTCTTCAAAAGGCAGATCAGAGGTGTCGATCATGACAGAAGTAAAGCCCAGCTTCATTGCCTGCATGATCACCTTGAAACTCCGGCCATGGTCTAAATGAACAACTACCGGAACTTTGCTGCGTTGAGCATATTGCAGCATGATTGGTCCAATTTCTTCTAATGAGATCATAGAACCATGTCCTTCTGCATGCTGCAGAATCACTGGTACATTGAGCTCTTCGGCTGCTTGAATCGCGGCACGAACCATTTCTAAATTCGGGACATTGAATGCCGCAATCGCCTTTTTCTCTTTCCTAGCTTCAAGTAAGGCTTCCTTCATATTCACTAACATGCCATACACTCCTTCGATTTTTTGACTTCAGCAACGATACTATTTGCTAACGATCGCATCGTTTTATAGGCCATACTGTCCCGATTGATAAAATTGGGAATCAGCCAAATATCACGCGAATCATTTTCGAAACGCAGGACGACTTTGATACACCCTAAACGCTGCTTCTTTTTTTTCACAATTCTTTCAATTTCCTCTTCAACAACCTCGCAATTTAAAATCGCCGCCAATGGATAAACCTCTGGCTTCAAATTTTCTTTAGTATATTTTTTATGGTTCGGCAAACAAATTTGCTGATTGTTATCATCGAAAAAGATCAATTGATTGATCTTTCTAGAAATTTCAAAGGACGAGTCCACCATCTCTTCTTGCAAGTCCGCTAAAATAGTCAAAAGTTCTTTTTTATTTTTCGATTTGATCGTTTGAGTGAAATTGGTGCTGACTTTTTCATAACAATTTTTACAAACGTAGCCATCAGCACATTTGAACTTAATCCATTTTAATGGGCTGTAACAGAGCAAGCATTCCCTCATTTTTCGTCACCTCCGAAATGTAGTAACAGCTGAGTCATTTTTAAATATTTTTCATAGCGTTGTTGGTATTTTGCAATAAGAGTTGGATCAGGTTGGATTATCTGGGCGTCATTCTCAGGAAACGTAAATTCTCCTTCAACACCCATAATTGCTAAGATCGCCGCACCATGGACTGCTTCTTGAGAAGTTAGTACGCGCTTGATTGGATACCCTAAAATATTGGCAAAAATTTTGATCCACAATTCACTTTTTGCTCCACCGCCAACAATGGTGAAATATTCTGGTTGTCCCTCATTTTTCATCCTTTCGAACAGCTGCCGGATACCAAAAGCCACCCCCTCCAACACCGCTAGATACATTTCAGCTCTGCCGGTTTCCAATCCTAGTCCAATAAAAGCGCCTCTTAAATCAGGAGCAGCAAAAAGAGTTTTCTCTCCATTCATATGAGGAAAAAAGAACACCTCATTCGTTCCAAGCAAATTCAGCGGAATTTTTTCCTGTTCTGCCAGATAATTATCGGTTCGCAAGATTTTTTCCAGCCACCAGCTGTTGATTTTTGCTCCCGCCTGTACAGTTCCCTGTGTAATGATCGAGTCATCTTCTGAAGTGATTTTAACGACAACATTCTTCCCGTTCGATTTCAATTGATGCTGATTATTAGGAATGACCACCACACCGGAGGTTCCTAACGAAATCAGCGGCTGCCGATTTTCAAAGCTCTCAGAAACTAACGCAGAAGCTGGATTATCGCCGGTTCCTGAAACGATTGGAATAGACTTTTTAAGATTCAGCCGCTTACAGATATCTTTAGTCAATTCACCAATAATGGCGGAAGAGGGGCGAATATCCGGAAATAGATGACTGTCCAATTTAAATAGTTCCTGCACTTCTTTAGACCAATGATCCGTATGTAAATCATACAATGAGGAGGTTGAAGCATCACAATAATCAGTCGTATAGGTTCCTGTCAGCTTCAACTTCAGATAGTCTTTGGCGATCAAAAACTTAGCGATCTGCTGAAAATGGGTCGGCTCATTTTCCTTCACCCATAATAAGTTGGCTAAGGGGCTGCCGGTGGACACGATTTTCGCGATATGAGCTGCTTTCTCACTGCTTTTTAGGCTTTGTTTAATTTTAGGAAGGTTTTCTTTGGTTCGATTATCATTCCACATGATAGCTGGCCTGACGGAGAAACCGTGTTTGTCTACAAACACGGTCGTGTGCATCTGACCAGTGATCCCAATTCCCCTGACTGTCTCGGCAGGAATTCGTTGAAATAATTCTCCTAATCCCTTCACTGCAATATCGACCCAAATATCCGGCTCAATCTCGATCCAACCTTTATGAGGAGTCAAGTAATCATAAGCATACTGCTCTTCAAAAACCGTTTTTAATGACTTGGTTAAGGCAGCCACCTTGATCGATGTGGTTCCGATATCTAATCCAACATATACAGACGCACACATTTTTCTTCCCACTTTCTGCTAATCAAAGGTAATGATCGTTTTCAGTGTTTCTGGCCGCAACGCATATTCGAATGCCGCCACAGCCTCAGTATAATTAAAGGTCTTCGCTAATAATGGCGTTACATCAACGATCCCCTTGGCGATCAATTGTACGGAACGATAAAAGGTCGGGATCTTTGGACTGACTGTTCCGGTAATCAGTTTTTCATAAGAATGGACAGCTCCCATATCGGTAGGTACAGGATCATTGGGATGCAGCGAACTGAACATAAAAGTTTGTCCGCCAGTCGCGGTAAAATCTAGTGCCTGTTTGGCAATCTGCGGAAGTGCAGTCGTATTGAAGACAACTTCCGCGCCGCGCCCTTCTGTTTGTTCTTTGACAAAAGCCACGGCATTAATTTTGGTCGGATCAAAGGTCACATCTGCTCCTAGGTCCTCTGCCAGTTTTCTACGTTCGGCATTGGGTTCACTGAGAAGCACACGCGTTCCAGACAATTTTGCCAAAATCACATGGAATAACCCCATCACACCACCACCGATAATGACAACATCCTGACCAAACATCAGCTGTGCTCGCTCCACACTATTTACCACACAGGCCAAGGGTTCAGTAAAGGCACTATGGGTAAACGGTATTTCTTTCGGATATTTATAGAGATCCCGGCCTTTAACAGCAACATATTGCGACATCCCTAAAAAACCTGAAATACCATCTGGATTTTGAAAGGTCGTTGATTTTTCGACTTCAAGACAAAGATTTTCTCTTCCTGTTTTACAATAATGACATTCACCGCATGCAGGAATAATGTATTTCACTACATGATCCCCCACATCAAAATGCTCTGGGTTTACATTATCTCCGATTTCCACTACTTCCCCACTGAATTCATGACCGCCGATTCTAGGATAGGTGTACTTCATGTCGCCCAGATAGTCACGTAAATCATTGGTACAGAGGCCGTTCGCTCTGACCTTCATTAATATCTCGTCGCTTTCAAGCTCAGGCATTGGCAGCTCTTGGATCTCCAGCTGCTTGATTCCAGTTTCAACAATTGCTTTCATTTTCTCGCTCCTATCCTAAAATTCCAAAGAACCCTGTGACAATCCCGACAACCACGATCAATCCGATGATTTTTAATGAAGACCAGCCTTTTTTCATTAAGAAATATATCAACATCGTAAAAGCAAATGGCAGGATATTCGGCATTACCGCATCTAAGAATTGTTCCTGAACCTTAAAGGTCGTTGTGGAGCTGACGATTTTTAGTGCTACGTGCATTTTTACATAGCTGGAGATCAAACCACCCATAACCATACATCCCATGATTTCAGCGCCTCGCAGAACCTTGTTCAGAATCCCCTTCTCCAGAAAGTCCATGACGGCGTCTGCCCCGGCTCGATAACCGAACATGAAGTTGGCATAACTCATTCCCCAAGCAATCGCGATAATGGCTACAGCGTAAATGATCGAGCCCCAAATCGTCCCCTTCAAAGTCAAATCTATACAGATCGCCAGCAAAATCGGAATCAGTACTCCTTGAAAAATCGTATCGCCGATCCCGGATAAAGGCCCCATCAAAGACGTTTTCAAACTGGTGATAAATTCACTCGGTATCTCGACACCTTTGGCTTTTTGTTCTTCCAATGCGATGATCATGCCGATGATACACGCCCCAAACTCAATGTGGACATTGAAGAATTCGATTTCGCGTTTCATCATTTCTTTTTTCTTTTCCGGATCATCGTTATGCAGTCGTTTTGAGATAGGCACGAACACGTGAGCAACCGCTTGTCCCATCATACGTTCGTAGTTATAGCATGTTTGCGGAAGGTTTTCCCAAATCAGCCAAGAGCGGAATAAATCTTTCTTACGAATCAAACTTCCTTCTGTCTCTTTACTCATAGATCTCATCCTCCTCTGAATCAGATTTATTGCCTGTGGCTTGGACATAGATCAGTGCTGTCAACCCAGCGATAACACCTAATGGTAATAAGTCCAAACCGGAATAAGTCGCTAAAATGAAGCCTAAGAACAAGAAGACACGTGCTTCACCTTTAAAGATGTATTGCAACGTAATCGCTACCCCCAAAGCCGGCATCATGCCACCAATGACAGTAAAGATCGTTAAAGCGGTTCCACTCAATGCTTCAATAAGTCCAGAAATGTAGCTTGCTCCAAAGTAGGCGGCTAACCCACAAGGTATGATCGTGATCAGTGCCGTCATGAGCTGGGGAAAGAGAACATTGGCTCGCCAAATTTTATGATATTCCCCTTTTTCAATATAATTATCTGCTACATGTACAAACACTGAACCAAACGTCATCCGCCCATACCAGACAATCGTCCCTAACAATCCGATTGGTACAGCGACAGACAATGCTGTTTTAGCATCCAGTCCGCCAGTAATCGCAAACGCTGTTCCTAAAATACCAGCCAGTGCCATGTCGGCGGGCATTGATCCGCCTGCAGAAATAAAGCCTAAGTAAACTAAATTGATTGAAGCACCCGTCATCGCTCCCGTTAATGGATCACCTAAAATAATACCTGTAATAAGTCCGCATACCAGTGGCCGCTGCAACGACCATAACCCGACGAAGGGCAGATTTCCTATCGCTAGAAAATACACGACCCCACATAGAAATGCTTGAAAAATCGACATACCTTTTTCCTCCTTTTTTATAATAGATTCGTAATCTCAATCAAACGCTGCTCTGGTACTAATTGGTAAAAAACGTGGACTCCCTTCTCTACCATTTGACGAATCGCATTGACTTCCGCTTCGTCACACGCCACATTTTTGATAAATGGTTTCCGCTCATCGCGGATACCCATTCCCCCAAGATTCACCTGTGGCAATTCAATTCCTTCTTCAACGAGTTTGGCATAAGTGATCGGCGTTTTCGTTAGTAGTAACACACGTTCTTTTTCGGTGAAGGGCTTCTTCAATTCTGTGATGCCTTCTTCTGTTGTAAAGGCATCCACTCTTACTTTCGTTGGTGCTAACGCTTTCAAAATTCTCTTTTGAAATGGATCGCTAGCTACGATGTCATCGATAATGACGATGTGGTTGATGCTGTATGTTGGCGTCCAGGCCGTGACTACCTCTCCGTGAATTAAGCGATCATCTACTCTGGCAAATACGATATTTTTCATGATTCTCTCTCCTATCCTATTTTTTATTCTTCTAGATTGACACCTAAATAATTATTTACATCAATAAAGGTCGCTGGTGCTTCCCTCAATAATTTGGCACTAATCGCTTCCGCTGTATTTTTTTCATTCATTCTAGACATGAATGCCTCCAGTACCATCGGTAGGTTCATTCCGGTAATATGACGGATCGGATAATCCCCCATTAACGCGACCACGGCATTGAAGGGACTGCCGCTAAACAAATCCGTGAAACAAATGATATCTTCTCCTCCGCCAAATTCTTCAATTGCGGCCTTTAGTTGATCCTTTAATCCGCCAATATCATCTTTAGGGTACAAGCCAAATGCCTTAGCATTTTCTTGATTTCCGACGATCATCTGCGCACTTCCTAAGAGACTTTTCGCGAGATCTCCGTGGGACACAAAAATATAGTTCATGCTACATCCTCCTATTTCACTAACTACGTCTTAAATATATTCGTCCAGCAGGTGGGAAAGATTTTCCTTAAAATTTTCAAATGTCGGATCTTTGATGACTCTGTCAACAAAGCCCCTTTCTTGAATGATTTTGGCTAGATAATTCCACAGCTGAAATACTTTCGCATTGTTTTTTTCAATCGCCACTAACATAACTAAACGTACCTTGTTGCCGTCTGAATCCCAATCAAGTTCATTTTTCAAAAGAATCACAGAGACAAATGTTTCAGCAAGGATCGGATTGATCGGATGTGGCAGCGCGATTCCATTTCCAAAATAACTGCTGCCCAGTTCCTCTCTCAATTCAACCGCCTCTCTTAGTTGAAATACCTTATCGCCAACTTTTGAAACGGAGATGGAACAAATCTTATCCAGCACTTCATTTTTTTTCGTGAACTGTCCAAAATGGAACAGCTCTTCATCAAATAGATTAACGATCTCAAACTTATCGTTGAACCCGTCGATAGCGAGTTTGATCTTAGAATATTCCTGCTCACTCGGAAAGAAACTAATCAAAATTGCACCCATTTGATCTGTCAGTTCAGTTTGCTCTGTTGTAAAAATGACATCATAATCCTCAATATCCAATGACGTTATCTCGTGAGTATTGACTAACGTCAACACGGTAATCTCATTAGAAAACCAGGTAGCGAATCGTTGCCGCAAAAGAATACTTTCACTGCGCTTCAAACTTGTAATGATCAAAATTCGTTTCTTGCCGGAAATATCATTGTACTTAGCTAAATATTGATTGAAGTAAATCGCTAGATAAGCGATCTCGCCTTCTTCGATTTTCTTTCCAATTGAATTTTGTAGTAACAAACACATGTAAGCCGCAATATCAAACCCTAAGGGAAACGACTGTTTGATTTGATCCAATAATTGATTCTCATTTTGAATGTTATACTCGATCCTCGTTAACAAAGGCATTAAATGCAACGCTAATGAGATTCGCAAATCAATCTCCTGACGAAAATCAATATCAAATTTTTCATTAATTTCCTTTAAAGCTTGAAGAATGAAGGTATTGACTTCTTCTGAAATGTAATCATCCTTTTCGTAGTCGCTCTTTCCTTTGATATAGATCGCCAGATTGAGGATCTCTTCCCTCGAAATCTTGAAAAAGGAACGCTCAGCAAGACGATGAAAAATCTCTACCGATACTTCCATCTCGGAGTCAAAGTCATCCATTCCTTCAAATTCTTCGGAACCAATATAAAAACCATTGTTCATCCGTTTGATCGCCATCTCAATGTGAACGATCAGGTTCTGAAAAAGTGTTTCTGATATATGGAAATGATGTTTCAATAGAACACTGACTAAAACCGTTTCAATATCTTGACGAATGGTTTCTTCGGTACCCATGTTGCTTTGCTCCTGATGAATATCCAAGTGTCCCAGTTTTAATAAGCATTTTCGTTTATCATATTCATTTCCTCGAATAAAAATCCCAGAATTTCTTTTTCGTTCAACACTCAAATGAAAATTATTCAACAGCTGATCGGCTTCCTTCAAATCCGTGTTTAATGTTGAGGATGCGATAAACAACTGATCAAGCAATTTTTGACGATTGATCGGTCTTTTCTGATTCAACAATAAGACACATAATTTTCTTACTCGATCCGACTGATTCGATTCACTGACAACTTCTTTCTGATAAATCGCTGATTGTAATGCCGTATAATCTTTAATAATTAATTGACTGCCTTTAGAGGCGACAGAAATCAGTTCGGCATAACTGGTAGCTGTTAAATGCTCTCGCACGTTCTTGACGTCTGATTGGATCGTTCGCATACTTACATGAAACTTGTCAACAAAATGGTCAGCAGTTAAAAAAGAGGGACTGTATCGTTCAAATTCTTGAATCATTTCTTTTTGCCGTTTATTCAGCACATTATCCCCCTCCTTGATTTAAAAACTATTTTTCGTTTATTTCAGTGATGATTGTCTTCACTCGCGCTTCGACATTTTCAATCGCCAATCTTGAAAGCGACATAATGTCAAACTCATTGTGATTGCTTTCGTAGGCCTGTCCGAATGTCCTGATAAATGCTTGACGAAGATCAGAACCATAATTTACTTTAATCAGATTTTGTTTTTTCGCGCTTCGGACTTGATCGAAGGGAATTCCGGAACCGCCATGCAATACTAATGGGACTGAGGAAATGCCCGCGATTTCTTTCAGTAATGGGAAATCCAAATTCGGCGTCAAGTCCATTCCATGAACATTCCCGATCGAAACCGCCAGCAGATCACAATTCGTTCTTTCCACAAACTCTTTCACATCTGCCGCATTCGTTTTGGCATCTTCTTCAGAAATATGATCGTCTTCCTTCCCGCCGATCGCTCCCAACTCCGCCTCAACAGGGATACCATAGAAATGGCAATATTCCACCGTTCGTCTGACCTCTTCAATATTTTCCTCAAAGGACAAATGTGAGGCATCCACCATGATTGATGTAAACCCAGCTTCGATACACGCCTTCACATCTTCAAAACTTTTCCCGTGATCCAAATGCAGCGCGATTGGAACAGAAACATCCTTCATCGCTGACTTGACCATATCCGCTATGATCTTCGGACTGGATAGTTTTAGATTACTCGATGAGATTGCGATATAGCCACCTATTCCTTTTTCCTGGTAACCGCGAATAATACCGGCTGTTAATTCATAATTCGTTGTGTTGAATGCAGGTAGGACCAACTGCTTTTCTTTCGCATAGTCCATCAACTTATAGCCATTCACTAATTGCATGTTGTCCCCTTCTTTCTCTCTTGCTATCTGAATCATATAATGAACGCTGCGCTGTGGGCGCCGAACATTCTGCAAGATGAATCATGCAATTTTTTCTATAATGGAATCGCGGCTGAGCAAATACTGAATTAACACTTTTATTAGTAGGGATTTTGAGGCTGATATCCAGATGATCGAGCGAACAGAACGCTTAAAAAGCTTGAAGTGACAGAAAAATTGCAGGATGAATCCTGCAATTTTCATTAGTTGAAAAAGCATATTGATGATGGTTCTTACTCTCTTTTTTAACTGTTGACCATGACAGCTGTTGTATAACTTGATTATCTCAAAATTTTTCGCCATTGAATATATAGTTCTCGGCTTATATTTGCAGAAACACCCTGTTGAATACGAACTACACATTTGCGCTAGTAAAGTGATCCATTCATTTTTCAAAAAAAATAAATACCTCCTAGTTTCAAAGAAATTTTTCTCTGAAGCTCGGAAGTATTTGTTATCGATTTTCAATTCTTTATACAATAAATAAGCTAAAGCGCAGACTGAACCTGTTCAACTTGAAACAGTTCAATCCAATAGCGTTTTGCTCGTATTCATTAAATTCATTTTGTATTGATCTGAAACATTTCAATTTCATGAATCGCATCTAGAAGTTCTATTGATTCAGTTAAGGTATAATCTGGGATAATTTCTCCGTATTCGAAGTTATGTGATCTACGATTCAAATAAATGCTATTCCAGCCGACTTTTTTGGCTCCTACAACATCGTTGATAAAAGAGTCCCCAATATAATAGCTCGTTTCAGGAGCTAATCCTAAGCGCTCTTCAGCAACCTTGAATATTTTAGGGTTAGGCTTCAATGCATTTACTTCTCCAGAAATAATCCAATTCTCCTCAGCAATCCATTGATCTAGTCCAAGGAGCCTCATCTTGTTTCTTTGTTTTTCGCCTGGGCCGTTCGTTATTACCCCAAGGAAATATCCTTGCTTTGTACAATAGTCTAAAATACTCCTAATTGATTTTTCCAGCTCTATTTTCTGTTGAAAGTCTGCATAGCTCTTTTCAAAAAAGAAAGCTTCGTCCCTGCTCAAAGTATAGTTGAAATGTTCAAACGTTTTAGTCGTACGAAAAATTCGCTTTTCCCACACGCTCATTTTGCCATTTTGAGTATTCTCCATTAATGAATCATTGATTTTCCTGGAGTATTTAAACATTTCCTCAATAATTCCCCTGTTGTTGATACGGAAGGAAAAGCATTCGCTAAACGCTTGTTTGAAAGGGGCTAATTGATCATACAGAGTATCATCCACATCAAAAATAAAAGATAAGCACATTCTCTTTTCTCCTAAATAGTTTCTTTCAAGTTATGATCAGAATGAAAAATAAACAATGCGTACGTTCAACCATTCTTACTTCCAATACAATTCAATCTGCTTAACTGTAACGATAATTATACAATAAAAGCTGAAGAACAAATCGAAGTTGCAGAAAAAATATTTCCACACTGCCTTCGCACTCAATCAAATCTGCACGGCATTAACTAATTAATCATTTACTTTTAGAAACTCAAAAGATTTTGAATGTATATTATGCATTCAGGTCAATCAGAGGTTTATTTCTTTTTTTTCCTTGAATTGAAGTTATCTAAAATATGTCGATAATACTTATTCTTTTTTTTAGCAGCTGGATGATTCATAGATGGTGCCTGTTTTTCTGTTTCTTTTTCGGCAACAGGAGCTGCCGATGCTGAAGAAGGGATCAAATTAGATTCAGGCGAAACTTTAGTTGTTGCTTCCGAAAACTGGTGGCTCTCCTTTTTATCTACAGCCGCAGGAACAATCCGAGAATCCAAATCTGTTTGCTGGCCAATTGTTCTATTCGGCGATAATTTCTCAGCATTTTCCTCATTGGAATCAGAAAATACCTCATCGTCCAAAACAGTTGCTGCCTCAGCCAAGATTTTTTCGATCAATACAATCAAGTCGCCCTTAGTCAGTGAATGCAGATCAAAACTTGCCGCTAAGTTGAGTTCATCCTTTAAATCATTCTCGTGTTTTACCGACTCAACAGCTGTCGTTTGGGCAGATGTCTTCTGGGTTTCTTTTTTTGGCGACTTCGAGCTGAAAATCGTTGTTGTTCCTGTGCATTCGCAATCTAGGAATTTTGCAAAGCTGCGCACTTCTGCCTTGTTATGAAAAATCGTTAATATTGTCAATATTCTAAGCATCCGTTTTGCTTCTTCGAGGGTATTCTTGGGATCTGCATCTCTTAGCTTCCAAGTATGTTTTTTCCCGTTGGCATCTTCAAAAATCGATACCAGCAGATAACTGTCATACGTATCCGCAGGTTTTGCTGTGCCTCTATTTTTAAGATAGCTGTCATATAGCCGGGTCTTTTTTGTGGCTTTGAAGTACTTTGTTTCATTTTTATATAAACGCTTGATGATAGTGTGCCATTCCTGCTCATTTACATAGTCTTTCAAGAATGGACATAAGTTTCTTAAGGTGTCACTCGGCTCAGCTTGAAAAAGCAACTCCCGCACAAGTTCTTGGCAAGGTAATGAAAAGTCACTTACTACTAAAGCATTTCGTAGTAAAATCGCTACGATATATTCAACAAATAAATCCACATTTTGGCTCTCTTGCCAAAATTTGTGCATTTTAGTTTCCAAACTCGTTCTCTTCATTGTGAAAATCTGCCTTCTTGTTAATTGCTTTGCCTCCATACAAACCGCTCCTTTTTCATACTGTATCCGTTTTCTTTATTCTCTCTATCATGCACTAAAGTAGGTCATTTTTGGTATTCAACTTTTTTCAAAAAAATAAAGGATTTGCCCACCTAGTGTTCCGAAAAGATATTTTTATATTAGTTACCATCGTTATATTTTATTTATTCAAATAATAAGCACGAGGGTTTATTTTGCAGAAAGTCTATAGTTCTGAAAATATGAAAAACACACATATAAAGGTGCATCCGACATCTTAAGAAATATAAACTTTTAAACACTATTTTTCTTTGAAAAAAGAGAATTTTTTTCAATTTGCACTTGTTTCCGCTTTTCTGTCGAAAAAATAGCAGAAACTCGCAGCGAATAACAGCTATTTGATAAATCGAGCATTGGCCTTTACTACCTCCTGTGACTATCCCTTATACAAAAAAATGAGACTTTCAGCTACAGTGAAAGTCTCAACAATTCTATACGTTTACTTTATTTGAATTTCGGATACGGCTAGTAACACCGCTCAGATTGTAGCATTCAGCATAGTCACGAATTGGACGTTTGATGTGATCCACGACATACCGCTGACCATCAATATTGTGCTCTTTCAAATTCGCGTACATCTTTTCGATTTCAGCTTTTACTTCGTCATCATTGAACGTATAGTGACCAGCGATATCTAAGATTTCAGCCTGAAGCTCTGCGTCATTCTGTGTCATAATTTCTTCAACAGTCAGCTCCTTTTGTTCACCGACCATCCATTTTCTCCAACGTTCACTCTTGATTGCATGTTCCAATAATACCTCACGAGTATTCGAGACATCTTTGACTAATCCATACTTCACTAGTTTTGCCTCTACTGCTGCAAGGTTTAAGTAAGCCCGTGTTTCTTCGGTACCATATTGAGGAGCCACATTTGTTGCTGTTATTTGTGATGGGATGTGCTCTAATAACGTTACATCATCCAAGTAATCGCCGTTGTGCTCCTTTAAGCCGACGCCATACGCTTTTGCCATTTGTGCCAAATCGTACGCATTTTTGAAATTGAAGGTTCCCACTTGTTCTGTTTTACGGGTCAACGTTCCTGTTTGTCCAACAATGAAAGTCGGCATTGGTAATCCACGTTTTTCCAACTCTTCTTTTAAACGTAAAATAAATGTTTCGTACGTTGCCGTTGAGGTTAATCCACCGTTCGTTTCTTCTGTTCCTACTTCATAACCAATTTCTGGTAAATTGCGTGCTTTCCGCTCTTGTTCACAGAATTCGATCAAATCCACGGTCCGTTCTAACACGGTATCTAATGGAATGACTTTTCCTACTTCAAATGGATCTTTAGTCGGGTCGATCATCAGCAAGTCAAATCCAGCTTCAATATCGGCAACGTAAGATTGCTTTCCTAATTCCATTGCTTTTTCAATCGGCAAATGATCATTTCGTTCTTTATCACGTTGCCATGGTCCGCCATGGTCACGACACAAGTAGTACAAATTATCATATCCGATTTCTTTTGCGACTTCTTCTACTGCTTCAGCAAACGTGAATTGATTCCAGCCATTCACATAACCTCCGCCTAGTTCATCCGCATCGACTTGATTCCGGCTAGCAATAAACATTACAGGGTAATCATCGTCTTTTGATAATTCAAGTGTCGCCTGTACACAGTTTTTTGACATCGGTCCAATTCCCAGTAAAGTAGCACTCTCACCAGTTGCCTGCAGATCTAGCAAACCTTCTACAACTGTTTTAATCGGTAACTTTTCCATTTCCTGACATCTCCATTTCTTGTAATTAAATTTAAGTCTTCATTCTTTATCACACCTAAATTATAGGATGGAAAAAGCGACGTGAATATTACATTTGTCTGCAACAAGCCAATGCATCAGCACCTCGACTTGTTGCAACATTTAGTCGAACTTGTTGCAATCCGACAGACTTCTTTGATGTCTTTATCGTTATTTATAGCGCTCGATTGGTAGTAAACTGAGCGGTGACATTTTTATACACAGTAAGAAATTCACTCTAAAAAAGAGACACCTCACTATTTTGTGAATGTGTCTCAACCTTTTTGCCATTATTAAAATGAATTACTGGAGATGGTTCAAGCTACTTCGCTACCTCTGCTTGTTCTGCAGCATCTGCTTTTTTCTCTTTACTCTTTTCATCAACTAAACTCGGCTTCGTAAAATGCAGAATTCCGGCTGAGATAACAGCTCCGACAATGATCGAAAGCGCATACCACAATTTCCCGTTCACTACCGGCAGAATGATGAATCCTCCGTGAGGAACTAGTGCTTCGACACCCGTAGCCATCCCCATCGCACCGCCAATAGCACTGCCGATGATGATCGCTGGCAACACTCGCTTAATATCCTTTGCGGCAAAGGGGATCGCGCCTTCTGTGATACCGATCAATGACATGAAAAATGCGGAAATCCCTAAGTCTTTGTCTTCTGGCGTATATTTTTTTCGATCAATGAATGTTGAGATAGCCATTGCCAATGGCGGAATCGCACAAGCAATTCGGTGTGCGCCATTGGGACCATATACGCCCTCTGCCATCAATGCTAAAGTAAAGGCCGTCGCAGTTTTATTAATTGGCCCCCCCATATCGATAGCGGTCATCGCACCTAAGATCAGACCTAGAATAAGCGCGCTGCCGCCCTGCATTTGACCCAGCACTTGAACCAGCCAGTCCATTGCTACTCCAATTGGCACAGAGATGACATAAATATAAACCATTCCCAATACAAAAGTCGTCACAACTGGTACGATCAAAATCGGCATGATTGTTTTGATCGTTGAAGGCACTTTCCAAGTTTTGCACCAGCGAACAAAATAACCAGCGGCTACACCCATGATCATCGCGCCTAGAAAACCTGTCTTAACTTGCCCTGTTCCGATTGGATTATTCGCTACAAAACCTAAGATCATCCCTGGAACTAATCCTGGTTTACCGGCTAATGAATTTGCAATATAACCCGATAGTAACGGGATCATCATCGCAAAACCTGCTGCACCCAAATCATTCAAATTTTGCATGAAGGGACTGGTGATTTCCATCCCAGCATCAGTAGCTTTCCCCGTAGCTAAGGCTACCGCTAAGAAAATACCGCCGACCACAACCGCTGGTAGCATGAAAGATACTCCAGTATTAAAGGCTTTTTGTAAGTCTTTAACGAACTTATTCTCTTTTTTCATTTTTATAAGTCTCCCTTTTTATAATTTTTCAGCTGCATCAATGTATTTAGCAGGATACTTGATCATATCGCCGGGTTCCACGGTTAACGTTTTACCTGAATCAATTTTTTCCTCAAAACGTTCGCCATCTTCCACATCAATCGCCACTGCCATGATCAAAACGTCTGCTTGATCGATGTCCTCTTGCTCTAACTCGTTTTCAATCCCCATGCTGCCTTGCGTTTCTACCTGTACTTCGTAACCACGTTTTTTGCATTCTTTTTCAATTGCCTCCTGGGCCATATACGTATGTGCGATCCCTGTAGGACACGCCGTAACTGCTACTATTTTCATTTTAAAAATTCCTCCTTATTCCTATTAATGTATTTATTTTTCTTTCAGAAAAATAAGTTTTATGTTCATGCCGTATACCATTCTGCTAGCTTTTACATCCTTCTTTTTTCTGTAGCCCTTTTATTGTCTTGGCTTTGAGATGAACTGCAAAAAGCAGAACTGGCATCCTTATTCCTATTAATGTATTTATTTTTCTTTCAGAAAAATAAATTTTACGTTCATGCCGTATACCATTCTGCTAGCTTTTACATCCTTCTTTTTTCTGTAGCCCTTTTATTGTCTTGGCTTTGAGATGAACTGCAAAAAGCAGAACTGGCATCCTTATTCCTATTAATGTATTTATTTTTCTTTCAGAAAAATAAGTTTTATGTTCATGCCGTATACCATTCTGCTAGCTTTTACATCCTTCTTTTTTCTGTAGCTCTTTTATTGTCTTGGCTTTGAGATGAACTGCAAAAAGCAGAACTGGCATCCTTATTCCTATTAATGTATTTATTTTTCTTTCAGAAAAATAAGTTTTATGTTCATGCCGTATACCATTTTTTTAGATTTCGATCGAGCGTAGTTGTTCATAAATTTTATTTTTATCTGTTTCAGTCAATAACTTTTCTCTAAACTCATCGTCTAATAATTTTTTACTTAATTGCGAGATAAACTTTAGATGCATCGTTCCTTCCCCATTTTTGGGAACACCGATCAAAAAGACCAAACGAACCATTTCTTCATTTTCTTTCGTCCACTGAAAGGCCTTGTTTACTCTTAAAAATGCGATAAATGGTTTCAGCACAGCTTCTGTTTTTCCATGAGGAATCGCAATATCATACCCGATCGCTGTCGGAACCTCTGCTTCGCGCTTTTTCACTGCCTGATACAAATCATCAGCGTCTTCTACATATCCGACAAATTCTGCTGTTTCTACAATATGCTGGATCGCTTCATCTTGATTATCCAACGTGCTATCTAAAAAAATTAAATCCGTCGTAATGACACCTTTACCGCTTTCCTGAACATTCTCCACATTAATCACTCCCAAGTTTTCTAAACAACACATCATTTGTGGTTGCTTCTCGTAATTGCTTTAGTTGCTCACTACTATCAATGATGTTATAAATATCTGACAAAATATTCCGAGTTTGGAAGGTATCCTGTTTTGCAATACAGATTAGAAACACCAGATCAACATAATATTTATTCCACTTAAACTTCTTTTTATTTTTGATCAAAACGATGATTGTTTTATCAACATGAGTCGAATTTCCATGGGGAACCGCTGTACCTGTAGGCAAGTCTGTTCCTCCTAATGCTTCCCGTTCTTGAACCGTTTGAATAAATTGCTGACTCACAAACCCATTCTCAATCAAGACATCGCCCACTTGTTCAATCAACTCTTCTTTAGAAGAAAAATCGGTATTCACAAAAACAAAGTCTTTATCGACAAATTTCATCAAATGGTGGGCCCGAACTAATTTCAATACTTCATTGTCTACGGTCGGCAGAAACTCGGAATGTTTTATTCGTTCAATATCTTCCTTTGTCAAAAATGGCGAAACCAAAATGACATCCTTCTTGGGAAAATCCACTTTAATAGTAGAGATGATCAGATCATAGTCATCCAGATTCATTTGTTCTAATTCCGCGACTGAAGCCACGTCAAAGGTATCCAGTGACGGCAAAACATTTTTTATCCGATTGATCAACAACTCTGAAGTCGCGATTCCCATTTGACAAACGATCAAAATTTTTCGATTCATTCGTGCCCGCTCGATTGCCGCTTGGAAATACATCGTTAGAAACGCGATTTCGTCTTCATTAAAACTGATTCCTAATTCTTGCTCATATTCGCTTAGTACTACCCAGATGACGTTGAAGGTCAAAGAGAATTCATTCTTTATCTGTGAAGTAAAAGGATTCTCTGTTTTATTGTTTGAGCGCAAACGATAGATCATCGGCGGAATATGATTTTTCAACTGCTCTTCTAATTTCTGGTCACTGGCAAAATTAATATTCAACGCCGCCGATACCCTTGATAGTAATCGTTCAACGATCACTTCATCAATCTCTTCTTCTGGTAGAGGTTCAAAGCGGTTCGAGATCAATTGCAACGACAAGTAGTGAACATCTTCATTGGTATAAGAAAGTTCTAACCGCAAGGCCGCTTTATGCAGCATTCTAACTGCGCTTTCCTCAAAGAAAATGGTGGTTTCACTTGAAGCGGATTTCTTTAACTCCTCGATATGGTGCCCTTTAGTGATTCTAAAGACTAGAATAATAAAGATATTCAAAATATTCTGAACATAATAATCCGAGATAGCGTTCACATTTTCTCGGATATACGTATACAAAATATTCGAGCACACGCTGATCAAACTTTCTCCGTAATAAGAATTCAACAACTTGATTTTTTCTGCAAAGTCTTCGTCATAAAGCTCCGAATTACTCAATAGATAGCGATTGAATTGTAATAACGCTTTCTGAGTATCTTCTTCTGTTCCCAATAATGACGTTCCATGAATATCGCTACATAGTTTGATTTTTGATCCAACATTCAGAATCTTCATGATAAACTCAAAATCTTTTATAATAGAAGTTTTACTCACCATGAAATTATCCGATAAGTGGTTAAAACTAACTACCTTTCCTTCAAACAGCAGAATATTCATGATTTCGATTCTGCGATTGAACGTATTGTAGAGGTCACTTCCTTCTTTTTCTTCCTTGATCACGCCAACTTCTTTAAACCGTTTTAGTGCAATCCCAACACCGCGCTTTTTTTCAAGATATTCTCCCGAGCTTTGAAGATATTCGTCAATAATCCCCAATTCGCTATGTGTTGTTCGTTTAGAGACACCCAGTTTACTTGCAAAATACTCTACAGTCTGAAAATCACTCTGCTGCGTCAACAACTCCAGCAATTCTTTTTGTCTTTTGGTAAGCATAATGACACACTTCCTAACTATCTAAAATAAAGGCCTTAATCTTTGATAGCGTTATCATGATCATGACTTTATTATAGATGGGCTTTTTAAAATTGGATATTACAATTCGTTGCAACAAGTCGCTACAACATCCATCGAACTTGTTGCAGATAGTACGGGTACAACAAGTGATTCATCTACTTATATTATAAGTACAAACAAACACGAATTGGCGAAGAACTCTATAAAAGTTTTCTTTTCATTCGAACATTGCTCACAACAAAAAAGACCACCGCTATCTACAACGATGATCTTTCTTAATTTCTCACAACGACTCATCTATCAAAAGATAGAGTAATGTCGCCAGTATAAGGATGATTCTAATATGAATATTAATTTTCATTAAGAAGAATAGCAGCAGAAGTCCCAAACAGCAACCAATAACAACTAGCCTTTTTCTCATAGGTAAACGCCGATATAGCCGCCGCCAATGGCCTTGTAGTAATCTATTCTTTGTTTTCCTCGATAGGTCTTTGGAGGAACTCCTTTAAACCATTGCTTCAATGTCACCGCCCGTTCCCTGATATCTCCTGTTAGAATATCAAGGTGCTCCATATCTTTTTCCGCCCCAAACGCAGACACCGGAGTCGCTGTCAGCACACTTAACAATAAGACGACTATCATTTTCTTCTTCATCGTCAATCCCCCTCCTGATACAGTTAATTATATAGGGGATTCGATCGACTTTATAAAAATTATCCTAAACGCTCCTTATCTTGTCTTAATCGTTGACTCAAGCTGTTTTATCAAACGAAAAGAAAGCAGGCATTTCTCTCCATTGTTCATTGTGACTTCCCGCTTTTTCTTATCAATCAGCTCAATATTCTTGTAATTGATCACATAAGATTTGTGGATGCGAACAAGCGAGGGGGACAAAGTCTGTACATCATTGATTTTCCCATAAAATTCCAACGTACCATTGTCCAGATGCAGGATAAGCTTATGAGGAGTTGATGCTGTCTCAAAAAACATGACTTGCTGCAGATCAAACACACGAATCTGGCTCCCAATCTTCAACTGCACAAAATCATCGCCCTTTGTCGCTTCCTTTTGATAGTGTCGTTGTGCTTGAATCAGTGCATCTTGGATTTTCTCCCGAATTTCGGCAATCTCGCCTTCTTTTAGAATATAATCCATTGCCTCTACCTTGTACTTAAAAGTCAGAGAAAGAAGCTCGCTATGAGTCGTGATAAAAACGATTTTCCCATGTAAATCTTTTTCTCTGATTTTCGCACCCAATTGGATACCGTTCATCGCACACTTCAAATCTACATCTAAAAAATAAATCCCCCGGTTATCCGGATGCTCATCTAAATAATCAATGATATCCTCCGGCTTGTCTGTACTTAATTTAATCGTCATATCAAGCTCTTCAATCATCAGATAGGTTCGAATAAATGATTCAATTTGATTTCGTTGAATCAAATCATCTTCACATATAAAAACACCCAGCATCGCTAACCCTCCTCACTGATCACAACGACCTTCTGAACAAACCGTCGATCAGATATCATCGTTTCTAAAAGAATATTTGGCTCCATCGCAGTCAATTCAGCGATATTGGAAAGACCAAGTCCTCTTCCCTCACCTTTAGTTGAATAGCCTTTTTGTTTTAAATCCTGGAGTGGTTCGATCTTTTCCCGTGCACTGTTTTCAATCACAAAAATCGTATCTCCTTTGACTGAAAAGATACCGATCGATAATTTTCCATTCTCAATAGTTGCCGCTTCCTCAATCGCATTATCTAAAAGTATTCCCAGTATTCGAATCAATAGAACCGAATCAACACCCTGATTGATCTTAATCCCTTCATCAGCTTCTATTTGTACAAGGACATTTTGTTCCTGTGCCGCCAGTAATTTCATCGTCAAAATGCTTTTCACATCGAGCGAATCGAGTTTATTTAATTCATCCACATGCAGCATGTCTTTTTCAAAGATCGTTTTTGTCCGTTTGGCACTTGAATGAAAAAATTTTTCAAGAGATTCAAATTCCTTCTTTTCGATATAGTATTCGATTGAAGCTAGAATGTTGACATAATCATGGCGAAATTCTCGAATCCCTTGATATTGATTTTTCAGATCCTCGATATAGCGTTGATGGATATCGTATTCTAACTGCCTTTTTTCCGCTTCCATCCTTAACTCTTGGTTACTTGAAATCGATTGGATAATGACGCCGCCCAAAACCATAAATACGAGATAAAAAACAGCGACAAATATTTTTAAAAATGGGGTTGACGCATAGATGACGATCGTCCAATAAGAAAAATAGATGATCAGCGAGATCGTTAATAAATAAGCAAGCAGATCGATTTTTTTCTTTCTCCTAATTAGCGGCAACAGCCACTTTCTATAAAGGATGATTCCAAAGAATAGTACACAATGATAGAGCAAAACGAACCCTAAAAAAAGGGGCATACTTGGATTTTCTATAACGAAAGAAAGCATCGGTTTCATTAGCCAACTTACGATAATTTCCAATGAGCAGGCACTGGAAACAATCAGCAACGAAGAAACAACCGACCTTTCTTCTGAATTTTTTACTGATAAAATCAAGAAAAAGAGATACAAAACGACTGAATCAACATACGTGAAATACATTCCTACAAAGATTCCGAACAACACAATCAATGGGAACAACAAATAGTTGATTCTCTTTTTACTTTTGATATCGTCTAGGATAAAATAGGCAATCCCAAAAATGAGCAAGTGATAAAAAGATAAATACTTGATAGCAATGATCGGCAACATCTTCACTAATCCTTCCTTCTTCGATAAAACAAGTATACCAAATTAGAAAAGAATGAAAATTGAAAATTCAGAGAGTATTTTTTAGAAAAGAAAAGCAACCCGCTTTTTAAGAAACGGCTACTTTAATCAAAATTAGCGGCTTTCTATCCTTCACTTCTGTTTGGATAAATCGTTTTTCCGCATGATTTCTTCCAGAGAAGCCAGGATCAGCTCACGTAAAACAGCTAAATCAACATCGGCTAACTTATTAATGTATACGCAGGACAAAGTCTCTTTATGTTTCCCTAAACATGCCCATAGGTTCTTTTTCTCAGGAAAAATCGGTGCTAAATAGATACTGTGGCGAGCGTTGCGTGGTGCAAAAGCCGCCAAAGGTGCCTCCCTGTTTCATAATGATAATGGTACTGGCCAAATCCGATGATCCCACCCCCTAAACTACCGGAGTAAAACCGCTCACCTCGCTATACAAAGCAATCATCTCGCGCGCCTCTTTTTGTTTGCGAGGATGGGAAATCCCCTCAATAAAATGCTCCACAGAATCCGTTAATGGTCGTAAAACTGGCTCTGACATTTTACACGCCGCCCTTCAAAGGTTTTCTTAAGTAGATGCTAACGAAACGTCTTCTTTCTATTTGAAACCCGAACAAAAACATCTGTATCATCCTTTTAAATCGACTTTAAACCAACAAACCAGTAAAACACGAACTTTATCCAGACTTTACGAACGAAAGCACGAAAAACAATCGACAGCTAAAATATCAAATGGTATGCTTTTTTTAACACTTGATATTTTATAGAAGGCGGGAAAAACATGAAAGAATTGTACGATGGCAAAACAAAAACAGTCTTACTTGATGAAGGTAACAAAGAAGTCTACTTATTGTTTAAAGATAGTGCTACTGGTGAAGATGGCGTCTTTGACCCAGGTTCCAACACAGTCGGCGGCAGTGTTGATGGAAAAGGAAAAATCGGCTTAACTGTTTCTAAATACTTTTTTGAATTGATGGAAAAAAATGACATTCCTACACACTACCTTGATGCAGATATCGAAAAAGGTGTCATGAAAGTTCGTCAGTTAACTGTACCGAATTTGGAATTTGTTTTACGCTATTTTACTGCGGGTAGTATGTGTCGTCGGTTCACTTTGCCAGAAGGGCTGCCTTTTGACCCGCCATACTTAGAAGTGACTTTAAAGGATGACGAACAAGGTGATCCATTGATTACTGATCGTTTGTGTCAAATGAAAGGAATTCTGCAACCTGGGCAATACGATGAAGCTCTCGATATTTTAACCAAGGTTGGTGAAGTTCTTAAGAATGCATTGGCTGAAATGAATTTAACTTTGATTGATTTCAAAATTGAAATTGGTTATGACACAGATGGAAAAATGTATGTCGTCGATGAAATCACTCCTGATATTTGGCGCGTCAAAGATGAAGACGGCAATATTCCGAACCAAATCGACTGTGCCCAATTACTCTTAGATAAAATCCAATAAATTGAAACAGAATAAAAAGCACCTCCTCCTTGAATTCGAGCTAAAATGAAATCAAGGAAGAGGTGCTTTTTGACTGGGGGCCTGAACGGTTTACCAATTAGATAGATAGCTATTACCACTGAATGGTCAACACTCTATGACCATTGACTATTTATATTTGTGAGAAGGAGTTGTTTTTTAAAAATGCCACCATCGAGGCGCCTAAATGATACCCTTTCCCCCAACATGTTTGCAGTTCCTCTTCGCCGTACCCTGCCTCCGCCATCTTGGTTTTAACACGAAATGCTAAAGAAGAAAGCTGACTAAGACAAGATCCCGTAGCTTCAGATTTCCAGATATTTTTGCACATTTCCCTGCGAGATACCATATTTTCCTCCGTCTGATAAAGCAGATATAAAAATTTCCGTTCGTTTTTAGACAATTTGGAAACAAATCGAGTATAATTCTCCCTAGAAGCCTGACCTTTTTCAATTGGAGCATCATTTCCCTTTTTCAAAAGAAGAACATTTGATACTGCTTCAATTATTTCTTCGTCCTTTGCCTCTATATCAATCCATTCATCAATTTCTTTTACGATCCAATCAAATTCTGTATGATTCAAACTACTTTTGCTTCCCATTCTGATAATTGAAATATCACAAGCCTTTAAACTCTTCAAAATATTGGCTAATGTTCCCGTAGCGACAGTATCGCTTATAAAAACCAAATCAAAGTAATCAATAACTTGGGAGTTAGACGAAACTTGCTGTAATAAACATGTCGAACAGTAGACTTCTAAGTTTAAGCGCTGAAGAATGCTTTGAAGCCTTTGCTCAGCCAAAGGATTTTTGCATAAAACTAATACACGTATCATATGGTATCCCCTTTATCTAGATTAAAATTTTCGAGTTTTGATCCTCTGATAAAAAATTGTTCAAGTTGGTGCTATCATCACTAGTCAACCAACT
Source organism: Enterococcus sp. AZ128 (assembly GCF_051714485.1). Lineage (NCBI taxonomy): Bacteria > Bacillati > Bacillota > Bacilli > Lactobacillales > Enterococcaceae > Enterococcus > Enterococcus sp. AZ128. The sequence continues at coordinate 1,740,678 of NZ_JBIORZ010000001.1, forward strand.
TGATTCGTTCTATTTCTGCTATCAATTTCTAGTTAATGTACGACTTGTCAAAAACGATAAAATTTCCTGAATCTCTCCCATTGTCAAGAAAGGATGGATCAAAAAGAATGGATACTTTTTTTTTAGAGAATCTATGACACTTGTGGCAAAAACAGCATCAAAGTGTTGATTCGATCTTTTTAGAAGTTCACTATCCGTACATATTTTGATATTGAAATGATTTGAAAAATAATTCTCCAGCTGCTTAATCAAATTATTTTCAAGAATCTCTGTCAAATCGGTTTCTAGGTAGATCGTAATTGGCCTTTCGTATTGGGCGATATTTTGATATTCAGAAAAAATCAGAAGGTATTTGCTGATTAAGTACCGTTTGTTCAAAAGAAAGGTATAGCCCCTCTCTCTGTACATTGAGTCAAGAATATTATCTATCTTTTTCATAAATCTGGGATATTGACTCGCATATTGCCGATATAAATCATACCCAATAATATTGTATTTAATATTGGGGATCAAATCGGCATATATATTGACCGCAGTTGTTTGTTTTATGAATTGATCACGCTCTCTCTTAGTAAGGTTGCCATAGCAAGATTCAAATTCACTCAATAATAGTTGCGCTCCATTTCCTGCTCGTGTTTCTTCTAACACTTTCATGGAAATAAAAGATTCCTGTCGACTGCTTTGGATCAATTTACAATAACTAAAAAACTCTAAAATAATAAACATGCCTTCAGCTTTGTCAAACCCTAATTTGATCAGCTGTTGAGAATATTTATTTCTAAAATCAATATGATCATATAGCCCAATGTATTCTTGCCACTTTTTTGCGTAGCGAATCTTATGCCCCTTTTGGCTGCGAATGAGTCTTGTTGCCAAAATATAAGATAATCGTTGAATACTAATATCTTTAATTATTAACGCTTCATCCTTAGCTATTCCGCGAAAAAAACCAGTAATTTTATCCTTCTCCACTGATTGAAATGGCCATACCCGTCCTCGAAATATTTGCCAATAGATCGTATTTATCAAAACATGTATCTGACACTCGTCACCTACAAGTAAAATTTTTCGTCGTTGAGTTTTGATTTGGATAAGATTTTCTTTGTGATAACGATATAAGAAAGAATTCAGGCGTTTAATTATTTTTCTTATTGTAGATTCGCTTAAGAAGGACATGGCTATTAAGGTCTTCATGGTGACATTTCTGCCGAGTGCAATCTGATTGAAGATTTTATAAGTGGTACTTTCTGTTATCAAATGTTCCTTCAATTTTGACAAACCAATTGCACCTTCGTCTAATGTCAGTAGTGCCCCTCTTCCCTTGCTTACTTGTAATCGAATGTCTGTCTCGTCAAAAGCAACGATGTCATCTCTTAATTTTGCAATCATCTTCTTTATTTGCTGGTTATTGAGTCCCAATTTTTCAGCTATTTCTTCGGAAGTTACCCATTGGCATCTTCTCTCGTACAGTTCAGTTAAGATATACAGCTTTAACCTGGTGTCTTTTTCCAATGCATTAATTAAATCTGACATGCTGCTTCATTTTCACATCCCTATTTTCCATAGTGGTCTCAAGCCAATGTTTAATTCCAACGTCCTCTTCGCGGCTGATGCTTATTCACATAACGACTGGCGTCTTTCTCAATTCGGTCCGGTGAATCGTCTATGTCTACTTCCCAAGGATAAAAGCCATCCTCGTTTTTCTGATATTGAGAAAGATCCTCCTTATCTTCGCGTTTACGATGTCTAAGTCTCTGAATAATAAAGCCAACTGAGGTAATCAATAGAAAAAGGGTAATAGCCACATAGTGAAGCCGCACAGAAACTAACGACTTACCGATAAACCTCATTAAGTCTAGCATTCTACATTCTCTCCTTTTCATTCACCATTTCGGTCTTCAACATTCCTACTAAACAGTCACTTACTTTATGATAATCGCTGCCCGATACAGATCCTTTTAGCAAAACAAGACTTTGATCCGTAATTTCCTCTAAAATTTTACTTACATAGCCATTCATCTCATCGAAATATAGAGCAGGTATATCTACTTCAGCTACAATTTCTCTCATTCCTTCACCATAGGCTAAGAATATATCGGCACCAGCATGATTGATGAACGGGATCAATTGGCGATGCAGCTTTTCTGTATGGTCTCCTAAATCCGCTACCTGGCCCAATGCCAAAATTTTCTTTCCACTGAAATATTCAGCCTTCTGAGAAAAAGTACGAATCCCGTTGATCATAGATGGGATAGCCGCGTTATGAGTATCATCAATGATGACCACCTCTTTTCCCTGCAATCTCCCTGAATGTAACGCCATTACCTTTGGAAGACTGCGAAAATCCATCAATCGAGATAAATAATCTTCCACCTTCAAGCCAAGAGCAACTATAGTCAAGAAAACCGCTAACGAGTTCTCCGCCATTCCTTCACTAGAAATAGTTAGATGATACGTATAAAAACGATTTTGATACTCTACCGTTACTTCGGTTAGACTTTTTATCATTTTCAATTGGATCACTCGAAGGTCCGCATTCTCAGAGCCTTTCATACTATAAGTCATAATCTTACTTCTTTTTGAGATTGCCGCCTCCATAGCAATCTCAAAGGCCTGATTATCCATATCATGATTAATAATAGCTATTCCTTTTGTTGTTAACCCCTCGAAAATACGGCTTTTGACTTTGGCAATCACAGATAAATCCTTTGTTCCTCTCATATGTGCAAAATCAATAGAAGTCAACAGCGCTATCGTAGGTTCGACTAATCGTGACTGTGTCCCTCTGTCACGACTATTCAGAGCATTCAAAGACATTTCTAACAGCGCTATATCGGGGTCTTGAACCAATTTGTTCATATACAACGGAATAGCCAACCGAGTATTGTGGTTGCCGCGGTTACACATCAGAGAAAAATCATTGGTCAACACGTGCTCCAACATCAACCGCACAGAACTTTTACCGACTGAACCCGTGATTGCTACGACAGGCCTGTCAAATCTCCTCCGTAAAAAAGAAGAGACTTCATGCATGAACTCCCATACATCTGGTACTATAAATTGTGGAACAGTATCCTTCAGTTCATACATTGGACGATCTGTCACCAGAAGACCAAAATGCTGATATGACGTTTGAATAAAATGCTTCCGACTTGGCCAATTCGCTGATTTTCCGATAATCTCACTAATTTTCTCATCAGACAAATCAATAAATGCCAAGCTTTTGTCTTCATTCAAAGGAACATTTGCCGGGTAGTATTCAAAATCTTGAATCACTAGATTTTCAGCAACTTCCTCGTCCAAGAACCAACCACTAAAAGCATAAAAATCTTCCGTTCCTAAGTATTGCTTCTTTGAATGTCGAGTTAGTTCATTGTCCACACTACTTAATTGATGTTGTTCCCCGGACGGTATAGCATCCGCTAATATGCTTTCAGACTCTGCTTCTTTTTCGTCGAACAAGTATCGATAGTTGATTAGCCCCGATAAAAAGTGTTCCGCGTCATCAATACGCATACGCGTTCGATCATGACGAGCATAAAAACCAGAAACGATTGCCTGCGGATTTGCAAAGTACAAAGCGTATTCGGGCCACATTACTCCTGTACGCATTTCGTGAAATGCACGTTTCTCTGCCACTTCCAATAACCTCTGAAAATTCTGGTTACTAAATAATTGTCCAGCATATTCAGATTTCTCAATACGATAAAACATTTTGATTGCTGCACAAAGCAGTTCCAAAAAGGTCGGGTAAGCGGTATCTCGTTTTTCCATAAATAATAAATTTTCCAGAGCATTTTTCACTCCAAATTCGAAATATTCTCGCTTGGGTAAATACTTGGTTAATTCATTCACCGAATAGCTAAGCCAGTGATCATGATAAGTTTCATAACCATTAGCTACGTACTGATCCATCAATGATTCCGCTAAACTAAGCCAATAGTCCTCACCAACCAAAGGATACGCCTGCATAATCGCGAATAGCGCTTCCCCGTCATAATAAATGATTCTAAATTCTTCTTTAACAGTTAAATCTTCGTTTAATACATGTAATGTTCTCCCATCATCAGTAATAAATGAAGTGATTCCTTGTAATAAATTCAATATAATTTGATGATAATGCTCATTTCCGGTGAGTGTCTCGTACTTTGAGATAGCCAAAACTGCTAGCGCTTGCGCGCCCAACTTCAACTCATAACCGTTTTTAGTTTTCTCTCCAACAAATAGTGTCTCATTGATATTGAGACACAGGTTTTTTAATCCCCAATCTAAGCCATTTTCGATCTTTTCAATTAACAGTTCGTCTTTAAAGCTTGAATCAGTGAATTTAGAATATTCAATGGTTTCCAATAATGCATATAGACTGGAAAAATGTCGCACACTATTGTATCCGGGAATTAAATGATCGTACGCTGGATAATAGCCATATGTAAATTTTCCCTCTTCAGTCATCTGATCAAAAAGAAAATAGCTTCCCTTCTCAATCACACTCTCAAGCATTGGAACCTGATTGGTTAGGGTGATTTCTCGCATTCCTCTTCCAAAAAAATTGGTTTCTAAAGGATACCATTTCCCCTCCTCGATAAAAATGCCTACTGTTTCAAACAACGTCCATTCGGCATCAAAATAAGAAAGGGGATCGGGAACAATACGATGAAATCGTCGTTTGATATATCCCTTTATATTATTGATATTTAACTCAAGTTGAGCCGAGTTGCTTCCCACTTTATGACCTTGGACTGGGGTGAGTAGCGCATTTCCACTAATTTCATCTGCTAAGAAACTGCAGCTTCCATCTTTTTTAAATGCGATTCCTTTAGAGAAATAATTGTTTCGTTTGGTTCGTGCAAATCTGCGAATGCCCTCTGAAACCACTACATTTTCATTATTTACTTGGATTTCGATTTTAATCCATTTAGGTAGATACAGAAACTTATTCAAGTAACGATCAACTTTATTCCAAGCTTTGTTAAAACTTGTTCCGCTTGTTCGCCAAACTTCTCCTCGCTTTAACGAGTTGCAAGTTGATACGTAGATGATGATCTCTTCACCTTCCACATGCTCCTTTTCTAAAAATTGTCTTGCGTCGTCCAATATTTCTCTTTTTGTTTGAACCATGACCCGCTCACTCCTCTACTTCAACATCAATTTAAAAAAAGTTTTATGCCTTTCTAAAAAAGAAAAGGTGATAGCTCCAACAAGCCGATCACCTTTCCATATGCTTTAGAAGCGAGTCTATTTTTTCTTTTTATTACGTTTTTTATATAACCCTAGGCTCGTTAACAATGCACCAACACCTGCAACTGCCATAGAAGGATCAGCGACAGCTCCTGTTTGAGGCAGGTTTTTCTGATTTGTTGAATGTCCTACAGTTCCATTCGAACTTGATACATTTGATTTATTAGTACTGTTTGAGGATTGTTTTGGACCCTCAACGTCAGCGTCGGCATCCGCGTCAGCGTCGGCATCCGCGTCGGCATCAGCGTCGGCATCCGCGTCAGCATCAGCATCGGCGTCAGCATCGGCGTCAGCATCAGCGTCAGCGTCAGCATCGGCATCCGCGTCAGCGTCGGCATCCGCGTCGGCATCGGCATCGGCATCTGCATCAGCGTCAGCGTCAGCATCGGCGTCGGCATCGGCGTCAGCATCGGCATCGGCGTCAGCATCGGCATCCGCGTCGGCGTCAGCATCTGCGTCGGCATCGGCGTCGGCATCGGCGTCGGCATCAGCATCAGCGTCAGCATCGGCATCGGCGTCAGCGTCAGCGTCGGCATCGGCATCTGCGTCGGCGTCAGCATCTGCGTCGGCATCGGCATCGGCGTCAGCATCGGCGTCGGCATCAGCGTCGGCATCAGCGTCGGCATCGGCATCGGCATCAGCATCGGCGTCAGCATCGGCATCGGCATCGGCGTCAGCATCAGCATCCGCGTCGGCGTCAGCATCGGCATCGGCGTCGGCATCAGCGTCGGCATCAGCATCAGCGTCGGCATCGGCATCGGCGTCAGCATCAGCGTCGGCATCGGCGTCAGCATCAGCATCAGCGTCGGCATCAGCGTCAGCATCGGCATCAGCGTCAGCATCGGCGTCAGCATCGGCGTCAGCATCGGCGTCAGCATCGGCGTCAGCGTCGGCGTCAGCGTCAGCGTCGGCATCAGTATCAGGAATGTCGATAACATTTGAATCACCATCATGGTTATAGACTAAATAACTATCCGTAGATGAATTTTTTATTGAGAATTTTCCATTTCCCAAAGCTAAATCAATATAACCATTAGCATGTGTATTATTAATTGAGATATTGGTGTCCGCAAAACCATTGTCATTGATCGTAATATATTCTCCAGTAGACACCTTATCAAGAGCTATCGTTTTTAACGCTGGGTTCCAACGAACGTGGAAATATCCGCCAAAGGACGTGTTTTTGACATTGCATTCAACAAGAGAACCTGATCCTGCAGCTAAATATCCTTTTACTCTTGATCCCCTGATATCGATAATCTTTAATGATTTGAATCCGTTTAACGCAAGATTTCCATTAATATCCACACCATCCAAATAAAGACTCTCTGGATTATCAACTGTAATAACTTGGTTAGTACTGTCAGTGATAACTATTTTTGTTCCGCTACTGGAAATTCTTATAGGACCTGATACGGTGTAACTCACACCATTGATTTTGATCAATCCTTTTTCAACAAAAGCATCTGGACCAACATTTGACGGTACTTTATCTTGTCCAAAGTGTGTTGTGCCTTGCCAGTTATGAATCGTGCTGTTTTTATGAGGAACATTACTTCCAGCATATCGACAGTCATTCAAATACAAGTCGAACCCCTTCGCATTTGAATTCGCATGAACCGCATACTCTGTTCTATTATCGCGATTCACAAAATCGCAGTCATTGAAAGTTGCTTCTGCTAATAACTTATTAAATTTAACATCAGCAATTCGATTAAATTCACATCCTTCGACTAATAAGGAAGTCAATTTATCATTATGTGTAAAATCGCATCCATCATTAAACGTACTATTCGTTACCTTCATTGATTCAACATTATCCAGATAGCTGAAGTTCGCCGTTCCAGAAACCGAAACATTATTCACTTCAATGTTCTTGGCATTTTCCAAACTATAATTTTGACCATTGATTACAATTTGACGTTTTCCAGTTCCACCGGTGAAAGTCACCACTGATCCAGCAGGCACTGGAATTGTTTCTCCATCCAATACCACATATCCTCCTTGTTCGACATTTACACCGTAAACAGAAACCTCTGTATTCGCTGAAACCGAACTAGGATTCATTGCCATTAATGGCGCCGCTAACATAGTACTGTACAGTACCATTTTGGCCCGTTTTTTTTGTTTTGCTCTAGCTTGGATCATTTCTCGATAATTTTTTCTCTTCATTCATATACCCCCTATTTAATTTTCCAAATTTTATTAGCTAAAATGTGAGCTGCATCATGACAGGCATAATTGTGATTAATTACTTGCAAATAAGTATCTAAAAAAGATATTTTTACAAATAGCCAATAATTCGTTGTTATTTTCCCATTCAACCAGCCATACGACTTTACATTTATTTTTATGATAAGTTAATATTAAGTTAAAAAAACTCTCTTTTTCATCCTTTCCAAGTATCATTTTTAAAATAAAATTATTTTCGAGTTTATTTACATCAAAAAAACCTTTTTTTAGGGAATAAACCATGTGGTTAATAAGAAAAAAATAAGACAACCGCTTTAGCGTAGTTGCTAAAGTGGTTGCCTTTATAATCTATTTGACTCGAAATAAGTTTATCATGTTGCTCTGTCACTAATTAATACTAAACAAATCTGTACCTTCTTACTATAATCTTATTTCCGATACATCTTAAATTCCAGATATAGATCATTGTAGATTCCTAAATATTTCGGACCTAAATCCTTATAAACCTCTAAATGACTGATTGTCTCATCATCTGGATAAAACTGTTTGTCACCGGAAACACTTTTGGGCAGCATTGCCAATGCTTTTTTATTCGGTGTAGAATAGCCGATATATTCTGCATTTTGTTTCGCTGATTCTGGTTTCAGCATAAAATTGATGAAATCATAAGCTCCCTCTTGATTCTTCGATGTTTTAGGAATCACGATATTATCAAACCAAAGATTCGATCCCTCTGGCGGAATAACGTAATGAAGATGTTTATTTTCAGACATCATATCTGCTGCTTCACCAGAAAAAGTCACCGCAACCGCACTTTCTTCGTTCGCCATGTACATTTTAATCTCATCTGCAACGATTGCTTTGACATTAGGCGTTAGACTGCTCAATTTTTTGATGGCTTGATTTAATTGCGTGCTATCTTTACTGTTGATTGAATAGCCCAGTGTCGTTAGTGATAAGCCCATAACCTCACGAGCTCCATCAATCAGCATGATATTATTTTTCAGCTCTGGACGCCACAGATCATCCCAATGTTGAATCTTATCCCCAGATACAAATTTATCGTTATAGACAATCCCTAATGTTCCCCAAAAATATGGAATTGAATATTTATTGTCCTTATCGAAATCCAAATCTAAAAAGCGCGGATCGATATTGTCTAACCCCTGAATCTTTGAATGATCCAATGGCAGCAATAGTTTTTCTTTTTTCATCTTTTGAATCATATATTCACTAGGAATCGCAATGTCATAAGCTGTACCGCCCTGTTTGATTTTTGCCTCCATTGCTTCATTTGAATCAAAGGTTTCATAATTAACTTTATAGCCGTATTCTTTTTCAAACTCTTTAATCAAATCAGGATCAATGTAATCGCCCCAATTGTAAATATTCAATACTTTGGAGCTGGCATTAGACGAATGATTCAAACGAATAACCAAAAAAGTTAGCAAAAGAATAATGGCAATAACACCAATAAAAAGCGACTGTAATTTTCTCATTTTAGTACGGCCACCTCCTCAAAATCACGTTTGCGTTTTCGAGCTTTTTTTGAGGTGTCGCGACTAATAAAGTAGTAACCAACTACTAACAAAAGCGAGAAAATGAAAACAAGTGTAGATAAGGCATTGATCTCTAAACTAATCCCTTGGCGCGCGCGAGAATAGATTTCCACTGAAAGAGTCGTAAACCCATTTCCTGTAACAAAGAACGTTACTGCAAAATCATCAAGTGAATAAGTGAAGGCCATGAAATAGCCCGCAATAATTCCCGGCGTTAAAAACGGTAGAATAATGTTTGATAAGACTTGAAAATTATTGGCTCCCAAATCGCGAGCCGCATCTATCATAGAATCATTCATCTCCTTTAATTTCGGCAGTACCATCAAAACTACGATAGGAATACTAAAAGCGATATGGGAAAGCAATACACTGAAAAACCCGAGTTGGAAATTTTTCAAGACACCGCCAAGCATAGTAAACAAGATCAAAAAGCTGGCACCAATGATAACATCTGGCGACACCATTAAAATATTGTTTAATCCTAACAGAACATTTCGTGAATTCCGTTTTCTCGTATAATAAATCCCCATCGCACCAAAGGTTCCGATCATCGTCGCAAGTAAGGCTGACAAAAAAGCCAGTACGAAGGTTTGAACAACAATACTGATCAACCGTTTATCTGAAAAAAGACTTTGATAATGTTCCCAAGTAAAACCGGTAAAGGTACTCATATTTCCACCTTGATTAAAGGAATAAAAGATTAAATAAAAGATCGGGATGTACAGCAAAATAAATACAAAAATTAAATAGACCGTTGACCAAGAAAATGTTCTTCTTCTCACTTCACCCGACCTCCTTTACGTTTTTCACCCGTCAACATCATGACGATGAACATCGCAACAATCAAAATAACTCCGATCGTCGACCCCATTCCCCAGTTTTGAGTAACTAAGAAATGTTCTTCAATTGCTGTTCCCAATGTGATCACTCGATTGCCGCCAATCAAACGTGTCAACATGAAGAGTGACAATGACGGAATAAAGACGGCTTGCACACCACTTTTCACGCCGTTTAAGGAAAGCGGGAAAATCACACGACGAAAAGTATCAATATTATTCGCTCCCAGATCACGACTCGCACTGATCAAGGAAGGATTGATTTCTTCCAACGCATTAAAAATCGGCATGATCATAAATGGCAGTTCAATATAGGCTGCTACAAACATGAAACTAAAATCGGTAAACAACAGCTGCTTCTGACCGATCCCAATAAAACTTAAGAAATCATTGACCGAACCATTTGCACTAAATATTCCAATAAACGCATATGCCTTCAACAGCAAATTGATCCAAGTCGGCAAAACGACAAGCAGCAGTAGTAACTGACGATGCTTCAATTTTGATAAGAAGTATGCCGTTGGATAACTGATCAGCAAGGTCATCAAGGTAATCAAAAAAGCAAACAACACGGAATTGACCGTCATCATCAAGTACGTTTTAGAGGTTAAATACGTATGATAGTTGCTTAACGTAAAATTCCCATGCATATCAAAAAACGATTGATACACAATTAAAATTACAGGCGCGATAACAAAAAACAACAGCCAAAAAAAATAAGGGATTGAATAAAAACGCCGGATATTTTTCATTGTTTGATCCCCCCCTAATCCTCGTAGCTATCTAAGCGCGCTTCGAAGTCTTCTTCACTTTCATTGAAACGCATAACATGAATATCTTCTGGTTCAAAATACAGTCCAACCTTGCTGCCTTTCTTGGCCTTCTTAGTGGAGTGGACCATCCATTCATTCCCGTCGGAGTCAATACAATTCATTTCATAATGAACACCGCGGAATAACTGTGTATCAACCGTAACGACTAATTTCCCATTTTCAGGAGTTGTCAATGTTAGATCTTCAGGGCGCAAGACAACTTCAACCGGTTCATGGGGACGCATACCTCCATCAACACATTCAAATGTCTTTCCGACAAATTTGACCAAGTTGTCTTCCACCATTTCACCAGCAACAATATTACTTTCACCTACAAAGTCCGCGACAAAATGATTGATTGGTTCATCATAGATATCCACAGGGGTGCCACTTTGCACGATTTTACCTTTGTTCATGACAAAAATTTCATCACTCATAGCCAAAGCTTCCTCTTGATCATGCGTCACAAAGATAAATGTAATACCTAAACGTTTTTGCAGCGCACGTAATTCATACTGCATATCTGTCCGTAATTTTAGATCCAGAGCGGACAATGGCTCGTCCAATAATAAGATTTTCGGTTCATTAACAATAGCCCGTGCAATAGCTACTCGTTGGCGCTGTCCACCTGACATTTCAGTAATTTCCCGGTTCTCATAACCAGGTAATTGAACAAGTTTTAATGCTTCTAAGACTTTTTTTTCAATCTCTTTTTTCGACTTTTTTTTGATCTTCAGACCAAAAGCAACGTTGTCAAAGACATTCATATGTGGAAACAATGCATAGTCTTGGAAGACCGTATTGACTTGCCGTTTGTTAGCCGGAATATCATTCATTCGTTTTCCTTCAAAATAAATATCGCCCTCGCTCACATCTGTAAAACCGGCGATAATCCGTAAAATAGTCGTTTTCCCACAACCAGATGGTCCTAACAAGGTATAAAAACGACCCTCTTCAATATCAAAGTTTATTTTTTTCAATACGGGATCATCATCGTTGTATTGTTTAATAATATCCTTAAAAGAAATAATAGTATTTGCCATGACTTCACGTCCTTCTTCTATAAATAAGATTCCGTAGCGACGATCAAAACTTTACTGATACCTGCCGCCTGATTTTGCAATCGATGAGGTTTACTCGCTTCATAATAGATACTTTCGCCCTTCTCTGCCTCATATAGGGTCTCGCCAAATTGCAGCGCAACCTTTCCCTCCAATACATAAATAAATGTTTCAGAGAGTGACGGAGTGAACTGTTTATACTGACCTTTTTTGTCTAGCGTCAATAAAATGGGCTCCATTTCTTTTTCGTTCGATTCAGGAATCAACCACTTAATATGGTAGCCATGTTCTTCATCACTGTAAAAAGTTGTGTCTTCATCTTTATAAACGATTTTTTGATCACCGGTCTTTTGCTTAAAAAAATCAGCCGGTGTCACACCTAGAACTTCTAAAATATCAAAAAAAGTCTCCATAGAAGGAGAACTTAGATCGCGCTCTAATTGAGAGATGTACCCCTTGGATAAATCGGTTCGTTCCCCCAGCTCCTCTTGTGTTAAATTTTTTTGAATCCGTAAATTGCGCAGCTTCTCACCAATATCCATGGTCTCACTCCCTATTCCTATGCTTGAAATTATTATTTATATCATATGCGATCCTTCTTGTTTGCTAAAAGTAAACTTCTTGTTTAGTAGCACCATTCAAGTATACGAACTTTTTGCTAAAAATCAAGCATTTAAAACCATTTTCTTAGGAGAGTTTTATGGAAATAAAAGAGAAAAGAAATTTGCTTTTTCCTTCATTTCCGCTAAGATAATAGTAACCGAATTTGCGAGTCCAACTTTTTACAGTTTTTATTGATGTACGTCTAGTTGGATCGTATGCGCAGCGAAGTACTTAGTATTTTTCGCACTTTTTGAAAAATACTTTCCTTACTTGTGAGTTAGCTGCGAGTTTAATTACCCTAAAACAGTTTAGTATTTTCATTATTTCCAGCAACTATGGGGCTTTTCCCAATCAAAAAAGCAAAGCATTGAAAGAGAACTAGGAGGATGGACCATGACTAAGTATTGCCGATTACGTGTAATTAATGATGAAAACCTTCACACTGAGATTGAAACTTTTTCCAAACCGGAAATCGAAGACAACGAAGTACTGATTGAAGTAAATTATTCTAGTATCAACTACAAAGATGCCTTGGCTACCAAGGCGAACACTGGTGTCCTACGCGATTATCCGATGACACCTGGAATCGACTTAGCAGGAAGAATCATTGATACAAAAGATCCACACTTTACTATTGATGAGGAAGTCTTAGTGACTGGCTATGGATTAGGAGTTAAACAAGATGGCGGCTTAAGCGATCTGCAAGTCGTACCTGCTTCATGGGTTGTTAAACTTCCTAAAAATTTATCTGCTAAACAAGCCATGACCTTTGGAACAGCTGGTTTTACGGCGGCGTTATCTGTAGATGCTTTGGAAAAACACGGGCTCGGTAAAGATAGTCGCGTGCTCGTTACAGGAGCTACAGGCGGCGTTGGCGGGTTTGCTTTGCATTTTCTAAAACAAATCGGCTGTAAAGAAATCGTGGCTTTAAGTCGAAAAGAGAACCAAGCGGACTATTTGAAACAATTAGGTGCGACCTCTGTTCTATCGCCTGCTGAGTTGTTCCCAGAAAAGAATCGTCCATTAAATAAACAGCTCTTCGATTTCGTAGTAGATACTGTTGGCGGCGATACAATTGCTCAAGTCATTCCATTTGTTAATTACTGCGGCAGCTTAGCTCTTTGCGGAAATGCCGGCGGAATCAAATTGAACACAACTGTCCTGCCTTTTATCCTACGTGGTGTTAATTTATTAGGCATCGACTCTGTTGAAGCCTCAATGGAACAACGTCAAAAACTTTGGAATAAAATGGCTAACGAATGGTCTCTGCCAACGAATTTTCAAGTTGAACAAATTGAGTTAGAGCAAGTGCAGGAAACCGCAGATAGTCTTTTAGCCGGAAAACACGTGGGACGTACAGTAGTTGCTTTAGGAGGAAAAAATTAGTGAGGATTCTAATTACTTCAGGCGGTACCTCCGAGAAAATCGACGATGTACGCGCAATTACTAATCATTCCAGCGGAAAATTAGGTAAGGCGATCGCTGAAGCGTTTGCCGAGGATGACGTAGTAATCGATATGATTACTACGCGCCACGCTGTCAAACCAGAAGGAAAAATGATTCATTCACATTACATTGAATCAACAGCTGATTTAGAAAAAGTCTTGAGAGAATTAATGTCGGTTAATACGTATGATGTGGTCATCCACAGTATGGCAGTTAGTGATTTCACCCCTGAAAGCTCAGTTACTCTCGAAGATTTAGAAGCAGCGACGGCGACTCACCCTGTTGACCTGCCGAAAGCTTTGGTTGATATTGCTAATGAACGAACAGAAAAAAAAATCTCGTCAAACACTGACCATTTAGTAATCGTATTAAAGAAAAACCCGAAAATTATTTCTTTGATCAAAAAATTACAGCCCAAAACAATTCTTGTTGGGTTTAAACTATTGGTTGACGTACCGATGATCGAATTACTGAATGTAGCAAAAGAGAGTCTTAAAAAGAACCAAGCCGACTTTATCTTAGCCAACGATCTAGCTGAAATACGTGGGGAAAAGCACCATGGTTATCTCATCAACAAGCAGCAAGAAGTCAAGGAAGCCCACACGAAAACAGAAATCGCTGAACTAATTAAAAACGAAGTCACGAAACTGGAGGAAGCAAAATGAAAAACATCTTGTTAGGTGTCAGCGGCAGTATTTCTGCCTATAAAGCAGCCGATATCACCAACCAATTAACAAAGCTTGGCTATAACTTAGATGTTGTGATGACAAAAAGCAGTACCGAATTCATCACACCATTGACGATTCAGTCATTGTCTCATCGCCTTGTCCATCTTGATGTAATGGAGGAACCAGATGCAGCGTTAATCAATCATATCGCATTAGCAAAAGCAGCCGATCTATTCCTAGTTGCTCCTGCCTCTGCAAATATCATCGGAAAATTGGCGAATGGTATCGCGGATGATCTATTATCAACTGTAGCTTTGGCATTGTTGCCCGATACACCAAAAATTATCGCTCCAGCAATGAATACTTATATGTATCAAAACCCTATCGTTCAACGAAATTTAGCAACTTTGAAAGAAGTCGGCTATCAAGAGATTGAACCAAGAGAAGCTTTACTGGCTTGCGGCGATTACGGCCGTGGTGCCTTAGCGGATATTTCTGAAATCGTGCATATTGTAAATTCGACACTGAAGGAGTAACTAATGAAAGAGAAAAATGTAAGAAGCTTCACACTGACCGCAATGTTTTTAGCAATCATGATTATTTTAGCGGTCACCCCACTTGGTTTTATCCCAATTGGTCCAATTAATGCGACAACGATGCATATTCCAGTCATCATCGCATCTATCGTACTGGGGCCTCGTATTGGTGCTGGATTAGGAGCGATTTTTGGAGTGATCAGCCTAGCCAGAGCAACCGTTATTATCACACCGATGTCGTTTGTCTTTTCGCCTTTTATTGCAAATCCATTGACGAATCAGGGTGATTGGCGCGCTATAATTGTAGCAATTATTCCCCGTATTTTGATTGGTGTCGTTCCCTATTTTGTTTATAAAGGAATTCACCGTTTAATGAAACAAAAAGCGTTGCCGGTTAGTCTGTTCATCGCTGGCTTAGCAGGATCAATGACAAATACTATTTTAGTGATGAATTTGATCTTTTTCTTCTTTAGAGACAGTTATGCAAATGTTTTACAAGTTACTGCAGACGCGGTCTATGGTGTCATTTTAGGAATTATTTTTGGCAGCGGCTTAGTCGAAGCTATCGTAGCCGGGGTAGCAACTGCAGGAGTTTGTGCAGTTTTATTGCGATTGATGAAGAAATAAAAAAATGCTAGATAGAAATCAAAGTTGATTTCTATCTAGCATTTTTTATTATTTAGGTTCTTCACCAAGAATTCGAACTTCCGTTTCCAAGGTCACATCAAATTTTTCTTTGATTGTTTTTTGGATATGGGCAATTAATTCGATATAATCAGTAGCCGTCGCATTGTTGATATTAACGATAAACCCGGCATGCTTTTCAGAGATTTGCGCGCCGCCCCAAATCAATCCTTGTAATCCAGCATCTTGGATCAATTTCCCAGTAAAATGTCCAACTGGGCGTTTGAAGACACTTCCACATGAAGGATACTCCAACGGCTGTTTCAACTCACGCAATTCAGTTAGTTCAGCCATCCGTTTTTCGATTTGAGCATGATCACCTGGTATCAACTTAAAGTTAGCACTTAATACAATCGCAGGTTGATCTTGGATCGCAGAATGACGGTAAGAAAAATTCATTTGATCTTTATGCCAAGTTTCAAATGTGCCATCAGCTAATAATACGTCGACGGATTCAAAGACATCTTCTAATTGCCCGTCATAGGCGCCCGCATTCATAAAGACCGCTCCGCCGATACTTCCCGGAATGCCGCAAGCAAATTCAAAGCCAGATAATGAGTGGTCTAACGCTACATACGTCGTATCAACTAATTTTGCTCCAGCTTGAGCAGTGATCGCGTGACCTTCCACACGAACCGTTGTCATGTCAGTCAGCATGATTACTACACCGCGAATTCCGCCATCTTTGACAATTAAATTGCTGGCATTGCCTAAAACAATCCAAGGAATACCATTCATACGACAATAGTCGACTAGAGCCTTTACCTCTTCATTGTCTTTCGGAAATGCTAGAGCGTCCACAGGACCGCCGGTTTTTGTAAAAGTATAATTCATTAAGGGTTCATCCAGAAGGATTTTCAAGTTGGGTAACGCGTTCGCTAAATCTGTTTTTTTCACTTTAATAAGCCTTTCTCGTTCACTACGGGTAAATTTTTTCAAACATCCTTGCTATTTTAGCATGCGGTAAAAAAACTTACCACCCTTTATAGTTCATGACGAGTGTGTTGACGAAGCATTTGTTCGCATAATTCATGGCTTAACAATACATTTTCTTGGTGCAAATCAGTCTCTTCACCTTTTAATGCCGCAATGAAAGTGAGCACCAATTGTTCAAAACCGCGTTTTTCCAGCGTCGTTGTCCAGTCGCCAAATCGGTGAATCGCCTCTGTCCGTCCTTGTTTGATCGTTAATTCAGTTAACTGATCCAGGATCATTGTTTGTTTAGGCGAACTGACCTGATAACGCTCCATCTTTCCGCCGCTCATTAAATCCATTGATAAGATACATTCTGTCGTTGCTGTCGAAAGCTGCATTTGCGCATATACCATCTGACCCTTTTCCTCACGAATTTTAGAATGAACACTCATGATCTCATCATCCAACAGATACACCGCAGTATCCACCAAATGTATAAATAAATCATAGATACCATATTGTGTATCCATCGCATGGTCTGGTTCATTTTTTTGCAAATGAATAATATGTTTCCTTTGAACCTGCTTTAGCTGCTCAACCATGGGGGCAAAACGACGATTGAAGCCCACCATGAATAAGCGATCTTTTTCTTTAGCCAATTTTTGCAGCTCCTGTACTTCCAACAAATTTTCACTAACAGGTTTATCAATGAAGACTGCAACGCCTGCCTCCAAACATTTTTTAGCAATCTCAAAATGAACTTTCGTTGCTACGTGGACGAAACATGCATCAATATCTTCTGCTAATAACTCATCAATCGTTGCCACTGTATCAGAAAAATTATAGTCCTCCGCAATTTTTTTTCGTGTTTCCTCGGTACGGGTCGCAAAAATGAATGTCGCTTCCTTACGCATTTTTGCATATGTTGGCAAGTAAGCTTTTTGAGCGATACCACCAATACCAATAACTCCGATTTTCATAAGTAGGTCCCCTTTTTATTTTAATGTATTCATTTTCAATCTGCCTATCAACCAACTAGAGATTTATCTGTCCCTAACAGGAATTTCCTGTTTTTCTTTTTCCTGTAGAAAACTGGAAAAAGTTAGACTGGCTTCTTTGCATTCTTTCCTTTTTTCGTTACAATTAACTCATCATTGATTGTATGGAGGAATGCACTGTGAAATTAATTTCTTGGAATGTCAACGGGCTGCGTGCCGTGATGAAAAAGAATTTTATGGATATTTTTAATGAATTAGACGCCGATTTTTTCTGCCTGCAAGAAACCAAATTGCAAGCTGGACAAATTGAAATGGATTTGCCAGGTTATTATGAATATTGGAATTATGCAGAGAAAAAAGGCTATTCAGGAACTGCGATTTTCACTAAGCATGAACCGATAGCTGTGACTTATGGTCTCGACGTAGAAGAACATGATCAGGAGGGCCGTGTTATCACACTGGAATACCCTGAGTATTACGTGATTACCTGCTACACCCCTAACTCGCAAAACGAATTGAAACGTTTAGATTATCGCATGACCTGGGAAGAAGCTTTTTTAAACTATCTAAATGGACTAAAAGAAAAGAAACCGGTCATTTTCTGCGGTGACTTGAACGTCGCACATAAAAATATTGATTTGAAAAATTGGAAAACAAATCAAAAAAATGCCGGCTTTACACTACAAGAACGAGAAAAATTTAGTATCTTATTAGAGAACGGCTATATTGACACTTTCCGTCATTTTTATCCCGACCAAGAAGGCATCTATTCTTGGTGGAGCTACCGCTTCAATGCCCGTAAAAACAATGCTGGATGGCGGATCGATTACTTTGTCGTTTCTGATGATTTAAAAGAAAAATTACAAGACGCCAAAATCCATACTGAAATTTTCGGCAGCGACCATTGCCCGGTAGAATTGGACATCAATCTTTAAAAAGTTTGAAGCTTTTACTGCAAGTCTTTCGCCGCTGAAAAAAATATGGTAAAACAATGGCGAAGAGGTGAACCCGTTGAATTTTATCGCAATGGACTTTGAAACAGCTAATTACCAAACTCATAGCGCTTGTTCGTTAGCACTCGTAATGGTAAAAAACAGTCAGATAGTCGGCGAGTATTATTCGTTGATCAAACCTGAGACCGAATTTTTCTGGAAAAATATCCAAATCCACGGGATTCATCCAGAAGATGTTGAAGACGCGCCAAAGTTCCCTGAAGTTTGGCAAGAAATCCAACACTACTTTCAGAATAATCGCCTGATCGTTGCTCACAATGCCAGCTTTGATACAAAAGTTTTAGCCGGTTGCCTTGATTATTACCATATCGATCAGCCATCTTATCTTTCACTCTGTACAGTAAGAACCAGTCGGCGATTATTTCCAGAGATGCAAAATCACCGACTAAATTCGGTCTGCGAAGAACTTGCTATTCCATTAGAGCATCACCACGATGCTTTAGAAGACAGCCGAGCCTGTGCAAAAATCTTACTCTACCAAGAGGATCATTTTGGTGTAGATCCGCTAAAAAAATTAGTCTTGCCCATGTAAGCGAAGCGTCCTGCTTCGCTTTTTTTAATTGATCATTTTACTCATTAACAGCACATCCAGAAATGCGCCTTGCACATCTCGTGCTCCACGTTCCATCGTTGCTTCTGTGTTAAACCCAAATTTTTGATATAAATGGATAGCTCGTTCATTTCTTTTTTGAACAGTCAATTCCAGACGGCGTAAAGAAGAAACGTGTTCACTCCAGTAGATTACTTCATCTAGAAGTGCACTGCCTAATCCAATTCCCCAAAATTCTTTTATCACACTAATACCGATCTCGCCAATATGTGTTACTGTAAATTCTGGCGCTGATTTCACCGAAGCCATACCAATAATTTTTTTATCGGCTAAAGCTAATAGTAAAATATTGTTCTCACTTTCATATAAATCGGCCAATTGAAGACTCAGCATTTCTTCATTCAAACCTAAACCAACTTCATCCATGATTAAAAAGTCGGTCTCCTCAGCGATCTGCCGACTAACAGATAATAGGTTCCCGGCGTCATCTGGGATCGCTTCTCGGATCGTAATCTCAACCTCACTCATTGGTTTCCCACGCTTTTACGATCCGAGCTTTAAAAGCTTGCGCCTGATCTCCATTTGCAATCAATTCCACTCGACGCAGATTTTCATCCTGATCATCCTTCGACAAAATCAATTCTAAATAATCCTCCGGCATAAACTCCCCTAATTGCTGACCCCACTCAATCACAGAAAGACCATCCCCTTCAAAATAATCGTCTAATCCCAAGTCATCTGCGCCAGATTCTATACGATAAACATCCATATGATAAAGAGGCAAGCTGCCCTGTTGATATTCGCGAATAATCGTGTAAGTCGGACTTTTGATCATTTGATCAATCCCCAACCCTAAAGCGATCCCTTTTGTTAAAGTTGTTTTTCCAGCTCCGAGATCCCCCGTCAGTACCAAGTTGTCGCTGGGTTCAGCCGATGCACCAATAATTCTTCCCAATTTTTCAGTTGCTGCTGTATCTAGTAACGTTATCACGCTTTTTCCCCTCTCTTCTATTACCAACTTAGTATAACGATTTAATCACTTGGAGAAAAGTAAAAAAGTATGCGATACAAAATCTGCATCGCATACTTCAATATACTCACTTAAGTTCTTAGTTCATTAAAGATTGTGCTGCTGTGATGATTGATAGCTTGTAAACATCTTCTTCATTACAACCGCGTGAAAGGTCAGAAACTGGTTTGTTCAGACCTTGTAAAATCGGTCCAATAGCTTCAAATCCGCCGAAACGTTGAGCGATCTTGTAGCCGATGTTTCCTGATTGTAATTCTGGGAAGACAAAGACAGTTGCTTGTCCAGCTACCTTTGAATCTGGCGCCTTTAATTGAGCGACGCCTGGGATGTAAGCAGCATCAAATTGTAATTCACCATCAATCAAATAGTCAGGTGCTAATTCTTGAGCGATTTTCGTTGCTTCAGCGACTTTCTCTACTTCTGGTGCTTTTGCAGAACCCTTTGTTGAGAAACTCATCATCGCAACTTTTGGTTCGATATCGAATAATTCAGCCGTTTTTGCTGATTCTACAGCGATTTCAGCTAATTCTTGCGCATTTGGGTTCACATTGATCGCGCAATCTGAGAACAAATACTTTTCTTGATCACGTCCGCGAACCATCAAGAAAGCACCGCTTGTACGGCTAACACCTGGTTTGGTTTTGATGATTTGTAAAGCAGGACGAACAGTATCACCAGTCGAATGAATCGCTCCGGAAACCATACCGTCTGTAATCCCCATATAAGTTAACATTGTACCAAAGTAATTTTCATCTTTAAGAATTTTTTCAGCATCTTCCTTGCTGATTTTACCTTTACGGCGTTCAACAAAAGCTTCCACCATCTCATCCCAACGATCAAAATGATCAGGGTCAATAATTGTGAAGTTGCTTAAAGCGATTCCACGAGCATTCGCAGCTTTTTCAATTTCAGCCATATTACCAATCAAGATTGGTTCAATTAATTCTTCTGCTTTTAAACGAGAGGCCGCACCTAAAATACGTGCGTCAGTTGCTTCTGGGAATGCAACTTGAATGTTGCGACGAATAATCTTAAATTTTAAACTATCAAATAGATCCACGATAAAACCCTCCAGATATTTATTTCTTATTTATCATACAATACTTCACATGAAAAGAAAAGGACAGAATAGATTACCTGTACTACTAATTAAAATCTAGTAAATATGAATTAATACCATTTTCACAAACTGTCCCTATAACAGAAACCGTTGTCATACTACACTGTTTCAGACAACTGCCAATCAATTGGTGATTCGCCCCATTCCATCAATATTTGATTCGTTTTTGAAAATGGTTTCGAACCAAAGAATCCACGATGAGCCGATAGCGGCGATGGATGGACCGATTTTATGATTGCGTGTTTATTGGTATCAATCATCTTGATTTTTTCTTGTGCTGGCTTTCCCCATAAAATAAAGACAATTGGTTTTTCCCGCTCATTCAATCGTTCAATAATCGCATCTGTTAATTGTTCCCACCCTTGTCCGCGATGTGAATATGCTTGTCCTTCTCGTACTGTCAGCACCGTATTAAGTAGAAGCACACCCTGTTTTGCCCAATTTACAAGATTTCCGTGCTGCACTGGTGGAATTCCTAAGTCGCTTTGCATT
Source organism: Enterococcus sp. AZ128 (assembly GCF_051714485.1). Taxonomy (NCBI): domain Bacteria; kingdom Bacillati; phylum Bacillota; class Bacilli; order Lactobacillales; family Enterococcaceae; genus Enterococcus; species Enterococcus sp. AZ128. The sequence continues at coordinate 1,762,432 of NZ_JBIORZ010000001.1, forward strand.
TCTTTATAGATATTGCGCAATGAAGGAGGAATTTTCACCCCTGGCTGTACAGAAAACGAAAGTCCATGAGCTTGGTCTACCCCATGATAAGGATCTTGACCTAAAATCACAACTTTTACTTTGTCATAGGGCGTTAATTCTAACGCTTCAAAAATATGGTACATATCTGGATGAATTCTCTGCGTACTATACTCTTGTTTCAAAAATTCTCGCAATTTCAAATAATAGGATGCTTGAAATTGATCTGCTAAAACATTTTGCCAATCATTATGGATAATTTCTTTCACTCTCACTCACTCCTGATTCAATAATTATTTAATGTGTAAATTAGTGTGGCGGTTAAGCTGAACTCTTACCTGTTCAAATAATTCTTTTTAAAGAATAAAGTCGACATGGTTATCCTCTTTGGGATTATGGTACACTATCGTTGTATGATAGGAAAGCTAGGTGAATAATTTTGATAAAACTTATTGCTTCTGATATGGACGGTACACTGTTGAACGACCAAATGCAAGTTCCAACAGCAAATATCGAAGCCATTCAGAAAGCTCAAGCACAAGGCATTGAATTTATTACAGCAACCGGACGAGGAATGAGTCACGCTAAAATCTCTTTAGATGAGGCAAACATTCGTGTACCGATGATTTTATTAAACGGCGCTCATGTCGTAAACGCTGACCGAGAAACTATCTTTACCATTCCAATTGGTAAGGAAAAAACCTTTGAAGTCATGGACGCTATTGAAAAAGCTGGACTTTATTACGAGATTTTCACTGCTGAACATGTATACTCTTCAAATCAGCCGATGCGAATCGAATTTTTCTCTGAACATATTTTAGATAAAGTCCCGGGAATTTCTAAAAAAATGGCCATTGCGGCTTCTTCTCGACATTTATCTCTAACGCCTATTACTTTTGTAAAAGATATGCGTAAGACATTGATTGAGAAAGACGAAGAAGTCTTAAAAATTATTGCCTTTGACAAGAATGGGCCGGAACAGCTTAAAAAAGTAACCAAAGAATTAGAAAATATGGGCGACCTTGCTATTGCTGCATCTGAATTGACCAACATTGAGATCAATCACGTTAATGCACAAAAAGGAATCGCTTTAAAACAATTTGCAGAGGAACGTGGTTTTACCGCTGATCAAGTTATGGCACTTGGCGATAATTTTAATGATGTCAGCATGTTGACTTATGCAGGGACAAGTTTTGCGATGGGCAATGCTGCTCCAGCCATTAAAAAAATTGCTAAGGATGTAACTGACACGAATGAAGAAAACGGAGTAGCAACGGCAATCGATCGAATCCTTTCTGAATAATAAAAATCAAAAGGTGTGAGTAACATGACTGAATTTTTTATTCAAGAAAAACAATTGAGTTCCATGACACGAACGATCGTCAAGGACAATAAAGGTGTTCCTTTATACTTAATGGTAGGTCATTGGGGGCGCAAAGGAAATGTCCTCTCACTCTACGCAATGGACGGTCAAATCGTTGCCTATATTAAACAAGCCAGCGTCATTTTTGGGCGCAAATTTGAAATCTACTGTGACCACACAAAAGTTGGCGTACTTCATAAAATCTTTCATTGGCCCGGCGACTTTTATTACATTCAACAACTTCATTGGGCAGTCTATGGAGATATTTATAATCATAAATACAAAATTAATCACTTTAACCAATCAATTATGACGATGGATAAAGCCACTCTGTTGACTGGAGACTATTATGTCTTAGATGTCACCGATCCAGCAGACGCGCCTGTCTGCATCTGCGTCGCAGCCATCATGGATTATTGGCTTTACAATCGAAATAAACAGAAAGAACCTGAAACAACCTTTGAAGTTACTTTTTCTCAAAATTAAGAGCTATGACATTTTTTTGTCATAGCTCTTTTGCTTGCTACAGTTCTAACTTACGTAAAGAAACGCCGCTCTAAATGATTTCGTCTGACATAAAAATAATCTAAAGTCGCTTTTGATTACTATCCATTAGCTTCTATCAAAACTCTTCACATTTCGTTGCATATGGTCATACAGGTGTCCACTAATAACCATTTCACCAACGTCTTTGAATCCATCTCGCAGATATAAACGTTTCGCATTAGGATTTGCTTTATCAACATTCAAGCCAATCACTTTTTCACCTTCATGAGTAGCCAAACGGTCCACCGCTGTCAATAATTTTGACCCGATTCCTTGTCCGCGGAATCTTTCATCGACCGCGATTGAGTCTAAATACCATTCATTGGGGAAAGCTTCAGGATCGATAAACATTTGGATATCGTCTTCGATGCCTTGACTCTTCAAATATTCCTCTAAGGGCAAATCAATGATTGGTTCTTTACTTGCCGGATAACCGAATACAGCACCCGCAATCTCTCCCTCAACCTCTTCAACAAGACCACGCGCATAGCCAAAGCGATATGTGGGGTCTTCAAAACAGGCCGCAATCACTTCCAATGCCTTTTCTTCACCAAAATCCTCTAGAAAATCTAGTTCCATATCTTTTAAAATAACCAGTATCAGTTTAGCAACGGCCGCACCATCTTCTTTTTTTGCAAATCGAATCATTCTAAAACCTCTCTTTTAATAACGTTTGATACTTCTTATCCAGTGTAACATGAGGACGCTATTTTCGAAAGTGGAGATACTTTGTGATCAACTAAAAATCTGCTATGATAAATTTGCATCTTCATTTGCTAACTGCGTTTTCTAATTTAGTGACGTTTATCAAATGATAAATCTAATAGAAATAAGATCTTTGGGTTTAAAAAAATGAAGATTTATTACTGCTTAGGAGGAGTATTAATGAAAAAAGTTCTAAAAATTTTGGTAGGAATCGTTGCGGCAATCGTTCTTCTTTTAGGCGGCTACTTGATTTATTTATTTGCCAGCTATGATCGTCTACCCGACAATACAGCCCTAAAACCAGACAATCAGCATACTCAAACACTTGAAACAAATAAGACCTATCGCGCGATGAGTCATAATATTGGTTATGGTGCCTATCCGCCAAGCTACAGCTTTTTTATGGATGGCGGAAAGTACTCCCGTGCGTATGATAAAGAAACGGTCAAAGAAAACATGCAAGGAATTGTTAAGACTACAAAAGAACTTGAACCAACTTTAGCTTTTTATCAAGAGGTCGATCAAAATGGTGATCGCTCGCAACATGTAGACGAAGTTGCTTGGCTGCAAGATCATTTATCAAACTATAATAGTCTTTATGGACAAAATTATGATTCGTCTTATCTTTTCTATCCTTTTACTGATCCGATTGGCCAAGCAAAATCCGGTCTTGTCACTTTAAGCCAAGCTGAAATTACCAGCAGCCGACGCTATTCTCTGCCGATTGAAACGAATTTTAATAAATTTTTTGACTTAGATCGTGCTTTCACAGTTAGCCGTATTCCTGTTAAAGGAAATCATGAATTAATAGCGATCAATACACATTTATCCGCGTTTACAAAAGATCGCTCCATTCAAGCTTCTCAGTTGAAAAAGATTTTTGATGTGATGGAAAGTGAGTATAAAAAAGGAAACTATGTAATGGTCGCAGGAGATTATAATCACGATGTCCTAGGTAATAGTCCTGATGTCTTTGGCACCAGTAAAAAACGTGAAACCTGGACTCACCCATTTCCCAAAGATCAACTGCCTGCTGGCTTTCATTTACCAACCGGCAAACTAGCAGATGAAAAAGTTCCTTCAGCCCGTGCATTGAGTGAGCCTTACAAAAAAGGGAAAACCTATACTACACTAATTGATGGATTTCTTATTTCAGATAATATTAATGTGAAAGACGTTCACGTTAAAGATATGCAATTTGAATATTCCGACCATAATCCGGTCTATCTAGATTTCAGTTTGAACGAATAAAAACAGACAAAGACTTTGATTGATAAGTCTTTGTCTTTTCTTATCTCCAATATGACAAATTGCAATTTCTGACTCTCCTTGTTAAAATGAATCCAGATACTGAAAGGACTGTCAACAATGTGGAATTTTGTCTTCAATATACGCACTATTGCTAAACTTCAAACAAGAAAACTACTGTAGATGAAACATTGTTTGAAGTAACTATAAGATCTGTTTCATCGCCTTGTTTTTAAGAGTAGCATTTGATGCTCTTTATTTATTGTGGCTAAAAACATTTCTTCATAGTAAAAATTGGAGGAAAATAGAATGTTGATGATTAAACAAGTTAATCAAAATGATAAAAATGAAATTGAAGCTATGATGGCGATTTGGGAATCCTCAGTAAGGGCTACTCACACTTTTTTGACGCCAGACGATATTGATGCTTTGAAGCCTGAAGTTAAAAAGGGTTTACTAATGATTGAGCAGCTTTACGGTTATTATGATCAAAAAATCATAGGTTTTATCGGATTTGAAAACAAAAAAGTAGAGATGCTTTTTGTTGATGGAAAAATGAGAGGCCAAGGGATTGGAAAAAAATTACTTCAGTATGCGATTGATGTATTCAATATCAAATATGTTGATGTGAACGAACAGAATGAAAAAGGGCTAGGCTTTTATAAGCATATGAATTTCCACGTGATTGGTCGATCTGAATTAGATGATCAAGGAAATGCTTTTCCTATTCTACATTTAGAAATGAAGGCAACCGAGGAGGCTCCAAATGGAATTTAAAGAAATTGTTTCTAATAAGAAAGAATTTTTAGAGTTGCTTCGTTTGGCAGACGAGCAAGAAGATATGATTGATCGTTACCTTGATAATGGCCATATGTTTGTTTTGTACGATGATGATTTAAAATGTGAGGCCGTCGTAACAGAACTAAATAGTCTGGAATGTGAATTGAAAAATATTGCTACTATGCCAAATGAACAAAGCAAAGGTTATGGCAAAGCGATGATTCAGTTTCTATTTGATGAATTTTTAAGTCGTTATCAAACAATGTATGTAGGGACTGGCGATGTTCCTGGCATATTGAACTTCTATAAAAGTTGCGGGTTTCGTGAATCACATCGCGTGAAAAATTTCTTCACCGATAACTACGACGAACCCATTATTGATCAAGGTGTTCAATTGATTGATATGGTTTATTTGCGAGCCGATACAAAAAAATAACTCTAAAAGCAAGCGCCCCTGATTCCTCAGGGGCGCTTAATATTATCTTACAATAACTCTTGATACCGTTGGATATAAATCTTTTTGACTAACGTTACCAGCAGCAGATAAGCAAAAATCGTAACCACTAACCACAACCAATATTGATTTGGCAGAATTCCCAAGCCTAAGTTTTGCCCAAAGTTTGTAAATGGCAACAGTGTTCCAATAACAATTCCTAAAGTAGTAATCACTGTCATGATGAAGGATCCTCTGCTTTGGATAAATGGAATTTGCGGTGTTCGTAAGGCATGCAAGACAAGTGTTTGTGACCAAAGTGATTCAACAAACCAGCCAGCATGGAAAATGGCGATAAACGCTGCTTGTTGTTCGGTAGATAAAGAATGGAAATCTCCGCCGATTACTGCCGGACAAATAACAAAGTACATCAATAAATAGGTTGTGATATCAAAAACTGAGCTCGTTGGCCCTAACCAAATCATAAATTTGCCAATACTGGATGCGGTCCATTTTTTTGGCTTCTCTAAGTACTCTTTATCCATTCGATCCCACGGAATTGAAATACACGAAATATCGTAAATCAGATTCAAAAACAAAATTTGCAATGGCAGCATTGGTAAAAACGGCAAGAAAGAACTCGCGACCAACACGGAAAACATATTCCCAAAATTTGAACTTGCGGTTGCTTTGATATATTTCATAATATTCCCAAAGGTTTCTCTCCCTGAAAGAATCCCCCGTTCCAAGATCATCAAATCTTTTTCTAACAAGATCACATCGGCAGATTCCTTGGCAATATCAACAGCTGTATCAACAGAAATTCCGACATCAGCAGCCTTCATCGCGGGCGCATCGTTGATTCCGTCTCCAAGAAAACCGACAGTATGTTCATTTTCTCTAAGTAGGCTGGTGATTTTTTGTTTTTGTTGCGGATTTAATTTTACAAAGACATTATAACTTTCCGCAACTTCCGTTAATTCTTCGTCGCTTAAATGGATCAAATCTTCACCGTGAATGATTGTTTCTGCGCCTAACCCAACTTGCTTGCAGACAGATTTAGTCACTAGCGCATTGTCACCTGTTAAGACTTTTACATCCACACCATTTTCCTTCAAAGCTTTCAAGGCCTGCTTCGTCGTTTCCTTAGGTGGATCTAAAAATGCCAAGTAACCAATCAATACCATTTCTGACTCATCTGCAGTTGAAAATTCTCCGACAACACTTGGATTTGTTTTCTGAGCAACACCGATCACTCGTAATCCATCTTCGTTTAATTCATGAACTTTCCTTAAAACTTGTTTTTTTACTTCATCTGTTAATTTTGTTACTTTTCCTTTGAAATCAACGAAGGAAGAAATCGCAAGCATTTCTTCAATTGCACCCTTTGTAATCATTTGGGTTTTACCATATTGATCCTCTACAACAACGCTCATTCTACGGCGCTGAAAATCAAATGGGATCTCATCTACTTTTTTGTAACGAATCTTACTTGTATCTAACTCCTGTTCTGTTGAATCAATAATAGCCACATCAATCAGATTTTTCAGACCTGTTTGATAATAGCTGTTCAGGTACGCATGTTTCAGAACACGATGGTCTTCTTCTCCATCACAATCCAGATGGTACTCAAGAATAATCTTATCTTGCGTTAGCGTTCCCGTTTTATCTGTACACAAAACATCAATAGCACCAAAATTTTGGATCGCATTTAAGTTTTTAATGATCGTACCATTTTTAGCCATTCCTGTAGCACCTTTGACCAAATTCGTGGTAACGATCATCGGCAGCATTTCTGGAGTCAAACCTACTGCAACAGATAAGCCAAATAAGAATGCTTCCATCCAATCCCCTTTGGTAAAGCCATTGATTACGATAACCGTGGGAGCCATCAATGCCATAAACTTGATAAATAGAAATGATGTTTTGCGAATACCTAATTCAAAACTTGTTTGAATCGGTGCGGCAGACAAAGATTTAGCCACATCACCGAACAAAGTACTTCCTCCAGTTGCGATCACGACTCCTTCTGCACTCCCACTGATTACATTGCTTCCCATGAACACCAAATTATCATAACTTGTCTCAGATTCCTTTTGTCCATCTATCTTGTCAGCACATTTTTCAACAGGATAACTTTCACCTGTCAATGCCGATTGTGAAATAAATAAGTCCTTTGCAGAAATCAAACGAATATCCGCTGGAATCATATCTCCCGCCGAAAGTTTTACTAAATCTCCGCAAACAATCTCTTCCATAGGAATTTCTTTATATTGATTGTCTCTGCGAATTGCTGCGGTTACTTTTACGAGTGATTTCAATTTTTCAGCAGCTTTATTTGAGCGTACAGATTGTACCAGTGTCATCGTTCCGCTAACTAATACCATAACTAGAATAATGCTGCTACCGAAGAAATCTTTATCTCCCGGTTCTGGCAAAATTCCTTCTGTAATAAAAGAAATGATTCCCAAACCAATTAGCACCAAAGTAAACGGTGTGATAAATGCTTTTAAAACTTCCACAAAGAATGGTGTAGACTTCTTATGTGGAAGTTTATTTTCTCCAAATGTTTCTCTTGCCTCTTCAACCTGATCTGTAGATAACCCCAAAGATGAAGTCTTGAATGTCTCAAATAAGCTTCGTGTTGTCTTTTTAGCAAACAAACTGTAATTTGTTTTGATTGTTTTTTGTTTCATGTTCTTCTCCTTTTCCCCGAAAAAAATACGCCATAATCCTATTCCAATAAATAGATATAGAATGATGTCTTTTATCGTATTCATGAGTGTCTCCTCCTGCAAACGGGCTTATGGAGAAAGCGAGTGTTAAAAACAAATAGACAATAGTGTCCTCCTGTTTCCTTTTTTCTGCCACAAACCCGAAATTATTGAACTACTGTCATCCATTTGTTTTCATCTCCCTTTTTTCCACTCGTTCTAGTGGTGATTGAAGGTCCTTTTTGTAGACACGCATGATTAACTGACCTTCTACGTAATCATCCGTTATTGGCTGATATCCAAGCTTTTCATAAAATCCCCAGGCTTGATGTCTCCCTGTAAGAAATACAAAGTGAAAACCAAATCTTCTAGCGACCTGTTCCGCATAAATTAGTAGGTTCTTCCCTAACCCTTCTCCTTGATATAAAGAATCTACTGCTACCTGTTTAATCTGTACACATTTTTCAGAAATCGGGTGCAACAATAAAGTTCCTACTACACAACCTTCCTGCTTAACAATCAAATGGAGATCATTTCTCTCATCTCTCGGTGCTTTCAATAAAAATTGCTTTCCAGAACTTGCCTTCAGCTCTTTGTTTCTAAGTGTCAACGCTTCACAATACAGCGTGCTGTTCCACTTAGTTAATGTGAACACTGTTTTACCATGGTTGTTTCCTCCTTTTCTCTATTTTGAAAATAGCAATGATCGTTATGCAAAAAAAGACTTTCCGCTCAAAAAACTCAGCGAAAAGCCTTACCAAAAATTCATCCTAAATAGACAAAGTCGTATAGTCGATCTAATCGTTGAGTTTTGGCACTATACAACGTAAAGACAAACATCTTAGCTACCTTAAGAAAAGCCTTGTATTCGACAGTTCCTGTTCTACCCATTGGCGTCTCTCGACATTTTTGGGCAGTAGCCTATGTTTGTATAGGAGCCTCACCTAACAAATCATATTTTATTTTCGAACACAATATAACAAGTAATTAATCAACTGTCAAACAGTTTTTTGAAAATGATAGACACTTCATTAGGTCAATATGAAGATCAGCCGTAAATAAACCTTGATATATAAAGATTTTTAGATTAAAATTTATTTTCGAAAAATATTTTTTAAAACATGAAAATATTTTAGAAAACAATATCCCATCGATAGAATAACAACTGTATTTTTTAGCTGTACATCAAAAAAATAGAGCCATTAAGACTCTATTTTTTGTTAACCAAGACGAAGATTTTTAATAATTTCCTCTGCCGTTGCCAAATTCATTCGTTCTGCTTTTCTTAATTTTCTAGAAACTTGCGATATTTCACTAGTTGTCGCACCTGCCGTAATAGCCAATGAACGACTTTGCATCGCCATATGCCCTTTTTGGATTCCCTCCGTCACTAAAGCACGAACAGCTGCCAAATTTTGCGCTAACCCAACTGCCACGATGACTTCACCTAATTCAGCTGCCGAAGCAACATCTAATAACTTCAAGCTTAACTGTGCTTTTGGCAGAACCTTTGTCGCACCGCCTACTACACCGAGCTTCATTGGCAGAATCAATTTCCCAACGAGTTTTCCATCTCGAATAAACCAATCAGTCATCCCCTCATAGTGACCATTCCGAGCAGTATAAGCATGGCAAGCAGCTGCCACAGCACGTGTATCATTTCCTGTTGCTAAAACGACTGCATCAATTCCATTCATGATTCCTTTATTATGAGTAGCTGCACGATAAGGATCAATTTTACTATAATCGCTGGCTGAAACAATTTTTTCAGCTAGTTCCGTTGAAAGATGATCCAGAGAAATCTCACATTTTGCTTCGATCAACGATTGTGTCGCGTAGTTACTTAAAATGCTAAACAAAATATCCACTTCAGGCATCAATTGCCTTACTTCTTGTGCAACAGCCTCCAACATAGTGTTCAGTATATTGGCACCCATCGCGTCTTTAGTATCCACTTCTAAATCAATAGAGAGATAGCCTTCTTCGAAAGTACGTACTTCAATTGACTGCAGTCCGCCTCCACGTTGATAGATTGAAGGATAACTTCTCTTGGCTGCTATAAATAACGCCTGTTCATTTTCAGCAATCAGTTTCTTAATTACATCAAAATCAGAAACATTTCGTAATACGACTTGCCCCATCATGTTTTGACTGATCACTCGGGTATAAATGCCACCTGACTTTGCAATAATTTTTCCTGCATTACTGGCAGCTGCAATTACCGAAGGTTCCTCTGTCGCCATTGGAATGACTTTTTCTATCCCATTGATAACAAAATTTTGTGCTAGCCCCAAAGGTATTGAACATTCGCTGATTTGATTTTCAATCAAATTATTCGCTATCTTCTCTGGCAATACTGTTTCAGTTGCTAACTGAGCCGCTTCTTTAGCTGTTATTTTTTTTTCCTTGACCAACTTAGCTAAGCGTTCCGCCTGAGTCATTTGGTAGAATTTTTTTTTTGCGGTCTCTTGATCCTCCGATTTCGTGATCATCAAGGCTAATCCCAGACCACCACCGATACAAAGACTTGCTACTCCTCGCTGCTTGTCTTCTTGAATTAACTCTGAAATCAGTGTTGCAACGATCCGTGTACCACTAGCTCCAATAGGATGCCCTAAAGCAATCGCTCCACCATACGTATTGATCTTTTCATCTGGTATCTGTAACTCTTTTTGAACAGCTGCAGAAGCGGCTGCAAATGCTTCATTGATCTGGAATGTATCGATCTCATCAATTCTTCTGTTTACTTTCCTTAATAAATTATTAATAGCTGAAACAGGTGCCATCCCCATGATACTCGGATCGATCCCTACTTCACTATAGCCATTAATAACAGCTAAATAATCCAACCCATTCTCAATTGCGAATGACTTTGCTGCTAAAACTACCGCCGAAGCACCATCGTTCAAGGTTGAGGCATTAGCTGCAGTAACAACGCCATCTTCTTTGAAAGCTGGCTTAAGTGAGCTTATCTTTTCCAACGTTGAATCAGCACGAATCCCTTCGTCTTCCCACAGCGTACTGCCATCAGATAGAGCTACGGGCACTATTTCTGATTCAAATTTTCCATCTTTACTAGCTTTGGCCGCCTTCATTTGTGAATCATAGGCATACTGATCCTGCATCTCTCGAGTAATTTGATAGTCCTCAGCGACCTTTTCCGCTGTCAGTCCCATATGTTTTCCACTGAATGCATCCGTCAAGCCATCATAAATCATACTTGATTTTGGTTCTTTCCATTCTTGTGCATCATAATCAAAACTAGTTACTTTCGGCGCCTGAGACATATTTTCCGTACCGCCGGCAACAACAATCTGTGCATCACCTAATAAAATCTGCTGCATTCCGAAGATGATTGATTTCATCCCTGAGCCGCAAACTTCATTGATAGTTGTGGCTGGTACGCTATAAGGGACACCTGCTTTTACTGATGATTGGCGCGCCACATTTTGACCATTTCCCGCTTGCAGCACATTTCCCATAAATACTTGACCGACTTGATCTGGTGAAAGCTCCGCACGTTTGACCGCTTCTTTTACTGCGATTGCACCGAGCTCGACGGCTGAAACGGTTGCTAATTTGCCTTTATATCTGCCAATTGGTGTTCGTACAGCGCTTAAAATAACTACTTCTTCCAAGAGTGCACCTCCAATGTTTTCATTAAAAATCAGATGTAAGTATAGCATAGATAGTTTTATAATTTCTTAAGATTCAAACTGAACTAATTATGACCTTTCTATGATATATTTACCTTTGGAAGAAAAGGAGGAGCAATATGAATATAGGGATTGATAAAATCAGTTTTCACGTACCAAATTATTATCTTGATATGACGGACTTGGCAAATGCGCGTGAAACTGACCCCAACAAATTTCACATTGGTCTTGGACAAGATCAGATGGCAATTATTCCTGAGACACAAGACATCGTTACTTTAGGAGCAAGTGCTGCTGCAAAAATTCTTACAGATGAGGATAAAAAGGACATTGACATGGTAATCGTCGGCACAGAATCTAGTACCGACTTTTCAAAATCTGCGTCGGTAATTATTCATGGGCTGTTAGATATTCAACCTTTTGCTCGTTCATTTGAAATAAAACATGCATGCTATGGCGGCACTGCCGCTTTACAACAAGCTAATGACTATGTCACATTACATCCAGATCGTAAAGTTTTAGTTATCACAGCTGATATTGCAAAATATGGACTGAACACTGGCGGTGAACCAACACAAGGTTGCGGTGGAGTTGCCATGTTAGTAACTAAAAATCCGCATTTGCTAACATTTAATAACGATAGTGTCTTCTATTCAGAAGATGTTTACGATTTCTGGCGGCCAGCAGGACATGACTACCCGTTAGTGGACGGTCATATGTCAAATCAGATTTATATTGACTCATTCACTCGTATCTGGGAGCAAAATAAAAAAATCAATCAAACTGACAGCACTGATTATGCTGCCTTGACCTTCCATTTACCTTATACGAAAATGGGACGCAAAGCGCTTCGAGCAATCTTCTCGGAAATGTCAGAATCTGAGCAGCAACGACTTGAAGCTCGTTATGATGAAGCGGTTGTCTATAGCCGACAAGTCGGTAACCTGTATACTGGCTCTTTATATCTTGGATTGATGTCGTTGTTGGACAATGGTGATTTGTCAGCTGGTGATCGAATCGGATTATTTAGCTACGGCTCTGGGGCAGTCAGCGAATTCTTCTCTATGACTTTGATTGAGGATTATAAAAAATATTTGACTATCGAAGAGAATCAATCATTACTCGCAGGACGTCAGCAATTGACAATTAACGAATATGAAGAAATGTTTAACAAAAAAATGCCTACTGATGGTGAAACATACACTTTTTCTGATGAAACAGAATATGCAATCAATAAAATCAGTGGCGATATCCGCTATTACAATAAGTAAACGTCGAAAAAGCCAGCTTAGCAGCTGGCTTTTTTAGGCAAAAAAAAATCTAGCAGGTCTAATGGCTAAGTGTTTTTTCTTCATTCCAGGTTTCTGGAATATTTACACCCTTTTCTAGGTCTTAAACGGTTTTGTGGTTGAATTTCGTTTAAGCCTCACCATTAAGTGGAGAAATGGTTCCTCTGTCTACATTTCTCTTCCCCGCTAGATTAGAACTACTTGGTAAGGAGACTTCAAATCCCTGCTTCCTTTCTGCCTTTTCGGCACTCACTTTGAAATGAACACTGCCTCCGTTCATTTCCGTTGTACAATTTAACAACATTAGGGACCTACCCCTTACACTTATATTTATACCACATTTCACGGTATTTTGCAAACGTTTACAATATTTCTGATCGTTCTTTTTCGTGTTATAATTTTGAAGATAGACCGAAATACTAAATACAATTATCATTTTCTCAGGAGGAACTAGAGTATGAATATCTTATATATATCGATCTCAGGAAATACAAAGGCGTTTGTTAAACGTCTAGAATCTTACGCTGAAGAACAACACGAAATTAATTCAGAGAATCCATTGATTGTAGCAAAAGAAATATCTGAGAATAGTCCCTTTGATACGGAGTCATCGGACTTCTTTACATTCGTTCCAACTTACTTGGAAGGAGGAAACGGTGTTGATAATGGGGATACAGAAATCTTAACCGAAGTTATGCGGGAATATTTAGAATATGAAAACAATTACAAAAAATGTTTAGGTGTTATCGGAAGCGGTAATAAAAATTTCAACTACCAATACTGTCTAACCGCAAAACAATATAGTGAAGCTTTTGATATCCCCTTCTTAGCAGATTATGAATTGAGAGGAACAGCAGCCGATTGCCAGCGCGTCTATCAAATTTTAAAGGATAGAGCATCAAATTAATCATTTACTAATTATTCTATTGACTTTTTCTCATGTTAGGGGCATTCTTTTAAAATAGGAAATTCTATGAGAGAGGCGTGTTAGAAGTGAGAAAAGTTGCAATTATCGGTGTAGGACATGTTGGAAGTACGACAGCTTACACTTTGATTTCAAAAAACATAGTAGATGAGTTAGTACTTTTTGATTCAAAGAAAAATATCCTAAAAGCTGAATTGAATGATCTGATGGATGGACAAATGGAGCAAAACCACCAAGTTAAATTGATTGGGCCTGATTTATCAGAACTTAAAGACACCGACGTAATTATTTTTTCTGCGGGTGATATTTCAATTTTTGAAGGAAATCCTGATCGTTTTGCGGAACTTAACTTAACTAAAACGATCGTTGAAGAATGGGCGCCCAAAATTAAGGATTCTGGTTTCGAGGGGGTTATTTTGAATATCACTAATCCCTGCGACGTGATTACACAATACCTGCAAGAGTTAACTGGTTTACCCCGTGAGCGTGTTTTAGGGACTGGGACGTCCTTAGATACTGGTCGAATGAAGCATGCAGTCAGTCAAAATCTAAATGTACATCCTTCAGCAATAGATGGATATGTGGTCGGCGAGCATGGTGAGAGCCAGTTTGTTGCATGGTCCAGTGTTCGAATAGGTGGGATACCTATAACGGATTCATTGACAGAGGAACAACTAGCAGCGTTGGATGAGACGGCTCGCGATGGCGGCTGGGTCACCTTTAGAGGCAAAGGTTATACTTCTTACGGCATCGCAATTCAAGCTGCACGGATCGTTGAGGCTATTTTAAATAATAACCATCTCGTAGTACCTGTTAGTCATTATCATCCATCTGAAGACTGTTATGTGGGCTCTCCTGCAAAGGTTTCGCAGGATGGTATCAATGAAAGTTTTATACTCAAGCTTTCAGATGCAGAACAAGAAAAATGGAGATATACGATTCAAACAATCCATTCGATGCACGCAACAATATAGAAAAGACCGGACAATTCAGTTGTCCGGTCTTTTTATGCACTTTGTACGTTCGATACAATTTTATTCCACTTAAATGCAATCAATTTCGCATTTGGTGTTCGGTAGTCAAAAACTTGTTCATTCTCTAATGGTTCAAAATAGTTTTTGATCGCGCGTATCACTGAATTATGACAAACTAATAAATACGTATGCTCTTCATCCTGTTTTAGCTCTTCTAACAAGGGAACGATTCGAGCATAAACATCCATCAACGATTCGCCATTAGGATAACGTACTGCAAATTGCGTTCGTATTTTTAGATACTCTTTCTGTTCATCACTCGTCCCGTCGTAGTCTCCATAGTCCAATTCGATCAGGCGATTATCTACACTCATCGGCAACTGATTTTTTTCAGCTACAACTCTGGCTGTTTCTCTAGCCCTTTCTAATGGTGAATGAATGATTCTGGTTATAGGTTTTTCAAGATCAGCAACTTCATCCGACAATAATGCTGCTTGTCCATATCCTACACTTGATAAAACGATGTCGCTTCTCCCCGATATAATCCCACGTTTATTCCATTCCGTCTCCCCATGTCTAGCTACGTAAAGCAAATAAAACAATCCTCTCTATCATGAAAATTGGAAACTTCAATACTTGATTCCCAACCTAATCTCTTTAAATAAAACTGGTAATAGCCAGTTTCCTTATCACTTTATCATTAGAATGAGAGGACGTCCACTTTTTACAGAAAATATTTTTATTTTTCATTTCGTAAACTCTGGATATGATTAAGTGATTAGTAATATAGCATCTATCTTCATTTGAATACAAAAGTATGAACCACTTTGTCGATGTTTTGCTTTAACTGACTAAAAATTTATCTCCGTCTAAATTGAAGTATTTTAAAACACTCATCCTATCTTTATTTTTTTCTGCTGCGATAATTTCACGCTGTAAAATACTAGTATGAAAATGCAACCTATTCACTATTATTCTAAATCAGGTCATAAAAAAGTTACTGCAATGTTTTAGCAACATCATAGTAACTACTAAATAAAAAAGACTATCCATAAAATGAATAGTCTCAATTGCGTGGCGACGTCCTAATCTCACAAGGGGCAACCCCTCACTACAATCGGCGCTAAGAAGCTTAACTTCTGTGTTCGACATGGGAACAGGTGTATCCTTCCCGCTATCGCCACCACACTTGTTGTTTGAGTAAACTTCGTTCACTCAAAACTGGATCAGAAACCTTTAAACTACCTTGAATCAATTTTATTTTGGTTAAGTCCTCGATCGATTAGTATCAGTCCGCTCCGTACATCACTGCACTTCCACTCCTGACCTATCTACCTGATCTTCTCTCAGGGATCTTACTTTCTTAAAGAAATGGGAAATCTCATCTTGAGGTGGGCTTCACACTTAGATGCTTTCAGCGTTTATCCCTTCCCTACATAGCTACCCAGCGATGCCTCTGGCGAGACAACTGGTACACCAGCGGTAAGTCCATCCCGGTCCTCTCGTACTAAGGACAGATCCTCTCAAATTTCCAACGCCCGCGACGGATAGGGACCGAACTGTCTCACGACGTTCTGAACCCAGCTCGCGTGCCGCTTTAATGGGCGAACAGCCCAACCCTTGGGACCGACTACAGCCCCAGGATGCGACGAGCCGACATCGAGGTGCCAAACCTCCCCGTCGATGTGGACTCTTGGGGGAGATAAGCCTGTTATCCCCAGGGTAGCTTTTATCCGTTGAGCGATGGCCCTTCCATGCGGAACCACCGGATCACTAAGCCCGACTTTCGTCCCTGCTCGACTTGTAGGTCTCGCAGTCAAGCTCCCTTGTGCCTTTACACTCTGCGAATGATTTCCAACCATTCTGAGGGAACCTTTGGGCGCCTCCGTTACTCTTTAGGAGGCGACCGCCCCAGTCAAACTGCCCATCTGACACTGTCTCCCATCACGATTAGTGATGCGGGTTAGAGTGGTCATAACACAGGGGTAGTATCCCACCAGCGCCTCTGTCGAAACTAGCGTCCCGACTTCTACGGCTCCTACCTATCCTGTACATGTGGTACAAACACTCAATATCAAACTGCAGTAAAGCTCCATGGGGTCTTTCCGTCCTGTCGCGGGTAACCTGCATCTTCACAGGTACTAAAATTTCACCGAGTCTCTCGTTGAGACAGTGCCCAAATCGTTACGCCTTTCGTGCGGGTCGGAACTTACCCGACAAGGAATTTCGCTACCTTAGGACCGTTATAGTTACGGCCGCCGTTTACTGGGGCTTCAATTCGTACCTTCGCTTACGCTAAGCACTCCTCTTAACCTTCCAGCACCGGGCAGGCGTCAGCCCCTATACGTCATCTTTCGATTTTGCAGAGACCTGTGTTTTTGATAAACAGTCGCTTGGGCCTATTCACTGCGGCTGATCGTTAGATCAGCACCCCTTCTCCCGAAGTTACGGGGTCATTTTGCCGAGTTCCTTAACGAGAGTTCTCTCGCTCACCTTAGGATTCTCTCCTCGACTACCTGTGTCGGTTTGCGGTACGGGCCGTTGTTTTCTAACTAGAAGCTTTTCTCGGCAGTGTGACATCGGGAACTTCGGTACTTTTATTTCCCTCCCCATCACAACTTGTCCTTAGAGATGTAAGCATTTGACTCACATCAAGACTCATTGCTTGGACAGACATTTCCAATCGTCTGATTCCTTAGCCTCCTGCGTCCCTCCATTGCTCAAACAAAAACAACGGGTACAGGAATATCAACCTGTTATCCATCGCCTACGCCTTTCGGCCTCAGCTTAGGTCCCGACTAACCCTGGGCGGACGAGCCTTCCCCAGGAAACCTTAGTCATTCGGTGGACAGGATTCTCACCTGTCTTTCGCTACTCATACCGGCATTCTCACTTCTAAGCGCTCCAGCAGTCCTCACGATCTACCTTCAACGCCCTTAGAACGCTCTCCTACCAACACACCTTTAGGTGTGCTCCACAGCTTCGGTAAACTATTTAGCCCCGGTAAATTTTCGGCGCAGGGTCACTCGACTAGTGAGCTATTACGCACTCTTTAAATGGTGGCTGCTTCTAAGCCAACATCCTAGTTGTCTGTGCAACCCCACATCCTTTTCCACTTAATAGTTATTTGGGGACCTTAGCTGGTGGTCTGGGCTGTTTCCCTTTCGACTATGGATCTTATCACTCACAGTCTGACTCCCAGAGATGAATGGATGGCATTCGGAGTTTATCTGAATTCGGTAACCCGAGATGGGCCCCTAGTCCAAACAGTGCTCTACCTCCATCATTCTTACTCTGAGGCTAGCCCTAAAGCTATTTCGGAGAGAACCAGCTATCTCCAAGTTCGTTTGGAATTTCTCCGCTACCCACACCTCATCCCCGCACTTTTCAACGTACGTGGGTTCGGTCCTCCAGTGCGTTTTACCGCACCTTCAACCTGGACATGGGTAGATCACATGGTTTCGGGTCTACGACCACTTACTCATTCGCCCTATTCAGACTCGCTTTCGCTGCGGCTCCGTCTTTTCGACTTAACCTCGCAAGTAATCGTAACTCGCCGGTTCATTCTACAAAAGGCACGCTATCACCCATTAACGGGCTCTAACTTGTTGTAGGCACACGGTTTCAGGATCTATTTCACTCCCCTTCCGGGGTGCTTTTCACCTTTCCCTCACGGTACTGGTTCACTATCGGTCACTAGGGAGTATTTAGCCTTGGGAGATGGTCCTCCCGGATTCCGACGGAATTCCTCGTGTTCCGCCGTACTCAGGATCCTCCTAGGTGCCAGTCAAATTTTGTCTACGGGGCTTTTACCCTTTCTAGCAGACCTTTCCAGGTCCTTCGACTATTTCACTGGACTACCATATCGGAGTCCTACAACCCCAAGAGGCAAGCCTCTTGGTTTGGGCTTTTCCCGTTTCGCTCGCCGCTACTCAGGGAATCGATTTTTCTTTCTCTTCCTGCAGGTACTTAGATGTTTCAGTTCTCTGCGTCTACCTCTAATCAGCTATGTATTCACTGAAAAGTAACATCCTATAAAAGATGCTGGGTTTCCCCATTCGGAAATCTCCGGATCAAAGCTTACTTACAGCTCCCCGAAGCATATCGGTGTTAGTCCCGTCCTTCATCGGCTCCTAGTGCCAAGGCATCCACCGTGCGCCCTTATTCACTTAACCTTATCAACCTTTCGGTTGGGTCTTACTAACTTTCATGAGCGATCATTTCCGTTAGTAATAAAAAAATAAGCAATTGAACTTATTAAAAAACTCATTCAACGCGGTGTTCTCGGTTTGTTTAAATTTGTTTCTGTATCCAGTTTTCAATGAACGATTTGAGAGTAGACCTCTCAAAACTGAACGAATAAAGCAACCTGTGTAGTCTCCGTAATATTCCTTAGAAAGGAGGTGATCCAGCCGCACCTTCCGATACGGCTACCTTGTTACGACTTCACCCCAATCATCTATCCCACCTTAGGCGGCTGGCTCCAAAAGGTTACCTCACCGACTTCGGGTGTTACAAACTCTCGTGGTGTGACGGGCGGTGTGTACAAGGCCCGGGAACGTATTCACCGCGGCGTGCTGATCCGCGATTACTAGCGATTCCGGCTTCATGTAGGCGAGTTGCAGCCTACAATCCGAACTGAGAGAAGCTTTAAGAGATTAGCTTAGCCTCGCGACTTCGCGACTCGTTGTACTTCCCATTGTAGCACGTGTGTAGCCCAGGTCATAAGGGGCATGATGATTTGACGTCATCCCCACCTTCCTCCGGTTTGTCACCGGCAGTCTCGCTAGAGTGCCCAACTAAATGATGGCAACTAACAATAAGGGTTGCGCTCGTTGCGGGACTTAACCCAACATCTCACGACACGAGCTGACGACAACCATGCACCACCTGTCACTTTGCCCCCGAAGGGGAAGCTCTATCTCTAGAGTGGTCAAAGGATGTCAAGACCTGGTAAGGTTCTTCGCGTTGCTTCGAATTAAACCACATGCTCCACCGCTTGTGCGGGCCCCCGTCAATTCCTTTGAGTTTCAACCTTGCGGTCGTACTCCCCAGGCGGAGTGCTTAATGCGTTAGCTGCAGCACTGAAGGGCGGAAACCCTCCAACACTTAGCACTCATCGTTTACGGCGTGGACTACCAGGGTATCTAATCCTGTTTGCTCCCCACGCTTTCGAGCCTCAGCGTCAGTTACAGACCAGAGAGCCGCCTTCGCCACTGGTGTTCCTCCATATATCTACGCATTTCACCGCTACACATGGAATTCCACTCTCCTCTTCTGCACTCAAGTTTCCCAGTTTCCAATGACCCTCCCCGGTTGAGCCGGGGGCTTTCACATCAGACTTAAGAAACCGCCTGCGCTCGCTTTACGCCCAATAAATCCGGACAACGCTTGCCACCTACGTATTACCGCGGCTGCTGGCACGTAGTTAGCCGTGGCTTTCTGGTTAGATACCGTCAAGGGATGAACATTCTACTCTCATCCTTGTTCTTCTCTAACAACAGAGTTTTACGATCCGAAAACCTTCTTCACTCACGCGGCGTTGCTCGGTCAGACTTTCGTCCATTGCCGAAGATTCCCTACTGCTGCCTCCCGTAGGAGTTTGGGCCGTGTCTCAGTCCCAATGTGGCCGATCACCCTCTCAGGTCGGCTATGCATCGTTGCCTTGGTGAGCCGTTACCTCACCAACTAGCTAATGCACCGCGGGTCCATCCATCAGTGACGCAAAAGCGCCTTTCAAATAGAAACCATGCGGTTTCTATTGTTATACGGTATTAGCACCTGTTTCCAAGTGTTATCCCCTTCTGATGGGCAGGTTACCCACGTGTTACTCACCCGTTCGCCACTCCTTTTCTTTCGGTGGAGCAAGCTCCGGTGAAAGAAAAAGCGTTCGACTTGCATGTATTAGGCACGCCGCCAGCGTTCGTCCTGAGCCAGGATCAAACTCTCATAAAAAGTGTTTGAAACAGTCTTGCGACTGTTAAGCTCAATTGTAATAATTGACTTGCTAGCATATTGCTTGCTATGTTGTTTGTTTCTATTATAAAAGAAACGCCCTACACATTTGGTTTGTTTTATTCGTTCAGTTTTCAAAGGTCTACATCGTTTATCGCTTTGTTTCAGCAACTTTTATATCTTAACAGCTTGCTGAATGAAAGTCAAGATTTTTTTCAATTAATTTTGAAAATTTCTTTGAAACTCAATTGACAACTTCGAAATAATAACATTCAAAAAAATGCTTGTCAACAGTTATTATTTGTTGTCAAATCAATATGTTTCAGCAACGTTATTGATAATATCATATTGAAAAATAATGTCAAACATTTTTCATTTTTTCCAAAAAAAGATTCTATAAAAATGAAAATGAACTAGCAAAAAGCTAGTCCATCGCCACTTCTATCCCGTAATGATCACTAATTGTATGCTCATTTTCCCCATTAAAAACAATGCAATATTTTTTTATTCCAAATTTTTTTGAGGTGAAAACATAATCTATCCGAAGCTTTGCGGTATTTTTATCCCAACCATCAATGGATTCTTCAACTGTGTTTTCCCCATGTTTGTTTTCTGCAAGAGCGAAAGCATCCTGCAGTCCTAGCGAGCTTTCTAAAACTAAATCATAGCCCTCACTTTTTTTTCTTGCATCATTATTGAAATCTCCCATAATAATCAGCGCATCATCTCGTTCTAACAGCGCTTTTTCCAGCGTTCCCCATTCGTAGGCAAAAGACTTTCCATTCGTCTGCCACCAAGAAAAATGACCACTTATTACTATTAATCTCTGATTATTAACCACTGTTTCTCCTATCAAAACTCTTCTCGTGTGATAATCAATCGGATCAGACGTCGCAGATATCAATAAACTTGTCGCTTCTATCGGCGTTTTCGACAATAGCCCAACCCCTTCATGATAAATATCATACCCGATATGATTGTAGGTCCAACTCCAATAATAATAACAACCCAGCTCTTTCAATCGTTCAGTTAGACAGAATAAAAAATTATCTTTATGAATTGCTTGCTGTTTTGTTGTTGGTTGAAAATAACTGTCTACATGCGCTAAGGGACTTGCAACAAGCTGATTAACTTCTTGCAGTCCAATCAAATCATACTCTTCTTTAGCAATCCGGAGTGCCAAAACCTCAATTTGCTGTTGATCATCCTCTTCCATCCAACTATGAGTATTCAAGGTTAGTGCTTTGATTGTTCTCGCCTCACTTTAATAATCAATCGTTCCTACCGTTTCACCACGAGAAACAAGTCCTGTTTTGACATAATGGTAATTTTCAATCTTGTCACCATTTGTGAATACTACGATCATCGTTGTCATTTTTCCAGCTTTTTGAATTTTTGCTAGATCTGCTGTGGCAATTATTTTGCCAGCTTTCACCTTATCACCTTCATGAACCTTAACTTCAAAAGCTTCTCCCTTTAAATCTACTGTATCAATTCCCATATGGAGCAACACTTCTATCCCATCGATTGTTCTTAATCCAATAGCATGCTTCGTTGGAAAGACAGAAACGATTGTGCCAGCGACTGGACTAGCAATCTCACCATTTTCTGGTATAACTGCAAATCCTTCACCCATCATTTTTTGCGAAAATACATCATCTTGCACTTGATCGATGGGAATAAGTTCACCATTCGCTGGTGCTACAAAATCAGCCTGCTTACCTTGGAAATTCATCGCCGTCTTTTCTGATTCATGTGAGGGTTCTTGAAAATTAGCAACAGGTATCTCCATGCCTGAATCTAACAAATCTTGAATATCTGATTTCAAGATGTCTGCTTTTGGACCGTAAACCGCTTGCACACCGTTGTCTTTGACTAAGAGTCCCATTGCTCCGGCTTTCTTCCAATCTTCTTCTCCACTGACAACATTTTTATCCGCCACTGTTACTCGTAAACGCGTCATACATGCGTCGACATCTGTGATGTTTTGTGGGCCTCCCAATAAATTAATGATTTTCACAATTTGCGAATCCACCGATACAGTCCCATCTGCCACTGTGTTTAAAGTCTCATCAGTATCAACTTCGTAGTTCCCATTTCTTCCAGGTGTCGCATAATTGAATTTCTTGATCATGAAATTAGCAAAAAAGTAGGTAAATACGCCAAATGCAATACTGGTCAATACAAAATTAAGCAGATCATTCCCTAATCCAGCTCGTAAAGCCATCGGCACTCGAGTAAGCAGTTCAATATTTCCAAATGAATGAACCCGTAGATTGATTAAGTCAGCCATTGCAAAGGCTGCTCCTTGAATCACTGCGTAACAAGCATACAATGGTACTGCGACAAACATAAACATAAATTCCAGTGGTTCAGTTACACCGGTTAAAAATACAGCAACTGCAGCAGAAAGGAACATTGACTTATATTTTTTCTTCTTATCAGGGTCAACATTACGATACATGGCTAAAGTTAAACCCATCAAAATACCTGACGAACCAATCATTTGACCAACTTTAAAACGTGCTGGCGTCCATTGAGTCAACACATCTTTATATTGAGATAAATCTCCGCCGTTCTTCAAATTGACTAAATCAGTTGCCCAGGCCAACCACAGTGGGTCTTGACCGAACACTTGGCTGCCCGCTTGTGCGCCAGTTAAAATTTCGTAAGTACCGCCTAATTGTGTATAGTTCATCGGTATTGTCAACATATGATGCAATCCAAACGGTAAGAGCAAACGTTCCAACGTTCCATAAAGGAAGGGCGCTAATATGGGTGCTGTATCTTGAGAATTAGCGATCCATTTACCAAAATCATTTATTCCAGTTTGAATGATTGGCCATACTAGGGCCAACACTAAAGCTACGATAACCGAACGTAAGATGACTACAAAAGGTACAAAACGTTTTCCATTAAAGAAAGTCAGCACTTCTGGTAGTTTCCGGAAATTGTAATACTTATTATAGGCTGTGGCGCCGACAAACCCAGCAATGATACCGACAAATACACCCATGTTTAGAGCTGGCGCCTCAAGGACACTCGTGAAATAACCATTGACCATGATTTCTTGTCCAAACAAAGTATGAGTGACAGCACTAGGATCAGCTAACATTTCTGTAGAAATTCCAAAGATCGCACCAGTAATTCGATTAATTAAAATGAATGATAGCCCTGCAGCAAATGCCCCACCAGCTCTTTCTTTAGCCCAACTTCCACCAATCGCCAACGCAAAAAGCAGATGTAGATTACCAATGATAGCCCAACCGATATTTTCAACTACCCCACCAGTCGTTACTAGCCAACTGAGATTTTCGTT
This sequence comes from Enterococcus sp. AZ128, assembly GCF_051714485.1. Lineage (NCBI taxonomy): Bacteria > Bacillati > Bacillota > Bacilli > Lactobacillales > Enterococcaceae > Enterococcus > Enterococcus sp. AZ128. The sequence continues at coordinate 1,786,357 of NZ_JBIORZ010000001.1, forward strand.
GATTAAAGGTAGCGACTTTCCGATGCTTATCATCAAACCCGCTGCTGGCATTACTGCTATTACCACCATTAAGGCCTTTCCGAATTTTTGCCAAAATTCAAAACTAAAAATCTTTTTGATTCCCTTCATTCTTGCTCCTCCTAATTTTTATAACATTGATTCTTTATAATTGGAAAATCGATCATTGTCTCAAGCACTTATTCTATCAGATTTTCTAAATAGCGCTCACATAACGCAATCGGTTTCGTTAAATTGCATTATATACTCATTCACTTGCTTTGTAAACTCTTTCAGAACAAATATTTTGATTTTTCTTATATCAAACAGACAAACCATTCTTTAATCAATTATAAATTTCACTTGACTTGCGCAACCGGTTGCGTTTATGATAGAGCTAAGAAAACATAAGGAGGACTATCATGAAAAATGCTCAACGTCTTTTTGAAATTGACCCTTGGAAAATTCGGACCACTACTTTAGATAAAGAAAATCGCCGCCTGCAAGAATCCTTAACTAGTATAGGAAACGGCTATATGGGAATGCGCGGTAATTTTGAGGAAAACTACAGTGGTGATCATCATCAAGGGACATACCTTGCAGGAATTTGGTACCCTGATAAAACTCGAGTTGGATGGTGGAAAAACGGCTATCCTGAGTATTTCGGTAAAGTCATCAATGCTCTTGATTTCATCCAAATGAGAGTATTCGTGAATAATCAAGAGATTGATTTAGCTATTACGCAATTCGAAGATTTCGATTTAGAATTGAACATGCAGAACGGTGTTCTTACGCGTTCTTTTGTTATATCTGTGAATAGTGCCAAAATTCGCTTTACTTTTGAGCGTTTTTTGAGTGTCGTAAAACAGGAACTTGCTGTGATACGTCTTACCGCTGAAAGCCTATCAGGTGATGCAGATTTGAAAATAGTCTCTAAATTGGATAGTAACGTTCACAACGAGGACAGTAATTATGAAGAGATGTTTTGGTTAGAAAAAGAGCGCGGACACCGAGATGATATTAGTTTTTTAACAACACAAACCATTCCAAATAACTTTGGAATTGAACAATTTTCGGTGACAGGCGCAATGAAACATATTAGTTCTTCCATTGGTATTCAACAAGATAATACCTTAGAGGTAGCTGAAAGTTTTACCTATGACTTAAAAGCTGGACAGTCAATTCAATTAGAAAAACGAGTCATTATTCTGACTAGCCGGGATATCCCTGAATCAGAGCACGGTGAAAAAGCCATTGCTTTACTAACAAAATATGGCGAGTCATATGAAGAACTATTAACTGAGCAAAATGAAGCTTGGGCAAATCGTTGGGCTTTAGCAGATGTATTGATCGATGGAGACGATGAAGCGCAACAAGGCATTCGTTTCAATATTTTCCAATTGTTCTCTACATATTATGGTGAAGACGAACGCTTAAACATTGGACCAAAAGGCTTCACAGGTGAAAAATATGGTGGCGCTACTTATTGGGATACGGAAGCCTACGCAGTTCCGATGTACTTAGGAATTTCTGACCCGAGTGTTACCAAAAACCTATTAAAATACCGACATAATCAGTTGCCGCAAGCGCAGCATAATGCTCGTCAACAAGGATTACAAGGTGCCCTGTATCCAATGGTGACATTTACTGGTATTGAATGTCATAACGAATGGGAAATCACCTTCGAAGAAATTCATCGGAATGGTGCTGTCGCCCATGCGATCTACAACTATACAACCTATACAGGGGATAATAGTTACATCCAAAAAGAAGGACTTGAAGTCTTAACTGAAATTGCACGTTTCTGGGCTGATCGTGTGCATTATTCAAAACGTCAGAAAAAATATATGATTCACGGCGTAACGGGACCAAATGAGTATGAGAATAATATTAACAATAACTGGTACACCAATTATTTGGCAACTTGGGTCCTTTCATATACTTTAGAAAACTATCAAAAATATCAAGATCAAACGACTGTTTCTATATCTTCCGACGAACAAGCAAAATGGCAAGATATTATCGACCATATGTATTACCCAACTGATGAAGAACTAGGCATTTTTGTTCAACATGATACCTTCTTAGATAAAGACTTAATGCCAACAGCTGATCTAGATCCGAAAGATCGCCCATTAAATCAAAATTGGTCTTGGGATAAGATCTTGCGTTCTTGTTTCATTAAACAAGCAGATGTTTTACAAGGAATTTATTTCTTTGGTGATCAGTTTACTGCCGAAGAAAAACGGAAAAATTTTGAATTTTATGAACCGATGACCGTTCACGAATCTTCCCTCTCAGCATCTGTTCATGCGATTCTAGCTGCTGAACTAGGATTAACAGAAAAATCAATGGAAATGTATCAGCGAACAGCTCGTTTGGACTTGGATAATTACAACAACGACACTGAGGATGGCCTGCACATCACTTCTATGACAGGCAGTTGGCTGGCTATCGTTCAAGGGTTCGCTCAAATGAAAACAAATATTGGTACATTAAGCTTCGCACCATTGTTGCCAAAAGAATGGGAGCAATATTCCTTCCATATTAATTACCAAGGGCGTCTACTAGCAGTTAGCGTAAATCAGAAAGAAGTTCAAATTGACTTGAAAGATGGCCCATCCTTAGCTATGATGCTTTATGGGAAGGAAGTTTCCTTAAGCGATTCATTAACGGTTCCATTGAAACAGGAGGAATCAAATGTTTAAAGGTGTTTTGTTTGATCTAGATGGAGTCATTACCGATACAGCTGAGTATCATTACTTAGCATGGAAAAAATTAGCAGATGGTCTTGGAATATCAATCGATCGGCAGTTTAACGAGAAGTTGAAAGGCGTAAGTCGCGAAGATTCTTTGCAGTTGATCCTTGAACACGGCAATCGTGAAAAAGAATTTTCTGAGGTTGAATTTAATCAATTAGCAAAATCAAAAAACGATAATTATGTTGAAATGATTCAAGCCGTTTCACCCAAAGACGTCTACCCAGGCATTTTAGAATTGCTAAAATCGTTGAAGAATGCTGGGATAAAAATATCGCTAGCATCAGCTAGTAAAAACGGACCCTTTCTATTGAAACAAATGAAACTAACCGACTATTTCGATGGCATCGCTGATCCTGCATCAGTAAGTGCTGGTAAACCAGCACCTGACATTTTTCTTTTAGCCGCGCAAATGGTTGGATTAACACCTGAAAAATGCATCGGGATTGAGGATGCTAAAGCTGGAATAACCGCTATTAAGGCTAGCGGCGCACTACCTATAGGTGTAGGAACTGTTGAACAGCTAGGCGATGATATCGCTTTAGTTGATTCAACTGCCGAACTCACTTTGGATTTTTTACAAAAACAATGGGATAAGTAATTATTATTGAGAAAGGAGAGCGAAAAAAATGGTATCTACAGTCAAGGACGTAGCTAAGAAAGCGAAAGTCTCTCCTTCTACTGTTTCCCGTGTGATCAATGACCACCCTAGTATCTCCGCCGAGACAAAACAGCGGGTTCGAAAAATTATGGATGAGATGGGCTATTTTCCAAATATCACTGCTCGAAACCTTGGGAAACAACGAGCGAATTCTTTCGGTGTGATTTTACCTCCGCTTGACTCTCGTGAGCGTTTAGGCAATCCGTTCTATTTAGAACTGCTGAATGCCGTTAACGAAACTGCTGCAGACTTCCAAATCACCACTGCTGTTGCATCAGCTAACAACATCAACACTTTGCTAGAAAATGTGATTCAAATGCATCGCCAAAAACAAGTCGACGGATTCATCTTAGCCTATTCTGAAAAAGACGATCCGATAGCAGAGTACCTTTATCAAAACCAAGTGCCCTTCACCTTGATCGGGCGTCCACCAAAAAGGGAAGCTGATATCGTTTATGTCGATAATGATAACCAGCTTCTTGGTAAGCAGGCCACCGAGCATTTGATTGATAAAGGACATAAAAATATCTTGTTCGTCTCAAATGTTAATCAAGAGGTGATTTTTTTCGAGCGCTATTTTGGATATCAGGAAGCAATGATGCTGCAAGGTTTCCCTACTCATTCGCCGTTAGCGATGTTACAGCCGGAAGATTACACTCAGTTTCCGGAAGTAATTGAAAAGACCGAGGCGACTGCGTTAGTTGTAATCGATGATATTTTCGCCTTACGTATGATCCAACTAGCAACATTGCATGGATACAAAGTACCTGATGACCTTTCAGTAATCAGCTTCAATAATTCGATCTTCGCGACCTTGGTTCATCCCTATTTGACAACGATCGATATTGACATTTCTGATCTTGGACGCTTGGGAACCCAAAAATTAATGGAACAAATTGATCAAAAACAATCGAGCGGGGTTCAATTAGTCGTACCGCATCATTTGATTCAAAGAGAAACGGTTCGCACGATTTAAATTATCATTAAATACGACCTGTCCAACTTGTGGCAGGTCGTTATTTTGTATATACTAGCCAAAAATCAGAGAGAAAGTGGTATAGATGATTCTAATTTTTGGTCTACTCTTAGTGCTTTTTCTGATCTATTGTCGTTACTCAACTTATCAATTGATCGAAAAGCATTTTCAAATTACTAAAACTGAACAACTTACTATCAAAACTGGTGCAAAAAAAGGGTTAACAATCGCTCAAATTAGCGACAGCCACTTCTCGTTATTTTATTCTCCAAAACGGTTCGATAAAATTGTTAATAAATTGAATCAAACAGAACCAGATATCGTCCTATTCACTGGTGACTTGATCGAGAATTATCACTATTGGCAAACACGAGACTGCCAAACTATCAGTCAACAACTAGCTAGAATCAAAGCTTCAAAAGGGAAATTCGCTGTTCTTGGTAACCATGATTATCGATCCAACGGGCATGAAGCTGTTAGTCAGATGTTAGCAGATGGAGGTTTTACTTTACTGAATAATCAAAGTACGCTCGTAGATCAGATAAATTTGACGGGAATCGACGATGGGCAAGAAGGTCAGCCCGATTACAACACACTTCCTATAAAAGCCAGCTTTTCTATTTTAATGGTACATGAGCCTGATCAAATCAGACACCTGCCCGAGCTTGGGCGTTTTGACTTAATTTTATCCGGCCATAGTCACGGTGGACAGATCCGCTTCCCCTTGCTGCCTTACAAAAATTTTGGTTCAAAACTCTATGATAAAGGCGTATATAATTTGACTCCCAAAACCAGTCTAGTCGTTAATACTGGCTTAGGAACGACAGGGCCTCCCTTACGCTTCAGGGTTACTCCTGAAATTTTGTATTTCCATCTATAGAAAAAAGTGTGAGAATCCTAGGAAGGAGGACTCTCACACTTTTTTTACGCATGAAGCTTTTTGCTAATATAAGGAATCATAATTGGGACTAAAGAAACAAAAACAATCAATAGCATAATCAATGAAAAATGTTCGCTGACTATTGGGATGTTTCCCAAAAAATATCCCGCTAAACTGACAAGCGTTCCCCAAACGATTGCACCAAAAATATTAAAACTTGAAAAAATCCTCCAGTTCATTTTACTTGAACCAGCAATAAATGGGATGAACGTCCGAACAAACGGCATAAAGCGACCTAAAAAAATCGTCCATTTCCCTCGTTCATTGAAAAAATTTTCCGCCTCTCGTACTTTATCTTCTTTAATAAAACGAGAAATCGGCTGATGATACAGCGCTTTTACACCTATCGTATGACCAATCCAATAATTCATCATATCACCTAAGATTGCCGCTATCACACAGATTCCAATCACATAGGGCAAGTAAAGAACATTGCCCCCTAGAGCTGTCAATGCCCCTGCCGCAAATAAAAAGGAATCCCCTGGCAGAAAGGGGAAAATGACAACCCCTGTTTCAATAAAAACAATTGCGAATAAAATCGGATAAATTCCCAAGCCATATTGATGAACCAACGACACCATGTGAGCATCGATATGCAAAATAAAATCAACTAAAGCCATATACTAAACTCCTTCTGAAAAGATTTCCTTCCTATCATACGACTTTCTAAGAAAAAGGAAAGTAAGATTCCCTGTTCTATAGAAAAAATAAATTTTAATCGGAAAATGGTATAATAATGAAAAAGAACAAAAGGAGTAATTTATGAGCGTTCTTTCTCATATGAAGAGCATGCAGAAGGAAATGTCTGCAGCCGAAAAAAAAATATATAGTTTCATTCGCGATAATAGTGAAAAAGCCTCCGGTATGACAGCTAATGAAATTGCCGAAGCCTCCGGCGCGAGTGCGCCTACCGTGGTACGCTTTTCAAAAAAAATGGGGTACAATAGTCTCACGGATCTTAAAATTGAGCTTTCTGCTGAAACGATACAAGGTCGTAATAATAGTTCTTACAGCGATGTTGATCATGACGAAACATTCCACAGTCTAAAAAACAAATTAGCGAGTAACGCACGTTATACGATTGATGAAACCACCACTTTATTTAATGAAGAGGTCTTTCTAAAAGCTTGTAAGCTGTTAGAAGAAAAGAGATTTTGCTATGTTTTAGGTATCGGCGCTTCTAACCTTGCGGCCACTGATATCGTCCAGAAATGGAGCCGTTTAGGAAAAAATATCATCAGTGAACCAGATTACAATACGATTTTACCGCAACTGATTTTACATCAAGAAGAAGCAGTCATCTGGTTAATTTCTAATTCTGGTTTGACCTCTGAATTGATTGCGCTAGCCGAAACAGCAAAAGATCTTGGAATTCCAATCATTACCTTGACTCAATTTGGTCAGAACCCCTTGTCAAAACTATCCGATGTTTCCTTGCAGACTTCAAGGCCAACCGAAGCAACGTATCGTAGCGCCGCGACAGATTCTATCTTAGCTCAGTTCATTACGATTGATTTATTATTTTATGTCTATATCAGCCGTAACAAAGAAAATGCTGAAAAAATTTACACAACACGAGCGATCGTCCAGGAATATCGAAAAAAATACTTTTAAAGAAGAGCGGAAAGAAATGACATCTTTCCGCTCTTCTTTTTACTAGCACTCTATCCAAATGATGATTCGTACGCTCGAACCTGTTATGATTTTTTCTTTTTTCCTAATTGCCGCCTTAAGCGGGAGCAAGTGTGTATCTTGCTTCGTATCAAACCAAATAGCCGTTTGCCATTTACTCTTGCCGATTTCAGCTGTGACTTTCATTCTCCCCCAGCCTTCTTCCATAGACTTAAAACTAGCTCGAATCGCTGTTGAAAGTTCTTTAGGAAGTGAAACCATTGTCCAGCCGGTCATCTCAGGCGATGAAGAATGATGATAAACTATAGCTGAAAATTCGTATTTTATTCGCTCATTATCCAACTAATTTCCTCCTCACCTTCTTAACTTTCAATAAATTGTATCACAGATAAAGCGATGAAACGCTGACTTTCTTTTTGTTTCTCGAAAATAGCAAAGAGCGGGCCAAATCGGCACCGCTCCCTTTTACTTCTATTTGGTAGTCACTTTAAAGACTTCTTCTGAAGCGTTGACTGCTCCGATTTTCTCAAGTACTTGGGTTTCTACATCATTCATATTGGTAATCAACACCATCATTGACGTACCTTTGCCAGCTTCTTTGATCGCTGTCAAGTCAACATCGGCTACTTGGGTTTCAGGAGTAACATTTTGCCCTTCTGTTATTAGCACGTCAAAGGGCTTGCCGTCTAACTCCACCGTATTAATTCCCATGTGGAGTAAAACTTCTAGTCCGCTGTCAGTTGTGATACCTATCGCATGTTTCGTCGGGAAAATCGTTGAAATTTTACCGGTAACAGGTGCAAATATTGCGCCATCGATTGGTTCAACAAAATAACCTTCTCCCATCATTTTTTCAGCAAAAACAGGATCTGCTGCTGCTTCTAGGGGATGCACTGAACCGTTAGCCACCGCTGTAAAAGAACTTGTTACATGTGACGCTACTGACGTATTCACTATTTCAGTTGGTTCCGAAATCGGAGCTTCCGCTAATTCTTGTTCCGCTAATTTATCTTTTGGAATACCAAAGAAATAAGTAGCGATAAATCCACCAATATACGCTGCCAACAAACCAAGGACGTAACCCCACCAACGACCATTAGCAATCAATGGAATCAACGCTGCACCTGAAGGCCCGATTGCAATCGCTCCAACTCCACCGATTGCACCAATTACAGCGCCACCGATACCACCGCCTATGCAGGCAGTGATGAACGGGCGTCCCAGCGGCAATGTCACTCCATAAATCAACGGCTCGCCAATACCTAAAATACCAACAGGTAATGCACCTTTGATCATTTCAGTCAATTCTTTGTCCTTACGTAATTTGATCCATAGAGCAAAAGCAGCACCAACTTGCCCGGCACCAGCCATTGCCAAGATTGGTAATAATAACGTTTTTCCAGTTTCGCCAATCATTTGAATATGAATTGGCGTCAAGATTTGATGAAGCCCAAACATAACCATAGGCAAGAATAGGGCACCTAGGACAAATCCTGAAAACGCGCCACCGACTGATAGTACCCAGTTAATCCCGCCAACCATACCGTTGGAAATGAATCCTGCTAACGGCATAATCAAAAAGATCTCCAATAAACCGATCACTAATAAGGAGAGCATTGGGGTAATGATGATATCCACTGCGTCCGGAATAATTTGATGTAATTTTTTTTCAACGATTGACAATAGCCATACAGCGAAGATGACGCCAATAATCCCACCTTGCCCAGCAGCTAATGCATCACCAGTGAATAAATTTTTAATAGGTGCTTCAGGATTCATCCCTGTCAACAACACTACCGCACCGATTACACCGCCAAGAGTAGGGTTCGCCCCAAAAACTTGGGCTGCATTAACGCCTGTGAAGATAACTAGGTAACTAAACATACCGTTTTTCAAAATATTCAGGATATCGACAAATTGTTGCCATGTAGCCGCATCAATCGTGCCCGCTGTAATCAAGTTTGCCATTACTGCCGCCACACCAGCAATCAATCCTGAGCCGACAAAAGCAGGAATCATTGGTACGAAAATATTAGAAATATCTTTTAAAATGGCTTTAAACGGTGAACTTTTTTGTTTAGCCTTTTGCGCAGCCTTCATTTCGGCAGCTTTTGCATTGACTTTATCTTTGCCAGAATCATGGGGGAGTTCTTCTCCAAGACTAACCCCGGCAATATCGACCATCTCTTTAGCTACTTTGTTGACTTTTCCAGGTCCGATAATGACTTGCAATTGTTCATCATCCACTACCCCAAGTACTCCAGGGATACTTTTCAATTTTGCCTGATCGACTTTACTATCGTCACGTACACTCATTCTCACACGTGTCATGCAATGTACAACGCTTTGTACGTTCTCCATCCCGCCGGCACCTTCATAGATTTCTTTGGCAATTTGATTCAAAGTTAATTCTTCTTTCGCCATTGTTCGCCCCTCCTAAATTGTCTTTTTAACAAATCCATCAGCTTGGATCAATTTCTCTTCTGCTTCTTCTTTAGTACTATTCGTCAAAATCATTACGATCGCTAATTTAACATTTTGTTCCGCTTCTTCAAAAAAGCGATCCGCAGTTTCATAATCAGCTTCTGTCGCCTGCATGATGATGCGCTTTGAACGTTCAACAAGCTTTTCATTTGTTGCTTTAACATCTACCATTAGGTTGTTGTAAACTTTTCCGATTCCAATCATGCTGATCGTTGAGATCATGTTTAAGATCAATTTTTGGGCTGTTCCAGATTTCAATCGAGTGGAACCTGTTAAAAATTCTGGTCCGCAATCCACTTCGATTGGCCATTCAGCATGATTGCTGATTTCTGCGCCTTTGTTACAAGAAACTGTTCCAGTTGCGGCACCGATCGAACGAGCGTAATCTAATCCACCAATTACATACGGGGTACGTCCGCTTGCTGCGATTCCGATGACTATATCATTTTCGTTTAGTTTTAAATTTTTCAAATCTTGCGCGCCAAGCTCAGCATTATCTTCCGCACCCTCTACCGCTACAGTCATTGCTTGCTCGCCGCCTGCAATCAACCCTACTACCATTTCAGGTTCAACACCGAAAGTCGGCACGCATTCCGCTGCATCCAACACCCCTAAACGTCCGCTGGTTCCAGCACCCATATAAATCAATCGTCCGCCATTTTTAAAGGCTGCGGTCGTTGCTTCAACTACTTTTTCAATTTGCGGTAATTGTTCCGCGACTGCATCCGGTACTTTATGATCTTCTTTATTCATTAATTTGACAGCTTCCGCGACACTCATTTCATCTAAGCCGAAAGTTGTCTCGTTACGACGTTCGGTTGTTAAGTTTTCTAAGTTAATCATTATTTTTCCACACTCTCTAAACTAAATTTCTGCCCTGCTTTAATATGTTCAATTAATGCCCGATCCTTTTCGATCACCTGTCCAACGACGTTAACTTTTTCATCCGCTGGTAAACACTGCTTAATTACTTGAATCTCTCCCATATAACGTAAGTAATTCGCATTATCAATAGTTACAACGCCAACGTTCCGCTCTTTCGCTGGCAATGGTTCAATATCCGGGATCACTTTGAAACGCGCTTCCGCACTGCGAACAACGTCACGAGCCTCATCTTGTCGGTTCAGATGGTCGCCTAAAACATACTCAATCTGCTTGTCAAATGCTTCTACACTTAGTTTTAGCGTTTCATCCTTAATATAGAAAGCAAATTGACTCATCACATTTTTCGACAGGCCGTTGTCACCGATATAAATCTTATCGGTATCAGCTAATAGATCCAATGCTGCTGCTAAAGGATGTATTCCGCGATGCTCTTCTAAAGTTGGCAAGCCTTTGAATAACGGCCCTCGTAATTTTTCATCACCTGGAACAAATCCTTGGATCGTAAATCCAACTGATTTTAACCATTGATTTTTTTGGCGATACCATTCTTTATCTAAAGCGGTTTCAGGTCTGGGATAATAGTTATGCCAAGCCTCTAAGTGATCGAAGTTTGCTTCTGCCTTTTGTAATTCTTCGATATCTATTTCCGTAATCGTCGAAGCATTCAAAGCTATTGGCAGCTCTCGTGAGAGCTTCGCAATTTGTTGATTACTTATGTGGTAATCCATTCGCAAGCTTGTTACACCAATCTCAGTAAGTTGACTTACCCGATCAAAAGAGAATCCTGCTCGTTTTAAGGCTTCCCCGGAAATATCTACCATCAACTCTAAATGATATGCTTTTGCAATAGCTCCAAGATCAGTCAAGCGCTTACGATATTGAGCTGCGTCATCTTCTGGAATATGCAAGGAAGTAAAAATACCGGAAAATCCACTATGTGCCATTTCTTCTATATATTTTTTTGTTTCACTGGTTAAACCTTCGTTTAAGAAAATTGAAAAACCAAACATACACTTCCTCCTTCATTAATTGGCAGAGCGATCTGTATTCGAAATGAAAACCATTTCACTTTACGAGATGATTATAAACGCTCCCGTAAATAATTACAACTATATTTCATATTTACTTTATATATAATGAAATATAATTTCTTAGACAAGCCGGAAATCCGCTTTTTTCTAGCTTTTTATGTATACTGTTTAATGGAACTTGAAGGAGGAATCATCAATATGAAAATCGCAATTGCTGGAGCGGGTGCAATGGGGAGTCGCATCGGACTAATGCTTCATCAAGCAGGCAATGAAGTTGTTCTGATTGATCGCTGGCCGGACCATATTAATGCTATACGTGAAAATGGATTGATTGGAGAGTTCGAAGACCATGAAGTTGTCGCTCATCTACCTATCTATTCGCCAGAAGAAATTATTGAGGATCATGCAAATGTCGATTTAATCGTGGCATTGACCAAATCCATGCAGCTTGAAGCGATGTTTCAAGACATCCAACCAATCATTGGAGAAAAAACATATGTTTTCTGTTTGTTGAATGGTTTGGGCCACGAAGAAACATTGGCAAAATTCATTCCAAAAGAAAATATTATCTTCGGCACAACTACATGGACAGCAGGACTAGCTGGGCCAGGTCATGCAAAACTAGTTGGGACAGGCAGTATCGAAATGGAGAACTTAGATCCAAAAGGAAAACCTTTCACTCTGGACGTATTAGACGTTTTTCAAAAAGCTGGACTAAATCCAATTTATAGTAACAATGTCCGCTATTCTATTTGGAAAAAGGCCTGTATAAATGGAACACTAAACGGGTTATGTACGATTCTAGATTGTAACATCACTGATTTCGGATCCTTAAAAGTTGCCAGAAACATAATTGAAACTATTGTCGGAGAGTTCGCTTCAGTTGCCCAAGTGGAGGGAATTGAACTTGATCAACCTCAAGTGATTCAAGCTATTGAAGCCACCTATGATATCAAAACGCAAGGATTGCATTTCCCGTCGATGTATCAGGATCTTATTCGTAATCATCGAAAAACTGAGATTGATTATATCAATGGAGCCGTTTGGCAAAAAGGGCAGAAGTATCAAATCGATACACCCTACTGTGCCTTTTTGACTCAGTTGATTCATGGAAAAGAAGAACTATTACAAGCAAAATAAAAAAAGCGCCTAAGCGCTTTTTTTATTAGGAATAATTTCTACTTTCTTCCAATAAAGAATGAAACCACTGCAACAACAATGACGGCACCAATAATAGAAGGAACTAGTGCCATGCCTGCTAAGCTAGGGCCCCATGAGCCAAGTAACGCTTGACCAATCGCAGAACCAACTAAACCAGCAACAATATTTGCAATCCAGCCCATTGAACCGCCTTTTTTAGTAATTGCACCCGCAATCACACCAATCAAAGCACCAATGATTAAAGTCCATAACCAACTCATTCTTCTCTCCCTCTTTCTATATATAATAATTACATTACTATGGTACAAATAAGCCCTCATTTTTCCTATTATTCTGCTCAAATATTGCAGCTATTTATAAGTTTAACGTTCAAAAACACAATGATGTAGGCATTTGTGGTCAATGTATAGTTTGCTTCAAAAATTTCCTGAATAAAGAAATTTTTGAAATAAAAAAACGACTATTTATTAGCAAAATCAGATTTTTTCTTTTATAAATAATACGTTTTCTTTTCGGTTCTTTTTTTATCAGAAAACGGAAAAATCATCTTTTAAAAAAGCTAAACCTAAAGACTTATAGCTGTTGAATGAAAAATGGGTGAATTTTTTTTCATCACAATTGAATTGTCAGAAGATTCTGCTATTATTGATAAATCATTATCAGAATATTTCAAATCTACAAACTATTCTTTCAATTTAGAAACGAGGCAGCTTTATGGAAAATAAATTACAGAAACAAATGACCTCTCGCCACATTATGATGCTGGCGCTTGGTGGCGCAATCGGAGCAGGCTTATTCAAGGGCAGCGGGGAAGCAATCGGAATTGCCGGCCCCTCCGTCATACTTGCCTTCCTGCTTGGTGGTTTAGTACTCTTCATTGTTATGAATGGATTAGGTCGCTTAGTCTTAAGCAGCGACAATGTTCAGGGGTTGTCTGGAATTATCAAACCATTTCTCGGCGAACGTACTGCGGACTTTATTGATTGGTTATATTGGTCGCTATGGATGGTCAATATTATCGCTGAAGCCGTAGCTGCTGCCAGTTTCATGCAGTTATGGTTTCCTCATGTTCCTTCTTGGATTTTTGTTTTAATCTTGGCAGTATTAACAACTGCTATTAATTTATATTCCGTTCGTTTATTCGCAGAAACAGAATATTGGCTAGCATTTATCAAAATCGCGGTCATTATTATCTTGATTGTCTTCAGTGCATATCTTGTTGGGCGTGAAGTATTTAATATTGGCTTTATCGATACCATTTCTCGAATGAATAGTCATGGTGGTTTTACTCCTCACGGTCTTCAAGGGCTGGTAAGTTCTCTTTTGGTTGTAATCTATTCTTACGGCGGCTCTGAGCTAATCGCTATTACAGTTAGCGAAACCGAAGATCCGAAAACAGCTATTCCTAAAGCAATCAAAGGCGTTATGGGTAGAATCATTTCATTTTATATCGTGCCAATGATTTTACTTCTGATCATCTATCGTTGGGATACCTTAGCAGCCACGACTGCCAGCCCATTTGTGATGGTCTTTGAAAAGATGCACATTCCATTTGCAACTGATATCGTAAATTTTGTCATTGTATTGGCGTTGTTTTCTTCAATTAATTCAGGCGTTTACGCTTCCTCTAGAACACTATACTTTCGTGTAAAAGATAATACCGGTTTTACTTCTAAGCTTGCTGTTCTAAATAAGCATCAGGTCCCGCAGCGAGCGGTATTATTTTGTACGGGTACACTTTATCTTGGTGTTATCTTGTCTTACTTTCTAGGAGATAAATTATTCAATTATTTGGTGGGATCACTTTCATACTCTGTGCTATTGACTTGGCTATTGATTAGTCTAGCTGCCTTTGTTTTAGCTGTAAAAAAAGGAAACCTGACAGAACGATTCTTCAGTGGTTTAGTGATTCTTGTATTGGGATTGATCTTTGTAGGAATCCTTATGAATAATCCGATTGGCGTAACCCTTTTCACCGCCTTTATTTATTTCGTTATTCTCTTCAGTTATCGTAAAAAACAAACTAATACAGTCTCAGAACAACTATAGATAAACAGCCTAATCAGCGTAGTAAACTGATTAGGTTGTTTTTTTAATTAATCTCGAAAAAGGAAAGTGTGCTTTACATAATTGTTTTTTTCATTTATACTTTAGATGTAAAGCAAGCTTTCCGTAAGGAGGTCCTATGAAAAATCGTTTAGAAGAAATTCGAAAAGAAAAAGGCATAAAACAGGAAGAGTTGGCGATTGCCTTAGAAGTATCACGACAGACAATCGGATCTTTGGAAAATGATCGTTATAACCCATCTATTTTATTAGCATTTAGAATTGCCAAGTATTTCAATATGACAATTGAAGATATTTTTATCTATGAGGAGGAGGAACAATGAAAAAGAACTTGCTTATTGCCCTATCTGGCATAGTATTGATACTCATTGGTTTTTATTTAATAAAAGCAATTGCTGATCCACAAATGATCATGAAAACATTGCCTTACCTTTGTATCGGTCTAGGATGTGGATTGTTTGGTTATGGTCTAGGCGAATATATAAGTAAAAAAGCGATTGAAAGCGATCCTAAATTAGCCAAACAAATCGAGATCGATACAAAGGATGAACGAAACATTATGATTGGAAATATGGCTAAAGCTAAAGGTTTTGATATGATGTTATATGTGTATTCTGCACTTCTATTAACATTTGCACTAATGGGCATTTCCTACACTGTTATCATCCCCATGGTGATTGCTTATCTTTTTGTCGTAGGTTATTCCATTTACCATCGTACGAAAATCGAAAAATCATTCTGATACTTTCTTCATATAGCAAAAGAGCAGAACCTCTCGTTTCTGCTCTTTTATTCTTTCTCGTGTCTTTCTCCCGTTATAAAAATACAGAGCAAAAAAGACGATCATAGCGATCGTCTTAGTTTAAAAAATTATTTTTCTTCACTACCCATAAATTTACCAACAAACGCTGCAATGATTGCGCCTAATGTTGGAGCTAATAGGTAAACCCAGTAATGTGATAAAGCACTGCCGCCAGCAAAAATCGCTGGTCCTAAGCTGCGGGCCGCATTTAATGAGCCTCCTGTTAAGTTCAATGCTACGATAATCAAGAATGCTAATGTAATACCAATCGCCAACGGAGCCATTTGGGCGTTGCCATACTTTTCACTGATTACCATCAAAATGACGAATACGAATAGAAATGTGATCAATGTTTCCACACCAAATGCTTGCGCTGCACTGATGTTAGGAAAATCATTTTGACCAAAACCATCGCTAGGTAATTTTAACGCATGAACATATACATATAAAATTGCTGAAGCTACAATTGAACCTAACGCTTGGGCGATAATATAAAATATTCCATCCTTCACTTCTAACCGTTTATTGATCATCATCGCAATCGATACACCTGGATTAAAGTTTCCTCCAGAAATCCCTCCTACCGCATAAGCCATGATCGTGATCGCTAACCCAAACGCTAAACCAATTGTTAACGTACCACCTTTAGCAACAACTACTGTACCAGTTCCCAAAAAAACGAGCATAAAGGTACCTAGAAATTCCGCTAAATATTTTTTCATTTTCCCTGCACATCCTTTATAAAATAATTAAGACCTAATACTATTTAATTCTTCACTTTTTGTAAAGCAATACGCAACAGCTCTTATTTCATTCTCCTTTTTGCTAATTAGCGGAAATAATTTATCAGATATAGAGTGTTATCCTAAGAAGATTTTCCGATTTACATTTCATTGCAGTCTGTAATGAAAATGAATGAAAGAAAAAACCTCTCAAAATACTGAGAGGTTCACAAACTAGACCAATTCAACTTCTACATCAATGTTTCCGCGAGTTGCTTTTGAATACGGACAAAATTCATGTGCTTCTTCAACGATTTTTCGTGCTTCTTCTTTTTCCACACCTGGTAATGAAGTCTCTAAGATCACTCCGATTTGATACCCGCCATCATCAAGCTGATATAGAGAAACACGTGCTTTGACTTCCGCATCAGATTCAATATTGTGTTCTTTCAGCATGTGGTGAACTGCGCCATTAAAACATGAGGCATACCCTGCAGCAAATAATTGTTCTGGATTTGTTCCTTCTGAATGAATTGAAGGTGGCTCGATTTTCATTTTCATACTTCCGTTCGGCGCTTGCACATCTCCAGTACGTCCACCGTGGTTGATCATAGCTGTTTCATACATTTTCTTCAAATTAAATCAGTCCTTTTCTTCTTCTTGATTAATAGTCTACGCGTTATTAATTGAGTATACAAAGATATTGCTCACAAAAAGAAGTGCTCCGATGATTAAAATCATTTTAGCAAGCATATCTCACAAACTTTGTGCAAACGATTACAAAAAGATGTTTTTTTGCTATAATCAACTACGAAGGGGGGATTGTCTTTGAAAAAAATCTTTATGGTATGCCTAGTTGCATCCTTCTTGTTAGTTGGATGTACTCGTGATTCATCTCAAGAATCAACCACAAGTAATCCAGTCAATACAGAGAGCTCAACGCAAGTCAGCAAGGTTTCATCAAGCGTTACTCAGAAGTCATCTTCAAATTTGTCCGACAGTTCATCTACTTCTGAAACCACAGACTCAACTGTGCAGCAAACAGCTGATACTGTATCAAGTAGTGAATTTGGCGGTTACGCAACTTTCTACTTTAATGGTATGAATGTACCAGATTCAATAAATATTAATACTAACACTAATCAAATTACATTTAACGTTGATACAAGCAGTGAGGCTCGTTACAACCTTATAATGCAAAATGTGCCTGCAAAAACTATTCACATTTTTTCAGCGGATACGAATGAGGTTCGAACAGTTAAGGTAAGCACGGCTCTTTCAATTGGCGAGCAAATCTCAGGCGCGACTAACTCAAATAATCAATCTGGAGATCTTTATCTGTTCCATAATAAGCATGGAGGTTTATCTTTAGCCACCCCGAATTATGCTGGAAATGTTTTGGAGGATCAAGCAGATGTCATGCTTGAAGCTTTACAATAAAAATAATTACACACGCTTAATCCGAGCAAGAATAATCTGCTCGGATTTTTGTATGGATAAAAAAAGACAAAAAAACAGAGATCTGAAATCAGATCTCTGTAGGAATAATCAAAAGTGATTATTTTAATGTTACAGAAGCGCCAACTTCTTCTAAAGCTGCTTTTAATGCTTCAGCATCTTCTTTAGAAACGTCTTCTTTAACTGGTGCAGGAGCGCCATCAACTACAGCTTTAGCTTCTTTCAAGCCTAAGCCAGTTGCTTCACGAACTGCTTTGATAACTTTAACTTTTTGGTCGCCTACAGCTGTCAATTCAACTGTGAATTCAGTTTGTTCTTCAGCAGCAGGTCCTGCAGCAGCACCAGCAGCAGCTACAGGAGCAGCAGCAGTTACGCCAAATTCGTCTTCGATAGCTTTTACTAAGTCGTTTAGTTCTAAGATTGTCGCGCCTTTAAGTTCTTCGACAATGTTTTCAATGTTCAATGCCATTTTAAATTTCCTCCGTTTAGGTAAGTTTTTTTAGTTTATATTTTATGCAGCGATTAAGCTACTTCTTCTTCTTTTTCTGCGACTGCTTTCACAGCGTAAGCCACGTTGCGGACTGGCGCTTGAAGAACAGATAATAGCATAGAAAGAAGTCCATCGCGGTTCGGTAGTTTTGCAAGAGCAGTAATTTCTTCGATAGAAGCTACTTTTCCTTCAATGATACCGCCTTTGATTTCTAGTTTGTCAGCTTTACTAGCGAACTCGTCGATAATTTTAGCTGGAGCAACTACATCCTCATTACTAAATGCAACAGCAGTAGGTCCTGAGAATACTTCTTCTAATCCGTTCAATCCAGCTTTTTCAGCTGCACGAACTAAGATAGAATTTTTGATAACTTTCATTTCAACGTTTGCGTCGCGTAATTGTTTACGTAATTCAGTCACTTGATCTACAGTTAAACCACGGTAGTCGACGATAACAGCTGAAGCTGCAGCGTTGAATTTTTCAGTGACTTCATCAACGATAGCGGCTTTTTTAGCGATTGCTACTTCACTCATTATATGTTTCACCTCCTGATTTTGATGGAAGAGCATTCCTTGCTGAAAGCAAAAAAATACCCTATGCCACCGTAGACATAGAGGGACTATTGAAGATTCTCAATAAACGTCCTCGGTAGGAAATTAAGACTTGCGTCGCCTACTGTCTTCGGTACAGTTAATATTTAACCTCGACTAACTTACCATAGATAAGCTAGCCGAGTCAAGTATTTTTCTAAAATAAATTAGATAGCACTTTGTTCAACATGGATACCAGGTCCAAATGTTGTAGTTAGTGAAATATTCTTGATGTATTGGCCTTTAGCAGTTGCAGGTTTTGCTTTTACTAAAGTTTCGTTGATTGTGTTAAAGTTTTCAACCAATTTAGCATCGTCGAATGATACTTTACCGATTGGCACATGAACGTTACCAGCTTTATCAACACGGTAAGTTACTTTACCAGCTTTAACTTCTTCAACAGCTTTTGTAACATCCATTGTTACAGTACCAGTTTTAGGGTTAGGCATTAAACCTTTTGGTCCAAGCACACGACCTAATTTACCAACTGTAGCCATCATGTCAGGTGTCGCTACAACAACGTCAAAGTCGAACCATCCACCTTGGATTTTCGCAACCATGTCATCGTCGCCAACGAAATCAGCGCCAGCAGCTTCTGCTTCTTTTGCTTTTTCGCCTTTAGCGAATACTAAAACAGTTTGAGTTTTACCAGTTCCGTTTGGAAGCACAACTGCTCCACGGATTTGTTGGTCTGCTTTTTTAGGGTCTACGTTCAATTTGTAAGCAACTTCAACCGTTGCGTCAAATTTCGCGAAATTAATTTCTTTTGCTAGTGCTACTGCTTCCGCAACTGGGTAAGCTTTAGTAGTATCAACTTTTTTTAATGCATCTTGCATTTTTTTGCTCTTTTTAGCCATTTTGTTTCCTCCTTGATGTGGTTATAACGGTAGAACCTCCCACGTGTTCCGTATCTTTAGATAGGGAGCCAACTGAGAAGCTACTTTCTTGGGTTTATCGATAATTATCGAATTATTCGACAGTGATACCCATGCTTCGTGCAGTTCCTTCAACCATGCGCATTGCTGACTCAACGTTAGCAGCGTTTAGGTCTTGCATTTTCAATTCAGCGATTTCTTTTACTTGATCGCTAGTAACTTTTGCAACTTTGTTTTTGTTTGGTTCGCCAGAACCTTTGTCGATTTTAGCCGCTTTTTTCAATAATACTGCAGCCGGCGGTGTTTTTGTGATGAATGTAAATGAACGGTCTTCATATACAGAGATCACTACTGGAATGATCAAACCTGCTTGATCAGCTGTACGAGCATTGAATTCTTTAGTGAATCCCATGATGTTGATACCCGCTTGACCTAGTGCAGGACCTACTGGGGGAGCTGGTGTTGCTTTCCCTGCAGGAATTTGCAGTTTAACTAATTTTTCTACTTTCTTTGCCACGAGACATACCTCCTTGAGTCCGTGATGTGGTTAATTGGAGATCAAAATTTCTCCTCCCACTTAAAACAGCGTGTACAAGACACACTTTGTTATCATAGCAGAATTTTTTATTGAATGCAAGAGTGGTTTCTTACTGTTGCACTTTTTTTATGTTCGGCTTAGTGAA
Source organism: Enterococcus sp. AZ128 (assembly GCF_051714485.1). Classification (NCBI taxonomy): domain Bacteria; kingdom Bacillati; phylum Bacillota; class Bacilli; order Lactobacillales; family Enterococcaceae; genus Enterococcus; species Enterococcus sp. AZ128. Next base: position 1,806,569 of record NZ_JBIORZ010000001.1, read on the forward strand.
CTAGCTTTTTTAGCAATAATCAGACACTTGCTCAAAATTTAGCCTTACTACTGAGACACATAGTGATTTTTCTATAGCGCTGATATGTCTCAGTATCAACTTAGTGCTCAAAAGCTGGACACAATCATAAAACTTTTTCAACAATAATAAAACGCTTCACAATCTCTTTAACTACTATGAGAATAACAAAATAAATTATTAATCTTCCTATTTTCAGAAAGCGTATATGTTACACTATGGTCGACTTGATGAGGATTTTCATCGGATAAATTTAGGAGGGTTAAAATAATGGAAGTATTAAAATATCGAAGTGTTTTTGACATTATCGGTCCAGTGATGGTGGGCCCAAGCAGCTCGCATACTGCTGGTGCTGCAAGAATCGGAAAAGTTTGCCGTATGATTTTCGGGGAACGTCCCGATTCAGTCGAATTCGATTTATATGAATCATTTGCTAAAACATATCGCGGACATGGAACAGATATTGCTTTGGTCGGCGGTATTTTAGGGATGGATCCAGATGATCCCCGTTTATCCGATTCATTGAAAATAGCTCATGAACAAGGAATGGAAGTTCTTTTTGTACCGAAAAAAGAAATTGCTGATCATCCTAACACTGTGACCTTACGCATGATCAAAGGTGACTTGGAGATGTCAATCACCGGTGTCTCAATCGGCGGAGGAAATATTCAAATCACGGAAATGAATGGATACAGCATTTCTCTTGGCATGGGCAACCCTACGTATATCATCATCAATAAGGATGTGCCCGGTTTACTTTCACGAGTATCTACAATCTTCATGAAACACGGACTAAACATCGGAAAAGTAACTATGACTCGTAAAACTAGAGGAGAAAACGGGATCGTTCTTTTAGAGATCGATGACACCCCAGATGATCCAGAAGGATTGAGACAAGAAATTAAAGGCGAAGACGATGTCTTAAGTGTGACTTATTTTAAATAATTGATTTAGGTATGAAGTGAATAGTCATTTCAATTTATTGTGAACAAGGAGGAATTGTCATGTTTTATTCGATCCAAGAGCTTGTAGAACAAGCAAAGGATTATCCAACGGTCGGCGAATTAATGATCGCAACTGAGATGGAATTAACAGATCGTACGCGTGAAGAAATCCTTGCGTTGATGGAACGCAATTTAGAAGTAATGGAAAGTTCAATCGAAGAAGGCATTCAAGGTGTGACTTCTGTAACAAAAATTACTGGCGGAGATGCCAAACGCATGAATGACTATATCGAAAGCGGTAAATTCATGAGTGGTGAAACGATTCTGAAAGCTGTCCGTAACGGAATCGCTGTTAATGAAGTTAACGCAAAAATGGGATTAGTATGTGCTACTCCTACTGCTGGTAGTGCCGGCGTACTGCCAGGTGTTTTAATGGCCGCACGGGAAAAGTTGAGTCTAACTCACGAGGAGCAAATAGATTTCTTGTTTACTGCTGGTGCTTTCGGACTTGTCATGGCCAATAACGCATCGATTTCTGGTGCTGAAGGCGGCTGCCAAGCTGAAGTTGGTTCTGCCAGCGCGATGTCAGCAGCAGCTTTAGTCTCAGCGAACGGCGGCACTCCTGAAATGGCCGCGAATGCTTTAGCAATCACTTTAAAAAATGTCATGGGACTGATTTGCGATCCTGTAGCTGGGTTAGTTGAAGTACCTTGTGTAAAACGTAACGCGATGGGGGCTTCCCAAGCATTTATCTCAGCAGACATGGCACTAGCTGGGATTCGCAGTGTCATCCCACCAGATGAAGTCGTAGAAGCTATGTACAAGGTTGGTCGCGCAATGCCGCAAATCTTCAAGGAAACTGCTGAAGGCGGTGTCGCTACTACTCCAACTGGTTTACGTTTACAAAAACAAGTGTTTGGCGAGCCAGAAAAAGCTACAATTTAGTCAAATGAAAAGCAGCTGATCGTTTGATCAGCTGCTTTTATCATTCCATCAATCCTTCGTGAATCTTATCAAGATTCCACTTCATCATTTTGTAGTAACTATCTCCCGGATCACCCTTCTTTGCTAGCGAGTCTGTATACAAATCACTATAGATCGGCAGATCAACTTCTTTTGCTAGTCGTTCCATGCTGCGTTTATCGACACTTGTTTCAACAAACAGCGATGGGACTTTTGAGGCACGTACCTTTTCAACGATTTGTTTCATTTGCTCTGGTGTTCCTTGACTTTCCGTATTGATTTCCCAAATATAGGCCGCTGTTAAATCATAAGCCTTGGAAAAATATTTAAATGCACCTTCACTAGTAACTAATAATTTTTTCTCAGCTGGAATATCAGCAAATTCTTCTTTGGCCGAAGCATCCAATACTTCAAGTTTTTTGATATACGCTTCCGCATTTTTCTGGTAGCTATCCTTATTACTCGGATTTTTTTCACTCAAAACAGATTGGATTTGTTTAACATATAAAACACCGTTAGAAATATCCAGCCAAGCATGGGGATCTTCTTGTTTGCTATTGCCAGTCAAATGAATCGGCTCAACTTCTTTGCTCACTGCAAAATAGTCTTCATTTTCCTTTTTCTTGGCCGTTTCCATCAGTTTATCAAACCAGCCATTCCCTGTTTCCAAATTTAAGCCATTATAGAAAACGATATCCGCTTCACTAGCCTTCTTAATATCCTCTGGTAATGGTTCATATTCGTGAGGATCAGTGCCTACGGGAACGATACTGTGAACACTTACCTCATCTTTCCCGACTTCTTTGACCATATCTGCAATGATTGAATTTGTCGCGACCACTTCTAACTTCTTTGAATCTTTTGTATCAGTGGTTTCATTATTTTTCGTCCCACACCCAGCGAGTAATAATAATCCAATGATCCCTGCAAAAATTATCTTTTTATGCTTCATGTGTTTACTCCTTTTCTCTAAGAATGATTTTTAATGATTCATGTCCTACTACATTGGCCTAACCTTTAGTTAATACTTGAAGCAGCTGAACGGGCATCTTTTCGTAACTGCTGGATCAGACCCTTACTTGGAGAAAACAGAAATGCTGCAATGAAAAATACAGCTGCCGTCAGTACGATCGTCGCTCCAGAAGGTAGATTATAACTGTAACTAAAATATAACCCGATGATGGCACTCAATACACCAAACAATGTTGACAGTCCTACCATTACGGAAAGTTTATTGGTCAGTTGATAAGCTGTAGCCGCTGGTGTAATTAACATCGCTATCACAAGAATCGTCCCAACCGTTTGCAGTGAAGTCACCGCTACTAATGTCAGCAGAAACATTAACCCATAATTGATCACACCGATGTTCCAGCCGTAAGATTGCGCCATTGTTGGTGCAAAGGATGTTAATTTTAATTGCTTGTAAAAAAGCAAGACGGCTAATAATACAATGACCATCACGATCGCTGTTAGATACATGTCTGAGTCTCGAACCGCCAAAACATTTCCAAATAAGATGTGATAAAGATCCGTCGCACTTCGAGCAAAGGAAATCAAAATAATCCCTAACGCGAAGAAAGAACTAAAAACGATCCCGATTGCCGTGTCATTTTTTAATCGGCTGTGTTTACCAACAAATCCAATTAATGCCGCAGAAAAAATTCCAAAAAATGTTGCGCCAATAATATAGCTACTGCCTAACATATAAGAGATCGCAACCCCCGGTAAGACCGCGTGAGAAATCGCATCGCCCATCAATGACATTCCCCGTAAGATGATAAAGGAACCAATCACGCCCGCAGATATTCCGACCATGATCGAAGTGAGCAAAGCATTTTGTAAAAATTGATAATCAACTAATCCTTGAAAAAAATCATGTAGCAAAGTCAGCACCTCCCACTCTCAACATCTGAGTAATTTCACTGCCATAAGTTTTTTCCATATTTTTCGTCGTATACGTTTGAGCAACTGGACCTGAAGCAATTAAATCCTTATTCAGTAAAATTACTTCGTCAAAGTAATCCGTTACCTTATGGAGATCATGATGAACAATGACAATCGACTTCCCTTCGTCTCGTAATTGTTTCAACAGCTCAATGATAATTTTTTCGCTGGTCGCATCGATACCGGCGAAGGGCTCATCTAATAAGATCCATTCGGCCTGTTGCGCCAATGCTCTTGCAATAAATACCCGTTGGAGCTGTCCACCAGACAATTCGCTGATTTGACGATCTGAAAATTCAGCTAGGCCCACCTTTTCCAAACACTCAGCTGCGAATCGTTTTTCTTTTTTCCCAGGTCGTTGAAACATTTTCAAATGCGGATATGTTCCAAACAGTACAACACCAAAAACATCTATCGGAAAACTCAAATCAATATCTTGTCGTTGTTCGACATAAGCGATTTTTTGTCTTTGTCTATTAAGCGGCTGGTCCCCATAAAAAATTTTCCCTGATTGTGTTTTTATTAGTTGCAGGATTCCTTTCATTAAGGTGGATTTCCCAGCACCATTAGGGCCAACGATACCAGTTAATTTTCCAGCGGATAGTTCTAAATTCACATGCTGCAAAGCGATTTTCCCACGATAAGCAACGGATAGACTTTCTACGCGAATCGTTTTCACAGATACCCCTCTTTTCTATTTTAGGCTAACCTAATTTATTAGTTAATAATAAACTAAAACAGAAATGTGTGCAAGAAAAACAAAAAAACTTCCCAAGAAAAGTATTCTTCTTGGGAAGTTTTTATTCACGAGTTATTTTGCATTATTCAATTTTGTGTTCTTAACTTCATCAATAGTTCTTGTTCCGGCAAGCTGCATCGTGATAGAAAGTTCTCTGTTCAAATGATCAAAGACAGACTTTACACCTTCGGCACCGCCAAGATTCAAACCATAGATTACTGGACGCCCGATTGCAACTAAATCAGCACCGCTAGCTAAAGCCTTGAAGACATGCTCACCACGGCGAATGCCACTGTCGAAAACGATGGGAACACGTTTATTTACAACGCCCGCAATTAATGGCAAAACATCAAACGAGGCTGGACCGCCATCTAATTGACGACCGCCGTGATTCGAGACCCAAATGCCATCAGCACCTGCTGCAATCGCAACTTCAGCATCTTCTGGCGATTGAATTCCTTTAACAAAAACTGGCAGATTCGTTAAATCTTTGATTTTTTTGATATCTTCAGGAACTAATCCTTGTTTGGCTGCTGCATAAATTTCAGCAATTCCTTTTCCTTCACCATCACCGCTGTCGCTTTTAGCACTGTAAGCTGCTAAGTTTGGCATTGGCAATGGAAATTGGAAATGGTTAACAATGTCTTCTTCACGATAACCGCCTAGAGTTGAGTCTGCTGTTAAGATAATTGCTCTTGCTCCAGCTTGAACGGCTTTGTCTAAAATAAATTCATTGAAGCCATCATCTTTACTCATATATAATTGGAAAAATTGGGGAGCTTCAGGTGCAGCAGCAGCCGCATCTTCGATTGTTGTATTCGCATAAGTACTGATTGAAAAGATTGAACCAGCCTCAGCGACACCTTTTGCCGTATCCGCTTCACCTTTTTCATGCGCTAAGCCTTGGGCAGCTGATGGTGCTTGAATAATCGGTGTAGCAAGGTCCATATCCCAAAGTTTCGTTGTTAAATCAGCATGATCAACACCTCGCAGCACGCGAGGCATGATTGTTTTATTATTAAACGAAGAAGTGTTTTCCTTCATTGTCCATTCATCTTCTGATCCGCCGCGAATATATCCGAACGCTCCTTTATCCATACGCTTATCCATACGCTCTTTCACGCGCTCTTCGAGTGATGCGATATTTATGATTTCAATTGGATGTTCTTCGTTACTTGCTTGATAAGTCATGATAAATCCTTCTTTCTTTTGAATACATGACCCATCTTAATACTCTTACAAAAAGTAAGCAAGAAATCTGTCTCCTCATTCAAACAGAATGCATTCATTTAAAAAAGATTTGCTGCCCCTACTGGAGAGACTTTTAGTACCTCATTGGAGCATCACTTATTTCCATAGGAAGTCAGCAACAGCTTCGTCTACCTCTAAATTCTCATGTAATTGGCTGTGCTGCGCATTTTGGCCAGTAAAAATTTGATACTCAACTGGATTACCATGCGCTTCCAATAAAGAATATGTCGCCAATGCACTGTTAAGCGGAACCGTACCATCTGATGCGGTATTTTCATCTAATTTTCCTGCTATTAATAAAATGGGCAAGGTATTCGGTACATTAGAGAGCCCATTTTCATAATCTGTATATCTGCTGGATTGTGCATCTGGACCATTTTTCAATACATCATCAATTGATTCTGCTGACTCGGTGAAATCATTGAAGGGCGCACCAATCGAAATAAATTTTTTTATTACCGGCGCATCGCTGGGTTGACCATAGGTTGTCAAATATCGTAACGAACTGACTCCACCCATCGAATGACCCACTAAATTGACTTGCGTTATCCCCTGTTTCTTCAAATACTGTAAGACAGAATAAATCCATTCTGTTTGGTTCCATTCATTGTCCTTATTAGCTGCAAACAACACCTGAATGCTAGGATTATCTTTTTTCTTACTTAGTTGCCCATCCACATTCAAGGTTCCATCTGCTTGAACAGTAATCAGCATTTCTTTTTTCGTTTTGCCTTCCCCGCTTAATCGCTGGATCATACCGCCAAAAGAATTCATCGTACCACCATACCCATGAATAAAAATCGTAGGAATTGCACTTTTTTTCTCATCATTTTTTTCTTTAGACGCCGTTTCCGTTGGTGCCGTTTCGGTTTTTCCCACTTCCTTTGTTTCGCCAGAACCACATCCAGCGAGTACGAGAATAACTCCGATAGCGAGTATGCTTAAAACTATTTTTTTCATGCTTCAACCCCATTTCTATTTTCCATTAAACAGCTCTATTCATCATTTATTTTTTCTACTTCCTACTATAGGCATAAAGAACCGTTAACTCAACAAAAAAACTTTTGCAACCCGTTCATATTGAGACATTTACTATTCAAAAACAGTCATCACATGCTAAATACAAAAAAAGCCAAGACAGCTTGTCTTGACTTAGTCGATTACTTAAATTTTATCGATTTGGTCGAAGTCCAATTCAGTACTTGTTTCACGACCAAACATATCGATGTTTGCTTTGATTTTATCGCGCTCTTCATCAATCTCAGTAATGACACCTTCCAAACCTGCGAAAGCACCCTCGATGATTTTCACTGTTTCGCCAACTTCCACTTCTAAATCATGCTGACGCGTGTTCATACCTAATGAACGTAAAATATGATTGATTTCCTCTGGCATCAATGGCGCTGGCTTACTTCCGGCACCGTGTGAACCAACGAAACCTGTTACACCTGGTGTATTTCGAACAACATACCAAGAATCATCAGTCATGACCATTTCAACTAATACATATCCGGGGAAGGTTTTGTGGACAATTTCTTTTTCCTTGCCACCCTTAACTTCTGTCTCGGTTTCTTCAGGGACAACTACACGAAAAATATAGTCTTCCATCCGCATGCTTTGTGCACGTGATTCTATGTTTGCCTTTACTTTGTTCTCATAGCCGGAATAAGTATGTAGCACATACCATTGTTTTTCAAAAGATTCCATTTTTGCCATCGGCTCCTCGTTCTAAAATAAAAAAACCTCAGCAGTACCAAGGTTTTTTCTCTCAAACAGTATAACATGCTTTTTTTGAATTGGCTACTAGCGAATGATCAAATTAATCAGTGCTTGAATCGCTGTATCCATGATGAAAAACATCAAAGCAAAAATGATCGCTGTTTCAATTACAACTAGCGAATCATGACGTAATTGTTTTTTTGAAGGCCAAGAAACAAGTTTCATTTCTTCTCTGACACTACGTAAAAAGTTCAATGGATTATCCCCCTAATTTGTAAGTTATTTTGTTTCTTTATGTATCGTGTACTGATTACAATGTTTGCAAAACTTATTGATCTCTAAACGCTCACCGCGTTTGCCTTCACTCACTGATTTTGTGTAGTTTCTTGAACCACAGACAGTGCAGGCTAGAGCCGCTTTTTTTGTAGCCATAGCGATCTACTCCTAATTCTTTTTAATGTATTCATTTTTCATGTCGTATACCATCGCGTAAAACAGCGAATGAGTAAACCCGAAAAGTCACAGATTAACATTATCATCTATCCTTTTTTATGTCAATCTTTCCTTAGAGCTGTAATTCTTTCTTTAGTTGTTGTTTGCCAATTTGAATTGTTTCTAAAATGAATTTCTTTATCTAAGAGAATATGATAATATGATGAAAGAACGAATAGCTTTATTGGAGGGTTATTGGATGTTATTAAAAAGTCTCGTTTATCCCAAAGAGAATTTGACCACGATCAATGAATCGACGACATTGCAAGAAGCACTGGACATTTTAGAAGGTACGGGTTTCCGTTGTGTCCCGATTCTTGATGAAAGCGATCAAATTTTCCGAGGCAATATCTACAAAATGCACATTTACCGGCACAAAGCGAATGGTGGCGACATGGATTTACCTGTCACTCATTTACTTAAAAACGCAACAAAATTTATCTCGCTAGACACGTCATTTTTTAAAATCTTTTTTACGATTAAAGAATTGCCATACATTACTGTTTTAGATGAAGACCACCATTTTTATGGCATCTTGACTCACAGTACTTTATTAAATATGTTATCACAGTCTTGGAATATCCAAACCGGCAGCTATGTAATAACTGTCGTTTCTACTGGCAAACGTGGCGATTTAGCCGCGATGTCGAAAATCATTTCTAAGTTTACGACCATTGCAAGCTGCATCACCTTAGATGTCGGTCAAGAATTCAAAGGTCGCCGGACTTTATTCACTTTGCCTGCAGGTGTCGATGAGAACAAAATGAACCAAATCATCGATTATCTGGAACGGAAGCATTTTGAGATTCAAGAAGTTGAATCTTTAACGATGCAAGATTAATCATTCGAATAGAAATGGCGATCCTATTAAATTAGGATCGCCATTTTTTATATTTGTTTTGCAAAATTTAATCGTTGATTCAAATAATACATGATTGGTGCTGAAATTGTCATAATGATTGCTTCACTCAAAGCCGTCCAGCCGTATGTCGGCCAGAAGGGCAGTTGCGCTGTCAAATTCAGCATCCATGCGATCATAAACATGCTTGCGCTAAAGAATACGACATTCAACGCTAAACGAACTTTCGTATTTTTAATAATATTTTGCAAGACCGCTGTTAAGGTTAAGGCTAACAATGTTTGACCGCCGCCGAAAACAACATCTAGCCAACCCATGCCAAAGATCGCGTTATATACTACGACTCCGCCAAAGATTCCCCATAAATATTTACGGTTAAACACGACCAAGTGATTCAGACTTTCAGAGATACGAAACTGGATCGCTCCTGATGCTACCGGTGATACTAAAATCGTCAGAGCCAAATATAGCGCCATGATGATTCCGTTGGTCACCACAACATTGACTCGCTTTCTTTCTACCATATTCATAATTATCCTTCTTTCTCCAAGTTTTTTTTAAGCGGGATGGTTGATGAACCGCTGTAAACCTTTTACAGCATACTTTTTTTAAGATTGTAAGTCAACTCTTGCTTTTTTCGATAGTGTTGCAAAATTGAATTATTCGATCGAGTGATGCTACAATCTTAGTGTAAGCTATTCTTTTTTTGAATGAAAGAAGGGGGTTAACCATGATAGGGATCAACGACGAGTTAGAGAAATTGTATATAAAAGCGCAACAAGATGGGCAGGCTGTCATCAAAGATCGATGGACATCTGGAAATTATGGCTGTTGCAGCACTCGTGCACCGTTAGTGGAAAAATATAAAATTGAGAACAGAGACCATGAACACTCCTTTTATATTTGGGGAACATTGGCTGTAACCACGGATTCCCTTTCTAACATCGTTAACATAAACCGCGATTATGAGGCCTCAAATTACGATAAAAAAATCATTACCTGGTTCATCCAAAGATCGGAAACAGAATGAACGATTTACTAAATGCACTCTCTCCTCTTGTTGTGGAGAGAGTTTTCTTTGCCCAGAACAAGAAAAAATGATTCAATTTTCTACAGTTCCTTTCGTTACTCTGTTATAATCAATTTTTGAAAGGATCGAGGACATGAATTTTCATTATCATATTTTAATCAATCCCGCAGCCGGCAGCGGCAACGCGGCGAAGACAGCTGAAAAAATCATCCAGTTACTTGATGACGGTGATTATACATACACACCCTATTACACTGAAGAACCTGGGGATGAAAGAGAAATCGTAGGTCGTTTGGTCGATTTACTCAGCCCATGGTCGGAAAATTGCGAAAAAGAGCATGTTGATAATTCATTTCATCTGCTAGTTGTGATCGGCGGCGACGGTACCTTACATGAGGTTGTCAGTCAATTTTATGCCTTGGATCGTCACCTTCCTGTCAGCTATATTCCTGCTGGTTCGGGAAATGATTTCGCACGCGGTATCGGTTTGTCACGCGAACCGGAGAAAGCCTTTGAACAAATTACCTCTGCGTTAAAACCACAACCGATTAATGTTTTTCATTATGAGGAAAAAATCCGCGAGGAACAGGGAGTTATCCTGAACAATGTCGGCATTGGGTTAGATGCCTTGATCGTTGCCACAACGAACGCTTCTACTTCAAAAAAGGTGCTAAATAAATATCACTTAGGGTCGGCATCCTATGCACTTTATTTGGTGAAGGCAATCTTTACTCAAAAAACGTTTCCGATTCTCGTCGAGTTGAATGGGCAAGCTTTAAGCTTTGAACGAACTTTCCTATGTACCACTACGAATATTCCTTACTTTGGCGGCGGTGTGGCGATCGCACCGATGGCTGATCCTAAAAAAGACACGATCGATCTTGTGGTGGTAGAAAAACCAAATCTACCAGCGATCTTACGCTTTCTAATCCAGCTTCTGCGAAAAAGACATACTGAAAATAAGCACTACAAGCATTTTACTAGCAGCAAAATCCGAATCGTCTCAGTTGTTCCGCAACATGGTCAAGCCGATGGCGAGGACATGGGCGAGCGATCATTTGATATGAACTTCTCCACTGCGACACAACACATTTGGTATGCAGAAAAAAGGACTGAAAAATAAATCCATGGATTTATTTTTCAGTCCTTTTTATATCCTACATGAACATTGCTGGCGTGACATTCTCCATTCCAATCATTGGATCTATCGCTTGTGCAGCAATTAGCTTCGGTGTCAAAATCGTTGGCTCATTCACTGTATTTTTTTGTTTTTCTTCTACCGCTTTAAATGGTTCTGCCTTAGGCTGCGCAGGAGCAACTTCCGTCCCATTCAAGATTCGCTCGATCAGCGTCGTTTTTCGCACAGCGGATTCTCGGTTTACACATGCTTGGAAAGCTTCTTCCTCACCTAGTAAAATCAATAAATCCTTGCTTCGGGTTACCGCTGTATACAGCAAGTTCCGTTGCAGCATCCGAGAATATTGTTTGACCATCGGCAAGAGAACCATTTTGAATTCACTCCCTTGAGACTTATGGATCGAACAACAATAAGAAAGTTTGATTTTATTCCATTCTGTACGTTTATAACTAACTTCATTACTATCAAATTGAATGACTAATTCATCCACTTTATCTTCCGATTCCTTTGCTGGAATAATTCCAACAATGATCCCCATATCGCCATTAAAAACATTAAGTTCCGGATTATTAACGAGTTGCAGAACTTTATCACCGATACGGTAAACGACATCGTTCCACTGAACCTCTTTTTTCCGTCCATCATTGGGATTGAAAATTTCCTGCATCATTTTATTGATTGCATCAATTCCCGCGGGACCACGATACATGGGAGCTAAAACCTGAACATCTTGTGCAGTAAAGCCTTTTTTCTTCGCCCGCTCAACAACTTGCTTAATGACCTCTTCCATTTGAAAAGCATGGCAAGCAAGAAAAGAACGATCGGCTTGATTTTTTCGAAAATCCTGCGGCAATTTTCCATCTTTGATCTCATGGGCTAACGGAATGATCGAGGATCCGTCCCCTTGGCGATAAATATCTGTCAATTCCATCTTAGGAATGTCTTCAATCTGCAGTAAGTCATGAAAAACCTGTCCCGGTCCAACAGACGGCAATTGGTCTTTATCTCCTACGAAGATTACCTGCATATTATTAGGGATCGCCTTTAACAACGTATTAGCCAACCAAGTATCCACCATCGACATCTCATCCACGATCAACAACCCGCCATCAAGTTCTTTAGCGTCAATATCAGGCGTGTCATCATTCGCATTCAAGCCTAATAATCGATGAATCGTGCTGGCAGGAAGACCCGTAGTTTCGTTCATGCGTTTTGCTGCCCGGCCAGTTGGAGCCGCTAATAGAATGGGAAAGATTGCATTCGTATAATCCTTTGGGTCTAAAGACAAATCATTCAATTCAGCAAACAGCTTAACGATCCCATCAATTACAGTAGTCTTCCCCGTTCCGGGTCCGCCCGTCAAAATGAATAACGGCGAACGGATAGCTTCTTTAATGGCTTGATCTTGAGAATCGCCATACGTAATTTTTAATAACTTTTCTATAGTTCGCAACTTTTTATCTACTGTCTCTTGCGGATAGTTGATCTCTTTTTTACGAGCCAATAACCGTTCGATCGAAGAAGCGATGCCCCATTCACTATAAAACAGGGTATTTTCATAGATTTTCGTTGCTTCCTGCTGAATTTTTTCCTCTTCAACTAATTGGATAATCATACTAGCAATTTGATCGGGAGCAATCTCGACTGGTCGAGAAGTTTCTAACAGCTGCAAAACTTCCGTCAAAAGTTGCTGTGCCTCTACGTAAGTATCACCGCTTTGGTTCGCGTCCTCATTGACTTGATGAAATATCGCCGCCCGAATCCGTTGTGGACTGTCAGCTGAGATACCTAGCTGTTCAGCTAAACTATCTGCCTTTTTGAACCCAATCCCCTCAATATCTTCTACCAATTGGTAAGGATTCTCTGCGATGACCTCTAACGCTTCATTTCGATAGGTTTGAAAAATCGCAAATGACAGATGGCTTCCAAATCCGTAACGGCTCAAGCCGACGATGATCTGCTCCATCCCATGGTTTTGTCGAATCGTATCAACAATAACCTTCTGCTTTTTTACATTCAAATTAGGAACCCTCGCTAACACTGCCGGGTTCTCCATAATTTGATCGATCGCTTCTTCGCCTAAAACCTCGATTATTTTTTCCGCGGTTATCTTTCCGATCCCAGGAAACTTTTCACTAGAAAGATAGTTGATTAGGCCGTTAGCAGAAGTCGGATGTGCTTGTTCATAACTCTCCACTAAAAATTGCTTGCCATAACGAGGATGGTCGACAAAATGTCCGAAGAAGCGGTAGTCTTCATCTTCTTGCATATCGCCAAAACTTCCCGTTACAACAATTTCCTGTTCAAGATAATCACTGTTTGTCTCACTGACTTTGATCAACATAACCTTATAAAAATTACTGGGATTTTGAAAAAAGATCACTTTTAGTGTTCCCACGATGTATAACTGTTCTTCCGACATTTCGCTCCTCCTTTCGCTATTAGAGTAAGGAATCTGGTTTTGATCCGGTTCCTTCTAAAAAGCGGACATCATTCCATTGAATCATTTGATAAGGCGGCTTACTGTTGTCTGCCTCCAGAATCGTCAAGCTATTATTGAATAAGCCACCCATTTCCCTTAATTCGTTTAACGGCTTTCCGGTTAATGCTTGGATCGCCGCAGTCAAGGCTGCACCGTGACCGACAAAAAGAAGCGGACCTTCTTTGGCCTCGGCTACCGCTTTCTCCACTAAATCATTGATTCGTTTCAACATATCTTCGATTTTTTCTCCCTCAAATGGAGTAGGATCATAGAATTCTAAATGATGGCGCAGATTGACCATATCTTTCGGGTAACGTTCTTCAATCACTGGAATCAATTGGCCTTCCAAGGTTCCCAGTCCCAGCTCCCGCAAATCTTCTGAACGAATAATTTCTGTTGGGTGTGCTAATTGCTTGTTGATCCCTTCTGCTGTCAGGTATGCTCGCTTCAATGTACTGGTATAAATTTTTTCGAATGGAACATCTTTTAATTCTTTTCCCAGCGCTTTGATTGCTTCCAAACTTTCAGGCAGCAAAGGAGAATCCCCCATCATGCCTTGAAAACGTTTCTCCTGATTCCACCGAGTTTTCCCGTGACGAGTAAAATAAAGTTTCATAAAAATCCCTTTCTAAGTCCTTATTATCTAATCTAACTTATCGTGTTCATAATGATGCGTCAATTCTAAATTAGGAAAACTTTGCTGCCGCAACGCTTCGTAAACGACTAGAGCAACTGTATTGGAAAGGTTCAACGAGCGAACATGTTCATCATTCATCGGGATACGTAAACACTTCTCCTCATTTTCTCGCATGAACACTTCCGGCAGGCCTGTGGTCTCTTTTCCAAACATAAAGAAATGATCTGCACCGTCAGTATAATCAATTTCTGAATACGTACTATTGGCGAACTTTGTGATCAAATGCAAAGGCTGATCGCCTAAGTAGTCTAAAAATGCGGCCAAATTTTTATGGTAAGTAATATTCACATCATTCCAGTAATCAAGTCCTGCCCGCTTCAAATGCTTATCATCGGTGGAAAAACCTAAAGGCTCGATCAAATGTAAAGGTGAATTGGTTGCCGCACAAGTTCGTGCGATATTTCCAGTATTCGCTGGAATTTGTGGTTCAAATAATACGATATGGTTTGTCATGATATTTTCCCTCGTTCTTATTTCTATCTTTATTTTCTAATGTAAGTATTCAAAATAATCTCGCACATAGAACAGTCACTTACTTATATATGAAACAAATCAGGACGGTATTTTACAGCTTGTTCAATAATAAAAGAAGATTTCCCCTGATCTGCCCAAGCAAGAAGAACAACTGTCAGCTTCTTCGGTTTCAGAAATCCTTTTTCGAAACCACAAAAACCGTAAAAAAAAACGTACCAACTCGGTGTCTAGCACGGCGAGTCGCTACGTTAGTGAAGCACTTTTCACTAACTTTTATCAGAACAGGAACCTGATAAAAACCAATGAAAAACAACTTGTTTGTACTATAACATCACGAAGTCACAAATGCAACCTTCTATTTTCAGTAATCCACATGAAAGCGATTACTCTAATGTCCTTTTAATATTTCAATATCGATCGTTATTTTCTTCAACGGATTCGCCGCTAATTTTGCCTTTACATCTGCTGGAACCTTCCATTCTAATGGCGACATCTCTAACAGATCCAAACGATTTTCCTCTGGTATTTTAAACTCATACGTCACTCGTTCACGATGGTCGAGGGATAGCTCGTCTGTGAAACGTTGAATAACCGCCTCATTCGAGTAGGCTTCGCCGTCAGGATGATAGACCGCTCGTAATTCCTGCAAATAGCCAGATTGTGGAACGACTTTCAACACGCAGCCATCTGGTTTCATCACCCGTTTAAATTCACGATAGTGTGAAGGCGAGAAAATATTTAGAATCGTATCAAAAGAATCCTCCGTAAACGGCAGGTTCGTTAAATCAGCGACACACCAAAAAGCTTCGATTGGTTGATTACTAGCTAGATAAATCCCTTCTTTAGCAATATCAAACCCGATGGATACAGGATTTTCTTTTAGTTGAGTAATTTGCTGCAAGAAACTTCCTTCACCGCAACCAACGTCCAATACATTCCCGGTTTTCATTAAGTTCGCGATTTTTTTAATCACAGGCTGATACATACCCGAACGAATCATTCGTCCACGCGGTGTAAACATGTCATTGCCATATTCAGTTTTAATTTGATGATCCAAAAAATAGAGCGTGCCCTTTTTAGCTAAGTCAAATCGATGGCCATTTACACAAATAAGACTTTTCTCTTGTTGGGTCATTTCGCGATGACAGTTCGGACAACGAAACAATTCCGCATGCTTGCCCAAAAACAAGGCGCTTCGATCAATTTTTTTAAGCATCTCTTCACTCCTTTTTTTGCTATCTAATCATAGCATAGTTCTTCTATTCCTACTATCGTCGAGATATGCTAAACTATACGTCGGGATCATTAATTATTTCTTTTAAAATTTAATATGAAATCGGAGGATATAATCTTGATTAAAGAATTTTGCGCTGAAAATTATACCGATATTCCAAAAGCGATCCAAGCAGGCGCAGGACGCATTGAACTATGCGATAACCTGGCAGCCGGTGGAACGACACCAAGTCTGGGCGTGATCGAAGAAGTACTGACTTATGCTGGTGAAAATCATGTACCAGTCATGACGATGATTCGTCCACGCGGCGGAAATTTTGTCTACAATGATATTGAATTGAAAATCATGGAGAATGATTTGATTCATGCAAAAAATGCTGGAACGGATGGCGTGGTGTTCGGCTGTTTGACCGAAGACAACGAAGTGGATGAAGAAGCATTAGAAATGCTGGTAGGCAACAGCGAAGGCGTATTAACAACTTTCCACATGGCTTTCGACGAACTGTCCAATGAAGAACAATTCAAAACGATTGATTGGTTTGTTAAACTAGGCATTGATCGTATCCTAACCCATGGCGGTCCGTTATCTACCACTATCGATGAAAATCTGCCTCATTTAAAAGAATTAATCGATTATGCGGATGGCCGCATTATCATTTTGCCCGGCGGCGGCATCAATGCTGAGAATGCAGAAAAAATTGCCACAACATTAGGTGTCAACGAACTGCATGGCACAAAAATCGTTACAATTTAAAAGAGAAGCGACTCGAATGAGTCACTTCTCTTTTTTTCGTTCCTTGATAAATTTTTCAATTCGAATGAGAATCCGATTCTCCTTAAATCGCAAACGAACCGGATAACGTCCTGTTTTGTAATCTTTGATTTGACGATTGCGATCTGGAAAAATATTCAACGGTAAATTATGAAGATCAAAGAAATTGAACGCCACATAATCCTGCGACTCCATCTGACTTTGCGAAACCGCTTCTTGCACCTTGTATACATAGGTAATCTCATCATGATACTCTTTTGTATATATCCCGATCAAATCATCTACTTTACTATCAAAAGAAAGCAGCTCCTTAATTAAGCGTTGCACTCCTTCTCGTTCATTCTCATCTGGAAGAAGTTCGCCTCCTGGCAAGTCCCAAACAGGCATCCCTTGACGGCGGACCAATAAAATCAACCCGTTACGAATAATAATGGCATAAGCTTTTTTCAAAATTTTCTCACTACTTTCAGCATATGTCTTTTAAATCTTCACTCACTGTCCAATAAATCTTTCCATAAAGAGACTAGCAATATTAAAATAAATCAGTACACTTGTCAAATCACTCAGGGTCGTAATAAACGGTCCACTGGCAACGGCTGGATCAAAACCCAATCTTTCCATGACCATTGGAATCCAGCTGCCGGCTAACGTCGCCACTGTAATAGCAGCCATCATCGCCGTTCCTATAACAAAACCTAAAATGAAGTTGTGTTTCCAAATACCAACGATCACAAAAATCGTTATCCCGGTAACTAACCCCGTCACAAGCCCGGTTAAAATTTCACCAAGTACTAGCTTTCCAAAATTTTTCTCACTATCATCCGAAATTGCCAAACGCCTTACTGCTACCGCAAGTGATTGTGTTCCGGCATTTCCGGCAGTCCCAGTAATCAACGAGATAAAAACTGCTAAAATACTTGCTTTACTAACCAGCGCTTCATAGTGATTGATCAGCGTCGCCGTTGTCATTCCAAGAAATAGTAAAGTAATCAGCCATGGCAACCGTCTCGAAGCTGCCTTAACAGGATTTTCATCGACCTCTTCAACATTGACCCCAGCCAAACCAGAATAGTCACTTGCCGCTTCATCATCGATTACGTCAATGATATCATCGACTGTCACGATTCCTAATAAATGATCATCGTAATCTGTTACTGGCAATGCTAGAAAATCATAGTCTCGGAATGTTTGTGCCACATCCTCCTGATCATCACCTACATGTACTGAGATTGTTCGTTCACTCATAACATCTGAAACCATGGTATCATCATCATTGACAATCAAATCCCGTAAAGAAATTACGCCGACCAATTGATTATCATCATTCACTACATAAGTATAATAGATTGTCTCAGCAATTTGAGCTTCTTTTTTCAAAACATACATTGCAGAACGAACCGTTTGATTCGCCACGATCGAGACATATTCTGTCGTCATCAAGGAGCCCGCAGTATCATCCTCATAATGAAGCAGATCGCGAATTTCATTCGCATGTTCAGAATCCATCAGGCTTAAATATTTTGCCACTGGTTTTTTGTCTAATTCGTTCAGTAAATCCACTGCATTATCGGTGTACATTTCAGATAACATATCAGCCGCATATTGTGGGCGCATCTCATTTAGATATTCATCCACATGTTCATCGTCTTCTTCAATGACATCAAACATATCCGCTAATTCTTTAGGTGATAAATAAGAATAGACAAGCTGCCGCTCTTCATGATTCAACGATTGATAAAATTGTCCCTGATCATAAAAATGCATTTCCAAGAAATGATCACGGAACGACTGCAGATCATTCTGATCCAGTTCCTCCCGTAATTGTTGGAAATGTATTTCTAGCTCTTCTTGGTTCTCATCCATCAATCTCACCTACCTCTTTTTTATGTACTAATTTTTCTTTCAGAAAAATTAAGTTGATTTTCGTCACGTATATCATTCTGCTATATTGACTGGTATTTTTTCACATAAAAACTCGGTGTTTCGTCCTTCCCCGTTGAATTACTGCGAAAAGCTGAACTGACAACCTACCTCTTTTTTATGTACTAATTTTTCTTTCAGAAAAATTAAGTTGATTTTCGTCACGGATATCATTCTGCTATACTGACTGGTATTTTTTTCATAAAAACTCGGTGTTTCGTCCTTCCCCGTTGAATTACTGCGAGAAGCTGAACTGACAACCTACCTCACGTTTATCCTTTCATTGATCTAAAGCATTTCTGCTATCGCAGCCATATCAGCGGCTAACGGCAGCTCGAAATGCATAGTTTCGTCGTTGAACGGATGAGGAAAGCTTAAAGAATAGCAGTGCAGCGCTTGACGTTGAATTCCTAAATCCATCGCACCCTCGTAAAGATCATCACCTAGTAAAGGACAGCCAATCGCCGAAAAGTGTACTCGAATCTGATGAGTCCGCCCCGTATGCAGCTGTATATCCACTAAAGCGCTAGTCAGATTTCGTTTTTTTAACCAATATTCCGTTTCAGCCTGTTGTCCTGTCTCGATTATTTGTCTCTTTACTAAAGACGACATATCACGACCGATGGGTAGCAAAATATTCCCATGAGACTGTAAGGTTTCCACTTCACCAGAAACGAGTGCTTGGTATTTTTTAATAAACTGCTTCTGCTGCAAGCCTTGATCTAGCTTTGCGTGAGCAAAACCGTGCTTCGCAAACAACATCAAACCAGATGTATCTCGATCCAAACGCGTAACGACATGCACGACTTGGTCGGCGTAGTCTTGTGCTACGTAATATGCCTTGACCCGGTTAGCCATAGTTCCACGGGGATGATATTGTGACGGAATCGACGCAATCCCCGCTGGTTTATTGACCACTAACAAATGCTCATCCTCAAAAACGATCTCGATAGGAATATCGTCAGCTAATAGGGTCTCGTAAGGCTCTTCGTCTGGAATCACAACTGTTACAATATCATGGGCTTTTAAAGAAAACAAGACGTTTTGTTCCGTCTCGTTCACTAAAATTTTGCCACCATGAAATTTAATTTTAGCCAATAATTTTTTTGAGATCCCTTGTCGTTTTAAAAAAGTTCGTACTAGCGAACTGGTCTGTTCTTGATACGTCCATTTGAATTCCACAAAATTAATCCTCTCGAATAAAGGCATCCTTAACCCGATGCCAGAAATGCATATGCCGATAAGAAGCGAAGTGAATCCGTTCTTCAGCGATTTTATATTTGATCGATGTAATCCCTTTGCGATTGATATCGAGCTGATCAATCGTTATTAAATGCTGCTCATTCCCTTTTAAGCGAACATCGATCCATTCATGAGAACCAATGATACTAGGAGAGCCCAACGTTCGAAAAACACGATTGTTCAATGAAGCAATTTCCGCTAATTGCATCGCATTGATGCTGGGGTGAACCACCGCACCGCCGACGCTCTTATTATAAGCGGTTGAACCAGTAGGTGTAGAAATAGCTAACCCGTCCCCGCGAAACCGTTCAAATAATTCTTCCTTGATGTAAACATCTGCTACCATTGTACGGCTGCCTTTACGAATCGTTGATTCATTTAAAGCTAAGAAATGCTTCTTCTCGCCATCACTCGTCGTCAAAACAACATCTAAAAGAGGATAACTTACGCTTTTCCCCTGCTCAGCACTCAAACTATTTACTAACTCTGGAAGCTCATAATCCCGCCAATCAGTGTAAAAACCTAGATGGCCTGTATGCACCCCTAGGAAACGGACTTCATCTAATCGATGGTTGTACCGATGAAACGCTGAAAGCAATGTTCCGTCACCGCCGATCGTGATTACCAGCTCTGGATCACGATCCACGATCTCTAAATCATCCTTGCCGGCTAATAATCCCCGTAAACGCTGCAACACCCGAATTGATTTTTCTTCTTGATTATGGATGATTCCGATCCGTAGTCCCATGACGTCCCACTTCCTTTTTTTGTTCCTTACGATTAAATACATGCTGAGCTTCTTGAATCTCATCACGTATGCTGGACATTTCCTCGTCTAGCTGATATGCAGCTTCCGCCGCCCGAAATAATCGCCTTTGGATATCTTCAGGTATTTGCCCTTTATATTTATAGTTCATTGAATGCTCGATCGTTGCCCAAAAGTTCATCGATAACGTCCGAATTTGGATTTCTGCCAGAAGCTTTTTCTCTCCTTCTAACATCTGCACAGGATATTCGATCACGAGATGATACGATCGATAGCCACTGGCCTTTCGGTTCGTGATGTAATCCCGCTCTTGAATGATCTTCATGTCATTTCGACGTCGTAAAATTTCCACGACTAAGGGAATGTCCTCCACAAATTGGCACATGATACGCATTCCTGCCATATCAGACATCTCATCTTCTAAACGGTTCAACGGAATGCCCCGCAACTCCGCCTTATTAAGGATACTTTCCACTGGCTTAACACGACCGGTCACGAACTCAATCGGCACATGATCCCCGCTCGTACGGTATTGCTTCCGCAATCCGCGTAATTTTATCTTTAACTCCGCTACTGCCAATTCATACGGAGCAAGAAATGAATCCCAGTCTCTCTCCATCGCATATCCCTCGCTTCATTTTTCCATTCTTTCTTATCTTATCATAAACCTTCCGCAGAAAGAATTATCATATTTTTCTCCCACAACAAATATTACAAAATACTAACATTTTCATGGAATTAGTTCTAATCATTTGACTAGCTAGGTTATTCTATGTGAGGATGTCTTATATTAGGATTTTTCTAGAATCAGGAGTAAAATAAGATTGAGTGAAGAAATTGAAATCGAATTCAAGAGTATGCTGACAAAAGACGAGTATACTGAATTGTTACGTTACTATAATATTACAGATGAGCAATTTGTAATACAAACAAATCTTTACTTCGATACAGCTGATTTCCAACTAAAACAACATGGGATGGGTCTGAGAATTCGCCGTTTTGCTGCTAAGGCTGAAGCAACGTTGAAAATTCCTCGAACTGTTGGTCTTTTAGAGGTCACCGATTCCCTCACGATTGCTGATGTGGATCATGCTGTAGAGAATGAACAGTTCGTTTCGCAAGCTACTGAAATTTTGAACCGGCTGAAGCAATTAAATATTTCATTGTTAGACTTGCACCTAATTGGGAAATTAATCACAAAACGTGCGGAATTTACCATTACAGAAGGAAAACTCGCATTGGATGAAAGCTGGTACGGCGAACAGCATGATTACGAGCTGGAGCTTGAAGTTCCAGATTCGAATTACAATGAAGGCGACTTTAACCAGCTATTAAAAAAATTCGACTTACCTTACCGAAAAACACAAAATAAAATCGCTCGAGCCGTGACTGAACAGCAAAAGCGAAATAAAGAAATGGAGGGACTCCAATGATCGAGATTTATCTATTTGTTAATCCGATTGGAAAAAAATGTTTATCAATCGAGCGACGGATCATTGATTTGATCGAAGAGTACGATATGAAAATCCAGCTACGTCTGATTCCGATCATGAATTTAAAAACAGTCTCTGAGTTCATGCAGCGGATTGGCGCCTCCGAAAAAGATATTGAATTAAGAACCGACCTGTCACAAGAAATTCATTCAGCCGCTTTAGATGTTAAAGCCGCTCATCTGCAAGGAAAAAAGCGTGGGCGTGATTTCTTAGTTGAATTACAAGAAACGGTTGGTGAACAGAAACAACCTTATTCAAAGAAACTAGCGATTCAGCTATTCACCAAAGTCGGCGGTGATTTAGAAATGTTCCTAGAGGATCGGCATTCAGCGTTTGTTCAAGAAGCGTTTCTAACAGACCAGCAGATCGCTCATGAGATGGAAATCACTTCTCACCCTTCAGCTGTAATCTATAACTACGGCGGTGATTGTGATGCAGGTATCCGTATCGAAGGATGCGATACGATCCATCATATTTTAGATACATATAATACGAAAGAGTCATTGATTGCATTCTTAGAATCTCAAAATAGAAATGCACCAATCCGACAGTCAACAGCAGACAATCACTTATCATTAATCTAAAAAAGCATCATTGCCTCCTGGCAATGATGCTTTTATTTTTTGATCTGAACAGCATTTTCCTTCGTAAAAATGTAACCCTTCTGTTGTTTAGTTAAATAAAGACTTATTTTATCCTGACGCAATTTCTTGATTCCTACTTTAAAACCAAGTGCCTCACTATCTTTAATACAATAAACACCGCCTGGAATACTCTCAAAACGTGCACGACCTTCTTCGTCTGTCACCGCCATCAATGGAATACCTTGTCTCTGTACTGGACGTTTTCCATTCTTACTATACATCGCAAATTCTCTTCCTGCTAAGGCATTGCCAAATGAATCTGTTCGAAGAATATTTAAATTGAACTGGCGTTTCTTTAAAAGATACGCGTGAATGGCACGATAGATTCCAAACAGCAGGAGCAATATGGAGAGTGCGAATCCAACTAAAATCAGTATCTCCTTTAGTTTACGCGAATCGTCCGCTTTTTTTATAGCTTCTGCCATTTTTTCTGTATAAGGCACCCGATGACCGGTCACTAATAGACGATGGCTATTGATCATATAAGGCGTACAGGTCAATAAAGTGACAATGTCGCGACCAGGTTCAATCTCGATTACGGATGTATCTCGCGGTTCGACAACGTCAATCTTGTCTACTTCATAAGCTAGCTTCTCTTCGAACAACGTTATGACAAATATCTCACCCTTTTTCACTTCTTCTAAATCCGTAAATAATTTTTTTCCGGCAATCCGCTATGAGCAGAAATAACTGAATGGGTATCCGCTCCTCCCGTCGGATAGGAGGTCCCTTGCAAGACGGTTGCGCCCTCTTGCAACAGCTTCTCATTAGTTGTATCGAACAGCGGCAATGTAACTTCGATTGTCGGAATGCTGATCGCGCCAATCAAGTGCTTGCGAATATAGTCGTCACTTACGATTTTTCGTTCATTATTATTTGTGAACTTAGGGGCTTTAGGAACTAACCCATTTTTTTTCAACTCTTCGTTGCGTTTTTTCATTCGTTCCTTCGCTTTGCGGACTTGCTCTTTATTCTGCTCCTTGTTCTGTTCTTGAACTTCTTCCATTCTTTTTTGATCAATAAAATCATTGACGGCATTGATATAGAAAGGATACATCATGACTAATACCCCGACTAAAAAGATCAAGATCATAAAAATCTTGCTGATCATTTGTCTTTTAGCGCTGCTAGATTTAGGTGCCCTCTTCATGCTAGTTCACCTTGCTTTCAATAATAAAATGCTTGATTTTTTGTTTGATATTCTTGTATCCGCGACGTTTAAGAATCTTGAATTTCTTATCCTTCAAACGCCAAACCTTTCCTTTTACACTCAAACCATTTTCGG
Organism: Enterococcus sp. AZ128; assembly: GCF_051714485.1. Lineage (NCBI taxonomy): Bacteria > Bacillati > Bacillota > Bacilli > Lactobacillales > Enterococcaceae > Enterococcus > Enterococcus sp. AZ128. The sequence goes on from NZ_JBIORZ010000001.1 coordinate 1,830,674, forward strand.
TCTCAACACGGTAAACGCCGCCAGGAATTTGTTTGAATTCAATCTTCCCGAACACATCGCTGACTGTATGAACAAGTTTGCCATCGATGCGAACAACGTCTTGTTTTTGAGTAAGCAATGCACGCACACCCGGTAATGGCTCACCATTCTCATATAGATAGAAGACAAAATCGTATTCGCGTTTTTTCGATTGATAAAGTATGATTTTGCGCCAGACGAAGTAGCCAAAAATCAGTGCGAAGAATAGACAACCGGCCATTAGATAATACACACGTCGACGATGATATTTTTCGGTTTCTTTGATTTTCTTCGCCGCTTCAACCGGGTAAGCCACACGGTGACCCGTGACCAGCAGACGATGACTATTCACACCATAAGGCGTACACGTCAGCAGTGTCACTTGATCGCGTTCCAATTCAATTTTGAGCGCATCAAACTTATCAGGTTTCACGACCTTGATCCGATCAACCTGATAAGCCAATTTTTTTCCTTCTATATGTAAGAAAAACTTGTCCTTCTTTTTGAGCAACTCTAGATCTGTAAACAGTTTCTTCTCTGGCAATCCTGTATGTCCGGTTATGACTGAATGTGTTCCCTTTCCACCTACCGGAAAAGAGGTACCTTGCAGAACAGTAGCTCCTTTATCCAATAAAAAGTCGTTCGTCTCATCATAGACTGGCAGGCTCACTTTTATTTTCGGTATGAATACTGCACCAATCATATGCTTTTCGTAGTATTCCTTTTTAGGACTTTTAGTTCCTCGAAGTGATGTTTCAAAAGGATCATCAAAACTTCCTGCCCCTGGGATGATCGTCTTCAACTTCTTGTTTTCTTTTTCAAGCTTTTCAAGACGTTTTTTCTTATCTGCCTCTGATCGAGCTTCCATTTTCTCTTGGACCTCTTCGAGACGCTGCTGATCAATGTAATTATTGATCGAGTCTACAACGAATGGATACATAAAAATCAGAAAACCAGCAATAAACATGACCGCAATTGACAATTTTAAAAACAAATCAATCTTGTCTCTTTTATTTGGTTTAGTCATTATGTTCCACCCCCTCTACTTATGCTAATTTTCGCATAATCATTCTCAAAAGAGAAATTCCAATTGTAAAATTTCTTTCAATTATTTGAATATATTCTCCTGGCTGATAGAACCTTTTCCGCATAAAACAAGCCTTAAATTCAATTTTTAACTATTGTTTTTCAAACGTAATCTGTATTGGAAAAAAATTATAAAGCATCAATCTTTAATAAAAATAAATGTTTTCTTCATTATTTTTATAGCTCCTTCATTTCAGATTTACCAACGCAAAAAAAAGAAACAAGAGCGCTAAGCTCCTGCTTCTTTTTTTTGATTAAGCCTTTAATTCTTCGACCAGTTGTTCCAACTCATCTAATCGCAATGCAAAGATTTCCATCGCGTCCTCAATATACGTTGGCTGCGTCATATCGACACCGGCTTTTTTCATAACTTCAATCGGATAATCACTGCTTCCAGATTTCAGATACGCCAAGTATTTTTCTAAAGCATCGGGTTCGCCTTCGACGATCCGTTTTGCTAGAGCACTCGCTGCCGAGAAGCCAGTCGCGTATTGATAAACATAATAGTTATAGTAGAAATGTGGAATTCTCGACCATTCATCTTTGATTTCTTCATCGTTGATAACAATCGGTCCATAATACTTCGCATTCAATTCACCGTAAAACTTGCTTAAATGCTCACTTGTCAATGGCGTGCCGGCAGCATCCTCCGTATGGATGAAGTGCTCAAATTCAGCAAATTGAGTTTGCCGGAAAATCGTCCCTTTGAAACCATCAAGATAATGATTAATGATATATGCACGTATTTTTGGATCCTTCTCAGTTTCCAACAAACGGCTTGTCAAAAGATTTTCATTCGTCGTCGAAGCAATTTCTGCTAAGAAAATCGAGTAATCACCATAAACATACGGCTGCGTGTGACGAGTAAAATAGCTGTGAACACTATGACCCATTTCATGAACCAATGTATATAATTCATCCAGACGATCGTGCCAATTCAACAGAATATATGGTTGTGTATCATAGGCACCGGAAGAATAGGCACCGCTGCGTTTCCCTTGATTTTCTACTACATCGATCCAGCGTTCCGCAAAAGCCTTTTTCACGACTTCTAAATACTCTTCGCCGAGAGGTTTCAATGCTTCAAGCGCTTTTTCTTGTGCTTCTTCATACGTAAATTTAACAGGAGCTTCTGCTAATAGCGGTGTATATAAATCATACATGTGCAATTCTTCTAAGCCTAGTAGTTCCTTGCGCAATTCCACATAACGATGCAATAAAGGCAGGTATTGATTGACTACTAATGTCAATGTTTCATAGACATCTTCAGGAATATGATTTCCGCTTAAAGCGGCCTCACGTGCTGACCCATATCCGCGAACCTTCGCTTTGTAATTGTGCCCTTTAATATGAGTACTTAATGTCGAAGCAAAGGTATTCCGAAATTGATGATACACAGAATACAAGGATTTAAAAGCTTGTTCACGAACTTTTCGATCCGTACTTTCCAATAATTGACCATAAACACCATGGGTTAATTGGACATCTTCACCCTCTTCGTTCTTCACAACTGGGAATTTCAGATCCGCATTGTTCATAACAGAGAACGTATCAGCGGAACTCCCAAAAATCTCGCTGGCCCCTGCTAACAACGCTTCCTGTTCAGCGGGTAAAACGTGTGCTCTTTCTGAAATAATCTGTTCCACAAAATGACGATATAGGTCAAGCTTTGGTTCGCTTTCGAAAAAGGCCCAAATCTCTTGATCCGTCAATTGCAACATTTCCGGTTCAAACCAGCTAACTGCTTCGCTGACTTGTGCGATTAAACTTGAAGCTCGAGCATAAAGTGCTTGATTTGTTGTATCAACGGTATCTTGATCATTTTTTAAATGAGCATATACATAAATAACTTCCGCTTTGCGATAAATATCTAAAACATACTCGATCGCTGTTAAAAATTCTGCTGCACCTTGACCTAAACTCCCTTTGATCTTATCCACTTCAGTTAATTCATCGGATAACGCTTGAAATTTTTCTTCAAAAGCCGCATCATCCGCAAAAATTTTGGTTAAGTCCCAAGTCAGTTCAGTGGGTACTTCCTGCCGCTTTGGCAATTGTTTTGCTTCGCTCATTAAAACACTCCTAACTTGTTTTGTAGTCCTTTCCTCTTTAGAAAGAAACTTGATTCTCAAACGCCGATCTCTAAACGACTCCTATTGAAGCGTGAAGAATAAGTGACGTTTCATCTATCAATCACATTTAATAGTACCACAATTTGGAAAAAAGTATTTTCAAAAGCGGTCAGGCTGACGAAACTTTAGCCTTTCTTTGACAAAAAATCGCTTCAAGATAGAGGCGTTCCAATATCTCACGCTGATCAATTCGATGAAAGAACCACTCTCTTTGATTTTCTGATCGGTAGTTTAGAAATTTATCAAAAATCCGCGAGGCGTTTTTCCCTTCTTTTTGAAACAAATAACGAAAGACCAGCAAATCCTCTTGATAGAAGAAGAAATAGCGGCTTGGAAAATAGACCCAGTCCGGCAAATAGAGCAGATGTCTTCGCTCTTGATAAAAATAGTGCTGCAGGCCACGAAGTCGCGGATTGCTTTGAACTAGTTTAAGACTCAACGATTGTTTCCGTTTATTGACACTTTCTATAGTAGGAAAAAGATGTGGTGGACGTTTGCTTACTGTTGTTTGAAAAATATTCTTTACAGATTGAGAGCCGTTGGGCCAGCGTTCTTCACAATAAAAGAAACGATCTGTTTCATGGATATGATAAAGCAGACGAATCTGCTTTTTCTCTATCAACCAAAGATGGAGTCCTCTTTCTTTATCAAACGAACAAAATTGCTTCTGCAGTTGTGTAAATTTTTCAGTGGGCTGCAACTTCTTTCCTAACAGCCACCAATCCTGGTAGTTTTGCTGACGATATCCCTGCATCCGTTCAGCCAGTCGGGCGCCCTTGATCGGCGAACATTGGATCTCTACCGCTAAATGCTCATGCAATAAGTCTGGACGCTGCGCTAAATCTGTAAGAGGCGCTTCCATTTTCCAATTACGTTCAAAATGGTTCCCCCATTTAAAAAAAAGCCGCTTTAATTGTAGATGTTCATGAGTCTCTCCTTCACTCAAGCCATAGCACTCTGAATTGTTCATATGAGCAAAATGGGGAATTTTGATTTTTCCCGCTTTCCGAATCAACTGTTCATCACAATCTGGACAAAAATATTTTTGCTCGTCGTTTATTTCTGAAGCACTGACCATCTCTTTTTCTTTTGTATAAGCAAACAGCATTTTCCTCACCTCAAAAGAAAGATACGCAGGAAAACATGGAATACGTAACTAGAAAGAAATTTTCTTACTTTATTATAAGTACTACTAGCAAAAAAATACCATCGCTCATAAGAACGATAGTATTGAACACTCTAATTAAAATGAGCACGCGTAATCTCGATTGCATCGCGATGCATCAGAAGCTTCCCATACTCTTCTAACATTTCTGCTGAAACAGCAGAATCCTGAGCATATTCTAAGATTTCAGCGATGACGTCTGCTAATCCAAACTCGCCAAAAACCTCAGGGTCAAAATAAACTTGTAAATAATATGTCTCATCCAATAGGTATAAGTCACACCAAGCCTCATCTAAAAAGTGATAGCTCGCTAATTCAATCATGTCCTCAAAACTACTTAATTGAAAAACCCGTAAGCGACTCACTTTTCCATCCTCTTCAAGACTTTCAGAGTTGGCTAAAATCTGCTGACGAATCAGCTGATCAAAATCACTCGTTTCGAACTCTGTTGAATTGTTCATTTTATTGAGATCTTCGGGTGTCAGGTTTTTACTAATAAATAGTTCCAATCCGTCATTCTTCGGAAGTACTTGGAAAGTGACAGCCTCACTACTCTTGAACTCATCTTCAATATCGACTTCTTCTAAAATACTATAGAAGAAAGATTCGATTTCCCGATGATTCCCCAGCAGATCTAAAAACGTAATTCCTCGTTCAGCTAAATCTTCATTCTCGATAATGACGCGGATCGTATTCTCATTGATGTGTTCCATCTCCATCTTGGCACACCTCACTTTAAAGATAGATTATATGTTCATTGTAACTGATTCCGTTTAAAAGTAAAGAAAGCCGACGAATTTTATTAAATTCCTATAAACAAAAGAGAAAACTCGCCCTCGATTCATGAGACTTGCGGTAAAAATGAGGACTGGCCAAACCTTTGCGAATTGTTTTTACTTTTCTCATGAATGTTATCCTCATAGATTCCTTTTACTCGGAATTCTCTAGTTTCCATTAACTTATATACAAATACGTATAAATCAGACCCCTATCTCTTGTTTGAGTGATAGACTAAAGTATATCACTAAGGAGGTTTTTTGATGATCAAAAATATTGTATTTGATTTAGGAAACGTATTAGTTGATTTTGAACCAATACGCTTTGTCCGTGAAACAACGAGCGATGAAGCCCAGCAAAAGTTGCTAGTATCAGAAATATTTGGTTCAGTAGACTGGCTGCGTTTTGATAAAGGAATGATGACAAAACCAGAACTTCTGTTATCAGTAAAAAATCGACTGCCAAAAGAGTTACATGGCACGGCAGAAGAATTACTAACTACTTGGTATAATGGCTTACATCCCTTACCACAAATGGCGCAACTTCCACGACAGTTAAAAGAACAGGGATTAGGTGTCTATCTTTTGTCCAACGCACCGCAGGATTATTATTTATATGAAGAAAAAGTGCCAAACCATAGCTCATTTGACGGCATCTTCATTTCTTCAGATTGGAAATTAGCTAAACCTGAGCATGAAATCTTTCGAGCATTTTATAGTCACTTTGGATTGAATCCTGCTGAATGCTACTTTATCGACGATACAGCCGCCAACATTCTAGCTGCCGAAGAAACCGGCATGCGCGGCTTTCATTTTAAAAAAGAGGTTGAGCCCTTAAAAAAAGAGCTGTCTCAATTTATTACATTTAGCGAATAATCAAAAAATACCCCGCATTCGCGGGGTATATATTCTATAGTCCAGCCATCAATTGGGCTTGACGTAATTCATATTGGCGAACGTCACGAGGTAAGAAACGACGAATTTCATCTTCATTAAAACCGACTTGCAAACGTTTCTCGTCGATCATGATCGGACGACGCAGCAATCCAGGATTTTCTTTAACTAAGTCCAACAATTCTTTTAGTGACAGTTCATCTAAATCCATGTTCAACTTTTGGAAAACTTTTGAACGGGTTGAAATGATTTCTTCAGTTCCGTCCTCAGTCATTTGTAAAATGGCCTTCAACTCATCAATGTTCAATGGCTCAGAAAAGATATTTCGTTCAACATAAGGGATCTCATGTTCCTGTAGCCAAGCACGTGCTTTCCGACATGATGTACAACTAGGGGAAGTATATAGTGTTAACATGCATATCACTCCTTTTCTTGACTCTCAATTTTTGTAACAGGTAATACTCACTTCCTGCTATCTGTCTCTATTATACAGAAAAAAGGTAACAAAAAAAAGAGGTGCTCCTCTTTTTTTTTGCAAATATTAACGTTATTTAATTTATCCCTACGTAATACGAGCTGTCAGGCCAATAATGATTTGTCAAGATGAGAAAGCAGTGGCGTAGCTCTCATTTAGCACAGTGTTATAACAAGATAAAAAACTGTATCATTACAGACTCGTATTTCGAGAAATTATCGATTTATTTTTTAGTGAAATATTTTTTTATCCTATCAATAATCTTAAGTTTTATTTTTAAAAATAAAACAACGAACAATAAACCATTCTCTCATAGGCCTTTTCTAGAATTATTTTAAAATAGATTGTTGTTTAAAACATGCCGCTTATTATTTTAAAGTTATTTTATTTTGCTTTAATAAGTATTCCTCTGTATCAGATTTCACCTGCAAAACAAGGTAGTGAAATAGATACAGCTTACAAATTATCAAAAATCTCCAAATTTTTTATAGAGATTTCAAAAATTGGTAAACCCTAAAAATCCGCCTTTTTTTCCAGTTTCAATCATTATTTTTTTTCGCAAGAATATTTTTGATTGATTGCAGATAGTGTTTTTTTCAATTCATCAGCGCGCCGATAACATAACAAGAATTATCTAATCAAGCTAGTTTTTTTCTTAGCGTGAACAAAAACCGATGTTTTTTTTGGTATAATGAATCCATTCAGAAATTAGGAGTGATTCAATGATCCAAGGAATTGTATTTGATTTAGATGACACGCTGTATGAACAGCAAGCGCCTTTTGCAGCAGCCATCCATTCGCTTTTCCCCTCATTTCCCGCAAGTGAAATGAAGGCACTATTTATTCGTTTTCGTCATTATAGTGATTTTCATTATATGAAATCAATCACTGGCGAATGGACTTTAGAAAAAATGCGCTACGAGCGAATTCGGCTAGCATTAGCAGATTTCGATTTCGTGCCAGCTGATGCTGATCTAGACGCATTTCAAACAGCATATGACCACGCATTGCAGACAATTTCATTACCGATCGAGATAAGCAGTGCCTTAGACTGGTTAAAAGAACAGAAGGTTCCCATGGGAATAATTACAAATGGGCCCGTAAAGCGGCAAGAGGATAAACTCAATGCGTTGCAATTAGCCAACTGGTTCGACTGGGAAAGCATTTTGATATCAGACGGGGTTCAGATCCAAAAACCTGACCCTAGAATCTTTAAGTTAATGGAGGAGCACTTGGCTCTGTCCCCTGAATCGCTTTTATACATCGGCGACAGCTTCGATAATGATGTCATTGGTGCCAAAGCTGCAGGATGGTCTGTCTGGTGGTTCAATCATCAGGGACGAGACATCCCAAGTGGCCAGACCGCAATTTTCGATAAAGAAATCAAGAGTTTTAACGATTTGAATAACGCCCTAACTAACAAAAAAGTTTGCGACGCTAAGTCATAGCGCTGCAAACTTTTCTTCTATTTATTCACCTAAACTTAAAATCATACGAATATCGTCTTCAGTAAGTTTATTCGTTTGTTCTTCATTGCCTTGAATAACTTTTTGGAACAGCTCGCGTTTTTCTTGCTGCAGTTGATTCATACGTTCCTCGATCGTTCCTTCAGCAATCATACGCCAAACCTCCACAACCTTCTTCTGACCGATCCGGTGCGCCCTACCTGCTGCTTGTTCCTCTACTGCGGGGTTCCACCACAAATCATACAAGATAACAGTATCTGCTCCAGTCAAGTTCAACCCAGTACCGCCGGCTTTCAAGGAAATCAAGAAGACATCTTTTTCTCCCGCATTGAAGGCATCGACCATTTTCAGACGATCAGAGACTTTCGTACTGCCTCTTAGATAAAAGCTGGAAACACCTTCCTCAGCAAATTCCTGCTCCATAATGGAAAGCATACTCGTGAATTGCGAGAATAGTAGCACACGTCTGCCGTTTTCCTTCGCCGCATGGATTAAATCCTTCACTTGCTCCAGTTTACCTGAGCCGCCCTCATAGCCTTCCATGAAAAGACGTGGATCATCACAGATTTGGCGCAAGCGCGTCAATCCCGCCAAAATACTTACACGCTGTTTACGGAATGTTGCAGAGTCCATTTGATCGACTTCCTGCCGCATTCGTTTGAGGTACGCTAAGTAAACGGTCTTCTGTTCTTCAGTCAAGCTGCTCAATACATTGGATTCGATCCGTTCCGGCAATTCCTGCAAGACCGTATCCTTATCACGACGTAAGACGAACGGCTGGATCATTTTGGCAATTTCTGGGACAGCCATTTGACGGAAACGTCCGATAGGTGGGAAAAATCCTGGCATAACCGTTTGGAACAATGACCATAATTCTTCCAGATTGTTCTCGATCGGTGTCCCGCTTAAAGCAAAACGATGCGGAATCGATAAATTTCTGAGTGCGCTGGATGTTTTCGTTGAAGCATTTTTGACCATTTGCGCTTCATCGAGGATCATATACTGATACCCCATTTTATCATGCAGATCAATATCCTGACGCAAACTAGCATACGAGGTAATCACGATTTCTCCAGCATCAGCGAGTAATTGCTCCCGTTCGCTGCGATTTCCAGAAACAACAATCGACTCAAGACTAGGGGCGAATTTTCTGATCTCCGCCTGCCAGTTATAAACTAAACTTGCTGGCGTCACGATCAGTGCCTTGATCGGCTGCTGCGCTTTTTCAGCTAAAAGGAACGTGATAACCTGGATTGTCTTCCCAAGTCCCATTTCATCAGCCAAGATTCCGCCAAAGCCATAGTCGCTCAACATTTTCAACCAGCGGAAGCCCGCTTCCTGATAAGGCCGCAATGTTGCTTGAAGATTGTCGGGCATAGCAACCTGATACTCTTCTGGATTTGTTAAATCTTGAACCATCGCAGTAAAGCTTTCACTAAATTGCGCCTGCGGATTATCCTTCAACCGCTGCTCCAGCATAATTCCCTGACTCTTCGGTAAACGAATCAGACCATTTTTAGCGCTGATTCGTTCCCGCAGCTGACCAATCATTTCACTGGTTTGCTGGAAAGCCTCTGAATCGAAGGATAAAACTTCCCCATTCTCCAACGTATAGAAACGATCTTTACGCAACAACCCATTCAAGACTTGATCGATCTCGTTGTCCTTGATACCAGTCACATCAAACTTGATATCTAACCATGAGCCTTCTTGACTAACCTCAAGCATTGGTTGGAATTCTTCGCCATCTAAGAAAAGCTGACGCAGCTTCTTGCCCATTCGTACTTCAGCGTATCGTCTAAACTCCTCTACCTCGACTTTAAAGAAGTAATAGAGATTATCTTTGATCGGTAATTTTTTCTCAAAACCAGTATCGATTTTTTGGTAGCGATACGTGTTAAAAAGATCCAAAATTTGTTTTTCTTTTTTGCGATCACGTAAAATCTCGACATTATTCGGTAATTTAGGCTGGTGAGCTTCATTAGTAGAGAAGTAGGCATTGCCGTAATGAAACTCTGCTTCCGCTTTGACCATCCCTTTTATTTTTCGGAAAATCACTACTGCACGCAACGGCTCTTCCTTCATGATCTCCGCTACATCCTCTGATACGATCACGCGACCAATTTTACGCAAGTAAGGGAAAACTTCGGTGAATAGTTGAGAAAGCTGCCGTTGCTCATAAGCAATGACCGGTTCTTTTAACCGTTTCATTAATTGCTTCAACGTGATATACGTATCCTGCTGCTCATGTGTCATTAAATAGTAAGAATTTTCCACAAAGCCCAAGAAATAATTACTATAGTAATTAGTGAAAACGTCCTCGATGGTCAAACCAAAATCATTTTCTCCGCGCTTCTCTAAGGTGAAGGATAATGGTAACTCTTGGCCCTCGTGAACTTCCGAATAGGTTTTATCCCCTAAAATGACACTTAAATTACCAGTCTTTTCCATCGCTTCTAATAATTCTTGAATCCGATGAACTGGCAATAAAAGATAACGCTTGTCTAACTTCCCTTTGACCTGCAGTCCCGCTTTACCCAATAACTGGTATGTTTCGCTGACACCGACTAAATCCTCGATCAAATCACGGCATTTAGGATCAAACGCTCCGGCTTCGATTTGGAATTTGTATTGTTTATTGACGGTATAAGGCGAATCTGTTTGGTAAGCGTGAAGAAAGTCGTACAAATTTTTTACGATATAGCTGCGCTTACTCAAATTACTGCCGATCCGCAAGGAAACAGCCAGTACATCCAATTCCGTGTGGTACGGATTCGTCGGGATCGCTTCGACTATGAATTCAACAAATAGCGATTGCAGCGGTTCTGCTTCTTTTGCCAAGCGTGAGAAGCCTTGGTTCAATAGATCCGCAAAAGAAACGCTGCTCTCCATTTTCTTCGGCAAGATTGTTTCAGGTTTGATTACACGAGACAGTCCCTTTTCTCGCAAATACAATTCGACTGCTACCGTGTGTTTGCAATACCCATGTTCTTCCCAATAAGGGCATGCACAAATATCATTTTCTTTCCCGCTGCCATCTAAGTCAACCAGATAAAGTTCACTGCCTAATACTTCACCATGCCAAACACGTCGAGCAGGGTCCGCCTCAACGGATAAGACCCGTCCCTCTTTTAAGTAGGTTCTGCCGCGTTCAATCACTTTTTCTGGAATACTCCATCTCATTTACGTTTCACTCCATCCTTCTAGCTGGTAACGAATGCTGCTGCGTCCTGTTCCGCTAGTTTCCACAATTATTTGTTGTGGGATACGCTCTTTCAATTCTCTTACGTGACTGATAATACCGATCATCCGCCCCGCACTTTCAATGCCCTCCAACGCTTCCATCGCCATTTCTAACGCTTCTTCGTCTAATGAGCCAAAGCCCTCATCAATGAACAGCGCTTCAATAGCAACTCCGCCAGCTTGGTTCTGGATGACTTCAGCTAATCCTAATGCCAATGACAGCGCAGCGATGAAACTTTCACCGCCTGATAAGGTATGTGAACTGCGGGTTGCTCCGGCATTGTCATCGTAGACATTTATCTCTAATCCAGTATTTCCTTTGGAACGACCCGTTTCCTGCTTCAGCTCGAAACGATAACGTCCCTTCGTCAACTGGTTCAGTTGTTGATTGGCACTTTGCAGTACCTCCGCTAAATACCATTGTAATACATAACGCTCTAAACTGATTTTTTGCGGGTTGTCACCATTCATGGTTTGATACAGCTGGATCATTTGGCTTAGCTCCGCCAACTGATCCTTGCTTTGTTCCTGCAAGGCTTCGATCTTTTCGACCAGTTCACGCTGCTGCTGCAATTGATTCTCTTTAGCATAATGCTGCTGTTGACATTGGTTGACCTCGGCCTCTTTTTCCGCTAACAGATTTTGCAGCGGCTCCAGTTCGGGCTCTTGCTGATCTTTTATTGATTCCGTCAATCGTTCTTGGCGATCTTTTAAGACCAAGAGTTCTTGGTCAAAAGCTGTAATCACTTTTTCCAATTGTGCTAGTTCAAGCGGCGGTGCTGCGAATGCTTCGATCGTCAGTTCAGCTTCAGCCAATTGTTCTTGCAGCTGCTCGTGGTACTTTTTGAGATTATCAGCCGTTTCTTGCTGCTGTTTCGCTAGAAGCTTTTGATTTTCTTGTAGACGAATCCGTTGCTGTTCAGTTTCTTTCATTAACTCCTGATGCGCCTGCAGCTGTTCACGATAGTTTTTTAGACTCTCTGTTAATTCGTTGATGCGTATTTCTAAACTCGTCAGTTGCCAATCGGCCGTTTGTTCTTCTAAGCTGGCTAGCCGTCCATCCAATGTCTGAATCTCAGCTTTTACAGCATTTAAACTCGTTTCGATCTCATTTTTCTTCGCTTGATCTTTTGAAATCTCTAACGTCAGCTGCTGCAGCATTTGATTGATTTCTGCGATCTCAGCTAAATTCTGCGCTGTCTCGCCTTGCCGCTTATCGAGAAATGCCTTTAATTCTGCTAGATCGACCGGCACTTCTGTCTGGTAATAGTCTTCAAATTTGTTTTGACACTCTTCGATCTGCTGTTTAAGTGATTCCTGAGCAGCTAATCGTTCATGTTGCAATTGATCAAAAGCTTTCATCGCAACATCATAACGAGCTTCCGTTTGTTCACGGATCAACTCCAGCTGTTTGATACGCGCTTCCTGTGTTTCTAACGCAACCTGTAATTGTCCTAAGTTATCAGTTGATAATTCTGCGTGCTCCGCTGGATTCGGATGCTCCTTCGAACCGCAGACCGGACAAGCTTCTCCCGGCAGCAGATCCATACTCAAACGAGCGATCTCAGCGGCAGCCCACTGGCTCTTTAATTTTTTATAAGCCGCGGTCTCACTCGTCAGCTGATTACTAGTTCTGCTGGCTTTCTCTACTAACTGAGCCAGCTTGATCTGTTGTTCCTCTTCTTCTTCCTGCTGATCAAAAATTTGTTTGTCAAGTTCTTGCAGGTGAACCAGCCTTTGTTGAAATTGCAGTTCTTCATAACGACGGTCCTGCCAAACTTTCTCAGTACCGCTCTTAGCCGCCAAATCCTTCTGCTCTTCTTCACGCCCGCTGATTTGCTGGATTATTTGTGTGATCTGTGTCTGCTGTTGGGTTTGTTTTTCTGTTAAGGCATCCTTTTGCTCTAACAACTGTTCCTTTTGTTTGACTAAAGGCAAAAAGGATTCTAAGTGCTGCAGCTCTTTTTCTTTCCCCTGCCATTCAGAACTATTTTGCTCAAAAGCTGCGGATTTTTTCTGACAATCCGCATATCGCAGCTCTAATTCTGCTGAAAGCTGCTCATTTTTGGCAACTTCCTGAATTTGCTGCGCTTGGTGTACAGTTAATTCCTGGACCCGATCATAAGCAGGTCGGATTTTTTCAATTTTTTGAGCATTGACAAAACGTCGCCTATTTTCCTCTTGTTCAGGCAGACGCTCTTCTAATTTCGAAAGCTGCTGCTGCGTTTCTTGAGCCTGTTGGAATTTATCTGCTAGCTCTTGCGCTTTTTGAAGATTATTCTGCATAACTTTTTGCTCAGATAATTTTTCAGTAAGCGTATTCTGACTTTTTATTAGTTCCTGCTCTTCCGCTGCTAAATATTCTTTCGCAAGACTTAGCGATTCCTCATAGGTCACGCCTTTTTCGCTGACCACCTGCTGGAACAATTGATCAATTCTGGTGGTCAGCTCACTGACCGCCTTCTCCAGCTCGATTTTTTGAGACTTTAAATCCTCCGTGAAATTACGATAAACATTCGTTCCAAACAAACTACGCAGAACGGTTTCTTTTTCTGTACTGTTCGCGTTTAGAAAGGTCCGGAACTCTCCTTGCGGCAGCATCACGATTTGACGAAACTGATCCTTTTGCAGATGCAGAATCTGATAGATCACTTCATTCACCGCGTCTACCTTCGTATAGGCCTCCGCCTCCTGTCCCGCATCGTTAAAAATACTCAATTGAACCTTTTGATTTTTCGTTGTCTCGCCTTTGCCGTTTTTCTTCGCCAGCGTTTGTTTTGGCCAACGCTCGATAGAATAGTGACGCCCTTGATGTTCAAACAGGAATTGAACCCGCGTTTCTTCAGTCGGCTCAGCGAAGGATGAGCGAATTTCATTCGACGAACGAACACCGCCAGAGGCATCACCGTATAAGGCAAAAGTGATCGCATCAAAAATCGTCGTTTTTCCTGCACCCGTTTTTCCGCTGATCAAAAATAATGGGGCTTCGGACATTTCTTCAAAGTCGACCTCTTCATGCAGAAACGGACCAAAATTTTCCATAATGATTTTTTTGGGAAGCATCAGTTTGCGCCTCCTTTTTTAAGAATCGTATGTAGCCCATCTTCAATCCATTTTTTTTGTTTCGGAGTCAACTCATTTTGCGACACCTCAGTAAAGAAATCTTCCGTCAAAGTAATTGGCGACTTCTCTTTAATATTTTCTGTTTTCAAACGCGTTTCGACCGCCGTTTCAAATCCGTTCGCCCGCTCAACCTGAATGATCCGCGGATAAACTTGCCGTAGCTGGTTCATAAGATTCGGAATTACCGCGCGATCTTCTAGTAAAATCGATAAATAATCCTCACGATCGATCTTAGAATAGAACGTCGGGTCCAGTAATTCTGCAAAACTAGCCTGTACTTCTTGAATCTCATGAAGCGGTGCCAATTCGCGAAAAGAAAACTCGCTGGTCTCTGTATCCACGATCCATACACCTTTTGTCTGATCTTTTTCCGACAAAGAATACTTCAATGGTGATCCACTGTAGCGAGCGTTCTCCATTTTCAACGCCTCTTTGCCATGAAGATGCCCTAAGGCAACATAATCAAAATCCTTCAGCAGAATGCCGTTGATCCCATCAAGTCCTCCTACTTCAATCTTCGTTTCAGAGTCTGTCTTACTGCTGCCGGCAACAAAAAAGTGACTGACTAGAATATGTCTTTTCGTTGGATCAAAGTTGTCCTGAATTTTCTCAATTACCCGCGGCATCGCATCCTTAATCGTACGCAAATCAGGATCTTCAAAATAGATGCGCGCATCAACAGGTTCGAAATATGGCAAAAGAAAAAATTGTGTGTCTTTCATTTCAATCGGAGTAAAGGCTTCCTGTAAACGAGTGTGAAGATGATATTTTGCTTGATTGAACCATGGCGCGCCTGTTGCTAATCGCGTGGCACTGTCGTGATTGCCAGAGATTGCTAATAAAGGGAGTTGTTCTGTTAAATTCCAATCTGCAATCGTTTGATTTAATAACCGAACACTATCCTCGGAAGGAACTGAGCGGTCATATAAGTCGCCAGCGATCACGATGGCCTCTACCGCCTCATCCTGTGCGATTTTTTTTATTTGATCAAGAATATATGCTTGATCTGGCAACAAATCATAACCATGGAGTTTTTTTCCGATATGCCAGTCAGCCGTATGTAAAACTTTCATTGATCCACCCTTTTCCAAATTTAGTCCTTCCCAAAAGTATAACACGATTCCTCATTTTTTTCTGCTCAGCAAGTGGATGTCATACCATAAAAGTCTTTCCCTTCAAAGGTTTTTACGCTACGATTATTAAGTGACCAAAAATTAAAGCCCGCTCCACGTCGTCAATCCAACTTTAATTTTTATCGAATACAAACTAAAAACGGATTCTTTTACAGGAAATCAATGAAATACGTTGTTGGAGAAGAATCTGGCTTAAACATCAATTGTACCAAATAAGGAGATTAACAAGAAAAAGGAGGCGTTTTTTTGCCAGTTGGTATTATTATTAATTCGTTTTCGATTATTATCGGGGGCCTATTGGGCGGTTTCTTAGGACACCTGCTCTCTGAGGATTTTAAAGAACAGATTACATTGATTTTTGGCGTTTGTTCAATGGCGATGGGCATTCCCAGTATCAGTCAAATGGCGAACATGCCTGCGGTGATCCTAGCGATTATTTTAGGCACATCATTGGGCTTGCTTTTACAATTCAATCAGAAGATCAATTCAGCTGCTACGTTGATGCAAAAGCCGCTTGAAAAATTCCCAAAGCAAGAGCTGACCTTATCCTACGACGAGTACATGAGTACACTTGTAACGATCATCGTGCTCTTTTGTGCTAGCGGAACGGGTATTTTCGGCAGTCTGACTGAAGGAATGACTGGCGATCATACGATTTTGATCGCAAAATCAATTTTAGATTTCTTCACTGCGGCGATCTTTGCCTGCAATATCGGCTATGTCGTCTCTATGATCGCGATCCCGCAATTCATTATCTTTTTTAGTTTATTTTTGTTTGCGACCGTCATTTTCCCTTTAACAACACCAGCAATGATTCTAGATTTTAAGGCTTGCGGCGGTTTTTTGATGCTGGCAACGGGATTTCGGATGATCAAGGTCAAGATGTTCCCTACTGCTGATATGATTCCGGCGATGCTATTCGTGATGCCCATCAGCTGGATCTGGACAACCTGGATCATCCCGCTATTAGGATAAAAAAACTGTAGACAATAACCTCAAGGCGAGGTTCGTCTACAGTCTGAAGCGCTGATTACTCAGCGTTTTTTTCTTTGGCGATATAATTATAATTCGGATCAATCTCATGGTCTAGCTGATCAAAAGCTCCTTGAACACGACGCTCTACTTCCGCCAACCCTTCCTTGTCCATTTTTTTGATATCCGAAACATCGATAGGATCTCCAAAACGAATAATCACCGGTGTCCGTTTAAACAATTGTGAGAATTTCGTCGGACCTTGATAAACAGAAGGTACGATTGGTTTCTTCGACAAACGTGAGATCAAGGCCATCCCGCCCTTTAGGTCTGACGAGTGACGCGTTCCGCTTGGAAACATGATCAAACTCTTATCAGATTCCTTCAGCATTTTGATTGGTCGTTTTACGACACTTGGCCCTGGCTTATCACGATCGACAGGAAAAGCATTCAAGTGAACAAGGATAAATCGTAAAACGGGATTTTTAAATAGTTCTGCTTTGGCTAAAAAACTAAACTGTTTCGGTGAAGCGGCCAAAGCTAAGTAAAAAGGGTCCCACCACGTACGGTGAGGAGCAACGAGAATATAATTCCCTTCTGGCAACTTTTCTCGATTTTGGTATTGAGCATTGCCGTTAATAACAGCTAGTAATACTCGAACGATTGCGCGAATGAATTTAAAAAACATTTTTTCTTCCTTTCAGTTAACTAACTAAACGTAGTATAATACAACGGTATGATTTTTTTAAGGGGGCTAAAGAAATTGTTAAAAAAAGGTGAACGAATCGATCAACTCTACGCGGAGGATATCCAAATCATCCAAAGCTCAGAAGTCTTTTCTTTTTCCATCGATGCGGTCTTGTTAGCAAATTTCGCCCGTGTCCCGAAACGCGGCAAAATCATCGATCTCTGTGCTGGAAATGGCGCGATCGGCCTTTTTTTAAGTCGTAAAACAACTGCTGCCATCGATCAGATCGAACTGCAGCCGCGCTTGGCTGATATGGGGCAGCGCAGTATTGCCTTGAATCATTTGGAAGAGCAGCTGACGATGCATGAATTAGACCTGAAAAATACCTTTGACGTCTTTAGAGCGGACTCTGCGGATCTCGTCGTTTGTAATCCGCCTTACTTCAAAGAACTGCCGACTAGTCAAAAGAACCCGAATCCACATTTGGCTATTGCTCGTCATGAGATTCACGCAACCTTGGAAGATGTCGTCAGCGTTTCAGCGAAACTACTAAAAATGAACGGCCGTTTCGCGATGGTTCATCGGCCCGACCGCTTTCTGGAAATCGTGGATTGTTTGCGAGCGAATCGCATTGCGCCGAAGCGAATCCAATTCGTCTATCCAAAACCAGGGAAAGAGGCCAACACACTGCTGATCGAAGGAATCAAAGACGGCAAAAGCGAAGGCTTGCGCTTTCTTCCTCCATTATATACTTATGATCAATCTGGTAGCTACTCTGCCGACTTACAGGAGATGCTTTATGGCAACTGATCAATTCTTTTACGTTTTACTTTGCAAAGACCAAAGCTTTTACGGCGGCTACACGACTGACCTGGCACGCCGCCTGACGGAACATAACGCTGGAACGGGGGCAAAATATACCCATCCTCAAAGTCGCCGCCCTGTCCAAATGATTCATGCCGAACGCTTTGAAACGCGAAGCGAGGCAACCAAAGCTGAATCAGCTTTCAAAAAATTACCCCGCAGACGGAAAGAAAAATATCTGCTGGATAATCAAGCAAAAAACGTTTTGTGATCACTCACAAAACGTTTTTTGCTTTTATACACCCTTTAAAATTTCTTTTGCGATCAGGTGGCAATAATGAATCGAACCGACATCGTTCGGATGGACTTGATCATCATAGAACCAATCTGGATTCGCATTACTAAAATCATACCAATTGATCAAATGAACATTCTTATAATCTTTCGAAGCTGCCTCTAAATTCGCGTTCACATCATTTTGCCAACGACGAGTTGGAACATGTGTGTTGATGACAAAGACTTTTCGTTCATTTCCCAAAACATTCATGATTTGAGCAAAGTCATCTTTCCCAAACGCTCCGTTCGTTCCCAAACTTAACAAGACCGTATCGTTCAGCTCGTCTTTATCTTTCAAGGCTTGCAGCAGTGGCGCACTATCCTTCAACTGCCGCCCCACTTCACCGTCAACGACCATTTTAGGGAAGATCTCAGTCAGCCCTTTCGATCCAGCCAACAGAACAGAGTCTCCAAAGGCAGTCACCTTTAGATTTTTGGCCTTAGTTATTTCACGATTGCTAAGATCGTATTTTTCCGCCAAGCTTTTCGGCGCCTCCGTACTGCTGGTTGTTTCCTCTGATTGCGCAGTTCCATCGGTCGCCTCACTTGCCGACGGCGGTGTTTCTGTCTTGTTCGCAGCTTTTTTATTTTGCTCAATTTGCTTCTGCAAAGCCTGTTGATTCGCATCCACGCTATTTGTCGGTGCGATGATTATACCGATTACCGCGATAAAAGTGAGTAAACTAGAAATGATAAACCCAATTTTTCTGCGGCTTTTGATTGGCGCCCAGAAAGATTTCTTGAGCGAAGCAAACGTCTTGCGGTAATTGAACACACGCAGCGGTTTTTCAATATAACGATAAGACAATTCTGTAACGAAAAGAATCAAAATAATTTCCATGATCGTATGAAGGAACATATGATTTGCCACATTTACCTTCGCTTCATAAAAGATCATCACAGGAAATTGATAAAGATAGATCCCATAGCTGCGTTTTCCAATCCAAGTAAAAACAGGGTTGGTCAACCAGCGATTCCAGCTAGCTCCCGGATGAGCCGTGATGGCGACTAATACGACACTTATGATACTTACTAGGAACATTCCGCCATAATAAACAAACGATAAGTCGTCTCGCATGAAAACAAAGGCCAAAATCAATAATACTAATGAACCTAGCCCGATCCCGTTCAATATTTTTTTCGCTTGCGGCGGAATCTGTGCTTTCAAACGCGTACTCGGCCAGATAAATGCCAAAGCGCCGCCTAATAATATTGAGAACAAGCGTGTGTCTGTCCCATAATATACACGAGTAGGATCTTGCCCAGGAACAAACAATACCGCCATCAAAATAGCTGAAAAAAGTGCCGCTCCCAAAATCCCAAGGAATACTTTTCCTTTATTCTTCACCAGTTTCATCAATAAAACAAAAACGATCGGCCAAAAAATGTAATTTTGAGTTTCTACCGCCAACGACCAAATATGGGTAAACGGAGATTCGCCAGAAAAGCGATCAAAGTAGGACATCCCATGATTGATCTGCCACCAATTATTCACATAGAACAAGCTGCTGATGACGTTGCCTCGTAAATTGTTCAAAAGATTTCTTTGGAACAATGTTATGTATGCCGAAGCCCCAACCAGCATCGTAACCAGTGCCGGATACAGACGTTTCATCCGCCGATAATAAAACTGTTTGATATCAATCCGGCCTGTCTGCTTCCATTCCTGCAATAATAAATCTGTGATCAAATATCCTGAGACCACAAAAAAAACAGGAACCCCTAGGTACCCGCCACGCATTTGCGCAGGCATCAAATGATATAAAATTACGCCGATTACTGCTAAGGAACGAATCCCGTCAAATCCAGTAATATAGCGACTATGCTTTAGTCTTTTTCCCATAATTTTACTTTCCAACTTTGCTATAGAGTAATCAAATTAACTATACGGATAAATCTGGCAAACTGCAACATTTTCTCAATAAAAAAAGTATTTCCTAAATATTTGAGTTTTTTTCTTGCTAAATATTGATGAGAATGCCTTATGTAGCTAGCTCCTATTTGAGGATATCCTTGTTAGAAGCCATGGAAAATAAGGTTATTTTTGTGGGTAAACGATTCTTTTACTCTTGCTGAAATTGGACATCGAACTGGCAGCTAGCTCTTATTAGGGGATTCATTTTTCTAAAAAACAGAAAAATGAGTTTTATTTTCGTTTCGCATACGATCCAACTAAATAACCTATTCACCAATTCATGGAAATCAATATTTTCCCGTTCAAACTTCAAAAGACTGCGAAAAGTTGGACTCGCAGCTAGTTCAGTTTAAGGAACTCATTTTTCCAAAAGCAGGAAAAATGAATATGATTTTCACTGCGCATATCATTATGCTAAACAGCCTGTTCGATTTATATGTAAAAATCTATAATTGCAGGGTCACACTTAATAAACTGCGAAAAGCATAACTGACAGCTAGCTCGCTTTAAGGAATTCATTTTTCCAAAAACAGAAAAATGAATATGATTTTCACTGCGCATATCATTATGCTAAACAGTTTGTTCGATTTATATGTAAAAATCTATAATTGCAGGGTCACACTTAATAAACTGCGAAAAGCATAACTGACAAAAAAAGCTGAGACGGGGTGTCCCAGCTTTAATCCATAGATTCTTCGTAAAAACGACCCATGATCCGTACGTTTTCTGAGATACTTACAAAGGCATCAGGATCGTTTTCCCGCATGATTGATTCTAATACCGGCAATTCAAACCGGGTAACGACCGTAAATAGCACAGTCTGCTTGTCATGCTTGTAGGCGCCTTCTGCTTCATTGATGATCGTGATCCCGCGACGCATCTGATCTTGAATACCATTAATCACCCGCTCTGGGCATTTAGTCACGATCATTACTTGCATTTTGCGTTGTTTCGTATAAAGCGCATCGGTTAATTTCCCGCTCATAAAGATCGCCAGCGCTGAATAAAACATGTATTGCCAGCTAAATAAAATCCCCGCCATCAACATGATTATGACGTTAAAAATAATGGAGATCGATCCAACAGAGGTCCCTGTCCGTTTACGAATCGTAATACTCAAAATATCCAAGCCGCCGGAGGACAAGCCGTTTTTCAAGGCAAAACCGATTCCGACACCCATGATCGCTCCGCCAAAGATCGCACAGATGATCGGGTCCGTCGTCAAGGTCGTCTGCGGAATAATATGAATGAAAAACGATGTTAAGAAAACTGTGATGAAGGTGAAAATCGTAAACTTATGACCAATCTTGAACCAAGCCAAGAAAAATAATGGCACGTTGATCAAAAATAAAGTAATCGATACTGGTACGGTGAAGCCAACCACGCGATGCGACAACGTTGTAAGGATTTGCGCAAAACCGGTAGCTCCGCTGGAATAAATGTGTCCTGGCTGGTAAAAAAAGTTTACGGCAATCGCCGCCAAAAATGCATAAACAACTGCGACAGATAATCGGGTGGCGTAATCGTGGTGGGGCCACTCCTCTATCTTCTTTTTCATCATGTCATGTCCGCCTCATTTCAAAATTTCACTCACATTATACTATTTTCATGAAAAAAAGAAAGCACCTGCCATAGCGGCAGGCACTTCTCTTAGTATATTCTTAGAGTTAAGGAAAAAATTTAGCGGAATTCGAGTAAGCAACCCGCTATGAAAACGTTTCTACTCCTCGATGTCAGTTACATTGATATTCAACTCATAAAGCTGTAATGGTGAAACTGTACTTGGCGCATCAGACATTGGATCTGCCGCTTTACCATTCTTAGGAAAGGCGATAACTTCACGGATATTATCTTCGCCTGCTAACAACATCGCAAAACGATCCAGCCCAAGAGCGATTCCGCCGATTGGAGGGAAACCATAATCCAGCGCTTCTAATAGGAAGCCGAATTGTTCATTGGCACTTTCCCGAGTGAAGCCTAATGTTTCAAAGACTTGCTCTTGTAATTCACGGGTATTGATACGCAATGACCCGCCGCCTAATTCATAGCCGTTCAAGACGATATCATACGCTTGCGCGTACACTTTTTCAGGATGCTCCTTCAAGTTTGCGATATCTTTTTCCATCGGCATCGTGAATGGATGATGAGCAGAAACGTAACGTCCCAACTCTTGGTCAAATTCAAACTGCGGCCAATCAACAACCCATAGGTAGTCGAAACGATCTTCATCGATCAAACCAAGTTCTTTTCCAACTTTCGAACGAACCGCGCCTAAAGCGGTCACAGCAGTTAAGAATTGATCCGCTGCGAACATTAGCACATCTCCTGCTTCCGCATTCGTGGCTTTCTTCAAGTCATCGCTGACACCGCCCATGAATTTCGCGATCGGTCCAGTTAATTCACCATTTTCGTCCACTTTGATCCAAGCCATACCTTTTGCACCGAATTGTCCGACGAATTGGCCTAAACGATCCAATTCTTTACGTGAGTATTTATCCGCTGCACCTTTTGCGTTCAACGCTTTAACGACGCCGCCGTTATCAGAAGCCATACGGAATACTTTAAAGTCAGTCGCAGCAGCGATATCCGTCACATCAATCAATTCCATATCGAAACGCGTGTCGGGTTTATCAGAACCATAACGTTCCATCGCATCATCCCAAGTGATTCGTGGGAATGGCAAGGTTACTTCAACGCCACGCACATCTTTCATGACTTGTGCGATCATCGCTTCAGTGTATTCTTGAATCTCTTCAGCGGTTAAGAAGCTTGTTTCAATATCGATCTGAGTAAATTCTGGCTGACGGTCGCCACGTAAATCTTCATCACGGAAGCAACGAACGATTTGATAGTAACGGTCAAATCCAGCAGTCATTAATAATTGCTTCAAAATTTGCGGTGATTGCGGCAAGGCATAAAAATGTCCAGCATGCACACGTGAAGGAACTAGATAGTCACGAGCACCTTCTGGCGTAGATTTAGCCAAATAAGGTGTTTCAATATCTAGAAAATCATTGTCATCTAAGAAACGGCGAACCGATTGTGTCAAACGATGACGCATCATCATGTTTTGAGCCATTTTCGGACGACGCAAGTCCATATAACGGTATTTCAAGCGAACTTCATCGCTGATATTTTGATCGTCTTCGATTGAGAACGGCGGTGTTTTCGCACTGTTCAGAATCGTGATATCTTCACCTTTGACTTCATAATCTCCGGTTGACATTTTTTTGTTTACGGCACCTGGATCGCGGCGAATGACCGTTCCAGTGATTTCAACCACAAACTCGCTACGGCATTGGTCCGCAACTTCCCAAGCTGTTTTTGATTCTTCTGGATTGAAGACCACCTGTACAACACCTTCACGATCACGCAGATCGATAAAGATCAAACCGCCCAAGTCGCGGCGTTTTTGTACCCACCCTTTTAATGTTACTTTTTGATCCAAATACTCTTCGGACACTCGTCCGCAATAGACAGTACGTCTAGCCATTTTTTTCATTCCTCCATTTATTTAAGTAATCTACTTTATAAGTAAGATTTATTTCGTTTAATCAAGCTTCGGCATGGTCATTTCATCATAGATTGCCGCAAAGTCTTCATAGATTGCTGCCAACGGAAATGCTTTTTCCTCCCGAGTCGCTGAATCCTTCACATTGATCACACCATTTGCCAATTCGTCTTCACCTAAAGTAAGGACAAGCTTCGCTCCTTCTTTGTCGGCGGTTTTAAATTGGGCTTTGGCTTTTCGCCCTAAAAAGTCACGATCAGCAGAAAAACCAAATCCGCGAATCGCCTGAACAACTTTCAAGCTTTCCATATTCGTCGCTTCGCCAAGTCCAACGACATATGCATCTAGACTAGCTGCACTTGGAATCAGAACATTTTCTTGCTCCAACGTTAATAGAATGCGTTCGATTCCCATCGCAAAACCAATCCCCGGTGTTTCCGGCCCGCCAAGTTCTTCTACTAAGCCGTCATAACGTCCGCCGCCGCAAATCGTTGTCTGAGCACCCATTCCCGGCGCGTCGCTCATGATTTCGAAGATCGTGTGATTGTAATAATCCAACCCGCGAACCATCCGGTGATCGATTTCGTAAGCAATATCCAGGTATTCCAACGTCTTGGTAACACCCTCAAAATATTCTTTTGCATAGTCGCTCAAATAGTCTAAGATGCTTGGAGCATCTGCAACGATTGGTTGATCTTTACGATCTTTACTATCTAGTACCCGCAGTGGATTTTCATGTAAACGACGACGTGAATCTTCGCTCAACTCTTCTTCATGGGCTTCAAGATAAGTGATCAACGCTTGACGGTAGTTCGCTCGTGTTTCCTTATCACCCAATGTATTGATCACCAAACGCAATTGATTGATCCCTAATTGCTTGAAGAAATCCATCGCCATCGCCATCACTTCTACATCTAAGCTTGGATTTTCACTACCAAAGGCTTCCACACCGATTTGATGAAATTGGCGCAAACGGCCTTTTTGTGGACGTTCATAACGGAACATCGGTCCAGTATAGAAAACCTTGTAAGGCTTCTTGAATTCTGGTCCGAATAATTTATTTTCAACATATGCTCGTACAATCGGAGCGGTACCTTCTGGGCGAAGGGTCACATGACGCTCGCCTTTATCGTAAAAATCATACATTTCCTTCGATACGATATCTGTGGTATCCCCTACACTACGAGCAATCACTTCATAGTGTTCAAAAATCGGTGTGCGGATCTCTTGATATTGATAATCGTTGAAGACTAAGCGGGCAGTCTCTTCGACAAATTGCCATTTTTCGCTTTCTCCCGGTAAAATATCATTAGTCCCTTTTGGTCGCTGATAACTCATGGTTAATCTCCTTTTTCGTATTAATGTATTTAATTTGTATAAAATCTGGTCTGCTGACTCGTTTTAAAATGGAAGTTCATTTTTCTAAAAACCAGAAAAATGATTTTATCCTCGTACGCATATGATTCTGCTAGATGGCTTGCTCTTTACTCTAGTCAGAATTCAACAACCTCAACTCAAAATTTAAGAACTGCGAAAAGCAGAACTCACAAAAAGCCCTTGTTCGTTTGAACAAGGGCGAAAGTCGTCGCGGTACCACCTATTTTTTAAAAGAGTCATCCTCTTTTTCTCTAGCAATTAACGCTTGCGTAACGGAGCGGCTTTGCACGCGCTCATCTCCAGACTGTCTTTCAATTACTTTTCACGAAATTGCTTTCAGCCATGGCAATTTTTTCTGTACGTTTTTTTGTAATTTACTAGTTCCTTCATAGATATTTCATTGATGTTTTTATCTCTTATTAAGCTACTAAAAAAAGCCGTGAAAGTCAAGTGATTTCCCGACTATATAGAAAGAATGAAAAAGAATAGTCGCTTTTTTTCACACTTTATTTTAAACTTAAAAAAGAATAACTGTTTCTTTAATAAAACGGGAGAAGTAAGGAGCGAATGCTATATGACAGATGTAAGAATTGGAAAATCACGAGTCTATGCAAGTGACTTAGGCTTAGGAACAAACGCTGTGGGCGGGCACAATCTTTACCCGAACTTGACCGATGAGATCGGCAAGGAGGTTGTACGCACCGCGATCAACAGCGGAATCACCTTATTGGATACGGCTTTTTCTTACGGCCGCGGCCGTTCGGAGGAATTGATTGGTGAAGTCTTGCAGGAACCAGAATTTGACCGCTCACGCGTGATCGTGGCGACCAAGGCTGCTCATGACATGCAGCAGGATGGAAAATTCAACAACTCTCCTGAATTTCTACGTAATGCAGTAGAAGCAGCACTTCAAAGACTGCAAACCGATTATATCGATATTTTCTACATTCATTTTCCAGATGAGGCAACTCCGAAAAATGAAGCCGTTGCTGCTTTGCATCAATTAAAAGAAGAAGGCAAGATTCGTGCGATCGGCGTATCGAACTTTTCATTAGAACAATTAAAGGAAGCCAATCAAGACGGTTACGTTGATATCGTCGAAGAACGATTCAGCTTGATCCATCGCGAACATGAAAATGAACTATTCCCTTACCTAGAAGCGAATAATATCAGCTTTGTTCCCTACTATCCATTAGACTCTGGACTGTTGACTGGAAAATACAGTGAAGAAGCACAATTCGATGACAGCGATCTTCGCAGCAAAAATCCAGATTTCAAGGGCGACCGCTTCACTGAGATCATCAGAAAAGTCGATCAATTGAAACCGATCGCTGCTGATTATGACGCGTCAGTGACCCAATTGGTCTTAGCTTGGTATATGAAGCATCCGCAAATCGATGTGGTCATTCCTGGCGCAAAACGTCCAGACCAAGTCGAAGCCAATGCCAAAGCCGTTGATATTCGCTTATCTAATGAAGACTTTGACAAAATCGATCAACTCTTTAAATAGAAGAAACACACTATTCTAGTTAGTTACTAAGAAAAATAAGCCGACTAACCGTTATTGGTTGATCGGCTTATTTCTAGTTCAACTATCATCAATGGAATCACTATCTATTCTTACGAGACCATTTATTTAATTCCTCAACTAGCTCATACCGGAAACTGGTTAGAGGGGGGAGTTCCATGGTTATGATCGGTGACTAATCGTTTCGCGTTTTTTATCGCTTTAAAGCAAGCATTATTGAATTGCTGAGCTTGAAAACTATCTTTATCAAACACACACCACACTTCGTCATGAATATCTGTTGTTTTATCAATATTTATTGCGTTTTAAAAACCAATAAATATTTAATTCTTATTAGATTTTATCCTACTGCAGCCAACACCTAACATTTATTATCTAACTCATTCTTCTTTGACAGTATCTTCAATAAAACTATTCATTTTTGAAATCAATTGATCATCGTTACACGACTTTGCACTTTGAAGAGTTATATTGATTTCCCCAAACCCCATTTTTACGTTTGCAGCTATTGCCTTTCTCTGTAAAGAAGATATACCAGATAAAACTTGTTCCGGTTCTTTTAGATATACTGAAACAAACGATTGATTGACCATACTTTTATTTTCAATTTTGTCTATCTCTTCCCACAAGATCAGTTGGTCTTTTGTCGCAAGAGCACTACTATAATCATAGAATCCTGCATCTGTTAAAACAACTAATTTCTTCCCTAAGAAGACTTTTTTCACTATGTATAGTTCACAAGCTCCGAAAAATAAGAAACCTATTATGCCTATTACCATAAATAGATACTTAGTCTCAACTATTCCTGCAATTAATATAAAAAAACTTGCAAGTACCATAAGTATGCCTAGGAATGACAGTCCAATTTGCTTACTCTTACTTTGATATACTACAAACTCTTTCTCCACTTTTTCACCTCAATATATTATTCGAATATAGAATAGTATACCAAAAAGCCCATCAACACGATGGACTTCTTAATCAACCGTAATGTCCTAATATCTACGGAAAGGACATCCACACGACTTCATCTCTGTAAAAGTAGATATGCCATTTCTCGGTATCAGAACTTTTTTTATCATACTTATAATCATATTCATAACAAATTATATCTTTCATTTGATCTAATATATCGTAGTAATAGTCTTTCTTTTCCCCATAAAATTCATTAAATAGATTAGGGTTCTCGCTAGACCATCTATCCGTAGAGGAATTGGAGTCCTCATCCATAAGATTTTTGACTTCTTCCTTATTCTTTACTATTTTTTGAGGTTCCCCAATCCTCGTCTTTATATTGCTAGTTGACATTCCTGCTCTAATTGACTTGAAATTTGATTCAGTTAATTTTTTTTCTGAGGAACAAGCTCCCAATGTCATTAAACAAATTAAAAAAACAAAGCATATTAACCTACTTCTGCTTCTCAGAATAGTCGTCTTTCTTATTATCAATTTTCGTCCAATCATATTCTCTATCATCTTTAGGCTCGTCCCAACTTTTCTTAATATTTTTTCTCAAAGAATAGTCATTTTTTGTAGACTTACTATCTAATCTATCATGTTCTTTATCGTTTTTGTTTCCATAATTATATGATTCTCCGTTCATAATTTGACTTTCAAAATTCTTCTGTGCTTCTGCTGTTGGATATTTCTTCTTGTAATACTCCCAATCTGTGATTACATTTCCGTTTTTATCTGTTTCTAAAACATTCCACTGACTTACAAATTTCCCATCATTATTTAAAATGAATTCGGAATGGAAATCAGGCGATGTACGTTTACGGTTTTCATTTCCCGGCGTGTAGCCTTCTGTTTTTAAGGACTTATTGTGTTTTCTTCCTTTTTCTGCAATCATTTTCTTACCATCAAGCTCAGTTAATGCGTATTGTCTTAAGGCCTCCTCATCGGAAACACCTTCACCATATTTGGTTCGTACATAATTAATGTTATTTCGATCGATATACATCCGCAATTGATGAACTCTAGCATCATCTAGCTCTTTGCCTGAATAAGCTTTTTGAACTGTTTTAGCCCATGTATTTAAAAATTCCGCGTGAGGAGGCATTTTTTCAAAAAGCTTGTGGCTACCAGTAAGCTGAAGTGCTCCATTTTCATCTATTCTTGCGCCTAACTGTTTTAGTACCATGTCAATTTTTCCTTGATCTGAATAGCCACAAGCTTCATACATTTTAGTGTACAAGTCAGAACCAACTAGCAGTGTTTGGCTATATAACTCCGCAATTTTTTCCATCGCCTCTGCCGCCGTTAATTCTCTTGTTTGTTTATTTGCTGCCTTGAAGTATTCTTCAATCGCTGATTTATCCCAACCATCCTCTACTCGTAAATCCTTTTCTTGCGCACGTAATTTCGTCAGATAGACTTGGTATTCTTCATCAGACATTTCTTTTGGTCGTTCTATTGCATATTTCTTTTCAAACTCTTTGTTCTCAATCGTTTCGGTCCACGACATGTCTTTCGGCACACTAAATGTTCCGGTACTTCCATTCCAACAAGTCCCCGCTTGTGATGCTCCTGCATTCACTGCTGATTCTAAGGCGGCAATCTCAGAAAAGATGGACGGCGAGGATGCATGAAACGCTTTTAATTTCTTTAATTTCTTATCTAGTTTCTTCTTCGCTTTTTTTTGACCATCTCTAACACTTTTGATCGACTTTAATACCATCTTCTTCACTGGGTCCGGCAGCGGGCTGCTTGAAACCTCTTGAATAATCGAATTAGCGGTATTGATCCCCTTCTGATATTGTTGGATCTGCTGCTCTAACTCAGAAGATTTCAAATCCGCGCTATCGACTTGTGATTGATAGTCATCTGGAAACTTCTGACACGCTTCTGCAACTGCCTCAGATAAAAGCATACCACCTTTTGACAAAGGAGATAAGACGGCTGAAAAATATTGTTTTGCAGAATCGTACGTTTTCCCCTGCAATTCCGCACTACTCATTACAAATTGATTAATCGCTTGTTGAAGCTCGTTATATCCTTGGATCTGTTTTTGACACATTGCTTTGACACTACTTGCTTGTGCTTGCGAACTGCTGACATACATATCAATACTCATTGCTTCTCTCCTCACTGTGAATAGCCTTTTTCTCTTTGACCAATGCTTGATTCTGTTCTTCTAATAATTGTTGCGTTCGTTTAATCTCTCGCTTCTCTTCTCCTAATGCTTCCATCGTTTTTCCCGCATCACGGGAAAAGAAGGAATAGAGTTCATCGAAATCACGACCGCCATCGTTCTTCCGAAATACTTCTCTTGTTTTTTGTAATAGCTGTTGCGTTTGTCGAAAATAAGTTCCAATCCCATCAGTCAATCGATCCGCCGATCGCTGACGCTCGTATAGCACCTCTTGGTTTCTTGTCACATCTTTTTGTTGCTTGTCAATTTCATTGATTCTCTTTTCAGTCATCATAATTTCTGCCTCGTGAACAACTCTTTTCCTGCTTGATCGATCGCTTCAAAATTTTTCGCTACACTATTGATATTACTAGAAGCACTGTTCACTGCTTCAGTGACTTTTTTCACTGCATTGATAGCCGATTTCACTGAATTTTGAGCGGATTTATTTCCTGCAACAGTTGTTTGCGGATCACTTGTCACTGTTCCGCTAGAGGTCAAACTACCTGCCGCGCTCTTTAACGCACTTGCTCGTTGTTGTGCCACACCTAGATTACTTTTTACTGCCATATCGAATACTCCTTTTGAAAAAAGCACCAGCACATAATGTACTGATGCTCTGTTTTGATATTAGTTTAAGCCAAATGATCCAGCATCTTGACGGTCACGTTCTGCCACCGTATCCGCGTATTTGTTTAACTGTCCGTGAATACTTTCCAACAGTTCTTCCATTTGTTTCACGTTTCCTTCCAACTGGCTATATTGTTCCAAATAAGCACGGAATGCTTCCCCTTGCCATTGTTGGGAAATCGTTTGATTCATTGAATTGACTTTACGAATCGCATCCTCAATTTGTTGTGACGCTTGTTGGTATACCTTCGCTTGTGATTTTAGCTGTTCGGGTGTGACTGTAATTGCTCCTGACATAAGAAAACTCCTCCATATAATAATTATTATCAATTAACTAAAAATATCATATTTGGATAGCGAAATACATAAAAATCCCTAATTGGTTACTTTTAGACCCAGAACGGTAATCACTAATTTGTATTTTCGTAATAAAATAAAAAAAAAGACCCACTAGCGCGATGAGCCTTCTAATCCTTAACAACTGGTTTTAAACCTTGTTTCTTTTCCAGCTACCAATTTTATGAGTAATATGTTTCTTTGATTTTTTCCATTAAACGTTCTCTGAACTCATCATCTTAAACGGGTCTACTTCACTTTTAGAATAAATGATCCCTTTTTCCAAAAGTATATTAAGGAGCCAATCATTTTGTATAACTCTGTTGCAATTGCTAAATTCATACATTCTTGGAAAGGATTCTCTTCTTTAAATGGTTCTGCATGAATCAATAAAATTTTTTATTTTCCCTGAAATTGTGTTGTGTATCTAATAATTCTATTCTCTGAGAAGAGCGACTCTATGAAACCTTCGCTATTGAATCTTTTTTCAGTAAACAGAAGAGAAACAGCCATGACAGAAGCTCGTCATGGCTTTAATTATGGAAAATCATAAAATTGGAATATAAATATCCGTTAGACTTTTATCTTTTAAATTTTTCGGCGGTTCAGTGATATACATTTCAAACGGAACGGCATCTCTTGGTTGCGCCTTGTCTTTAAAAAGCCACTCTTGATACATGTATTGCCACGCTTCGCCATACTGTTTACCAGACATCTCGAAGTGTCCAACACCAAATTTCCCCGAGATGCTCGCTTCGCAAATATTCCCCGCTTCAATGATTTTTGTCTCTTGTGCAATGGTCATCGCCACGCTCGTACGAAGATTATCCCCGTCAGTTATAAAAGGATTGTCGTTATACATGGTCAACACCTTTGTTTCGTCAGGAATAATCAGATCATTCTTTGTCGCAAAGTCGAACAACTCTTTGAATAATTTTCTGCTCTGTTTTCTAAATCCAGCATAACTTCCGCGATAACGGACATAGATAATTCTTTGATTTTCCAGCTCTTTTGTCGTGATACTCATTGGTTCAATCATAATAATCCTCCCTTTTCTTTCCGCTCTTACAGTCATTATTATTCCATGAACCACATGGCACTGCTTGACAATTCTTGCTGTTCTCGATACTTTTTCGGACTCATCCCAAAATGCTTCTTAAACGTTCGGCTAAAGGAACTTGAGTCATTATAGCCATAGTCCATCGCAATAGCTGTGATAGACAGCTTAGGATTAATACGCATAAAAATCGCTACTCGCTCTAGTTTAAATCGTGTCACAAATTCATTCACCGTTTCAGCGGAATATTTTTTAAAAATTCTATGGAAATGAAACTCTGACAAATTAGCGTGTCTAGCTAGATCACTTAACGAGATCGTTTCTTTTAAATGGTTTTCTACATAGTCTTCAGTTTTATTTATTAAACGAACGTAGGCTTCTCTAGAGATCGTATCTTTCTTCTGTTTCGTCACCTTATTATATCCTTTCCACATTTGCCAACAGGATCACCCACAAGCATCGGCTGTAGGTTTCTTTTCAGTTGAGAAAAGTATAACAAAATCCTTCATTCGATTACATGACAAAAAAGCATGACACGATTCATCATGCTTTATAGTGAAGCTGAATTTACTTGATTGAACTTAGAATTCTAGCACCGTCACTTGATTGCCTTGCTCTTTCACGATGTTAACTAAGTCTTCGGCCTTTAACCAGACTGTTGCGGTATTGTCATTCGGATGAACGCCAATAAGTCCTGGCTCTTCAAGAAAAGCAGCGTCAATAAAAAAGTGCACTTTGTGGTCAGAGTCATTCAAAATCCCAAAAGGACTGACGGCACCAGGGATTAATCCCATCACGTTCATTAAATCGTCCTCTGAAGAAAATGACAGCGGGCGTGTGTTGTTTTTCTTTCTGAACTCTTTCAGGTTCATTCTTTTATCGCCCTTAATGGTGATCAGATAAAAATTTCTCTTTTTATCATCACGGACAAATAAATTTTTCGCATCTGCTTCTGGATATGGCAGAGCAACCTCGGAGAGCTCCGCCATGTTATAAACAGCCTTATGCTCCGTCACTTCATGCCAAATATCCTTCTTACTAAGATAGTCCAAAACCTCATTTTTATTCATACAAACTCCTCCTAACAATCTGTAGTGATGACTATATAATTACAAAATCAACCGCGATGCTTATGGCAGCCTGACCACCTAATCTGCTCTAATTGACGACATTCTTCTCTTCGCCCGCCAAGAAAGCCGCGAAATTAGCCACTGCGATCCCCATTAACCGTTCCCGCGTTTCCAAGGGCCGCCACGCAATATGCGGCGTGATGAAACAATTCTTCGCCTTCAACAGAGGATTATCCGCTGCCATCGGTTCTTTCGAAACGACATCGAGACCCGCCGCGAAGATCTTGCCTGCATTTAAAGCTGTTGCAACAGCTGCCTCGTCCAGCAAACCGCCCCGTGCCGTATTTAATAAAATGACGCCCTCTTTCATTTTGGCGATCGATTCTTGATTGATCATCTCTTGAGTATCAGCCGTTTGCGGAACGTGCAGACTAATAATATCTGCTTGTTGGTAAAGCGTATCGATGGATACTTGCTGCGCCCATTCTGCTTGCGGTTCTTTTGGACGGTGATTCCAATAAATGACTTTCATATGAAACGCATGAGCGATTGCCGCAGTCGCCTGGGCAATCTCGCCGTAGCCGATCAAACCAAGCGTCTTTCCCTGCAATTCCATCAATGGTGTCTTTTGATACGTGAAGTCAACGCTGCGCTGCCACTCTCCTTGATGGACAGACGCATTATGCACACCGACTTGATTCGCGATCTCCAGCAAAAGCGCAAACGTAAACTGCGCCACCGCATCTGTTCCATATGCAGGAATATTCGTTACCGGAATATCACGCTTTCTAGCTGCCTCGATATCCACCACATTGTAACCTGTCGCGACCACACCGATATATTTCAGCTGCGGCACAGCCGCCAGGACTTCCTCATCAATCGGTGTCTTATTCGTGAGAATCGCTTCCGCATCCCCAATCCGGGCGATGATCTCCTTCTTATCCGTAAAAGACGTACGCTCGTAGACCGTTACTTTACCGAATTCTTCAAAACCCTTCCAGCTTAAATCGCCGGGATTTAACGCATAACCATCCAGTACAACAATCTTCATCATTAGCCTCCTCGTGGCTTATTTCCTTAAACAATAGCACTGCAAGGGATTCACTGTAAAGAAAATCCTTTGCGGAAAGTTGGCGAAAGCACAAAAAAGTGATTAAAAGATAGTCACTTCCATCCCCTAATCACTTATAAAGTATTCTATTCACTATAGAAATCTGATGAAAGCTGATAGCCTTCTCCCCAAACAGTTCGAATGGCTTCTTCAGTCAAATTCATTTTCTCAATTTTCTTTCTCAATTTTTTTATGATTGATGAAAGATGAGATAAATGCGAGTTGGTTACACCGGTTCCCCATATCTTGTTGCAAAGCGCCTCTCTCGTGATCACTTCACCATTTGAATAATACAGTTCATTGAATACTTTTTCTTCCAGTTTAGAAAGGTTGAGCTGGTCCATCTGTTCTGGAATCTTGATCTTCTGACCAAAACCCGACTCCATTCCCATTTTTCTAAAGCTGACTTGTTCAGATTGAGAAAACTTAGACGCCATCAATTTCTCCCGTAACGAATCCATCGTTAAATTAATGGTCGTTACTTCCTTCACCTTCAGTAATTCTTCCGAGTCTGAGACTTCACCCGTTTTACGGAACATCAGATTCTTTTTCCCTTCAAAAAGCGGCAGTAAAAAGTTTATTTCAGCACTTGAAACCGTTTCGCTAAAAATAATGAATTGAAAATGATTCATTAATTCAGGATAGTTTTGATGTTGAATCAAATATTCAAATAGACTGGATGAACAAAATACTTCGTAATTTAAATACTGCAGCTTTTCTTGTAATTCTCCATCGGATAAGATATTTCGGGTTAATATTAATACGTGGCCCATGTGGGAATCACCTTCTTTTAATTAATGAGTAAGTTGAAACATTTATATTTTGGCGTGTTTTTTCTTTTTACAAACAAAAATAACTACAGTTATAAACAATCCAAGCGGTAACAACCAAACATACGTCTTTGAACGATAATTATTCACTTTTATTATTTCTGAATGTTCTTTTGAATATGGAACCCTTGTTCCTCTGACTAATAGTCGATGACTATTGACACCGTATGGTACGCAAGTAACTAATGTTACATGATCTTCGTTGATAATAGGCAATAAATCTTCTATCTCACTTGGTTCAACTTTTTTTATCTGGTCAATTTCATAACATAAGGTCTCATTCATTACATTGATAAAGAATTGATCCTTCTTCTTAAGCTTGACTAAATCTGTAAAAAACTTTGCATTCGGTAGCCCTCGATGAGCACTTATAACAGCGTGACTTGACTTACCACCGACTGGAAATGAGCTTTGAACTAAATGTCCAGCCCCCTTTTGCAGTATTTTCTCACTAGTGCCATGATATATTGGAAGCTTTACCTTAATCTTGGGTATCTCAACCGTCGCCATGACCCCATCAAAATTTAATATACTCATATAATTATCCGGTATGGACGCTCCGCTATTTTGAATAAACGGATCTTTTATTTTTTCTCCAGAAATGCTGTCATTATACGTCTTTGCTAGCAAAATCTCTCTCTCAGAATCTTCTTCTGAATATTGATCAAAGTTCTTTTCATATTCAGAAATAACTCTCTCCTCTTGAATACCTGCGAAAAAATTTGATACGAATGGATAGCTTAAAAGTCCAATACC
The DNA here is from genome assembly GCF_051714485.1 of Enterococcus sp. AZ128. Taxonomy (NCBI): domain Bacteria; kingdom Bacillati; phylum Bacillota; class Bacilli; order Lactobacillales; family Enterococcaceae; genus Enterococcus; species Enterococcus sp. AZ128. The sequence goes on from NZ_JBIORZ010000001.1 coordinate 1,866,239, forward strand.
TATAACAACAAGAATTGGGAAAAGTATTTTATAAATTTTCATACGGTCATTTTAATCTAGACTTAAATAGCTATCTCTATTTAAGTCTAGTCTCCTTACTATACTATGCTTCTTTACGTGATTTTTTAAATACGATATAAGCTGCTGCTAGAGTTAAGATTCCAGCTGCTGCTAGAACAAGTGATGCAGCACTACCTGTTTTTGGTAAAGTAAACCCTTTATTATTGTAAACCTTATTTGTTTGCAATTTAGATGCTAAATCACTATTTTTACTAACTTCAAAAGCTACTGGATTCTTTAACAGTTGATAACCATCTTTAGCTTGTGTTTCCACTACATAATACGTAGTTTTAGCAGTTGTCCAGGATTCATTATCATTCCCATATTTCAATCCTTCAAAAACGACTTGACCTGTAGCATTTGATTCAACAATATAATCTGTTGCTGTTGCATAGCCCGTATCTCCTGGAAATACAATTTTCCCAGCTGCTGTTTTCTTCACATATTTTCCGGCTTTTGCATTAGCTTCTGTATCAGCAATCGCAAACTTAACACTTGATAATGCTGTACTTGTTCCGCTTGCAAGTTTAACAAAACCAGTCGAACCAGTGTGTACTTCAGGAACAGTTGGTTTCGTTGGATCAACAGGATCTGTTGGATCTCCTGGAACTTTAGAGTCATCCGTGTTTGCAACAAAGTCAACACCAAGACTATTTGTATAGTTTAACGTTGCCTTATTCTCAATTTTATCAACCGTTAATGCATCTGTTGTTACAGTAGTCAGTACTTCAACAGTAAACAGTGGATAACTAGCTGTTGCAGCTTGTGCTACTTTTTTCATCCCAGCATTTGTAAGTGTAAAAGTAAGTTTTGTATCTGTACCTTGTGGTGTTGTTGTTGCTGTGTAATCTGTCGTAGGTGTCAAAGCTAATGTTGTTCCATCAACCTCAAAACTTACCCCCTTATACAATAAGCCTTTAGAAAGCACATCAACCATTTCAAACTTCTTAGCATAAATCTCTTTATTGTTTGCATCTTTATAGTATAAATCTTCTGGGATATCAGAAATGATTCTCCATTTTACATCATCTCCAACATTCACACCTTTGTTTGTTACATCAGCTGTTTCGATTTCTTTCTTAATGTTTGGACCATCTTTTAATTTATTCTTAGGATAAGCATGTACATCATAGTTCCAATCTGTACCATCTTTATTTGTAGATGGAAGTGAAATTAAAAATGGAATTCCTTCTGCATCCTCAACCACTGGATTTGCTACCTCTGTAACCAAATAGATTCCTTGATCTGCTGCCGCAACTGAATATTTAGCTTCGCCATTTGCATCCGTTGTCTTTGTTTGAGTTGGCGAACTCAAATTAATTCCATAAGTTCCAGGACTAGCAAAAACAGTCGCTGCATCAGGTAATTCAGCAGCACTAGCCGCATTAAAATTGATATTTGTTTTATAGATATTGAAGCTTATATTTTCTAATGGTTTCAAAGTTGGAAACGCTGATAAATCAAGTTTGTCACCAGTAGATCCGGGCAATCCTGTTAAATCTGTCTCCTTATATTTATGAATTGTGAAGTCAACGGCCTTTGTAGTATCAACAGTTGAAGCTGCAAATGACGCGCCTCCACCAGCAACTAACCCACTTAATACAATTAGTAATGCAAATAGTGATGAAACAATTTTTTTAACGACCTTCATTTTTATACCCCTCTTCTCTTTCTATTTACTCCATATACCCCAAATGCAATAACTAATACACTTAATCCGGCGATCATGACTTTCAAAGCTGTGAAAATCCCACCCGTTTTTGGAAGTGTATATGTTTTTGAATTATAAATAATATATGCATCATCAGTCGAACTCCATTCAACCGCAGGTGGCTTACCACCATTTTTTGCAGCTTCTCCAGTAAATGTTACTTTGACTTGATTAGCGACAATTTCTACTTTAACTTTCCAATAACCATAGGGTAGTTGATAACCCGCTTTAGTTTTGGTTTCACGTAATTCATATTCCCCAGTTTCTAGGTCTGAGAATGTTAGTTTTCCGCTTCCATTACTGATTTCAATTTGTTTGAAACTTGGATCAGCAGGTTTTGTCAGAGTAAACTCGACACCGTCCATGATTTGTTTACTAGAAGCATCCTTCTTCAATATCGTAATATCCTTAGACGCTTCCCATTGTGCGTACAAAGTAACATTCTTTGCAGGCATTCCAAATGAAGCTGGTGTAAATAAATCAGTTTTTGAATTATATGCATAATTCGTTCCAGTTCCATCTGGTTTGTCATTCCAACCTATGAACTTGAATTCATCACGAATCATAGTTCCAGGTTTCTTTAGATTTACTGTTTCTCCAACTGTATACGGAGTGGTGTCTGTTGGAACAGTTCCTCCTGTGTGACCATTTCCATCATACGTAACGTTAAATGCAGTATTAACTGTCACAATGTTTTCGGCAGTGCCATCTGCCGTTCCACCAGGTTCAGTCGTTCCACTTGAAGTATTATTTCCAATAACAGTTGGATTAACCCAATAGGATGCAGTGTTTTTAATTGTCTTCGCTGAATAATTGGCGGGTACAGATAATTGCACATGGATTTTCAAGTCTTTCCCATCCAATCCTGCTAATTGTGCCTTACTCAAATCTACCCTTAATAACGAGTTATCATCTTTCATGACAACCGTTCCTACATTAACTCCATCAACTTTAGCAGTTGCCGTTCCAGTAAACGTTGTACCTGTTGGCGCTGAATCAGTCAACACTAATTGCTCGTAACCTGCTAAACTATCTGGCAAACTCATCGTTACTTGATAATCCAAAGTTTGTGCAGTTCCGGCATTGATCGTCAGTGCGTCTTTATAGGTACCATCTTTATCTTTCACTTGTTTCTTCAGCGATTTAGGTTCTTCGATGACTGTAATTTTCGAATCATTACTATCAACTGGATCATCTCCATTGATTGAAACATCCGCTTTATTCGTTAATGTAGTCCCTTTAGTGATATTTTCTGTCGCCTTAACAGTCACAAATAGTTCAACAGTGCTATTTGCTGCAACCAGTAAATCAATTCCAGCTTGATTCAAATGAACTTCAAGTTTTCGTGTAGATGAGCTGTATTCAACCTCTCCTACTTTAGTACTTCCATCCATCAAATCATTTCCAGTAATCGTTAAGGTTTGTGTCCCAGCTTTGACAGTAAGCGAATTAGCTAATGTATCGTCCAATGCTGTTTTATTTGGTAAAGTATCTGTTATATCAATCGAATCATACCCACTAACTCCTGTTGACGATGTAGGCATTTCAAGGAAGTACGTGAATTGATCGTCTTTAGCAATTCCTTTTTCAAAAATATTCTCAGAAAAATCAGTCTTATTGGTTGTTTTGCCTTTCGCGACTTTTTTATGCAGAGAAATATCATCAGAATCAGCTAAAGCTAATTTGAAATGGACATCATGTTTACTGTTTGCATCCTTTTCAAAATGTTTTGAGCTGATTGCTCCCGCTTTTGAACTAGCAATGATATATTCAGTTGCTGCTATCGCCACTGCCTTAATTGCTGAACCATCAGCTTTTACAGTGATACGACCCGTTTGAGAGATACTAGACCATTTACCGCTATCACTACCGTGCGAACTCCAATCATACTTAGCAAAATCTGCCGTACTGATTGAAACCCCTTTGTTCGCATATTTCTTCTTCCACACTTTATAAAGTGTTTGACATTGTTTTTCATGCTGAATTGTCAAATTAATTGCAACATTTCTTCTTGAAAGACTTCCCAACAATTTTTCCAGTTCAATGTTTTTTTAGGACGCATATTTATCTTGCGTAATGCTTCCTGTTTCTCCGTAGGGGGTACCTTTGAAAAATCAGTTCCCTTAGGGAAGAATTCTCTAAATAAACCATTCCCATTTTCGTTAGATCCGCGTTGCCATGGGGAGTATGGATCACAAAAATACATAGGTACGTCTAAATCTTTCTCAATTTCTTTCCAGCAAGAAAACTCTTTCCCACGGTCGACCGTAAAGCTTAAAAATGCCTTGTGACTCCCTAGGTCTTGCACAAAAGCTTTAATCGCTTGTGCCATTGACTTCGCGGTACGATCCCTCATTGAGATCGCCCAATAAAAGCGTGTTTTCCGTTCAATAAACGTTGCTTCGCAGGCTTTGCTTTCCCCTCTGCTAGAAACAACTGTGTCCAACTCCCAATGTCCAAATTCTTCTCGAGTTGACACAGAAGCTGGGCGTTCATCAATGGTATGCCCTACAGTCATTTTGCCTCGTGCCTCTTCTTGTTTTTCTTGTCTTCTGCCTTTATGTCTCAGACACTGTTTAGACACATTAAGAATACCGGCATAGAGCCAATTGTAAATGGTTTTGAATGAAACTATTTGACGATCATTCGCAATTTGTTCAGGGGACCAGCTGTCTTCAAGATCACATTCAATCTGATAAGCGAATTCAGAAGTCCATTTGGACTTCGCACCACAGGCACTGCGCTTCATTTCCGCATCTAATTGCGCATTGTCGGCATTATAGATCAAATCTTCGGGTACTCGTTTCAACTCACGATCAATCGTTGTTCGGCTAACACCAATTCTGTCCGCTATTTCTTGAATACTCTTGGCATCATAAATCATCGTCTCTATACATTTTCGATTATCTCGTGTAAGCTTTTTGTGTGAACCCATCAAAATCACTCCTAGTAGTTTGTTATCCTAAACTCATTTTACTAGAAATTTTTGATGGGTTCTTTGTTGCGATTAATATTACAATTCAGCTCATAATATTCACTAACTGTGCCAGTATTAATAGAAGAAACTTTTTTACCACTTGCCTTTGCATGTACAGCAGCATGATCTGTCGCTCCAGAAACTTTATCAGAATCATTATATTCATGGACTGTCACACCAATGATATCGCCATTATCGGCAGTAATGTCACCTATTTTACTAACGACACCACCAATATCTGTGGCAGTTGACGTCTCATCTGTACAGGCACCAGAGATGGTTCCTTTGGATGTTGATAAAATATCCCCAGTGGCTACTAAACCAACATCTTTAGATTTCTCAACAATCAAACTTCCTTTGGTAACAGAAACATTTCCTGCGACATTTGCGCCGACTTGTGCATCCGTATTTACATTACCAATAACTTCAATTTTTGAGTTAGCATCATTAATGATTAGATCCTTCGTCATCAGGCGAACACCAATCTTATCTGACTTCACGTTCATAGTACCAGCTTTTTCTAGCGTAAGATTTTTCCGGTAAACACGAATGTTTCCTACGCCATCAAAAGTTCCGCCAGATTGAAGCAGTTCACCATCAGCAACATACAATGACGCACGCGTATTAGGTCCACCAAGTAGATTGTCTTCTACAGCAGTCCCGCCAACGGATGAAGTCACCGTACTATCCGTGACAGTATAATTATTTAGAATATGAATTGAGTCATTAAAGTCAGAATCATTTCTCGCAGTTATCGTCGCGTTGTCCGCGATCAGATTATGAAGTTTAATGGCATTGATAGAGCGTAATTGTCCATATTCGATAACCCCAGTGACATCTGCTTCTAACGTACTATCTGTAATTTTTAGATAATTATCTGTTTCAGAATAGCCTGTACTTCGACCATGATAAAAACCTGCCGCATTCCCAACACCTACAGAATGGGTTCCTTTTACCTTGGCACCATTCTCAATGATTCCATAAGACGCATGATGTGAGAATGTCGTTTCCATTTCTCCTAAAGCAATTCCGTAAGATCCTCCCAGACCTTCAACAGTTGCAGCGTTGACTTTTAGATAGCCATTGCCGTTAGTAAGATCGGCACGCACCCAGATACCCGAACTCCCTTTACCAGTACTTGTAGTACATTCACCGACGATTTTTGTTGTGGTTCCAGTTGCTTCAAGCGCAACACCAGTAAATATTCCTGCTGCATATTCTTCTGGTGTGACTCCGGATACACTACTTGTTCCTGTTACCTGTGCACCATTACTGGCAATCAGTTTCTTATGTGTAGTGATACCACCTGCGCTGCCACCAGTACGAGAGACGCCCGTCAACGTAGCGTCATTAACCTCAATCGAACCTAAAGCATATATTCCCGCATGGTACCCTTCAGCATGAACAGTAGAACCTGAATTGATAATTGCCGATCCTTGGACGTACAATCCTTTTCCTTTTTCAAAGTCGATATTATTTTCAGCATTCACATCGACAGGCTCTTCTTTAGATTCGACTTTTAACAAACTATTATTCTTCACTGTTAAATCTTCAAATAGTGCTCCTAAAGCATCCCCTTTTATATCTACATTAGCTTTATCAAAAATTGCTTTACGAACAATAATTCCCGCAATCGTTTCAAAATCAGGATCACTATGAGAAGTTTGCATACTAGTAAAATCTAACTCTGTCCCTGAACCGCTAGTAAATCCATTATCCACTAACAATGTTCCATCACCACTAAAGGTGACTGTACTATCCGGCCCGTGGATATACTTAATTATTGAGGTCACTCCTGCGTTGACTTTAATCGTTACCGAAGCATTTGCATCGATTTCAATGTAAGAATTTGCAGTTGCTGTTTGTGTTCCAGATACACCAGTTACTGTGAAAGAACCCGCTCCAGTAAAAGTAAGCGTATCACCATTAGATAACTCAATTTTGTCCCCAGTGACAGAAGCTAAAGGTGCAATTCCTTTTTTTGACTTCTTAGATTTTTCATTTTCCTTCTTAGTTTGTTTCTCCGTTTCTTTTGTATCATCAGACTCTTTAGAAGTAGATTCCTCAGTACCTTTTTTCTGTTCAGTTACTTCGTTTGAACCTTCCTGAACACTTTCTATCGTAGATGAGTCCACTTCTGATGAAGTTGACGTAGCAATTTCTTCACCAAAAACTTGCTTCAAAACTACATCTTCAGAAATATTAGAATTGAAATCAAAATCTTCACCAATATCTTTTACTTCCTGTTTTCTCAAAGGCGTTGTTTCTTGACCACTCTCCACTTGCAAATTTCTTGCTGTAATGGCTTGGTTTATTTTTTCTGCTACATCTTCTTTATACCATCCCCAAAAGTCTGGATCGTTTACCAAACTTTCTTGATTCGGAATTTTATCTTGCGAAAGAGTTTCATCATCAGACAACTCTACCTCAGAGATTTTCTCTCCCTCTTCATTTAAGAAAGTAATCGAATGTTTCTCCGACGAATGTGTATCTTGATTCGTCTCGACAGAATACACGATCAAATTACTAGGAAAGATTAATAAAAAAACCCATAATAATTTTGCGATATACCCTGCCGCCTTTTTAATTTTCATTCATAAAGCCTCCTTTTTTTTATTTCCAAGAGTAGTGTCACTAATTTAGAGCTACTTACTTGATCTCTAAGAAATATTTTTGTAATACTACCTTTGCAACCTTCCACCCCTTTTAGTATCAGTTAATTATATTGTTGAAAAAAAGCACCATTGCTTTAATCCCATAGGTTAGGTGTTGCCTTATTCACTCCATTTGTAGCCATAGCCGCGCACAGAAGAAATACTGAACAACGATAATTTTGATCGCAAACGTTTGATGTGACCATCGATCACCCGTAGATCAATATTCTCGATGTCATTGCTCCAAAGATTTTCCGCGATGTCTTCACGACTTAACGCAGTTCCTTTGTTTTTTAGGAAAAGAACCAGAAGTTCATATTCTTTTTTCGTTAATGAAACCACTTCGTCTTCTTTCTCAACTATTCGGGTTTTCATATCAACCGAAATCCGTTCGATCGACGAACTCAATTTGTAAGAAGACGTTGTTTCAGTCGGCACGGTTTCTTTTTTTAATAGGAATTGAATATATTTGAGCATGATCGTCAAACTTTTATCCTTGCTCAGGTAATGATCCACATTGATGTCGATCGCTTCCATCTCTACTTCTTCTTCTGGATATGCAGTTAAGATAATGCTGCGGATCGAAGGATTAATTTCTTTCAAAATCGTCAACAGCTTGACGCCGTCCATGTCTTTCATACAGAAATCCGAAATAACCAAGTCATAATTACTCTTCGTAAATTCTGCCACGGATTTTATCGGCGTATTAAAATAGGCAACTTCATACCCCTCGTTAACAATTGCCTGCTTCAGCTTCTCAGCGTACTTTTCATCGTCTTCTACTAACATGATTCGTTTTTTCAATTGATATACCTCCATCAACACTATGGTTCTTGTAATAACTGTGTAATTTTCTTTTCGCTATTCCACGTTTTGTTTATATAACAACGGTTTAATCATGTTAACTAAAAATTAATTAATTACACTCGAAATAACGTTTTCTACTAATTATAATCTTAACAAAAGTTAAACAGTTTTTCAAAACAATATTATATATTTTTATTATTTTTATCGTTAAATTTGTGCGTTTTGTGTGTTTATAGCTTAAATAATGCGCTGATATATTTTGCAAGAAAATAAAAAGACTAAGAAAACTTCGAAATAAACATTTTTATCTAACAAAATGAACATATTTTAGTCTTTGCCTATCATTTTTAAAAATAATCACTTAATTTAAAATTATCGCTTTCTTATAAGATAAATTCCTTTAAACGCACAAATGATGAACGATTAATTAATTTAATAAATATAAGGTATTTTTAGTTCATAAAATGAGAAAGACACCTTTATTTAAGAACAACCTTTTCGTTCTTATGTAAAAAAAGACTTGCAGGATCATTTCTGCAAGCAAGACGAATAGCCTGGCAGTTTTTCGCCGCCAGGCTCTATCTTTTATTTTATTGCTTAATCTGCCCTCAATTTTTCATTTAGAGATACGCGCTAGCCGTAACAAATAAGCTGACTCCAGCTGTTCTTTTGTAGTAATAGAAGAAACAGAACTTATTTCTTCTTTTTCTTGCGTTGGCCCTTTTTCCGAACCTTTTTTACTCCGCCATTCGACTTCAGCAGCTCTTCTTTCCGCTCATTATCCAGAGCCTTCTGACTTTTTCCTTTAGGTTTATCTTTCTTTTTCTTATAGGACGAGCCAAAGCTCTTTTTCTTCTGTTTTGGCGGATCTTCCGTCACGACTCCCATTGGAATGGTGTTCATCGCTTTCTCGTGGGAAGTCTGCTCCTCGATTGCGGCGTCCGTCTCTTCCTCCTCATCCTCTTCGTCAACCAGCTGCAGCCCCGTCAATTTCGAGCCTTCTGGTAATTGGTTTTGAATATACGCCAGCAGTTCCTCTTCACTCATGCTATCTAGTTCGTTATCTGGGGGTAATGCAACAGCTAGTTCTTGCTCTTTTTCATTTGATGCTGCTTGGACCATCTCTCCAGCTTCGACTATAGTGTTCTTGCTTTTTTTCTCAGCGGGCTCGCTGACCTTCTTAGCCGCAGTTTTTCTAGGTTTTTTCTCCTTTTTGATGACAATGCGACGCGTGCAGTTAAAGATTGTTGCGCAGACGACTTTTTCAAACAAACGCACACCCTCCTGCTCAAAAACAGTCAATGAACTCAATAACTCCATTGACACCTGCAACTTCTCATCGGATACCTTATCGTCCGCATCACGCATGGTCCATGTCTGTTCTTTGCCATTCTCTTTCAAGAAAACAACGACGATCTTATATTCTTGATTGTCCATTTCTTCGATAGGCGTGGTCTTTGAAAAGAGAAACTTCTTATACTGATAAACGCCTTCATTAACCGCGTGATATTCCTTCTTTTTCGTATATAGTCGCGAGAGCACACTTTCCCATTCGCCACCTGAAAAGTAGGATTTAAAAAATGGTGCCAGCCAGCGCATCAATTCTGTCGGTTCTGATTGAAGAAAGATCTGATGAACAACCGCCGTCAACATACCTGAAAAATCAGATACAGACAATGCGTTGCGGATTAATATTGCAAATAAATATTCCAAAACAGTCGCAGTATCGTTTGTTTCTTCGAAATATTCCTCTATTTTAGTTTCTACCGATTCTCTCTTCATTCCAAAAATCTGACGACTTGATAATTTTTTCACTGACATGACATTCGCTCCCCACTAATTTCAGTATACGTTTTCATTAGCTAACTCTCTAAATAGCTTTCTGTAATTAATATACGCTAAAAACGTTTCGAATTTAATAATTTGTCGCTAAAAACAATACTCTAAAACTTTATTTTAAATTATAAAAATGAATTAAAAAGACCTAGCAGCTTCATATTAGCCGCTAGGTCTCCCTATGTTTCCGTTATTTTTCTGTGTCTTTTTTGTTTCTTCTGAACCAAGCGAATACCGTTGTTCCTGCCACAATACATAGTCCCATTAAAGCAGTTAACGGACTTTGATATTCCGAACCGGTCTTCGGCAAGTTCTTACCAGATGTTCCAGTTCCATTGTTAGTGGTTCCTCCACGATAAAGACTGCCTGAAATATAGGTACTCTTCGAATTCGAAGAGCCTGTACCTGAATCCCCTGTACCAGGTAATTTATCATCATCCTTGGTATCGTCTTTGACATCTTTCTTCTTCCACTGAGCCACAAGCGTCATTCCGCCAGCCGGCATTTCGATCACACCGCTGATTTCTTTGTCCTTCAAGAACCAGCCTGTGAACTCATAGCCGTCGCGAGTTGGTGTCTTCGCTTTGTCGATATCGACTTTTTCGCCAGTCTTCGCCACGATATCGGCTGGTTTCGATGAGTCATCGCCGCCATTGACATCAAACGTGATTGTTTGATCCTCTGCCTGCCAGATGGCGTACACAGTGATCTTTTCATCATCGACCGTTGTCAGATTTTTCAGTGCTTGCTCGTCCTTGTATTCGACCTCTCCGTCTTTCTTACTAGACCAGCCAGCAAAACCGTAGCCTGCTTTGGTAAATTCATTTTTGCTTAACGCTTGTTCTGTATCGTATTCGAAGGCCTGATCTGACATCTTGCCAGAGCCGCTGTTGCTGTCAAATGCGACAGAATACTTGATCGGTGTCCATTCTGCCCGCAGATTTTTCCCGCCAGCTGGCATCACAAAGCTGTCATCCATTTTGTCGGATGCTTCATACCAGCCTTTGAAGATATAGCCCGTACGTTTTGGTGCATCGACCTTCGTCAAATCAACCGTCGAATCCGTTGGTTGAACGATGTTCCCTGGTTTCGTTGCTTCATCTCCGCCATTGACATCAAAGGTCACTGTTTGGTCGTCCGCTCTCCAATTCGCGAACAAGGTGATCTTGTCGCCATCAACATCGGTTAAGTTCAGGATCGCATCTTCGTCCGTATAAACGATTGGATCATCTTTCTTCGTTGACCAGCCGGTGAAGCTATAACCCGCTTTTGTAAACTCATTCTTGCTTAATGACTGATTCAAATCATATTCGAAGGTTTGATCCGCCATCGTGCCGTCTCCACTATTCCCATCAAATACGATCGAATAATTAATTGGCGTCCACTCCGCACGCAAGGTCTTGCCACCTGCCGGCATCGTGAAGGTATTGGTTGCTTTATTGGCACCATCGTACCAGCCAGCGAAAGTATACCCGGTGCGCGTTGGTGAAACAACGGTAGAAATATCCACTGTTGAATCTGTTACCTGCACGATATCTAATGGTTTCGTCGCAATGTCTCCCCCATTGACATCAAAGGTCACTGTTTGATCCAGCGCACGCCATGATGCATATACAGTTACTTCGGCATCATGTGTATCACTTAAATTCATGACGCTTTGTTCATCAATATAGTCGCATAGAGGACTGTTTTGAGCAGATAACCAGCCATCGAAGGCATAGCCAGCTTTTGTATACGTGTTCTTCGTTAAGTTTTGCGCCGCATCATAAGTGAATTGCTGTTTCGCCATTGCCGTTCCGTTACCAGTATTGGCATGGAAATTGACTTTGTAAGAAATAGCTTCCCACTCTGCCCGCAACGTTTTCCCACCGACAGGCATCACGATCGAGCTGCCTACTTTTGTTGCGCCGTCATACCAGCCAGTAAATTTGTAGCCGGTTCTGGTTGGAGCTTTGACTTTAGAAATATCCACGGTTGCATCGGTTGTTGACGCAATGTTGGCTGGCTTGCTAGAAGCATCCCCGCCGTTCACATCAAATTGCAATACTTGAGCCGTTGGCGACCACACAGCATACAGCTTGATCGTCTCATTGTTAGTCGCAGTCAAATTATTGACAGACTGTTGATCCACGTAAGCAGAAGTACCGCTAGCACTCGTTGCCCAGCCGACAAAGCTATAGCCAGAGCGTGTAAAGGTATTCGCAGTCAGGTTTTGCGCAGTATCATAGGTGAAATCTTGCGCTGCCATCGTGCCCCCGCCCTTATTGGCATCAAAGGTTACTTTGTATTTATTTGCTTTCCAAGCAGCTTTCAAGATCATTCCGCCAGCCGGCATTTTGATCGTACCCGTTACCGCTGTTGCACCGTTATACCAGCCATCAAAGGTATAACCCGTGCGTGTTGGTGCCTTCACGCTAGAAATATTGACATTCGTATCGGTTTTTTCAACGATGTCATTCGGCTTACTTGAAGCATCGCCACCGTTCACGTCAAACTGGATCGTTTGATCCTGTGCTTCCCAGACAGCGAAAACTTTTACTGTTGCTTTGTCTGTTGAGCTTAGATTCACGACAGAGGCTTCATCCACATAGTCCGCAGCTACCGCATTGCTGGTTTTTGCCCAGCCTTTGAAGGCATAGCCGGCACGCGTATAGGTGTTCTTCTTCAATTTCGCCGCTGTATCGTAGGTAAAGGCTTGATCGGTCATCGTACCTGTTCCGCCGTTTTTATCGAATTGAACAGTGTACGTGTTGGCTTCCCAAATCGCATAAACCGTCTTGTTCGCTACAAAATCAATCCGTGTGCCATCAGTAAAGTCAGCCGTCGCCGCGTTATCCGTCGTCCCCCAGTCTTTGAACTGGTAGCCAGTCCGTGTTGGATTCGCTACCGCTGATAGGCTCACCGTATCGCCGAAGTCGTACGTCTTCACATCGACATTTGCCGTTGTGCCATCATTTTTCTTGTAGGTCACGTTGACCGAAACAGCTTTCCAGATCGCTTTCAAATTCAATTCAGTCGAAGCTGAAGTAAAGTCGATCTTATCGCCAGGCTGGTAGTCTTTGCTGGCATTAGCTTTGTCTTGCCATTTCACAAAGGTGTAGCCTGTCATCGTTGGTTTCTTGTTAGACAATGTAATCGAGCCATTGCCTGAAACATCCAGTAAGACCGCCTGATCATCCGGCATATTGCCAGCAGCGGTTTCACCAGAAGCCATGAAGCTTGGCAAGTTTTCGTCATAAGCAACTTTCGCTACTTCGGTACTAAAGGTAATCTCAGAACTTTTCGCATTCAATACTGTATTCTGTCCGACCTCTTTAGCAGAATATTGGAATTGATTAACCGCTTTTTGATTGTCCGAATCCGGTACTAAGAAATTCATTACTGTGTCTAATGTGTCATTTGGATTTACTACATGTGCACCAAAGTCGATGTAAATCGCTGTAACATCTTTCATATCTGCCGGAGGTGTCGTACTAAATCCGTGACTTGCTAATTTAGCAGCATTCCAAGTTTGTAGATCACTACTATAATCTGGCAATGAACCTACCGCAGCTGTCGTGTAATACACGGTACCACTTGAGCTATCTAAACCAGTAAAATCAATATTCCCACTCGATCCACGTCCATCAGATGAAGAAGGTAAGATGTCATACAGACGAACATTGGTAAAGCTCGTATTACCAGTATTGTTGATCGTAGCCTTCATTTGCGGCGTGCCTTTTTTGTCAACCGCAAAGTGGGTTGTTTCTGTCCAACCGTCGCTGTTGTTCTTACGAGCTGAGGTATCGCCGTTCAATTTTGAAGCGTAGACGATTGAAAGTTGAGTATTGGATGAACTCCCTGTTCCTGTATATGAACCAACTACTGTATTGTCCAAATTCAACTTCGTTGCGATTGCATCTGATAAGTTGTTAGTTGCTCTATCCATTTGTAGAAAATCTTTACTTGAAGAGGCGACTGCTGGAATTGCATAGTTTCCTACTGGCGTTCCAGAAGCGACCTTGAAAGAAACAGGTATCTTAAATGACACACCACTATCTACTTTTTGACCATTGCCCGTCACTTTGAACCGATAGTAATTATTGGTAGTATCTGATCCCAATAATTCAATCTTTACGGCATTAGGATAATTAGTTCCAGTTACTTCATCATAAAAATCTTTGCTGGCTCCAGGATTTTGCATTTCCAAAACTTTTGGAACAGCTATCGATATTTCAGGATTTTTCCAGTTTGAAATAGCATGCAACGTATTGTATCCTTGAATTTCATAATTGACTGTGTCACCAGGCTGTCGGCTATTCGCATTACTGCTGACAAAAACTGCAGAGGCATCGGTTACATGATTCGGTGTATAGATTACTTCTCCTGTATCCATTTCAATAGTCACTGGCATCGGTGCTTGACCGTTTTCTTCATTGTCGTAGGTCAGAAAGGCCCCCATTTCAATCTTTGTTACCTTATCAGTTGGGATTTTTGTTTCATCAGGCCATTTGTTGCTATCCCAATTTTTGGCATCATACGCGAATCCAATGCCGTTTCCAGTCGGCCAAGCTCCATGTGTTGTGCCATCTGTCCCCATAGGAATTGCAGTAACTTTATTGATGTATTCGCCAGGATTAAGCACAGGTAATTCAAGCTTATGAGCTCCTTTCTTAGGAGTTGTCGAAACTATTCGGCTTCCACCAGAAATATTCATAATTTCAATATCTGCTTTATAATAGGCAACATCTGTAGCACTGTCTAAAACTGTTCCGTATACAGTAATCGAATTAAAATTCACTTTTTCAGAACCTGTTCCTTTATGATACAAAGTAAAACTTGTTCCTGTAATATCACGTTTCCCGGTATTTTTATAGGTTTTCAGATTACCATAATTACTATATCCAACAACATAGTTTGGCAAACTAATCGAAGACGATTCATCTTGAACAACCGCTGCTTTTCGAGATCCAGCAGTCCCAGTGTCGTGACCAGTCATGCCAAGTGTTATTTCCCACTCTGCTTGTGCTTTTTTTGTATAAGTAGCAGACTCAGTTACAATTTTGGCTTTTTCATTGAATTTTTTTGTCATCATTCCAAGAGTAATTGAGAAATTCTCATTCTCCAAAATTGAGCTTGGCGGAGTAATTTTGGTATCAACCTGATGACGATTAGAATTTACACTTCCAGACAATTGCCAATAATTAAAATGTGAGCTATCATCAGTGATTGTACGATAGTATCTCGTATACCCTATTGGAATAGTTGAGTCATCACTATTTGTTTTTCCATCTGTACCAAAGTAACTTGTAACATTAGTTGAAAGAGTAGAACCAGTTGGTACTTCAATAAAGAATTTATTATCATATGCTTCATCTAAAAGCCACAACTTATTATTGTTGTTATAAAGAGTTAACCTATTCGTTATCTCTCCATTTGAATAGCTATCACCAGTTGGAGTAAATTTCTGAATTCCCGGATATAATCCATCTTTTGTGTCACTCTTTAATTGTACTTTACTAGACTGTGACATCTGTCCGTCTGTTGAGTCATAGGCAGTCGCCTGCAAATCTTCCCAAATAACTTGATTCGCTGGAATCTTCGCATCGTAATCAGGGTTGAATTTAAAACGTAGATTCACCGTTTCAACGGTCGTCTTTGTTTCTTTCAAATGAATAATCAATTTTTGATTAGCTATATCATCTTCATAGTAGTCTACGATCGAATCAGCCGTTGGTGTCGCAGGAGTCACTAGTGAAAAAATAGGATCAGTCATTTCAAAATTCTTAAAATTTGGATTCGAAGTGTCTGGAGTATAGCCATAAGGAATCTCCACCGTAACACCAGTAAGCCCAGCTGTACTAATTGATAACGGAACAGCCACCGCATACTCCGCTGGTGCTAAGCCTGATACTGGATCTGTATAAGTTCTATGGGTGGTTGCTGCATTCAACCCAACAATTACTTCATTCGCTCGTGGTGCTTTCTTCGCTGCTTTTTCGGCATCTTTCTTTTGTTCTTTACTTGATTCGGTTGTTTCTTCTTTTGATTCTTTCGTTGAGTCTTCTGTTTTTTCTTCTTTGACTTCTTCTTTTTCCGCTACGTCGAAAGTAATTTTTTCGCTTTCGTAGTTGGTTTCTTCATCGAAGGCGGCTAATTCATAATGGCCGGCTTTTTCAGCGGTTAAGATCAGAACCTTCGCTGCGGCTTCTTCTTCCGCAATGTTTTTGATCGTTAATTCGCGTTTTTCTTCATTCCAAGCGTAGTCTTCACTTGGTTTGTCATCGCCATCAAGATGGTCGTTGGCATCAAAATCAAGCCCTTCAGGTAAAGCGAGTGTCACCTGTGGTAAATTACCAAAAAGTTGGAATTCAACTTTTTCGCCTTCTTTAATTGAATCAGCATTCTTTTGTTTCAGTGTCATTGTTGGTGCAGCTGCTTCTTCTTGGGCGGCTTCTTTTTCCTCTTGAGGTGCTTCTTGTACAACTTGTGGTTCGCTTGATTCACTTGTCGCAGCCGCACTTGATTCTTGTACTGCTTCAGATGATTGTTCTGGAATCGCTACTTTGCTTTGAACGGACTCCAATGTTTTTCCAGATTGTGCTGTCGGCGCCTCGATAGCGATCGACTCCGCAAATACCACCCCTGTTGGTAGTAATGTGCTAAATAACAAAATGGACGTTCCGACATAGGCTATTGGCTTCTTCTTCATTAATATCCTCCCCTGTTTATCAATCGTAATATTTGCAACAAAATTACCTGTTCTTTCATTAATTCACTCCGTCACTTCATTTATTTTTACACTAATATAAATATATTAACAAAATAATAATGACACAAAATAATTTTATCAATCATTTAGTATTAACTCAAATATTTTTCGATGTTTTTTGTGAGTTTTATGTGTTTTATTTATTGTTGTTAAATTATTTTTCTTATAACCAAAAAAACTATTAAACATCCAGCAACAAAAATAGGATGTTTAATAGTTTTTTTTAAGTAATCTTAGGTTGTTTTAAAGCGTTTGTTCAAAAAATAAAATAGCGGTAAAACGATCAAGGCAGAGTAGATAACGATCGCCAAGACAATATGGTTCTCATAATCACCGATGATCAGGGTCCGTGAATGGTAGACCTCCACCACCTGCTCCCTTGGTTGGTTCAGCTTCGCTGTTAAGTCTTTCGTATCCACTTGAATAGCGGCAGTCTTGATTTCCTTCACCTGATCTTGAATGCCGGATTTCTCTATGAGATAGTCTTCTAACTGACCCGCTTCTTCTAATTCAGTCGCTTGTTCTTGGGTTAAGTGAATGTCCTGCAGCGTGAACTCCTTTGCCTGACTTTCACCGCCAAAGGAAAACAGTGCTGGTAGCAGCAGCCATAAGAAACGTTTCTTTATTCCTTTTTTATAAATAATTTTATTCAGCTCTTTGGTTTGTACATACACAAAGATAATAAGTATGAGCACCAGAATAACTGGACAGATCGTCAGCATAAAAATTATATATGTGAACAACGTCCGGTACTCAATATTCCAAGGCCGTTCCTTTGTATCACCGGAAATATTATCGTATTTTTGTATGCTGACGTGAGAATATTTCTTATTAGCATGGATTTCATCCCCGCTTTTAAAGGCATGAACTGTTTTAGTCACATTCTTCTCAAAATTATAAAAAGTGATTTGGCTTTCTACATTATCTAATGTTTTGACCTCGAAGGTATCGATCGCTAGAGCCTTGCCATCTTCCAAAGACCAGAAACGAACTTCCGCCATTTCAGCCAAGGCCTCTTTTTTCAGCCCCAGCAGGTTCTCCTTCTTATCATATTCAAAATCTCTGCCGTCAATTCCTACCTGCTTCTTTTCATTGATCTTCCCTTTTTTCGAAGTGATCGTCACCTTCAAAGGAAGCTTTGTTTGTTTCTTTTGATTCGTAATCGTCACCGTCGGAAAATAGGTGCCTGAACAAAGTTCATCCTCGGCTTTCTCCTCGGCAAAGGCCTGCGTTGGAAATAGTAAAAGCAGGAGTAAAATGAGTATTCTTCGACTAATCTTCATCGCATTTCTCCTCATTCGGTATCACAAGATGGGTAACGACGTAGTCCCCGTCGATCTGGTACTCGCAAGAACCGTGCAGGAATTTTGCCAAATCCTTGATCAAGTATATACCGTTGCCGCTGCTGTAGGAGTAATCTTGCGATGCCCTTGGACCTAAGAAAGGCGATTGTCCGCTTTCTAAAATCGTTTGAATATGATGATTTTGCGTAACATTTTTGAACGTCAGATGTGCCTCGTCCTCCACTAGCTCTAGTGATATTTCTAGCTCGGAGTTTTCCAACGTATAGTGAACCATATTGGAGCTGATATTATGAAGCAGTAAACGCACAGCAACTTTATTTTGATAAATTAGCGCCTGCTCTGGGCCATCAAAAAAGAAGCTCAGCTTTTTATGCTTCAGCTCGTTCATTTGGTATAGCTGGGCTGTTCGAACCATATCCACTAGGTCAAACAGCTCAAGGCCTGCGTCAAATTGATACATATTCTCTCTTAATTGATGAAGAATATCATTGATTTCCAGTAATAATTGATTATAGACCTCGATCTCTTTTTCCAAAAAGGCCTGTTGTTCGCCATTTTTTGTATGCATCAACGTCATTTCGCTGTCTAAAAGCTGATTGTGGAGCGGCCCTTTTAGATCATGAACCATCGCTTTCGAAAGATTGATGGTATTCTCCAAATGTTCACGTTCCAAGGCCAGCGCGATTTCAAGATTCGTATTTTTCCCATAGACATTATGCAGGGTATGCTTTTGCTTCAAAAAGAAATTGTTCAAGCGTTCGTTCAGCTGATCGTCAACGTCTGCCAATGATTGTTCGTCCAGTTCATTCCGTTCTGCCCGATCCAAGGAGTTCGATATCTGATACAGCGGCGTCAAAAGCTTGCGTTGCAGCCAAATAATGATCAAGACTAATGCAATATAGATCAACAGGATCAGAACATTGAACTTAAAAATGAAATTCTGAAGCACCTGAATGAAGGGAACTTGATAAATGACATACCAAACGGATACCTTCTGTTTACCGATTTCAGTGTGTTCAAAGGACTCCAGAAATTTTGCGTTATCATTAACCACACCTTTGATTTTCGCATCGTCAGCCAAATCAATCGTTGAATACAACCGTGCGCCTGATTCATCCCGAATGATGATCTCGACCGCCACATCTTCTACTAGCTTATCTAAGTCCGCTTTCCAATGATCCGTTTGCAGCGATTCATTGATGTCCTCTTTGACACCTTCGATATAGGTATCCTCGGCATCCCGATATAAATTTCGAAAGACATAAACACTCTGCACGATCACACAAACAAAGACCAGATAAATAATAATCGATACGAATAAAAGACGTTTATTAAATAGTTTTTTTTGCTTCATCCCACTTCTCCATTTTAATGTTATACAAACCATTATTACACATTAAATATATTATGAAAAATTAATTTTGTGGAATCAATTCTTATTTTTCAAACTTTCCACTTTAAATACATCAATTAATGAACAAAAAAAGCCTCGCTTTTGACTGCCAGACTGTTTAGAAGTAACAATTTTCATACGTTTAAAGTATTCTTGTTGCTCTTCGGTATTCTCTAAATATCCAATTTCAATCATCAAAAAGCACTCATTCTTAAAAACAAAAAATGGCAAAATTCAGCTGATGCTCCTACTCATAAATATCCCCAATTTTTGTAATTATGCAAAATATATGGTGCATTTTTTTATGTAACACGAGCATATAGGGAACTCCTTGTGTTAAATTTAAAGTATAAATAAACGTTTATCTTTTGGACATGTCTTCTATTGATTGAAACTCAGGCCATTGTATGTTTGTGGGCCACCAATAAGAATAGGAGAAGTAAAATTGAAATCAATAAATTCGGGCGAAAAAATTTTGATTACAATCACGGTATTTCTAGTTGTAAGCACCCTTTCATATTTTGATTTTACTTTCACAAAGTCTTTAGCAATAAATTCCTTGTTTACTGGTTTAATTTCAGGGAGTGTAGTCATTTTAATACTATGGATTTTTAAGAGAATAAAAAAGTAGGACAACTTTTTTATGGAATGTAAGAAACTCTCAGCGTGCTGGTTACTGTGTTTCAGTAGTCAGTTTTTTTTATTATGAAGATCATCTTTTTCTATTCGCAAGCTATGTCCATGTGGGGGAACCGATAGAATCCGACATTTTTCGTTAAAGAAATCCTTTTTCTGGTGTTCAGAAAAAGGATTTTATTTTCGTACGCATATCATTTATCTAACCTGTTAAAACAAGAAAATCACCTTCAATACAACAATTAATTACCAGAAACAGTCTAGTTTTTTATGTGTCATTTTTTTCAAAAACGAACAGAATGACATTAATGATCGTTAATAACGAACACCCCTTGTTTGGTTAATCAACTAAAGTATACTTTTCATTAAGGAGGTGGCATGATGCAAGTAAAAAAAGAGGAAATCGCCGATAGTATTTTATTGCAAGCTGAAAATGAATTTTTTGTCCGCGGGTACGCGCAGTCATCATTACGTACAATTGCCCGAAAAGCAAACATCTCTCTTAGTAACATCTATAGTTATTATCCGAAAAAAAGAGATATTCTGTCTGAATTGCTAGATGATTTTGCAGAACAAGTCTTGGAGACTATTTATCAGCATTCTGAAAATCCACCCGTTTCACCACAGTCCATCATAGAAAGGGTAGAATCCTTAGAACAGTATTTTGATGAAAGTCACTTAAGCTTGCTGATTGATAAGCGAACGATCATCCTGTTTGATCTTGATCCACATGAATACCACTTACGAGACAGTATCTATCTATCATTACTGAGTCATTTGGATTGTCATATACAGTTGAACAACCAAAAGTATTCCATAATCATTTTAGAAATGCTGATCGAATGTTTACGTCAGTCGCTTAGTCAGTTTGACTCTTATTCTCAAGTAAAAAAATCTTTTTTAGATGTTTTCTTTATTTTCTGCACAGGCCTTAAAAAAATATAATTAATGAAAGGGTAGAGAACAATGTTCTATAAAAACCAAACGAATTGGGAACGAATCCAATCGTATCTTCCAGCTTCCTTCCAATTAAGTGATGACTGCTTACCCAACGAGTATTTTCTCGATTGGAACAATATCAAGATTCACATCGATCATTACGAACAGTCTAATCCTAAAGGAACAGTCATCATACTTCATGGTGTGGGAGGAAACGGTCGATTGGTTTCTTCTATCGCATTGTTATTACAACAATCTGGTTACGAAGTCATTTGTCCAGACTTGCCCCTCTACGGAAACACACAGTTACCTAAAAACCAATCTGTCTCTTATCAAACTTGGATTGAATGCGGTTGCTGGTTAGTTAAATATTTTCAAGGTATTGATCGGAAAGTTTCATTATTTGGTTTGAGTGCTGGCGGATTACTCGCATATCAAGTGGCATGTGCAAGTGAAAATATTTTAAGTGTTCTTTTAACCTGCATTTTAGATCAGCGGATACCGCTCGTTACAGAATCTACTGCTCTGTCTCCTATTGTTGGTAAAATGAGTAGAAACATTTTGCCTTTTACAGCATCCCTTTTTCCAAATTTCAAGATACCTATGAAATTTGTCGGAAATATGAAAGCCATCGTCAATAACCCAGAATTAGCCAAAATACTAATTGCTGATAAACGTTCTTCTGGTACTAGGGTCAGTCTCAATTTCATTTGTGGTATGCTTAATCCAGTCATAACAATCGAACCAGAGGAGTTCGATAAATGCCCTATTCTTCTTGTACACCCTGAGAACGACCAATGGACTGATGTCTCATTGAGCAAACTATTTTTTGATAAAATCTATGCCAAAAAGCAGCTGTTAATGATTCCAGAAGCAGGCCATTTCCCGATCAAGGAAGTGGGGCTGAACCAGATGCAGTCTGCATGTAAACAATTCCTAGATTCAGTCTATTTGAATAATTAGAATATAAAAAATAAGCCATCTACTCCAAAAATGGGGAGAGGGCTTTTATTGTCATACGCATACGAATACATTAAACTGCTGGAGCGGCAACTTGCTTGGCAGCTAACTCTTATTAAGGTAGTAACTTTTTTCAAAAAGCGAAAAAAAGTTAGTTTTATTTTCGTCACGCATATCATTACACTAGACATCTTGATCAATAATTCGTTCTAAATCATCGATTAAATTCTCACACTAAATAAACTGCGAAAAGTGTAACTGACAAAAACAAGCCTGAGCCGATCAAATGTCTTTGATCGCCCCAGGCTCTAAGAATATAACCGCACAGATCAACCTTTTGGGAAACCAAATTCCCGACCGTCCTGCTTACTGGTGGCTGATTGATTTAACAGTAATTGCAAAAACTTATTTATCTAAAAGTGATACTGTGGCGGACTTCCTCAAATTAATAAGCGCGCGCGATCCAAACAGTATGTTTCGCAGGCTTTCCAGTAACAATGTCGACTGTTTTTTCAACAGGCGGATTGAATGGAATGTTTCTTGTCGTGAAGCCAGTTTCTTCTTTGATCTTAGCTTCAGTCTCTTCGGTACCATCCCAACCGATCAAAACAAATCCTGGCGTTTCGCCGGCTTCTTTTGATTTTTCGATGTGGGCTTTCAATTCGTCTAATGTTTCAATATCAGTATGTTCATTCTCTTCATAGCGTTTTTGCGCGCTTTCGAATAAACGTTTTTGCATAACATCCAATTGATCAACGATGTACTCTTCAATGCCGTCTAATGACACCGATTCTTTGTCGTCTAGATCACGCATCTTGATGACTGCTTGGTTATTTTCTAAATCACGAGGACCAAATTCAACACGGAGAGCCGCGCCTTTTAGTTCCCATTCATTAAATTTGAAACCTGGTGTATTGTCAGTTGTATCAATACGAACACGCAAACCTTTCGCCGCTAACGTTGCTTTTAATTCCTTCAAGCGATCTAAGATTTCGGGTTTCTTTTGCCAAGGGCCGACTGGAACCAAGATAACTTGAGTTGGCGCTACTTTTGGCGGTAATACTAACCCTTGTTCGTCCCCGTGAACCATAATCAATGACCCGATCAAACGAGTAGAGATTCCCCATGAAGTTGTATAGGCATGCTCGTGTTCGTTGTTGCGGTTCAAGAATTTGATATCGAAGGCTTCCGCAAAGTTTTGACCAAGGTAATGAGACGTTCCTGCTTGGACGGCTTTTCCGTCACGCATCATTGCCTCTACAGAATACGTATCTACGGCACCAGCAAAACGTTCAGACGGTGTTTTTTGTCCGCGATATACTGGAATAGCTAATGTATCTTCGATCAATGTCGCATAGGCTTCTAAAATTGCCATTGTCCGTTCGCGCGCATTTTCTTCTGATTCATGCGCTGTATGTCCTTCTTGCCATAAGAACTCTGATGTACGTAAGAAAGGCATCGTCTTTTTCTCCCAACGGAAAACGTTCGCCCATTGGTTGATTTCGTATGGAAGATCACGGTAAGAGTTGATCCAGTTAGAAAACGCATCGCCGATCAATGTTTCAGATGTCGGACGTAATGCATACGGTTCTTCCAATTCTTCGTCGCCGACTTTCGTCAACCATGGCAACTCTGGCGCAAATCCTTCTACGTGCTCTTCTTCTTTTTCTAAGAAATGTTTAGGGATCAGCATTGGGAAGTAAACATTGCGAATATCTTGTGTTTTCAGGTATTTGTTAAAATCCTCTTGAATATGTTCCCATAATTCCCAGCCATCGGCTTTAAAGATGATACAACCACGAACAGGTGAATAATCCATCAAGTCAGCTTTTTGAATTGTTTGTAAATACCATTTAGAAAAATCTTCTTTTTGTAAGTTTGTCATTCATGCATCCTCCTAGAAAATAAAAATAAAAAAAACCGTTCCGTCCCTACACAATTGTAAGGACGAAACGGATAATTTCGCGGTACCACCTTGCTTGGCCAAACGTGTTGACCCAACTTTCAGCTCCAATAACGCTAGAGTCGCGTGCTGTTTTCACAACAATCAACTTTGGTAGGTTCATAAATCTCAGCGGGCGTGTCGATCTTTCAGACGGTGAATCAACTCTCTGCTGCCAATAAAATTTATTACTATTCCAAATGCTTACCACCATATTAAAGACTTCTAATCAAAATTGCAAGCCTTAATTTCAAATTCTTTTTTTAATCCTCTGGAACGTAGCGTTCTTCCAGACGACTCATCCACCATCCTAATGCCGCACCTAAAACACATAAAACCGCGCAGCCAAGGAAACCAAGGAAGCCGATGCCGCTATAATCCGTCGGCACGATCATGACCGTCGAAGCAAAAACAATGCCCAAAATAAAATGATACATTGGTGCATAATAACGACTGAAAACCCAATCCATCACTTTAGATAAGCTCAAGACTGTCACTAATCCACCGATCCCGATCGGAATGATCACACCCATATCGACCGTTTTGAAGCCATCCGCCATCGCTTTGTACATGCCCATATAAACTAAAAAGTTTGACGGACTAAGTCCCGGCACGATCAAGCCTAAACCAATCAACGCACCTGCGATCATCCAGGTGAAGAAGTTTTGATCGACCGTTCCAAACAAGCTCGAACCCTTCCACAAGAACAAGAATCCTACGACAAAGCTAATAGCGATAATAACATAATCTTTTGTTTCTCGGCCCTTTTTCCCAGCTTCTTTCCATAATGCTGGGACGGTCCCAATAATACACCCGACAAAGAACCAAAGCATGATCGTTTCAAATTCTCCCAGTAAAAAGCTGACTGCAAAGGATAACACGAATACCCCTGTTAAGCCGCCCAATCCGACTGGAATAAAAAACAAGACATTTTCTTTGAAGTTTTTTGTAATGTGAGCTAAAAATGAAATAATGCGTTCATAAATACCAAAAACTGCCGCCAGCGCTCCGCCGCTGACACCCGGTAAAATAAATCCAGAGCCGATAAACATTCCTTTAACGAAGCGTAAAAACCAGTCGCTTTTATTCGGCTGTGTCACTTTCTCGTTTTCCATAAAAAAATAAGTCCTCCTAATTCGTTTCCAAGTAAACATTTTTTAAAGGCTCAAAAATGCTTCTTAATTGTCACGCCATGTACGAATCCAAAAAATTCTAAACTGACCTCAGCGTTTTTTAATGTCCTTAGCCAGTGTAACGATAAAAAGATAGCAGTGCAAGACCATCCCAATGCCCTACGTCGAAATTTTAAAGAAACTTTTGAGATTTTGGCGAAGCTGGTCTTCTTTGATTATTTATCTAACCCATCTAGTAACCAAGAAACTACGGCTTTCATTTGCTTAAAGCTTAACGACGCGGTACGCTAGCTTTGGAGGTGGCCTAACAAAATGAAAACATCGGATGAGAAAAAATTAGAACAACTTGGTTCTTTTGAAATCAGTGATCAAATGTTATCGTTAGCCAAAAAAAATCAACATCAGAACGTCTTTTTGAATGCTGGAAGAGGAAACCCAAACTGGATCAATAAGAAAGCGCGCCTTGCCTTTAATCGTCTTGTGGAATTTGGCATCAGCGAGTCTGAACGCACACTATTTCAAGGCGATTTGATCGGTACCCCGGAGACAAGCGGTATATTGAAACGCTTCACGCAATTTTTGTCACCTGAATCAAATGAAACAGATCAATTCTTATTAGACATTCTAGAATATACAGATCACTTAAGGATCGACGGCGAGGAATGGGTCAAGGAACTGGCTGACGGTGTGCTTGGAAATAATTACCCCGTTCCTAGTCGCGTGTTAAAGAATAGCGAAATTATCTTGAATCACTATTTAGAGTCCACCCTTTACAACGGTGTGTCATTGGCCGATCAAACAACGATTTTCCCAACAGAAGGCGGAACTGCTGCTATTGCTTATATTTTTCAATCTTTGAAGGAAAACAAATTGATTCAGCCCGGTGATCGGATCGCTCTCAATACACCTATTTTTACTCCCTATCTGCAAATTCCCGAATTAGCGGATTATGACTTGATCGAGATAAATTTGCAATCTACGGAAGAAACGAATTGGGAGTTATTGCCAGAAGAAATTGATAAGTTAACCGATCCTAAACTGAAAGCCTTTTTTATGGTCAATCCTAGCAATCCCGGCTCAAAGGCGCTTAACACATCAGACTTAGCGGAAATTAAAAAAGTTGTCGAAAAAAATCCAGATTTGATGATTATCACAGATGATGTTTATGGAACTTTTGTCGAAGACTTTCAAACTATTTATGCTGTTGTACCTCATAATACTTTGCTAGTCTACTCTTTTTCAAAATTATTTGGTGCGACCGGTTGGCGAGTAGGTTTGATTGCTGCCCACAAAGAGAATGTTTTTGATCGTCTGATTCGGCAATTACCTGATTCAGACCGTGACATGCTGAATCGACGTTATGACTTAGTCGTGGTGGCGCCTGAAAAGCTGCCTTTCATTGAAAGGCTAGTCGCTGACAGTCGTTCAATCGGCTTGTATCATACAGCAGGGTTATCAACACCCCAGCAAATCATGGAAGTGCTGTTTGCGTTGACACATTTAGTCGCAGGCGAGCCCGATCCTTATATTGAAGCTTCACGGGAAATCGTTGCCCAACGGTACAATGATCTGCACACAGCATTACAACTTCCGGTTGACGATTCTAAAGAAAACGCCAAATATTACTCACTGATCAATATTTACGAGCTGGCAGAAACAAAATATGGAGCAGCCTTTCGCAATTATTTAGCTTCTCACTTCGAGTACCTCGACTTTCTCGTAAACTTAGCTGAGAAGGAAGGCGTCATTTTGATTGATGGTGTAGGCTTCGGAACAACTGCTGGTGAACTGCGCGTTTCTGAAGCTAACCTATCCACGAAGAACTATCAGTTGATTGGTCAAGAAATTCTCGCTGTTCTAAAAGAATACCACGACGATTTTGAAAAGAAATAATGGTTCCATAAGTTGCTCCAATTCATTGACTTTTACGCTTTTGCTTTACTTTCTTGAGTAAAAGCGGATAATCTCAAGTAAGCGTTTTACAAATTACAAATCAGGAGGACATCTATGTATTTAGCAAATGAGCAACGTTATGAAAAAATGGTCTATCGCCGCGTCGGCAAATCAGGACTGAAGCTTCCCGCAATTTCATTAGGGCTATGGCATAATTTTGGCGATGTGGACCCTTTTGAAAATCAACGCGCGATCATCCAAGCGGCGTTTGATCACGGGATTACCCATTTTGATCTGGCAAATAATTACGGTCCGGCAGCTGGTTCTGCTGAGACTAATTTCGGTCGAATCTTAAAAGAGGATTTGCTTCCCTATCGCGATGAATTGATCATTTCTTCAAAAGCCGGCTACTATATGTGGCCCGGGCCTTATGGCGAATGGGGTTCTCGAAAGTCTATTATTTCCAGCTGTGATCAAAGTCTGAAACGGATGGGGCTTGATTATGTGGATATTTTCTATTCCCATCGTCCAGATCCCGATACTCCGCTTGAAGAAACGGCGCTTGCTTTAGATCAGCTCGTTCATCAAGGAAAAGCGTTATATGTCGGCGTTTCGAATTATTCTGCGGAACAAACGGCTGAAATCGCAAAAATCTTCCATGAACTGAAAACGCCTTTCATCATTCATCAGCCGCGTTACAACATGTTTGATCGCTGGATCGAAGACGGCTTAACCGATGTATTAGCTGATGAAGGACTAAGTGCCATCACTTTCAGCCCATTAGCACAAGGTTTGCTTACCGGGCGTTACTTAAATGGCGTGCCAGAAGATTCACGCGCCCACAGCGGCAGTCCTTTTTTAACTGAGGAAAGAGTTCACGCCACCTTAGATGTCGTTACTCAATTAAATGAACTTGCCGAAAAACGGGGGCAAAGCTTAGCAGAAATGGCGCTGTCTTGGAATTTGCGCCAACCGACTGTGGCCAGTGTCTTGATCGGTGCTTCTCGCGTCAGCCAATTAGAAGACAACTTAAAAGCCTTAAATAATCTAGCATTCAGTCCAGATGAACAAACTAAAATCGACACCATTCTGGCAAAATTAGTTATAAATTAACCAAAAAAATGATTCGAAACTCAACATCCGTGAGCTTCGAATCATTTTTACATTTTGTCATAAACGGAATTAAGATACTCCTGGCGTTCTTCATCGCCTAAATTTTTCACCGAGCCCAAATGATACCAAGAAATGTTCCGCATCCCAACATCTTCTAAGGTCGTCGTCAGCTGATGCTTATAGCTGCGCGTGCAGCGTTTCTCTAAGCCGTCGGTGGGCTGATCCGAGGTAGTGAAGACAGTGACCGAGTCAATTGACAAAAGCGGCTGAATGCCATTCCCGCCATCGAAAAAGGCGAAATCGTTTAACAAAACTTTATCAAGAAAGCCCTTTAAACTTGCGGGTGAACTGTACCACCAAATAGGAAAAATCAATACTAGCTGCGTTGTTTCCCGCAGCAAACTCATGTAGTGCAAGACTAATGGATCTAAAACCGAACCACTTTGATAGCCAGCCAGTTCTTCCTCACACATGACCGGATTAAAGCCGTCTTTATTTAAATCAATTACCTGATAGAGCTTTTGCTCCTGTTCTAATCCCGCAATCAGCTTGTTCAAGATCCCGTGATTGAAGCTGCCCTTCCACGGATGATCAATTATCAATGTCGTCGTCATTTCTTCCTCCCCTTATCCTTTTTAACAAAAGTAGCACAACTTGATTGCATTTTGATTTCAATTTGATTTCAAACGCGCTAAGAACATGCTAAAGTTAAGTTATCTTTCAAAATGGATACTCGTTTTCTGATTTATTTTTAACAAATGAGTAAAAAGGAGCTTCTTTATGCACTACATTCCAAATGTCATCACTATTTTTCGGATCTGCGCTTCACTATTGATCCCTTTTGTCCCAAACGAGCTGTTCTTCCCGTTATACTTTTTTGCAGGCTTCACTGATATCCTCGATGGTTGGCTTGCTCGGAAAATGAATTGGACCAGCCGCTTCGGAACGTTATTGGATAGCTTGGCTGACCTGATCTTTTTTATCGTTGTCGTACTGAAAATAATCTTTACGATCAAACTCCCGGCTTTTTTATTGTGGGGTGCTTTGATCATTGTCTTGATTCGCTGTTTTACTTACTTGATCGGTTATTTTCGTTTCCGTCAGTTTGCGAGTCTGCATACATACTTGAATAAGTTGACAGGCCTGCTGCTTTTCTTGTCTCCTATTCTTTTGTTGGTCCTTCCAATCAACCCTTTTGGTATCCTT
The DNA here is from genome assembly GCF_051714485.1 of Enterococcus sp. AZ128. Classification (NCBI taxonomy): domain Bacteria; kingdom Bacillati; phylum Bacillota; class Bacilli; order Lactobacillales; family Enterococcaceae; genus Enterococcus; species Enterococcus sp. AZ128. The sequence goes on from NZ_JBIORZ010000001.1 coordinate 1,895,554, forward strand.
CTATTGATCTGCGGCAGTTTGTCGGCGCTCGAAGAACTTTTGATCGTAGCGACAGCCGAAAAATTGGATAAAAATATCCCAACTTTTTTTCATAAAAAATAAACTGTCTCATTGCAGGATAATTTCATACTGGGTACACTAGTACTAGGAATTGCGCGCGTAATAACTAACCAATCAATAAGTTAGGAGGTGACCCTCATGGCAAATGAGGATCAGAAAGATTTCAATGGGATGATGAATGAGGATAAAGGAATGCCCAAAATGCAGATCGTAACCGATGAAGCAACGATCAAACGATATGGCGGAACTAAGATGTATTTCGCACCCCCGTTGGATTACGATGCGATCATGAAAAGAATCCCCGAAGGAAAAATCATTACCACGAGTGTAATTAGAGACTATCTGGCAAAACAGAATGACGGTGATTTTACCGAACCGATTACAGCCGGTGCGTTTATCTCGATTGCTGCTTGGGCAAGCGAACAGCGGGACACAGATTTAACGCCTTACTGGCGAACGCTAAAGGCTAAAGGAGAAATCAATCCAAAATTTCCTGGCGGTGTGGAGGCCCAAATCAAAAAACTTGAGGCTGAAGGTCACACGGTCGTTCGTCGCGGCAGGAAAAATTTCCGTTATTATGTAGAGAATTACGAAGAAGCAATGTATGAGCTATAAGCCGTTTTCTATTTGAAAACGGTTTTTTTATTGTATTTTTTTGCTCACTTTTTTTGCATCTTTTCGCTGATCCAAGCCCTCAAAGGCTTTCCGCAGACTGAGCGGTTAGTGCATATTTTTATTATATATTTCCATCCCGCTATTCGATAAAATTATTGATAGGATAGGATTCTTGCGGGATTCCTTCTATCTTAAAACACCTACATTCACTATTTCGAACAGGAGGAATACGATGGAGATTAGTGAACAGACGTTAGCGGGATACTTAACCCAGCGAACCACCCTTTTTAACAAAACTAGTCCCCTCATCGTGACGGCTCTTTGCAACGAAAAAGACAAATACGTTGATGGCTATTTGAACTATCTATACACCTTGAAGCAAGGCAATCAGGCCTACATCGTCAAGCATTCGAAGGAGACGATTTCCAGCGGTATCTCACTGGCGCCGATTGATCCTAAACGGAATTATTTGGAATACATGACCTATCAGTTGCGGGCTGGTTTAGCGCCGCAGATGGTTCCGGAAACGTATTTTGCAGATCCTGCGGCGCATCTCTTTATTATGGAGGATCTTTCTTATTTAACGGTCCTGCGTTTTTCTCTTTGTCGCGGAGATCAGTTTCCACGATTAGGAAAACAAGTCGGTGAATATCTGGCACGAACACATTTAGCAACATCGAAGATAAAATTATCGGCTGAGTATTGGCACGCATTGAAGACATACTTTCAAAATTCAGATATGCGGCTGATTATCACAGATTTCATTCTGAAACCACCGCCGAAAAATAATACGGAGAAACCCCCTTATCAAGAAGCGCTACTAGATATCCTAGCGGTGATCTTGGAAGATGATGCGGTGAAAAATGACTGGGAAACATTGATCGAACGAATTTCCAGCAAGGATGAATGTTTGATCCATGGTGATTTTCATTCCTCAAATGTTTTTGTCTCACAATCATCCTTCAAGGTAATCGATATGGAATATACCATGACTGGCCCTTTTTCTTATGACATCGGTTATTTCTTAGCGAATATCCTTTCGCAATATGCGGCTTTTAGTATTCGGGGCGACGCTGGAATGTGTACCTACTTATTGCAGGTGATCAAGGATACCAATAAGACCTATTTCAGTTATTTCTCTGATCATGCCGCCGGGAATCAACAGGAACGATTTTTAGAAATCCTGCAAGACTCTCTTGGATACTTAGCGATGGCGAATATCAATCGAATCGCTAATTTAGGTGAGTTTCCAGATTTTGACAGTTTGATCAGCCCTGAAGAAGCTTTTTTAGCCAAAGGACTCTCCATGATGCTGGCCCAGACATTACTAAAAAATAGACAGAGTATCACTTCGACTGATGAAGCCTGCACGTTGATCCAAACGACACGAAAGAACTTTTTACACCAATTGATCTCTACGAATGAAAACGCTATTATTCTAGCTTAAGGAAATGAGGAACGAATATGCTACTGGAACAAATCTCTTCGGCCGGTATTGTAGGCTGCGGCGGGGCGGGCTTCCCTACCGCTGTAAAATACAATACAAAAGCAGAGTATTTTATTATCAATGCGGCGGAATGTGAGCCACTTCTGAAAACAGACCATTACGTAATGAATCATTACGCGAATGAATGCGTTCAAGCCATCGCAGCAGTCGGTAAATTATTAGAAGCAGAACAGATCGTAATCGCGACAAAAAGTCATTATACAAAAGAAATCACTGCATTGGAGCACGCGATCCAATCACAAAATGCCCCGATCTCCATTTTCAAAATGGATAATTTTTATCCGGCAGGAGACGAGCAGATCATGGTGTTTGAAGTGACTGGACGAACCGTTCCTCCTGGAGGTATCCCGATCGAAGTCGGCTGTGTGATTTCAAACATCGCTACGATGCTGAATATCTATCATGCGCAACAAGGCGCCAGCGTTACCCATAAGCTATTGACGATCACGGGAGCGGTCAAGGAACCAAAAATTTTGGACGTTCCAATCGGTACGTCCTTTGATGACTGCTTGACTCTAGCTGGCGGCGCAACGATCGATGATTTCATGTTTATCAACGGCGGACCAATGATGGGGAAAACCGGAACCAAAGAAGACTTTTCCCAGCAGGTCGTCACTAAAACGACTTCCGGTATTATTATTATGGAAAAACGTGACTTTATTTATGAGTTGCTGGAAAAGGAAATCCCGCAAATGATCAACAAGGCGCGTTCTTCTTGCATCCAATGCCGCTTATGTACCGAACTTTGCCCACGTTATCAGATCGGGCATCCGATTCATCCTCATCGCGTGATGCGTCATTTAACTATCAAAGAGATACCCGATGATATTGAGGATGATCCAATTTGGAAAGAAGCCCTCCTTTGCTGCGAGTGCGGTATTTGTGAAACGATTGCTTGCCCAATGGACCTGTTACCGCGGCAAGTCAATAAATATGTGAAGCAACGTTTAGCGGAAAAAGGCATTCGCTATCAAAAAAGTGATCAGCCGCTTACGCCAACAATGATGCGGGATTATCAAAAGGTTCCGCCCATGAAAATCTTGCTAAAAGATGGGTTGAAACAATATGTCGATGTGAAAGTCGAAGAGCGTCTTGCATACGAAGCAGATCAGGTAGACATTCCGCTGAAAATGCATATCGGAGCGCCCTGCGAACCTGTCATCCAGATTGGCGAACACGTCAAAGCCGGCGACCTGATTGGAAGAAAACCTGAAAAAGCACTAGGCGCAGATATTCACGCCAGTATCGACGGCATTGTGACCGCGATAACTGGCAGCATTACGATTGAAAGAAGGGACAACGAATGAAATTAATGGATACGATCGGATTTTTAGAATTAAACAGTATCGCTAAAGGGATCGAGGTCGTGGACTATATGCTTAAGGCAGCCGACGCAAAGTTGATCATGGCGAGAGCAAGTTGTCCTGGAAAATACTACATCATGATCTGCGGACAAGTCGCTGCCATCGAACGTTCAATGGCAGTCGGTGTTGAGCTTGGTGGACGTTATGTCGTTGGACAGCTGCTGATTCCACGGATTAATCCTGCCGTGATCCAAGCGATCAACATGGCGCAGGTTCCAGAGAATGTCCATGCAGTGGGTGTTCTAGAATATTATTCTGCGACAGGTTCAATTATTGCTGCTGACTTTGCCGTAAAAGCGGCCGATGTCGAGCTTTTAGCCATTCAGCTGGGAACGGGGATCGCTGGAAAATCCTTCGTCGTATTAACAGGCGACGTTGCTTCCGTAAAAACCGCTGTCGAAGCTGGCGCAAAAGGGGCAAAGGAGCAAGCAATGTTGATCAATAAGATTGTCCTATCCAATCCTCGACCAGAATTGATCGACAGTCTGATCCAATAGAAAAAAAGCCCTGTGACAAAAATCTTGTCACAGGGCCTTTTTCCGAACAAACGGTGTGACAGAAGTAACTTCTGTCACAACCTCTCTTTATTTTAATTAAATCAAATCAAACGTATCTCGAACGATCATTAATTCTTCATTCGTTTCAATCACCATAACCTGAGTAGCAGAATCCTCTGAACTAATGTTTTTCGCATTCTGCTGATTTTTGCTCTGATCAATGTGAATCCCAAAGAAAGTCATATCCTCACAAATCATTTCACGAATAACCGAAGAATTTTCGCCAATTCCCGCTGTAAAAATCAATGCATCAACACCATTTAACTCAGCTGCATAAGCGCCAATCGTTTGCTTGACCCGACCAGCAAACATGTCCAAAGCAAGTTTCGCTCTTTCATTTCCCTTCTTCGCTTCACTGATGATATCTCGCGTATCACTGCTGAAATCCGTCACGCCCTTAAAGCCTGACTCAGCATTCATCAGCTTGTCCACCTCACTAGCCAAAAGATTTTTTTCATTCTGCAAGAATGGAATAATCGAAGGGTCAATATCTCCGCAGCGTGTACCCATCATCAATCCTGCCAAAGGTGTGAACCCCATCGAGGTAATCACTGACTTGCCATCTTTGATCCCGCAAATACTCGCGCCATTTCCCAAATGACAAGAAATGATCTTTAAGGACTCTAGCGGCTTTTTAAGATAATCAGCCGCCTCAGCTGCAACAAACTGATGACTTGTTCCATGAAAACCATAACGTCGAACACTGTCTTCTTCATAAAAACGATAAGGCAATGGATAGACATAATTCTTTGCTTCCATCGTCTGATGAAAAGAAGTATCAAAAACCGCAACCTGCGGACAATCCGGCAAATCCTTTTGCAAAGCTTCGATTCCAACGACATTGACTGGATTATGCAAAGGCGCTAGCTTACTTAGATCCTTGATTTTCCTTAACGCATCCTGATTCACTAAACTAGATTTTTTGAAATCCTCGCCGCCATGAGCCACTCGATGTCCCACACCAGAAAGTTCATCCAAACTAGTTACGACGCCTCTTTCCAATAAAAACTGAAGCAGAAAATCAACTGCCGCCTCATGGTTTTTTCCTTTGACGGATGTTTTTACCTTCGCATCCTTCATCGAATAAGAAAAAATCATCTCATCTTCTAAACCAATTCGTTCAAATAATCCTTTTACTAACAGCGTTTCCTCTGGCATCTCAAACAATTGAAATTTCAACGAGGAACTGCCGGCATTAATAGACATAATTTTACTCGCCATATTTTTCCCCCTTAATAATAATGAATTCGTCCTCTACTCATTGAGCGTCAAACGAATTCACCATGATCATTCTATCTAATTTATCCTAGACCTTTAACTAGAAGTGTTGCGATACACGCTCCGATAATTGGACCAACGATTGGAATCCACGCGTAACCCCAATTCGCATCGCCCTTATTTGGAATCGGCATCAATGCATACATTAATCGTGGTCCAAAATCACGACAAGGATTGATCGCATACCCTGTAGTCGATCCCAGTGACAATCCGATCCCGATCAAGACGAATACGAGCATCAATGGTTGTAAACCTGGAGGAATATCAGCGGGCATTAATTGAATCGCTAATACGAAGAAACAAGTAGCAATAATTTCACTAACTAAGTTTAATGCTGTGCTTGGAATTGCTGGTCCAGTCGCAAAAATTCCAACGCTGTTTCCTTCTTCCACAGTCGTCTGTTGGAAATGCGGCCAAAAGTGGATCGCAGCGATCAACGCTCCGACGAATGCACCCGCTACTTGCGCTAAAATGAACGGCGCTACTTGCCCCCATTCAAAGGAACCAGCTACGGCAAAGCCAATAGTTACCGCTGGATTCAGATGTCCAGGTGAACCAAAATGTCCACTGGCTAGAACACCCAGCATAACTGCCACACCCCAGCCCATCGCGATGTATAACCAACTAGCTCCCACACCTTTTGCTAAAGTACCTTTTAGATTGACCGAACAACCAACACCTGAACCAAAAAGGATCAAAACAACCGTACCAAAAAATTCTCCAAATACAGGACTATTCATTATGAGACCTCCTTATTCTTAGTAATGTATTTATTTTTCTTGCAGAAAAATAAGTCTGTTTTTCATGCCGTATATCATTCCTCTAAACATACCTGCCTTTAATTTTGTAACCGTTTTTATTCTCCTTTATCTAATTATTCTGCGAAAAGAGGACCTGACCTCCTTATTCTTTTAATGCGTTTATTTTTCCTGCAGAAAAATAAATCCGACCTTCGTGACACGATCCTGACAATTTACCTATCTATAGTATAATGGTTTTCTTATAGCTAAAGTTGTAAAATATTGTCAGGAAAAATGATTATTTTATTATGTTGCGATAAATTTCCTTAACCTCTTCCACTGAAAACTGAATTGGATTGGTTTTGAAGGTGATGTCATTTAATGCGTTGCTTGCGATGACATCCTCCGCAAGCAGTGCTGCTTCTTCCTGAATCCCAAAGCTATTCAGCTTGATCGGCGCTTTACACTCGATTGCCAATTGCTGAACCGCTTGCGACAAATTCGAAACAGCTAAATGGTCTGGCAAACTTGGTGGACAGATCCCCAGCTTACGCGAAATTCTCGCGTAATTTTTTCTGGTTTCTTTGTTTTTGCTGTTTGCTTCAATCACATAAGGAAGCAGCATTGAATTGGCTAATCCGTGAGGAACCTTAAAGTTTGCACCTACCTGATGCGCAATCGCATGACACACCCCTAACCCGGCGGCATCAAAAGCTAATCCTGCCAAGGTTGAGGCCTCGTGCATTTGAATTCGAGCATCTAGCTCCATTCCCTGATTGACACAGGTTGGCAAAAACTGAAAAACCAATTCTGTCGCCTTTTCTGCCAAAGCATTCGTATAATTGGTGCGATTGGTTGAAGCTAATGATTCCATTGCATGAGTCAGTACATCCAATCCGCTGAAGGCCGTAACTGATGGCGGGCTGGACATGACCAAACTGGCATCTAAAATTGCCTCATGGGGAATGATTGCTTCATGGAAAATCGGATATTTTATTTTGTTCTGTGTATCCGTAATTACAGAAGCACTTGTTACTTCTGAACCCGTTCCACTCGTTGTTGGTATCGCAACAAATCGTTTCACTTTATTGCCGGTAGTTCGTTTGTAGAAGAACAGCATCGCTTTAGCCGTATCAATCGCAGACCCTCCACCAACTGCGATGACCACAGTTGGTTGAATTTTCGTCATTCTTTCGATACCCTCTACTACGGTCTCAATCGGAGGATCTGGAATAATATCAGAAAAAATCTCGACATGGTTGGTCCGCTTCACATAACCTAAGATTCTCTTTAAGCTGTCGGATTCCGCTAAATAAGGGTCGCATACGAAACAGAGGTTTTCTTTTTCAAACTGCTGCAGTCGTTCAAGACTGGCAAATCCAGAATATATTTCCGGCTTCATTGACCATTTTTTCAAAAAGAATTCCTCCTTCTAGCGAATTGAAAACCCATCAGTCAGTACACAACGGCGTTTTCGAGCAAAATCGCGGGCAGATGTCGTACATTCTCCCGTTGGTGTCGCGATCGTAAAGGTCGTTGGACCTTCCCCGCCAAAACCTAAACCGGCAAAAGATGAACCGTTTTTGACAAAGATCGATGTTTGGAATTTCTTAGCTGCAAGATTCATGCGGCCAACATTTTGAGAATGCATCGTTGCTGTATGATGACGGCGATTTTCAACCTGCAAAGCTGTCGCAAGCCCTTCATCAAAATCCTTCACCGTAACAACCGGCAGAATCGGCATCAACATCTCTTTCACAACAAAAGGATGGATTTTATCTGTCCGTAAAATGATTACCCGCACATCAAAATCGACCGCAATGCCCGCTTCAGCTAAAATGTAGTTGGCGTCCTTTCCGATAAATTTCCGACTTGGAGCACCATTCCCCATAATCGTCATATCGACCATTTTTTGAATGACCGCTTCATCTTGAACCAAGTAGGCGCCATTTTTTTCCATTTGAAGAATTAAATAGTCTGCTACTTGTTCAACAACTACTACGCTTTTTTCAGCTGTACATAAAATATTATTGTCAAAAGAAGCACCGATAACGATGTCCTTCGCCGCCTTTTCAACATTCGCAGTTTCATCAACCAGCGATGGCGGATTTCCTTCTCCAGCAGCAATAACTTTTTTTCCGCTTTTCAACGCTTGTCGTACCACGCCCGGTCCACCTGTGATCGCCAATAACGGCACATCAGGATGAACCATCATTTCTTGGGCCGCATCAATAGACGGCTCAGCAATCGTGACAATCAAGTTCTGAATACCGCACGCTTCATAGACAAGCTCGTTCATCTTACTTACTACCCAGCGAGAAATCTTCTTTGCACCTGGATGGACACTGAAATAGATCGCATTTCCAGCTGCCAGCATTCCGATCGAATTACAAATCAATGTCTCCGCTGGATTAGTACTCGGAGTTACAGCTCCGATCACTCCATAAGGTGATAACTCATAAAGCGTCATACCATTATCGCCAGTCAATGCTTCTGTGTGCAGATCCTCGACACCTGGTGTTTTATCTAAAACGAGCTGGAGCTTTTGAAGTTTATCTTCGTAGCGTCCCATGCCAGTTTCTTCCAAAGTGTCGCAGGCAATTTTTTCAATATGCGGCCGCATGCCGCAACGAATTGCTTCAATCACTTTTCTTCTTGTTTCTAAAGTTTGATTTTCATAGCATTCCTGGGCAAATTTCGCCGCATGAATAGCTTCTTCAACAGTCTCAAAAACACCAAATTCCTTCGCCGGAGATGTTGTTGTTTGAGCTTCTTGAAGAATTTTTGTGATTAGTTCTTTTATCTCTTCTTCTCGCATGTCAAATCTCCTTCAACTTCTCTAAACCTTTTTGAGCGATCGCCATGTCTTCCTCAACCGCGCCGCCGCTGATACCTAAACCGCCGATTACATTCCCCGCTGAATCTTTGATCACGAAGCCGCCGCCAAAAGTAACGACTTGTCCGTCCGTCAGAGTCTCCAATTGATACAGAGCACCCGCTGGCTGGACCAGTTCTTTCAATTCATGGGTATTTGTTTTCATCGCAACAGCTGAATAGGCCTTTTTCTGAGCCAAGGATTCACTGACCAGCAAGGCTCCTGACATCCGATAAAAACTTAGTAAACAACCCGTTTCATCAACTAATGCCATTGAAACTGGGACACCCATTTTTTCAGCCTGTTCTTCACAAGCTCCAAAAATCTTATGATGTCTTGTCAGAGGACTCTTTTTACTTGGGCTTCCGGTTTGTTCTAGATAACGGTGTAAAATTTCATCTACTAACTTTTTTTCGGTTTCACCATGATCTTCCATTCGAGCAAAAATATAGAGGCAATCCGATAGCCGATTAACAAATTTCCGTACGTCTTCTCGTACCTCCGCTGATTCCGATAAATCCGTCAATAAGCGTTCACCTCGCCGACAAATAGCACGCGCCACATGCAGTTGGGCTGCTGAAAGTGTCTGTCCCGGTAAAATGAAACTGTGAAGCTCAGGCAACCGTTTGGTGTACTGATCGATCCAGTCTTCCATTTGATGAATATCAGCTGCCGCAATCAAGGTGCTTTTTGTCTCTAGTTTGTTGAAATCCTTTTCTGTCGCGATTTCCGCATTCAATTGGAATAGTTTTTGCTGAACCCATTCCAAATGCCGGATAGTCTCGGAATCCTTCACTAATTTCTGAGCTACAACGACTTGCGCACAGCATTCGTCAAATGTTCCGTAAGTATCTACTCGCAGATCAGACTTTTTTACTCGTGTCCCATCAAAAAGGCTCGTTGTTCCTTTATCTCCCGTTTTTGTATAAATCGCCATATACTTTCCTCAGCTCCCTAAAAATCAAACGTGTCAATAATTCCAACGATTGCATAATCAACAGCATCTGAAGGAGTCGAAAATAGTTTTCTGGCCGAGGAACCATTCGTCAACAAGACGTAATCTCCAATACCAGCCCCTACCGTATCTGCCGCTACCTGTTGAAAGCGAATCTCTTGCTGTTCAGAATTAATCGGCTGAATGATCATCAGTTTTTTCCCCACTAATGATTCATCCTTCTGGGTCGAAACAACACTTCCAATTACTTTTGCCATCAACATAGGGTTGAACTCCTTTCTATAACAATGACTTTCTTTTCCCGTAATCGATCCCTTGCCAAGTCTGTAATTAATTGATTGGACGCAAGCAGCAAAATGTCCTCCTGCGTCAACATGGCTATTTGCTGATAGGTGATGATTTTTTTAGGAAATCGAAAATATTGTTTTCCTTGATTGTTAAGCAATGTCACACTGCATTCGTTGAATAATTCATTTGGAATCAAATCCGTGTTTGAAAAAGCAAGTTCAAAGGTTAAGCAACAATCATAGTCATAGCTATGATAAAGCCACTTCACTAGCGGATCTTCACTGTCCTTTTTTATGAACCGCTCTAAAAATAGGATATCTACCTCGGTCAAATGAATATGCTTATTGTATAAAAAGCTTCTAATTTCTTGATTAGTATGGTAAGGCGTACGACAAGAAAGAAATAGGGTATTTTGTTCTCGTTGATTGATAATTGAAATAATACGCTCAACTAACTCGTCCATATTCTTACTCCCAATTCTTATTGCAGATATAGTTGCTGTTCCATTGAAGATTGCCTTGCGTCTGCTCGCTTAATCAACGATCGGAGTGGACGACATCGCAATTCCAATTGGTGTGACAAATTGAGGATATTTTGGTTTATAAACCTTTTGATCCAAATAATTTGAGAATTCTTGTTCAAATTCAGATAGATAAGATGCTCCGCCAACGACATAGATTGGTTCTGTTGGATGCTTACTTAATACATTGGCGGTAATATTTGCCATTCGTTGAATCACTGGGCGGCATATAATAAAATTTTCTCGGTCACGGTCGGGATCTCGTTTGATCAGTTCCGCCTCCTCAATAGAAATTCTACTATTCCCGGCGATTACTAATGTCATATGGGTACCGCCGGTTGGTTCGTCTTCCACAATGATCGGCTGATTATTCTCAAATATACTGATCCCCGTCGTTCCTCCGCCAACGTCCACTACAGCACCCTTGTCTACACTTAAGACTAATGCCGCCGCTGTTGGTTCATCGACTAGTTGATCTGCCAGCATATTCGCACTCTCGATAACATTCGCTACCACTCGCTTGTTGTTTCCTACAGTTCCCGGCGGAATGGCACCTGACGCGGCCTTCAGAGAAAAACCAAGCGCTTCTTCTGCTTGTTCCCGTAAACGATTAACGATTTGAACTGATTTCTGATAATCAACAACCAGCCCATCTCTAATAACATCCGCATACTCAAAAGCACCAAAAATCGGTCGATTATTGCTATCTAAAACAACCAACACGATCGAGGAAGTACCTAAATCGACTCCAACTTTATAGCCATCTTCCGGATCAAAATCCTCCGCTTGCTTTGTGTTCACAAGTTCATGAAAAGATGTTAATAATTGATTGGCTTTCTCGATTGATTCCATACTTCCTCCTTTGGACTATTCTCTAATAATCCGTCCTCGTGTATCTAGCTGAATATCTGCACTATTGGCTTCATCTGTATCTACATGCATTTCTAAAACGAAATTTTTTCCAGGCCGCAATTCAACATCATTAAAAATACAGCGACGCGCTCCTTCAAAAATTTCTACTGAAACCACTTGGCCCTCTTTCAAATTTAAACGTTCCATATCTTGAAAATTCAAATGAATATGTCGTTTTGCTACAATCGCCGCTGGAATCGTCAACTCGGCAGCTTCACTGCGAATCGTGATTTCAACCGCATCATCTAAATGTCCAGATAAGCGAATCGGAGCTTGAATTCCAAGATTTCGAGCATCCGTTTTTGAGATCTCAACTTGCGACTGTTTCCGCAGAGGCCCTAAAATTCGAGCTTTAGTAATCTCGCCCTTTGGCCCAACAAGCGTTACGGTTTGTTTCGAAGCAAATTCTCCAGGTTGTTTAAGTGGTTTCAACGATTCAATCACTTCATTTGGAAATAGAATATCAAAATGTTCTTCCGTTAAATGTATGTGTCGGTTAGAGATGCCGATTGGAAATGTTTCTGCTTGCATCTCCAATAACACTTCACGAACAATTTTTCTAATTTCCTCAATGTTGTAATTACTCATTGCCTACTTTAGGTACTAAAATATCATCCACATCGCGATGCGGTCTTGGGATTACGTGAACGGAAACCACTTCTCCCACTTTTTCAGCAGCTGCACAGCCTGCGTCAACAGCAGCCTTGACTGCACCAACGTCGCCGCGAACCATGACAGTAACAAGTCCTGAACCAATTTTTTCAGTTCCAACTAGCGTTACATTTGCAGCCTTGACCATTGCATCGGCTGCCTCAACGGCACCTACTAATCCTTTTGTCTCGATCATTCCTAATGCATCATTCATGTCTATTCCTCCTATTTCATATCAATGAACTAATTTTCCTAACGTAAAAATTAATTCTTTTTTCAAGCCGTATACCATCTACCATCTGGGACTACTTCTTCTTGGAATCTGAAGTTTTTTTCGATCCTCTAGATGGATTTTTTTTCTTTTTTTGTTCCGTCTTGATTGGTTTTTCTTTAATTGGCTCTTTCTTGATTGCTTCTTCTTTGATATTCTCCGCTTTAGTCGGTTCCTCGATCACTGATTTTTCATCCGTTTTCGATTCTGCTTCAACTTTTCCCGGTGATATTTCTACAGGTTCATTTACCATCGGTGGTGTTTCCTCGACACTTTCAACAGAGTTATCAGAAGCTTTCTGCTCTTTCGCAAAGAAAAACTTTTCTAGATTATTGGCTGGGCGAGGAATAACCAGTGCTGAAAGATACACATTATTTGCGACAGCCTTTGCTTTTCCAGCATCTACCGCTGCCTTCACTGCCCCGACATCACCAGCGACCTTCACAGTCATCCAGCCAAATCCTTTGGCTTTTTCTACACCTAGGAGTTCAACATTTGCTACTTTGACCATCGTATCTGATACTTCAATTGCACTAGCCAGACCTTTTACTTCGACTAAGCCAATTGCTTGATTCATATTTTCACCTCCATAGGATCAATTGATTTGAATGGCACACCCTTTACTAAACGTGCCGCATTCCCGCCAAAGCTTTTTAAAATTAATGGCGGACAAGTTACAACTCGTTGAATCGATTGATAAGGAGTTTCTGGTGCCAAATTTTTGTAATGAAGAGCTACTTCATCATTTACATAACCAATTCCAACGTTAAGCGAAGAAGTATTTGCTGCAACATAGGCAGCTTCTGTCGCTGTTGGAAAATCTTTTTGTTCTAGAGAAAAAGGGATCTTTTCCTCTTCTAAACCATAAAGAACGTATTGGATATCCTCTGCCGAAGCGGTTTTAGAAAAATAGATCAACACCTCTGGACGAACATTAAAATCAAGCTCCATCGAATCCCTCCCTCAAATAGGAAAGAATCAAACCGGTCGCCACAGCATTTCGCGGCCCTTCGATTTGTCGAATATTTCCACGTCCAGCCACTAACCCATAGTGAGAAAGGGCATTAGTTACGATCTGCGGTATCTCAAAATCTAAAGCCGAGCCCCCGACGATCACGACAAATGGAATGTCGCGAATGCTTCCAGTAGGACTCACCCGTCGTAACGCACGCAAGGCATTCGTTACGAAAACACGTTCCTTCGCGGTTTGTCGAACCAACCGAATCTTCTCAATCGAATCATCGCCTGGTATCGGTACATAGCCATCAGGTGTCACTACCACTACTTTTGCAAATAACGCTGGATCTAACGGCTGATCAAAAAATTGAACAGAGCCGTCTTCATGGCGGATGTAAAAAATATTTTCCACTTTAGCTAATGGGTATTTTTTTATATCCTCTGCCAAGTAGACATCTTCCAAGCCTAGTTCCGATTGAATCAGCATCGTTACCATATCTCCTGCACCAGCCAAGTGTGTCGCTACGATTACCTCATCTTTTTTGATGATGGACGCGTCAGTTGATCCCGCACCCAAATCTAAGATTGCTAATGGTGCAGACGTTCCAGGTGTCGTCAGTGCGCCTAAGATCGCGGCCTCAGCTTCAGCACCGCCAATTTCAACCTTGATCCCTAGATCTTGTTGAATTTCATCCGCAATTTTTGACATTTGCAAATGATCTGATTTGACCATCGATGCGATCCCAACAGCTTGTTCCATAGAAAATTCTCCGGCAACCCCGCCTTTGACACTGATGGGTACAAACGTATCGACCGCCAATAAATCTTGAATAAAGATTTGATTGACTGGGCGATCTGTTAGTTCAGCCATCGTCAATCGAACTTTTTCTAACATGCCGCCAACATTCGTACCTGATTCGCCAGTCACATTGTCGATCACTTCGAAAGCCGATACAGTCTCCATAATTTTTTCAGCACCTGCTGAAATACCAACTGTACTGCGGCGATTTCCGCCAGTGACCTCGATTTTCCCAGCAGGAATCGTTCGAGCCTTGACATCACCTTTTGGCGTTTTTATCACGACTGCTGAACGATTTCCTATCAGTGCTCTGGCGACAGGAACAATGTTCTTAGTCGCTTCGGAATCAAGATCAAAGACAGTTGCAATCCCGTACGGATTTGATAATTGTGAGACTCCGCGACCTGTTTCAGCAACTTCGACTGCTGCCAACATATTGACAGGAACCTTATCGATATAAGAAACTTCATCAACGATCGGTATTTTTTTAGTTAAACGATTGTTCACTAAGACTCCGTCGTCTGACTGCATGATTGCCGCATTAATCAAATAGCCATTTGCCACAAAATGATTGATTTGACGAGCGACATCGTCAAAATCAAATGACTTCTCGATGATCAAAATATAGGGAACATCCTTCTCGCCGATTTTATCAAGCTCAGCAAAACGAAGCGTCGTTCCAACGCCAAGGCCTAACCCCCCTGGCGTTTTAGGATTGTGCCCAATCATTGTTGATTCAGTGATGATCGTTTCTGTGATCGTCTCCATCGCAACATCGCCAATAACAGGCGTCGCTTCATTAATCCGAATCAAATCGATTTCTCCGACCTTTAAACGATTTTTTGCACAAGCCTCGTTGATTGCTTTATAGATACCAAATAGATTTTTCTTCGTTCCCTTTATTCCGGTCGTATCCGCAATTGCTGATTCTAGGAATCGGACATGTTGATGGTCATCAATTTCAACCAAAGCAACTTCAGTTGAGGAATTTCCAATATCAATCCCAATTACACGTTTCATCGTTCATTGCTCCTCTTCCTGAATTTCCGAACAAAAAATTAATTATCACCTTTAAGTTTTTTACGTTTTTCATAGTAATCAGCGGCTTCACGGAAATAGTTCGCACTGATTGGCGCATTGTATTTCGTATCCAGCTCACTCGCGATATCTAATAATTCTTGCTTGCTTGAACGGTATGGCCGAAGTGCATTGTACATTTCTAATACGCGGGCATCTGGCACCGCAGTTAATTCGGATGCACGATCAAAGTTTGAAGCGATTGTTTTTCTGCCGGCACTCGTTGCGATTTCTCCCTGTGCTTTCAAAATGCGTGGAGTAATTTTTAAATCGTCAGGTGTCAATGATCCATTTAACACATTTTCTAACGTAATATCATCCAATGTCTTGCCAGTCTTTGTTTTGATCCAGTCTGGATGATTTTTTGCGATTGGATAGTCAGCAACCGTTGCCGCTCCAGCGTTTACTGGATTTTCTGGCGCTACGGTACTTGCTCCGCTATTCATATCTTTTAAGATTCCTCGAACCAAACTTTCTATAGATTGCTCATTCATTCTAGTCACCTCACTATAAAGTTACAGAAATTTCTTCTGCTGGTTTTCCGATTACTACGTGCTTCGTTTCTTTGATGTGGAGTAGGGCTGACAAAGCTTGATACTTTGGCCGAGCCATTTGATCATTCATCATCGGTACTGGATTTGGTGATTCACCCTTAGCATATTTCGCAGCATTCTTCCCAATCGCGCGATACGTTTCTAACGTAATCAGCGGAGCTTGCGGGAATAGCTCTAGATTTGACAACGGTTGCAAATCCTTTTGATGAATGATTGCTGTGCCTTTTGATTGGATCGACACACAAACACCTGAACCTGATAACCTATCTCCTTCGACACCAGCAAAGGCAACATCAGACGTACGATAAACTTTAACAACCCGCGCTTTTAATCCTTCTTCTTCAATACCGGCAACCACTTGTTTTAGAATTTCTTTATGAGGAACGCCGATAATATTGGTTGTTTGCGAATCCGCAAAAGCAGGAGCCACCGCTATAACTACTTCATCCTGAGAATTTCCCGGCTGCGCAACACCGACAGATTTAAACCAGTCAGATGAAGTCGCAGATTCTGTCTTCGCTTGTTCAAAGGCAACAGGCTGGTCTCCAGTATTCGATTCCATCTCAGTAAGGACTTCTTTAATAATGGAGCGCAAAAGATTTTCATTCAGTTCTGTCATTTTTAATCCTCCTATTTCATATTAAGGAATTAATTTTTCTAACGTAAAAATTAGTCTTATTTTCTCGCCGTATATCATTCCACTAGCTTCTTAAAAATTGATAGTCGTTCTCTTTGATACCATTATTGGTCTTTTTATCAAACTGCGAAAAGTGGAACTGACATCCTATTTCATATTAAGGAATTAATTTTTTCGTTGTTTATCATTCCGCGTTAGTTTCAAAATCGTATGATGCTTTGATTTACCATCCATATCCTTCCACTTGTCACACAGTGAAAAGCGGCTTTGATAGTCTTAAATATCTTTCGGATTGATGGCTTTAGGAATAGCTTTTACTTTTTCCCACTCTGCGCCGTCTAGACGGTAACCAGTTCCTGGTCCAGCGTAATCATTCTTATCATTGACTGCTGAAATTACGTTCCAATCCGCATCAAAGATTGAAGAGGTTTGCAAGAAGTCTCCAGCTACACGTTGTTTTAAGAGATTAAGCAAGCTGGTTGCTACATCTTCGAAACCACTTTCGGATAAGCCTTTTACCAGATCCAATCCAGTCATTCCTTGAGTTAGCAGCTCTTGAGCAGCTTTGATGTCTTGAACCATGTCACGTTCAGGCATGTCTTGCGAACCGCGCGCATAAGTTGCCGCTTCAATTTCTTCATCAGTAATCGTAGGCAAGCCCAATTTTTCGAACAATCCTTGTAAGGCTCTCGCTGCTTTATTTCTAACAGCAACAACATCTTCCTCACTAACTGGACGTAATCCGCCATCAACTCTCAAGTCACGTTGAATAATATTGTAGTCATCAAAATCATCTGCATCGAAGTTAGAACCAGCAAACATATTGTCATAGTTTGGTGTTGCTGAATAACCTGATGAAATGAAATCTGTACCCGGTAAGAATTGCATCAACAAGCGAGCAGTTCTACGAATATCTGAATGAGAGAAGGTTTGGTCATTTCCTGAAGCCACTTCAAGGTCAAGCAGCATTGCAATCAAATTTTCTGCTAAAATAGCTCGAATTCCTGAAGGAACTGCCCCCGGAACACCGATACAGCTGATTGAACCATTCTGTAACCCTTGAACCCCCGCTGCTTTTGTTAAATAGATACAACGTGTTTCAAGATAAAGCATTGATTTTCCTTCTGCATAACCCATCTGTACTTCTGATCCAGTTCCCGAAGTAAAGCGCATTTTCAATCCGCGAGAGGCATAACAAGAAGCTAAGAATCCTTTAGACCAAGGTGTATCATCCCCATCAGTAAACACTTGCTCAGTCCCATAGACAGAAATTGTTTCAGCATAAGCTGTAAATCCGCGCATTCCTAAATCAAGCTCTGTTGCTTCTTCTAATGAACATTGAGTCAATACGCCTGGACGCCCTGTTTGCGAACCAACCATGATTGCAACCGCGTTGAATGGTGCATAACGTGCTACGGCAACCGTCGTTTCTTGTTCATCAAATCCTCGCAAAGCACCTTCAGCCGCATCTGCTGCGATCTGAACAGGATTATCACGAACGTTTGTTACGTGAGATTGGGTTGTAGGACGACGACGAGCCCGCATTTTTTGAACGGCCATCATCATTTCAACAACGTTCATATACCCAACGACTTCATTCAATTTCCCTGGTGTAGCAGCCGTTGTTAATTGAACGATTTCTTCTCGCGAAATATTTGGATCAACAATTTTATTGGCTAATTCCTTCGATGGAATAGCCATTACTTCTTCTGTACGAGTCAAATCAATTCCGTATTGAGCGATATAAGAATCGATCAAGTCAAAATCGGCTTTGTCTTTTCCATCAAGTTCGACCACTTCACCGTTGGCGATCTTGATGCTTGGTTTAGGGTCATTGGGACTTTGCATCGCAATTAGTCCTTCTTCTACCCATTCATCTACGAAACCATCTTGATTGACCGGTCTTTTTTCTAATTCTTCAAATCGTTTTGATTTCATCTATTTTTCACTCCCACTCTTAAATGTATGATGGTTGATCATTTTTAGGCGTGCTTCCCATTGTACCCAATAATTGGCAACCAATATCGCGCGCTGAAATGATCGCTTGACGAACAGCTCCAGAATCGCCAGTAATTGTCATCGTTACCTCGTTTGAGAAACTTTGACCATTTTGCGGTGTTGCGTAAGAAACTACATCTACATTTGCTGATTTTAGCGCTGTATCAGCCATTACAACCCCAATCGCAGCAGGAGCGCCCACTAGAATACCGAAGGCTTTTCCGACTGGAGCACCAAATACTTTATTGCAGGCATAACTAGCACGTGCTGTATATTGGCACTCGATATGCCCAGCTTCATTTCCGTATACATCGCCAAACGTACGAGTATCAACTTCCTTCAAGGTAACCTCTACCGCACGTTTCACATCAGATACGTCATCGCCGCCAAAAATCACGATCGATCCATGACCAGCTCCGCCTTTCGTATCACGAGGCATTTCGATTAAGATAACTTCAGTGTTTGTCGCTTTAACCGCTTCATCAGCAGCCATAATATGAGGTCCAGCACCAGTACGGGCACCAACAATTCCGATTGAACGGTATTTTTTCTCTAATTTCATCGTTTCTAATAAAGATGAATCTACGTTTGCGATTACTAAGCCAATCGTATCTCCAAACTCTGTAGCTCCTACAAATTCAGTCAATGCACATTGCTTTTCAATCATTTTTTGATCTCCTCCATTAGTTATTTTCGGCTCGTCTTTCGTCTCCATTTTTGCGAGCACGCGCTTCATGATTTCTTCAATCTTTTGATCTGTGTTTGCCATCAGCTATCCCACCCTTTCTACTCTGACTTAGGGAGCAAGCCTTCAACTTCAGTATGTGGCCGTGGAATAACATAATTAGAAACAACTTCTCCTACCGCGTTGGCCGCAGAAACCCCTGCATCAACTGCTGCTTTGACTGCACCTACATCTCCTCGTACCATTACAGTGACTAATCCAGAACCAATTTTTTCCGTTCCAACTAAGGAAACATTTGCAGCTTTTACCATTGCGTCAGCTGCTTCAATAGCACCAATCAATCCCCTAGTTTCAATCATTCCTAACGCTTCCTGTTGCATAAAACATTCCTCCTAATTATTTTGATAGCACTTACATTTCTAATGATAAACAAAAAAGATAGAACAAATTTGTCCTATCTTTTGGTTCATTTATTTACATTATGAATATTTTGTTGTCACATTATGTCAAGACAACGCCAAATAAGCTTCAATCAAGTGTCGATTAAGCTCAATAAATAGTAATATTTTGTCTTCTGCTGGTCAAAATAATGTTATTGGTCTAAACAAGATTTAAAAAAAATTTTGGTTCTGGTAAAATGATAAGTGATTAGGAGGCGCTTACATGGAGAATACCAGTACAATGAACTTGGAAAGTTCCTTACAACTTTCCAAAACAATTCAAGATTTTGCTCTTGCTGCTGATTTTGGCTCAGTTCTTGTTGATATACATGGAAAGGAAACTTCCGACCTGTATAACTTTTCCCCGTTTTGTCAGCTCATGCGTTCCACCCCAGAATTTAAGTCTCTTTGCCAAAAATGTGATGCCTTTGGAGGTTTAGAAGCCTCAAAAAATGGGAACCCTTGCATTTATCGTTGTCACGCCGGACTCACAGATATTTCATTACCTATTATTCGCAATAATCAATTAATTGGATTTGCATTATTTGGCCAAGTGGAAATGAATAACGAATCTGAAAATTCATTTACCCGAATCCACCCGATTGTCACCCATTGGGAATCTTCGCCTGAATTGAGGCAAGCTCGAAAAAAGATTAAGACCGTTAGTAATACTCAAATAGAATCTGCCGCAGCTCTACTCAAGACGATTGGCGACTATCATTTTAATGACGACGACCCACGTGATCAAATTAAATTTAACTTTCATCCGAATAAAAAAGAAAACAAAAATTCAATAAACTCAAAAAATGATGAAATCCGTAAAGCTATTTCTTATATCGATACCAATTTAACGACGAATTTGACCTTGGAAGATGTGGCTAATCATGTTTATTTAAGCCAATTCTATTTCAGCCGTTTGTTCAAAAAGGAAATCGGTGTTAGCTTTATCACCTATTTGAATCAGCAAAGAATCGAACAAGCAAAAGTTCTTTTGTCTCAATCGAATTTAAGCATCAAATCCATTTCACAAAATATTGGGTATTCCCAAACAAGCTATTTCTGCAAAATATTCAAAGAGCTTGTTGGTATGACCCCAGTCAATTACCGGAAAATCAAATAATTTATATGAAACAGCCGTCATTCGGCTGTTTTTTTTCGAGTTCTGCTTTTCGCAGTATAAAACGACTAATCTGAAGAAAACAGTACTAAGTAAATTATTAACAGTAAAGTTTAGCAGAATCGTACACGTACTTTAGAAAAAGTGTTTCTTTATTTAGGAGCTATCTCAATTTAATGGAAATTGATTTTTCAAAAAGCGGGAAAAATGAGCTTATCTTCGTTCGCATACGATTCCACTAGCATCATTATCCGCAATTCATTCTAAATCAATGATTTCTTTTTTCGCTATACAAGCTACAAAAAGTGGAACTCGCAAAAAAAGGTGAGGTGTCTGGAAGACACCTCACCAAATAAACGTCGCTTTGACTATTTCTATGGTGAAATAATTCTCCCAATACAATTATCTCAGCAAAAGGGCAGGTATCCTGACTTCGCTTCATCCTCCATCTCGCCTTCCCGAAAGTGGCTTATTGAGATTTTGTCAGCTTATACAGTAGAAAGGGTCTGTCAAGGATTCACACCTTGTTCCCTACTCCAAATGCTCTTATTCAATTATTTATGCATCCATAATAACTCAGAATGTAATCGTTGTCAAAATTCATCCGTTACTAAAAAATCTTTTAATCCTGAAATTCCTTCTTGATTCATAGTAGACAACGAAAAAACTTCTCTAGCTCCTGCTAAACGCAATCTTTTTTGTGCCAAGTCATAGTCCGCCTGACTATGCTCCAAATCAGTTTTTGTGATGATCCCAATCATCGGTTTTGTAAAGCGCGAAGAAAAACAGGGCGGAAAATAATTTTGCTTACTCGTAATACTTTGAACGATGGCGATGCAATCCGCACCGACAGCCGAACTGACTAACGCATTATAGTAGAAACGATTCTCCATGAATTCGCCAGGTGTATCAATCACATTCTCTGTAAAATAAACCTGCTGTGTTTTATGATACCTAATTTCCCAATCATTCAGAAGCTGCATCAACGTCGTTTTCCCTGATCCAGTTTCACCAATAAAAATGATTCGTTTCATACACTAAGTCCTAGTGATTTCAGCAACATCGAAATCCAAAATAGCTGCAAGAGAATTGGTTACCTGCTTTAATGCAAACTCTACTGACGATACTTCACCGATAATCACCACTGCTCCACTAAAACGATCCATAAAACCAATCGACACATTTCCCGATTTTTTGGCAATATCCGCACCAATAATCGACGCTTCACTCGGGGTAATCGTCAAAATCCCTATCGCATCACCAGTATGTTCAAGACCAAGTTTTTCGAAGACTTCTTGATTGGCATGGGGAATCAAATGAGCAAGTGTGACCTGTTTCCCCGGAACGTATTCTTGAATGGAACGTTCGATCTCTCTTTTTTCACTCATAACAGTCACTCTCGCTTTCATAAAAAAGTTTAGCACAAAAAAATAGCATAGTTTTGTTCTTATACAACAAAATTATGCTTTAAGATTTTTTTAGATAAAAAGGCCTCCGCTATTTTTTGCGAAGGCCTTCAATAATTTATTTACTTAAACGCTCAACATCGCGAGCAATCATTACTTCCTCATCCGTTGGAATCACGTAAACTTTCACACGAGAATTCTCAGTTGAAAGCTCTGCTTCTTTTCCGTGGATGCTCTTATTGATTTCTTCATCGATTTCAATCCCAAACCAAGTCAGGTTTTCTAAAACCATCCGGCGAACTGGATCTGCATTTTCACCCACACCCGCAGTGAAGACAATCGCATCTACACCATTCATCACTGAAATGTATTGAGCAATATATTTACGAATACGGTCACAATAAATATCCAAAGCTAAAATAGCTTCTTCATTACCTTCGTCAGCGCCATTTTCGATGTCACGCATGTCGCTTGAAATGCCAGTTAGGCCCAAGACACCTGATTTTTTATTTAACACATCAATCATTTCATTGATATCTTTGATTCCTGCTTTTTCCATTAGGTATGGAAGCAATGACGCATCGATATCGCCAGCACGTGTTCCCATAGTCAAACCAGCTAATGGTGTGAAGCCCATGGATGTATCAACTGATTTTCCACCTTCAACAGCAGTAACTGATCCGCCATTTCCGATGTGAGCAGTAATGATTTTTGTTTCTTCAATTGGCTTGCCAAGTAATTCAGCCGCACGTTCCGAAACATAACGATGACTAGTTCCATGGAAGCCATACTTACGAGCTGCATATTTTTCGTAGTACTCTTTGGGGATACTATATAAATAGTTTACAGCTGGCATCGTTGCATGGAAAGAAGTATCAAAAACAGCCGCACTCGTAACATTTGGTAAAATATGGCGGAAAGCTTTGATTCCCATCGCATTCGCTGGATTGTGCAATGGTGCAAATTCACTTAGCTCTTCAATTTTTGCTAAGACATCATCGTCGATCAAAACAGAATCTTTAAAGTATTCGCCGCCAGCTACTACACGATGGCCAACACCAGTGATTTCATCAAATGACGCAATGATTTTTAGTTCAATCAATTGATCTAGTAACATTTGAACCGCTACTTCATGATCTTTGATATCTAAAATCTGTTCAAATTTTTGTCCATCGCCATATTTGATAGTGAAGATAGAATCATTAATCCCGATTCGTTCAACGATTCCTTTTGCGATTACTGATTCTTCAGGCATTTGATAAAGTTGCCATTTTAAACTTGAACTACCTGCATTGATTGCAATTGTTTTTGACATTTTAACTCTCCTTTATAATTGAAATGCTTTTCGCTCATTTGAGCAGTTTATAAATTAGAAGACTTCCAGTCCTCGAATTTTTTGAAGAACTCTGTTACTTGAGTCGGGTCCTTTAATGATGGTAAATGAACGAGTAAAACTTTTTCGGCTTGTTCAGCCGTCTCGCCTTTTTTCTGCAGCAATAAAATACTTTTACGAGAATGTTCTGATTTGAATAGTTCATCGGGCAATTGAATGATTCCTTGCAGCAGTACTTCATTCTTCAGCCATTTTTGCAACAACGGTCCCTGTTCCATTTCAAGAAAATTACTTGGTACTAAGAATAAGCCAAAGCCGTCTGGCTTCACATAATTCATTGCTTGTTCCATCAATAGATGGTGAGCATAGCTGTGTTCTTTTTCAGAATGGGTCGCAAACTTCTCAGCTTGCTGATCATTTGGATAAAAACCGACAGGCAGATCGCCGATTACATAATCGGCAGGATCTACTAATAAGTCCTGCAGACTATCTTGGTGGAACAGTTTTATTTTTTCATCCATTAACAGACTATTCGAGGCAGCAATTGCCAGTAACGTCTCGTCATTGTCCACGCCGATTCCTTTAACCGAATACTTTGCAGCTTGTAAATTTATTACTGTCGTCAGCAATAAATTCCCCATGCCAACAGTAATATCCAAAATTTCTAGCGGTTGATCTTTCCTCAGCGTTAATTGTTCGATCAAAAAGACAAATAAAAAGCCAATACTATCAGGCGTCAATTGATGATTGGGCTGTAAACTTTCGGTTTTTGATCCTTTAAGTAAAACTAGCTGTGTTAGTTTGCGCCAGTCCTCTTTCTCTAACTCTAACCCTAATAATTCTTGATAAAGCGCCTCTACTCTTGCTACAGTGGCTTCATTCGGTTGTTGATCAAGCACACGTACTTTTGCATTGTCAACTAAGTTCTCCGTATTTTCGATGTAAGCGTCAAAAAAAGAAGTTCCTAGTGAACGCTGCAATACGATGATCGCTTCTTCCATTAAAGAAAAAGCCGTTTCAATTTTTTCTGGATTCATCTTGCACCTCACTAACTAATGTAACACTCACGATACCTGTTCTATTTTAGCGAACATGTTCCAATTAATCAATCGCTTTCTTTCTTTTATTATTGAATTTCTAATTCAATGTAAAAGTATCTTTTACAATAAAACAGCCTATATTTGCTTGATCCTACGAGCTATATCAATCGGAGGCATTTGATGTGCTACTTTTTTCATAAAAATGATATGTTTTCTTTTTAATTTTCACAATGATCTTCACTCGATCCTGCTCTTTTTCATAAGTTATCTCACCCTCATTAAATTCCCACGTCCCTTTTTTATCGTTCAAACTGGGATAATCGGCTAAAAAAAGTTCTTTGGCAATTTTAGCCTGATACAATTGCTCCGTACGCGTTACTAAATCAGCGGTTTGATGATAACTTATCGTTAACTTCAATAATAAAAAGCTAAACAAAAAAATAGCCATAAGTACGGAAAGCAGCACTCCGCCTCGGCTATTTAAAGATCCATGTTCCTCTTTTCTGTTTTCCGTCAGTGAACGTAACAACAAAATCCACCCCATGATTTTTCTCTTGGCAAACAAATCGATCCACTCCTGTCAATAATGGTTGGTTTCCGCCAGATTGTCTTTTGATGATTTTCCTATTTACTTTTAGTATGACCAAAGGAACCATTTTACCTTTATCCTCTATTTTAGTAGAAATTTCATTTTGCGCTGTAGCTATATATTCTACATCGTCTAATTCATTGTCTAACTGTAACAAAAATATTTCCCACTCCAGCTGATGATATCCACTCAACACCTGCTCCATTTTATGTGCATGTTGAATTAATCCTGACAGCAGCAAAAGGATTCCACTAAGCATTAAGAGAGCAACTAAACTTTCTAGCAAAGTAAACCCTTTACTTTTTAACAATCAGAATTCCTCCTTGTTGATTTGAAGCAACACCTTGTTCTAAAGAAATTTCAATCTGCGGTTTTTCTGATTGAACGGAATGCAAGCGACAGCGACGAGTTTCATTATAGAGGTCGCGATAATTTGTAAGATTACTTAAACGTTGCTGGCTCTCCTGCTGCATCTTGACTGTTACCTCTATATAACTCGAGACAATAATCACCAAAATTGCGAGGCAAATTAAACTCTCTAATAAGATATATCCCTTATTTTCTTTCAAAACGACCACTTCCCATTTGAAATTGATAGGTGACTCGATTATCATCACTAAAAATAATTTTGGGAATATTTCCATTTCCCGGCTGATCCGTAGAAATATTCCCTTTTCCTGCGCTGAAAGAAATACTGCCTTTGCTTTCCAAACGAATAGATTGCGGAACGCTGAGCTGCTTCCAAGGCAACTCAGTATGAATCGTAGAAAAAACAATAATCTGTTTATTTTCATGCAGTTCAATACGAGTGCCGCAATAATCAGCAATAGCCACTTGTTGCAAATGTAAAATCGACTTTTCAAATTGATAATAGAAAAAATTTTTTTCTAATTGCTGCTGCCACCTTTTTAATGCAATCGTAGGCAGTAAGACAAAACTACAAACCAACACTAATACGATTAATGTCTAAATCAGAGTAAAACCTGCATTATTCTTTACCTTTGTTTCGTTCATAGGCTTCATATTGTTTCTCCTTGACATAGCCTTGATCAATCAACTCTTGTTTACTCGGCGTTCTGCCTTGGTCCAATTCAAATACTTCGATTTGCGTCTCAACAACTTTTGCAATAGCCGCATCGCTCTTTTTACTGGCACTGTCTTTTTGATTAATCAACTTAGGAACGAACAGCAGCAACAACAAACTGATAACGAATAAAACAACTAACATTTCTAACAATGTAAAACCAGATACTTTCTTTTTCACAAGATTCCCTCCATATTTGTTAAAGGCAGAAGCATCGTTAAATACAAACTGACAATCAAAAGCGCCACGATCAAGAAAACGAGAGGTTGCAGCCACGAACATAAAAACTCCAATTGATTAAAAAATCGACGCCAAACTAATTGGCTATAGGTTAATAATTCTTTAGCTAAATTTCCGCGGGCTTCTCCTTGAAAAACAATTCGGCTAAATTCTTTCGTTAGAAAAGGATATCTCTTCAATTCTTCTGCTAAGGTATTGCCTTGTGACAAACGAACTTTTAGATCCGCAGCCAACTCCTGCATTAAAGATTTTCCATCAATCACTAATAAGCATTCTATAATTTGATGCAATTCCAAGCCCTGCTGAAAAAGTTTTCCCCACTCTAGAGCAAAATAAGCAGAATAATAATTACTAAATAATGTCCCAACCAACGGGATCTTCGCTAAGTAGCGAAAGCGAACCAAATAGGTGTGATGCTTGCCAAAATTTCGCCAGCATAAAAGGACTATTAGTAAAAAAAGGATCGCTCCTAACCCAATAATCGGCACCGATTTGATCAACTGGACGGATAAGTCCTCGTCGCGAATCATTCCACTGGCTAATAATTGCGGTAATAGAAAAAAACGCATACCTAATAAAATCACGATCAAAAAAACTAACAAGAGAAGTGGATAAGAAACTGCTTTAAGGAAATTTTCTCTTTGTCGCTGAACTAATCTCATTTGTTCTGCAATCCCCAATAATGTTTGGGCCAGATCTCCATGCGATTCAGCCAATTCGATTTGCAAGATTTGATCATTCGAGTAATTCAATTGTGCGAAACTTGCGGCCAAACTTTGTCCCTGATGAAGTTCACGTTGGACATTGTCTATAATAATTGGCACAAAGAGATTCGCATTGATAAAGAAATCAAAAGCCTGCTGCAGGCTAAATCCATTCTCCAACAGCTCCCCCAATAAATGAACAAAATCAATTCGCTGTCTTCTGGTTAATTTTGTTTTGCTCCACACGCTCAAGTCCTTCTTTCCAAGTAAACAGCAAATCATCTTGATAAAACCGATAACTCGTTAACAACCCGATCGTCTCATCTATCGGCATAAGCTCTTGATAAATGATTCCCTGCAAACATTCTTTAAGTAATGACGCCTCGCCGCCCAATTCAAAAACTCTTGCATGGGCAGATTCTAAGCTGGCAGCATGCAATGTCGCGTAAACACAATGACCCGTCAATGCCGCTCTGATTGCCCCCTGAATAGTTTTTTTGTCACGAACCTCCCCAATGATCAAAACATCGGGATGATGTCGTAGAGATAATTTGATTAATTCATCATAACTTTGATAGATTTTTTCATTTACTTGCAATTGTAAAAATCCAGGTTCTTCAATTTCCACCGGGTCCTCCACCGTCAGTACTTGACCATCTGCTTCACGCGCCAACTTATACATCAAAGTCGTTTTACCTGAGCCTACAGGACCGCAAAATAAGTAAAGTCCTCGCCTTTTGCTTTGCTTCTGAAGTATGCCCAACTGTTCTGGCAAATGATAAACCTCCGGACTCCGCCCAAATTGATGTAAAAAGCGAATAACTAGACTTTCTCTCTGTAAATAATCACCTACAGTGGACAGTCTCAACCTTTGTTCTCCATGAGGTAAGGAGTAGGAGATCGCACCCAATTGCGCTTTTCGTTTTTCGCTAACGTCCATTTGACCCAGATACTTAAAACGATTGATCAGCTGCAAGGCTGTAACCACACACAATTCATTTTTTTTATAGGATAGATTTGAGTTTTCGCGCTCGTAGAAAGGGCCCCGTCGAAAAAAGTAGCGGTACTTTTCTCCCTGAGGTAATAAATATAAATCTTGCATCTGATGTTCGAAGCCGTATTGAATCAATTCGTCTGAAAGCTTTTCGATCTCCATTCCTTTCACCTCAAGAATAATATACGTAAAAAAATTTATCGGCTTTAAAAAAAAGAAGATGAACCAAAAAAAGTCCATCCTCGCTTAGTGCATATATTTATTTTGTCTTATCTTGGAAACGTGCTTCTACTCGATAGATACGTTGACCTTTATTCGAAAATTTTTCTTCGTATTCAGTCATGATATTTCCTTCGTAAATGCTCTCATGTAAATCTAACCACACTTGTTCGAGTGTCATACCATATTTTGAAAAACTACTCAAAGAATACTCGAACAACCCTTGGTTATCAGTTTTAAAATGAATCTCACCAGCAGGTCGCAAAATTTCTTCATCTACTGCTAAAAAACTTGGCGATGTTAAACGGCGTTTCTCATGTTTCTTTTTCGGCCATGGATCAGAAAAGTTCAGATAAATTTGATCGATTTCACTGTCAGCAAAATAATTTGTCAATTCTGAACCATCTACATGCAATAACTGTAGATTCGGCAATGCCGCTTCAACAAGCTTATCCAACGCAAGCGAGATCACGCTAACTTGCATCTCTACACCAATATAATTGATCTCTGGATGAGCGGCAGCCATTCCTATAATGAACTGACCTTTTCCCATACCAATTTCAATATGAATTGGGTGATCGTTTCCGAAGCGCTCAGACCAACGGCCTTTCCATGCTTCAGGATCTTGTACTACATATTCGGGTCGAGCCGCCAGCATTTCTGCTGCGCCTGGACGATTTCTTACTCGCATTTTTTTCCTCCAAAAAAAATCTATATTTCTTATTATTTTGATTTCATTAAGCATAACTAGCAAAAAAGAAAACTGAACGAAACGTTCAGCTTCCAGCAAAAATTCGTTTTAATTGTAAAATTGATTGGTTCATATGATGGTACTCTTTACGTTTGTATTGACGAGCAATCTCTAAAAGCAAACTCATCAAACCATACCAATAAATTCGTTCCATATTTTCATCCGTTGGTCGAATACCGTAACGTACAAGCCATTTGCTCCAGCTGGACAGCGGAACGTAATTGCCCAAAATTGTTCCGATATCTAACGCAGGATCAGCGAACATGACTGAGTCCCAATCGACTAGATATAAATAGTTAGAACACACCAGCCAGTTTCGATGATTCACATCGCCATGTACGACAGTGTAATTTTTCTTAGCATACGTTGGAATATTCTTTTTCAAATAATCGTAGACTAATTCAATAAAACCATTCTGTTCAATCATCGTTGGCAAATTTGCTTCATAGTCTGCCAAGAGTTGTTGCGGAGAAACTTGACGTCCTCCCATTTTCTTCAACATCACTTTCAATGAAGGTGAGTGATGAAGATGGTATAAAACATCCACTACATCGTTGCGACGAGGAATTTCTTCTGGTTCGAGTATTCGACCATCCAACCATTCTTGCGCAGTCAACGTGTCACCATTCCCTGTCCGTTTGATCCAGACAAGCTTTGGCGCGATTCCTTCACGGGATAAGGCTGCCAACATTGGAGTGGTATTTCGTTTAATGAAGACGCGATCTTCGTCACGATAGCCGATATACGTTTTTCCCGTATCGCCTTTGATCGGCTGCACACGCCAGTCACTATCCAACTGAAACTCCATTCCCAAGGCCCTCCCCTAGCATTTTAAACGTATTTACTATTTTAGTCGGGGAAAGGCACTTCGTCAAGAGCATATATGTTCTTCTTTGATTATTTTTCATCGCGATGCGCTTGAACGGATAAATTCACTGATTCAATATAGGCATTGAGAACTTTTTTTGTAATTTTACCGGGCATTCCATCACCGATTTTTTGGTCATCAATCTCAATAATCGGCATGATTTCCACTACTGAGCTAGTTTTGAAACATTCGTCCGCTGCTAAAAGTTCTTTTTCAGTAAATACTTCTTCCCGCAATTCAATTCCTAGAGCTTTTGATATTTCGCGAATTTTTATTTTCGCAATCCCTGGTAGTACCAAATTCCCATCAGGATGAGTATAAATTACATCATCCTTCACCATCCAAAGATTCGAAGCAGATGCCTCAGTCACATTGCCATCACGAACCAAAACAGCTTCATCGTATCCTTTTTGTTGTGCTTCATCTAACGCCATAATATTTCCTAAAAGGCTGATAGATTTAATATCGCAATGCAACCAGCGTTTATCCTCTACAAAACCAGCGCGAATACCAATGTTTTGTTTAGCACTCGGCCGGGAAGCAGGTTGGATGTCTGCCATTAATACTGGCTGGACCTCTTTTGGATTTGGAAAATTATGCAGACGCGGTTTCGCTGTTCCACGAGTGACTTGGAAATATACACGTGCATTTTCTAGCCCCACTTCATCGGCCAAACGATGTAGACGCTGACTTAATTCTTCTCTTGTAAAAGGCAGGGGCATGCGGATTTTTTCTGCACTGACCCATAAGCGATCCAAGTGTTCTTTTTCCATATACATGTAGCCATCATAGATACGGATCACTTCATAAATACCGTCTCCAAATTGATACCCGCGATCCTCAAGATCGATCTTCACTTCTGATTCATCTACGATTTTTTCATTCCATAATACTTTCATTCACTAAACCTCCATTTTCTTTACTCTTGCTGGGAGATAGAACCAAGCAAACAAGCCGATTTCGATTAAAAGTAACACAAGTAATACTAAACTTTCAACGATTGACAAATGCACCAGAATGCACAAAGTAAAAATAACTGCCGCAGCAAACAACAGAATGACCATTAACCGTTGCAAAGCGGCTTTCTTATATTTCGTTGCCACTGGGTAAAGCTGTGTTGCACTAATGTAATCAAACTGATGGTATAGAGGAATCATTTGAAACCCGATTAGATAAATAAACAGCAAACTTACTCCGAGTACAAAACGAAAGTCATTCAACGAAAATAATAATACACCGCCAACAATCAATAAGCGGAAAAGTAATCCACCAAACTCAGCACCTCGCAGGGCACCTCGAGCAAATAAATAGAGATACGTATTTTCTTGTTTAAAAGAAATCCTTGCCAACAGACCATCCAAATATTTCCGGCGACGCACTTTCGCTTCAACCTCAGGCACATCTGTAAATAAATTAATGAACTGATAAATACGATGCAGTCGAGCGTTTTCACGGTCGATCATTTTGCTCCAATCTAACAGGCGATCCTTTTCCTGCGTCAATGAAATAAATCCAAAGGTTAGTGCTAAAGAAAGCACCGTACCGATCCAAGCGACTCCATACAAACTGACAAAGATCACCGCTCCGCTGCTGATGAACCATAATGCAAATAACCGTTGCGATTGTTCAGTTGTTTTCTGATAGCATGCCAATCGCTGCAATCGCAGATGAGAAATTTTCATTCCCCAGAGCATTACTAGATAGAAGAAAAAATTTGTAAAACTGCTTTGCTTAGCTAAAACGACTAACGGCAATAAAGCTCCGCAAATGAGCAATTCCACAACAAACGGAAATGCTAACGAGTGACGTAAGCCGCGAGATAAATAGTTTCCCATCTCTTTTTCTTTTGGCAGCAAGAATGTCATGTCTGCAGGTTCGACTAATGTCGCTAATTTACCAAATGGCAAGACAACCCACCATGCAATACCCACGATCGGCAAGCTCCAAGGAAAATCTGGCGGCAATTGTTTTAACAAATTCGAATAGTAAAAGGCTAGACCGCCGACTAAAAACAAGCACACCAAGACAAAATGATCATTCAACACATAACGCATGTACTTCATCATTTTTTTCTGATGGCGTTGTCGCCTTAATAGAAAAAAATCATGCATGTTCTTTCTCCTTTGTCAGCGCGATATAAATCTCATCCAAAGAAGAGCCGGGTAGATTAAATTCCGTTTGCAACTCCTGCAAAGTTCCCTGTGCTCTTACTTCTCCTTCATGCAGGACGATAAATCGATCGCAATATTTTTCCGCTGTCGCCAAAATATGAGTGGACATCAAAATTGCTGCCCCATGCTCTTTCATGGTCACCATCAACTCCAATAAAGCATTAATAGCTAATGGATCCAAACCAAGAAAAGGTTCATCAATGATGTACAAACTTGGCTGAATTAAAAATGCACATAAAACCATCACCTTTTGTTTCATTCCTTTAGAAAAATTCACTGGAAACCAATCCAACCGATTTTCTAATCGAAATGTGTTTAATAGCGATTCAGCCCGCTGCATCGCTTCCTCTTTTGGAATACCATACGCCATTGCCGTCACTTCAATATGTTCTCGTAAAGTTAACTCTTCATATAATGAGGGTGTTTCTGGTATGTATCCGATCCGTTTCCGATAATTCTCTGGATCCTGCTGCAACGTTAGTTCGTCAACAGTGATTTTGCCTTTTTGCGGCGTCAACAAACCGATAATGTTCTTGATCGTGGTGGATTTACCTGCACCATTTAAGCCAATTAGGCCAATCATTTCTCCATTTTGGACTTCAAAACTAATATCTTTTAAAACAGGCAAATGCCCATATCCGCCTGTAACATGCTGAATTGCTAAGCTCATCTTTTTCCCTCCAATTTCTTAGTTAGTATTATAGCAGAATCCTACACATATTTAATCTTCTACTGACCTTTTCCAGCACAAGTATAACAAGTTATGGTAAAGTAAAAGAAGAATTTACACCGACTTCTGGTTTTCTCTTTAGCAGTCGTCGATATAAAATAAACCAATTATGAATGATCAGAAAGGATGTTTGCAATGGAAAATTGTATTTTTTGTAAAATCATCGACCAAGAAATCCCTAGCTACAAAATCTATGAGGATGACAAAGTCTACGCATTTTTAGACATCTCACAAGCCACGAAGGGCCATACATTAGTTGTTCCCAAACAGCATGTAACTGATATTTTTGAATACGATGATACCTTAGCAGCGGATGTCTTTGCTCGTATCCCTAAAATCGCCCGTGCAATTGAGAATGCTTTTCCTGAAATGGAAGGATTAAATATTTTAAATAATAATAAAGAATTAGCTTATCAATCCGTTTTCCATTCTCATATACACTTAGTTCCGCGTTATAGCAAAAAAGATGATTTCTCAATTCATTTCGGTAACCATACCGATCAACAAACACCGGAAGAAATGCAAACAATTGCTGATAAGATCAAGGAGCAGGTGAAATAAATGGGCTTTTTTAAAGGAATTCTATTTGGTGCCGGTCTTGGGACACTAGGCGGACTTCTGTTAGCGCCTCGTAAAGGTGAAGAAACAAGAGAAAAATTGATTACAAATACACGAGAAATCGTTGAATTAACGGATGAATTGAATGATAACCTAACCGCATTCCGCGAATCGTTAGTTACTTTAAAAGGAACCTTCGATACGTTAGTTCCTGCTTTTAAGACTGGGGTTGAAAAGGATGTTGAAGAGTTTCGCTTTCAAGCTGAACCTCGTATTCAGCAGATTCAAGCACAATTAGAAAAGATCAATCAAGCATTGCCTCAACCAGAGGAAAAAACAGTTATCAAAAAAGGCCGGTTCTCCTTAGAAAGACCTGCCGAATAAACATAAAAATTAATTTGATTCACTTAAATAATTATGCCTTTATTGTGAATTTTCTCGGAAACTATTTTTAACCCCCTTTCCTTTACATTTTTAGGTGTGTTATAGTTGAACAGGAATAACAAACGAATGTAAATATAATTTTAGGAGTTGTAGCAAAGAAATGAAGAAAAAGATTCTTTTAGCCACTGCCGGCTTACTTAGTGTAATTGTACTGGGGGCCTGTTCAGGAAGTTCTAATCAAGACATCGCGACAATGAAAGGCGGAAAAATCACCGTCGAAGATTTTTATAGCGAAGCGAAAAAAGAACAAACAAATCAAAGTCTAGTCCGTAACATGATCATCTACAAAGTTTTTGAAAATGCTTATGGAGATAAGGTTACTGATAAACAAATCGACAAAGAATACAATAAACAAGCAAAACAATTAGGCGACAGCTTCGAAAGCCAATTGCAATCTGCTGGTTATACGAAAAAATCGTATAAAGAATATTTGAAACAATCACTAGCTTTCCAAGAAGGCTTGAAAGCACATGTGAAGATCACTGATAAAGATATAAAATCTGCCTGGGATTCATTCCACCCAGAAGTAACGGCTCGTATCATTCTAGCAAGCAGCGAAGATGACGCAAAAGAAATCAAGAAACAGTTAGATGACAAAGGTGATTTCGCGAAAATCGCGAAAGAAAAATCACAAGATTCAACAACGAAGGAAGACGGCGGTGAAATCAAATTTGATTCTCAATCAACAACCGTTCCTACTGAAGTTAAAGAAGCAGCCTTCAAGTTGAAAAACGGAGAAGTTTCTGATGTAATCACTGCAATGGATTCTTCAACTTACCAATCAAGCTATTACATTGTCAAAATGGAGAAAACCTCTTCTAAGGGCAATGATATGGACAAGTACAAAAAAGAATTGAAACAAATTGCCGAAGATACAAAAATGGCTGACCAAACCTTCTCTTCTGAAGTTATCGCGAAAGAATTGAAGAAAGCGAATGTGAAAATCAAAGATGATTCATTTGAAAACATCTTATCTGATTTCCTAACGACGGATAGCTCAAGTAAAAAAGCAACAACTGAATCAACAAAATAATTCAGACTAATAAAAAGGGGAATTCCAAGCGGAGTTCCCCTTTTTTGGCTATTCATGCTACAATAAAGTGGCGAATACTTATAATAAGAAGATGGGTGAACAGAGCATGAAAAAATTTGCCTCTAAAGAAGCAGAAAAAGATTATTATGAACACGAAGCGGATGAAGCTGAATTCGTCGCTTGGTATAAAGAACAGGATCATCCCGAATATGACAAGCCTTCCGTCACCGTCGACATCGTCATCATGGGTTATAACAAAGAAGAAGATCAATTAAAAATTTTACTGATTCAACGCCGCGGAAACCCTTATCGTAACTCTTGGGCTTTGCCAGGTGGTTTTGTGGAGCGTAATGAATCAACCAACGACAGCGTTCGCCGCGAAACTGCTGAGGAAACCGGTTTAACTATCGGACGTAAAAGTGTCGAACAGCTTCATACCTTCAGCACTCCGAATCGTGATCCTCGAGGCTGGGTGATTACAGTCAGCTATTTAGCATTTATCGGGCAAGTACCGCCAACGGCCGGCGATGATACACAAGATGCCCGCTGGTTTAATCTTGAACGTCATGGTGAAACGATTTGCTTAACAAGCGATGATATTTCCATTGAGATTGAGTTGGAAGCTGGAAAGTCCGTCGGAAAAGATACCTTAGCCTTTGACCATAACGAAATTATTCGTAAGGCCTTTAATCGGGTCGTGAATAAGATGGATCATGAGCCATTGATTCTGCAAGTTTTGGGTGAAGAATTTACGATCACAGAGGCGCGCAAAGTATTTGCGAAATTCTTAGGTGTAGATTTCAAAACCGTCGATCATTCCAATTTTAAAAAAGCAATGCTGCAATATTTTGATGAAATCGGCGAACGCCCGGTCGGTATTGGCCGTCCTTCAAAGATCTATCGCCTAAAAGATGAGATTGGTGAAAAAAAATAAAAGTTTTACTTACATGAAATAGGAAAATCTGTATATAATGGAAAAAGCAAAAAAATGACTTTCCATAACGCAGTGAAGATTCCCAAAGTGGCCATCGTAGCGAGTTATACGATGGCCGCTTTTTTGCATTCAAAAAATAGGAGGATTTTTAATGCCAAGTAATAAAAGAGAAAGTTTTATTTATACGATAATGATGTGTTTCGTGATGGTGTTCTGGATGAGTTTGTACAATATTTATTTACATTCAGGCGCGTTCACTTTAGAGGTTTTTAAATCAGCATGGCTTGGTTTGCCGTTAGGCTATTGCTGCGCTTTACTTTTGGATTGGTTTGTCGTATCGACTCCAGCGAAAAAAGTAGCCTTCAAACTATTACCGACATTTGCGAGTCCCTTACGCAAAGTCCTTACTGTCTCTACCTGCATGGTCTTGCCAATGGTCTTTTTCATGTCCTTGTATGGTTCAATCGAAGTCTTGAGTCAAACACAGGAATGGAATAAGTTATTCATTATGTGGGGAACAAATATTTTGAAAAATCTTGTCATGGCTCTGCCCTTTCAGATAATCATCGCTGGACCTCTCGTTCGAAAAATGTTTAGAAGAGTCTTTCCAATCGGAACGATTTTAGCTTAATACAAAAAAAGCCGGGAGCACGCTATTCGTGTTCTCGGCTGCTTTGTTTCATCTGCTATTTCGCTAGATTGGAAAGAATCTCCTGATAACGTTCAGTCGCTACGTCACTCACCTGATTCTTTTTGCAAAAATTCAATTTTCGCAATTTAGGAACTACCCGTTCGACAACGATTTGATCCTCAACTGTCTTTTCTTTCAATACTTCAAAAGCTTCTTTGAAACGCGAATCATTTCGAGCTTTTTTATAAAAGGACAATACGTAAAGATAATAGAACAGATCATAACCGCGAAATGGGTATTCCACCTGCATGAATAATGTTCCGATTCCATAATGACATGGACCGAGCGGTAGTTTACTCTCCCAATGGCCTAAGAGAAATTCCACAGCTTCATCCAATTCCGCTTCCTCAATAAAACTTGTCCGCCGAAATAATTCTAACGCATTTAATGTTGGTAACGGATTGGAAAACTCTGTTTCTGGTCCTCGGCCAAAATAGAACTTTTTACACCACCAGCCACCATCCTCGTAGCGTGTTGCTAATAGCTGTTCCATCGTTTGGACCATTCGCGGATCATCTCCATGCCCCAAACGAACCAAAAGTATTGCTGCCGGAATCGTCTGACAGGGAAACACTGCCCCTTTAGGATAAAGTTTGAAATCGCCGGGTTCACGCCAGCTGTCCCATAAAAGTTCAGCAACCTTCTGTAATACCTCTTCCTGCGGGTCCATCCCCAGCTCCAAAAGATACTCCGCTGATTCTAAACAAGAAAAAGGGGCGCCCTTTCCTAGACGTTTATCTTCCGTTGTCCAATAATCCCAACCTTGATCGTACCGATGATCCAAAATCGTTTGAATATCTGCTTTGTTCATCTTATTCTCCTTGATTGCACTTTCTTTTAAGTGTATCATAGCTGGCTGAAACTAGGGAACGTATTTTCGTATATATTGGTTTGTTAGTACAAAAACTTATTGATAATACACTTAGTTTATGAGTATTATTCTTCAGTCGTAAAGAATGAACTGAATTTTCATTTCGCCTATCATTCAGCTAAAAAACTCCCTCAACGAATGAGGGAGTTAACAACTTATTTTGCTGCGGCTTTCTTCATTTGCTTACTGCGTAATTGTCCGCAGGCGGCATCGATATCCGTACCATGTTCTTTTCGGATCACGCAATTGATACCATTCTTTTTCAAGACATCATAAAAACGTAAAACATCCGCTTTGCTGCTGCGGGAGTATTGATCATGTTCGCTGACGGGATTATATGGAATCAAGTTCACATAGACTAGCTTTTTCTTGTCTTTCATCAAGTCTGCTAATTGCTGTGCATGGTCTGGTCGATCATTCACACCTGATAACATGATGTATTCAAACGTCACTCGGCGGTTTGTTTCTTCTATATAATAGTCTACCGCTCCCATCAATTTCTCGATTGGAAAGCTGCGATTGATCCGCATGATTGATGAACGAACTTCATTATTTGGAGCATGTAATGAAATCGCTAGGTTGACCTGCAATCCATTTTCCGCGAATTTTTTGATTTTCGGAACTAAACCACTTGTTGAAACCGTGATATGACGTGCACCAATGGCCATGCCTTTGTCATCATTGATGACGTTAAGAAAATTCATCACATTGCCGTAATTGTCAAAGGGTTCACCGATTCCCATTACGACGGCATGGGAAACACGTTCCTCTTCCCCACGTTCATCAAAATAATGTTGGACTAACATAATTTGCGCGACAATCTCGCCCGCAGTCAAATCACGCTGTTTCTTCAACAAACCTGATGCACAAAATGTACAGCCGATATTACAACCGACTTGAGTCGTCACACAGACAGACAAGCCGTATTCTTGACGCATCAATACCGTCTCGATCATTAAATGATCCGGTAATTCGAATAAATATTTGACGGTGCCATCGCTTGCTTCCTGTACGACTATTTGTTTTAACGGATTGATAATAAAGTTTTCTTCTAACAGAGCGATTGTTTTTTTCGACAGGTTGCTCATTTCCGCAAATTCAGTTACACGGCTACGATAAAGCCACTCCCAAACTTGCGTCGCACGGAATTTTTTCTCACCGTGTTCTAGAAACCATTCGACTAATTCTTCTCTTCTTAAACCATAAATTGAGGGTTTTTCCAAGGTGTTACCTCCTACTACATTATACCGAAGTGCTAGCCTATTATTGCAAAATAGCCAGCTCACTAATAAGATCAGAAATTTTAAAAATTTCTCTTCGTACGTCGCTTTTTTTTATCATTCGAAAAATAGCAACATTCGCTACATACTATAACCGATTCACAAGTAGAAAACAATCAACTTTGAAAAAAAGAAATGATTTCACAACCTGTAAAAAAGGCTAAAAAAATGAGAGACATTAAGTCTCTCATTCCAATCCATCAACATTTGCAACGATTCCTGCCAACTCAAATTTTTCCTTAAGGAGATCGATTTCTGCTTGATTCAGTGTTTTAACATCTTTCATGCTGTATTTCCAGCCAAGATAGTCATATTTGCTGCTGCCGTATTGATGAAATGGCAATAAATGAACTTCCGTAATCTCCCGTTCAGTCAAAAAACGAATGAGTTGTTGACTATTTTTTTTATTTGTTGTGTATTCAGGAATCAGCGGGATTCGCGGAATTACTTGAATTTGATTCTGACCTAAAAGATAATCAAAATTTTCTCTGACCGTTTCCGGATCAAGCCCAATAACTTTTTTTGCCTCAGAACGATCCATGATTTTTAAATCAAATAGCACTTGATCAACATAAGGCGTGAGTTTTTTAAGCCTTCCCACTGGAAAACATCCCGTCGTTTCAATTGCTGTATGGGTTCCAAGCTTTTTTAATTCTTTTAAAAGCGCACTAGCAAATTCAGCCTGCATCAAGACTTCGCCGCCGGACAAGGTCACACCGCCGCCGGAGGTCCGATAGAAAATTTCATCCTTCAATACTTCATCCAGCAACTCGTCAATTGAGCGCCATTCTCCGATTTGTTCAGTCTTGCCATTTTTCTTCCAGAGAGCAGGTTCAACTTTTTTTCGCGATTCCGGGTTTGAACACCATGGACAGCGTAAAGGACACCCCTTTAAAAAAATCAATGTTCGGATTCCCCCGCCATCGTGAACGGAGTAGCGTTGAATATTAAAAACTAGTCCTTGATCCATTTTTTATCCCTCACCCTATAATTGGTGTTCCACGCGCGCAATAATATCGTCTTGAATCTGTTTATTCAAATCAACGAAGAAGGCGCTGTACCCCGCTACACGAACCAATAAGCCAGAATATTTCTCTGGATGTTTTTGTGCTTCTAGCAAAGTTTCTTTCGATTGAACATTGAATTGGACATGCTGAATCTTTAATTTAGTAAATGCCAATAAAAAGTCAGCAAATTTATTTAACCCCTGTTGGCCCTTCAACGTGTTGGGCTGAAACTTCAGATTCAACAAACTGCCGTTTACAGTCAAATAATTATCCAGCTTGCTGACAGATTTTAAAACAGCCGTCGGACCTAAATGATCTCTCCCAACCATTGGTGACAATCCACCATCAGCTAATTGTTCACGAGCTTTGCGTCCATCAGGTGTTGCCCCAACGGCTTCTCCTAATGGAATGTGTGCTGAAACGGTGTACGCTCCGGGAATAAATTGCCCGCCTCGAACATTTTCGTATTTCTCTAATTCTTTGGCATAGTGTCGGAACAATTGTGCGGCAATAATATCCAGTTCTTCATCATCGTTGCCGAATTTTTCAAAGTCTTGAATGACATGTTTTTGCAGCTCAGCATATTCACCAGTGAAGTTTGATTCCAGCGCATCCACCAATTGGTCAAAGCTCATCTCCTGATTCTCGAAAATCATTTTTTTGATGACGTACAATGAATCACTTAGATTGGCTTCACCAATTCCTTGTACTCCAGAAAAATTGTAGCGAGCACCGCCTTCTGTGACGTCCTTACCCTTTAATAGACAATCATCGATCAAGACAGATAGGAAAGGAGTGGGTGCATAATGACGATGTCCTAAATCCACGATATTCGATCCTTTAACTACTAGTTCAACATAATAATCGATCTTTTTCTTGATCGTCGCGACTAACTGATCATACGTGAGTTCAGCAACACCTCTTAGCTCGTACATACTTAGTTCCATAATTCTCAGCAAGTTAAAGAGCGCTATGTCGTGCAGTCCGTAGGTTTTACCTGGAATAGAGGTCTCCACACAGCCTACTGTCGCATAGTCTCGTGCGTCATCAAGCGATACTCCTTTGCTTAAAAAGGCTGGCACACAGACCTCGTCATTAAATAATTGAGGGATCCCTGTTCCCAAGCGAATTGTCACTACTGCTTTTAGCAAAAAACGTCGAGGAATCAATTCATTCATGCGCACTGATAAATTTGGCTGCGGCAGTAATATCTCATGATAAAGCGTCAACATCACAAATGATAATGGATTGAC
Organism: Enterococcus sp. AZ128; assembly: GCF_051714485.1. NCBI lineage: Bacteria > Bacillati > Bacillota > Bacilli > Lactobacillales > Enterococcaceae > Enterococcus > Enterococcus sp. AZ128. The sequence goes on from NZ_JBIORZ010000001.1 coordinate 1,936,611, forward strand.
TGAGGTATGGCCTAATTCATCCAAACCACCAAGAACGACCGTGTAGCCTGTTGGAAATCCCGCAAAACATTTCGCGCTGCTCTCAGAACGCAACAGTACAACATCATTCGTCTTGATATAAAAATCGCCTAATACTTCATATAAAAACTCTTGATCGATCCCTGCTTGCAATGACGATTCGTAGAATGGGTATAAATATTGATCCATCCGCCCCAAAGAAAGCGAAGAAGCATTCGATTCGTATTGCCCAACGATGCTAGTCATCCATAATAATTGCAGTGCTTCATAAAATGAGTCCGGCTTTTCTATGCTTAATTTGCGGCACATTTCCGCAATCGTTTGTAATTCTTGATGGCGTTGTTTTTCGTCTTCTTCTCTGCTCATCTCTTCTGCCAATTCAGCGTAGCGTAAAAAATGGTCGCGCATCGCCGTAAAAATGATTTTTCCTGCTTGATAAAAATGATTATCCGGCTCCTCACTGATTTTCTTGCTTAACATTTCAAGATAGCTGCCGATTCCTCGTGACAACATTCCAGGGAAATCCATGATGATATGGCCTTGTCCCTTATCCGTTTGATTCAATTTAAAGACTTCATCTTTCAAGGCTATTTTTACCTCGTCAGTCAACTCTCCATTGATAAAATCTTTCATCGAACGTTTTTCCCAATAAGGAAACAATTCCTCGCGATAGATTTTTTTATCCGCTTCTGTGAATTCAAACTGATCTTGGGGACGTGTGGCGATCGTATCAATCTCCTGCATGATCCAATAAGGGTCCATCTCTGGTGAAAGAATGCCTGAGCGAGGCCGAACAGTTCGATTACCGACTAATAATTCTCCATTGCGAATACTGATTTCAACATTTGCTAAAATGTGTGCTACTGCTTTTGCTCGTCGAAGGATCGTCGGTTCTCCTTCAGTCTGGCGATAACTTTCAGTGTAGAGAAGCGCGCGTTCTAATGAAATCTGACGCTTCTCCTTAAATAAATGGTCCTTCATTTGCTGAATTCGGGGATTCCCCTTGTCCACGACATTCGCGATATTTTTTTCTTGATTAATAACTCCCGTTCCCATTTTGTTCACTCCTTTTTCATTTTAAAATATTTATTTTCCTTCTAAAAAAAATACTTTGATGTTCAAGCAGTATGTATCTAATGCTCTTCTGCCTCTGTTCCCCCTTAGTATAGAAAGTTTTTTCGATTGAAACTACAGAATCCTTTGAATTACAAGAAAAAATTGGATTTGATCACTTTTTCCCAAGTTTCCGATTGTTTTTATTGGAATCTCATGCTAACGTTGAAGAAAAAACTGGAGGTTCTTAGATGAAGGCTGCCGAAATTGCTCAACGACGCAAAGAAATCACCGAACTTTTATATCAGCAAAACGAGCTTAAAGTTCATGAACTAGTGAAAAAGTTTCACGTCTCTGATGAAACAATCCGCAAAGACTTGGCCTACCTAGCCGAAGAAGGTATTTTAGAAAAGCAGCATGGCAAGGCGACCTTAGTACGTGAAAAAGAATTAGCTCCAGTCTTTCAAAGAACCGCGCAATTTTTGGAAAAGGATAAACTCACTCAAGCTGCCTTGTCATTCATTTCTGCCGAAGAATATACGATCGGCCTAGATCAAGGGAGCACCTTAGCTCTTCTTGCTAAAAAAATAGTACCCTTCGAGAAAAAACAAATTTTTACTAGCTCCTTAGCTGCCATCACTCAGTTGGCGAGCAGTCATCACAAACTCTTTTGTTTTGGCGGCGAATATTCACCTGCCGACATGGCTTTTCGGAATAATGGCAGTGAAATGTATCCTGATATTCAGTTTGATCTTTGTTTTTTCGGATCAAGCGGTGTTAAAAATCGTAAAGGCTTTTGTACCTCTTCTCTGATTGATGCTGAAGCCAAACGCCTAATGCTAAAAAAATCCACAAAAAAAATCGTGCTGCTGGATCACACGAAATTTGAAAAAACGTCGCTTGTACAGGTCGCTCCCTGGTCGGAGATCGATATCGTGATAACCAGCAAAGGACTGCCGTTAGATTACGAGCGCATGATTCGTGCTTATGCAAAATTGATTTTAGTTTAAAAAAGATGCGCCGATGGATTATTCGGCACATCTTTTTTTGCTACATGATCTCGATATCCAAATCAAAGTCATCATCAATATCAACTGCGTGAGCCGCATCTTCAACGACCGGCTTTTTCAAAGCGATAACGATACCTGCGGTAATCACTGACCCAATCACCGTTCCAAGTATATAGACCAGCGGATTCTGTGCTACCGGCGCAACGATCCATCCGCCCCAAGGTGCCGGATTTCCCGCACCTAATACCATCGCTATCGCAGCTCCGATAGCACTGCCGATCATATTCGCCGGAATACAACGTAGTGGATCAGCCGCCGCAAACGGAATCGCACCCTCTGAGATACCGACCATACCCATTACGATCGCAGCTTTTCCAGAATTTCTTTCTTCAATGGTAAATTTCTTAGGGGCAACGATTGTTGCTAACCCCATCGCAAGTGGTGGGATGCAGATAGCAGCCCCGATTCCTGCCATGATCGTCAACGCTGTATCGCTTGGCAAACCGGTCGCAGGATTAATTGTTCCTACCATTGCAGAACCAAAACTGAAAGCAACCTTGTTGATTGGGCCGCCCATATCAGAAGCAATCATCGCTCCTAGAATCAGTCCAAGAACGACCAAGTTTCCGGTTCCCATTGATTCCAGCCACTTTGTCAAAGCGGTCATCAACGCAGCAATCGGCTGACCAATGACCCAATACATCAATGCTCCAACAATCAGAGTTCCAAATAATGGAATAATAAAAATCGGTCCTAATGAACGCAAACTTGATGGTAATTTGATTTTCTTCAAATAAAAAACCACTACTCCGGCTAAAATACCTGATAAAATCCCTCCTAAAAAGCCCGCACCAATATTACTAGCAATCAAGCCGCCAATAATCCCCGGTGCCAAGCCTGGACGATCCACCATCGAAAAGGCGATGTAACCAGATAAAATCGGAACCATCATTCCCAATCCAGTGATTCCGATATTCGCAATATCGGCCAACCAGCCTTTATCTGGCACGGAGGCATTCCCTGAGAGCAGCACACTCAGTGCTAATAAAATTCCGCCGGCAACAACAAAAGGAATCATGTATGAAACACCGGTCATCAAATTTTTTCTTGTATCTTTTAATAATTCAATCATTGCTGTTCCTCCTATTTAGCTAATTTCTGCTGGAGCTTTTTGACGATCGCATCACCCTTATTGATGCAATCACCGGCACTTACACGAACAACTGGTTTTCCTTTAAAACGATCTTCATTTTTTATTCCAATATTATTGGTCAGAATGACCGCATCCGCACTTTGGATTTGTTCCATCGACAATTCATTTTCGATCCCGATTGATCCCTGAGTTTCAACGTGGATTTCCACGTTATTCTTTTTCGCTGCTACCTCTAAACTTTCGGCAGCAAGATACGTGTGGGCTACTCCTGATGGACATGCCGTTACAGCAACTAATTTCATAATAGTTTTCTCCTTATTATTTTTTTTTGAAGGTTCTGTAAAAATGAGGAAGGACTCTCTTACCACATTCCAGGCATTTCTTTTTAAGCAACAACACCGGCTAAGCTATCGTTTAATAGTTCAACAATTTCTTGATCACTCGCTGCTTGTTCTAAGGTGTCTCTGAATTCTTGATGAACCAATTTTCTTGATAGACCTGCAATAATTTTCAGATGCTGATCTCCTTGACACTCTTCTGGAACAGCTAGCAAAAAGACGAGGCTAACATTTTCTCCATCAAGGCTTTGCCAGTCAATTTTATTGTTCAAACGTCCAAAAGCCACTGTTGTTTCTTTAACATGGGAACTTTTACCATGCGGAATAGCGATACCGAAACCAATCCCTGTCGTCGTTAAATTCTCACGCTCCACAACACTTGCGACATACCCCGCGTGGTCATATAAGCGCCCTGCTTGATTGATTCGTTCAGCTAAAACGTTGATAGCACTCATTTTTGAATCTGCATCAATTGCCAAATCGACTAATTCTTCGTTAATCACTTACATCTTTCTACCTCCTGATAATGTCGTTATATATTTCTTTTGCCGTTCTTTCTGCGAAAAAATATTTTAGCTGTTTTTCCGATTGAACGATTTTATGAATATCTGTGATTACGCCCCGTACCAATTTGCGATCGCTTTTTGCGATACACATCAACAAAACATAATGGACTTTTCGCTGATCCCAAATGATTGGTTGAGCCAAGGTTACGATCGCAATCTTAGTTTGCAAAACATTTTGCGGAGACGCATGGGGAATGGCCACCCCAGTTGCAAGTGCCGTCTCCCCGATCGCTTCCCGATCAAAAACTTCTTTGCGAAAGCCTTTTGAAACAATCTTTTTTTTCTCTAGCTGGTTGATCATCCAGTTTAAACAAACTTGCTTATCTGAAAATTTTTTTTGCGTATGCTGAATTGTCAAATTAATTGCAACATTTCTTCTTGAAAGACTTCCCAACAATTTTTCCAGTTCAATGTTTTTTTAGGACGCATATTTATCTTGCGTAATGCTTCCTGTTTCTCCGTAGGGGGTACCTTTGAAAAATCAGTTCCCTTAGGGAAGAATTCTCTAAATAAACCATTCCCATTTTCGTTAGATCCGCGTTGCCATGGGGAGTATGGATCACAAAAATACATAGGTACGTCTAAATCTTTCTCAATTTCTTTCCAGCAAGAAAACTCTTTCCCACGGTCGACCGTAAAGCTTAAAAATGCCTTGTGACTCCCTAGGTCTTGCACAAAAGCTTTAATCGCTTGTGCCATTGACTTCGCGGTACGATCCCTCATTGAGATCGCCCAATAAAAGCGTGTTTTCCGTTCAATAAACGTTGCTTCGCAGGCTTTGCTTTCCCCTCTGCTAGAAACAACTGTGTCCAACTCCCAATGTCCAAATTCTTCTCGAGTTGACACAGAAGCTGGGCGTTCATCAATGGTATGCCCTACAGTCATTTTGCCTCGTGCCTCTTCTTGTTTTTCTTGTCTTCTGCCTTTATGTCTCAGACACTGTTTAGACACATTAAGAATACCGGCATAGAGCCAATTGTAAATGGTTTTGAATGAAACTATTTGACGATCATTCGCAATTTGTTCAGGGGACCAGCTGTCTTCAAGATCACATTCAATCTGATAAGCGAATTCAGAAGTCCATTTGGACTTCGCACCACAGGCACTGCGCTTCATTTCCGCATCTAATTGCGCATTGTCGGCATTATAGATCAAATCTTCGGGTACTCGTTTCAACTCACGATCAATCGTTGTTCGGCTAACACCAATTCTGTCCGCTATTTCTTGAATACTCTTGGCATCATAAATCATCGTCTCTATACATTTTCGATTATCTCGTGTAAGCTTTTTGTGTGAACCCATCAAAATCACTCCTAGTAGTTTGTTATCCTAAACTCATTTTACTAGAAATTTTTGATGGGTTCTTTGTTGCGATTAATATTACAATTCAGCGTATAAATAAACTCTAGATCAATCACTTTCTTCAAAAAAGGAAAGTCTAGAACCTCGGCCTCGTCTGTTTCTTCTGAATAAAACAAGTTTGCGTAAAGCGCAGTGATATTTTTGATATCTTCTTGCGTTACCAAAGTAGAAACTTTAATGATCGGTTTATTCACGTCTGCTAATTGAATAGACGAAATAATCAAATCAACATTATCCAGATTTTTCTTATAAAGTTGATCGACCGTTGTAATCTCGGCAATATCTTGCGCCGGTAAAATTCGTTTAATTTTATTGAAGATTAATTCTGATGTGCCTACACCATTAGGACAGACAATCAAGATTTTTTTCCCGTTTTGGCTTTTTTCCAAAGAGACTTGGAAATACATGGCTACCAAAGCAACTTCTTCATCATTAAATTGAACGCCTAATTTTTCTTCGGCATTGGCTAAAGCATACCAAGTGGCACTAAAAGTAATTCCATACTGATTTCTGATTTCTTCAACTAATGGATTCGTAATTGCGATACCCATTTTTAAGCGATAGATCATTGGAATAAAATGATTGGCAAATCGTTCTGCTAATTGCGTATCCGCTGAGAAGTCAACCTGCATAATCTCACTCATATTTTCTAAAATCTTATGGATCGTTCCCGCATATTTCTCGTAACTTTTCTGCCCTTTCGTATTTGGCTTTACACCATAGCCAACCAATTGTCGATTGACATAGGAAATATCCTCTTCGTCATACTCAAAATCAAGTTTTTCTGCAAGCTTCACCAATAATTCATTGGCGATCAAATACGTATCAATCAATTTTATCTGATCAAATAGAAACTCTTTTTCCTCAATATGTTTCCCTTTATTTAAACGAAAACAAAAAACGAGCAAGCGGATAACCAAAGATTTCACGTAATGTTCAGGAAAACAGAAATCTGTTTGTTTCCTCCATTCCCCGATCTGTTGAATGAGCTTTTCAACTAACGTTTGCGGAAACAATTTGAATAGCAAGGTTTGTGTTTCTGCCCGAAATAGCTGTTCTGTATCGATCCCATGATAATCTAAATAGTCTTCACTGAATCGGAAAAGATTATTCTGGATATCTTCCTCGCTCCCATTAATTTTCGTTCCGCGTTTTGATACCCCAAGTGTCAAACGATATTTTTCAACGATTTTTTCTAAATCGCTCACGACTGAACTTGGACTCACATGAAATTGTTGTGCAAGCATTTGCTGTGTTACTGTTTCTTCATCAATCAACAGCTGCTTCGCAATCTGCCATTGACGTTCCTGCGATTCAACGACGGCCTCTGTCCGTATCCCAGTAATTCGTTCCAAAAACTGCATCTTTGCTTCAATCGTTCCTTTTAGCAGGACACCGATTCGCGGTTTCTTTTCTAAAACAAGTTCTGCCCTGGATAATAAGCCTTGAATTTTATCCAAATCAGAATAAATAGTTCTGCTCGATTTTTCTAACTTTTCCGAGTAGAAAGATACCGGCAAGTAGTCCTCATTCTGTACAAGTAAATAGATCAATTTTTTTTGCCGTGGATTCAACCCTTTCATTTTTTATTCCTCCAATTGTAAGCGCTCATCAATGTAACAAAAAGATAGCACAGGGTTTTTCTATTGTATAACACATAAAAGTTACACATTAATGTTGAAATTCAGCCATTTCAACTTCTAACACATCAAAGAACTTCTCAATATTCGCTATAAAAGCTTGCAATGGCGCTCTTTCAATGTGAACTAGCAGAAACTGAAATCGAAAAATAGGTAAACTTGATTCACTGAAATTGATTTCTATTCTGCACATATGTGCAATTATCGAAAAATAAAAAATAGAGGGTAGAATCAGCTGTCACTGATTTTACCCTCTAATCTTAGTATGTTTATTATTCATCTAAAGGATTTTCTATTTCTTCTTCTGCTTTCTGAAGGAGAACTTCTCGCGGTTTGCTGCCGGTAGATGGTCCGATAACACCGTGTTCTTCCAATTCATCGACGATTCTGGCCGCTCGATTATACCCGATGCGGAAACGCCGCTGCAGCAGCGAAATACTAGCAGTCTGCATATCGATCACTAAAGCTTTCGCTTCTTCATATAAATCGTCCTGTGGCGTTTCAGATGGTGATGAAGTTGTCTCTTCTGTTGGCATCATTTTTTCTTCGTAATGCGCTTCTTGCTGATCAGAAACAAACTCCACAACACGTTCTACTTCATGATCAGAGATAAAGGCTCCTTGCACACGAATTGGTTTATTTTCACCCATCGGCAAGAACAGCATGTCCCCTCGTCCTAGAAGTTTCTCGGCACCATTACTGTCAATGATCGTCCGTGAATCTGTACCACTTGAAACTGCAAACGCGATTCGTGATGGCACATTGGCTTTGATGATCCCAGTAATGACATCGACACTCGGGCGTTGCGTAGCTAAGATCATATGGATTCCCGCCGCCCGGGCCATCTGTGCCAACCGTGTAATCGCATCTTCGACTTCGTTACTGGCAACCATCATCAAGTCGGCCAACTCATCTACAATCACTACGATAAACGGCAAGATCGGACGATTTTGTCCATCTTCCATATTCTTCTGGATCACTAATTCATTAAATCCGGAAATATTACGAACACCTGTAGCCGCGAATTTTTCGTAGCGTTCTTCCATTTCCTGAACAACTTTTTGCAATGCTTGCGCCGCTTTTCGCGGATTGGTCACAACTGGTGTCAATAAATGTGGAATACCGTTATAAACGTTCAGTTCAACCATTTTCGGGTCAATCATCATTAGTTTTACTTCATTCGGTTTCGCCCGCATCAAGATACTGGTGATGATACCATTAATAGAAACAGATTTCCCACTACCAGTTGAGCCGGCAACTAACAAGTGAGGCATTTTTGATAAATCAGCGGTTTGGACCATGCCAGAAATATCTCGACCTAAAGGAACCTCCAACAATTTGTCTGGATGATTCGGCTGGGCTTCAATGATATCTCGGAATGAGACCATACTGATCGTACTATTAGGCACTTCGATTCCAATCAAGGACTTCCCAGGAATCGGTGCTTCCATTCGCACATCCTTTGCCGCTAGAGCCAAAGCGATATCATCCGTCAAATTAACGATTTTGCTGACTTTCACTCCAACTGCCGGCTGAACTTCAAACTTAGTAACTGATGGTCCCAAGCTGGCTTTAACAACCTTTGCATCCACCCCAAAGCTGTTGAAGGTTTTCTCCAGCACTTTGATATTTTGCTCGATTTTTTGATATTCGTCGCTTTGATCAGCCGCCGGAATTGAGTCTAGCAAAGTTGATGGCGGTAATTGGTAATCATGATCCTCTGGTTCAGCGTTGATCTCAAATTCTAAATCACCAGGATCATCGATCTCCTCTTCGTTAATTTCTGGCTGTTTCGTTGTGACTGGCGATGCTGAGGGTTCCAGATTTTCTTGAAAACCTTCGATCGGTACCAAGGTCATTTGCTCTGGTTCTTTGACCAAAGGCTCCTTGCTTTCCTTCGCCAACTGTTCACCAGGCGTCATCGAACGAACCTTATTTTTTTCCCGCTCTTCAAGCTCAGCTTTCTTTTTCGCTTTTTCAACCGCTTGCTTTTCGGCTTTAGCTTCAGCCTTCTGGGCCTGACGTTCTTCTTTTTTCGCTGTTCTTATTGCTTTTTTCTCATCAGATTCAGAAAATTTTTCTTGCATAGTGTCAACCAGCTTCGCCAAATAGTCAGTTACTTGGTTGAATTCTAGAAGACTGAATAAGAAGATTCCAAGTATCAGTAACAATCCAGCAATTAAATAGCTGCCCACTTGTGATACTAAAAAGTGGGTCAAACTGTAAAGCGTGGCACCCAACATTCCGCCGCCAACATTTTGAGTAATCCTATTTCCTAAGAAATCAGTCATTAACAAATCCCAAGTCGTTTTTAAAATATTGGGGTCTTTACTCTCTACATTCGCAAACAAACGCGCATGAAGAATCAGCAGAATTCCTAAATAAAAGATTCCGATCCCGATCCAGCGCCGCGGCTTGGTTACTCGTAGTTTTGTATTCTTCGCAACAAGTAAGCCGCCGTATAAACCTAAAAGTACGGCCAAAAATTGATAAGTATTCCCACCAATTAATCGCAATACGTTAGCAATCAAATTCCCTAAAAAGCCCAGCTGAAATAAGGAGAAGACTGTAAACAAAATAAATAAAAGCCCAATCCCGATAATCAGGCGCTGTTCTTGCAGTTGTTTTTGCTTTTTTGTTTTTCTTTTTTTCTTTGTACGCTTCTTTTGCGCCATGCTATCCCTCTTTCCATTCTGTACCATTATACAAAAAAAAGAAGGCGAACAAAAGTTTTGCTCGCCTTTTCTTTCTGGTTAATTAAAGTTTAAATTTTATCAGGGATAAAAGAATTGATTAATCCTTTGGTAAAGATAATTCTTCGCCAAACCATTTTTTCGAAATTTCAGCATATTGGCCATTGTCTTGTAATTCTTTGAAGGCACTGTTGATTTTCTTAACTAACTCTTTATCCTCTTTGCGAGCACCAACAGCAAAGTCTTCGTTTTTGAAGCCCACACTAGAGATAGTGTACGCATCTAATTTGCCAGCTTGTTTCAAATAGTAGTCAGCATAAACTTTATCGATCAAAAGCCCATCGATCCGTCCATTTTCTAAATCGATCATCGCTTCATTAAAACTGGCATATAATGTCGCATCATTATCCTTTACGATATCTTTTAAAATTTTCGTCTCGTTGTTAAAAGCTTCATAACCAGAAGACCCCTCTTGTGCACCTAAGATTTTATCCTTCATGCCTTCTGCTTTTGTGATGCCGCTATCCTTTTTAGTGACCAATACCTGTTCATTTTGCGCATAAGCATCAGAGAATAGCACTTTCTTTTCCCGGGATTTGGTCACTGTATAGCCGTTCCAAATCAAATCAATCGTGCCATTGGCTAATTCATTTTCTTTCATCGACCAGTCAATTGGCTGAAAATCTGCTTTGATGCCATATTCTTTAAAAACTGCTTTCGCCAAGTCTACGTCAAACCCAACGATATTTCCATCCTCATTTTTAAAGCCCATAGGGACAAAGGTGTCATCTAAACCAATCGTTACCTTTTTATCTTTCTCAATGGTTTTCCAACTATCAGTGCTGCTGTCTTCTTTCTTTCCGCAAGCAGTTAACGTTACCAATGTTAAAACAGCCACCATTCCCAAAATAATCTTCTTCAATTTCATACTTACTCCTCCAATATCTTTTTTTATTTGATAGGTTCAACCTTCAATACCTGATCGCCAATTTCTTCAGCAAAAACTAAATCATGGGTAACAACGATCTGAGTCACTCCATCTGCCTTCAATTCTAAAATCAAACTTGCCACTTGTTGGCGCAAAGCCGGATCTAAGGCACTTGTTGGTTCATCATAAGCCAACACCTTCGGATTCATCGCCATCGCTCGAGCAATCGCTAAACGTTGTTTTTGACCGCCGGATAATTGATATGGATAGTTATCAAGCAACTCTTCAATACCTAATAGACTAGCTAAATGTTTCGCCTTATTTGTGTAGGTTTCTTTGTCTTGCTTCAAAACCAATCGCGGACCGATCGTGATATTATCCATAACACTCAAGTGTGGAAATAATTGGAAATCTTGGAAAACCACACCGACGACTTGTTCCTGTTCTTTCGAAGACGTCGGATCAAAAGGTTTTCCATCTAATAAAAACGTCCCGCTATCTGACGTCTCTAAGCCAGCTAGTATTCGCAACAACGTCGTTTTTCCACCGCCGGATGGTCCAACGATTGCTAATATCTGTCCATCAGGGATCACTAAGTTCAAATTATTAATAACCTTTTTATTGCCAAACGATTTGTTTACATTTTTTAATTCAATCATTTTTTCCACCTGCCTAACGATAATAATTCAAACGATTTTCTAATTGCTTCAAAATTACTGACGTAATTCCCGTCAATGCCAAGTAAATAATTGCGACCCCGAATAACGGAAGTAATGTCGTGTCCCGCTCCATCGCAATTTTACCAGCGCGCATCACATCAGATAGACCAAGGATATATACAAGTGAAGTATCTTTTACTAAGTTGATGACTTCATTTCCAACGGATGGTAAAACGATTTTTACCACCTGCGGAATAATGATCCGTGTAATTGTCTGAACAGGAGTCAAGCCGATAACCTTCGATGCTTCATATTGTCCTAATGGAATCGATTGAATCCCACCGCGGAAAATTTCAGCATAGTAGGCCGCGTAGTTCAAAACAAAGGCGAAAAGTGCGGCTTCGAACCGATCAAAAATAATTCCGACAAGCGGCAGCCCATAAAATACAAAAATCAATTGCAGCAACAGCGGAGTGCCCCGCATAATCCAAACATAAAAACGTAAAATCCACTGTAAGGGTCTAAAGCGGCTCGCTAACCCAAATGATAGTAAAATTCCCAGTGGCAATGAGCCCAATATCGTATAAGTAAATAATTTCAGTGTGATCAATGCCCCTTGTAATAATTGCGGCATGACTTCGATCAAATAATTCATCCCAATATCCCTCCATGTTTTCGAAAGGTGTACGGCCTTTCGAGGTTTCTTAATCTTGACTTTGTCGTTTCTATTAAAGTAGAAATTATTAGTGCGGGTAGTTCGTTTTTATAGAACTATTTTCGTACGCATACGATTCTACTGAACATTCCAAGCCCAGCTCCTTTTCAAAATAAACTGCGAAAAGCGTACCTAACTGCTATTTCGTACTAAGAAATTAACTTTTAAAAAAAGCGAAAAAGTTAGTCTGATTCTCACTACGCATATCATTCTACTAGCCTGCCAAAGCAGGAAGCAGAACTGATAAAAAAAAGCCCTCTGGTATCTCTACCAGAGGACGTTAGTTACGTGGTTCCACCTCATCTTTGTCCTTCTCTCGCGAAAGGGACCTCTACAGGTCAGTATCCAGTTAGTGAAATAAAAAAAGTCCTTTAGCCACTAGGGCTAAAGGACGTAATTACGTGGTTCCACCTTTTTTCATCGTCGTCTCGCAACGAACGATCTTAACTGGTCAATCTGACCTCTGCGCTAACGGGCTCTCCCGGATCAACCTACTAATTTCAGCTGATCGACTCAAAGATGTGGTTCACAAATTATTGCTGTCTCTTCACACCAACCAGAGACTCTCTTTGAACAAATAAACTGCTACTCTTCTTTTCATTGTCGTTTGATTAAGTTGAGTCATACTTTACACGCCTTTATGGGGTTTGTCAATAAGGAACCCTCATCTTTCTTTCATCTGCCTCAAATTTAGTTTTTAGGAACAAACTGAAATTTCGCCCAAGGCTTCAAAAAGTCCAGCATAATCAATTCTTCCTGCGGGATTTTTCCAACAAGGTTTTTCCGCGAATCGCTATGAGGTTCTAAAACAATTTGTAATTCATTTTTATATTTCCCAAAATCATCATTCCCTACCACGACATCACCAACTTGAAACTCTTGAGTGTTATCGTGAACTGGATTTGCGACATCGGCATATTTTACCCGAACCATCGTTGAGCGAACCGTAGTTGCTGTAATATCACCGCGACGGAAATGTTTCGGATCAGCAACGATTTTGCGTTCGATTTCTGTTGCTTCAGGAACAAACTCGATTCCTAAACTCAATTTATAACGATCCACTGCTGCTACCTTCTCTAGTTCTTCATCAGAAGCATAGGCATTTCCGATTATCACCGTATCAATTAAACCTGTCGCAAACATATGACGAGCTTGTAAATCAATCGGCAAATGACGGTGCATTTCTAACGTTGGCAAACCATCGTTGACATCCCATGGGCCATATTCTGCGTCATGGCTTGTGATAAAGGCCGCCGTTTTAATCCCATGACCTTTGAAACGTTCGCTGCAGCTGATGAAGAAGTCATAGGGTAAAGCAGAACCTTCCTGCGGATAAAAATTGTGACATCCATAAATGAATGGCTCATTTGCTTCGTAAGACAAGATGTTATCAAGATAAGCAACATTGTTACTCATGTTCAATTCGATAGCTAACCCTTCTGGATTATAACTCAACATCGCTTCCTTATTTCCATCAAATCCTTCATCCAAACGAATTCCTTCCGCTCCAAGCTCTGAGAAAAAGCTCAAATCGTCATAGGAAATTCCTAAGTCATCAAAAATTGAAGGCGCAATATCTAAGACGGTTTCAAAACCTAACTCCTTTGCATAGTGGATAATACCGCCAAATTTTTCGCTGACTTTTTCTTTTCCTTCAGTCACTTCCAACATACTCATGAAGATTCTAGTATAACCAAGTTCTGCCGCTTTTTTGATATAATCACGATCCGCCTGTGGATCACTATGATCGGGATAAACCGAAATGCCTAATTCACGTTTCACTTAATTTCCTCCTTTTAAAATTATTGGGTTAGTCTTCTAAGCCGTTTCTTTCTGCTACTTCTTTGAACCAGTTACCAGATTTTTTAACGGTTTTAATTTGTGTATGGATATTATTCGAGATAAAACCATAACGATTTTTATAGGAATTTAGCCAAGACCAGCAATCGATTGGCGTCCACATATGATAGCCAAAACAATTTGAACCTTCTTCGATCCCTTTATGAAGCCATTCCAAATGTTCTTGTACAAAGTCAATCCGATAATCATCTTCGATCATACCGTCAGAATTTTTGAAACGATCTTCATTTGAGACACCCATACCATTTTCAGATACGTACCATGGAATATTTTTGTAATTCTCTTTAATGTTCACAGCAATATCATAAAGTGCTTTTGGATAAATTTCCCAACCGCGGTCTAAATTCACTCGGCGGCCAGGCATATCAAACGCATCATAATAGCGATCTGGCATCCATTCACCTACTGAGTTTGGTGCTACATCCGGTGCTTTTACACGATTTGGATGATAGAAATTCACCCCTAAGAAATCAACCGTATTATTCTTCAAGATTTCTTTCTCTTCGTCCGTTGTTTCCCATAAAACTTTATCTTTAGTTAGTAACTCTTCCAATTCAGCAGGAAAATGACCATAGATAGCTGGTTCCAAGAACATTTTATTATTCCAAAGTTCAGCGATTCGTGCCGCCTCTTGATCTTCTGGGGCATCAGAAGCAGCATAAGTCGGAGTTAGATTTAAAATCGTTCCGATTTGCGCATCAGCAATATTCAGCTTTCGGAATGCTTGAATCGCTTTTGCTGAAGCCAAATTTAAATTATAAGCTACTTGAACCGCTTTTTTGCCATCGACGATATTAGGATAATGGAATTGGAATAGGTATTCACCTTCTACAACAACCATCGGTTCATTATGCGTGGTCCAGAATTTTACACGATCACCAAATAATTCAAAACATTTTTCTGCAAAGCCAACATATAGTTCGACTACTTTCTTCGATTCCCAGCCGCCATATTTGTTATACAATTCTACTGGTATATCAAAATGATGCAGATTCATCGTTGGTGTCATGCCTTCAGCTAACATCGTATCAATCACGTTGTTATAAAAATCTACCGCATCTTGATTGACAGTATTTGTTTCTAAATCATCAATCAAACGACTCCATTGGATACTTGTCCGTAAACTGTTCATACCGATTGAACGCATCATTTGGATGTCTTCTTTGTAGCTGTTGTAAAAGTTTGATGCAACATCCGGACCTACATGATTGTGGAATTTTTCCGGTTCGATCTCAAAATGATAATCGAAGACATTGGCATGTTTTTTGTTGAAACGGCCTTCGCTTTGTGGGCCAGAGGTTGCGGCACCCCACCAAAAATTCTTTGGAAAAGTTTTCATTATAAATCTCCTAACTCGTTTTAAAGTATTTATTTCTTCTTCCAGAGAAATAAGTTCGATTCTCATCGTATACCATTTCTCTAAATGAATTGAAAATTAAAAGAGAAACTCGTAGCTAGTTCCTATTATGAAAATGACTTTTCTCACTTCACATAGCATTCTGCTACACAGTACAATTCATACTAATTTCTTAACCGACAAACAGGGGCTAGGGATCAATTGAACGATCCATAACCCCTTTTTTGTTATCAATTATGCTTCTGTTACTTTTTTTAGTTCTTGTCTTGTTGCTAGTGATACGAATGGAACATAAATAGCGATTGAAATTAATACGTTAACAGCTGCCAAGATTGCTCCTGAGAAGCTTTGAGTTGCCAAGAATCCTCCAATGATTGGCGGTGTAACCCATGGCGGCATAACTGTTGCTGCCGGCACCCAACCAAAGCTTGTTGCAAAGTAGGCTGTAGATACACAGACCATTGGTGTCAAGATGAATGGAATAAACATAATTGGGTTCAATACCAATGGCAAACCAAACATCAATGGTTCATTAATGTTGAAAATACCAGGAGCTGCAGCCAAGTTGTTTACGACCATAAATGGTTTGTTTTTACGTCCTACTAAATAGATTGCGATAATCAGACCGATTGTTACCCCAGTACCACCCATGTTTACAAATGAATCGATGAATGGTTTGTTTACGATATAAGGAGCTGCTTTTCCAGCTGCAAGAGCAGCATTGTTTGCTTCAATAGCTGGTGCATTGATTGCTTGCATGAATGGGTCAATCATGTTGGCACCATGTAAACCAAAGAACCATAAGAATGGCGTAATGAAGGCAATCAATAATGCTGAACCGTAAGAATTGGCTAAGCCCATGAATGGTTCTTGAACAGCACCGTAAAAGGCAGCAAACATATCTTCAATACCAAATCCGGCAATAATCGCTGCAATCAAACCAAAGATTGAGATCGTGATCATTGCTGGGAATAAAGATGCAAATGAACGTGCAACTGCTGGCGGCACGCCGTCTGGCATTTTAACGACTAATTTTTCGTTACCAACTAAACGAGTGAATACTTCTGCTACGATAATCCCTACGATCAATGCTACGAACAAACCAGAAGAGTTCATACCTGTTGTAGCTGCACCTAAAGTGAAGAAAGAAGCTACAGATACAATCCCTGTACCTACTGGGTCTTTACCATAGTGATGAGCCAAATTGTAGGCTACTAAAAATGCGATCAAAACTGAAAGAACACCAAATGTTCCGTTCCAGACAGCTCCACCAAAGCCTTTCCAAGCTTCACCGCCGAAAATACCGTTCATAAAGTTTTGGAAGGCCGGAATTGGCAGTTGTTCAACATTACCGCTAAAGCCCCTAAAATCATTAACGGCATCGTTACTGTAAATGCATCCCGAATCGCGATCAAATGACGTTGATTACCGATTTTTGACGCGTGCGGGATAAAGTGTTTCTCCATAAAATTAATAAATCCATCCATTGTGTATTCCCCCTATTTTAAAAATAATCATAGAAACTTTGTCGACCTTTTGGAAAAATTTCCGTTTCAAAATCTTTTGAAACAGTGACTTTACCCAGAAAAATTCCTTCGGCTAAAGTCAATTCCCCTAATAACAATTCGCTCCACCCATGAATCGAAGCTTTGATATCGCCTGCTTGCTGTACTTTTTGACAACTCCCCTGACTGACTAGCCAGCTACCAACATTCCAAGGACATTCCTTATCTTCTGTTACTTCTAATATAATTTCTTTCTGGTAAATCGGAATTTTCGGTAATAATTGCGTAATGTCAATAATTCGACTCATCATATAAGGTTCTATAGTAATCGTAAAGTACTCTTGCTCCCGGAAACATTTTTCAATGATCTCATGAACCGGTGCGTGATAAAGAAATTCTTCAAATGATGAGACATGGGACTTCAAGTACGTTAATAACTTTCGCAATGCGAGTTCGTTTTCATAGGCGAGTTCGTCTACTACTAGCGTGTTGCCTTGCATTCGATAAATGATGTATCCTTTCGCTTCACCAGTATCGTCAAAAGCTGCGGCATAAAAACGGTGCGGGTAGTACTCATTTAAACGTTCCCACCACCAGTCTTCACGAACGACTGTTCCAACTTGCTGCTGTTTTAATAAGCGCTGATAAATTGATTGGATCACCGACTTCATCTGCTGCCAGGTTCCACGTTTGACATTCCCCCTTCGTTCACTTGGCAAATAATTAAAGGCTAGCGCTGGAATGCGATATGTTTTTCTGCGGCTTGTAGGTTCGTACCCAAATTGTCGATAAAAATCTTCGGAAAAAGGAGCCAGCTGTGAAACCGCCACACCCTGTTGATAAAGATCTGACAAAAGGTCAGGCATGATACTGCTGATACCACCTTTGCCTCGATATTCTGGATAACTAGCCACATAACCAACACCAGCCATTTTTACCTTCTGTTGAAAAAGTTGAATCTCAAAATGATTCGCCATGACTAGATTAGTCAATTCCTCGTCTTGATAAACACCGTAAGCATCAGCATGTGCATAACGGGATAAAAAGAGCGGATCATCGATGATTGTTTGCTGCTTTCTAAAAGCGTATTCAATTAAACCTGTGATCGCTTTCAACGATTCTTGATCACGAGCTAATTTCACGGGATCACTTCCTATTCGTTCCCTAAACGTTTGTAAAGATCTACTACTTCTTTAGCCATATCATTAAAAGTAATACCAGTCATCAGGTGGTCCTGACTGTGAACAGCTAACAGTGTTACTGTCATTGGATTACCACTTGCTTCTTCTGTTAATAACCCTGTTTGAGAATGATGTGCTTCAACTAATGCTTGATCTGCTGCAGCAAGTTTCTCTTGTGCTAAGGCGAAATCGCCATCTTTAGCTGCCTGAATCGCTTCCATTGCATCGCTTTTGGCATTGCCAGCGTTGATGATCAGCCCCATTACTGCTTCTAATTGTTCTTGACTCATTGTTTCGCTCATTTGCTTAGCTCCCCTTCTGCTTCCTATTTCATAAGATTAAGCGCAGTATTTAAAACAGCTTCACCGTTCATCATGCCATAATCTTTCATATCAATAACATCAACTGGAATCCCTTTATCAGCTAGTTTTGTTTCAAATTGACCCTTCATGAAACGAACTTGTGGTCCCAATAATAAAACATCAACTGGTTTGCTTGCATCTTCTAATTTTGAATCTGCCTCTGAAGCTGACACTGCGAAGATATCTGATTCTAATCCTGAAGCTTCTGCTGCTTTTTCCATTTTTGTTACTAATAAACTAGTACTCATTCCTGCTGCACAAACTAACATAATTCTTTTCATATCTAACACTCCTCGATTTTTTATTGTTCACTTTATATAAAGCAAATTGCGTGCCAACTTTTCCACCGCACAGAAGCCGTCGTGATAAGGTTTTCATCTTACACACAAAAAAACTAGGATTACACACTGTGCAATCCTAGTTCAATCCGGTTATCTTCAAGCGTTTTTACAATATAAGCAATGTCATCCTCAGTAAATCGAACCGCAAACTGTTTTTCGATCAGCGAAAGAGTTGCAGCTGTTTGATTAAATCGAACAAGATTCTGCTGATGGAAATATTTTACATTTTCAAATGTTGGGCGATCCTCATCTTTTTTGATTTTGTCGACCAAGAAAGCGATATGCACACTCAACGCTTGCATCGCCGTATTCTCAATGATCAGCTCTTGGTCTTTACGAATTAATTGCAGCACATCATCAATTAATAAGAATAGTGTTTTAACATCTAGCTCAGGTGAAAAGTTTTTTGTTAATGAATCGACCATCTCTGGGAGTGTGATCGTACTGCCTAATAAATCTTGAAATTCTAAGATCTTATCCCGCTTAAATAGATTCATTGCTGGAATGAACGGAATCTTTTGGTAATGAATTTCCATTGTTCCAACGATCGCTACGATATCCTTATGCGTGATCAGCTGATCGATCCGATGCTTGAAGCTTTCTCGTTCCAACGATTGCATTTGAATGACTTCGAATTCTTCCAAATTAACAATTTGGGAGACAACTTCATTCAATCGTTTAGAGACACCTTCTCCAGTAAAACACGCCACGATGATCACTTTCTTTTCATCCTTTTGTGTCGGCTCTTCTAAACGGACCATTGTTTGAAACATTGAAATGACACTTGTATAGATTTCTTCTAATGAACGTCCCAGTGTAGCCAATCGGATACTTTCCAAAACCAGCATTGTACTAGCCATGGAGATTACCCGTGTACGGATGCCCATTTCATGGAAGATCAAATTACCGAAATTGTTCGGCGACCCCATATCCGTCAAAAGAATGATGCCTTCTGAGAATTCTTCTCTTTTTCCTTGGATGTAATTTTTGATCTGTCCATACATTTTTTCTGTGTTCAATGTTAAGGGCATATTAAAGGCAATGCCATGCGTGGTCCCTAAAAGATCTTGAACCGTTTCTAACATACTTGAAGCCGTCGACTTCCCATGCATGACGACAAGTACAGCTACCTGCTTTTCATCCACTTTTTGTTCTTCTTGATTATCCATCGTTAGAAACATCGTAATAAAACCGATCTCATCCAATGGGATCATAATCGTATAAGCTTCTTCTATACGGTTAGATAACTCAATCGCTAATTGGAATTCTTTTGAGTAATTGCGGCGAATGTCATTTAAATTAGGGTGAGAGATGAACTGATTGCCGCGAATTCGTTCAATAGTTGAATTAATGTGCAGCGCAAATGCGAACCGGACCTTTTCATCATATTCCCGATTCATTTGAGCAGAGGCAAAGTCATACAGATCATTCACCAGCTTCCACAGATCATCTGAAATAATCTCTCGATAGGCGTTGCTGTGAGAAAGCTCTTCAACATATGTCTCAAAGTATTGATCTACATCATCAGAAATCAGTTCTTCTAAATCAATCTCTGATAAATTTTCACGACCTAGTTTCTCTAATTTGTAAGTAATAGAATGGTAAACTTCCATGTCCTTATTCGGGTCCTGCCCCCAAACCACTTCTTCCGTGCCTGGTTTCAAAGTCAAATAAAGATTTTTCTTATCCATAAAAGGAGTCAATTTATCTTGAACTTCATTCATTCGCAATAGACCCTTTTGAACTACTAAAGGCAGGTCTTCTTCTACGATCATCAATTTTTCTGATTCACTGTTCGTTTGATGATGAAGAAAGGCTTTGGCACAAACTAATTTCAAATCCCGTTTTAACTGGCCGATATTTCCTTCTGCATTATATAGAAGAAACGCCAACAAACTCCGTTTATCAATCGCGATTTCCTGCATTAATCGATTAGCTTCTTGTTGAAGGAATTCTTTGATGATTGCCAAACGCTCATCCAACGAACGCTCTGCTAAAGATGGTAGTTCGATTTGCATAGGTATTCGACGATTGAAGGTCGATAGGAACATTGAACTAGTTTCTGTCGTAGCTCCGATAATCTGTACTGAAGCATGTTTTTCCTGCCCATCGCCTAATGATCGGAAAGTCCCTTTATCAATAAACGTAAAGAGCATTTCTTGCCCTTCCGGCGGCAGTCGATGAATTTCATCCAAAAATAGAATTCCGCCGTCTGCCTGTTCCATCAGACCCACGCGTGTTTCTTCAGCACCAGTAAAAGCGCCTCGCTTTACTCCAAAAATATGTCCATAAAGAAGCTGAGGATTTTGCGCATAATCCGCACAGTTGAACGTGATGAATGGTGCCGTTTCATCCAAAACCTTGGCTGAGACAGCAAAACGATACATACATTCCGCGAACATCGTCTTCCCTGTCCCCGTTTCCCCAAAAATGATCGTATGTAATCCCCGAGGCGGGTATAAAATAGCCGCTTTTGATTTTTGGATCTGGCTCTTCAAAGAGTCTTCGCGACCAATCAAATTATCAAAGTTAATATGTCCATGTCCTTCATTGGACACTGTGGTGATTTGAAATTTCACTGGACGGCCATCGATTTTTTTGACTGTACCGTCTTTCGTTAATTCATTCAAGTAACGGCTGACGTTGGTACGGTCAACCCCCATTTGATCTGCCAGCTCTTGTGCCGTCTGTTCGTTAGGATTTGCTTTCAATGCTTCTAAAACTTCATCTTTTCTTGATTTCAAAAAAACCCCTCCCGAAAGTGGTATAAACCATTTATATTGTAAACCTTTTCTTTTTGAATTTCTACTAAATATCCTTGAAAAATCAGAACCCTTTATCTAAATGAATAGGTAATTTTTTCCAATTCTTGAGAAACTTCTAGTTCTGAAACGTCATTCGTCAAATAATATTCCAGCAGTCCTACCAGTCCATGGGCAAAGAAAATACTTGTCAATAATGATTGATCTGTCATTTGCTCCATCAAATAATTAATTTGAAAGCGAGCAAAAAAACCTTGCCGATCAGCATTCAATAATCGTTTTAACTGATCACGATGAGCAGAAACATATTCAAAAGTCTTTTCTAGTTTTCGTTGATTACTCGTTCCTTCATTTTCCTCACAATAGATGACTAATTTCTGCATCTCATACTCAATACTTTTTTCAAGTAAATCATCTTTATCAATGAAATGAAGATAAAAAGTACCGCGATTGATATCCGCCACTTGGCAGATTTGGCTCACAGATATTTCCTCATAGTTTTTCTTCTGTAATAGCTGATAAAAAATCGTGGTGATCAATCGTTGTGTTTTTCGTTTTCGTCGATCCATCAATAGACTCCAATCATTTTCTTATTTCTGTTCATTTATCAACAAAAGTTTTATTTTGTTGGTTGATACAGTCTAAATTCTTTCTTATTATAATGGTCATGAGTTGATTAATCAACACCTGTTGATTTTATCCGAAAAATGACCTCTTTACAGAAGGAGCGGAAAAAATGAAACTATTGATTTACGGTGCTGGGATTCAAGGAAGTTTTTTAACACATTCCCTCATGAAAGGAAACAACGATGTCACTCTTTTGGCACGTGGAAAGCGAAAAGAAGAACTGCTGACTCATGGCTTGGTGCTGCATCATTCACTTCAGCGGAAACAATCAAGCGATACCGTCCGTGTAATTGAATCTCTTCATCCAGATGATTATTATGATGTGATTTTTGTTACTATGAAATACTGTGACTTTCCAACGGTTATTGATTCACTAGCAAAAAACCGCAGTTCTAAAATTATTTTTATCGGCAATCAAATCGATGCTGCCTCTTTGGAGAAAGAGATTCAGAAAAAAAGTGTGCACAAAAAAAAGATTTACTTTGGCTTTCAAATGACTGGCGGAACCAACACGGACAAAGGAATCTCTGTTCTGCGTTTTGGTAAAGGACAACTAAAACTAGGTTCCTTACACACTGATTTTGATATCACTACGTTATTAGATACTATCTTTGACGGAACCAATTATACGTGGGCTTTCGAACCTAATATTGATTCTTGGCTTAAAAGCCATGCAGTCTTGATCATGGTCCAAAATTCTTTTGAATATCTTTATAATTTTTCAGCAAGAGAGATTCGTAAGACAAGCGATTTATCACAGCCAGCGATCGCATTAAAAGAAGCTTTTGATCTTCTGGAAATAGCTGGAAATGACCTATTACCAAAGGGGCAAAAAACATTCTTCAGTCATCCGAGACTGTCGAAGCTTTTTTACACGATTTACTATCGCTTGCCTGTCAACGCTTTGGTTCAGGGCAGCTTTAAAGAGATTCATTCCTTGATCAATACTTTCCAACACTATCAGACGATTTCAAGTCCACAACTTGATTCCTTACTTCGGGCTGCTAAAGAAAAGTATGAAAAAAGCCAAGAACAGTTGTCCTCAGCCTCATGAATCATCTTTGACTAAGTGAAACCGCCAAAACGCTTTTGGTTCTGGCGGCTTCGTTCTAGTCTTTTTCTTCCATCGCTGCCTTTAGTGCAGCAGCCAACGGACTTTCTTGCGGTTCTTCTTGATCGTTGATTTTTTTCAATAAACGACGTTCTTCGTGCTTCGTCATTTTCTTCGAACGTTCTTTTTTATCTAGCATCTTTTCTGTCGTACCGTCATATTTACAACGGAAGTACGAACCGTTCTTTCCATCAATAATTTCCATCTTACGATGACATTGCGGACAACGATGATTCGAAACTTTAGGATCTTTACGACGACGATAATTACACTCTGGATTCGTACAAATATAAATTTTTCCATCGCGTGTATTTTTTTCCCGTAGTGGTGAACCGCACTCCGGACATTTTTTTGCCGTGATGGAAAAGTCTTGATATTTTTTATCACTATGCTTAACTTCACTGACTAATTTCTTCGTATCTGCTTCAATTTCTTGCAGGAATTGCTTGCTGCTGTATGTGCCGTTAGCGATTGCTTCTAGCTGTTTCTCCCATTTTTCTGTTAACTCTGTAGTCACTAAAGATGGATTAACAAGCTCTAGTAATTGCTTCCCTTTAGGTGAAACCAATAACCCCGTATTCGTTCGTTCCATCAATTCAGACTTGATCAGCTTTTCAATGATCTCCGCACGAGTCGCCGGAGTACCTAAACTGTGTTTCTCCATTTGTCCCAGCAACGTACCCTCATTCAAAGGTTTTGGCGGAGTCGTCAAAGCTTTTTCGATCGTAAAGTTCGGTACGATCTTCATCCCATCTGACCACTGAATTGCTTTTTTAGCCTCTTCCGCGGGCTTCCAGCCAGCTGCCAACACTCTATTTTGGCGGAAAGTGAAGGTTTCTTTTTGAAAAGCCACTGTCACCTTTTGCTGACTTTCTTTATGAGCATCCGCAAATAAACCTAAGAAACGAGTCACGATCATATTATAGATCCGCTGTTCGTCCGTTGATAATTTTTCGAAACGCGCGCGCTGTTCAGTTGGGATCAATGCGTGGTGGTCTGTCACTTTATTATCCTGAAAGACTCGTTTTTGTTTAACCTGAGCACCATTCTTGATATAGGTCTTCACTTCAGGTGCAAAATCACTAACAGCCTGTAAACGTTCCTTCATCGTCGCCTTCATATCATTTGTTAGATATTTACTATCTGTCCGTGGATAAGTGACAATCTTGTGTGTTTCGTACAAACTTTGAACCAATGACAAAGTCTTTTTCGCAGAAAATTGATATCGAGCATTCGCTTCTCGTTGAATCTCCGTTAAGTCATAAGGCAGCGGTGCAGGTTCAATCTTTTCTTTTTCTGTGATATCAGTTACAGTACCTTTTTGTTTAGATAATTCTTGAACTAATTTTTCTGCATCCTCACGCGCTGTGATTCCATAAGGATTTTTTTGATTTAATTTGGCCTTTTGACCGTTGACTTCTAAAGAAATCACGAAATAATTCTGTGGACGAAATTTCTCAATTTTCTTTTCTTGTTGGCGTACCATCGCAAGCGTTGGTGTTTGCACCCGACCTGCGGATAGGCTGTCTTCATATTTAACAGTCAACGCACGAGTGACATTCAATCCAACAAGCCAGTCAGCCTTTGCTCGTGCTAAAGCTGAGTAATATAAATTGTCGTACTCTTTCGCAGGCTTCAATTTTTTAAAGCCATCTTTGATTGCCTTATTGGTTTGAGAGGAGATCCATAACCGTTTTACGGGCTTTTCAAATCTCACATATTCCAAAATCCAGCGTGCAACTAATTCCCCTTCTCGTCCAGCATCGGTAGCGATTACCGCTTCGGAAATATCTTTGCGCTTAGCTAGTTGTTGAATCGTTTTCAATTGCCCTCGTGTTTTCGGTAATGGTTTGATTCCGATATATTTAGGAATCATCGGCAATGTTTCCATTTTCCAGCTCTGCCATTCCTTATTCAGATCTTCTGGCATTTTTAGACCCAATAAATGACCAAGGGCCCAAGTCACAACAACATTGGGTCCTTCAAAATAATTTTTATTCTTTTGATTGGCGTTAAGCACCTTGCTCAAGTCTCTTGCAACGCTTGGCTTTTCCGCTATAATTAGCTGTTTCATAAAATTCCTTTCTGCTGTCAACCGTCAACGGCTGCTCGTCCTTTAATAGTGCAAGCCCCCAATACTGCTGTAAATAGTCATCGCACTCTTCACACCAGCGTTCGTCTTGCTCTTTCCAAAATGCGCTTAAAAAATTCTGCTTCGCATTGCTATATGTATTCGTGTTTTGGAGTTCACTCCAACGATGTTCATAATATGCTACAGCCACATCAAAATCCTCAAAAGCCGCGGTCTCTTGGATATCATCCTGCCATTCTTCAAAGAACCACCAAGGTTCGTTATCACCGTACATTGTTATTACTTGATACATCCCGCTACCCTTCTTTCCATCTCAATCATAAGTATCATGAAATAAAAATTCAAGAAAAATGTTTCCGGCTGAAACAAGTTCAAGAAAAAACAAGCTCTCTGAAAAAAAATGCAGAAAAATATTGCTTTTTTCTTAATTCTATCGTAACACAATGCGGCATTATTTTACATGGCCCTTAAGAGAGTTATAATGAAAAACGATTTCTGAATAGTTAATCGTTGTTTTTGAAAGAAGGCTTTTTTTAGTTTGAGTAAAATCAAGAATAAATTATTTCAACCACGACCCACTTGGCAAAAAAATCTGATTGTTCTATGGTTTGGTACTTTTATGGCAGGTATCGGCTTCAGTCTTGTCATGCCGTTTATGTCCTTATACATAGATTCATTAGGGAGTTACACGAATCAACAGCTGAACTTTTGGAGCGGAATTACGTTTTCTTCGACTTTTTTGATTACTGCGATCGTCTCACCTTTATGGGGGCGATTAGCTGATCAAAAGGGGCGAAAAGTGATGTTGCTGCGGGCATCGCTTGGTATGGCGATCGTCATCAGTTTAATGGGCATGGTCGGAAAGTCTACCAATTGATCGGTTTGCGTTTGCTTCAAGGAGTCTTTTCAGGCTATATCAGTAATGCGACCGCTCTCGTCGCAACGGGTACACCTCGGGAAAAAAGCGGCCAAGTCCTCGGCACGTTGGCAACCGGTGCAGTAACCGGAAATTTACTAGGGCCTTTAGTCGGTGGCGTGACGGCGTCAATTTTCGGCTACCGTTTAACCTTCTTTATCACAGGCAGTATTTTATTTCTGGTTTTTCTGCTTAGTCTGCTATTTGTCCATGAAGAATTTACACCTGTTGAGAAAAAAGATATGCTGCCTGCTAAAGAAATTTTTCATAACCTGAAATACCCCCACGTTGTGATTGGCATGTTTGTCACCACACTTATTATTCAAGCTTCAAACAATTCAATCAGTCCCATCATCAGCTTATATATTCGACAATTGATGCATAATCATGGCAACATCACGCTGGTCAGCGGAATCATCGCATCGATACCTGGGATCGCAACCTTGATCGCAGCGCCGCGTTTTGGTCGGCTCGGCGATCGAATCGGCAGCGAGAAAATTCTCGGTATAGGTTTGATCTTTGCAATGCTGGTCTTCTTACCAATGTCGATTGTCACAAATGTTTGGCAATTAGCTTTTCTGCGTTTCTTAGTCGGTATTTCTGACGCTTGTCTATTGCCCGCTGTTCAAGCGCTGATAACAAAGTACTCCCCACAAGAGGCCGCCGGAAGAATTTTCAGTTACAACCAATCCTTCCAAGCCGCTGGAAATGTTGTTGGTCCTATGATCGGCTCCAGTGTTTCATCAATCTTTGGGTATCGCGGCGTTTTTATTTCAACCTCGGCACTTGTTTTGACCAATTATCTATTGGTTCATCGCAATACAAAAGAAATTACTAAAAATCAGCATCAAACGCAAGGAACTCATTAATCTTCAAGACATATTAATGGTAACTTTTTCTTTAATTTTTTATACTAATAAGTGATTCTAATGAAAGAAGTGAACAACATGCTTGATGGACAATTAAAATTTTTGGACTTTTTCCTTAATAACACGATTGAGGGAAAAGAAAACGAAGCAAAAGAAATTCTAGTAAAGAGTTTTGCAGATCAAGAAACTGAAGCGTTAAGCCTGCAAGATTTCAAAAAGCTCCAAGAGAAGCTATTCCCTTTGATCAAACCTGAAAAATTAAACGAAGTGAAAGTTGCGATGGCGCATTTCGCCCAAAGCCTTTCATAGAAAGAAGTAGTCACAGTCTGAACATCGACTGTGACTACTTTTTTACTATGCCTCGATTTCTGAGTAAACTTGCAAACTAGGGAAGAACAATTCTTTATTTGTGATTATGATTATTCCTGAGATACTGATGATTACAATCGTTTGGATACAGCTTGTCCATTCGGTCATTTGGGTCGATGTTTGCATAAAGTTCAAGAAGATATGAAAAATGATCAATGCCATTGTACTGCGATTACTTTTAACGTAAAGCCAGTTTAAAATGATTCCCAGCGGAACGATACTTACAAAATAATTCACCGCAAACCATGGGTTCTCCTGCAATAATAGGTTCATCGAATAATTCTTTACGAACATCAAAGGTAAATGCCAGATCGACCATAAGAAGCCGAACAGCAAGGAGCCCGCAAACAGATTGAATCGACTCAGCAGTGCATCCACACCATATCCGCGCCAACCGATTTCTTCTAAGATTGGAGCGATAATCATCACCAGTAGCACTGGAATGGAACCTGCTGAGAAGTTGAAATCCTCAGATAATTGCAATTGACTAATCGACCCACCAAAAAGTAATGAAATCAAAATGGCTGCTACAACGGATGATCCCATGACCAAACAAATTTTTACTAATGGAGCCAAATGAACTTTTTTTACATCGAACAAGCGTTGGAAGAAATCTTTTCTAATGTCACGATTCTTCGGTGACGCAATAAAAGCAATCGTGACAAGCACTGGTGCGAATAATCCTGGGATCAAAAAGATTGAATAGAAATTTGGGGCAGGATGATTGTAGCTTAGATAAGCAGCAATCAGCCAACTCCCCCATGTGATCAAAAACACCCAGCCAAAGAATTTTCCTGGTTTATATTCCTTTTTCACTACTTCATTTTTCATCATTTTAAATTCCTCCTATATTTTCGTGTCATTTACTAACTGACCACAGTATAGAAGGAAAAACACGACATCTAAGCAAAATGTAACGTTTGACCCTTTTTCTTGTAACGATTCGACTTTTTTAATTAGGCTCCCAAATTGACAATTCTAAACGAAAAAAATCGGCCTTTGACTCATAAAGCATATCCCCATGATATTTTTCGGTGATCGCTTGGATACTTTTCACCCCAAATCCATGTTCAAAAGCTTTTTTCTTTTGCGTTTTGAACTCACTTACTTGCTTAGCGACGCTATTCTCGATTTCTAACAGCAGCATATGATTGAAATAAATTAGCTTCAAATTGATTTGACGTTCCTGCGGACATCTTTGACAAGCTTCGATCGCATTATCAATCGCATTGCCAATCAATGCGCCTAAATCACGCATTTCAAATCCCATCTCTAGCGGAATTTTCACCTCAAAATTAGTCTGGATATTGCTTTCTTTCGCTCGCTGATATTTATTGCTAAGTAATTGATTGATGCCGCTATTTTGCGTGAATTGACATTCTTCTTCCTTTATAACTTCTTCCAATAATTTTTCGATCTGCGATTCTGTTCCATCAGCCTTAGTAATCAGAGTTAATAATTGATTTTTCAAATCATGACGAATCGCCCGAATTTTCGTCTGATGGGTTTCCATTTGCTGATAGTACTCTTCGCGATGCGCAAATTCCTGCACCAGAAAAAGATTCTCGTAATTCTCTTTTTCTAATTTTTGGTGGATCTCAAATACGATAAAATGAACCAAATTGATTACCGCAAATAAGGTCACTACCATAAAAAAACGAGCATCGCTGTCTTGGGTTTCTTGCTCGACAAAAACCGGATAGATAATAAAAAAGAGACTAGTCATAAAAGGAACGATTACCTGCAATAAATAGAAGCCATATTTCCCCTGTGCAGCTAAAGGGGCCTTGCGTTTTGAACGTAAAAGAAAAACGACAATCAATTGAATGAATTGACTTGCAAAAATTCCACCATACGCATACGAAAGCTGGCTCGAATCAAAATAATTTATTCCAAAAAGGCTTTGAATAATCAAATAAACTAAAAAATCAAAGACCAGCACAATCATCATCGAGAGAAAAATCAGTAAGAGCTTTGTTATATTCCTGCCCTTAAAAAAGAAATAGCCGATACTATACATCAGGCAGACATACGTAATACTATTCACCAGCATATAAAATGATCCGAAAGTCAGATAGACTGGACTGATATTTCTGATTAAATAAGCCGCGATTACTATAAAGATTGCAACAGCTCCTCTTCCCGCATGTTTCTTCCAATACCTAAATGACCGGCTTGTTAAATAACAAGAAAAGAACATACTGACGATAAAAACATCATTAATCGATTTAACGAGTTCCAATAATACTGTCAAGTTCATTCCTTTGTCCTCATCAATACATAGTTTCGGTAAGCCTTTTGAAATGCTTGATGGAATTTCTTTGTAACGGCTATTTCTCGACCGGTTTGCATCACGATCGTCTCTCCGCCTTTTACTTGTACATAGTCCATATTGACCACAAACGAATGATGGATCTGAGTAAATAGCTGCGAGGATACTTTATCGATGACTTCCTTCATCGTTCCATAGTATTCATACTCTTCACCATTCTTTAAATGAATGATCATTTTACGTTTCATACTTTCAAAATATTCTACTTCTCCTAAATAAACGGTATACACTTTTTTCTTAATCGTAAATTGAAGAATCATTTTTCGTAAAGAAAGTTGTTCTATTGCTTTCAATAAAACTTGCTTAACTTTGATTTCATCGATTGGTTTGATGAGATAATGAAAGGCATTGACTTCAAATGCTTCCGGCATCCATTCTACATGGCTCGTGATAAAAATGATGATTGCTTGCTGATCCTGTTTCCGAATCATTCGCGCCGTTTCAAAACCATCCAGCGATTTCATTTCTACATCTAATAAATAAATTTGAAAGCTGGACTCTTTTCTACTCAAATGATCAACCAAAGACTCGCCCGAAAGAAAAGCCTCATAACTAAATTGATTCGGATCATTTTCAAAAAAAGACAGCAGCAAGGTTTCGATTTGACCGATCATTTTTGGATCATCATCACAAATTGCTATATTCATTATTCCCTCCATATCATTTTTGTCATTGAAAACTCTTAAGTTAAGTATCCTTCATCTGATTCTAATAAACAAGAACCTCAACAAAAAACGACCCGCTTGAGAGTCGTTTTCCAATTTATTCTGTTATCGTTTTATCCGTAGTTTTCGTTTCCACCTTAAAGAGTGAACGCAAGCATTTCGTCGCAACCATCAATCCTAATCCCAATAGCAGAAATGCAAAGACTAATTGCAATCCATCAGATAAGAATACGAACTGACCTGCCGCCGGAACTTTCGGAATCGTTACTAAATATTGCGTCGCGTTGATTACTTTCATTACTAATCCGTAGATTGACATAGCTAAAGCAGTAAATGTTACTGCCAGCATGATTCCCATCGGAATATAGAACATAACACCTGATTTTTTCGAGGTCTTCATATATACAGCTACAGCGATCATTACCATCGCAGCTAACAACTGATTCGCTGAACCAAATAAAGGCCAAACACTGTTATAGCCCCCAAGCGCCAAGACAAACCCAACTCCCAGTGTTACCACCGTTGCCACATATTTGTTAGCCATTAATCTCGCCAAGCCCGTTGGCTCTTTGCCTTCTTCATAAAAGAATTCCTGTAAAGACATACGACCAATGCGTGCAACAGAATCCAGTGAAGTTAGTGCCAAAGCAGATACACACATCGTCATAAATGCTTGAGCAATATTCAAGGGCAAGCCAAACTTTGTTAGAAACCCAGCCACTGAACCAGAGAATATCTGGAAAGGGGTCCCCGCTGGTAATTGGCCATTTGTAGCAACAGCACCCGCGACAACCAACGCAACAACAGCTAATACACATTCACACATCATTGCTCCATAACTGATTGGACGCATATGTTTTTCATTTGAAACCTGTTTAGACGAAGTTCCTGACGACACCAAACTATGGAAGCCAGAAACTGCCCCACATGCAACCGTGATAAATAAAATCGGAAAAAGATACTTCACATTCCCTGTAGCATCTTGTACAGCAAACCCATTAAATGCATTCAATTCAACCATGGGTGCCTCAACTAAAAGTCCCAAAACAGCGGCGATGATCATCCCTAACAGCATGTAGGTGCTTAAGAAATCACGAGGGGCCATCAATAACCAAATCGGCATAACTGAAGCTAAGAACAAGTAAGCAAATACAATCAATAACCACGTTTGCTTATCAGCGAAAATTGGAAAGAAAATGCCAACAGCAAGAGTTACAAGTAAAACGACGATTCCAAATGCGTGCATAGCAATTCCTTTTAAATGAACTTTCTTCATGAAAAAGCCGACCAAAACAGCCGAAACAATAAACAACATTGAAATAGAAGCTGCAGACGCATTCGCTGTATTAACTGCTGCCGGGACATCAGGTGTCATCCCATTAAATGTCGTTGCAACGATATCGCCGAAAGCAGCGATTACTAAAAGAGCAAATAACCAGCAGAATAAAAGAAAGAGTTTCTTTCCAACTTTTCCAATATATTTTTCAATGATCAGCCCAATCGATTTCCCTTCATTCTTCACCGAAGCGTATAACGCACCAAAGTCATGAACTGCTCCAAAGAATATTCCACCAAATAAAATCCATAAAAAAGCTGGCAGCCAGCCAAACATTGCCGCAATGATCGGACCTGTTACTGGTCCTGCACCAGTGATTGATGAAAATTGATGACTAAATACTACAAAAGCAGGTTCAGGAACATAATCATCCCCATCTTCCAAAGCAACGGCCGGTGTAACAGCCTTTGGATCGATCCCCCATTTTTTCTCCAACCAACGGGAATAGATAAAATAGGCAGCCGCAAAGCAAATAATAGCAAACACTAGTAGAACAACACCATTCATAAACTCACCCAACTCTCTTCATTTTATAATAAATATTTAATTAGTATATTCCCATAATTCCATAAGCATGTAAAGAGAATCATTCTAATTTTCAAGAATTTTCTGTAAATAAAATTGAAAGAAAAAACTGAGACTGCTTAAAAAAGCGGCCTCAGTCATGGTTATTGCTATTAAATATATTGTAATTCTTTTGCTTCTTGATAGGCATGGTCGATTAGACCGCCGCCCAAGCATTCCATGCCGTTGTAGAAAACAACCGCCTGGCCTGGTGTGATGGCGCGAACTGGATCATCAAAAATCACTTCAGCGCGGTCATCATCCACTAAACGAACAGTTACCGGTACATCTTGTTGACGATAACGGAACTTCGCTGTGCATTTAAATTCTTTTGGTCGGTCTTCGTTGGTCGTAAAGTGGATCTCACTGGCATCCAAGCTCGTCGCATATAACGCTTCGTGATGGAAGCCTTGACCAACATATAACGTATTGGTAGCTAAGTCTTTGCCGACTACAAACCATGGATCGTTGGTTTTTCCGCCGCCGCCGATTCCTAATCCTTGACGTTGGCCGATAGTGTAATACATCAAACCATCATGTGTTCCCTTCTCTTCACCATCAAGAGTCACCATTTTGCCCTTTTTAGCAGGCAAATAGTTGCTTAAGAACTGTTTGAAATTCTTCTCACCGATGAAGCAAACACCCGTTGAATCTTTTTTCTTGGCAGTGGCTAACCCAGCTCGTTCAGCGATTTCACGAACTTCAGGTTTTTGCATACTGCCCAAAGGAAACATCGTCTTCGCCAATTGTTCTTGCGACAATTGACTCAAGAAATAGGTCTGATCCTTATTATTATCGACGCCGCGCAACATATGAACTACGCCATTTTCGTCTTTTTCGACTTGAGCGTAATGCCCTGTTGCTACATAATCCGCACCTAATTCCATCGCGTAATCCAAGAAAGCTTTGAATTTTATTTCCTTATTACACATTACATCTGGATTCGGTGTGCGGCCTGCACGATATTCTGATAAGAAATATTCGAAAACACGATCCCAATATTCCTTTTCAAAGTTGACAGAATAATAAGGAATGCCGATTTGGGCAGCGACTTTCGCCACGTCCTTATAATCTTCCGTCGCGGTACAAACACCATTTTCATCAGTGTCGTCCCAATTTTTCATAAAAATGCCGACTACATCATAACCTTGTTCCTTTAGTAACAAAGCCGTTACTGATGAATCGACGCCGCCGCTCATTCCTACGACGACTCGTGTGTTGCTGTTAGACACAGTATCACCATCATTTCAATATAGATTCCGAAAACTCTACGATTTGAAGGTCGCAACTTTTCAGTATGACGAATTATACATCATAAATCTTAAATTTTCGATAGATAATCCTTCAAATATTTTTTATTTGTCTTTTTGTATTGTTTGTATTAATATAAACAATACAAAGGAGGGCGAGTAAATGATTTTAGAAATTGATCCCCATTCTGAAGAACCGATCTACTTACAATTACGAAAGCAAATCATTATCGGTATCGCTCGCGGCGAACTAAGCCCCAATGAGCAACTGCCGACTGTTCGGCAATTTGCCGATGAACTTGGTGTAAATACGATGACTGTTTCAAAAGGCTATCAGCAGCTCCGAGAAGAAGGTTATCTGATCACTGATCGTCGTAAAGGAACGTTAGTCGCGCCATTGCCCGTGACCCCAAAGAAAACAAGCGAAGAAAACTTGACCTTGCTATTGGCGGAACTTTATTTGTCCGAGCCAGATGAACAGGTCGTTCAAGAAAAAGTTCAAAGGATTTTGACGAGTTTCAGAAAGGAGGATGTCTGATGTTGTCCCCTCTTATTTTAGGTATATTGATTTTTTGTAATTTTGTCATGGCATTTACCAATTCTTTAGCGGCAAAGCCTCACAATTATGTGATTGTGGAGAATACCTTTCCTGCTGATAAAATCAATGATCCGTTGGTGCTGTCCTTCAGAAAGAATTATCGAAAACGTCAATTTCAATTAGCAGGTATATTGACTCTTTTAGATTTGAGCCTGTTGATCCCTATGAAGGACTCGATCTTTATGATGCTTTTCTTCGTTCTTTTATATATCACGATCGGTTCAGGCTATTTATTGCAGATTCGCTATATCCGTAAAGGCCATCAACTAATTGTAGATAATGGCTGGCAGTTAACGGAACAACCCATTCAAGTCGATACTCAGCTTCTTCTTGAAAAAAATCGAAAATTAGTGTCTCCTTGGTGGTTTGCTCTTTCTTTTGGAGTACTGATCTTGTTCACGATCATGCTTCATCAACAAGAAATGGGCAGTTTGACCTGGATTTTATTATCCGCATGCGGACTTACTTCAGCTCTGTTTGTTTTAGCCTGGTGGGCGATTGGCCGACTACCGGTACGAGCTTTGACGAATGATTCAACCATCAATCGTCAATACAATGACCTGACAAAATTTTACTGGTCCGCATTTATGATGGCAACAAGTATTTTTATAAACCTGATTGTTTATCTTCCGTTGTTGACGATGTCTAACAGTAGCCGCTTTTTTGAAATTCTAATGACCAGTGAATTCTTATTGGTCTTTCTTTTCTGTGGCTTTACCATTTGGTGGCTGTTTCGTTTGCGTAATAAACAGGACCAGCTGCTGACTCAGACGTCCAGCTTTCGTTACACCGGCGATGATTATTATTGGCGTTATGGTATTTACTACAATCCAGATGATCGTCGCTTGATGCTGCCGGATCGGATCGGATTAAACATTACGATCAATTTGGCAAGAGTAGGCGGAAAAATCTTTATTGGGCTCATCCCTGCTATATTGATCGGTGTTATGCTGATCGTCGTTGTTCCTTTATATATTTTGGATTATCATCCTGATCCGCTGACTTATGAAGTGAAACAAGAGAGTGTTGTTCTAGATGGTCCTCTCTATCGTGAAAGTAACATCAACTACAACAGCATAGAAAAAGTAAGCTTGCTTAATAAAATGCCCACGATTGGACTGAAGGAAAACGGACTTGCCTCTGTAAATTATGCCATCGGCAGCTTTAAGGTTGATGGCAAATCAGCTACGCTCTTTGTAGACCATCAATCAAAACCAATTTTGAAAATCACGACCAAGAATCGGGACTATTACTATACGAATACCGATTCCACGGTAACCAAAAAGCTGTATCAAAAACTTCAAGCTCATCACTAAAAAAGACCCCTTTCTTCAAAAAATGAAGAAAGGGATCTTTTTATTTTACCGTTCCAATTCGATTGATTGGCCAAAAAACAAATTTTACATTGGTCAAAATATCTTCTTGATCGATCATGCCAATGATTCGACCATCTTTTGAGATTCGGCGATTATCTCCTAAAACAAATAGCTGCCCATCTGGAACTTTTTCGTAACCGAATAAGCTTTGCAAATCAAAATCAAAGGTCAGGGGTTGCCCATCCGTCAACTTTTCTTTGTACTCATCTAGATAAGGCTCATCATATTTCTTTCCATTGACATAGAGCTGATCATTTTTGTAGGCTACTGTGTCGCCTGGTAGACCAATCACGCGTTTAACATAATCGGCCCCCGGATCATCTGGTGCTGGAAATGTCACTACATCAAATCGATCGATTTCCGAATGCTTCAATCCAAACATCCGCTCGCCATCATTTAGATTTGGCTTCATCGAATCACCAATCGCCTCTACAGGAGTAAATACATAATGCCGCAACGCAACCACTGCAGCAATCATCACCACATAAAACAGAATCGTTTTCACAATTTCTTTTGCTTTCATTTTCCCACCCTCTAAAAATAATATCCGTTATCACTTACTTCCAATTTACCATAGCGAGGAGGCCATGAATACAATTAGTTCATTTTTTGGCTTCGTCTTTTAACTCTTTGAAATAGGAGAGGCGTTAGAATCAAAGTATAGATTTGCTTACGCTGTTCTCCCACTCATCTTACTCGATAAAAAAGACACCGATTATTCGATGCCTCTAATTACTTTAACTTCTTTATTTCGGCTTCCTTATAGTCAGCAATCTCGTCAATCAAATTCTCAGAGATCGGTGTGCCAAATGGCAGCGGCGTATGAAGAAACTCGCGCTCAGGAGCATCTACACCGACATTGATATCTTCAGCGATCGGCATACTATAGTTGTGGATGTGCCCATGCAAATTGCGGATGTTCAACGTTTTTCCTAAAAGCATTGGATAATGCGTCAGATAATATTGATGATGATTAAACTTGACGATTGCCCCCACATCGTGGAATTCGAATTTGTCCTCACCATTGGAAAGCTTAGGATCATGTGCCGCTAAATATCTGAAAAATGTCCGAGAGTCATGATTGCCTTTGATAAAAACGATTTTCCCCTTTAATTGCAGCAACTGTTCTAAAATATCGTTAAATCCTTTTTCATATTGCGGATGCATCGCTACATCCCCTAAATGATAAACCGTATCCTTCTCATTCACGACAGCATTCCAGGCATAGATCATTTGTTGATTCATTTCTTCGACAGAATCAAACAAGCGCGGCGCAAAATCGTTATCGCCTAAAAGATTTTCGTGAAAATAATGTGTATCTGATATAAAATATTTCATTTTAATCACCTACAAATGAATTCTGATTCTTTCCTTTATTTTACCATCTCTTCCAAAAAAAAGCGCTTCTACAGCCATCACCAATAAAAATAAACAAGGTCGCCAAATTATACTTGGTAACCTTGTCTTTGTAAAAGTGCTTGATATTTCAATTTGATAATAGTGATAACTGCTTCTAATTGAGTCAGATCTTCAACTTTGGTCGCGTCAAATTCTTTTGTGCGTTCAAAGGATTTGCCTGTATCAATCAAGTGAAAAATCTGATTCCATTTTTCAAATTCAGAAAGATTATTGAGATTGGCGATCGGAAAAGCCGCGCCATCACAAATTTCCCATAAACGGAAGATCAAAAACGCCGTATCGATCACTTCCAAGGTTTTTCTTTTCTTACTGCATGTAACAAGAACTTTCTTAGGATTGTACTCCAAATACCAATCTAGGAGAATAAAAAAAGCTTCCCATCGATAGCTGTCGCGGAACATTTTTTGTGTGTCGGGCATATCACGAAAAATCAGCGGAACCAAGTATTTCTTTTTGTATTTCCAGCAAGGGATACCATCGATAAAGTAATCCACATAACGGGTCAAATAGCTGTTTCCTTCATAGTCGCTGATATAATAATCTTCTACACCATATTTTTGAAAGTCTTTTGTCAGCGTGGCACAGTCTTCAATTGAGACGGTCAGCCCCGACAAGAGACGGAAATCAGAAATAATTTTGTGATGCTCGATCGTTTGTATCTTGTGAACCAACTTCTCACCTTCATTTCCAGCAAATTTCTTAGTATCAGTGTACCATAATCTTCTCACTTTTAAGCTTCTAAGCGTTAAAAAGATTTAGAAAAAAAGATGAATATAGAAAAATAGAAAGCGCATTATAATTACAGAGCTGTCGATTTAATGTTTGACTGAAAAATAATCGTTACATCTAACGAATAAATAATCGTTGTTTCCATTTCTGTCCTATAAAAAACGGACCTCATCTATTTAGATAAGATCCGCTTTGTGCTTAAATTTCTTCTTTTACAAATAATCCACGATCAATCATTCCATCCATCAGGAAATAGAATTTTTCTTGGACCATTTCTTGTTTCGTATCTTTAAAAATATCGACTGATTTTAGCCCATTCGCTGTCGTCACCGACATTTTCATCGTACTGATATCCTTTGCGACTGTGATCTTCAATTTGAACCCTTCTTTGCTTTGGGGGGTCGCCTGTAATGGTCGAATCAATTGAAAATTGCCTGAGCTAGTCTCAGTAAAGCCGTTATCCCGCAACGTATATTTTTTTGCGGTTGGCGCTAACGCGTAGTGATATTTCGATCCTTTGATCGTTGCTGTTTTTGTAAATGCCATTTACTCACCTCATCAATTTTTCTTTCATCCTTAATTATAAAGATAAGTAGCAGCCATTTCAATCTACTTTGTCAGTTCTTGCAAACTAGCAACAAGCTGAGACGCAAAGTATTCTACCTGTTCCATCGTATTGCCGTAACCGAAACTAACGCGCAGTGATTCCTTTACTTCTGGTGCATTCTTGCCGTACATCGCTTCTAATACATGAGACGGATCAATCGTTCCTGCCGTACAAGCTGAGCCGGTAGAGACGGCGATTCCGCGCAAATCAAGCTTCATCAACAATAAATCATTGACGATTCCAGTAAATCGCAGGTTCAATACATGGGGCAGCTTATTGCTCAAATCACCATTTACCTCGTAAGTGATGCCAGCTTGGTCTAATGTCGTTAAGACTTTCTGAGTAAACTGATCATACAGTTCACGACGCTTTTCTCGTTCGTCTTCTGTCAGTAATTCTACCGCTTTTGCCATTCCGCAAATCCCTGCTAAGTTTTCAGTTCCCGCACGACGCTTCTCTTCTTGTTCACCGCCGCGAAGTAAGGGCGCAAGTTTTGCCTGATCACTTTTATAGAGGAAGCCGACACCTTTTGGTCCATTGATCTTGTGCGCCGAGATACTTAAGAAATCAATGCCCAATTCGTGTGGACGAATCCATTGATTCCCATAGGCTTGAACGGCATCGGTGTGAAAATAAGCAGGGTGTTCTTTCAACCGCTCGCCGATTTCTTTGATGGGCATCAAGTTGCCGATCTCATTGTTGCCATACATAATCGAAACTAAGATCGTATCTGGTCGCAAGCTAGCGTCAAAATCATCTAATGACAGATTACCTTGACGATCCACAGGTAAATAGGTCACTTCAAACCCCTGCGTTTCTAGAAACTTCATGGTATTGATGACTGCTGGATGTTCAATTTGTGTCGTGATCAAATGACGGCCTTCATTTTTACGACCAAAGGCGGTTTCCAGAATAGCTGTATTATCCCCTTCTGTACCTCCGCTATTGAAAATAATCTCATGATCTTTTACGCTAAGACTTGCTCCAATAACTTCTCTAGCCATTTCTAATTTGCTGGCAGCTTGCCGGCCAAAAGAATGCACACTTGAGGGATTACCAAACGTTTCTGTCATCACCTCTGCCATCGTTGCAATGACCTCTGGATGCATCGGGCTTGTTGCCGCATGATCTAAATAAATATTTTCCACAAATTTTCGAACCTTTCTATAAGAAAAGCCTCGCGAACTTGTTCAGCTTTTGAGCAGCAAGACTAGTTCGCGAAGCCAGACATAAATAATTTTGTTCACACTTTTCAATAAAAAAGCAACAACGCTTTTCTATTCGTAATCTTTTGGTTCCATTGTAAATAATGGACTGACCGATTCATTTTCATGAATACGCTTGACCCCTTCACCCATCAATTCCGCACAACTGATGATCGACAGTTTTTCAGGATGACGTTCAGGACCAGTCAAGACAGAGTCAGTAATACAAATGTCTTTGATATCAGCCGCATCTAAGTTTTCTTTTGCTGGAGGTGATAATAACCCATGAGAGGCACAAGCAACGACTTCTTTCGCGCCAGCTTTCTTCAATGTTTTTGCCGCATTAGAAAATACTTCTCCTGTATTCATGATATCGTCTACCATGATACAGCAACGCCCTTCGACGTCACCGATTACATAGCCTGTATCAGGATTGCCTTCTTCAGCAACATCAACGATCGCAATCGCTGTATCCAAGTATTCTGCTAGACTGCGTGCACGCTGAACCCCGCTATTTTTCGGAGAAACGACCACATAATCATCCCCTACCATTCCACGGCGGCGATAATAATGGGCAAACAACGGCATTGTAAATAAATTATCAACTGGAATATCGAAGAAACCTTGAACTTGTACGGTGTGTAAGTCTAGAGTCAGTACTCTTGTTGCACCTGCGTCTGAAAGTAAATTCGCGATCAATTTCGCTGTGATCGGCTCATGTGGTTTAGCTGTACGATCTTGTCTAGCATAGGCATAATAGGGCAAGACGACATTGATCGTTTTCGCACTTGCTCGTTTCAATGCATCGATCATGATCAATAATTCCAAATAGGAATCATTCACCGGTTCATTGGTAGATTGGATCAGGTATACATCAAAGCCACGGACTGTCTCTTCCAGGTTGATCGAGATTTCTCCATCACTAAACTGCTTGACAGTACTTTTCCCTAATGGCACGCCACAGACATCGGCGATTTTTTCAGCCAATGGTCTATTTCCATTAAGGCTAAAAATTTTAAATTTTTCGTTACTTTCTTCTGACATGGTGTCCCTCCAAGTATTTTGTACCATCAGTTTAACATATTTTTAGTTATTTGATGTAGATTTTACTTTTTTCAATGAAATCGTTCCGTTTCCCCATTCTGCGGGAATCACTGCTTCACTCTTCCCCCAATTATCATGAATTTTATAAAATTTTTGTCCATCCGAGGTTTCCTTAAAACCATGTACAACGACCCAATGATTCTTGTAGCTGCTGCCGAACATCTGCAAAAGTCCGATCATAACAGGTTCACCGACCAGGATACGCTTAGTCACTCGTTGCCAAGCCCCCGCGGCTGTCCCCCTTGCTCGAAAAGGAATACGATAGCGTCGAAAAAAGCGATTCAAGCCTAGAGAAATTTGCATAGGAACTGTTGGAAAATCGATTGGCTGCAATAAAGGCTGCAGTGCCTGAATCAGTTCTTCATTTTGGCTGCTATACGGTTCTCGCAGCCCTTTCGGAACACAGGTCTCATCTAAATGGTCTTGCCAATACGCTAACAGTACACTGCTGGCATATGTCCCGCATAAAAATCCCCGCGGTGTTTTCCACTCACGATACGTTTCAAAACTATTCAATTCTATCCATTGATCGATTGGATAATCCATTTTTTCCACCACCGAATCATTTTCTTTTGTGTATCTTCTTAAGTTATATCATAATGGATAGTAGCTGAAAGAACTAGAAAAAAAAAAGAATGGAGGAATCTATTTTGGATAAAACAAAAATCAAAGAAGATTTATATGAAGCAGTCAACGGGGCTTGGATCAAAGAGGCCACGATCCCCGCAGATAAACCCGCGACAGGCGGCTTTCAAGATCTGGTTGACGGTATTGACGACTTGTTAATGGCTGACACGAAGAAGATGAGCGACGACCCTACCCTCATTCCTAATGATTTGATGAAAGAGTACATCGCTTATTTCCAATTAGCGAATGACTATCAGAAACGCGATCTCGATGGTGCAGAGCCAATGCTCCCATTATTGAAGCAAGTGGAAAGATTGACGGGGCTTGATGATCTTGAGCAGCAATTAACCAGCTGGGTACTTGATGGACTGCCCTTGCCATTCGGTGTTGATGTAGATGCTGATATGAAGAATACTAAAATCAACGCCCTATTCGCTGGCGCACCAAGTTTGATCTTGCCCGATAAGA
This sequence comes from Enterococcus sp. AZ128, assembly GCF_051714485.1. Classification (NCBI taxonomy): domain Bacteria; kingdom Bacillati; phylum Bacillota; class Bacilli; order Lactobacillales; family Enterococcaceae; genus Enterococcus; species Enterococcus sp. AZ128. The sequence goes on from NZ_JBIORZ010000001.1 coordinate 1,978,378, forward strand.
CGTATTACGAAGCCGATCATCCGCAAGCGCCGCAGCTTCTGTCAATTTTTAAGGAAATGACGATCAAGCTTTTCACACTAGCAGGCTATCCAGCAGATGCAGCGGAGAAAATTACAGACGAAGCACTCCAATATGATAAATTGTTGGCTCCCCATGTAAAAAGTGCAGAAGAAAATGCAGACTACAGTAAAATGTACAACCCTGAGAGTGGCGAAGATTTCATCAGACATAGCAAATATCTGGATTTGAAAAAACTCCTAGTCGGATTGATTGGTGGCGTTCCTGAGAAAATCATCGTGACTGAACCGGCCTTTTTTGAAAAACTGGATAACTTAGTCAACCCCGACACCTTCCAGCAAATGAAAAGTTGGATGATGGTAATGACAATCAACGCTCTGACCGCTTATCTAAGTGAAGAATTCCGTCAAGTTGGCGGCACTTACAATCGAGCGCTCTCTGGTGCTCCCGAAGCACGCCCGCAGGAAAAGGCGGCCTTCTATTTAGCTACCGGACGCTTTGATCAAGTTGTCGGCGACTATTATGGGAAAAAATACTTCGGCGAACAAGCGAAAAAAGATGTCGAACAAATGGTACAGCGGATGGTGAGTATTTATCAGGAACGCCTAAGTGATAATACTTGGCTCAGTGAATCGACTCGTGAAAAAGCTATCGTCAAGCTGAATACCTTGGGCATCCACGTCGGCTATCCTGAAAAAATCCCGCCGATCTTTACACAATTCAAAGTGACACCTGCAGAAAAGGGCGGCACACTTTTAAGCAATGCACTCCATTTCAGCAAATTGAAACGTAAAAATGAGTACGCTAAATGGAACAATCCCGTAGAACGTGATGAATGGGAAATGAGTGCGAACACAGTGAACGCCTATTACCATCCATTCCGCAACATCATTGTTTTCCCTGCCGCAATCCTTCAAGCGCCATTTTACAGCTTGGAACAATCCAGCAGTCAAAATTTTGGTGGAATCGGTGCCGTGATCGCTCATGAAATCTCTCATGCCTTCGACAACAACGGTTCGCTTTTTGATGAGTATGGCAATCTGAACAATTGGTGGACCGAAGACGATCAACAACACTTCCAAGAATTAGCCGATCAAATGATTGCTGAATTTGATGGTTTAGAAATCACCGGTGGAAAGGTGAACGGCAAACTGACTGTTTCCGAGAATATTGCCGATGCAGGTGGTTTGAGTTGTGCTCTAGAAGCAGCGAAAAAAGATCGTGATGTTGATCTTGAAGGCTTCTTTATTAACTGGGCCACAATTTGGCGCATGAAGGCCCGTCAAGAATACACCCAACTGCTCCTATCGATCGATGTGCACGCACCAAATAAATTACGAGCCAATGTTCAGGTTAAAAATCTGACAGATTTCTACCAAACCTTCGACATTCAACCGACGGATGCGATGTATCTGGCTCCCGAAAAACGTGTAAGTATCTGGTAATTCGCTAATTTCTATAGCAAAAAAGATCGCAGAAAACGACATTGGTTTTCTGCGATCTTTTTACTTTTATTCTTATACCGCATACTGTTTCTTCCATTTACGAACTTTGGTCCGAAAGGATTTGAAGGGAGCAACAGTATTGATGTGCACCCATTTCCAAACCGGCCAATTAGAAGAAGTCGATTGTGCCCATTTTCGGCCGCTGGGCTTAAACAACACATCATCCGACAGGTTAGCAAGCCACTGACTATTTGTCTCAATCGCATTGTTGAATAACGTGGTCATTTCAGCCAAGCTCTTCCCTCGATGCTCCGCATAAAATTGCTCATGTAAAGGACCCATTTGATTCCACTTGATCCCCGGCGCTGGCATCGCCACAGCCTCACCATCTAGTTCACTCTCTTCCCAATGTTGAATCAATCCCAACCAGCCCAATTGATATGCAAGGTTTTCAAATGGTGTACGTTCGCCTTCAACTAAGCGGACATCCTTATCTTCTTCCTTAATATCTTCGTATTCTTTGATGAACAAATTGGCTCTTTTCTCAATTTCTGTGATAAATGCTTCTTTACTTGTGTATTCCTGCATGATCTTCACGCTCCTTTGGTTGTCTTAGCTATCTGCTATACTCATAATTTAGCATCTGCAGAGAGCTAGTTTAGGAACTTGTCATGTTTGCTTAGGTTTCTCGTTATGTTTACTTTAAAAAGCTACGAAAAACAGAACTAAAAAAAAACCTGACAGAGTTCTGTCAGGAGTTTTGTTGTCTATTTTATTTATGCTTTTGGTTTCTTTGAATCAATCGCGTATTGACGGCGTCCACCTGGTTTTGGTACTAAGTCGCCGATCATATTCCCAAAGCCGCCTTCGACACGCAGTTCGTGGCCGTTCGTGTAATCTGAACGTTTGCTGGAAAGATACAATACTGCGTTTGCAATGTCTTGAACCTCACCGATACGGCGATTAGCAGTCATTCTTCTTCTCCCTTCTTCTACTTCTTCATCTTCATAGAATTTTGTTGATAACGGCGTTTTAACGAAACATGGTAATACACAGTTGCTGCGCACGCCATATTGTCCCCACTCGCCAGCGATCATTTTAGACAACATATTAACACCAGCTTTACTTGGACTGTATGCGCCTGAGTAAGTTTCTGGTGCGATCGAAGCGATCGTTGAAATGTGTACCATCCGACCTGATTGCTGTTCGATCATCACACGACCGATACGTTGTGAAACTAAGAAGTAGCCATTCAAGTTCACATCGATTGTTCGTTTCCATTCATCTAATGCTAAATCTTCCAACGGGCTGAATGTTAGGATCGCTGCAGTTTGAACCAACACATCGATTCTGCCAAAGTCTTCTTTGACTGTTTTTGCCAACGCATCTACTTGTTCTTCAACAGTGGAGTTGCACGCATAACCTTTCGCTTTGATTCCATATTTATTCGCTAATTCCTTAGCATAGCTTTCCGTTGCTTCTTCATTTAAATCAACCAAAGCTAAATTGGCTTTTTGTTCGGCAAAATCATTCGCGATTTTACGTCCCATACCGCCCAAAGCTCCAGTGATTATTACTACGTCGTCCGCTAAGTCTAACCATGTTTTTTCCATTCTTTCCGCTCCCTATACATTAGTTTTTCTTTCCTTAAATATACTGAATCCAGACAGTGGATACTAATTCTTTTTTTCAATCAATCTATAGTCTTATTCAATCAATCGCCAACAATTGCTTTGCCATCGCATAACTATAGTCTGGCGCGACAGGATGCAGCAAAAGTACATTCAACAAAACTGGTGAAAAGGTCAATCCCAATGATTCTTGTGCAAAGGTCATCGCGGCTATTTCACTTAATCCATGTAAACGAGCACTTCTTTTGAAAGGTCCTGTTTGATAATTTAATTGTTTTTGAATCGTGAATAGCTGGTGTTTGTTTTCCAGATAATGATACAGCTCATGAGCGAGTAAGATTTCTGTTACTTGCTGACCTTGGAGAAATTTCTGTTCAGCCACGAAAGAGACCGATTGATCCACTAAACTCTGGTTAATCCGAATGTGCTTCGGCAGTTGAAATTCTGCTAGAACATAGCGGAAATTATCAGACTTCAATGCTTCCTCAAAAAACTCAACTTCAATTTTTTCTTGCCAACAATAGTCCTGTAAATCAGATGCCGGAATCATACCAGCAGCCCTTTTTCCACATTCAATCGCCTGTTGAATCAATTTTAAACGCTCATTTTTAGGTATCTTTTTATAAAGATGATCCTGCATAAGTAGAAACTGCCCGATTTGCAGGTCACTTATTTGCAATAGTTGATTTATTTGGTCCATCACAAATAGCGCCTCCCTCATTCTACGTATAGCGATTGGCGGCAATGATCATCATTTCCTCAGCGCCAACAATTTCACTCATCTCAATTTCCATCAGCATCGTCAACTGGGTAAAGTCTGTGCTGGAAAAATCTAATAACCGTGGTCCGACACAAAAATAAAAATCTGGACGAATAATCAGATCACTCTGATAATTAGCCATACTTTCCCATAAATAGCTAACCTGCTCAAAATAATTTTGAATCGAAGTTTTCACTACTTCCGCATGCTCCCGCTGGACCCGGATAAATCCTTTTTTATCGATTACACGAATACCGTCGCCTTTTTTAGTGTTAGCCCCATAGATGTAAAAGTTCTCAGTAGAATCAACAAGTTGGATTTGCTCTGCTGGTAAACGAAAATCTTGCGTCGCAATCTCACGTGCTTCTGTCTCGCTGGCTGCCGTTTGAACCTCTGTTGCTTGAGCCGCTGTAGACCCGGAAGCTCGTGCCGTAATTTTCTGTGTCTGCGGATCGATCTCAATGTGTACCTCTACACTATCCTCCGTTGCACCACTTTCAATCGCCATGTCTGTGACTTCCTGCTTAATGGCCTGAATATCTTGCTTTGTGGGATTTGGTACGATTCGCTCTACCACATCCTGAACAGCCGCCAATGCAACACCGATCGAAGAAATCACTTCAGCATTTTCGGGAATCTTATAATTAAGATCCATTCGTTCGGCGGCAAATTTGATCAAGGAAGCCACTCCGCCACCCACGCCTACTAGTGTCATTTGATTCTTTTCCAATTGGTATTTTTTGGCTAGCGAACGAATTACCGGTTCGATTTTTTCAACCGCCTTCGCCAAAATCTGACGAGCAACATCCTCTACGGTCGTATTTAAATATTCTGCCAAAGGTGTCATGGCCTTGCGAGCAGAAGCAACATTTCCATAAGAAAAATCTTCTTCTGTTACATAGCCTAAAACATTTGCAGCACAGGAGTTCGTGATGGTAACACATTTTCCGCTTGCTAGTCTGATTGCCACATAATCGGCCGGATCACCTTCTCTTGGCGAATAAAGCTCCAGCTTAGGATCAACAATTTCTTCTTCCGGTGTGTAGACCGCATATTCTAGTCCCGCGATATGCGCACTGCGAGGGCCCACATCTTTTACACCGTTTTTATTCACACGAATCATACTTCCGCCCGCTACACCTAAAACGCGGACATCTAACGAATTGACATACGTTTTATGTCCGGAAATTTCCGAATAATCGATAACTGGACGGCCGTTCTTGATTACACCTAGATTGGTCGAGGTTCCGCCAACTTCAAAGTAGATACCATTAGACGTACGCAGATACATCAACGCCCCCATGACGCTAGCTGCTGGTCCTGACAACATTGTTAATACAGGACGCTTCTTCATCTCAACAACATCCATCAAACCGCCGTCGCCCCGCATGATCATTAGAGGAACATCCACACCGGAGGAACGAACACTTTCTTCCGTAGAATTCGCTGTCTCCAGCATTTTAGGCAGGATCGAAGCATTGATCGTCGCCGTGCGCGTCCGTCGTGATAGCCCGTAAAGTTTGGTCATTTCAGATGCCAAGGTCACGGGCACTTGTTTTTGCCGAGCAACCTCCGCTATTTGTTCTTCTAAATACAAATTATCAACGCCAAATGCTGCGGAAGCGACCAAAACGTCCATTCCATCCGCCAGCAGTGCATCAATCGTTTTTGAAATCGTCTCCTCATTCAATTCTTTTAACGGAATAAAATAAGAAGCGATATGGATACTTCGGCCTGTTCCTAAGTCAATATCCTTCAAGTTTGATTGCGAACGTGCCAACCAGCCTTCAATGCCTGACTTAGCAGTACTTATGATCCCGATTTTGGCGACATCACCCTCTAATAGGGCATTAGTCGCTTGGGTCGTACTATGAGCGACAAAAACAACTTCATCAGGATCAATCCGATACTCGTTTAAGCATTTTAAAAAGGAATTGACGACACCTTCCGCTACGCCCTTTTCATTGTCATGAGTCGTTTTTACTGAAGATTTTCCAATAATTTCTTGGGTATCATTATCAATAGCGACAGCTTTTGTATGCGTGCCGCCTACGTCAATCCCTATTCGAACTCTTCGTTTCATTCAGAAAATCTCCTCCTTTCATTTATATTGGATTATTGAGTAAGAAGTTCGCAATTTCTAGGATCAACGCTACGGTAATTCCCGGAACCAATGATACCTTCATATAATCAATCGCGTTAATGCGGTTGAAACTCAATCCCCATGCATTCCAAGAAATCGTAATATCAAAATGAGCCATTCCAATCAAAACGGACGCAAATAATGGGTATAAAAATGTGGTCGGGTAGTTGGTTGTTTGACTAACTACCGCAAGCAGTGCAGCTCCCGAACCAATCAGCGATAACGGGCCCTTGAACCATGTCAAAGGAGCCAACACACCAAATAAAAGACACAGTGCTAATGGTGCTGTCGGTATAATTCCGCCGATAATCTTTTCAAAATAGGGTGCCGCAAAAAACGCCGCATCATTAAACATTGCCAAAGTAATCCAGAACGCCACCAAAGAAGAGGTATCTTTGACTCCTTCTGTAAATAGACGTGAAATGGTTCGGCAAATTTTTCTGAAGCCGCCCTGCAACTCCCCGCACACTGCTAGCGCATACAAACTAGCCAAAATGAAACATAGAATAACTGGAAGCTTAAACACAATCACACCTAATACGGGTAAGAAAGGCGTAATCAGCGAGATCCCTGGTGCGTCCACAATCTTGCTATCATTTGTTGCTGCCCACGCATAAGTTAAACTCTCCACGCGCAAATAAATCATCGCTGCGATAGACACAACAACAATCATTACTAAAAAGGCTAAGATGCCAAACGGAAAATAATCATTGTACGTATAATTCGCTCCGCCATTGGCGTTCAAAAAGAAAGCAGAATACTGTGCAAAATTGATTGGATTCAGAAACAATCCCGCCGCAACTGAACCTGTAAAAGAAAAGAAAGCAATTACTTTCGGGATACCGATAGAGAACAAAATCGGCAGAATAATTACCGCAATCGCGATAACAGAACCTGCTCCGGTCATAGAGGTAAAAATGAAACCTGTAATTAAATTCACAATCGCTAATATAATTGCGGGATTATCGCCGCCCAATTCCACACTCTTACGAATGATCGTTGACGCAATGCCGGTATCCAATAAAATACGTCCAAAAAAAGCGCCTAAGAAAATATTCATCAATGAAGCGCCGTATTTTTCTGGTGCCGTTTGATAAACCGTCTTCAGCATGTCATTGATAGTCATTCCCACAAACGCATCGTTAGGTGAGATCAAATGACCGATGATCGGCAGAATCGTCCAAATACTTGCCATAATGAAGAATCCTACCATCAAATTGTGTCCCTTGATACAAAATATGACCATTCCTATGAAGGAACAGATTAACAACAGCCCAATTAAAATATCCATGGGTACCCCCTTAAATTCCTCCGCATCCTGAAGTAGATACTAAATTTGAAAACACTTTACATGCTGCTTCATGATATGAAAACAAGGAGGAGACGGATTCTTAAAAAAATCCACTCTACCTCCAAATTAATTATTTAACGTTACTTAATCCTGTAACTTGGCAAATGCGCTATAGCCAAAGATTTTTTTATGTTGCAGAACTAAATAGCTCATCATAACAATCGAGATCACACCAAACATAAGCAACAAGCCCATCATAATATAAACTGCTTGGCCTTCGCCAACAGATTTTGTCATATAGGCTACAAAATATGGCAACGCGACACTGGCGATACTCATCCAAGTATAATAAATTCCAGTATTTCTACCTTTACGACCTGGTGAAAACATTTGACGAACGCTTAAACCAGCTTGTAAAGCACCACCTGCTGCGAAAAAGCCTAAGCAAGCAATACTAATATAAATCACGGTTATGTTGTGGATCAGTAAAACCGCAATCAACGGGATCGTTGTAAAAATCGCATCGATAAACAAAACTTTTACTGGATTCCATCTTAACTTACCCATCATGAATGCCCAGAAAAGAACGGCTAAAATGGACCCGATCGTATAAACCGATGTCAGACTTGCAGCCTGGATCTCAGTCATTCCCACATTACTCAAACCATAGGCTTTCGTGTATTGCTGACCGCCATACATAATGAACATGCAGACAAATCCATAAAACATCGTCGTAAAATTGACCAGTTTGTTTGGTTGAACAAGCATTTTTGCTTTTGCTTCATCAATTTCTTTTTGGACTAAATCTTCTGTCGCTTCTAATGCTTCTTCTACTGAAGAATTGCTTTTCGCTTTTTTACTAGCCTTCATATCATCATCGTAAGCAAAAGGACAAAACAGTGACATGATTACACAAATAAGTGCCAATACCCCTGGAAGGATGATACTCATTGAATTTTGCCCAGATTCAGCGAAACGAACGACCATCAACGGGAAAATTACCCCTGCGATCGATACAAATAATTTAATTCCTAAAAGTGCTGATGCTGCATATTTTGGAGCAGCTTCCTGCGCTGCTGGATATAAAGCCGCATCCCACATCCCTGAGTTAGCAATTCCTACTATGAAAGCTGCGACATATGCCACATAGACATTCGTTGACATTAATAGTATAACAAAGAACAAGAAGTAGATGATAGAGCCGCCAACAGCCAATACCTTACGACCAACTTTATCTGAAATCTCGCCGCCGATCCAAACAGAGATCAACTTTCCAAAACCCGTAAACGTGATGGCCATTGAAACTGCTGCTGCCCCCGCAGTAGCATCTGTATATCCCCATTTATCAAAGAAGTATGCAGCATTTTGACTCAGACTAAGTGTCTGCATTCCGTGAGTAAAATAGGCTAAATACACAAAAATCAACGACGGTAAATATTTTTTCCTCATATTATAATTACTCCTACTCGCTTATTTACGTCCAATTTTTAATTTTCTTTTGTTGGAAGTGCCTGTCCCGTGAAAATTTCGAATGCTGCCTTTCCTTGGCCCAATAGCATTCCTTCACCAGTTACGGTTTCACAGCCTTGCTCTCTGGCATCCTTGATCAGTTGTGTCACTGGAGGATTATAGACCGCATCTGCAACCGTTAAATCTTTATGGAAAATAGTCGGATCGCTGATTGGTGTTCTGGTAGAGCCCTCGCCCATCCCAAGTGTTGTCCCATTAACTAAAACATCCGCAGCCTCTACTTTTTGTTTCAATAACTCTGCATCGGTCAAATCATGAATCGCTACAGCTAAATCAGGATAGAATTTTTTGATTCGAGCAACCGTTTCTTCGCCTTTAACAAAGAAATCGTCTTTGATATTGAAAATATCGATTGATGCTGCTTCTTCGATCGCCAATTGAACCTGAATCGCTGTGGCAGCTCCGCCAGTCCCTAAAACAATAAATTTTTTCCCTTTAGGATCAACATCATGCGCTTTCAAATTATCAACGAAGCCGATCCCATCTGTGATATGGCCTGTTAGTTTTCCATCCTTATTTTGGAACGTATTGATCGCACCGACCATTTGGGCAGCTGGTGAAAGTTCATCCATATATTTCGCTGCTTCGCCTTTACAAGGCATCGTTACATTGCCTCCAGGCATATTGAAGGTACGAACAGATTGGATCGCTTTTTCTACTTCAGCAATCTCTACATCAAATGCAAGATAAACCGCATCGATGCCTAATTGTTCAAAGCCATAATTGTACATCGCTGGTGATCCTGAATGACCAACCGGACTTCCGATCAATCCGTATAATTGAGTTTTCCCTGATACGCTTTCTAACATCGTTTTACCCACCTTTTTTTAGTCTTCTAATAGTTCTGGCCAAGCTTGTTTGATCACATCAATACTCGTGTCGTAGTTCATTTGTGCTGCTTTTTTATAGCCTAAGCTTAAGATTGGATCAGAGATGACTTCTGTACCGACCACACGCGGCTCGATGCCATGTTCTTTGATTGCTTTCAAGAAGCCAACCGTATCGCCCCACCCGGTTCCTGGACAAAGACGATCATGCATTGATTCGTCACGTAAGATTGTATCGGGGTAACGACGTTCTAACACATCACAGATTTGAACTGAAACAACTTTTTCTGCCGGAACACCTTTTAAATCTTCTGCTAATGTTTCAGCACGGGCCCAATGCCATGTATCTAAAATCAGCATACCGTTGTCGCAATCTGCACCTTTAACGATATTCCACGCACTAGCCAAATCCGGTACACCGCTGTATGGCATGAATTCCAGCCCAATAATTAGTTCTTTTGCTCGGGCACATAATTCTTTGAAAGCTTGGATGTGAACCTCTGCTGGGTATTTTTCCATCAATCCGCAGTTGATATGTCCTACTCCGAATAAGCGCGCCATATGATAAACTGTTTGTTCTTTAAATTGCTGCAACAAGGTTTCAGGTGTCTCTTGTGTTTTATTCGGGTCTGCCCATAAGGTAATGTATTCAACTTCCGTTACCTTCATGTCGTTTTCTGCCAGAATTTCTAACATGCGTTCATCAGAATAGCCTTGTTTGATCGCCAGCATATACGTTTCAGCCCGAAGACCAATGCCGTCAAATCCTGCCGCTTTTGCAATTTTTACACGTTCTTCGAAATCAATCTCCATTCCTAATGTATAAGAACTGATTGTTAATGGTACCTTTTTCATTAAACTTCCTCCTAGTTAATCCTTCATACTAATTGATCAAAAGTTATTTTGTTCACATGCAGGGCTGCAGTCCCTTAAGTAAAAAAAACTTTTTTTATTGCGAAAACCGTAGCTTTAACAATGTATCGGCTTTCACAATCAAATCTTGTATTCATTTTAACGTGGGAATTTTCAAAATTCTAATTGGTTTTTATCGCATAATCTATAGGTAATGCATATAGGTTTTGCTATAATTATTGAAAGACCATATAAATAAGATGTAGTTCCAGATTTGCGGCTAATCTTGTCTGTACTATTTCGTTAAATGGTCAGTGAAAAGAAAACAAATTTAAATGATCTTACGATCGAAGACAACTATATAACTATAAACTAGGAGCGGTGCGGATGAATTTGCAGCATTTGAAATACTTTGATGTATTAGCTAGAGAACAACACTATACTCGATCCAGTAAACTACTGAATGTTACACAACCCAGCTTAAGTAACGCTATCGCCTCACTTGAGGATGAATTAGGTATTACTTTATTTGAAAAAAAGGGCCGTAATGTCGTATTGACCAAACCAGGCATGATTTTTCAGGATTATGTTTCTCGGACTTTAGGAACATTAGATGATGGCATTGAGACAGTAACTAAAATCAGCAAGGGCAGCGGTTTTATCAGCTTTGCCTTTTTACCAGTGCTAGGAACAACGTTTGTCCCAAAATTAGTCCGTGACTTTCATAACTCCAATCAAGACAAAGAAATTCTTTTTGATTTCCATACTTCCACGGGCGTCTCTAAAGAAATCATTGAAGGCATCAAAACCATGCATTACGACATTGGTATCGCTTCCTGTTTACAGAATGAGCCCACTGTGGAATTTTTACCTATTGCTAGTCAAGAATTAGTGGTGATCGCACCGTTAGATCACCCATTGGCACAGTTCGATGATATCTATCTAGAGCAAACGCAGCCTTACGAACAGATCGGCTTCAGTAAAAATAGCGGTCTGCGTAATGTGATTGACGAAATATTCCGTAAAAATAATTGCAGCTATAATATCGTCTACGAGGTCACTGTAGATCAAGTCATTGCAGGGCTTGTCAGTCAAGGCTTCGGCATCTCGATCGTTCCGAATATGTATATTTTGAAGAATCTTCCGGTAAAAATCATTCATTTGAAAAACGTGATGCAGGATCGCTTCTTCTATTTAGTGACGAATAAGGAAGCCTACCTCACACCAGCTGTCCTTAATTTTAAAGAATTTGTCCTAGCCCATTCTGATCCAAAAGAAATTGTTTATTAGCAGACCGTAGAAAAACAGGTATCAGACTCAATTTTTTGAGCTTGATACCTGTTTTTATTTCTATTCGTTCGTATATAAACAAATGATTTTACGGTTCAACTTTTTCTTTTTTACGCTTTGAACTGACCACTCTGCGCCGAGTGATACCATGACAGTCATCTGCAATAAGTTCCTTAAACCGACGGATGCCATCTTTCTCAAAAATCGTCAGCTTCGTCAATATGTCAAATAGTACATAGAATTCTTCACCGGATTTACTAGTATCCGCATTTTTGAAAGTCACTACATGCTTCTTGCCATTCTCATCTGCAAAGAACGCCTTGTATGAAAAATCATAGTTCTCCTTATTTGCGAAAGCAATCATTCGTAGTTCTTCAGAATACTCGCTTGTCGCAAAGGCCAGAATCTCATCAAATTTATCATAGGTGGGTGCCGAAGCAGCTCGGACATATTTCATATCTGGTCGAATTGCTCGGGTCCATTCAGAAAATTCTGCTCGTGATTTGAACAATCGATTGCGTACGATCTCCCATTCCCTATAGTCAAAAAAGTCGTAAAAATATAAACAAAAATCGCGCTTTTTATCGTTCGGTTCCCCATTTAAGAATATTTCACAAATAAGATCCTTGCAGATGAAAGAGTAATCATCCATCACCATTGCATTTCTCGTTAGAAGGGCCATTCCATATTCGATTACCACATCTTCGTTCTGTGTTTCCCTATAATACTTAAGGATTTTCTTTTCTAAAGAATCCCGTTTCATTTGAAGCAACTGTCTTTCCTGTAAAGGTTCCACGCTGCCTTCCTCCTTTTTTCTAAAAATTATTTCTTTGTGCTTCTTCCCCTATAATTTATCACTGGGCAGGCGCACTCGTTAAAAAGATTTCCGTTATTAATTCTTTGCAAATAAATGAATAATTGTTCATGGTGATCCATTAAATATTAGAACTGCCATACTATAATCAAGCACGGTTTCAAAATCCCGAGTTCCCGAAAATATTGAGTCATTCTGATTTCAAGATTGCCGCGCTTTCTTATAATTTCTATAGTTCTATAATACCTCTAAAATAACCCGAAATTTACCCAATTTTATTTAATAAAATTAAAAAATCTCGATGTTTACAGAATTGATATGAAAAGATTGTTTCCATTTTCATTCTGTGCTAGTATTTTCTCGGGGGACGAACCCCAAAAATAAATCAGAGTAGGAAATAAAGCGTCAAGTGCTGGAGGGATGGGATGTTGTCCTCTGGACGAAAGACTTAGTCTGCGGTTTTATTTTCGCATTCGCTGCATGAAGATGTAGCAGCTCTATAAGGAGATGCTAGAAATGAAGAAACACCTTGATGCTAGAAGCATCACAACGATGGCGTTATTGATCGCCATGATGGTCACTTTGTCTCGGATACTAGGAATCGAGATGCAGTTTGTCAAAGTCAGCTTTACCTTCATCCCGGAAATTATTATGGGAATGCTGTTCGGTCCTTTTTGGACAGGAATTGGCTCAGTCATCGCTGATTTTATTGGAATGTCACTTTTCGCGAAGGCACCATTTTTTATCGGTTTTACCATTAACGCCTTTCTTGAAGGAGCAATCTACGGTTACTTCTTTTATAAGAAAGAAATTACTTGGAAGAATTCGATTCAATCAGTGTTAGTAACGACCGTCGTGATCAACCTGATCCTGACCCCACTATGGCTGGCAATGATGTATCATGTGCCATTGAACAGCTGGGTGATCTGGGCTCCTCGTTTGATCAAAACCGTCATTTGGATCCCGATCCAAGCAATCATCACCTATTTCTTAGGCGGTGCTCTGCCATATAAACAATGGATCGCGCGCTTTAATCGTGCACATTAATTTTTTAGAATTTATTACATTTGTCTGAAAGTAGTTATTTCTTTCACACTATTTAACCCTTTAGAGACTGTCTTATCCCATAGACAGTCTCTATTTTTGTGTTATTTTTCCCAAGCATAATAATCGCTATTCGTTTTGGAAAGCGCTATGCTATGAAAAATTTAATATGAAAGCTGGGAGAAAAATGAAAAAATCTGATGTTTTGATTGTACCTAAAGACCGTTCACTATACTTTTTCCCTGCCATTTCCGAAATAAGTGTTTGTTCAGGGAAAGAATTACTTGCAGCAAGCCACAATGATTTACGACAATACTTGAAAGACTTTCAATTGATCATATTCTTAGATTTCGGCTTTGAACCAGAAATGGCGGCTCGGATACGTCCGTTCACAAAAGCTAAAATCGTCCTATTTTTCTGGAACCACTTCAAATTGGAACACTATCGCAAATTAAATGCCGCCAAAAAAGAACCTGCGATTGATGAGATTTTCCACTTCGATCCATTAGAAGCGCGTGATCTGGGTTTAAAACACAATAGCTCGTTTTATACGCAATCCGTTGGTGATCCTTTACATGAGACTGATTATGATATTTTCTTTGGCGCCAATGACAACGGCCGCAAGCATCAAGCCTTGGAACTGAAAAATCGATTTGAATCGCTAGGTTTATCGACGTTTTACCATATTCTGCCAAAACGCGGAAACGAACAAGAAGGCTATCTGCCTTATGGTGACTATCTACAGCTTGTCAAACGCAGTAAAGGAATCCTAGAAATATTGCGGGCTGGACAATATGGAGTGACCCTGCGAACCTTTGAATCGTTATTCTTACAAAAGAAACTCGTTACCGCAAATGAGATGCTGCCGTTTTATCGTCTTTATGATCCAAGAAATGTTTTTATGATCGAACCCGATTTGAGCCAACTAACTGCTTTCTTGAATATTCCTTATCACCCAGCCGATCAGGATTTATTGGATTTCTTCGAAGCCAAAAATTGGATCAAGCGCTTCGTTGATTACGATCCGAAGCTCTTTGAAGAATACGAGTATTATCCTGAGTTGATGAAACATGCCAGTGCATTATAAAAGACGCAACAGCCCCATCAATGTGCGCATTGACGGGGCTGTTTATGACTCATTATATTTTTATTTACAGTGTTTCAAGAATTGTGCGCAATTCAGCAACAGATACCTGTCCTGGTGCGGATGCTTTTTTCGCTGCGCCAAAAGTAGCTGCTGATCCAAAGGTCTTTCCCGATACACGGCTGACTACGCCAAGCTCGCCCATTGACATGGTAATCAACGGTCGATCTGCATGCTGCTGATACATTTCCTGAGTAGCATCCAATAAGACAATGACATCATGAGCTGTTTGCGGCATCACCGCAATCTTACAGATATCCGCTCCCTTTGTTTGCATCATTTGCAAGCGCTGGATGATCTCCTCTTTAGCAGGCGTTTTATCAAAGTCATGATTACACATAATGATTTTATTGCCTTTTTGATGCGCCTTCGCAACCAGTTCACTCACGCCAGCTTCAGGCATAAATAGTTCAACATCCAATAAATCTGGCGCACCCTTTTCTAAAAGCGTGTGATACATCTCAAAATATTTTTGATCTTCTAACGGACAAACACCGCCTTCTTTGGCAGTCCGGAAAGTAATCAAAAGAGGTCTGCTTACAGCCGCTTTGACTTCCTTTGAAAATGCCGCCGCTTTATCAAAATCTAAAATTTCTTCAAAATGATCGATTCGCCACTCAACGATATCACAGTTACTTTGGACAGCAATTGCTGATTCTTGTAAAACATCTGCTCTCGTTTTGCCCACTAAAGGCACGATAATTTTCGGCTGCCCCTCGCCCAGAGTTACATTTTCAATTGTTACAGTTTTCATAGTCTATCCCTGCTCTTTCTTAAAAATCGACTCTGCGTCCTTCTTCAGCTGATAAGTACGCTGCGTAAATAATCTTGATTGTATCATAAGCCAAGTCCAAATCAGAAAGTGGTTGACGATTTTCTGCCACACATTCCGCAAAATCCTGGAATTGTGCTAAATAGCCGCGAAGTGTTTCCTCTGCAACAAACACTTTGTTCCAGCCAGTTTTATCCTGTAGCTGTTCGGAAATATAGACATCTTCTAAATCATCTTGATCTAAGAAATAAGTAGATAGATTATCTGCAGGTGTAATATTATTCACTAACGCACTGTCATTCGTATACACTTCTACGTAGTTTTTTACGCCGCCTAAAGTATTATCATTTGAGATCGAGATAGCTTTCGTACCATCTGTAAACGTGATGATGACTGTCGCAAAATCTTCCGTATCAACCGATTTTGCTGGGAAGTAACGTTTGTCATGCTCGTTTAAGCTTGGGGCTAAACGACCAGTTTCAGCAACGACGCTTTGAACTTCGATCTTTTCGCCGCGAGCTTTTGCTTCGGCTTGTTTCAAGAACAGCATTCCGCCAATCGGATGACTCCCCAATCGAATTAATGATCCACCGCCTGCTAAAGACCAATGGGCAGAGGCTGGTGAAGTGGATGAACGAATACTTTCTTCACCTTTCATGTACATGATCTTGCTCTTCTTCGCTTCGATCATTTCCGCCGAACGCAAAATATTTGGAGAATACACATAATTTTCAGCGTACATGAATAAACGATCTGATGCTTCAAATTTTTGACGGCACTCGTCAATATCCGCTAGTAATTTTTTATACATCTTTGCTTTTGGTACATTTAAACCGATCGGCTCTTCATCGCCTTCTTCACCAAAATAACCTGTCAACGGCTTCTCACAGATGACGTGTTTATTCGCTTCCAGTGCTTGGTACGAAAGATCCAAATGCGTCACCGGCGGCGTAATGATATCAACTACATCAACTTCCGGGTCTTCCAGCACTTCCTGATAAGTCGCCGCAACCTGTTCAATGATGTCCCATTTGTCACATAGTTGTTTTGCCCGTTCTTGGTCATTGTCGAATACATATTTGATTCGCAAGTTCACTCCGCTGACCTTGTTGTACGCGTTCGTATGGAAATTCCCGGCAAATCCTGCACCAACCAATGCAATCGTTACTGTTTTCATAAATATTATTCCTCCATTTCAAGTTATAAAACGTTTTCTTTCTACACTACCAACTATAGAAACTTTTGATTGTGAAAACAATCTCATTTGGAGTTGATATTCATAACAAAAATGTTATACTTTTTGAAAAAAGAGGAAATTCTCTATGAAAATTCAAAATATCGAAGCCTTCTGTCGCCTCGCTGAGGTTGAGCATTATGGAAAAGTCGCAGATGAATTGGGCATCGCTCAACCATCCTTAAGCCGGATGATTCATCGAATCGAAGACGAGGTTGGCGTGAGCTTATTCAAGCCCAGCGGTCGAAATATCAAGCTGACAAAAATGGGTCGGCTCTATTATCAGAAAGTCCGAAAAGGCTTGGATGAGATACAATCCGGCGCAGATACAATCAAGAATATCGTGGACCCCTATTTCGGTTCGATCGATCTTGGATTCATCTTTACCTTAGGACCAGAGATTATCCCGCAGCTCCTCAAACAATTTCGAAATGATCCAGAACGTGCCAACTATAAATTCAAATTCTGGCAAGGCAATACGCCGCGCCTGCTTGAACATGTAAAACACGAAACCTGTGATTACTCTATTTGTTCATATCTGAACAATGAACCCGAAATCGAGTTCACACATTTGATGGATCAACCCTTAGTAGCGATCGTCGCAAAGTCACACCCGTATGCAAAAAAGAAAGCCGTATCTCTTACTGAACTTTCTGAGATTCCTATGATTCTGTGCCAAGACAAGACCTATTTTATAGAGAACCTGTTCAAAAAGGCCGGTTTGCCTTTAAATATCGCCTGCCGTGTAGAGGAAGACCAGGCATTGGCAGGGTTAGTCTCCATCGAATTCGGCGGAGCAATCCTACCCTACAATAATCTGATGTCCTTTCATGACATTGCCGTTCTTCAACTTGAGACACCCATCTATCGCCCAGTTTATTTAGCCAAAAGAAAAGATAGCCAGCTATCACCTGGTGCACAAGTTTTTGAGAAGTTTTTGAAACAGAAAGAATTTAGGTTGATGATATAAATGATAACACTATCGTCACCTTGACTATGCATCACAGTGTTTTGGGTATGATCCCACAAAGGAGATAACGAAAATGTTAGTTACTTTTTTGGAATTAATCATACACCAATTTCTAGAATTCAGCATATCTACTCTGTGTTTGCGTATTTCTTTTGATCGTTTATGATAGTACACGATCAATTGACGAATCCCAGTATACAAAAAGAGCGGATCACTTTGTACGTTAAGTGATCCGCTCTTTTTCTATCATCCTTGAATTAAAGCTTTGATTATAATACAAAACAATTTTCTTATCAAATCGCAAAATGACACTTTTACCCCCAATTTGACACCTTTTGAACGAAGGAATGCGGGTTCCAGCCTCCAAAGTGGTCAAATTGGGGGTGATTTGGTCAATTTGCGATTCGCAATCATTTTCGAAATGCCTTATCTTTTAGTCACCGGCCGGAACAAAAAAATCAAAACATGGAGGAATTAAATGATGATTCAAAAATTGAGCACAAAATTACAGGTTCACTTACAATTACCAGGCGTTGAGAAATTGAAGAAAGTCACCTTCCAAAATATTGTCGATGAACCGAACGAAGCAGAGATTCTTACACTAGGAGAAATCCTAACTGAGCTAGACCAAGAAGACACATTACTAAACGGCGTGATCATCACTAGCCAATCACGAGTAACGAAAGACTAAGGAAAAGGAGAAATTGATCAATGAAAAAAATAGTAGCGCTTTTTAAAACCAGCACAGGGCGTTCACAAACGTGGAGCTATCCAAATCCAAATGACACATTGTCCAACCAAGAAGTCCATGGCATCCTAGAAAAATTTACTTTACTGAACTTGTTCAAGAAAGACGACGAAAAGCTGTTCAATCAAGTGGTTAGCGCCAAATATGTTGAAACAGTGGAAACAATCATTTTTTAGAAGAAACTGAATGAATTGAGGAGCGGTAGACGTACCGCCTCCTCTACTTAAAAAATTAGGAGGAATGATTCGATGAATGACCAACTACTCAGCTGCCGCCAGCTGTTCAATTTAACACCAAAAATACTTGAAAAACGGATTACAGAATATTATCTCGAGTCACAAAACAGCAGTTTAACCATTAAATATATTATCGCCTTGCGCGTAAGGTACCAGCTTGGCGCAGAGGAGTTTGCGTTCATTCTAAAGGATCTTATTCGCGAAATCTTTATGAATACTAAGGCTACTCGCACCATGAAACGTTTTTTCTATTATTTCCAAGATTACTTCATGGCTCCAGAATGGCGCACATTAAAGTTTAGAACATTTCCGCTCCGTAACTTTGGCGAAAAAGCCTTGTCAGTTGCCCGTTCCCTGATGTCATTCGTCCGTCCTGAAGAAACAAACGAACCTTGACTGTAACCTTACCTACGCAGAAAAAAATTAGAAAGGAAAACAGAAGATGAAAAAGGATTTAGTTGTCAAATTCGCAAACAGTCTAGGGAAAAACCACGACTGGACCTACAGAGATTTGAACCCCGATCTGCCGATACCAGCGATCAAAGAAGCTTGCGAACTATTGACCACGTTGGATATTTTTGAACAAAATGGCGTAAAACTATTTGATTCCGTTGTTACGGCCAAGATCGTGGATACGTATGAAAGAGACGTTTTTGATGTTGAAAAGGAACCAATGATCGTCGAAAACGAACCTTGTAAACAGGAACAAGCACGGGAAGCCGTCCCTTTCAAAGCACCAGAAAACTATGATTATTTGTTCGATCCCTCAAGAACTGCGATCGCACAGAAGCTTGAAGGTCCCGCAGAAGCGACGAACGACCACCCTTCATTAACAATAAATGCGCCACAAATCGGAAAACAATCGATTACAAAAACTAAAGGGAATTCTGTCGGAGAACCTTCAGAACCTGTCGCATCGCAGGTTGATGATCATGAACAAAAGGACACCAAGAAAGGCTTCCTTGCCTGGATTCGTCGAAAGAAAAACAGGAATAAAGACGACCCAGATATTCGCTCTGGCGACACTAAACCCTAATACAAACTTCTGTCCTTTGAAAATTTAAACCTTTGCGTAGGTATTTCTGCTCATGTCGTCATCCTCCCGCATGAGAGGAGGTGATGCTTTTGAGTGAGCTGATGAGATATGTCCTCGCTCCGCTCTTTGTGGGGCTGATCATTGCCCTCGTGAACCATTGGTTGAGCGGGCATGATCCATGACGACAGAACGATAAAATACACCTGCGATTTTTGTGATCGCAGGTGCATTATTAAATATATTTTTTATGATTGATTCTCATCAATACCAACTTCAACATTTTTTCTCGTTCCCCAATTCGCTACCTTCCAAACTGTTAGCAAGCCATAGATTTGTAAAATACTGCAAATCAAAAGATTAACCAGCGTAGAGAATGGTGAAAAGATCAGGTATGAAAAGAATTGAGCCCATTTACTCATATCATTTCTATCAAATGTCAGTGTACGTATATTTCTAAAATACCCTAAGGCAATCATGTACAGCAGAATAACAATCGGAAGCTGCCGATTTATATATGGGTAATAGAAATAGACTGCGAAAAACACAGGAGTATATGCACCAAAAGAGATATAATGACTAAGCTGAATCCACCATGCTGCTTTCTTAGGGCTTTGATTTTTAATAAACCAAAGGCCGCCCCACCAGAAGCTGCGCCACCAACGGCTTCGCTGTCTCATTAAATGACTAAGCTTTACAGGATTCAATGTATAGCCGATGGACGTTTCTTGGTAGACCGTATCTCCCATAATCGAGGCATACTGTGTTAACATCCGATCGTCTCCAAATTTAGCTTTCTGAGAAAAAATGACCTGCGATAAATAATGATCAATGTAATTATCAATCACAGCCGAACGATAAAAAGCTAAACAGCCATGATTTACCCCAACTGCTTTCCAACGAGAATACGCAGACCGTCCATTTGAAAAGGCCGAAACAAAAGAAACACCAACTGATCGAGTAAGAAAATTCTCTTGATTATTGTAATCCAACAATGCTCCGCCAACGGACATAATTTTTTTATCAAAAAATGGATACAGCCCCTGCTCAATAGCGTCCTCATTCAAAATCGTATCACTGTCTATGGTTATAAAGATATCTACCTGGCCTTTCAGATCATGGAAAGCAATGGCTTGTGCTTCTCTTTTTCCGGCATTTTCCTTATAAACATATTTAACGATATTCGGAAATGTCTTTTCCCACTCTTCAAATAGCTCATCGCATTTATTTTCCTCTAACGAACCATCTTCAACAACATATACATAGTCAGGTAAATTAGTTTGAGTCGTAAGGCTCTCTAATACCTTTTTAAAAATTTCTTTATCCTCATTGTAGACAGGTATCACAACCGCTGTCCGAAAAGCAGCTAACGATTTTCCTTCGGGCTTTACATATACTGGATTAAAGTACGACGAAAGAGTTAAAAAGGCATTCCAGAAAAAGGCAATCACGACAAAAGGAATCGTCCAATACAATATATTATTAATTGAAAAATGATGATAGACCAACACCAAAACGAAGGATAATAAATAGAAAACTAACGTGACCCTATGCCAGCCATTACGTTTCATCACCGTCTGTGAATTATTTTCTAATTCCGTTTCTGTATCATTCTTTTTTCCTCCAGAAAACGAAAGCATCAAACCAAGCAAAATCATTACAACTATATATAAACATGATAGTAACCAAACATAAAACAAACTATACATTCCTTTCTTTTAAATCCATTTATAAGTATCTTAATCACGATAAAATATATCGCGTGTATACAGCTTATCCTTTACATCAAGCAACTCTACATCGTATCTGTTTGATACAATCAGATCTGCTTTTTGTTTGAACGTCTCCAAATCATGAATCACCTGCGTTCCTTCATGTTCCGTCCCTGTAATAAGAGGCTCATAGATCACGGTCTTTATCCCTTTTTCTTGCAGCCTTCTTGTAATACATTGAATAGAGGAGTGGCGAAAATTATCCGAATTGGATTTCATTGTTAATCGATAAATACCGACAACTTTAGGATTTTTTTTAGCGATCTGTTCTGCAATAAAATCTTTTCTCGTATCATTCGATGCGACTATGGATTGAATCAAGTCATTCGGAACCTCTTTATAATTTGCCAGTAATTGCTTGCTGTCTTTTGGTAAACAATACCCGCCATAGCCAAAGGAGGGATTATTATAATGATCACCAATACGAGAATCAAGTGCGATTCCCTCAATGATTTGACTAGCATCCAACCCATGCATTTCTGCATAGGAATCTAATTCATTAAAATAGGCGACTCGCATCGCCAAATATGTATTGGCAAATAATTTAATCGATTCGGCCTCTCTCGCGTTCGTTAAAATCACTGGAACATTTTCTTTACGTGCATTTTTAGAAAATAATTCAGCAATTTTCTCTCCTCGCCCACTGCGTTCCCCTACAACAATTCTCGTAGGATAGAGATTGTCATATAAAGACTTGCCCTCACGTAAAAATTCAGGCAAAAAAATAAAATTTTCCGAAGAAAATTTTTGTTTCAAATGGTCAATATATCCAATCGGAATAGTTGATTTGATTAGAAACAATGCTTCAGGTTTAATCGCTAATGCCTTGGAAACAACCGATTCAACAGATGATGTATCAAAATAATTCGTTTTTTCATCATAGTCTGTCGGTGTTGCAATAATCAATAACTCTCCGTGCATGACAGCTTCAGTAAAATTGTTTGTAAATTTAATTGTCGAGTCCTTTTCTAAAAACTCGTGAAGTTCTGATTCATCGATGACACTATTGCGTTCTTGTAAAAGCTGAATCTTCCATGCATCGATGTCATAACCGATGACATTCTCACTCTGACTTAACAGCAGGCTATTCGAAAGCCCCACGTATCCCATTCCAAAAACCGATATATTCAATAGATAATTGTCCTCATTCCTAACTTAAAATCATTCTCAAATAGAATTATACAACTATATTCTAACGTTAATTAAATGTTATAGCAATACAAAATTAATTAAATATGCTAAAAATAATGAGATATAGGTAGTTTGTCATTGATAAATAATTTGTGCTAAATATATTACATTGATAAATAATATTTACCCATCAAAGAAACTATTCATTTACAATTTTTTTATATGTATTCTTTTCACTCGATCAAGACAAGTTTACATTTGGAATGTAAACAAGATATGTGCTTGAGCTAGGCCTCTTACTGACAAATTAGCTCCCACATTTCCTGGCTCTAGGAATGGCATTTCATACAACCGTAGTTCTTTTTTTAGAATCTGAAAATGACTATCAGCTTAAACTTTATTTTAACTTTGCAGTCGCTATAATCACTTCATAAATTAATAATTGACTGCCTCAAATTCCCGCAATGAACTATTCAATACACAATAGAAAAACGGTATCAGCGTCTCTAAGCGCCGATACCGTTTTTTAATTTCATGTATGTCTGTTTTCAGTCTATCTGTAACAAGTTCCATAGACACTTTTAAAAACTGTAAAATACATTTATTGATTCAATCCTATTAATTATGAATTTATGCTATATTGGATCTGCCTCGTCCTGAATCGCATCCGTATCTTCTTGAGTAATAAGGATATTCCCTAATTCTGTTTGATCTGGTTTTAAGTAGATGACTTGAATTTTGGCATCTGGAAGCATTCCTTTTACAGAATCCATAATGGGCTTCATCGCTTTAACCATTACGGGTTTTAATGCTTCTGAATCCATTTGTACCCCAGGATCTTCCAAGTAAGTAAGTGTATATATCACTGTATAGTCAGGTCCGGCAGTAATCGTCATATCCGAATACATCGTTCCCATTTGTTCTTTCATAGCTGGAATTTGGGATTGCGCTGCTTCGATCATAAGATCAAAAAATTTTGAATTTCCTTGTTCAGTATCCGAAGCCTCAGTGACGGCCTTCGTTTCTGAAGAAGTTGATTCTTCAAGCAATTCTTTGACTTCAGATGAAGATGCCTTTTCTGCTGGCTTAGGCGAACTTTCAGAACGATTGTTAGAACATGCTGCTAAGCTAATAAAAGCAAAGCCAATAAACATAACCTCAAACATTTTCTTTTTCATTTTGATCCTCCATATTTGAATATTAGTTAAAAATATCTACCCTACGTTACAGTTTACACTAACTTCAAACTAAATAATATTACAAATTGTTCTTTATCTGTATAGAAGAGAAAATAATATGCCTAAATAGTATTTTTTATTGTTTCAAAAAATTCTTTGTGACTCCTGCTTCTTTTCAACAAATCCTCATATCTTAGCAATAACAAAAAAAATTTCAGCTTATAATTTTAAAAAAATCAGCATTCAATCATTATAATGGCACTGCGAAAATAGACAGTTATAAATTTCACAACATAATTGTTTGAAATGCGTTCTTTTATTTGCATTCCATTCGCTAATTATACGCTTTAAAGCAACAAAATTATCTTTCCATATCGTTATTTATTTTTCTGAATTTCTATTGCAGATAGATACATATTTCGGTATACTAATCTTTGTGCTAAAGAGGTTCCGTGGTGTAGGGGTTAACATGCCTGCCTGTCACGCAGGAGATCGCGGGTTCAAATCCCGTCGGAACCGTTGGACATAATGGAGGATTACCCAAGTCCGGCTGAAGGGAACGGTCTTGAAAACCGTCAGGCGGGTAAAACCGTGCAAGGGTTCGAATCCCTTATCCTCCTTAATTCTGGGGAAGTACTCAAGTGGCTGAAGAGGCGCCCCTGCTAAGGGTGTAGGTCGGGAAACTGGCGCGAGGGTTCAAATCCCTCCTTCTCCGTAATGATTATCCATGGTTTGATCAAACACTATCTCGATCAAAGACAGAGACACTAGATTGGATCAATGTAGTTATATTCAAATACAACAAAATCTTTTTCATTGATGCCAGTTACTTTTTACTAGTGACTGGCACTCCTTCTTTATTGCGTTGGTTATGTTCTTAATAAACAAAAAAAGGACCGAATCTTCTCCAATCCTCTTTCCTTAGCCCAAAGCTTTTTACCTGTAAAAAACATTTGATGTAGTCCAATTCACGTTTGACTTGTTTTTTTGGTTTTCCATTTTTTGATACTATAGCAATTTCTCTCTATCCTTTATCTCGTATACTAGCAAATCCTAGACAATTTTGTACGAATTCAGTTTGTTTTGTTTCCTTTTCCATAACACACCTGCACCTGCAAGACTAACTACTGTAATGACTGTTACAATACGAACCATGCTTTTTCCTCCATTCTATCTGAATCTATTATGAAATGTTTATGACGTTTTTCGAATTGTTCATCCTTCAAGATAGCCCTTTAATGAAGAAAAGGGTAGCACTAGTTAAGGAAAAAGAAGTAAATGCAACTTCTTTTTCCTCTTTTATTTAAATTAATCGTTTAGTCTGCTATTCAACCTTCTCAAAGATAATCGTTTTGGTTTTTACTGGATCTGAGACTGGTGCGTCTTCATCATCTGTTTCTTGATCTGCAATTTTCTTCACGACATCCATGCCTTCATAAACTTGGCCGAACACAGTGTATCGCCCATCTAATTCTGGTAGTCCACCGATTTCTTTATATTTCGACTCTACATTACCTGGTAGCGAAAGAATCGGCAATTGCTCTTCATCGATCTTTGTATTTTGAACAATATAAAACTGATTTCCGTTTGTATGCGGGCCATTGTTTCCTAGACATAGCGAGCCATTGAAATTATACAGTCCCTTATTCACCTCATCTTCATAAAAACCATCATAAATCGATTTTGATTCATCTCCTGAACCATCCAAAGCGCCGCCCTGAATTACAAATTCTTTGATTACACGCGCAAATGGCGTGCCGTCATAAAATCCGTCTTTTGAAAGACTAATCCAATTTTTTACAGCTTTTGGTGCTTGTTCTGGAAATAATCGCATCTTGATGACCCCTGCATCTGTATCCATCACACAGATTTCCTCACCCTTACTTGGGGCTTCAAGTTGTGTTAATTCAACGTCTGATACATCCACTCCCGTATCATTCCAAAGAATGTCATAAATCTGCCATTTTACGCCGTCCTTATCACCTAAGCGTGCCATTTTTAACAATACACTGTATTCTGTCACTTTTTTCTTGTTTGTTACTTTGAACTTGTATTCCAGAATCGCTCGTAAATCATTGTAATCATCGTCAGCCTTTACTTTGTAAAACTGATCAAACTTCGTATAGACATACTCAACCTTTTTTCCAGAATACTTATTAAAATAATCGGTGATCTTTTGCTTATCTGCTTTAGAAATATTACTAACAATCTCGCTTTTAATACTTTTTTCATCCGTAAGCTTCTCTGAAAACTTTTCAAATTGCTCCTTTATTTCCGTTTCATCCCAGTGTCGTCCAATCAATTCATCAACCGTTTTTTCTTTTGAATAATCATGGACTTTACTTTTAGCCTCAGAAACAGTCGCCGCCCCCAGTAACGTCCCTCCTAACACCAGAGCTATTCCTAAACCAACAAATCCTTTTCTTATCTTCATAACCATCCTCCTTTTCATTTTGTAACCGATTACATTCTAACGTAACGAAATATCTTTATTTGTTATTTTCTCGTTTTCTAATACAATTATCATTTAAACGCTGTCGAACCTTTGATTAGAACATTGAAACTTCGAAGGAACGTCTATTTTCAAACTAGCAAAACGGGATAATTATACCTACTCAGCTAGTAAACAAAATAATCTTAGCTTTGCATATCACAAAAAAATGACCAAACCAACATTCACTTGGCTTGGTCTTACTAGTAATTAACAGTACTTTCCTCGTAAAATTGTGACAACTTTTCCCATCTCTTCCATTTTTCTTTGAATAATACTATACAAGTTTAGTGGAGTAGGAATCAGAGAAGCATTATTTTGTTTGGTGCCGTCTATTCTTGTTGTTGTATCGCTAAATATCTTTTAAAAAAAATTGAAAAGCTTACTCAATTAAGTTTAGCTTAAGAAACAAGGGTTACTATATAGTTGAGAAATAACTGATTGCTATGACAAAATTTAGTTAGTAAAAACAGAGGGAGTTGATTGGTAGTGAACACTATCATAAATAAACATTCAAAAAATAATGATCGAGCATTCATGATGAATCGTAGTTTTGTAAGAGAATTAAAGGTTGATGTTAAACGTGCCAATTGGCTGTCTGCTGCCAGTATTATTTTGCTAGCGATTACTCACTCGCTTGGAGTAGGGTTTAAAGAAACTTTATTTTGTTCGAGTCTAGCCATTCTTTCTGCTATAGTACTAAATATTTTTTTGCATAAATTTGAAAAAGCAATTGCTGTCAAAAATAGAGTTTCTTAGTATTATTCTAAGCTTTTATTCAAATAGGAACACCTTAATTTAGATCATGTTTCCTTTCTAACTTTAGTGAATCCTATTAACTGACATTTGGTTATCTTCTTATGATTGAGGACAACCAAATGTCTTTTTCTTTATCTTGTTTAGGCTTACATATGAGAGTAAACTAGTAGAAAAAGGAGATTCGGCATGAATTATATACTTGGAATTGTTTTTCTATTACTTAGTGTCTGGCAGCTTGCGATGACTAAACGATCATTTACAGACCTCAAGAAAAATGGCAATAAAAATACCTCACCGTTTATTATGTTAGGCCTATGGTTCAGCTTCATTATTGGGATATCTTTCCTCGCAGCTGCAGGATATGCCTTTTTTTACTAACTTTCTAGTGCAACTAACTTAGAGAAAAATGTATCAAGGAGAAGTAAATGAATCCAATTGATATCCCAGTTTTTTACCCAAATTACTCTACACTGGAAAAACAAAGATTGATAGAACTGCAAAACTTGATTCATCAGGTGGCTGACGAATCTCATCTTGAACTTGTCGAAAGTTCCAAGTGGGGACAGCTTTCCTTTGCGACTCCGCAAGGAACACCGATAAGGATCGATAAGCTTTCTGACACAGAGATTGGCTGCTTTGTTCATTGTCAAACCAATTTAATCGAAACATGGCGATCTCTATTCGCGGATACATTGACTTTTTCAAAGAATCGCGCAATCGTCCTTAGACTTGAAGAACCTTTTCCAGTAGAATCACTAAAGATTTGTATTGATCAAGCCTTTTATTATCATATGAAGTAGCATCTAAGATTGCTTACGGCCATTCTTTGCGAAATAGAACGGTCTATTTTATTGAACATCTTATAATAGGTGTTCTTTTTTTGTAATATGTGTAGTTTCGTAATAATCTCTCTTATCGTATGATAAAATGTACTTAAGGAGTGATAACACATGCAACAGCTATTGACTTTATTTGATTCACTGTCTAAAACAGGAATAATTCTTTTCATTTTGTTCAGCTTCTTAATTACCTTAGGTATCGTGATCCTTATTTTTTCTTTTTCTAAAGCATTAAAAAATAAGTAGCTATTCGAAAATGAAACTATTATATTAACAAGAAAGCCTAACAGAACCATTCTGCTAGGCTTCTTTGAGGTATCAAAATGACTTGGTCAAAAAAAGGACCTGTGACGAAAGTCTTGTCACAGATCCTTTTTCCGAACAAACGGTGTGTCAGAAGTAGCTTCTTCTTCGCAAGCTACGCATACAGTTACTGCTAAGTTTCACTAAGCAGAGCTAGCATTCGGAAATAAGCCGAAATTTCACAAAAATTTAAGAAGCAATTTTCGGAAATTCCTTCTTATTTCTTGAAGCTGACCACTTCTGTCACAGCCTCGTTCTCAATCACAATTATTTATTCGCACGTTTTTGGTATGCGCCCTCTTGTGTACTGATTTCCAGCATTTCGCCTTCTTCAATAAAATCAGGAACGTTTACAACTAAGCCTGTTTCCATTGTCGCAGGTTTGCCTGAACCAGTGACTGTTGCACCTTTAATTGATGGTTGTGTCTCAACAACTTTCAAGACAACTGAAGATGGCAACATTACGCCGATAACTTCATCGCCGAAGAACTGGATCTTCACTTCCATATTTTCAAGGATGAATTTCATTTCATCTGCAACGGTCGATACAGGAATTTCATATTGTTCGTATGTTTCTAAATCCATGAAAATAGCAACATCATCTTGACTGTACAAATATTGAACAGGTTTTGTATCGATCATTGCTTTTTCAAATTTTTCGTCTGGACGGAATGTTGTGTCATACGTTGAACCTGAACGTACATCGCGTAATTTCATACGCATAACTGTATTTCCTTTACCAGGTTTGTGGTGGCTAGCATCTAGAACTTTGATCAATTTTCCGTCTTGAACGAAAGTCATACCAGCTCTTAAATCGCTTGCTGAAATCATTAATAAGCACTCCTATTCTTATTTTATATGTTCGAATTCTTCTAACGCGAAGATTCGATGGATCGTCATTCATGTACGATTCTACTATAAAATGAACCTTTTTCATTGTAGCAAATAACCCTTGTAGTTACTAGGGAAATTTAGTTATCTATCTGGAAACTCAGCGTAATTTGCTTATTTCGCTGCTCGAACTCGGAAGAAGTTTAACTTTGGTAATTGATTCAACGTCATTTCTAATGAAGGACCCATTAGAAGCAAAACGATTAGCGTACCAAAGCCAATGTGTCCACCTAGTAAAAAACCGGTCAAAAAGATCATCGCATCTAATACGATCCGAGCGATTTTTACTGAACTCTTCAGTAAACGTTTCAATAATATCATCAACGATTCATAGGCGGCAGAACCTGCATCTGCTAATAGATAAATACCTGTCCCAATGCCAAAAATGATTGATCCCGCAATAATCGAAAAATAGCCGGTCCCACTAGGAATCGTATGCAGTATCCCTGCCCAGTCTAAAATATTTAGACAAAAACCCAATCCAAAACTGTTGATGATACTCCCAAATCCAATCATTTTCCGGTCATAGAAAAAGACGATCACGAGTATGATCCCATTAAACAACATACTGACAGTTCCAAATTTCAAAGGCACATGCTGCAAAATTCCTAATACTAATGTGCTGATGGCATCCGCACCTAATCCGCTGACAACAATCAATCGAACGCCGATCGCAGCAATAAACGTTCCTATAACAGCAAAAAATAATTGCTTTACTGCATTTGGTTTGATAATTTCGTTCCTCACTTTCTTTATATGACTAAGTGCAACATCTCACCTTGGTAAACTGTTTTACTTAAAAATTTTCTGATAGAAATCCATACTGCTAACTGATCGCTAGCTCTAGTTCTGTTTCAGTTTCCTTCACTCACATATCTTCACACGTAAAGAATTCAGTTCAGTATAAAGCAGAAGTACAGTATTTTCCTGCTACTACTACGTAAAAAAGCGTGATTAACAGACAAAGTGGTTGTGAAAGAAGTGGGCAGCTTCAATAAATTTCTGCTTATTTTCGAATGCTAGTTCTGCTTAGTGAAACTTAATAGTAACTGTATGCGTAGCTTGCGAGGAAGAAGCTTCTGGAACACCGTTTACTCGAAAAAAGGAGCTATGACAAATCTTTTGTCACAGCTCCTAGAATTGTTCTGTTAGTTCCATTCTCTTTTTAGACGTGCTTTGTAGGAATTGAATCGGTCTACTAAAGGCACAGCAGCTTCTTTAACGGCGCAATATTTGTCGACCATTGTTACAATGTAGCTTTCCTTATATTTGGGAGGCGTAATCGTTGCTCCCCACATATGCTTAATAATAATATCACGTTCAAGTTCAGATAACTCAGTGATCTTTTCTGCGTTCTTCACAGCAATCCGCGGATGCATGTAGGCATGGGAGCCTTCATCGAATTTCGTTGTCCGCCAGTCATAGTAGAACAAATCATGTAATAAACCCGCACGAGCAGTTGCTCTAGCATCGCCGTTAAATTGTTTTGCTAATTTGTAGCTATTATAAGAAACACTGATCGAGTGTTCCAAACGTGTTGAATTCATATGTTGGGTGTAGTTTGCTAATCTTTGTACTTCATCGGTAGCTAATAAATCTTCAATATAAGAAACGTATTCTTCATCGTCACGCCAGTTTTCTGTCATGGATATAAAGCCCCTTTTCATTTGTCTCTGTCGATAAGTATAGCACGGTGAAGAAAAGTTGAATAGGCTTCCATGAGTTTGTGAATAAAGTTTAACAGTTCCTTAATAACAGTTATCAAATTGTGAATTTTTACTTAAGTAAGTGGAACATTAACACACCGGCCGCAATCGCGACATTCAGTGACTCCGCTTGCCCCTTAATTGTAATGTACAAGTTCTGATCCGTCATCGCTAATAGCTCCGGCGACATCCCTTGTCCTTCATTTCCCATCACTAAGGCGAAATCCGTCATTTTCTCGACCGCAAGATAATCTTTTGCGTCTTTATCTAGCGCTGTTCCTAAAACAGGATGGTCCGCTTGCTGGAATTGCGGGATAATCTCGGGTAGAGCCCCATTTCTTACTGATAAATGATAGAGACTGCCTTGAGTGCTGCGCAAGGTTTTCGGATTATACAGATCCGCACTGCCCGATCCTAAGATAACGCCGGAAAATCCTGCCGCATCCGCCGTACGAATCATCGTGCCGACATTGCCAGGGTCCTGCACCTTATCCAGCAATAACCACGCACCGGAAAAATCATCGCTCTCTTCCACAGGCATCTCTGCTACAGCGATCATTCCCTGCGGTGTTGGCTGACTGGCTAACGTTTTCAATACCTCGTCGGAGACTAAGTAATAATCAGTTAGATTCTCTTCGATCCATTCAGACCATTCGTTTAAGCCCCGCTGACTGATAAATACTTCTTTCAACACCACACTGGCAGCTTGGGCTTCTTGAATCAGATGAAACCCTTCTAATAAATAGGTCCGAGTCTGTTGCCGGTATTTTTTTTGTTGTAGTTTTTTGGTTTCTTTGATCAATGTATTTTTACTCGATTGAATTTCTTTCAACGTATTCACCTCGTTGGTTACCCTATATTTTCTCTTTGATACAGCTACGTCTGCCATTATAGCACGCGAATTCTTGTCTCAACCAGAAAAAGTCGTTATCATAGGAGAGAAGATAAAAATAATGGGAGGTTTTCTTATGAAGATGTATTTGAATGTTACTGGCCGTGTCCAAGGTGTTGGTTTTAGATATACCACCTACCAATTAGCCATCGAAATTGGGCTGACTGGAACGGTGAAAAATGAAGACGACGGCAGTGTGACGATTGAAGCTGTTGGTACAAAAGAACAAATAGCTGACTTTCTGGAAAAAATCAAAAAGCCGAAAAATCCTTTTGCAAAAGTAGCACATATCGAACAATATGAAGACCCTACCATCAAAGACTATAGTCAATTTAACGTGGTCTATTAAAAATAAGACAAGGTTCCCTTACTTTTCTCGAATTTGATTGAAAACCCCAGTGTTATCTAGTATAGTATTTCCTGTATAAATTTTTATTAGCAGAGGAAGAATTGAATGAATAAATTTAAAAATTGGCTTTTAGGCTCCGGCCTTTTGGGTGTTCTTTTACTATTATCAGGTTGTGTTCGCTCAAATAGTGATGGTACCCCAGATACATCGGGCCTTGTCTATCGAATGCTGGTTGTTCCATTGGAGAATTTTCTTAATTGGATGGTTCAAAACTTCAACTGGTCCTATGGCCTAGCGATCATCGTCTTGACGATCATCGTTCGTTTGATTATCTTGCCATTAGGAATCCATCAATCAAAGAAATCTTTGATTCAATCAGAAAAAATGCAATCAATCAAACCACAAGTTGATGCTGCTCAAGCAAAAGTTAAGCAAGCAACAACACAAGAAGAACAGATGGAAGCACAACGTGAAATGCAAGCTGTCTACAAGGAAAATAATGTCAGCATGATGGGCGGTATGGGCTGTTTACCATTACTGATCCAAATGCCGATCTTCTCAGCTTTGTATTACACAGCTCGTTTCTCGGAAGGGATTCAACATTCAACATTCTTAGGCATTGACATGGCAAAACCAAGTATCCTCTTGGTAGTCGTTGTCGGAGTGGCTTACTTGCTTCAAGGCTATATTTCATTGATTGGTGTGCCAGAAGAGCAAAAGAAAACCATGCGCAGTATGATGATCGCATCACCATTGATGATCGTCTTCATGTCCTTCACTTCACCTGCTGGTGTGGCGCTTTACTGGGTAGTCGGCGGTATCTTTAGTTGTCTGCAAACCTTTATCACAAACGTCTTGATGCGCCCTCGTATCAAAGCAAAGATTCAAGAAGATCTAAAAAATAATCCACCAAAACAAGTTGTTACTAAACCAATCAAAAAGGCTGAACCAGTAGCACCAAAGCAAGTCAGTCAGCCAAAGAATAAAAATAAAAACAACAACAACGGCCGTAATGCCGGTAAACAACAACGAAAATAGCAAAATGAAAAACCATCGCTTGCGGGCGATGGTTTATTTTTTATCTTAAAATATCGATCAAATCTTTTTTTGCTGCTTCTGAAGCCGGCATTACTGAGAAGATTAACCCGATACCGCTAGAAACACCCACCGCCAAACAAACAGTGAATAAATCGACAGATACCGAAATATCCATCACATTCCCAATTGCATAGGCGACGATCATTCCAAGCAGATACCCGATGATCCCTCCAACAAGCGTCAAGGTCATGCCCTCCAGTAGAAACTGCATTCGAATCGCACCGCGTGTCGCGCCTAACGCTCGACGAATCCCGATCTCCTTTGTACGTTCAGAAACAGAGATATACATCATGTTCATCACACCGACACCAGCAATAAATAGTGAAATACCAGCGACCGCACTAATAAATAGCGTAATACTATTTAACACTTCACTGATTCCATCCGTCATCATCGCCATATTGGAGACTTGATATTCCCCTTGCTGACGCATGGCTCCAGCGGATTCTAGTTTCTTAATCGCTCGGTCAGCGACTTTATTAAGCTGGCTGCCATTTGCTAAGGTCAGAACCACTGAGCTCGTATCCTGCTCATTCCCGAAGAAATGAATATACGTCTGACGCGGCAGCAGAATCTTAGTCGAGCCTTCTGAAAACATGGTCTCCTCAGCTCCCGCTGGAAAAACACCGATAATCGTAAAGACTTGCTTATCAAGTTCAAAGCCCCGACCTACTGCGCTCTTCGCTGAACCGTAGAGTTCCTTTGCCAATGAAGCGTCAATCGTCACTACTTTGTTTTGCGTTTGGTTATCATACGCACTGATTGCACGACCATGGCTGACAGAATCCCCATCTTTAGAAACGACTCCTACTCGATAATTCTTTGTTTTATCTTTGATTTTGACATCCTTGTAAATATAAGATAAATCGTTTTTAGGGTATGAAACAGATTCAACCCCTTCAACATTTTTCAGCAAACTAAAATCAGAGGACTGGATCATATCAACATTGGAATAATACAGAGCAGTATTCCCAGGTACAAAATTGATATCCACTTCCAGTTTATCTGAGTCTTCGGCAGTGAGACTCTCGATCGTGTCTCGTTCAAAGCCGCGGCCAATTGACAAAATGGCAATAACAGCCGCAATCCCGATAATGATCCCAAACATCGTCAATGCACTGCGCTTCTTGTTTTTGAAAATCGATCCGATAGACGAGCGCCAATTTACATAAAACTTCATTCTTCATTCACCGCCCTGTCTTCAGTGATCGCACCATCTCTGATTTTGACTAAACGTGTGCAGTAGGGGACGACTTCAGGATCATGGGTTACTAGAAAGATCGTCGCATGGTCACGGCGGTTCAATTCTTTGAACAAATCCATGATCTCATTCGAGGTATGAGTATCTAACGCCCCAGTCGGTTCATCAGCAATAATAAACTTCGGTTGGTTGATCAACGCTCGAGCAATAGCGACCCGCTGCTGTTGCCCACCAGAAAGTTGACGCGGGTGCTTCTCTGATTTATCCGCAATCCCAACTTTTTCTAACGCTGACATGACTCTTTCCTTCGTCTGATGGAAGCCATAACCGTTGTAAAGCAAAGGCAGCTCCACGTTCTCATAGACCGTATAATTTTCGATCAAACTGAAATTTTGGAAGACAAAGCCTACCATTTCATTTCGCGTTTTCGATAATCGATCATCCGTTGTAGTGACCAAATTCTCGTCTTCAAATAGATATTCTCCATCAAATTTCGTATCAATAAAGCCCAGCAAATTGATCAGCGTCGACTTCCCCGATCCTGACGGTCCCATAACCGCGATCATTTCGCCCGCATCAGCTTTCAGGTTGATGTCTTTTAATACATGCAGCGATTCTTCATCGTTGCGATAATACTTATTGATGTTTTTTAGTTCGATCATTTAATCCACCGCCAATTCCTGACCGTCTCGTAATGATTTGTCAGGATTTGAGATGATCCGATCACCGTCCTTAAGGCCATCTTTCAATAGGTAATAGTCCCCTTTATCCTCCGCTTGGATCGTCACTTCCCGAACCTTTCCTTTGTGGTACGCAAAGACATAGTGAGTATCTCCTGTTTTTCGGACCGCCTTTTTGGGGATTCGAATCTCATTCAATGGCAAAACAACTTGAACATTATAGCCATATTGCAGCTCCTCTGTTGGTTTCACGATGAAGCTATAATTGGAAACCGAACTAGTTGCTGCAGAACCTGACGCTCCAGCTTGACTGGCATCCGCACTTGCTTGATCCGGTAATTTATTTACGTGTGTGATCGTTCCGGCAATCTCTTGATTGGTAGTGATTGGTTTAATCGTTACTGCAGCATCTTGATGTACTTGCGGGTAATCATACTCGGAGGCTTTTGCTTCAACGGTTATCTCATTACTAACAATTTTTACAACCGGTACCGAAGGATCATTTTTGCCTTTTTCGTTGATATACGCAGTTCCCTTAGTGGCACTAGCAATTGTTGAGCTGACTTTGGCGCGCATCGTGTTGACACTCTGTGAAGCGGAGCTCAATTCAACATTGGCACTTTCCAGCGCTTGTCTGGCTTGGACAACTGCATCGCTGGCAGCATCTAAACTACTCTCATACTGTGTCCTCTCTTGATTGTATTGCTCTTTCTTCGCAGCACCCTCTTCTGTGTTTTCGTTCGTATTATTATAGTTTGTGATTGCATCATTCAATTTTTGTTGTTCTTTGGCTTGCTTATCTTGTGCAAGCGCTAATGATTCCTGCGCATTAGAAACAGCTAAATTGAGCTTATCTAAATTCGTGCTTTGCTCGTCTGCCTGCTCTTGATACTCTGTGTTGGTATAGCTCAAAAGCAACGACCCTGAGTCTACTTCCTGCCCATCCTGAACATTGATCTCAGAAATTTTTCCTAAAGACTGATCGTAATAATAATCTTGAGTGTGGGTTGCTTCTACAACACCATTGAAAGTTAGCGGATCGGACTTCTTCAAGGTAACTGTTTTAAACGGATTCTCCTTAACCGTGTTACTCTTCATTTGAGAGTAAACGAAAGCTCCAATAAATAAAACGAGTGCAAGAACTCCCGCAATAATACTCCAACGGATCTTTCGTTTTTTCGTCATTTTTTTCTTTTTCATTTAATACTCCTCTGGCTCTGCTTTAAATAAGTGCACGATCACAAGAATCGCTGGGATTAAGAAAATAAATTGGAAAACGATCCCAATAATTACTGTTATGAATGACACATTGACCCCTTCTACTTGCATTTTAGGCTGCATCATCATATTAATTGCTAAACCGACAACACTCCATCCAATGTATACGTAATAAGGCACTTTTGTCGGTGCAACCTCATCAGCTAATTTCTTGTTAGCCATAAAATAGAAAACGACTAAGGCAATCGAAATTAACAATGATAATACAGATATAATTTTAGTCAACGGACTATTCAGATAATCAAACATCTGTAAACCGTAATCTCCTAACATTTTGTAATCACTCATTTTAGGATTTAAACTTTTTGGTAGACCGAATACCCCTGTAGCGACTGAAATCAGAGATAATATAATCAAGATCATATTCCAAGTCTTTGCTTTTTTTAAATGCTTTTCCATTTCATCACTCCATCCAACAGTTTTTCATCTATTCATGAAAAGATTGCAACATCCCTAAGCAAACATTTCACAAAATAATTCTCATTATACTACTAAGTTCATCCTCTTTTGAAGGGTGATCCTGAAAAAAGGTATTTCTGTCCTTAACGTACACAATTCAATAAAATCAACAGATTTAAAGAATTATTTTTCCAGACCTAATAATTAAGAGGCGAGTGAACGACCATAAAATCAATATAGTAGAATTAATGAAATAAACGCTTGCTCGTTCAATGAAAAATGATAAAACTATCCTATTTTTATCATTTTAAAGATTGAATAATTAAATGAAAAAAATTTTTCAATTCTTTTACTGAACGATCGGAAAAAGCATTTTTGAGAATACAAAGAAACGCTCATCAACAAAATCGCTGATGAGCGTCTCTTTTCTTTACTAATATAACCCGTACGGGATTTGAACCCGTGCCTCCGCGCTGAGAACGCGGCGTCTTGACCCCTTGACTAACGGGTTGTGCTTTTTCTCAACAGAAAGAATTATACTGCTAAATTATTTTTTTAGAAAGTATTTACACTTCATTTTCGCAAACAATTTAATATGTGTTTATTTAACCATTCATGTTGTTTATATAGTTATTACGTGTATAATAGGTTGTGTATTCAAGTGATTGCTTTTTTTGACGTACTTGAATAAACAACGAAAGAAAAATAAATTCATTTTTTCTCACAGAAAAACGAATGCATTACTAGGAGGACCTATGAATCTATCACAAAGGCAAGAAAAAATCATCGAGATCGTTAAACGCGACCAACCGTTGAGCGGCGAGAAAATCGCTGACCACTTAGGGATCTCACATGCTACTTTACGAACCGACCTCTCCTTCTTGACAATGGCAGGTATTTTGGAAGCAAGTCCAAAGGTTGGCTACACTTATACAGGTGTAGGCATAGAACAATTTCTATTCGATAAAATCTTTTCTGTAAAGGTGGAAGAGATCATGCTGTCACCGCTGTTAACACCGCAAGATACCTCGATCCATGATGCCATCACCAATATGTTCATGTATGATGTTGGTTCGATTTATGTAACAGACAAAGAACAGCATCTTGTCGGGCTGCTGTCGCGCAAAGATTTATTACGGGCATCTCTAAACAGCAACTTGCAAAATACGCCAGTCGCAGTCGTTATGACGCGTGCCCCTCATCTGCAAACGTGCACGAAGGATTACACGATTCTAGAAGCAGGTGCAGTCTTATTGGATTACCAAGTGGATTCTTTACCTGTAGTCAGTGAAGACGATCCGAAAAAAGTGATTGGAAAAATCACGAAATCGCGAATTTTTAATTATATCATGCAGCAAGCAAAACAAACTGAAACCAATCGATAGGAGCGAACAAAATGAAAAAAAGTGTACCATTATATATGATCTCTGATTCAGTCGGCGAAACGTCTCTAAAATTAGTGAACGCTGCGGCAGCTCAATTTCCTACAGTAAATTTTGATTTATCTTACCGTTTTCCTTTCACTAAAGATGAAGAAGAACTAAAGAGTATCTTAGGGGACGCATTAAAGGACAGTGCTGTCGTCGTAACGACATTAGTCAGCGACAACTTGACCAAGATCGTCGAAGACTTTGGTGACCGAACAGGTTTGCAATACATCAATTTAATGAGTCAGTTCATGGATATTGTTCATCAAAAAACCGGGGTCGCTCCATTGCAACAAGCAGGGGTCGTACACAAATTAAATCAAGAATATTTTGATCGCGTCGCAGCGATCGAGTTCGCAGTGAAATATGATGACGGAAAAGATGCAAAAGGCTTTTTAGAAGCAGATATCGTGTTGCTAGGAATCTCTCGTACTTCTAAAACACCATTGAGCATGTACTTGGCAAATAACAGGATCAAGGTAGCCAATCTGCCGTTGATTCCTGAAGTGCCTTTACCTGAACAAATAAAATCTGTACCGAAGGACAAGATTGTTGGACTAGTAATCGAGCCGGAAGTTCAGAAAAAAATCCGCATGAGCCGACTAAATTCTCTCGGTTTAGCTGAAAATTCTCGCTACTCAGATATCAACCGGATCAAAGAAGAATTAGATTATGCACTAGGCGTTTACGATTACTTGGGGGCCTTCACATTGGATGTCACGAACAAATCTATTGAAGAATCCGCGACATTGATTTGTGAACATTTAGATAACCGCTTATAAAAAGAATGTCTCTCCTGCTCTTCACAGCAATCGGTTTCATTCTACGACTTAGTAGGTTAATGAACGGGAGAACTGTGGAAAGCGAAGAAACTTTTACGTTAGAAAAATCAGTCCATTATTATGAATAAGGAGCGCATTTATGCTATCGACCCGTGAAAAATATTATCAAATGTTGGAGAAAGAATTTAGTACCAAGGAGGCGATCATGACCGAGTTGATCAACTTAGAAGCGATCATGCATCTGCCAAAAGGAACCGAACTTTACATCAGTGATATTCATGGGGAGTTCACCGCCTTTGATCACATTTTGCGCACTGGTGCGGGTAACATCAAAGAAAAAATTAGTTTACTTTTCGGTGACCGTTTGACGGAGCATGAAAAAGACAAATTGACGATTCTTGTGGCCTATCCTAGAGAATCATTAGACGATAAAGATTTTTACGCGTATCGAGATTGTTCTTGGTACCGCAAAAAAATTCGACAGCTTTTAGAACTGCTGGCTTTCTGTTCTACCAAGTATACCCGCTCGAAAGTACGTAAAGCTTTACCGAAACAATATGCGTATATCATTGAAGAGCTGATGTACACTGATACGAATTATTCCGATAAGGCTGCTTACTTCGATCAAATTTTGGCACATCTTTTGGATTTAGAACAGGGCAGACCTTTTATCGTCGCCTTGTGTCAAAGCATCCAGCGTTTAGTGGTCGATCATCTCCATGTTGTCGGCGATATCTATGATCGAGGTCCAGAGGCCGATAAAATCATGGATAAACTATACCGCCACCCTTCCGTTGATATTCAATGGGGAAACCATGATATTTTATGGATGGGCGCTTATGCAGGCTCACGAGCCTGCTTGATGACTCTGCTACGAATAGCCGCGCGTTACAATTATCTTTATGAGATTGAACAGGCTTATGCGCTGAATCTCCGTCCATTGTTTATGTATGCGGAGGAGCACTATCAGAAAAATCCGATTTTCACACCGAAGGAAAAAAACAGCAGTGAAAGTTATTCGATTGAAAGCCTAGACAGCTTAGAAAAAGTTCATCAGGCACTGTCGATTCTCCAATTTAAATTGGAAGGACAATTGATTAAACGACATCCTGATTTTCAAATGGAGGATCGATTACTGTTTGAAAAAATCGATTTCGACAAAGATACGATCCACTTAGCTGGAAAAGATTACCCACTACAAGGAAGTTGCTTTCAAACCTTGCAAAAGGACGTACACGCGTTAACTGAGCAGGAAGAATATGTGATTGATACGCTCCTAACTTCTTTCCAGCAATCAGCAAAAATGCAGGAGCATATGCAGCTGCTTTTAGAAAAGGGATCAATGTACCTGGTTTATAATCAACATCTGCTCTTTCACGGCTGTTTGCCGCTAAAAGCGGATGGCAGTTTTCTCCCACTGAATGTTGATGGACAAGATTATGGCGGAAAAGATCTTCTGAATTTTTTTGAAGAGCAGATCCGCTCAGGCTGCAGAAATCAGCAAAAGGATAGTTCCGCGGCTGACTGGATCTGGTATTGCTGGACAGGTAAAATTTCACCGCAGTTCGGCAAGAGCGCGATGACGACGTTTGAGCGTTATTTCATCGCTGATAAAAAGACGCATAAAGAAGTTAAAAATCCTTATTACCAATTTCGTGATACACACGAAACCTGTCAAATGATTTTAGAAGAATTTGCTTTATATACGTCAAATTCACGAATTATCAACGGCCACACCCCAGTGAAAGTCAAAAGCGGCGAATCACCGATCAAAGGTGAAGGCATGTTGTTCGTGATCGATGGCGGTCTCTCAAAGGCTTATCAAAAAACGACTGGGATCGCGGGGTATTCTCTATTGAATAATTCTTACGGCTTCCAGCTCGTTACACACGATCCCTTTGAATCTATCGAAAACCTTTTAGCCAAACAAGCAGATGAAACATCCTTGAAACGAGTGATCGATAAGGATTTGAAGCGCATCCTAATCAAGGATACAACCGTCGGCGATAGTCTTGAAGAACAGATCGAAAACTTAACGGGACTACTAAATTATCAAGACAAAAACGACAACTAGCTCACTGTTAACGAACTATTTTTCATACGTATAACATTTTCTAAACCTGCTGAAGCAGGTTTGGAAAACTATTAACACGGGTGCCATCAGCAATTGATGATGCCCGTGTTTTTCTGTATAGTAGTCTCGAGGTGAAAAAATGATTTCCGCATATATTAATATCTTTTTTATTTTTGTTTTAATGTTTATCGGCTATTTGCTGACTTACAAGCAATGGTTCTCGAATCAAGTCGGCGATGCCTTCTCTAAGCTGGTTCTACAGATCGCCCTGCCTTGTAATATGTTTTTGACGATCACGAAGAATTTTTCTCGGGAAGAATTTCTGCAGCTATTCAGCGGAACAGTGAT
The DNA here is from genome assembly GCF_051714485.1 of Enterococcus sp. AZ128. NCBI lineage: Bacteria > Bacillati > Bacillota > Bacilli > Lactobacillales > Enterococcaceae > Enterococcus > Enterococcus sp. AZ128. The sequence goes on from NZ_JBIORZ010000001.1 coordinate 2,019,758, forward strand.
TCCGTTGCTTTCAATGCTTCTGACTTTTGCGGTCAGCTTTGCTTATCAGCGGATCTTTCAGATTACGCCAGCTCGTAAGGGAATTTTCTCGACAATGTTCACATGCTCCAATACGATTTTTATAGGCTTACCCATTAACTTAGCCATCTTTGGTGAAAAAGCAGTCCCATATGTATTGCTCTACTACATCGTGAATACTACACTCTTTTGGACATTGGGTATTTATTTCATCGCTCGTGATAATCCAAAAATCGAACAAGCAACAGTCAATTTTCATTTAATACCGATTCTGAAGAAAATTTTTTCTCCTGCATTGTTAGGCTTTCTGATCGGTTTATGTGCCGTTCTCATGGCTATTACCGTCCCAGACTCAGTCGCGACTTTCTTGAGCTACCTTGCAAACTTGACCACACCATTATCAATGTTCGTGATCGGGATCATCGTATATAATGTGGGAATAAAAAATCTAACATTGAACAAAGATATTATCGGCGTGATCGTAGGACGCTACGTGATCTCTCCCCTGATCGTCTGGCTCTTAGGACAATGGATCAGTGTACCGCCATTGATGCTTTCTGTATTTATTATCCAGGCCGCCATGCCGGTTCAAAATTCCGTACCGATCTTGGCTCGTTCTTATGGTGCCGATCAGCAATTTGCCGCGTCGGCTTTAGGCTACTCTGTTCTGCTGTATCTTGCCTATATTCCGTTGTTATTAAAGTTGATACTCTAAAAGCCTTCGAGCGCGAACTCGAAGGCTTTCTTTTTTTGTCTAACTTAATGAGTCCAATCAATAAAATACTGATTGAACTCTTAGAGTCTTCACGGCTATTTCGTAATGATTTTATCAATGCTTGCTAAAGCATTCGCCATGCGAGCAATAATCGCTAATTGGTTCAAACGGTTGTCACGAACAGCTTCATCGTCTACCATGATCATCGTTTCGTTGAAGTAACGTTCGATCACTGGACGCAAATTCGTCAACGTTTGATAATTTTCAGCCATGCTTTGGTTAGAAAATTCATCTTCGGCTTCTTTCACCGCAGCATATAATTCTTTTTCGGTATCATTTTCAAACAGCTTAGGATCAACTTTGAAATTAATAGTCGTTGGGTCCATTTTCTTCGTTAGGTTGATAACACGCGTCAAGGCCTCCATTGCCTCTTTAAAGTAATCATCAGACAAATGCTGATCAAAGATTTGAGCTGTCTTAAAGACTTGAACGAGGTCACCTTGATGAGAATCCAATACCGCATCAATAATATCGTGACGTACGTTATACATTTGCAAACGTTGGCGCATACGGCCCTTGAAGAATTCGATGAACTCTTTTTGGTCGCGATTGAAATGAATGCCATAATCTAAAACATCTTCGTTGATCGCATCCACGATCGCTCCTTGCATGTCTGTGAATGAGAACGTCCAGCCTTGAGCTTCGACGATCCGGACAATGCCGTAAGTTTGACGACGTAATGCGTAAGGGTCATTAGAACCGCTTGGGATCATGCCTACGGCGAAGAAACCCAATACACTGTCAATCTTGTCAGCAATCGCTAAAACCGCTCCAATCGCCGTTTTAGGCAATTCACCTTCAGATGAGATCGGCAGATAATGTTCTCTGACCGCTGTAGCAACAGCTGGCTTTTCACCCTTCAATAAAGCATATTTTTCACCCATGATTCCTTGTAACTCAGGGAATTCGCCTACCATGTTCGTAACTAAATCGAATTTATAGATTTCTGAAGCACGCTTCAAGTCCGTTAATTCGTCCTCGCTTAACCCTACTTGTGCGCCAACCACCTGGCTGATTAAACCGACACGCTGCATTTTTTTGTACATGCTGCCGATTTTTTCGTGGAAGGTCACATTCTTCAATTTTTCAACGCACTCTTCAATCGACAATTTCTTATCTTCTTCAAAGAAAAACTCACCATCTTCTAAACGAGCGGCCAAAACTTTTTGATTCCCTTTAACGACATTATCTAATTTTACGCTGTTTCCGTTACGGACAGAAATGAAATGAGGCAACAGCATACCCGCATGATTGCGCACTTCAAAATAGCGTTGATGTTCCTTCATCGAAGTAACTAACACTTCTTCAGGTATCGATAAGAAACGTTCCTCAAAATCACCAACAAATGCCGTTGGATATTCAACTAAGTTCGTTACTTCTTCTAATAAATCTGAATCAAGATCAATGACCCATTTATTTTTTTCCGCAATTTCTTCAATTTGTTCTACAATCATTTGTTGCCGCTTATACGCGTCAGCAATTACAAACTGTTCTTCTAATCTCGCTTCGTACTCGCTTGGATCTGCAAGTTCAACTTGATCCCCTAAGAAACGATGCCCTTCTGTCGTTCGTCCCGTTTGCACATCTAGCAATTCAAATGGAATCACTTCTTCATCCAATAATGCTACGATCCAATGAATCGGGCGGATGTATTCAAACATTGTCTCTCCCCAATGCATCATCGTTGGGAAATTCATGCCCTTCACAACATCTAAAAGTCCTGTTAAAACTTCTTTACTTTCTTTTCCGTGGATATACTTTGTCACATACACATACTCCACACCGTTTAATTCACGGAAAGTGATCGCATCAGTTGTTAAACCCTGCCCACGGACAAATCCTTCAGCAGCTTTACTCCAGTTGCCCTCTGCGTCTTGAGCGATTTTTTTTGCAGGTCCTTTGACTTCCTCTTGCACATCGTCCTGACGGTCAGGAATACTTGTTACCCGAATTGCTAGGCGGCGAGGTGTCGAGAATGTTTCGATAGAGTCAAACGTCAAACTGTTTTCTTCTAAAAATTTCGAGACCTTTTCCTCTAGTTGTTTGATACTTGGCCAAACCACATGGGCTGGCATTTCTTCTAAACCAATTTCTAATAGTAGATTTTTCGCCATCTTATTTGCCCTCCTGATTCAATAATGGGAAGCCTAGTTTTTCCCGTTCAGCTACGAAGATTTTCGCGACAGAACGAGCCATATTACGGATACGAGCCAAGTATCCGGCACGTTCAGTTACGGAAACAGCTCCGCGAGCATCTAATAGATTAAAGGTGTGGCTGCATTTCAAAATGTAGTCATACGCTGGATGCACCAAGTTTTCGTCAATGCAGCGTTTCGCCTCTTTTTCAAATTTTTCAAAATTCTCCAATAACATTTCTTGATTGCTTTCTTCGAACGAATATTTTGAGTGTTCATATTCTGGTTGTTTGAAGATTTCACCGTATTTAACACCAGCACTCCATTCCAAATCATAGACACTGTCAACTTCTTGGATATATGAAGCCAGACGTTCCAAACCATAAGTCAATTCAGAGGTTACAGGATTCACTTGCAGACCGCCGACTTGTTGGAAATACGTAAACTGCGTGATTTCCATACCGTCTAACCAAACTTCCCAACCAACACCGGCACAGCCCATTGATGGATTTTCCCAGTTATCCTCTACAAAACGAATATCATGTTCTAATGGATCAATTCCTAATAAACGCAGGCTGTCTAAATACAATTCTTGGATATTTTTTGGTGAAGGTTTCATCACCACTTGGAATTGGTGGTGTTGATATAAACGGTTCGGATTTTCTCCGTAACGGCCATCAGCTGGACGACGCGATGGTTCAACATAAGCCGCACGCCACGGTTCTGGTCCGATCGCCCGTAAAAAAGTATACGGACTCATCGTTCCTGCTCCTTTTTCTGTATCATAGGCTTGCATCAACATACAGCCGTTGTCTGACCAAAATTTTTGTAACGTTAAAATCATTTCTTGCACTGTTAACTTGCTCATTCTGTTTCCTCCTACTTACTTATTGAAAAATTTTATTGTCTATTTCTTAGCTTGTGTGAAGTTGCGCGGTAGCTGATAATTCTAGTTTATACATTATTGAGAAGTTAAACTTGCAGATGCAGCTAGCTCAAAGAAAAATGGGCTTATCTTCGTACGCATACCATTGCACTGTGCGCCTTGATCAAAATCTGGCTCTGACTCTTGGGTTTCTTCTTTCACCAAATAAACTGTGAAAAGCGCAACTAGCAACTGACAAAAAAAGTCCCTATGCCGAAAAAATTCGACATAGGGACGTATCAACGCGGTTCCACCCTACTTCCAAGCAATTACTTGGCAGCTTTAACTACATGTGCTCACAAACGCCAACAAAATTTGTTTCCCTGCTTGGCTTCCACCGGCCCAAACTCGCTGTGTTCTTCCACAAATTTCTAAATTTGATCATCGCACCTATTCAACTTGGTTCTATAATAGCGACACCAGACCCTTTTTGTCAAATCTTTCTGCTATGCGAGTTATGCTTTTCGCAGTTTTGCATAATACAAGAGATTTGATTAATATATTAGCTCAATCAATAGATGAGTCGTTTAGCGAAATCGTATGCGTACGAAAATGGATTTATTTTTCTGTTTTTAGAAAAATAAATTCCTTAAAAATGAGCTAGCTTCGAGTTACGTTTTTCGCAGTTTCTACGTTACAAAAGACTTTTTAAGGGCGCTAGTCCAAAGGGATCAGCTGGAAAATACCATTTTTCAATTGCATCGTCTCTGTAAAACCAACCGATTTCAGCAACTCAGCCGTTTCTGGAAAATGACAAGTCAAAGTCGTCGTCTCATGGCTATCGCTCGTAATAATAATCGGACATTCTCTTTTTTTTAATTGCTTCAATAAAAAAGGATTCGGATACGGCGTTGTTCGCCAATTACGAGAAATCGCCCCCGTATTGATTTCTACCATTCCGTCATAGGTTTGGATGATATCAACGACATTGTTCAGCGCCTTTAGTGCAATCGCCTGATATTCCGGACTTTCCTCATCTAGCCAAGGATTTTTCTCGTTGAATTTCGTAATCAAATCAAAATGACCGACAATTTTCGAATGATTCTGGTTGATATGTTTCACGACAGTATCATAATAATCGCGAACTAATTGCAGCGTATCTCCTTGATACCACTCATTCAAGGTCTTCATCAAACTTTCCGGACTTTCATCGACACTGCGAAAGATTCCTTGCCGCGGTGGAAAATAGTGTACTGACCCTACAGTATAATCATACCCTTCGATCGGATCGGCACTGTAATAATCCCATTCTAACCCTAAGCTGATGGTTAACTGTCCCGCCAGTTTCTCCTTCAATTCATGCAAAGCTGCTTGATAAGACACTTCATTCTGTACACCCAAACAACTGGGATCAAAGAGTGCTGGTGAGTGACATGTAAAACCTAAATCAGTAAAGCCTAAATCGATCGCCGCTTGCGCCATATCTTCTAGAGTATCTTTCCCATCACACCACGTACTGTGGGTGTGAGCGTTTGAATAGAACATCGCTGATTCCTCCTAATTCATCTCAAAGTACTCATTTTTAAAAAATAGATCTACTTTTCATCATGTCCATCATTCTGCCAGTTTTATCATCAAGCTAGCTCGGAACAAATGCATGGATTTTTCGTGCACGTATCATTCTCTGAAACAGAACTAGCAGTTTATTGCATCCGTTCTTGCTTAACTTTTTTATCAACGACATGACGGTTCGCTAGTTCTTGGCGTACTTCTGCTAAATCGATTCCCATCTCTACCATCAGTACAAGAACATGATACACCAAATCAGAGATTTCAAAAACGGTTTCACTGCGGTCCCCTTTCATTGCGCCGATTACGACTTCAGTCGATTCCTCACCGACTTTTTTCAAGATTTTTTCGGCACCCTTTTCAAACAAGTAGCTGGTATAGCTGCCGTCTTGAGGCACTTCTTTACGTCCCTTGACTAATTGATATAACGCATCAACCGTTGCCTGTTGATCCTCACCATACAAGATTTCGTTGAAGCAGCTCTCCGTACCTGTATGACAAGCCGGCCCATCTTTTTTAACTTTTGCTACTAACGCATCCTGATCACAATCCAGTTTTAGCGAAACTAGGTGCTGATAATTTCCACTTGTCTCACCTTTGCGCCATAATTCTTTACGACTGCGAGAATAGAAAGTCATCAGCTGATCCTTTAATGTCATCTCATAGCTTTCTTGATTCATATAAGCTAATGTTAATACTTCATTGCTCTCAGCATCCTGTACGATCACCGGGATCAATCCTTGCTCGTCGAATTTTAACTCAGTCATAGTATTTCCGCCCCTCTAAACGATTCGGACAGGAATGCCCGCCGCCATCAATTGTTTTTTTAGATCAGGAATTTTTACTTCGCCATAATGGAAAATGGAGGCTGCTAGGCCAGCTTCGATCTTCGGCAATTGGAACAAATCGATAAAATCTTCGCTCTTGCCGGCTCCGCCAGATGCCACGATTGGCAAAGTAGTAATCTCGCTGACCGCCTTCAACAGCTCTAAATCAAAGCCTTGTTTCACGCCATCGGTATCCATGCTGTTAATGACCAGTTCTCCAGCCCCCAGCTGTTCACCTTGACGAATCCACTCTAAAGCCTCTAATCCTGTATCTTCTCGTCCACCTTTTGCAAAGACGTGCCACTGATCGCCCACTCGACGCACATCGACTGACAAAACAACACACTGGCTGCCATAGCGTTTCGCGCCTTCTTCGATCAATTGAGGGCGACGAATCGCACCAGAATTGACACTGACCTTATCTGCCCCACAATTCAAAACCCGTTCAAAATCGGTAACTTCATTGATGCCGCCACCGACAGTCAATGGAATAAACACTTCCGAGGCCACACCTTTCAAAATATCGGTAAACAAGCCGCGTTCTTCCGCTGAGGCTGTAATATCATAAAAAACCAGTTCATCTGCCCCCTGTTCATTATAGAAGCGAGCCAAAGTTATCGGGTCATTCACATCTTGCAGACCAGCGAAATTTACGCCTTTTACTACACGTCCATCACGAACGTCTAAGCATGGAACGATTCTCTTGGCGATCATTGATTGTCACCTCCTGCAGCTAAAACGTCCTCTAGTTTTAAACTTCCATTGTATAATGATTTCCCAACAATCGCGCTGGAAACACCTAACTGTTTCAGTCCCTCGATATCTTCCAAAGATGCCACCCCACCTGATGCAACGATCTCAATATTCAACTGATTGAGTTTTTCATATAATGGCAAATTGATCCCTTCGCCTGTACCATCACGAGAAATTTCAGTGAAAATAATTGTTTCAGCGCCCCACTCAACTAATTGCTGACAGAATTCAAAAGCGTCTGTTTCCGTTTTTTCCAGCCAGCCTTCTACAGCCACTTTTTCATCTTTTGCGTCAACACCAATCGCGATTCTATTGCCATATTTTTTCAGCATCGCTCTTGTAAACGCTGGGTCTTTTTGAGCGATCGTACCGAGAATCACACGATCAACCCCCGCAGACAAGCAATTCTCGATCGTTTTTTCATCACGAATACCGCCGCCGACTTCTACGAATAAGTTCGTATTTTCCACGATTTTTTTGGCGATCCCAAAATAATGTAGCTTCCCAGCCTTAGCGCCATCTAAGTCCACAAGGTGCAGGCACTTTGCTCCCGCATCTTCAAATGATTGCGCAAAAGCTACGGGATCGTCACCAAATACCTCTTTTTGATCATAATCACCTTGGTATAATCGAACCACTTTCTGATCTAAAAGATCGATTGCGGGAAAAATTTTCATGCTGACACCTCCGTAAATGCTTTTAAGATATTTAACCCGACATCACCACTTTTTTCTGGATGAAATTGAGTTCCAAAAACATTTTTATTTTGTACAATCCCTGGAATCGAGAGTCCATATTCACTATCAGCAACTAGATATTCATGGCATTCCGTCGCATAGTAACTGTGGACGTAATAAACAAAATCATTTTTTCCAACTGATTTCGCCAATGGACTTGCATTATTTTGTACATCTAGTTTATTCCAGCCAATCTGCGGCACTTTTAAATCAATATCCGCTTGATCAAATGCATCCCGCATCGAAACGATTCGACCAGGAATCAATCCTAATCCGAGATGTTCACCAAACTCTTCACTCTTGTCAAAAAGCAGTTGCATCCCTAAACAAATCCCTAAAAAAGGTTTGCCAGAAGCCGCCAATTCCTGAATCGGTTCAACCAGCGATAGCTCCTCCAACTTTCTCCGTGCATCACCAAAGGCACCAACCCCCGGCAGAATAATCCGATCCGCTGACTTTAATTCATCTAATGACCGGGTAATTTGGCATTCCACCCCTAGATATTCCAGTGAGCGCGACAAACTGAACAAGTTCCCGACCCCATAATCGATAATTGCTAGCATAGGCTTCCCCCTTCTAATTCGTTTTATCATACATTCTAATCTTGAGGATCAACTTAATTTATCGTCCCTTTTGTGGATGGAATCTCGTCCGGTGCAAGCTGATTGATCGCCACCGCTTCGCCCAATGCACGACCAAAGCCCTTGAAGCAGGCCTCCACGATATGATGACTATTTTTTCCCGCGATTTGATGCAAATGAATCGTCGCACCAAGCTCACGAGCAAAGGCAATGAAAAACTCTTCAACTAATTCGGTATCAAATTGCGATCCAATTTTTTCACTTGGGATATCCAGCTCTATGACCGCCATCCCGCGCCCGCTAATATCGATCGCTGACATTACCAATGCTTCATCCATCGGCAGCAGCATGCTGCCGTACCGTTTAATCCCGCGGCGTTCACCAAGACTCTCTGAAAACGCTCGACCAATCGCAATCGCAATATCTTCTGTCGTGTGATGAGCATCTACTTCAATATCTCCGTCACAAACAAGCTCAAGATCGAAACGGCCATGCCGAACAAATAATTCCAGCATATGATCTAAAAAGCCCACACCTGTTTTGATCGTTTGCTGTCCAGTGCCATCAACCTTCAAAGTCAATTGGATTTTTGTCTCAGACGTATTACGTATCACTTCTGCTTTTCTCATGCTTCCACCTCTTCTAATATCGTTGTCAAAACTACGATCAATCGCTCCATCTGTTCCTGAGTGCCGACGGTTATTCGTAAATGATCTTTTGTACGAGCCTGATTGAACCAACGGACTAAGATCCTTTTTTCTCTTAAAGCCTGGAATAGTTTTTCACCCGCAAACTTCGGATGCTTCGCAAATAGAAAGTTGCCTTGGCTGTCTGTTTGTTCAAAACCTAACTTCGCCAGCTCCTGCTTGCTCCATTCTCTAACTTGGATCGTTTCTTGTATTTTTTGGTCTACATATGCTTGTTCTTGCAATACAGTACTGCCCGCTGCTTGAGTCAAGCTATTAACATTATAGGGGTTCAAGCTAAAACGCAAACGATTCAAATCCGCGATCAATTCTGTATTTCCAACACCAAAACCCAATCGTGCTCCAGCCAATTGGCGAGATTTTGAAAAGGTTCCAACCACTAATAGATTTTTATAGTGATCGATCAAAGAAACCATTGATTTTCCGCTGAAATCAATATACGCCTCGTCCACTACGACTAATCGATTAGGATGACGTTCTAGAAAGTTGCAAATTTCTTCTTGCGGCAGATAAATACCTGTCGGTGCATTAGGGTTCGCAAAAATCACTGTTCCTTTAAGAGCATCATATTCCTTCAACTCCAGTGAAAAATCCTCATTCAATGGCACAATCGTTGCTTCCACTTGGTATAGTCCGCTATAAACCTGATAAAAGCCATAAGTCACATCAGGAAACGCGATGCCTTTTTCCGTAAAGCCTTGAAAAATGTATGAGAGAACTTCATCGCTGCCATTACCTAGAAATAGCTGATCCTGCTTCACACCCAAATAATTTGCCAATGGTTTTGCTACAATCTCCACCGCTATATCAGAATAGCGATTCAGCTTTTGCGTTGCTTCTGCTACCGCATTTTGAACACCGGGCGCGGGAGGATAAGGGCTTTCGTTAGTATTTAATTTGATGTAGTCTTGTTCGTCAACCTGTTCCCCGGGTGTATAGGGCGTCAAATCCTGATACTTTCTATTTAAAAATGTCATGCTTCCTCACCTCTTCGCACTCTCATAGAACGTGCATGTCCCATCAAGTCTTCCGTCTCTGCAAATAATTCCACTGCTGGCCCCGCTGCCTTCATTGCCTCTTCTGTGTAATAAAGATAACTGCTCTTCTTAATGAAATCATCCACTGACAGTGGTGAATAGAACCGCGCAGTTCCTTCTGTCGGCAAGGTATGATTGGGTCCAGCAAAATAATCGCCTAGTACTTCTGGCGTGTGATGGCCTAAAAAAACACTGCCGGCATTCTCAACTTTTCCTAACAAAGCAAACGGCTCAACGACAGATAATTCTAGATGCTCCGGTGCAATTTGGTTCGCGATTGAAAGTGCTTCTGTCAAATCTTGAACCAAAATAATTTTGCCGTTATTTTCGATAGCCGCCTCCGCTATTTCCTTACGCGGAAGCTCTGCTAATTGTTGCGCTACTTCTACTTGAACCTTTTCAATCAACGCTTCTTCTGTTGTTACAAGGATTGCTTGAGCCAATTTATCATGCTCAGCCTGCGCTAGGAGATCTGCAGCAATCCAACGCGGATTTGCACTGTGATCCGCTACAATCAAGACATCACTCGGTCCAGCGATCATATCAATATCGACTTCACCATAGACCATCTTTTTGGCGGTCGCCACATATATATTTCCTGGCCCTACGATTTTATCTACTTTGGGAATCGTCTCAGTTCCATAGGCCAGCGCTGCCACGCCATGAGCACCGCCAACTTTGTAAATCTCATCTACACCAGCAATCGAGGCTGCGGCTAGAATTGCGACTGGAACCTTTCCTTCACTGTCCGTTGGTGTGATCATAACGATTTTTTTGACACCCGCAATTTTAGCTGGCAACACATCCATTAAGACTGTACTAGGATAAGCAGCCGTTCCGCCAGGTACATAAACACCAACCCGTGCTAAAGGAATAATGCGTTGCCCCATTACCACACCATTTTCTTCAGTCGAAACAAATCCTTGGCGTACTTGATTTTCGTGGAACGCTAAAATATTTTTCTTTGCCTGTTCCATTACTGCCAGTAACTCTGGCGAAACTGCTTTTAGTGCCGCTTCAATCTCAGCTTGGCTAACAGTTAAAGAATCCAAAACAACTTGATCGATTTCTTTTATTAATTGATGAAGCGCCTGATCACCATCCGCTTGTACCCGTTCAATAATCTTTGTTACTACAGCAGAAACATCCTCGGTTTCAGAATATTTTCGCGCTAAAATATCGGCTAATTGATCCTTTTGTGTTGAATAAACTCTCATAGCTGCTTCCTCACCTTCTCGATCACCTTTTGAATCCGTTCCTGTTTAAATCGCCACGTCGCATTGTTAATAATTAAACGAGCAGAGGACGGCGCGATTTCTTGTATAACCTTCAAATCATTTTCTTTTAAGGTAGTGCCTGTTTCGACAATATCGACAATCACATCAGATAATCCTAACAACGGAGCTAATTCAATCGAACCATGCAAATGAATCAATTCTACCGAACGACCTAACCCTTCATAAAATTCACGGGTAATCTGCGGATATTTTGTCGATACACGTAGCGGACGAGAAAAATCTTCTTCAAAATCATTATGTGCCGCAACTGCCAAACGACATTCTCCCATATGCAGATCGAGAAATTCAATGACTTCAGCTTTACTCTCCAATAGGATATCTTTACCTACAACACCAATATCAGCTGCACCATGCTCCACATAAATCGCCACATCGCTAGGTTTCACTAAAAAGAAACGCAGCTTATTGTCTTCATCACAAAAAATCAATTTTCGATTATCTTCAAATACGCCCTCAGCAGCTACTCCTGCCTTCGTGAACAAATCGTAAACGGCATCTCCCATTCGACCTTTAGGCAAGGCAATATTCAGATATTCAGAGCTTTCTGAATCCGTAGGAAGTTTTTGCCCAACATGATTTAATTTCATTCCGAAACCAATGGCTCCCTGATCTTTCCCTTGACGGCTCATTAAACGATCATAACGGCCGCCATATAAGATCGTTTCCCGTGCTTCCTTGATGAAACCTTGGAATAACAGCCCACTATAGTAATCCGCATCATTCATGATCGAAAAATCTATACGCAAGCGAATTTTTTCAGATAAATTTTCTGCCTGTAAAGCCTTGTACAATTGTTTTAGTTCTTCTAATCCAGTTTGCGCTTTAGGATAAGCCGCCAACAGGACTTTCGCTCGCTGGTACTTCGATTCAAAGTCTCCTGATAACCGTACCAGCTTAGCCAGATTTTCCGATTCCTCTTGTGACAAACCAGCTTTTTCTGTAAGTTCGTCCATCCTGTGAGAACTCTTATCCCTCAAGCAATCCAAAACATTCTGTCGATCTTCTTCTGGAAATCGATCGCAGATCCCATTCAAAATTCCCATATGCGAAAGATCCAATGTGCCCTCACCAACCTGAGCTAAGCTTTCCCAAGCCAGTTTCAACACTTCTAATTGGTTCTCCCAAGTAATTTCATCAATGATCTCTAACCCGATTTGATAAATTTTTTGATACTCACCCGCTTGACGATCATGACGATACACATCTTCGACATAATAAACCTTGCGCGCTTCGCCAGCTGGCGTATTCTTAGCGATTGATAATGTTACGTCTGGTTTTAAAGCCATCGTTCGTCCATCATTTCCCGTAAAGGTAATAATCGACGAACTACGCAAGAAATTGTAGCTTTGCTGATAGTTTCCATATTCTTCAAAGTTATTTAGGTGATAAGGATGAAAATGATGCTGTGTATACAACCTTCTTAATTTCAATTCAATTTGTTCTTCTGGTCTTAATACATCCCACAGTTTTTCCACGCTCATCACTCCTAATTTTTATTAAAGAAATCATTTTTTCAAATACGCAAAAAATGAGTCCGATTTTCATTGCGTATACCAACTAAACAGGTATTCTTGGTCTAATCGATAAATCCTTAGTGTTTTCTAACAATATTAATTGTTTTGCCATAAATAAGCAATGGAAATCTGTGAAAGAACGAACATTTTGCAGAATAAGAAATAAAACAATTGATTTTTTCAGCAAATTTTTCTGATATACTTTTCTTAACAAGAAAAATCGAAGGCGAGGGAAAAGAAAATGGTGGAGAAGCTTAAAAGGAATTATCAAAAATTCGATGCGTTGTTGCGAAGAAAGCCTGGATATTCAGTGTTGTCTACAGTCACTATCCTAATTATTGCCCAAATGATTATCAACCTGCTCAGGCATGCCCCATTATTTTCTAATTCTTTCTATGCGCTATACATTTTAGAGGTATATTTCATTGGTTATCTTGCTTCTGTGATTACTAGCAGAAAAGGGCCCCAATTCTTGGTTTGTTTTATTTTGGTCTTCCTATCTTTCTTGATTGCGAGCATATTTGAGAAAAGTATCGTTGATTACACAACGATCATCCTGTTTGCTTTGTTCTCTCTTCTTGGTGGATCGGGTTCATTCCTAATAGCTATTGATACGACCAAACAAAAAAATTCAACAGTCTATTGTTTGACCTCTGCATATTCGTAGGTGCTCTTCTAGCTCTCTGGATATATGATCTGTATAAGAATGGCTGGTCTATTGAGCCTCTGTTTAAGATCATCATTGTTACCTTATTCTTAATAGCATCCTATTGCTTGAGACTAAAACAGCCTTCAATTATAAGCTGAAACTTCTATTGTATTTCCTTTACTTTATGATCGTCGGTACCTTTGCTTCAGCTGTGATCTCTCAGAATCAATTAAATACACAAATGATCTTTATTTATTTTTCTCTGTCTCTTTTTGGCAGTCCCGTCTGGCTGTTCATTTGTCAAAAACTAAAAACAAAAAAAAATAATCTGCAGCGCCTAATAGGTTCTGCAGATTATTTTTCATCTTTTGGTTTTAATACATCCTGCCATTCACCCATTTGATCGATGAATTTCTTACTCTTCAAGTGCAAGCCGACGTATTCTTCATATAATTGATCCAGAGTTTGACGAATCGTTTTTTTCGTTTCTGGTTTCAAATTGATCGTGTTGATGTTTTCGTAGGTCACACTATTGAATAGTCGCAGAAAATAAATCGCCCGCGGATCGGCATGATAGCGGTGCTGATCCAAGTGCCAATGATCTTGGCAAAGAATCCCGTTGTATTTTGAAGAAAAATCAAAGGCTCCGGTTTTCTTTCCGCACACTCCGCACGCTTGCCAATTCAACGAAACACCGAAACGCTGCATGATCTGAACTTCAAAAATATTCATGATCGTCTCACCATCGGCCCCGTCATTCATCCGCTGCAAAGCCTCTTTGGTAAATCCATACAAAGCAGGATCGTAGACATGATCCTCGATTGCCGCATCAGCCAAGCCTAAAATATACGACCCGTAAGCATTCAAAAAGATATCCTCCTGCAGCTTCCGCAGTGGCCGAACCTCTTTTGCGCTATTCAAAAAAGATAATCCATCCGTTTTCAAATTACCGATAAAGACCGCTTCAGTAAAGGGCTGGACCGCTGTCTGCAACGGATTATTCGCTCGATGGATGCCTTTAGCAAAAAACATCACTTTCCCTGCTGACTCGGTAAAAATCTTGATCAGCTTATCTTTTTCTTTGTAATCACGACTAAATAAAATGATGCCTTTTGTTTCACCAACCTGTGCCATCGACTCACCTCCATTTTGATGAACAAAAGCTTCACGAAATCTCGTGAAGCTTTTGCCTAATAATCGTCTTTACGATAGCCATAATCTTGTAAATACGTTTGTTTGTCGCGCCAATCCTTTTGAACCTTGACCCAAAGTTCTAAATAGACTTTATCCGCTAGAAGAGTCTCAATATCTTTACGGGCTTGGGTGCCGATATTTTTCAGCATCTTACCGCCTTTTCCGATAATGATTCCTTTTTGGCTCGTCCGCTCCACGACAATCGTCGCTTGGATATGAACCTTGTCATTTTCATCCCGTTTCATTGATTCAGTCACAACAGCCACAGAATGCGGTACTTCATCACGGGTTAAACTCAACACTTTTTCGCGAATCAATTCAGACACAATGAAATATTCCGGATGGTCCGTGATTTGATCATCTGGGAAGTATTGCGGACCTTCATCCATTTGATCAACGATCGTATCTAATAGATGATCGACATTATTCCCTTCAGTCGCTGAAATTGGAATAATCTCCTTGAAATCCATGATCGTACGATAATCATCAATGATTGCCAAAAGCTCGTCTGGGTGAATCGTATCAATCTTGTTGATGACCAAATAAACTGGAACTTCTTGCTTGCTTAAGCGTTCCAAAATAAAGTCATCTCCACGACCGCGCTTTTGATCCGCGCTGATCATAAACATAATCGCGTCCACTTCTCTTAATGCGCTGTAGGCCATTTCCACCATGTAATCCCCTAAACGATGTCTTGGTTTATGGATACCAGGTGTATCGATAAAAATAATTTGTGCATCGGGTGTTGTATAAACACCTTGGATTTTATTCCGAGTAGTTTGAGCTTTGTCACTCATGATAGCAATTTTTTGCCCCACGATACGATTGAGCAAGGTTGATTTTCCAACATTAGGACGGCCGACAATCGCCACAAAACCTGATTTATGTTCTGACATGTATAAGTTCCTTTCTGAACCTTAAGTAAGCAATTCCTAAAGAAAAAGCTCAATAATTTTTGGTAAAAAGATAATCACACCAACGATAATGGCAAACACTGAGGTGACGAGAACCGCACCGGCAGCCATATCTTTGATTTTTTTCCCGATTGGGTGAAAATGGCAGTCTGTTCCCATGTCTACCACATTTTCAAACACAGTATTAATAATTTCCACGATCCAAACTAGAAAGACTGCTAGAAAAATCCAGAGCCATTCAAGTATCGACACACCCAATAAGAATGCTACTAAGATGGCCATTAATCCGAAAACTACGTGCGCACGCATGTTGCGCTCTTCTTGAAAGACCGTCTTGATTCCCTGAATCGCAAATTCCAGAGAAGTGATAAAATGCTTGTTTTTCTCAGTTTTATCTTTTAAGTCCATAGGCATCTAATATCTCTTTCTGTAGACCAAACATCTCTTTTTCATCCTCAGGTGTCATGTGGTCGTACCCATTGATATGCAAAAAGCCATGTACGGCTAGAAAACCTAACTCGCGATCAAAGCTATGTCCGTACTCTTCTGCTTGTTCACGGGCACGTTCTGTTGAGATCATGATATCGCCTAAATTTCGTGGCATCGGATCTTCTTCATCCATGATAATCGGAATCTCGTTCTCACCTTCTTCTTCCAATGCAAAGCTTATTACATCAGTCGGTGCATCCTTGCCGCGATAATCACGATTAATGACTTGGATCGCTGCATTATCCATAAATGTAACAGACATCTCTGTATCCTTTGGCAACTTTAAATAGTCAGCCGCAAACTGTAATACGCCATCAATTTCTTGGATTTTTTCATCAGAGACTTGCTCTGTTTCGTCAATAAAAGAAATATCCATTACTCTTCCCCTTTTTTCTCTTGCTCTTCTTTCATCTTCTCCGCCTCTGATTGCATCCGCGGATACTTGATCCGTGAATGGAAGGTAGAGCTCAACCCGCTGATCAATGATTTTTCAACCGTTCGAATTTCTTTTAATGTTAATCCGGAATCATCCAGCTGTCCATCATTGATTCGTTCTTCGATTAAATTATGAACAAACTCAGTAATTTTATCAATCGAAGGATGATCCATGGCTCTCACCGCTGCTTCACAACTGTCGGCAATATTTACGACACCTGCTTCACGTGTTTGTGGTTTTGGTCCAGGATAGCGAAATTCTGCTTCTGTCGTATCAGGATTTCGTTCTTTTGCTTTAAAGTAGAAGAATTTCATTAATGTCGTGCCATGATGCTGATAACAAATATCGATTACCATCTGAGGCATCTTGTATTCTTTTAAAATCTTCGCACCTTCAATAACATGACCAAAGATGATTTGTTTACTATCTTCCGGCAATAGAAAATTATGTGGATTTTCAGCACCTGTCGGCAGATTTTCCACAAAGAAATTCGCATGACGAATCTTACCGATATCATGATAGTAACAGGCTACTCGAGTTAACAGTGAACGACCACCAATCTCAGCCACCGCGTTAGCACTCAAGTTGGCCACCATCATTGAATGGTGGTAGGTTCCCGGCGCTTTTTCAAGTAGTTCTTTCAGCAATGGATGGTTGGGATTGCTTAACTCATTTAAGGTAATCACACCACTGTCAGTCACCAAAATCTCAATATATGGTTGAAGTCCCATTCCCATAATAAAAGATAAGATACTTGCTGCAAATGCACTCAACAATAAGCCCCATGTTTGTGAATCAGTAAATGACATTCCTTGGTAAATACTTAAAATAATTGACCAAGCAATCGGAAACGCCACGATCCATAGCATCGCTTGTTTCACTTGATCAGATAATCGTTTTTGCTTAACCATAACAGCTAACGTACCAGAGAACAGATACGTCATCAAAATAACCGGCAGCATATTTGTCCCAATCGCTTTATAGTAAATAAACAAAGCGAACACTGTTTGGAAAACAGCAGATAGCGCACCCGCTCGTCGATTAACAAACACCGTCAAAATCAACGGCATAAAAGCAGCTGGAAAGAATAACGCCAAATTATTCGAGGAAGTACCTTGGAAAGCTTGCAATATTTTCATAATGAAAACACCGATTGTCATCGTTGCGCTATAAAATAGAATAAAACGCACACGTTGAAACTCGACCTCAAACTGGCGACTATAAAACCACAGTAATACTCCTTGCAGGATTGCTGCCAAAATCATTGCGATTAAAGGAAAAACCGAGGTGTTTGAGCTAGTCAATCCTAATAGCTTCAATTTATTGATCGCATTCGCATCGATCTGGCTACCCTCACGGACGATTACTTCACCTTGATAAATCATTACCGGCTGAACAGAGTCACTCGCTTGTTCTTTTAGTTCCTCCGTACGTTTTTGATTTAATGAATCATTAATAACGATCCCATCTTCTAGTAAGTAACGCATCACTTGACCAGATTCATCTGACAAACCTAAGCCTTGAATTTTATCAACGGCTTGCTGTTTATATTCCGCAAGATCGCTTTGACGAATGCGCTTCGCCATTTGCTCATCCAACAGCTTCAGACTTTCAGTTCCAACTTTGGTTAATTCTGTCGCACTTAATTGAACGACTGCTTGATAAAAATCTTCCGGCAGCTGTTGATAAAACGTTACCGCATCTTGATCCAAACCTTCAAAATTCTTTTTTACCGCTGCAACCCGTTCATCAACTGTTGGCTGAGGAACTTTTTCCCCATCTTTAGCTTGCGATACCTTCGTCTGATAATTCTTATCTAAATCACTATTAGCCTTTTGGATTAAAGTGATCAGTTGACTGATTCGATCGTGTTGCGTTTGGGCCAAATCCGCTTGATATGTGTATTCTGGCGTGACAGCCTCGGCCGCAAGCTGCCGCTTTTGATTCGTTTCAGTCTTGTTTTCAATCGTTTTATTGGCACGAATACTCTCTGTTGCGACTTGGCCTTCTTTATAATCCACACTCTTTTGAATGACACTTGAAATCATTGTCAAAACCAAAACAGTTGAAAATATTCCTATAATAATCGGTATAAATTTTGAACCTAACTTTTTCAGCAAGTTATTGATGGGTCGATTTAACATCCAATTCCCTCCTGACTACTTTTCTTGGTGTCTTAGGTTCTCGTGTTCATAAGCTTCGATAATTTCAGCAACTACAGGATGTCTCACCACATCGCCTGCTTCGAAAGTCACAAAACGAATCTTTTTGATCTCTTTCAACGTTCTCTCCGCATGAATCAATCCGCTGATTTGTCCTTTCGGCAGATCCACTTGAGAAGTATCACCATTAACGATCATCTTAGAATTAAAACCAAGACGCGTCAAAAACATCTTCATTTGCGAGATTGTCGTATTCTGAGCCTCATCTAAAATGACAAAGGCGTCGTCCAATGTACGGCCGCGCATATAAGCAAGTGGCGCAATCTCAATGACCCCGCGTTCTAATAAACGATTCGTATGTTCCATACCAAAAATCTGATGCAAGGCATCGTACATCGGACGCAAATAAGGATCAACTTTTTCTTTCAAATCCCCAGGTAGGAAGCCCAAGCTTTCGCCAGCTTCAACCGCTGGACGCGTCAAAATAATACGTTGCACTTCTCCCTTTTTCAACGCAGCTATTGCCATCACAATGGCTAAATAGGTTTTTCCGGTCCCTGCTGGTCCAACACCAAAAACTACATCTGACTTACGGATCGCTGCAATATAGCGGCTTTGTCCAATGTTTTTTGGCCGAATCGGTTTGCCGTTGCGATCCTTTAATAGTTCTTCCTCATACATCATGACAAATTCATCTAAGTGGTCCTCACGTCCCAAACGCAATGCGGTCATTACGTCAGGTGTAGCCACTTTAATCCCGCGATCAATCAAAATCTGCAGTGTCCGAATAATGTCTCCAACCAATTTAGCCTCTTCCTTCGGACCAATTATTTGAATCGTTTCACCGCGAGTATTGATTGTCGTTTCAGTATTATCCTCTAAAAACTTTACATGTTTATCGTGGGTACCTAAAAGCATACTGATGTCATCTTTTCCATCAAGCTTTATTTCTAACGACTCAAAATCGTTGCTATTCAACAAGCGCTCATCCCTTCATAAATCATTCCTTCTTATAATACCACACTCTAAATAAAAGAAAAATTGTCTAAACTTTCGCTTAAATATCAGATATATTTGGTTTTATTTAAGATGAATCCAGATTTCTTTCAATGCGATATTTTGAATGATTGCCGCATAGATAATAATTCAAAGCAGATGACAAAAAAAGCCGAGAGAACGTTCTCTCGGCTTTCGTTATTGCTTAATTGTTTAGAAGCTCTTTAACGATCGCATTGACTTGATTACCATCGGCTTTACCTTTGACTTTCGGCATCACTGCACCCATCACCTTACCAAATTCTTTTGGCGAAGTCGCTCCTGTCGCCGTAACTGCTTCTTTAACAATCACACGAATCTCATCTTCGGAAAGCTGAGCCGGCAAATATTTTTCAACAATTACGATTTCCTTTTTGACTTTATCAGCCAAATCGGTGCGATCAGCTTTTTCAAACTCGGTTAGAGAATCACGACGTTGTTTCATCTCGCGAGATAAGACAGTCAATTCTTCTTCGTCATTTAAATCCTGACCTTTTTTTATTTGCTCATTTTGAATCGAAGCTTTAAGCATCCGGATCACTTGCAAAGTCTCTTTATCTTTTGCTCGCATAGCTTGCTTCATGTCTTCATTCAAGGTAGTAAGTAGTGACAATAGAATCACTCCGTTCACAGACTAGAATTTCTTACGTTTTCTAGCTGCTTCTGATTTTTTCTTACGTTTCACGCTTGGTTTTTCATAAAATTCACGTTTGCGAGATTCTTGCAGAGTCCCTGCTTTTGAAACGGAACGTTTGAAGCGACGAAGAGCATCGTCAAGAGATTCATTTTTACGAACCACTGTTTTTGACATATAAATTCCCTCCCTCCGGGCTTGAAATGTAACCGTTTTTGTTATTGAAATGTACTTCCAATCAACAAGACCGTCCATAAGTCATTATATCTAATGGGCTATTTTGAGTCAAGGTACTGAAGAATTTTAATTCTTAATTTATTCATTAACTTTTTGACATTTCTCGCAACGACCGTACAGTTCAAAGCGATGTCCTTCAATTTCACAGCCGTCCAATTGTTCTTTAAAAAAGTTCATTGGACACATATGAATCTCCTTAGTCATTCCGCAAACAGTACAAATGAAGTGATGGTGGTGTTCAAAATTCTCACTACAGCTAAAGCGAAATTTCATCTCTCCTTGCAGTTCGGTATCTTCGATCAGACCAATTTCGCAAAATTCTCTTAGATTACGATACACGGTATCATAACTCAAACCTGGAAATTGTCCGTTCAAATAATCATAAACTTCACGAGCCGCAACATATCGATTGCATTTGATCAAATAATCTAACAACGTTTCACGTTTTTTTGTATACTTAAAGCCATTTTCTTTTACTTTCGCCAAGGCTTTGTCTAATAGAGTTGTCTGTGTCATGTTATCCCTCGTTTCAAAGTGTAATGATTCCGAATAAACTGTATGGTATAATAAATTATTACTGATTGCAAGGGAGATCTTTTTATGGATAGCGAAAAACAAAATGAGTTAGTCACTATTTTCATCATCTCCGATTCTGCTGGGGAAACTGCTTCTAAATTAGCGCAAGCTTCAATGGCGCAGTATCCTACTGTGGAATTCTGTCTCTTCCGTCGTACGTTCGTGCACACAGAAGAATTATTGATGAAAGCCTTAAACGATGCAAAAAACGAAAACGGCATGATCATCTATACATTGATTGATCCAAAATTGTCTAAAATAGCAAAAGAATTTTGTGATAACGAAGACTTGTTTACAATGGATCTTTTGAATCCTGTTGTTAGTGAAATAGGTCGTCGTGCACACCTTGAACCAACAGGTGAACGAGGGGCTTTACACCATCTAAACGAAAATTACTTCAAACGAATCAAAGCAATGGAATTTGCGGTTAAGTATGATGATGGAAAAGATCCTCGCGGTTTTCTGGAAGCTGATGTCGTATTACTGGGCGTATCAAGAACCTCAAAAACTCCTTTAAGTTTATACTTAGCAAATAAAAACTTGAAAGTTGCTAACTTGCCATTGATTCCCCAGGCGCATATTCCTAAACAATTATTTGAGATTGACCCAAAAAAAATCGTTGGCTTAACCAACGATCCTGAAGTATTGATTGGTATTCGCAAAGAACGGATGCGGGCTTATGGTTTGAATCCTGAAACGGCTTATTCCGATCGCGAAAAAATCCAAGCAGAACTAAAATTTGCCAATGAGCTTTATCATAAGTTAGGTTGTGAGATTATCAATGTCGCAACACTGTCAATTGAAGAAACAGCCGCCATGATTATGAGCGCTTTAGATCTAGAAGACCACAGTTATTACTTTATGGAAGAAGAAAGCTGAGATCAACTCGATCTCAGCTTTCTTTCTTTTTGCAACTCGCGAATTTTTTCTAAATGATACGGTGTTAATTGATAAACATCATTCAGCCAGTTATGATAAAATAAATGAGCTTGTGCACGCCAGTAATTATAGATTTTTCCATTCTCGTAATAATTTTCCGGCTTAGCAGTTGTGAGTCCACGTTCATGATCGCGTAAATACTCTTTTTCTAAAGTGTCCGTTGCATATTCAAAATGCCCCATTAAAAAAACATCATGCTCATCCTCTGAAATCAAGATAGCGGACCGCTCTTCCTCATCTTTTGCAATTACCCTGATCTTTTTTTGACGTACTTGATTTTCATCAATTCCGGTGTAACGAGACTGTGGCATCCAAAACCGATCATCAAAGCCTCTGAACAAACGGAAATGATGTTCGATATCTTGTTTATAGATTCCAAATAATTTTTCTTTGAATGGAACTTTAGCAATGCCAAAATGATGATACAAGCCCGCTTGTGCTCCCCAGCAGATGTGCACGACTGAAGTCACTGAAGATTGACTCCAATCCATGATTTCAACCAGCTCTGGCCAATAATCAACTTCTTCAAAAGTCAGCTGCTCCACTGGCGCTCCCGTGATAATCAGTCCATCATAACAAGTATCCTTCACCTGTGAAAAATCTAAATAAAATTTATCTAAATGATTCTTACTTGTGTTCTTGTGTTCATGACTAGCCACTTTCAAAAAATCTACATCAATCTGTAATAGACTTTGACTAATCAAACGCAGCAGATGAGTCTCTGTATCAATTTTATTCGGCATTAAATTTAGGATCAACAGTTTTAAAGGTCGAATATCTTGATGTTCCGCCCGAGAGTTGTCAATCGCAAAAATGTCCTCCGACTCCAACACAGATTTTGCTGGAAAATCAGATTCTAAGCGAATCGGCATAAGTTATCCCTCCAATTTATCAAAGGCCTGTTGCAAGTCAGCAAGAATATCATTTACATTTTCAATACCGCATGATAAACGAACGAGCCCTGGTGAGATACCTGCCTGCTGCAATTCTTCATCAGTCAATTGACGATGCGTTGAAGTAGCAGGGTGTAACGCGCATGTCCGAATATCAGCTACATGGACCTCCAATGAAACAAGTTCTAAAGCGTCCAACCATTTCGCCGCCGTTTCCTTGCCTTCAGCAAACTCAACAGAAATTACTCCACATAGTCCATTTGGTACATATTTTTGGGCCAACACATAGTTTTCATCATTTTCCAAGCCTGGATAATAAACATGCTCAATCACTTTTTGCTCTGTTAAGAACTGCGCCACTGCCATCGCGTTTTCGTAATGTCGATCCATCCGTACTGGCAATGTCTCCATGCCTAGATTGAGTAGGAAAGAATTTTGCGGCGACGGGGTCGCTCCTAAATCGCGCATCAATTGAACACGGGCTTTTGTTATATAAGCAGCCTGTCCAAATTTTTCAGTATAAATAATACCATGATACGTTTCATCAGGCTCAGAAAGCTGAGGAAATTTCCCATTGTTCCAATCAAATGTTCCACCATCAACAATTACTCCACCGGTCTGCACAGCGTGACCATCCAAATATTTAGTCGTACTGTGAATAACGATATCTGCTCCAAACTCGATTGGACGACAGAAATACGGCGTAGCAAAAGTATTATCAATAATAAACGGTATATCAAGTTCTTTGGCTACTGCCGCAAATTTATCCTGATCCAATACCTTTACAGCAGGATTTGCGATCGTTTCACCAAAAATCGCCTTAGTGTTTGGTTTAGCGGCTTTAAGTATTTCTTCCTTTGAAGTGTCCTGATCAATAAATGTTACTTCGATACCCATTTTTCTAAAGGTATGTGCAAATAGATTATATGTTCCACCATAAATGTAGCTGGATGAAATCAAATGATCACCTGCCTCTAAGATATTCAATACGGCATAAAAAGTAGCCGCTTGACCTGAAGATGTACATAACGCACCAACTCCGCCTTCCAAAGCCGCAATCTTTTCTTCTACCGCCCCTGTCGTTGGGTTCGCCAAACGAGTATAGAAATAGCCTGCCGCTTCCAAATCAAATAGTTTTCCAATTTCATCTGTGGATTCATAAGCGTAAGTTGTACTTTGGACAATCGGTAACACCCGAGGTCCTCCATTTTCTGGCTGATAGCCAGCATGTAAGCATTTTGTTTCAAATTCCATGTCTTTTCCTCCTAGTTTTTATTCAATATAATCAATAAATGAACATGATTTTTATGACACATGCGATTCCACTAACCTGCTAAACATCTTGTGCTCTATATTTCTCAAAAAGCTTCAACTTTCTGCTCATACTTAACAAACTGCGAAAAGCAGAACTAACAAAAAAACTCCCGTCTTTCGCTTATGAAAGGACGGGAGTTCCGTGGTACCACCTTAGTTTATCAGCCTCTCACAAGACTGGTCTTTTGTCGTATTGCTACGAACTGCTGTAACGGGCATCCCCGTGTCTTATTGACAACTGCTCAGAGGCCATCTTCCAATTGATCGCTGCTGCTTCTTCTCACTTACCGAAGCTCTCTGTCAAGTCCGATTCATTGTACTCTTCTCTTCAACGCAATTAAAATATTTGTACGCCTTCTTTTTCGACTGAAAGCACATCAATCATTGCTTCGTGATCGAATGATTTCAAGGCGGTAACCAGCTTTTCTGTATTTTCAGGCGGTGTTAAGACTAAAACTGTTGGACCTGCACCACTTAAGAAGCTACCGTAACCACCATATGCCTTACAAAATTCACGTATTTTTTTCAAATGAGGCACAAGATGTTGACGATGACTCTCATGTAAAATATCTTTCTCCATCATTTTTCCAGCCAATGGTAAATTACCATTTAAAACTGCTGCAATCATCACGTTGCCAATTGAACTTGCTTTGACCGCATCACGATACGACATTTCTTTTGGTAAAACAGACCGACTCTTCGAAGTTAACAACTCATGATTCGGAATAAAAGCAATCACATCGCAATCAGGAAACGTATGCTTTACAAAATTCACTTCATTATTATTGTAGCTTGCAACCACAAAATCACCACAAATCGCTGGGGCAACATTGTCTGGATGGCCCTCGATTTTTGTCGCATAGGATACTTTTTGCTGCGGTGTCATTCCCAAATTTCCTAACCGATTAGCTAATTCGATTCCTGCTACAACGACAGATGAACTACTTCCCAATCCACGTGCAATCGGAATATCTGAAGTCATTTTGATCCTGTGCGGGGGTAATTTAGGTGCTAAGTCTAAGGCTGTTTGAATCAACAGATTTTTTTCATCAGAAGGGATATGACTGCCTAACTGATGTTCAATCTGCCATTTTGAAGTTTCTGGTCCTACATCAATAGTTAGATATTGGGAGAGTGCAATCCCGCACGAATCGAAGCCAGGGCCTAAATTAGCACTTGTTGCTGGTACACGGATTTTCATAGTGACGCCACTCCTTCACGTAAGTGTCGGCGCATATCCTCCAAATCACTCATCTTGTTGATCTTGATATCTGTCTCATTAATCGCTGTATCCGGATCCTTCAATCCATTTCCGGTAAAAACAGTTACAACTGTTTCACCTGGTTTGATACGTCCGTTATCCACATGTTGGATAACACCCGCTAGAGAAGCTGCTGACCCTGGTTCAACAAAGACACCTTCCTGTGCAGCAACTTTACGATAGGCATTCAAAATTTCATCGTCTGTTACTGAATCAATATAGCCATTAGATTCATCGCGTGCAGCCTCGGCTAATTTCCAACTGGCTGGATTTCCGATCCGAATAGCAGTTGCGACCGTTTCGGGAGCTTCAATAACTTCACCTTTTACGATTGCTGCAGCTCCTTCTGCCTCAAAGCCATGCATTCGTGGTAATTCGGTTCCTTTTTTCTCATGCCATTCTTTAAAGCCTTTCCAGTAAGCAGAAATATTTCCGGCATTTCCTACAGGAATCGCCAAGACATCCGGCGCCTTTTCTAATTGTTCACAAATTTCAAACGCAGCAGTTTTTTGTCCTTCTAAACGATAAGGATTTACTGAATTTACCAAAGCTACTGCTTCAGTCTCAGCAATGTCACGCACAGCTTTTAAAGCTTCATCAAAATTTCCAGGGATTGAAATGATATCCGCTCCATAGGCAATAGCTTGAGCTAATTTACCCATTGCAATTTTTCCATCCGGAATCACGACATAAGCTTTGATGCCGGCACGAGTCGCATAGGCAGCAGCAGCAGCACTTGTATTACCTGTCGATGCACAAATTATCGCCTTCGCTCCATCTTCCACCGCTTTAGCAACCGCCATCACCATTCCGCGATCTTTAAAAGAGCCCGTTGGATTTAAGCCTTCATATTTCCCATATAGAGTAATGCCCAATTCTTTTGATAAATTCTTTAAAGGAATCAATGGTGTATTTCCTTCGGCCAACGCAATCTGAGGTGTTTTATCTGTGATTGGCAAATATTCTTTATACTGTTTTAGTAACCCTTCGTACATGCTTATTCCCCCATAACTTTCATCAATGATATCAACTTGTAGTTGGTCTTCTCTTCAATTTCTTTTTGAATCGTCGCCATTTTTGTTTCTGATGTTTCATGTGTGATTAATACCACTCGTGCATGCTCACCATCGCCTTTTTCTTGAACAACTTGTTCAAAACCGACTTGCGTTTCAGTCATGATCTCAGCAATTTTCAAAAATTGGCCCGGCTCATCTGGCATTTCTAACGATAAGAAATATTTACTGATATTCTCGCTAGGCGGCGTTAATTTTGTTGGCTGGGTATAACCAGTAAAACGATGACCAACTGTATTCTTTTTCATCTTATTGACGATCGTCATCAAATCTGCCACGATGCTTGTTGCTGTCGGTCGTGCACCTGCGCCTGGTCCGTAATACATAGATTCGCCGATACCTGAACTCTTAACAAAAACAGCGTTCATTTCGTTGTGGATCGAAGCAAGCGGATGTACATGCGGGACTAATACTGGACCGACTTCTACCGAGATCGTACCATCCTTTTTGATCGTTGAGCCGATGAGTTTTATCGTGTAGCCAAGTTGATCAGCCAGCGAAACATCTTCTGCAGCTAAACCGCGAATTCCTTTAATTTTAACTTGGTCCATGGTGATGGACATACCAAAAGCGAACTTACTCAAAATGACCATTTTATATGCAGCATCAATGCCATCTACATCATTCGTTGGATCGCTCTCTGCAAAGCCCAGTTCTTGTGCTTCCTTCAAAGTATCGTCGTAAGTACGATGATCCTGTACCATTTTTGTTAGCATGTAATTGGTCGTACCGTTAACGATTCCCAAAACTTCCGTGATATCATCTGCCGCCAAACTATTAGCAATAGTTCGTAAAATTGGAATGCCACCAGCAACGCTAGCCTCATAATACAAATTACGTTGTTGTTCTCGTGCTAAATCCACTAACTCACTACCATGTTGCGCCAGTAAATCCTTATTCGCCGTTACTACATTTTTACCTGCCATCAAGGCTTCCTTAATGAATGTCTTAGCTGGCTCAATACGCCCCATCACCTCAACAACAATCGCGATTTCAGGATCTTTAAGAATCGCATCTAATTCTGTGACTAGTTCCAAATTGTATTTTTCGGCTAGAGCACTTTTATCTTCCTCTGGTCGGATCAAAGCTTTCGTTACAACCAAGGGACCGCCGATACTTTTTTCAATTTTTTCTTGATGATCTGCCAAAATTTCTAGAACACCGGTACCTACTACACCTAAACCTAATAGACCCACCTTGACTGCTTTTTCCATAATCCGCCTCCACTAAATTACATTCGTATTAAAAGTAATTTCATCATATTCTAATAGTTAGCTATCAGTATAACAAAATTTCTGTAAAAAAAAAGAGCTTTTCCAAAAAATTTGGAAAAGCTCGCTTTTATTGATGTAAGACGTGACGGAAGGTTTGTTCCAAAACATCCAAGACATGCTGATCATCCAGGCTATAAAGCATAGCCTTCCCATCACGACGTGCCTTAACTAAGCGATTATCACGTAATAATTTTAATTGATGAGAAACGGCAGACTGTTCCATTGCTAACGTATCGCTAATCGATGAAACATTGCGCTCCCCTTCTTTTAGAAACATCAAAATTTTTAAACGTGTTGGATCACTCAAAATTTTAAAAAATTGACTGACCGCTTGAAATTCTTCATGTTCCTTCATTTATAGCCCTCATTTACTCTACTCGGTGATTTTACGGATTGCTTCTTCATACATCGCGATTTTTTTAGCAGCAGTATCGTGAGAATCACCTTTTACACCGATATAGAATTTAATTTTTGGTTCTGTGCCGGAAGGTCGAATCGCCAACCATGTTTCGTCTGCTAACGTGTATTTCAACACATCTGAGGCTGGCATATCAATTGCTGTTTCTGTGCCATCAGCTCTGATTGCTTTCGACGTTTTGAAGTCTTCAGTCAGAGTAACCGTTACTTCTGCAAATGATTTTAGTGCGTCGGTACGCAACTTACCCATGATTGCTTTGATTTGTTCCGCGCCTTCAGCTCCGCTCAAGGTAACTGAAATCGTCTTCTCAGCATAGTATCCATACTCTTCAAAGATATCTTGCAATCCATCATACAATGTTTTGCCTTGTTTTTTATAGTAAGCTGCTACTTCAGCTAATAATACTAACGTCTGAATCGCATCTTTATCACGTACGAATGATTTGATCAAATAGCCATAGCTCTCTTCAAAACCAAACATGAAAGTTTGTGAGTTGTCATCTTCATATTGCTGGATTTTCTCAGCGATAAATTTGAAGCCGGTTAATACATCTACCATCTTCACATTGTAAGAATCAGCAATTGTTGTTGCCAATTCACTTGATACGATTGATTTTAGAACGACCGCATTATCTGGTAAAGTTCCTGCTTGTTTATGAGCTTCTAAAATATAACGGATCATAATTGCACCGATTTGATTTCCTGTCAATACTTGGTAACGTCCATCGGGCAAACGAACAGCTGCACCAAGGCGGTCAGCATCGGGGTCCGTTGCGATTAATAGATCGGCACCTTCTTGTTCACCCAATTTGATTGCATATTCAAAAGCAGAGTGTTCTTCTGGGTTCGGTGATTTTACCGTTGAAAAATCAGGATCAGCAATCGCTTGCTCAGGAACTAAAATAAATTTTTCAAATCCTGCTTGCTTCAAAGCTTTTTCGCCAAGCATTTTACCAGTACCATGTAACGGCGTATAAACTAATTTTAGTTCTTTACCCATTTCATTGATTAATTCTTGATTAATCGTTACTGATTTGATTTCTTTCAAATATTTTGAGTCCACTTCTTCACCAATGATATTGATCAATCCGCTATGTTCCGCCTCTTCATCAGATAAGACTTCAACTTCTAGTGGATTTTCAACAGCACGTACGAATTTCGTCAACGCGTCTGCATCTTCAGGAGGCATTTGTCCGCCGTCTTCTCCGTATACTTTGTAGCCATTATATTCAGCTGGATTATGTGATGCAGTAATCATTATTCCAGTGAAGGCATTTTCAAAACGAACGGCAAAAGATAATTCCGGTGTTGGACGTAAACTTTCAAATACAAATGAAGGAATATCATGTTTCGCCAATGTTTTTGCTGCTTCCATCGCGAACTCCGGTGACATGTGACGTGAATCATAGGCAATCGCTACACCACGACGTTTAGTCTCAGGATCTTGGGTATCCATGAATCGAGCCAAGCCTTCTGTCGCTTGACGAATAGTGAAGATATTCATCCGGTTGACACCAGGTCCTAAAACTCCGCGCATACCTGCGGTTCCAAATTCTAATTGTTTATAAAACGCATCTTTTTTCAACTCTGGATCTTTGCCTAAGTCTTGTAATTCTTTACGCATTTTTTCATCTAATTTATCTGAATCAATCCATTGTTCATAAACTTGTTCCCAAGACATGAAACACACCTCTTTCAAAATTTTCTTACCATTTAAGTATACCATTACTGTTATATTCAGCAAAGAAAACTTGTATCTCATTCATCCTCTTAATCAAGATGTCCGTATCTTTCAGTAAGCCTATTTTTTATTAGGACTAAAAAAAGGAAGACATCATCCGTCTTCCTCCAAAAATTAATTTTGCGCTTCAATATATTTATAGACTTGTTGGCCTGCGATTCCACCTTCTCCAACAGCTGTCGTGATTTGACGTAAATCTTTTTCCCGCGCATCTCCAATAGCGAAGACACCAGGAATTTTAGTTTTCATTTCAAAATCGGTTTCAATCCAGCCAGCAGCATTTGTAATCCCACTATTTTTAAATGGCTCAGTTAATGGTTCCAAACCAACATAAATAAACGCGCCGTCTGCTGGTTCCAAGTGAACCTCCCCAGTTTTCACATTGCGAATCTGTGCTCCTGTTACAACCATCTCATTCCCAACGATTTCGTCAACAACACTATCCCAGATAAATGAGATTTTTTCATTGGCAAATGCACGATCTTGAATGATTTTTTGTGCTCGCAATTCATCACGACGATGAACGATAACAACTTCAGATGCGAAACGCGTTAAATAAATCGCTTCTTCCACTGCTGAGTCACCTCCGCCAACAACAATTAAACGTTTATTGCGGAAAAATGCACCATCACAAACTGCACAGTAGGAAACACCGCGACCTGCGAAGGATTCTTCACCCGGAACACCTAATTTACGATGGACACAGCCTGTCGCAACAATGACTGTCTTTGCTTGATAACTTTTATCTTCAGTAATGACTTCTTTAAAATCCCCATGGTCTTTAATATCCTGAACGATTCCATACGCATTCTCTGTGCCAAATTTTGTGACACCATCATACATCTTCATCGCAAGTTCTGGACCCATGATTGATTCGAACCCAGGATAGTTTTCAACTTCAGCAGTATTGTTCATTTGTCCGCCTGGCGCACCACGTTCAATCAAAAGAACCTTCAAATTTGAGCGTGAAGCATATAAGGCTGCGGTCATCCCAGCTGGACCCGCACCGATAATTATTACATCATACATTCAGTCATTCCCCCATTCCGCTTTACTTTACATCCCAGAATTTATTCTGTCGACAAATCTGCTTACTAATTGTCAGTTTCACTCCATACTTTTAGTTAGTACGAGTATAAAAGTAGTTTAAGTAAACAAAACTCTGTTTATGAATTTTTGTTTTACAAAATCACCAAAAAAGAAGGGCAACCATCAAATGATGATTGTCCTTTCAGAATTATTGTTGGTTTTTCATTTGCTGCATCATTTGACGAACTTTTTTCTCAGAAGGTTTTTGTCCCATCGACATCATCATTTGACGTAACATATCCTCGTTGATTGGAGGATTCTTTTTGAAATAGTCTTGCATATATTTACGAGCTAAGAAGAAACCGCCGACAGCACCTAATAGTGCAGCGATTACTGCGATCAATACTACGATTCCAGTTGATACCATTTTCACCGCTCCTTTCCTGACACATTCTTATACATTTTACTAAAAGATCCATCAAAAGAAAAGCCGTTTTAAGAAACTTCGAACCTGACCATGAAATTTTAGTTCAATCTTACTAATTCCACGAGAAGTTCTAATGCCTTTATTCAGTCAAATGATTAAAAAAGGAACTACTATGAGTTTTGATAGTTATCAAAAAATTTTCAATTAATTTTAAATAATTGGTGAAATTATGATTAGAATATGATAAAATGCAAAACAATATCTTCCTCGCTGGTGGCTAAGTGAAGAGGTGTAGACATGAGAGATTTTTTAAGATCCGTGAATCGGATCGTGGTGAAGATCGGGACAAGTTCTTTGATCCATCCAAACGGCAAGATCAATTTTTCAGGAATTGATCAATTAGCATTTGTATTAACTGACCTTCGTAATCAAGGCAAGGAAATAATATTAGTCTCTTCTGGCGCGATCGGCGTGGGTATGGACAAACTTAAAATCGAAGAGCGACCACAAGAAATACCAGTACAACAGGCCGTTGCAGCCGTCGGCCAGTCAGAGCTGATGCATATCTACAATCAACGTTTCTTAGGATATAGTCAGCAAACTGCTCAAGTTTTGTTGACACGAGACGTGGTAGATTTTCCCGAAAGTCGGAAAAATGTAATCAATACCTTGGAACAGCTGGTCTCAATGGGAATTCTTCCTATCATCAATGAGAATGACACTGTAGCTGTCGACGAAATGGATCATACCAGAAAATTCGGAGACAATGATGAGTTGTCTGCTATCGTTGCGCAATTAATGAATGCTGATCTATTGATTATGTTAAGCGACATTGACGGCTTTTATTCTGATAATCCGACCAAAAATAAGCAAGCAATTCTTTACTCCACCATCTCAACAATCAATCAAACATTGATGGAACAAGCTGGTGGTGAAGGCAGTCGTTTTGGTACTGGTGGAATGGTCAGTAAATTGAAAGCAGCGCAAAGAATTTTAGATACTAAAAGCGCGATGGTCTTGGCAAACGGGAAACCTCCCAGAATAATTTTTGATATCTTAGCAGGAGCTGAAGTCGGAACATTATTTAAGGAGGGTAACCATGAGTAATTTAATGAATCGTTTAGGTCGGCAAAGTAAAAAAGCAGCTCAACAGCTGAGTCAGCTAGAAACCTCCAAAAAAAATGAATGCCTCATCCAGATGGCGCAAGACTTAGAAAACAATGCGTCTACGATTTTAAAGGCTAATCAACAGGATTTGGATCAAGCAAAAGAAAATGATGTCTCTGATCCGATGCTTGATCGCTTGCGCTTAACTCATGAAAGAATCAAAGAAATGGCTGAAGGAATCCGACAAGTTTCAGCCTTGGCTGATCCAATCGGTGTAGTAGAAAAAATGTGGCGCACAGAGGATCAGCTGATGATTGGGCAACAACGAGTGCCTTTAGGTGTGATTGGTATCATCTTCGAATCCCGTCCAAATGTAACTACTGATGCAGCTAGTTTATGCTTTAAATCCGGAAATGCGGTGATTTTGCGCGGCGGCAAAGAGGCCTATTATTCGAATCAAGCGCTGGTAAACATTATGCAGCGAACTTTGCAAAATAAACAACTCGATTCCGCGATGATTCAATTTGTTAATGATACTTCTCATGATGTGGCCAATGAGATGATGCGCTTGAATGAATACTTAGATGTCTTAATTCCGCGAGGTGGTACTCGTTTGATCCAACGAGTTAAAAACAGTGCTACTGTACCAGTCATCGAAACAGGTACTGGAAATAATCACATTTACGTTGACAGTGCTGCTCAATTGGACATGGCAAGTAGTATTGTTATCAATGCAAAAGTCCAACGGCCTTCGGTATGTAATGCCATCGAAACGCTGTTGGTTCATGAAGACATTGCTTCTGTGTTTCTACCAATGATCGAAAAGGCTTTAAGCCCACATCACGTTGATCTGCGTGCGGATGCAAGAGCCTTTAGCTATTTAAAAAAGGCGAACCTAGCCTCCGAAGAAGATTGGGCAACAGAATTTTTAGATTATATTTTAGCGATCAAAGTCGTTAACTCCATTGATGAAGCCATTGAACATATCAATCACTATAACTCAAAACATTCAGAAGCAATTGTGACAGACAATTATCACAACGGTCAAAGATTCCTAAAAGAAGTTGATGCGGCTGCTGTCTATATCAATGCCTCTACTCGCTTTACGGATGGGTTTAAATTTGGCTTTGGTGCCGAGATCGGTATCTCTACGCAGAAACTACACGCCCGTGGACCAATGGGGCTGGAGCATTTGACTTCTAGTAAATATATCGTTTATGGTGATGGGCAGGTTAGAGCCTGAACTCTTTTCATCTATATCGCTTTTATCTTATTAAGAATCCATTTTTTACTGTCCGAAGCTAGCA
The DNA here is from genome assembly GCF_051714485.1 of Enterococcus sp. AZ128. Lineage (NCBI taxonomy): Bacteria > Bacillati > Bacillota > Bacilli > Lactobacillales > Enterococcaceae > Enterococcus > Enterococcus sp. AZ128. The sequence goes on from NZ_JBIORZ010000001.1 coordinate 2,053,682, forward strand.
AAAAAGCACACGTTTGAATAATCGACGTGTGCCTTCTTTATATTATTGAGTTTGAATTTTTTCTAGTAGATCAGGATCAAATTTCCCATCTTTCAGCATAGCAATTTCAAAACCATATGGCGCATGCTGATTCTTTTTATCTTCACCAACATACGGTGTCTCTAAAATTTTAGGCAGATTTTTCAATTTTTCATGATGAACAATAGCGTTCAGTGTTTCAAATCCGATCGTACCGAATCCAATGTTCGCATGCCGATCCTTATGAGAGCCCATTGGATTTTTTGAATCATTGACATGAATCACTTTCAAGCGGTCCAAACCAATTACACGATCAAATTCTTCTAAGACGCCATCAAAATCCTCTTTGACATTGTACCCCGCATCATTCGTATGACACGTGTCAAAAGTCACAGAGAGTTTTTCATTAAGAGTCACACCATCGATAATGTAAGCTAATTCTTCAAATGTTTTTCCTAACTCCGTTCCTTTTCCTGCCATCGTTTCCAAAGCGATTTGTGCTCGTTGATCTTTAGTCAACACCTCATTTAACCCTTTGATGATTTGATCCAATCCAGCTTTTTCACCAGCGCCAACGTGAGCACCAGGATGCAAAGTAATTTGCATCGCACCTAAAGCCTCCGCACGCATGATTTCATCACGTAAAAATTGAACTGCAAATGGGAACATCTCCGGCTTTTGGGTATTCCCTAAATTAATAATATACGGCGCATGCATGACGATATTCGATAAGCCGTGCTCTTTCATAAACGATTCTCCGGCAGGAATATTCATCTCCTCCACCGCTTTACGACGAGTATTTTGCGGCGCACCGCTATAGATCATAAAAGTCGACGCTTCATAGCTAGCTGCTTCTTGCGCCGCACCTAATAACATTTCTTTTCCCTTCATGCTTACATGAGAACCAATTAACATAAAAACCTCCATATTTCTTTTTTTATAGGAATAACAATAAACTTGTCATCAACGGCAAGCTAATCAAAAAGCTAAGAGATGACGTGAAGCCCACGACCTCCGCTCGCATTCCTGCAGCCACACTGTTGATTACACCAAATGTTGGAATCGGACCGACCGAAACAAGGCATAAAACGATTTTAATCATCATCGGAACCGGCATCAGCATAAAGAGGCAAGCGAATAAGATACCCACGCCATATTTGATTCCTAAAACGCGTAAAACTAAAGATAAATCTTTTTTCGGCAAACGTAATTCCAGAAACAATCCTATCATAAACATTGATAAAAACGTATTTGCGTTGGCAATCGGTTGCGCAATCTGAAAAACAGCTTGCGGCAAATCGATGTTTAAAATACGAAAGAACAGCATGATCAAATAGCACAGAAATGGGACCGAACACCCCAAACGTCCCAAAACCTTTTTAGCCGTTGGCCGTTCTTCATCACTCCCGCTAATTCCTTCGATCACAACATTAGATCCCCCTGCTAGCATGACGCTATTGCCGATATCGAAAAAAGAGAGAATAGGGATCGCCTGCGGCATGAAACTTTGAACAAATGGGATTGCGAAATTTCCAATATTATAGCCAGAAACGCCGTACATCAAAAATTCTCGTTCTACCTGCCCCTGCTTCTTTGATAAAAAATGGCCAATCACAATCATCACTAAATTCAAAAACAATCCTGCGATAATCAGTAGTAATAATTGATTCTTTACTGCTAAAGATCGTAAATTGACAATAATTGCTGCTGGCAGCGTGACATTGACAACGATTTTCGAGATCATCGAGCCGTCTGCTTTCATCAATAAATTCAATCGTTTCGTTAAATAGCGTACCAAGATAATAACAAATAATCCTAACGAGTTTAATAAAACTGCTCTCACACTTTCACCCCATCATCTAAAACGCTTACCCAATTAATCCAAAGAAAGAGGATTGCTCCAATAATTGGTACAATCCCTTTCATAGTGACAATTAAAATTGTAAAACAAAATATTTTTTCTTTCCACGACGAACGATAATATATTCCTCTGCCAATTTGTCTTGATCACTTAATGTGTAAGCCACATCTTGTACACGATCTCCATTAATATAGATTGCACCATTATTGATATCTTCCCGCGCTTGGCGTTTAGATTTTTCAATCCCTGCTGTTATCAATATTTCTACAAGATTTAAATCGTCTTCTGTTTTCACTTGGTAGTTCGGAACATTTTTAAACCCTTGCTCGATTTCTTCCGCATTCAAGTTTTTAACGTCTCCGCTAAATAAGGCTTCAGAAATATGAACTGCTTGGTTGTATGCTTCTTCCCCATGAACTAATACAGTGACCTCTTTAGCCAGCGCTTTTTGTGCTGCACGTTGTTCAGGTGCTGCGGTGAATTCTTTTTCGATTGCATCGATCGCTTCTAAATTCAAGAAAGTAAAGTATTTCAAGAATTTTACCGCATCACGATCATCTGTATTAATCCAGAATTGGTAGAATTCATATGGCGAAGTTTTTTCTGGATCTAACCAAACAGCGTTGCCTTCAGTTTTCCCAAATTTTGTGCCATCAGCTTTAGTGATCAACGGCATCGTCATCCCAAAGGCTTGTTTTCCTTCTTCGCGACGAATCAATTCGATCCCTGATGTGATATTCCCCCACTGATCGCTTCCACCTAATTGTAATAAGCAGCCATAGCGTTTATTCAATTCATAGAAGTCGTACGCTTGCAATAACTGGTAAGCAAACTCTGTGTAAGAAATTCCTGATTCGATCCGACGCTTCACACTTTCCTTGCTCATCATGTAATTGATCGTAAAGTTTTTCCCGACATCACGTAAGAAGTCGATTAATTTCAATTCGCCCAACCATTCATAGTTGTTAGCGACGATCGCCGGGTTTTCTTTATTTTCAAAATCAATGATTCCAGAAAGCTGGTTCTTAATACTTTGTGACCAGTTTTGAACCGTGTCTAAAGTATTTAATTGACGTTCTGCATCCTTAAATGAAGGGTCCCCAATCATTCCGGTGCCGCCGCCAACCAAAGCGATTGGCACATGACCGTTTTGTTGGAAACGACGCAACGTTAAAATCGGTAATAGATGCCCAATGTGCAAACTATCCGCAGTCGGGTCAAAACCGATATATAGTTTAACAGACTCTTCGTTTAATTGTTTTTCTAAGGCTGCTTCATCTGTTACTTGAAAAATTAAGCCACGGGCTTTTAGTTCTTGAAAAAAGTCTGAATGCATGTTTTATCCTCCTAATTATTTTTACTGCTCTAACTAATCGTTAGGTATATCTTCTCTAAAATGATTTATACTTCCCCATATTAACCGAAAAAACAAGGAAATAAAAGCTATTCGTCAGATTTCTTCGAAGTTCTAAATCTCAATAATTGGCTTCCTCCAAAAAGAAAGCCAAACAATATAATAATGTTTGTTTTGTTTTACTTAACAATTAGTTGAAGTTTTGATTACAAACATTGCATCCGCTTGTTAATGGAAGTAAAACTTTGCTATAATTCAACAGATAATTAAAATGATAGAATCTAATGAGGTGGACTTTTTGGCTCACAAGAAAAAAATAAATAAGCAACCGAAAAAGAGCGGCAAAAGCAAATCAAGACCTACTCTTGGAGGTCCTTTTGCTCTTAATGTTTCATTGCGGGTAATCAAGTCATTGTTACTTGGTTTTATCGTTGTGCTCTTTTTAGGCGGCATGCTCGTCGTCGGAATCGGTGCTGGGTATTTTGCCCATCTTGTCGAAGGGACACCTACACCGACAAAATCGGAAATGAAACAAAAGGTTGGTGACATTGCGGAATCATCCAAATTGCTCTACGCGGATGATCAAGAGCTGGCGACAATCCAAGCTGATCCGATACGTGAAAAAATAGATTCCGATGAAATTTCTCAATGGGTGAAAAAAGCGCTTGTTGCTACGGAGGATGAAAATTTTTACGAACATTCCGGAGTTGTTCCTAAAGCTGTTGTACGTGCCTTGTTAGGTGAAGTGGTTGGCTTTGGCGCTGGCTCAGGTGGTTCTACCCTTACTCAGCAGCTGATCAAACAGCAAGTTCTAACGAATGAAACTTCCTTTAAACGGAAAGCCAATGAAATTGTTCTGGCATTAGATTTAGAAAAATACCTGAGCAAAGACGAGATATTGACCGCTTATCTGAATGTTTCGCCTTTTGGACGTAATAACAAAGGGCAAAATATTGCAGGGGTCGAAGAAGCTGCAATTGGTATCTTTGGTGTCCATGCAAAGGATTTAAATCTGCCGCAATCCGCTTTTATTGCTGGTTTGCCCCAAAGCCCAATCGTTTACAGTCCTTATACCAATACGGGTGATTTGAAACAAGATTACTCTCTTGGAATGGCGCGAAAAGACGATGTACTTTTCAATATGTATCGTGAACAGATGATTTCTAAAAAAGAATATGAGGACGCAAAAAAATATGACCTCGCAAAAGATTTTCAGGGTCGTCAAGATGTGGAAGTTCAACAACACGGCTTCTTATACTACACCGTTTATAATGAAGCAATCAGTATCGTAGCAAAACAGCAAGCCAAAGAAGATGGTGTCAGCGACGCTGATTACAGCAAAGAAGAGGTAAGCAATCGCTATATTGAACAAGCTAAAGTTAAGATGCAAAATCAAGGATTAGTCGTAAAATCAACGATTGACAAGAATATTTATGATGCGATGCAATTGGGTGTCGCTGAATATGGACAATATCTAGATGATGGATCTGGCGCAACCGTTGAGCCAGGGACGGTCATGATGGACAACAAAACTGGTCGGATCTATGGTTTCGTTGGCAGTCGCGACTACAATACAAACCAAAACAATCACGCCTTTGATACTGTGCGTCAGGCAGGTTCATCCATCAAACCAGTATTAGTTTATGGACCGGCTATTGATCAAGGGCTGCTAGGCAGTGCTTCACGAATCGCCGACTTTCCAATGAAATACCAACATGGTGAACATGCCGGTAAAGAATTAGAAAATGCCGAAAATAAGGGTTCTAAGACTTTCCAAACAACACGGGAAGCACTTGTTGAATCAACCAATATTACAGCATATCATGTTTATCAAGATATGCTGTCCAATAAAGGCTCTGATCAATACGCTTATGATAATTATCTGAAGAAAATGAATTATCCGACATCCAATGCATGGGGAGTAGAATCAGCACCATTAGGTACGACGGGGGTTTCAACGCTAACCGAAGTGAATGGATTCCAGACCTTGGCCAATGAAGGTGTTTACCAGCAAGGGTATTTAATTGAATCAATCACAGACAGTACAGGCAAAGAAATCTATAAGCATAAAGATAATCCTGTTCAAGTTTATTCAAAAGCAACAGCTTCCATCATGAATGACTTGATGCGCAGTGTCATAACCGAACAACATACTACTCCGTTCAAATCTATTTTGAGTGGCGTGAATTATTCATTAAGCACAGCTGATTGGGTTGGTAAAACAGGTACGACGGATAATTATGCCGATAACTGGCTGATCGTTTCTACACCATCTATTACATTAGGAACTTGGACTGGCCGAGATGACAACAAACCAATGAATGATGGTGCAGGAAATCGGACAGCGACCTACATGGCTTATCTTGCAGGTCGAATCTACCAAGTGAATCCAAATGTCTTTGGTGAAAATGAAGAATTTAAGTTATCTGATGATGTTAAGCAAATCAAGGTTTCTGACTTTACTGGGTTAAAATCAGGAAAAGTTACGCACAATGGGACCAACTATCAAGTACCCAGCGGTGAAACAACCTCTCTTTGGGCGAAAGATGGTCCGGGCGATAGTACGTATGAATTTGGTATCGGCGGAAACGACGATGATTACAAAACATATTGGAATACGCGCAACAAAGCAACTAACAAAAACAAAGATGATAAAGATGATGACACAAAAACAGATGATTAATGTATTCTAAACATACTAATATTGGAGGGTAGAATCAGTGACGGCTGATTTTACCCTCTATTTTTGTTTTGGATTATAGTGAGGTTGTTACAGAAGTTGGCAGCTTCAATAAATCCTAGCTTATTACCGAATGCTAGTTCTACTTAGTGAAGCTTAGCAGTAACTATATGCAAGAAGCTACTTCTGGCATACAGCTCCTTTTTAGCTTTTCATAGTAGCCGTCTTCAGTCCTCTTGTGACTCCACTAGCTTTTTGGTATCCTACCAAAAGAAAAGAAATTTTGATCGGAGGAAATATAAATGACATTTGAAGAAATCTTACCCGAACTAAAAAAAGGGGCAAAAATTATTCGCGAAGGCTGGGGCGGTTTTGAAATATATGTAACTCTAGTAACCGGAGAAGTATTTGATAATTCACCAGTAACACCTTATTTTTTGATCAAAACTGCAGATGAAGGCTTTTCAAGTTTTGCACCAACCGTTTGTGACATTCTGGCAGAAGATTGGAAAATCGTTGAATGATAAATTTCGATTTTTCTAATAAGATCGTCTTTATCACGGGAGCAGCATCCGGAATTGGGGCCGCTCAAACAAACGCATTTTTAAATGCTGGCGCTCGCGTCTTTGCTTTTGATCAACAAGAACGAGATTTATCAGAACTGCAAAAAAGCTATCCAGAACATTTTTCCTATTTCCTTGGAGATGTTAGGAATAAAAAAAGCTTGCAAGAAGCGCTAAAAAAATGTCATGAATATTTCGATACAGTCGATATTTTACTAAACACTGCTGGAATACTAGATGATTATCTGCCGTTAAACGAAACAGACGATGACTTGTGGGACCGAATTTTTGATACGAATGTAAAGAGTATGTTTACTCTAACAAAGTTATTATTGCCAGAACTATTAGAGCATCAAGGAACCGTCATCAATATGGCTTCAATTGCCGGACTTGTCGCTGGCGGCGGTGGACTTGCGTATACCACTAGCAAACATGCCATCGTCGGCTTTACAAAACAGCTTGCCTTGGACTATGCTGCCAAAGGACTCCATGTCAACGCTATCGCGCCTGGTGCAATCAACACCCCTATGAACCAAGCGGATTTTTCCGGCGATGGCCAGATGGCTAAATGGGTCGCAGAAGAAACACCGGTTAAACGTTGGGCAGATCCGAAAGAAGTTGCATATGCTACAATGTTTTTAGCAAGTGATGAAGCACGTTATATGCAAGGAAATATTTTGCCAATCGACGGTGGCTGGCTTTTAAAATAGCTTGCAATTTTTCTGAAATCCTCTAAGATTATTGATAGCGATCATTTCGCACTGCGGCACTTCAATCCTTTGGCCGCAGTTATTAACAAGACACGATCTTGTAAAGGAGAATAGACAAATGAATCTTGAAAAAAGTTCAGCTCAACGCTGGACCACCACCGACACGGCAAAAATGGCCGTAGTGACCGGGCTTTATGTTGCCGTCACCATCGTTCTATCCGTCATCAGTTTTGGCGCGATCCAACTCCGTATAGCGGAAATGTTTAACTACTTGCCGCTTTTCAACAAACGATATACTATTGCAGTGACGCTAGGTGTCGCAATCGCTAATCTGGCCTCCCCACTAGGTATTGTAGATGTGCTGTTAGGCAGTATCTCTACTTTGATTGTTTTACTGATCTGTCGAAGGGTAACAAAAAATATCACGAGTCTTAAGAAAAAAATGACCCTTACTGCTTTAATTTTTGCCTTTTCAATGTTTACAGTTGCTGGGCAATTGACTTTTTTCTATCAGGCGCCCTTCTTCTTCAATTGGCTGATTATTGGTCTAGGAGAGCTGCTTTCTATGTCACTAGGCGGCGTATTGATCTATTTGATAGATAAACGAATTGATTTAACAAAATGAAACAAGGCTGTGACAAAAGTGGGCAACTTTAAGAAATAAGAAGGAAGTTAAGAGGAAGTTACTTCTGGAGCAACGTTTATTCGAAAAAAAGAGCTGTGACAAGATTTTTTGTCATAGCTCTTTTTTTTAACAATAGATGGCGATTGATTGATAAGGCTTCAACGTAATTCTTTCGTTGAGTTTTTCACTGTCATAATTATTGATTAATATTTCGCCTTTTTGAAATTCTTTCGGCAATTCAATCGTCGTTTCTTGAGGGAAGAAGTTATTCAGTACAAGCAACCTATGTTCTTCATAGCGGCGAATATATCCATAGATTTGCGGATGATCCGGAAGAAAGGCTTCATAACTGCCCTCCGCGATTACTGGATAGTCTTTTCTAAGTTTGATCAAGTGCTGATAATAATTGAATATCGAACCCTCTTGCAATTCTTTTGCTACATTGATCTCGTTCGCGGACTTGCCTAACGCTAACCATGGTTCCGTTTCAGAGAAACCGCTATATTCCCCACGATCCCATTGCATTGGGGTACGTGAATTGTCACGTGATTTCGCTTTGACGATCTCAAATGCTTCTTGTTCATTCTTGCCATCAAGCAGTAATTCTTGATAAGCATTTAGGCTTTCCACATCAACATACTTTTCCATTGAATCAAAATCTGGATCCACCATTCCAATCTCTTCACCCATATAAATATAGGGCGTCCCACGATTTAAATGAATAGCGCCTGCCAGCATTTTAGCCCCGGCCACACGATAGTTATCCACATCAACAAAACGATTCAACGCACGGGGCTGATCATGATTATTCCAGAAAAGAGCGTTCCATCCACTTTCCTCGCTCATTTGCGTTCCCCAAGTATGAAACAATTCCTTTAATTTCGCAAAATCAAATGGCATTTGCGTCCATTTTTTACCATCTTGGTAATCAACTTTTAAATGATGAAAATTAAACGTCATATCTAATTCTTCTCGTTCAGGCTTCGTGTATAAAATACAATTTTCCACGGTAGTAAAACTCATTTCGCCAACTGTAATCATTTCACTATCTTTTCCAAAGGTCGCCTGATTCATCATGTGGATAAACTCGTGGTTAATTGGGCGATCAGTATAGGCTGGCTTGCCATCATTTTCAGAACAGTCTTTCAAGACCTCATCCTTGCCGATCACATTGATCACATCAAAACGAAATCCCTTTACACCTTTATCCATCCAAAAGCGTACGACTTCAAATAGCTCCTCCCTTACTTCAGGATTGCGCCAATTTAGATCTGCCTGTGTTTTATCATACAAATGTAAATAATACTTACCCGTATCTCCAAAAGATGCCCAGGCATTTCCGCCAAATTTCGAAACCCAGTCCGTTGGTTCATCCCGTAAAATAAAGTAATCTTGGTATTTTTTATCACCAGCTAATGCTTTTTGGAACCATTCATGTTCGATCGACACGTGATTGAGCACCATATCCAGCATGATTTCGATCTCATGTTCTTTTGCCGTTGCCATTAAATTTTCAAAATCAGTTATTGTTCCAAACATTGGATTAATCGCCGTATAATTTGCTACATCATACCCATTATCCTTTTGCGGACTCGGATAAATGGGACTTAACCAAATCATGTCCACACCTAGTCGTTTCAAATAAGGTATTTTTTGCTGGATTCCCTGCAGATCGCCAATGCCATCTTGATTCGTATCTAAAAACGATTTGGGATAAATTTGATAGATTACTTTCTTCTTAAAACTCATTTTGTCCTTCAACTCCTACAATTCTGTCGCTAATATAATTTTCTCAGCACTCGTTACAGGTGCTTCTTCAATTAAGGGATCCACTTGAAAGTCTGTCGAGTTTGTCACAATAATCGGCGTTTGAACTTCATAGCCTTCTGCCTTGATTGCATCAACATCGAATTCCATTAAAAGCTGACCTTTTTTAACGATATCACCTTGTTGTACATGGCTAGTAAAATATTTCCCATCTAATTGAACCGTATCAATGCCTATATGGATCAGCACTTCTGTTCCTTCTGTACTTACTAATCCAATGGCATGTTTTGTTGGAAACAATAAACTAATCTGTCCATCAAATGGCGCAACTAGTTTCCCTTCACTAGGGTCAATCACAACTCCCTGTCCCATCATACCTTCAGCAAAAACGGGATCTTTTGCGCTGCTTAATGGATATAGCATCCCAGTAATTGGCGCAAACAATTCAACAACAGCGTTCGTTTTTTTAGTCGTTTCACTACCTAGAGTTGGAACATTTTCTTCTTCTACACGATCCAATTTATTGAATAAACCAATACGACGGAAGGTCAAGGTCAAGATGAATGGAACCGCAATCGCGATCACCATCCCAATTGCAAATATCAAATAATCTTGTGGTCGAATCGCTAAAATTCCCGGCAACCCGCCAACACCAATCGATAATGCCCGTACTTTGAACAAAGTAATAAATAAACCGGCGATTCCACTACCGATCATGGCAGCGATAAATGGATAGGTATATTTCAGATTGATTCCAAACATCGCCGGCTCCGTCACTCCTAACCATGCAGAGATAACAGATGGGATCGAAACTTGTTCTTCCTTCTTATTGCCACGGTGAGCGAATACAACTGCTAAAACAGCTGCCCCTTGTGCGATATTTGATAAGCAGATCATTGGCCATAAGTTTGTTGAACCAAAGTCGGCAATCAATTGCGAATCGATCGCTAATGTTGTATGATGCAGACCAGTTATAACCAAAGGCGAATACAGAGCCCCAAAAATACCACCGAATAACCAACTAAAGCTAGAAGTCAAACCAGCATTTACTACCGCTGAAATCGCCGTGCCGATTTTCCAACCGATGGGGCCTAAAATAATATGAGCCGCTAAGATTGTTGGAAGTAATGAAAAGAATGGGACAAAAATCATTGAAACGGCTTCTGGAATATGTTTACGGAAAAAGCGTTCAAGGTAAACGAGTAGGAAACCTGCCAACATTGCTGGAATCACTTGTGCTTGATAACCAATTTTATCTACCGTGAAAAAGCCGAAATCCCATGTCCAGTTTTTCGCAATTTCTGCGGCAGTCGTGCCATTCACCGCATAAGCATTCAATAGTTGCGGTGATACTAGTGTGATCCCAAGGACAATCCCCAAGATCTCTGTCGCACCCATTTTACGAGCAATGCTCCAGGTAATCCCTACCGGTAAAAAGTGGAAAATCGCTTCACCAGGCAACCACAAGAAACCATTGATACCGTTCCAAAAGGTAGAAGCTTCAACAATTGTTTGACCATTCAGCCAACCCATAGGTACTGCTTCTAAAATGTTACGAAATCCTAAAATCAAACCGCCGACAATAATTGCTGGTAACAATGGAGTAAAAATTTCTGCTAAAACAGTAATGGCGCGTTGGACTGGATTCTGATTTTGTTTCGCGGCTGATTTTGCAGCTTCCTTAGAAACACCTTCGATTCCTGAAACTGCTGCGAATTCATTGTAAAAAACTGCTACGTCGTTTCCGATGATTACTTGAAACTGTCCTGCATTTGTAAACATACCTTTGACGCTAGGAATCTCTTCGATTTGCGCCTCATCCGCCTTTTTCGGATCGTTTAGTACAAAACGCATCCGCGTGGCACAGTGAGTAACTGCAGAAATATTTTTCTTGCCGCCAATGGCCGCCAGCAGGTCCTTCGTATCCTTTTCATATTTTCCCATCTTTTTTCCCTCCGAATAATTTTAACTTGTATGGATAAGTTCAGCTGATACATTTACTATAAGTGGTTTAAAGATTTTTGTAAATCGCTTACATATTCAACTGTTCTCGCTTTATTAGAAAATCCTCATCAAAATGAACATGAATAGATTTTATTCGCAATTTGTCAGTCTTATTGTTACCAACAGGTTGGTAATAAACCAAACAAGTCTTACCAAAAATAAAAATTTACTCATTTTTATAGTCAAAATTATCCGGAAAGCGTTTTACATATAGATTCTTTCTTTGTATAATGAAATCACTTATACGGACAAGTGGATTTTTGGTTCTATTTTTTCAATTGTGCTTCTTATTTAAGAGTAAAATGGAACACTACATAGGTAAAAAGGAGGATTAGATGAAAAACTACGAAGTGATCTATCAAGCGATCGAAAGTGGAATTCTAAAAGGGGTATACGAAGCTGGCGCCTATCTGCCCAGCGAAAACAAATTACGCCAGACCTATCATGTTTCTAGGGATACCATTCGCAAAGCACTATCACTTTTAATGGCCAATGGCTACATTCAAAAAATTCAGGGAAAAGGGTCTTTAGTTTTGAAACGGGAGCAACTGCGCTTCCCGGTCTCTGGGTTAACTAGCTACAAAGAGCTGCAAAATTCTTATGGCTATGACAGCAGTACCGATGTTGTCAGTCTCAAAAAAATTATAATTGATAAGAAAATGGCGGATGTGACAGGTTTTGAAATCAGTTCTGTTTGTTGGGAATTAATTCGTACTCGTGCCATTGATCAGAAAAAAGTAATTCTTGATAAAGATATCCTTCTTACAGCGATTGTTCCCGAAATGGATACCGAAATAGCCAAGGATTCCATCTATCGCTATTTCGAGAACCAATTGAATCTGAATATTGCTTTTGCTGAAAAAGAAATCACGATTGATGCGTTGACCAATGAAGACCGCGACCTATTGGACCTAAACCAGCATGATATTAATATTGTTTCAGTAAAAAGTCGAGTCTTTACTAGTGATGCTCGCCAATTTCAATATACCGAAAGTCGTCATCAAGTCGACAAGTTTCGTTTCTTTGATTTTGCACGACGTCATCCCTCAACTATGTAGTAAGATTTTGACAAAAAAAGGAGCTATGACAAGAATCTTGTCATAGCTCCTTTTTTCGAACAAACGGTGTGCCAGAAGCAGCTTCTTCTTCGCAAACTACGCGTACAGTTACTGCTAAATTTCGCTGAGCAGAACTAGCATTCTGAAATAAGCCAAAATTTCTTGAAGCTGACCTCTTCTGTCCCAACCTCTCTTTACAATTATTCTTTTGTTGAACCTTTTTCAAAAATACCGTGAGGTAATTCGATCGTTTTTTGTTCAATATCTTCTTTATTCATCATTTTTGTTAATAGACGCATTGCGACAGCACCGATATCATATAACGGTTGAGTCACGCTGCTTAGACGTGGGCGAGCCACTTCAGTCAGTAATGAATCATTGCTTGTGATAATCTCGAAGTCTTCCGGAACTCTCACACCTTTGTCGGTCAAGCCGTCTAATAATCCAATAGCAAGTTCGTCATCCGTTACGTATGCAGCGGTTGCTCCGCTATTAAGGATGCGATCAGTTAGTGCTAAGCCTTCTTTAAAGTTGTACTTAGCTTCAAAAATCAAGCCTTCATTGTAATCTAACCCATTTTCAGCTAATGCTTCTTTGTAGCCGCCCATACGAGCTTGGCCATTGATAGCATCAATTAATGCTCCGCTGATGAAAGCAATTTTCTTATTGCCATGTTTTGCTAATAAGTCGATTGATTCCTTTGTCGCAGCTCTGTAATCAATGTTTACGCTGCCGACTTGTTCGTCGGGATCAATAGAACCAGCTAAAACGATTGGTGTTTTAGAACGTGAAAATTCAGCACGGATTTCATCCGTAATACGATGGCCCATGAAGATGACACCATCAACTTGTTTTGCTAATAAGTTGTTCAATACGTTCACTTCTTTTTGCGCTTCGCCATCTGAGTTCGCTAAAATAATATTATATTTGTACATCGTTGCGATGTCGTCAATTCCCCGCGCTAATGAAGCGAAAAACATATTGCTGACATCAGGGATGATTACACCGACTGTTGTCGTCTTTTTACTTGCTAGTCCTCGTGCAACAGCATTTGGACGATAGTCTAGACGCTCAATAACTTCTAACACCTTTTTACGTGTTGTGGGTTTTACATTTGGGTTACCGTTGACCACACGAGAAACGGTTGCCATTGAAACGTTTGCTTCACGGGCAACATCATAAATCGTAATTGTTTGCTTTTCCATGGATATGCTCCTTTTATTTTGTTTTCAGAAAATATCATTTACATTTCTAAAAGATAATAGCACGTTGTTTCATTGATTGCAACCGTTTTACACATTTTTCCTTAAAAAACTGTAAGCGTTTTATCAGAATCATTTTTCAATAAATTTTATTAGTGTTACAATCAATATAACGCTAAAAGAAAGAAGGATGCTTTAATGAACCAAGAAAAAGTTTTAGAATTACGAAAATGGATGCAAAAAAACGAGGTAGACTTAGCATATGTTTCTGACGCAAGTCATATCGGCTACTTCTCCGGCTTTGACAGCAACCCAATGGAACGTGTCTTAGCATTGTTCATTCCACTTGAAAAAGATCCATTTTTATTTGCGCCTGGTTTAGAGGTCGAAGACGCAAAAGCCAGCAGCTTTAAATACGATGTCGTAGGTTATCTTGACAGCCAAGATCCCTTTTCTATCATCGTAGACGAAATCAAAAAACGTTACGGTTCGCCTAAGAAAATCGCGTTAGAAAAAAATCAATTAGTATTGGATCGTTACTTACGCTTAACTGAAGCTTTTCCATCAGCTGATTTCTCAGCTGATCTTACTCCGCTAGTCCAAGAATTGCAATTATATAAGACCGAAGAAGAATGCCAACGCTTGATTGAAGCAGGATCAACTGCTGACTTAGCTTTTGAAATTGGTTTTAGACACGTAAAACCAGGCGTTACCGAAGAAGAAATTGTGGCAGAAATTGAATATGAATTAAAGAAAAAAGGCATTAAGCAAATGTCCTTCCCAACCGAAGTATTGGCTGGCCCAAATGCAGCGAGCCCTCACGGTACCCCAGGTAAAAATACTTGTAAAGAAAACGAACTCGTTTTGTTTGACCTAGGTACAATCGTTAACGGTTATTGCAGCGACGCGACTCGAACTGTCGCTTGCGGCAAACCAACTGATCATCAAAGAGACATCTACAATATCGTATTAGAAGCTCATATGGCCGCTTTAAACGCTGTAAAACCTGGTGTTACTTGTGGTCAACTGGACAAACTTGCGCGAGATGTCATTGAAAGCCGTGGCTATGGTGAATACTTTAATCACCGTTTAGGTCATGGAATTGGAACGACGATTCATGAGTTTCCACAAATCGTTGGCGGAAACGATCTAGAAGTGAAAGAAGGTATGTGCTTCTCGATTGAACCAGGTATTTATTTACCAAATGATGTCGGTGTTCGAATTGAAGACTGCGTATTCGTAACCAAAGACGGGTGCATTCCATTTACAAAAACATCAAAAGAATTAACTATCTTATAAAAAAGAAAAGAAACACCTTTGTTTGTGGTGTTTCTCAGACTGTAGACAACGTCCGTCTTAGGATTGTTGTCTACAGTTTTTTCTTTCATCTTTAATGGCTGTCCAATCCTTTTTGATCACTATAAAAGTAATAACTTGTGACAAAATAAACCAACAGGAAACCGACTAAAAATAAATGAAATACATTGTCTTTCAGCGAATGTAGATACCATAAAAAAAAAGCCAACATAACAGGTATCAAAATGAATCGATTCCATGGACGTTCCCAATATTTTCGAATCGTTATCCACAGAAAACGCATCGGTAAAAATAAAATACCAAAAAATACGAAACCAGCTAACCACTGAATTCTCTTCAAAAAAACTTCCTCCTCGTCTTTACGTGAAGAAGACTTTTCTACCAATTGAACAGCTAAAATTCTTTCCAGATTCTTTTTCGAAATCGAATCAGGTTCGCTTTTTCCCAATTCCCATTTTGAAATAGTTTGTCTAGTAACATAAATTTGTTCTGCTAATTGCTGTTGAGTCATCTTCAACTCTTCTCTTCTTGAACGAATGAGTTTTCCTAATTCCATCTTCGTCTCCCCTTAATTATTGATTATTATGAGTCAAGATTACAGCAATACCAGAGCGTTGCGCACGCAATGATAAAAAAAGCCCTCATCACTGAGGGCTAAATCCTTTATTCTGGATTATTTTTTTCCACTTCTTCTTTTAATTCTTCTTTGACTTCAGAAAAATCGGGCTTTTTTTCATTCATTTCTTTTGTTTTATCAGCCAAAGCTTCAGCACCTTCAGAAACTGTTTCTTTTGCTTCTTCTTGGGCTTCTTTAGCGTCGATGACGATATCTTCTGAAGCATCTTCAGCTACATCTTTCGCATCGCTTGCCGCCTTACGGAAACGATCCGATAAATCAGAACTTTGACGTTTCAAATCTTCCAAAGTGTCTGATGTGATATCATCCATGTCCTCCATTGAATCATTGATTTTTCCCTTCACATTTGAAGCTAAATCGCTGGCTTGGTCACTTAAGTCAGAAGCACGATCTTTTACAATTGATCCCATATCGCTGGTCTTCATAACCAAGTCATCGGTATAATCTGACGCTAAATCCAACCAATCATCAGTTTTCTTCGCTAGATCTTCACGCAATTCTTTTCCCGATTTAGGTGCTAATAATAAAGCGACTACTGCTGCTGCCGTTCCGCCAATTAAAGCCCCCGCTAAAAATTTCCCGCTTTTTGCCATATTTATCCCTCCGTTTTCGTTGTTGTCTTACGATCTCTAAAAAATCTCATCGTTGTCGCGCCAACTTTGCCCGCAACACTTGCTTTCGCCGCATTTTTCCCAACGCCGCCAACTTTGCCCGCTAAATTGCGACTAGTAGTATTTAAATCAGAAACACTCTGACTTAGATCTGCTACCGCCGTAAACAATGGATCAATCGTTTCAACTTTTCCGTTGATATCATTCAACAAGTGATTGCCTTTAACTAACAACCCTTCTACTTGCTGCATAAGTAAATCTACATCTTTGGTAAGAACATCAATTGTTGTATTGGCCTCGGTCACAGTCGTCTCAACTTTTTCAACTGTTTTTGAAACTTGACTCAAGACGCGCACTAAAAATATGACCAAAACAACAAATGCAAGTGCTGCAATAATTGCCGCAATACCGCCTAAACTCATTCAATCGCTCCTCTCATTTTTCACTCATTATGCTAACTTAAATTATACCATTCTCATGGAAATTAATGAAAGAGAAAGAGTTAGATTCAATACTAATAAAAAAGCATCTCAATTAAATTATTGAGATACTTTCGAAAAGTTTTGTAGGATACCATTGTAAATGATTTCTAAATCACTGATCAAATCAGCTTCACTGAAATTTTTTTCAGTGAAGCATTCCGCATGGCCTCGGAAATAATTTGTCATTACACGATCTACTTGGATAATCTCCTTCTCAGTCAGTTCACAGGCTGAAAAGATTCGACCAAATACGGCTCTTAGGAAAACAGTAATATTTCTTTCATAAGAGTCTATGTACTCTTTCTCGTAAAACACAGTGTAAAACTCATTTCTATTTTTCGCGTAAGCAGCCCAAGTTTTTCCTAACTCTATAAAAGCACAAAGATTTGCTCTGCCTAAGACAGAATCCACTAGTCGTTCGCGAAATTCCTCCATGGCTCGTCTTACGACTGCTTGTCGTAATTCGATCACGCTGCCTGTATGCGTATATAATGATGGAGATTTTACATCAAGACGATCAGCGATTTTATTTAATCTTAGTCCATTGACTCCTGACTCACAGACCAGATCCATCGCACATTCTATGACGATCTCTTTATTCAATCGGGAAGTTTTCATTAATTCTCCTTTTCAATATCGTTATTTCCAAAAAATATTATATAACAAACTAACCAATATTTTCTATTCGTTATAGTGATAATTTACATTTAAAAAACCAATGATTTATTTATTTAAAATAACTAACAATATAAAAAGCGCAGATTCAAATCTGCGCTTCAACAATTATTTTTTTGTTTTATTTTGTCCGCTCAACTCTTTACCCAAAGCGATGATATAATCATGTAATTTATCTTTGATCTCTGGATGCTTCAAGCCATATTCAATACTAGTTGTCATAAAGCCGAATTTATCACCCACATCGTAACGTTTCCCACTGAATTCTTGTGCAAAGACTCTTTGTGTTTTGTTTAAGGTATCAATCGCATCCGTCAACTGAATCTCATTGCCTGCACCCGGTTTTTGCGTAGCTAATACATCAAAAATTTCAGGCGTTAACAAATAGCGGCCTATAATCGCTAAATTGCTTGGTGCTTCCTCTGGTTTTGGTTTTTCTACAAAATTCTTCACGTTAAACAATCCTTTAGATACTTCTTCACCTGGATTGATGATTCCATATTTTGAAGTTTCCTTCTCAGGCACACGCATAACCGCAATCGTTGAGGCATGCGTTTGTTCATAGTCATTCATTAATTGCTTAGTTAATGGAACCCGGTCCTCCATCAAGTCGTCGCCTAACATGACAACAAATGGTTCGTTGCCAACAAAAGCACGTGCTTGTAGAACTGCATGACCTAACCCTTTAGGATGTGATTGACGGATAAAATGCAGATTTACATCGGTCGTTTCTTCAACCAATTTTAATAAATCTGTTTTACCTTTTTCTTGCAAGTTCATTTCTAATTCAATGTTTGAATCAAAATGATCTTCAATTGGACGTTTCGCTTTTCCAGTTACGATCAAAATATCTTCAATCCCAGATTTTAATGCTTCTTCAACGATAAATTGGATTGTTGGTTTATCGACGATAGGCAGCATTTCTTTGGCCATCGCTTTTGTAGCCGGCAAAAATCTTGTTCCCAACCCAGCGGCTGGAATAACTGCTTTTTTCACTCGCATGTCTCTTGTCCCACTCTTTCTATTCTAAAGTAAACTCATTTTCAAACGTACCTTCTCGTGTCATTAACTCGCGACAAGCCTGACGTACGTCTTTATCATTATATAAAACATCATAGATCGTTTCAGTGATTGGCATGCTGACATTCATGCTATCAGCCAACTCTTTCGCTGCTTTCGTTGTTGAAACACCTTCAACGATCATGCCCATATTTTCAAGAACCTCATCTAACTTATGGCCTTTGCCTAAAAGATTTCCGGCGCGCCAATTACGAGAATGGACCGATGTACATGTTACGATCAAATCACCTACGCCGCTTAAACCAATGAACGTTAATGGATTCGCACCCATCGCTACACCTAGACGGCTGATTTCCGCTAAGCCCCGCGTCATGATCGCAGCCTTGGCATCATCCCCATAAGATAACCCATGCAATGCACCAGCACCTAGAGCGATAATATTTTTTAGAGCCGCACCAGTTTCAACACCAATCACATCTGGATTCGTGTAAATTCTTAGATAGTCATTCATGAACAATTTTTGTACATAAGTTGCCAACTTTTCATCTTTGCAGGCAGCCGTAATTGTCGTAATATCGTGTACAGCTACTTCTTCTGCATGACTTGGTCCAGACAAAACAACCACACCTTGACGATGTTCTTCAGGAATTTCTTCTATCAGCACTTCTGAGATGCGTTTATGCGTGCCTTGCTCCAATCCCTTGCTTGCATGAATAATAACAGGTTTATTATCCACAATTTGTGCAAATTCCTTGGCAACTGAGCGAATCGCCTTCGTTGGTACAACGAATAAAACAGCATCCGCATCTTTTACAGCTTCCTTCAGATTCTTTTCCCCTTTAATACTTTCAGGAATTTTTAAATCTGGTAAATAATGACGATTGGTATGATACGTATTAATCTCATCAATTTGTGCTTCGTGATTTCCCCAAAGCCTTACTTCATGTCCATTTTCAGCTAAAACTTGTGCTAACGCCGTTCCCCAAGAGCCCGGTCCTAAAACTGCAACTTTTTGTTTCACAGAGATTTCCTCCTCGTTCATATTAAGGTAACGAATTACCTATAAATTGCCTCTCTTGCTAAAATCAAATAACAAGATGGATTTTCCCTTAGAAAATAAAGACGTTTATACTACATACAATTACGTGATTCAAAAAAGTAGTTCATGTAAAAAAATTCTTCTTCAATATCATAGCATACATAGCTATCGACTCGTTCTTAAATTAAAGCTTGATTAGTTCCTTTGTCGCGTTCATATAATTTGATATCCGTGCGCTTTTTTCGGCGATAATAAAATAAAGCTAACCCTCCGACAAATAGAATCAGTGACAACATTTGGGAAACACGAATCCCGCCAAATAAATACAGACTATCTGTCCGCATCCCTTCGATAAAGAATCGTCCAAAGCTATACCATGTAACGTATCCCAAAAATATTTCTCCACGCTTGATTGATACTTTTTTTCGAATAACGATGATTAAGATGAAGCCTAGCAGACTCCACATTGATTCATAAAAAAAAGTCGGTTGACGAAAGGCGCCGTCAATATACATATTATTGATAATGAATTGCGGCAAATGTAAACTTTCTAAAAATTGACGAGTTGTTTCTCCGCCAAATGCTTCATGATTTGTAAAGTTTCCCCATCGTCCCATCGCCTGTGCCAACATTACACTTGGAGCCACTACATCTAAAAAGAGCCATGGATCAATGAAGTTATGCTTCGTATAAACAATCAGAACTATCACTGCCGCTATCAAACCGCCATAAATGGCTAAGCCTCCACTACGGGTATTAAAGATTTGAATAGGATCCGCTAGATACATTGGCAGATCAAACAAAACATAATACAAGCGAGCACCAACAATGGCAAGCGGCAGAGCCCAAAGAATGAAGTTTGTCATATCATCCTCTTTTAAACCCACTCGCAGTGCTTCTCGATTGGCAAGCCAAAGGGCAATTGCAATTCCTGACACAATGATAATCGCATACCAGTAAATTTCAAGACCAAACAATTCAAAAGCTACACGATTTATTTGTCCAACCATTCTATTGTCCAGAATTCTCTTCGATTAATTGGGTTAAACGATCTTCAAAGGTCTTCGTAGCATCGTAACCCATCGTACGAGCACGGAAATTCATCGCTGCTACTTCAATGATAATGGCAACGTTTCGTCCAGTTTTCACTGGGATCTTGACTTGCGGGATTTTTACTTCAGCGATTTCAACTTCAGTGTTTCCACTGCCTAAGCGGTCATATTTTTTATCTTTCGACCAGTTTTCTAAATAAACCACCAATTGCAACGGCATTGATCCTCTGACAGCACTTGCGCCGAAAAGATTCATCACATCGATGATACCAATCCCGCGAATTTCAATCAGATGTTGTAAAATTTTAGGCGGTTCACCAACTAAAGTCAACTCGTCCTGCTGATAAACATCAACCCGATCGTCTGCAATCAAACGATGTCCACGTTTGACTAATTCTAGTGCCGTTTCGCTCTTACCTATTCCACTATCTCCTTGGATCAGCACACCCAATCCATAAACATCTACCAGCACTCCATGAACACTTGTACGCGGTGCCAATCCGCCGTTTAGAAAACTAGATATCTCACCTAATAAACGCGAAGTCGATATCGGTGAGCTTAATACTGGGATATTACGCTCACTAGCGGCTTCGATCATTTCTTTTGGCGGTGTCAACCCGCGAGAAACGATAAATGCTGGTGTATCATCACTGCACATCCGACGTAAAACCATCAATCGTTCTTCTGGCATCATACGTTCTGCGAAGGTAATTTCTTTATTTCCAAAAAGTTGTAAACGATCATGTGAATAATAGTTAAAATAGCCAGTCAATTCTAGCCCTGGGCGAGAAATATCGCCGGTAGTGATGACCCGCTCTAGGCTTTCCTCATCGCCAGTTACTACTTCCAATGAAAGTTTATCAACTAGTTCTTTTACTTTTACTGTTTCAGCCATATAATCCCTCTTTTCTACACTTCCGCTCTATTTTATCATTTTATCCATGGAGTGACTAGGTTCAGACAACTTCTGCCATAAGAAACAAAAAAGGCTTCATAAAATATTAATGAAACCTTGCTATGATACCTATTATTTTTTCCGAATAGATCCACTCTGAAAATTTTCCCGATTCAAACTTTATGAACTATAAAAAGTTTGAATAACAGCTAGCTCATTTTTAAGGAATCATTTTTCTAACCTGCTGAAGCAAGAAGAAAAACTGACAAAAACGGATAGGTAAAATTTACCTATCCGCGTATTTATCGATATTATGATCTGAGACAATCGCATTGACGATCGCCATGACGATTGCCACCAAAATTGAGATGGCGAAGCTAGAAAAGCCAAAACGATAATTCCCTAATAAGTTGGAAGTCAATTGCAACATACCAGCGCTGATCACAAAGCTAAACAGTCCGAGTGTCAAAATATTCAATGGCAGTGAAAGAAGAATCAAAATTGGTTTCACTAATGTATTCAATATTGATAGGACAAAGCTTGCAGCAATAGCCATCGTTAGACTTTCCACGTAAACTTGATTGGGAAAGAGCACTGACAGTGAAATAAAGATCAGGGCATTAGCTATTAGGCGCTGTAGGTAAGTCATTAAAAGTCGCTCCAGTCATCATCGTCGATTTTGTCCGCTTTTTTGCGTTTAGTGGACGCTTTCTTCTCATAGTTGTTGTAGTCATTGTTTCCATAATATGGATTGTTATGTCCGTAAGAATCCCGACCTCTCGGACCTGAAGGGATCACCAATGCCAAAATAACATATAAGATAACCGGTGAGCCGAGTAAGCCGAAACTTAAGAAAACATAAATCACACGCACGATTGTTGGATCGATCCCGAAGTATTCGGCGATCCCGGCTAAGGTACCTGTCAGTACCACATTTGTTCGTGACTTTTGTAATCTTTTTTGCATATGAATCTTCCTTCCTTATTATTTCCTAATTGTCGAAATCTTTCAAGAAAATACTACCCGTTGTAGTCGATACATCGATTTTTGCCATTTCATCGGCTACCCGACGGAATTGCAACAAGCGATTAGTTTTTTCTTTTTTCTCTCTGATCACTTCATAATTTGATAAGCGATCATTGATACTACCTAAGCTTGTTTTAGCTAATCCTTCTAAACCGATCGTTTTTCCTACAGAAACTTTGACATTTCCGTTAACTGAGCTTGCTTTGATTTTTTGTAAGCTAGCATGACCAGCAGTTAACTTCACATCACCATTCACTAATGAGATGCCGTAGTTTTGAATTGCTGCTTTAGTCGTGATATTGCCATTGACCGTTTCAATGATCGAATCTAAAATCGCGCCTTCACGAATGTCGATGTTCCCATTGACGCCTTGAATCTCAAGCATCGTTGCATCGATATGTTTAAAAGTGATGTTGCCGTTTGTTGATTTTGCATAAACATCTTTAGCATCCATCTCATCAACATTCAAATCACCATTCAACAGTTTGACTGCCACGTGGTCATACGTACGTTTTGGCAGGTAGAAGACTAATTCTGCTTGAACCCGTTTATTCGGGATTTGGAATGAGATATGTTCATCATTCACTTCGATCTGACTGCGTTCCATTAATGATTGTAATGGTGTCGCTTCACTCATTTTACCATAAAGTTTGATTTTCGCATCCACCTTAATAGCTGCATCGTCCCAAGCCTTTAAGGTAACTTTACCGTTCGCCAATTTAATATCGATCAATGTTGGTTCAACATCTGTGTATAAAAATTGATGTTCAAATTTCGAAGTAACTAGACCCGGAACTTTTACGTTGAAATCTTTCCAATCAACATTTTCTTCTACTGTATCAGAAACAGTTTTCCAAGTCTTCTTCATCAAGCGACCTAATTGAACGCCAGCTTCTCCTAATTTTTCTCCAACTTGCGAGAACGTTTCGCTTGCTTGATCTTTCAAATCGTCTGGAATATCGAAGCGTGCACGATTACGTTCTTTACGTGTTTCGTTCTGATTATCTTGCACATTCTTTAATTCTTCTTCTTGCTCTTGGACTTTTTCTTCTAAATCAGCAATTTGATCCTTCAAATCTGAGATTGCCTCTTCAACTGCTTCACGAATGTCATCATCATCTTCTGATAATGTATCTAATTCTTCTTTTGTATCTAACTCCATCAATACTTCTTCTTTTTCATGAAGAGCTGCCTTCAATTCATTTTTCTTTTGGTTGATTTCATCAATGTGAGCAGAAATTTGGTTCGCTTCTGTTGCTAAATCATCGAAGTAAGCTTCAAGTTCTTCCAAGTCCTGTTCTTCAGAACCTTTTGCTTCTTCTGCATCGTTTCCTTTTTCCCATTCATCAACTAAATTCGTTGCTTGGTCGCGGTGATAAGAATCCACTTTATCAGCAGCTTGTTTAATCTGCGCTTCATCCTTTGCCTTGGCCATGCTTTCTAATAAATCCAAACCTTCTTCAGTCGATAAAATACCTTTTTTAACTAATTCCATAATTCGTTGTCTTTCATTCATAGAAATTGCCTCCTTCAAAAAGCAAATACATTACTTTTGTTTACATTCATATTATGCAATGTTTTTATTCATTTGTCATAGGACTAAAGACCCATCTTTTCATCCGACTTCCTCAAGAGAGGAGTTTCTTCCTATTTAAATGTAGAAAAAACCAGCTAGAAAAACTCTAGCCGGCGTTTTATTTTAAAAATTTTCGTTGCGATTACTGTTGAGTTCGGTTATTTTCCCAGTTGCTAAGTAGACGATCCATTCGCAAATGTTTGTTACATAATCACCTACACGCTCTAAATAACCTGCAACATGCAGATAATCCGTTCCGCTGATAATTGTATCAGATTCTTTTTCCATCGTGTTGGTAGTCATATCATAGATTTTTTGGAAATAGTAATTTACACGTTCATCCATCTTCGCGATCATGCGGGCATCTTTTTGATCCGTCTTCACGTAAGCAATCAAAACATTGTCCACCATTTTTTTCACGTAGTTAGACATTTCATTGATTTCTTTCTCAACTTCTAAAATCCGCGGCAGACCTTTTAAGCGAATAGTTGATTTAGCAACAGAAACAGCGTGATCTCCCATCCGTTCTAAGTCTGAACTAGCCTTCATAATTGTGATAATCGTGCGCAAATCTGTCGTAACAGGTTGTTGTAATGCGATCATCTCAAAGCTTTTCTTCTCTAGACGGACTTCCATGTCATTGATTTCGACATCATGGTCAATAACCTCTTGTGCTAATTTTTTATCATGGTCAATGTATGAACGAACCGATTTGTGCACGGCACTTGAAACCATCATACCCATTTCATAAAACTGATTGTGAAGATTCAGCAGATCTTCTTCAAATTGTGTACGTAACATCGTTGCCCTCCTTTTTCATAATGAGGAATTAATTATTCGCAAAAAACTAATTCCATTTCGTTTTTCTTGCTTGTTAACCAAATTTCCCCGAGATGTAATCTTCCGTTTCTTGTTTTGCTGGATCTAAAAATATTTTCTTCGTTTTGTTGAACTCAATCAGTTCTCCTTGTAAAAAGAAAGCGGTGCGGTCAGAAATTCGTGATGCTTGTGACATATTGTGAGTCACGATGATGATCGTGTAATTCTCTTTTAATTCCAATAACATGTTTTCGATCTTACCAGTTGATACTGGATCCAATGCACTTGTAGGCTCATCCATAAGAATAACCTCGGGATTAACTGCTAAAACACGAGCGATACAAACACGTTGTTGCTGTCCGCCTGATAATGACAATGCACTCTCATGCAATTTATCTTTAACATCGTTCCAAACTGAGGCAGCCTTCAAGCTTTCCTCGACCACCTGATCAAGTTTACTTTTATCTTTTTCACCTTTTAATTTTAACCCATAAATGACGTTCTCGTAAATCGAAAATGGAAAAGGATTTGGCTGTTGGAAGACCATTCCGATTTCTTTCCGCAATTTGACAGTATCCGTCTTCGGACTGTAAATATCTTTGTCCTTATACATTACGCTGCCAGTAATCGTCACGCCGGGAATCAAATCGTTCATTCGATTCAATGAACGCAAATAGGTCGATTTGCCGCAACCAGAAGGTCCGATCATTGCAGTGATCTCACCCTTTTCAATTTCCATATCAATGCCTTTTAGGGCCTCTTTTTTCCCATAATATAAATGAAGGTCTTTGGAAGTAATAATCTTCGACATTCAATTTCCTCCCTTTTCATATATCATTTCTACTTAGATTAGTTACAGAAAGTATTAAGCCGCTTTAACTAGAAGTTTCTCATCTGGAAGTGAGGATAAACGGGATAACACCATTTCTTAACCAAAGTGTCCTGATACGTAATCTTCGGTAGCCTGAATTTTTGGCCGTGTAAAGATTTTTGTTGTTTCATCATACTCAATGACATGCCCTAAATAGAAAAAGGCGGTGTAGTCGCTGATTCTGGCCGCTTGCTGCATATTATGCGTTACGATGATAATCGTATAATTCTCTTTTAATTGGACCAGCGTTTCTTCAACTTTTCCGGTTGAAATAGGGTCCAAAGCACTCGCCGGTTCATCTAGTAATAGGATGTCTGGTTTCATCGCAATTGCCCGCGCGATACATAAACGCTGTTGTTGTCCCCCAGAAAGAGCTAAAGCACTTTTATCTAGATTATCCTTGACTTGATCCCATAATGCAGCTTGCTTCAGACTGGTTTCAACAGTTTCTTCTAGTTGGTGCTTGTCACGCATGCCATGTTGCTTCAAAGCAAATGTGATATTGTCGCGAATTGATTTACTGAAAGGATTTGGTCGTTGAAAAACCATTCCAATACGTTTTCGCATTTCATAGACATCGATATTTGAAGCATTGACATCGACGTCCTTATACATAATTTTTCCTGTTACGCTCGCACTAGCAATACCATCGTTCATGCGATTTAATGATCGTAAATAGGTTGATTTTCCACAACCAGAAGGGCCAATCAATGCCGTAATTTTATTTTTTTCAAACTCTAGATCGACACCTTTGATGGCTTCGTTACTGCCATAATAAACGTGTAAATCTTCCGTATGCAATGCAATTTCACCTGGCATACTGATAAGATTACGTTCGTCCCAATTATATTCTTTCATTGAATTTCTCCTAGTTCATACTATTGTTGAAATTTTTACATTAAAAATTTCTCGGATTCTCACGCCGTATATCATCCAACTAGAGTTTGTTCACCATAGCTAGGCGTTCACTCTATCTTTTTTATTCTACGAAATAAATTAGCAAAGTTGGACTGACATCCTAGTTCATACTATTGTTGAAATTTTCTAATTTACTATTCAAAGAATTCTCGTACGTATATTACTCGCACCTATAAAAATCTGTTAGTAATAAGAGCTTGCAATTCTTAAGCGGAAGTCATTTTTCTATGAAGTCGTTTTCCAATCGCGCGCGCGCCGAAATTGAACAATAGAACTGCTAAAATCAAAACTGCAGAGGCGCCAGCAGATACCGCAGTACCATCTGGCATCGTTCCTTCAGTATTGATTTTCCAAATGTGTACAGCTAAGGTTTCTGCTTGTCGGAAAATGCTTAACGGACTAGAAACGCTTAATGGATTGAAATTCGTAAAATCCAAAGCGGGGGCACTTTGTCCTGCTGTATAAATTAAAGCCGCCGCCTCGCCGAAAATTCGGCCTGAACTCAAAATGACTCCTGTTAAAATTCCCGGTAAAGCATCTGGAACGACAATTTTTGTAACTGTTTCCCACTGTGATAAACCCAATGCTAAGCCAGCTTCTCGTTGTGTATAATGAATCGCTTTTAATGATTCCTCAATATTTCTTGTCAACAATGGCAGGTTGAACAAGGTTAATGCCAAGGCTCCAGAAAGAATTGAGAAGCCGTAGCCAAACTGAATAACAAAAATCAAGAAACCAAACAGCCCCACAACAACGGAAGGTAACGAGCTTAGAATTTCAATTGAAGTACGAATGACGTTAGTTACCCAATTTTTCTTCGCGTATTCAGATAGATAAATGCCTGCACCAAGCGAAATTGGTAAACTGATGATCATAGTGATCAATAATAGATAAATAGAGTTAAACAATTGAATCCCGATTCCGCCGCCTTTTTGATAAGCCTTCGAAGGCGACGTCAAAAATTCCCAAGAAACATGCGGCAATCCGCGAATTAAAATATAGAGTAAGAGAAAGGCTAAAATCGCAACAATCAAAGCGGAAACAGCATAAAGAACCCCAGTCGCGATTTTATCAGCGCGCTTTGCTTTATCCATTTGTTATCTCCCCTTTCTTTCCGATGTAGCGAATCAAAATATTGAAAACTAAAGACATGAACAATAGAATCAGCGCCAATGACCACAGTACATTATTTTCTACAGTACCCATGATCGTGTTACCGATCCCCATCGTCAAGATCGAAGTCAAGGTTGACGCAGGTGTCGTCAATCCAGTTGGCATCAAAGCAGCATTCCCAATCACCATTTGAATCGCCAAAGCTTCACCAAACGCACGGGCCATTCCGAAGACAACTGCGGTTAATATTCCAGGTACCGCCGCTCGTAAAACAACTTTATAAATTGTTTGCCAGCGCGTCCCGCCTAATGCTAATGAGGCTTCACGATAGTGACGCGGTACTGATTTCAGTGTATCCACTGTCATCGTAGTAACCGTTGGTAAAATCATAACAAATAAGACGAATGTTCCAGATAAAATCCCAAAACCCGTTCCGCCGAAAATCGAACGGATAAAAGGTACGATTACAGTCAAACCAATGAATCCATAAACCACTGAAGGAATACCCACCAATAATTCAATAACTGGTTGTAAGAACCTTTGCCCTTTAGTCGGTGAAATCTCTGTCATAAAAACTGCCGCACCAATTGCAAAAGGGGTAGCTACGATTGCTGATAAAAAAGTCACCATAAACGAACCTAAAATCATCGGCAAAGCACCTACTAACGGTTTGCCGTCCGGTCCAGTTGCACTAGGGTTCCAAACCGTTCCAAATAAGAAATCAAATACATTAATTTTATCTACAAAAAAGGTTGATAATCCTTTACTCGCTACAAAATAAAAAATTGCTCCAACAACAAATACGATCAACGCGATACAGATAAAACTAACAAAGCGTCCTCGTTGTTCAATTCTCGCACGCTTTGATTTCGTCGTCAGCGCTTTTTTTACATCTTCATTTTCCAAGGCCTACTCCTCCTGATTCCTTCAAACTAATCCACTCGGTTTTTTACAAACCAACAAAATCATTTTACCTGTTGAAAATCAATTTCTTTTTAACCTCCTGTAACGCTTCCATGACAATTGTAAAGAAAGTGTAAACCAGATAAGAGGTTCCCTGCAAAAGAACTGCTTAACAATTTACTCAGAATGGTTACGAAACATTTTTACTCTGAGTAAAAGCACAAAAAAACAGCATCCTTTATGGATACTGCTCATAAACTTATTTATCCTGCCAATCCCACCAATTCTGTTTATCTGGCGGCAAGCTTCCAGCATGATCAGCATAATGGACCGCTAAACGATAAACGTACAACGCACATCGATCAACTTTTTCTCCTTGCGCCACACAATCTTTTAAATAAATTTCCTCTGGTTCCTGCTTTCTTAATGAAGCAATATCAGGGCATCCTGCTCTAATTAAATGCTGCTCCATATTTTTTCCGATCCCAGGAATCATTTTTAAATTATTCTCCATTGTGGATCATCCTTCTATATATTCAGTGAAGGTCAGAACATAACCATCCGGATCTGTGACGGCAAATTCTTTTGCACCATAAAATGTTGTATGAGGTTCAGCATAAATTGGACAGCTCTCTTTAGTAGCTGCGTAATAATCTTCAAAATTTTCAATCGTGATATACAAAGTGATTGATGGCTGAATTTCCTCAGTCGCCAAAATCGGGTATTCTTCAATTAAATTATTTTTTTCTTGCAGCATCAAAGTAATTGTCTCTTTTGCAAGTATCGCAAATTGCAAGGTCTGATCCTTAGCAGGAACTGAAGCTACGACTTCTAATCCAAGAATCTCTTGATAAAACTTCACAGATGCATCCACACTTGCTACCATCAAATTGGTTGTAATATTTTTATACATTAATAACCGCCTCCTTATTTATGTCTCTATTCTAGCAAAGCTATGCATAGACTTTATTGTAAAAAAGCGTCAATTTTTATAACGAGCAATTAATTCTAAAGGAGTAATACCCAAATGATGTTTAAAGTCTTTGTTAAAATGCGGTTGATCATAATAATTAGTCACCGCTAAAATATCTGCCGGTTTGGCTTGCCCCGAGGTCAAAATCTGCAAGCACTTTTGAAATCGTAAAATACTCAATACCATTTTAGGTGTCAGTCCATAATTTTTTGCGAATAATCGCTGACATTGGCGTGGACTGAAATAAAGTAGCTCATACAGTTCTTTAGTCGTCTGGGGAATGTTCTCAGATAGCCTGGGAAAAAGCTGGGTAAAATCATTTGGCCGTTGATCTGAAAATTTCTCCACTAGGTAAGCCTTAAAAATTTCTTGCGCAGTTTCAAATGGCATGGAGAAAAATGTATCCGAATCTAAATCATCAAAGATCTCTTGCAGTAAAATAAAATCATCCATCGCACACTCAGCTGACAATCCCGTCAACTGATGGAATGCTCCCGGCATCATTCTTGCTCCAAAAAATTGCGCGGAGGTTTCAATTTCATAATCAAAATCTGTCTGCTGATTACCAGTAAAAAAAAGCTGCTTTTGATCATAGTCTACGATCAAATCAATGCATCCGTCAGCAATGATGACATTTTTCACACGAGTCAGCTCATTTGTTTTTGGAATCATCTCCCAAAAACATAAAACAAAATTATCGCATTCGGGAATAATTTTCTCCCGATAAGTCATCGTTCGAGTAAAAGCTGTATTTAAAATAAAGGGCAGTTGGATCGGATAATACATTACACTCTTCCTCCTTGTTTCATCTCTATTCTGTTCCACAGCTTGTTCCTGCTTAGCTGTCTCTCTATACATAAAAAGGCACAGAAAAATTCTGTACCTTTTCAACCTCTTTATTTTATTTCATTACCTTGCCAATCACGTTCAACTTTCATATCAGAGATTGGAATATAACCAAGTTGCGGAACGACTTTTCCTTGGACTTCTTTTGAAAGGATATACTCAAGAAAATCTTTTACTAGTTCCGTTGGCTGTCCTTTCGTATACATATGCTCATATGCCCATATCTTCCAACGATTTGTCGTGACATTTTCATCAGTTGGTTCGATATTATCAATATTTAACGTTTGAACATCTTTTGTTACATAAGAGAAAGCCGTATAACTGATAGCACCAGGTGTATCAGCTACAATCTGACGAACCATTCCACTGGAGTCTTGCTCCTGCGCACGAATTGCGGTCTTGCCATCTAAGACCCATTGTTCAAACGTCGAACGTGTGCCGCTACCAGATGCCCGATTCAGGATGACGATTTCTTGATCTTTTCCGCCAACTTCTTTCCAGTTTTTGATCTCGCCTAGAAAAATCTTGCGTAAATTCTCCAACGAAATATTGGTTACGCCGACACTCTTATTCACGATCGGAGTAATCCCAACAACAGCAACTTTATGATCAACTAATTTCTTAGCATCAATCCCATTTTTTTCCTCAGCAAACAAATCTGAATTGCCGATATCGACGGCTCCAGATTGGACTTGACTCAATCCTGTTCCACTTCCCCCGCCTTGGACATTAATAAATCTGCCTGGATTTTTACTTTGGTACTCTTCTGCTACGGTCTCAACTAGCGGTTGCAGTGCAGAAGAACCCACAGCTGTGATTGACTCGCCGCGATCGATCCATTTAGAACAACCCGACAATAGTAAAAGCGTACCTAATAGGGGAATCAACCATTTCTTCATGAAAAATCTCCTCATTCATTTTTAGGACATCATCTCTCTTAAAACGAAAAATAATTCCTATTTTCATGCCATACACCATTCAACCACCAGCTTCGTAGTTGCTTTCCATGCAGAATAATCCATATCATGAGCTACTGAACTGCGAAAAGTTGAACTGTTTTTTTGATTTCTGTGTTTGTCTGACTAAACAAGCTAGTTCATTTTATACTATCAAACCATGAAAGCGCAAATTATTTTTATAAGAGCGGTGAAATCAAACGGGCGATACCTTCTTTGAACTTGATCAGCGTACCGCGCTGATCATATTTTTCTTGTGTTAAAAGTTCTGATTTCATTGAATCTTGATGAAACGCTTCTCGCAATTCTTCTGCAAAAGCCGCATCATAAACAATTGTATTGACTTCAAAATCTAATTTGAAGGAGCGAACATCGATATTTGCAGAACCTACTGAAGCAACTCCCCCATCGATTACCATCGTTTTTGCGTGAATAAATCCATTTTCGTACGTCTCAATAATTGCACCATATTCCAATAATTCTGCTGCGAATGAATAAGTTGCCCAATAAACCAAGATATGATCAGGTTTATTGGGTATCTGCATTCGAACTTTCACTCCGGAAAGCAAGGCCAATTTCAGTGCTTCATGAATCGGTGCATCCGGAATGTAATAGGGGGTTTGAATCAAAATTTCTTTTTTTGCTAAGTTGATCATTTTTAAATAAGTCAGTTTAATTTGTTCATGTTCACTATCAGGACCGCTGCTGACGATTTGCAGGGCTAATTTTCCTTCTGATTCAATTTTAGGAAAATAATCAGGTTGATAGACCAGTTCATGTTTTTGTTGAGAATTCCAGTCCATCAAAAAACGATTCTGCAAAGTATATACAGCATGACCATGAACACGTAAATGATTATCACGCCAATACCCAAATTTTTCTACTAAACCAAGGTATTCATCACCAACATTAAAGCCACCGGTGTAACCAATCTCACCATCAATTACAACGATTTTTCGGTGATTTCGATAATTCATCCGCGGATTTAAATAGGGTAAAAACAAAGGAAAGAAGAAATCGACTTCGCCGCCCGCTTCAATCAAGGGTGTAAGAAAACGACGATTGACTTGGGTAGAACCCCAAGCATCCAAAAGCAATCGTACCTTCACGCCTCGCAAAGCAGCGTCCACTAACGCTTCACGAACCTCAAGTCCCAAATTATCCGCTCGATAAATATAGTATTCCATATGGATATGATATTTTGCCCGTTTGATGTCTTCAAGCAATGCATCAAATTTTTTACGACCATCTGTATAAAGCGTAACATCATTCTTAGTGGTATATAAAGAACTCTCAAACATTGTTAACATATAAATCAGCTGTCGCGGATCGACTTGATTCGTAGTCGGTTTGGGGAATAATCCTCGTGCTAAGGCTCGCTGTTGCTGCTGAACTTCAACATTCATCCCAATTTTAGTCTGCATCTTCAAATCAAAGATACGTTCTTTCGAGATACCCTTCCCAAAGAAAACATATAGAACAAATCCCAGAACAGGAATAAAAGTCAAAACTAATAACCACGCCCACGTATTGACAGTATCCTTACGTTCTCGAAAAACAATAATAAAAGATAGAATAGTGTTAATAACCAAAAAAAATAAACCTAAGTGCTCTGTCACAAAAGACATACTGCCACACTCCTTCTTCTAAAGGATAGCTGAGGGAAAGCCGAATGTAAACAATCTACTTTACCGATTTGCAGTATTTTGTAAAAGCATCTCAATGTGAGGGATTTCATCTTCCAAATAGATCTCAGAATTTTGTTCAAAACCAAATGAACGATAAAAATCTACTAAATGTGCTTGTGCAGAAATGAATACCGGTTGACCAGGATAACGATGTTCAATTTCTTTTAAAGTTTTTTCTACTATTTCTCGTCCTAATTGCTGCCCACGGTATTTTTTCACTACTAACACACGTCCAAATAGAATCCTATCACCTTCAGTTAAAATACGAGCATAAGCTTTCAGTTCCCCATTTTCTTCTAAACAGACATGTACAGCATCACGATCTGCTTCATCGACTTCCTGATAAGGACAAGCTTGTTCTACTACAAATACCGCCGTACGGGCTTGTAAAATAGTTAATAATTCTTGCGCCGTTAACTCATTAGTTGATTTAATCATACGTACCTCCTCGATTCTCTAAAAATAGTTTAACGCATTTCGCACTTAATGTCCGCTAGTAACTTTAATTCCGATGATGCCGACGATTAAAAGAATCACGAAGAAGCTTGTCAACAGTGATAGATGATCTTTAAAGAAAAATACTCCGATCAAAATCGAACCCACAGCTCCGATACCAGTCCAGATTGGGTAGGCCAAACTCATTGGTAACGAATGAAGTGATTTTGCCAAAAAATAAAAACTCGCAATCATACCAATTATGGTTAACAATGAATAATTCAATCTACTGAATCCTTCGCTCATTTTCATCATTGTCGCCCAAAACACTTCAAAAACTCCAGCAACAATCAAAAATACCCATGCCATAATAAACACTCCTCCTAAGATATTGCGCATACCAAGCAGTCAAGCAGTGCTGAGAACTATTTCAGTGCTACTATATCTTTTTCTAAAAACTATACAAATTACAAGAAATCACAAAAAGGGAGTCCAATTTCTTCGATGACCTAACGAAATTGGCTCCCTTGCTCGGCAGCATTTTATTTACTTGATTTATATCTTAGAACCTTTTCTTAAAAAAGGCAAGCCTAAAATTTTTTTAATCAGCAAAAAAACTTCTCCATAAAAACAGAGAAGTTCGTATTTTTAAATCTTCAAGAAACGACGCATAGAAATAACTGATCCCAGTGAACCAATCAAGTATCCACCAACGGCCATAGTTATATCCAAGATCCAAACGATTTGGCTTGGTCGTAGTAATTCTAGATTTGATTGTAATAGATACGGCGCTGCTAGACCATAAACCTGGGAGTAACCGTATGTCAAAACAAGAATCGGCACAATTGAACCAATTAATCCGATCCAACCGCCTTCAAGGAAGAACGGCCAACGAATATAACCATTTTTTGCACCTACAAGACGCATGATTTGAATTTCCGTTTTTCGCGAAATAATCGTGATTCGGATGGTATTTGAGATTAAGAAAATCGCTACAAATATTAATAATGCCGCTGCAGCTAATCCCCAAGTACGGACAACTTTCGACATTTGAATAATTCGATCAGCTGAATTCCCACCATAATTTGCACGGAAAACATTCCGCAATTGACTTGCTTCTCGTGTTACCGGACGAATATATTGCGCATCTGTTGCACTTACAATATATACATCATAAAGCGGGTTACTGTCGCCCTCAAATAAATCCCAAGCATCTCCCATTTGCTTTTGCAATTTCTTTAATTGATCTGTTTTACTAGAAAACGAGACTTTATCAACATGTTTGATATCTTGCAGTTCAGATTTTAATTCTTTTAACTCTTTATCCTTCGTTCCAATATCAACAAAAACAGTTACTTCAACATTGCCTTCAACGTCTTGTGCCAACTTTGTCGCATTCATGATTACGGCTAAGAAAATTCCAGCCATTGTTAAGGTGATCGTCACTGCGCTGACTGAAGCTAATGTCATCCAGCCGTTACGCTTGACACTCTTGACACTTTCCAACAAATGTCGGAAGAAATTTCTAATCATCAAACTCGTATTCCCCTTCCGCTTCATCCCGAACAATCAAACCATTTTCAATCGCGATCAAACGATGGCGCATAGTATCTACGATCGTTTTATTATGTGTTGCCATGACGATCGTTGTACCTTGGTTATTGATGCGTTCTAATAGATTCATAATTTCCCACGAAGTATCCGGGTCCAAATTACCTGTCGGTTCATCAGCAATTAAAACTTTTGGCGTATTTACAATGGCGCGCGCAATCGAAACACGCTGTTGTTCCCCACCAGATAATTCACTTGGAAATACACGAACTTTATGTTTCAAACCAACAAGGTCTAAAACTTCCATAACGCGTTTTTTGATATCTCGCGGTTTGCGTCCAATTACTTGCATTGCATAAGCTACATTTTCATAGACTGTCTTACGAGGCAGTAGTTTGAAGTCCTGAAAAACGACACCGACATCGCGACGCAGATAAGGAACTTCCTTGTTCTTGATTTTTAATAAATCATGACGAGCAACATCCAATACTTTTCCAGAAGTCGCTTTTTCTTCACGATACATCAACTTTATGAAGGTAGACTTTCCGCTACCAGAGGGACCAACGACATAGACGAACTCACCCTGATCGATACGGACCGAAATCCCACGTACAGCAGTTGTCTTATTAGGATATTTTTTTGTTACATCCTGCATTTCAATCATGCTTTATCTCTCCAAATCCTCTTAAATTCTTTGTTATTATAGCATGCCAACATTGCAACTGGCTTTCATTACTTTACAATTTGATTTCATTTTATACTTAAGCATCTTGTACTAAGCGCCATTTCAAGTAAGCATCGATAAAAGGATCTAATTCGCCGTCCATTACCGCCTGGACATTTCCTGTTTCATATTCCGTGCGGTGATCTTTTACCATAGAATAAGGATGAAAAACGTAAGAACGAATTTGTGAACCCCAGCCAATTTCTTTTTGCTCACCTCGCAGAGCCGCTGCTTCTTGCTCTTTCTTCTCAATTTCTAATTGATAAAGTTTTGCTTTCAACGTCTGCATTGCTGTCTCACGATTATGAAATTGTGAACGCTGAGCTTGACTGGCTACAACAGTTCCCGTTGGCAAGTGAGTGATTCGTACGGCAGAAGATGTCTTGTTTATATGTTGTCCTCCAGCCCCGCTGGCACGGTAAACATCCACCTTCAAATCATCCGGATTGACCTCGACTTCGATATTTTCATCTAATTCAGGCATAACTTCGACAGAACAAAAAGACGTATGACGTCGACTGGCCGAATCGAATGGCGAGATTCGAACTAACCGATGAACCCCTTTTTCTGATTTCAAATAGCCATAGGCATTGGTTCCTTTAATCATCAGTGTGACACTCTTGATACCTGCTTCATCACCAGATTGATAATCAATCGTCTCCACCGAAAAACCATGTTGCTCCGCCCAGCGCGTATACATCCGCAAAAGCATCGAACCCCAATCTTGAGATTCTGTTCCACCAGCACCTGGATGGAGCTCTAAAATCGCATTGTTCTTATCATAGGGATTATCTAATAAGAGCGACAATTCAAATCCAGCAACTTTTTCTTGCAATTGTGTTAATCTTTCTTCCAGCTCTGTTTGCAGTTCGACATCAAATTCCTCCTGCTGCATTTCCCACATGACATTTAGTTCGTCTGTTTCATTTGCGATCTCTTGGAACTGGTCATAGGTCTCTTTCGCGGCATTATTACGGTTGATCAGCGCCTGAGCTTTTTCGGAATCATCCCAAAAACCTGGTGCTGACATTTGATTTTCTGCTTCTGCAATATCTTCCTCCAATTGCTCTAGGTCAAAGGGACCCCCTGAAGCTTGCGACCTGCTCTTGCATTGTATCTAACAAATTTCGTATTTCTGCATTTTCCAAATCTATTCCTTCTTTCTTACGGATAAAAATATCCGTCTAACCAAACGTCTTATACCTTCTATTTTCAATAAGATATATTATCGCCATTCTTAACTTAACGAGCTGTGAAAAGTTGGACTGGCAAAAGACGAGACATAGCAATTATGTCTCGCCCTAAAGGTTCATTT
Organism: Enterococcus sp. AZ128; assembly: GCF_051714485.1. NCBI lineage: Bacteria > Bacillati > Bacillota > Bacilli > Lactobacillales > Enterococcaceae > Enterococcus > Enterococcus sp. AZ128. The sequence continues at coordinate 2,090,966 of NZ_JBIORZ010000001.1, forward strand.
CATATCGTAAAAATTATAGTCCTTTGCCATGACAGTTTTTATATTTTTTCCCGCTGCCGCATGGACATGGATCATTCCGACCAACTTTTTCCACATGAACCGGTTTTTGTTTTGTATGGGTCAAATTCTTCGGATCCCCGTCGGTTTCTACCGGATGTTCTTGTTGATTTTGCGCTACCTGCTCACGTTGAACATTTTGACGGATTTCTGCTTTCATAAAGAGGCGGGTTACTTCAAATTCGATTGCTCCCACCATGTCTTCAAACATCTTGTACCCTTCTGTTTGATATTCGACGAGTGGATTATTTTGTCCATAAGCACGTAAGCCGACTGATTGACGCAATTGGTCCATCGCATCAATATGATCTGTCCATTTTGTATCCACAACACGTAAGATGACCACTTTTTCAAATTCCAATAATTGTTCTGGACTTTGTAATTGTGACACTTTTGTATCGAAAACAGCTTTTGCACGCTCATACAGATAGTCTTTCATTTCATCAGGTGTTTTGCCCTCAAAATCAGCTTTTGAAACAGAATCTTCATGAACCAATGTTGCCCCTGCGAAGTCTGCTAAAGCTTCAAGATTCCAATTATCTTTTTCTAATTGTGTGTGACTGTCGACGACGCGTGAGATTGTCCGACGTACCATGTTCAATAAGTTTGGTGTCAAATCTTTTTCGCCCATAATTACATCTTGACGTTGTTTGTAAATAACTTCGCGTTGTTCACGCATCACATCATCGTATTGCAAGACATTTTTACGCGTATCGTAGTTATTTCCTTCTACACGTTTTTGTGCTGATTCAACTTGGCGAGTCAGCATTTTACTTTGGATCACAGCATCTTCATCTTCAACTTTCATGCGATCTAAGAAAGCTTTGATTCGTTCAGAACCAAAACGTTTCATTAAATCGTCTTCCAATGAAAGATAGAATTGCGAAACACCAGGATCTCCTTGTCGACCTGAACGACCACGCAGCTGATTATCAATACGGCGAGATTCGTGACGTTCAGTACCGATTACAGCCAAGCCGCCTAATTCAACAACACCCAAACCTAGTTTGATATCGGTGCCTCGTCCAGCCATATTTGTAGCAATCGTAACTGAACCTTTTTGTCCAGCGTTCATGATAATTTCCGCTTCTTTAAAGTGGTTCTTCGCATTCAATACTTCGTGCGGAACCTTCTCACGATCTAACATAGTTGAAAGTAATTCAGATGTTTCAACGGCAACTGTACCAACTAGAATCGGCTGCCCTTTACGGTGTCGCTCCTTGATATCTTGCACTACCGCATGAAACTTGCTTTCTAATGTTGGATATAACAAATCCGCATGGTCTTCACGAATAATAGGACGATTCGTTGGGATTTGAATAACTTCGATATTATAAATTTCACGGAATTCTTCTTCTTCTGTTTTAGCAGTACCTGTCATCCCGGCTAGTTTTTTATACATCCGGAAGTAGTTCTGGAAAGTGATTGTTGCCATCGTTTTAGTTTCGTCTTCGATTTCAACGGATTCTTTCGCCTCAATTGCTTGGTGTAACCCGTCAGAATAACGACGACCATCCATGATACGTCCAGTAAATTGGTCAACAATCAGTACCTTGCCTTCTTGTACCACATAATCAATATCACGGATCATAATAAAGTTTGCCCGTAAGGCTTGATCTAAATGGTGCGTCAAAGCAGTATTGTCTAAGTCATACAAGTTTTCTAAACCAAAGTTTTCCTCCGCTTTTTCGATTCCTTGCTCGGTTAATCCAATCGTTTTCGATTGGATATCGATTTTGAAATCTTCGTCTTCTTTCAAACGTTTCACGAAATTATCCGTCCGAGTATAAAGAGCCGTAGATTTCTCAGCGGCGCCAGAAATAATCAACGGTGTCCGAGCTTCATCAATCAAAATCGAGTCAACTTCATCGACAATGGCATAGTTTAACGGACGCTGAACCATCTGACTTTGATAAACTACCATATTATCACGTAAGTAATCAAAACCAAGTTCATTATTCGTACTGTATGTGATATCGCAATTATAGGCTTCACGTTTTTCGTCAGCTGTTTTTGAGTTGATATTCAAACCGACACTCAAACCTAAGAAATTATATAGCTCGCCCATTTCAGTCGAGTCACGTGTCGCCAAGTACTCGTTTACCGTGACTACATGTACGCCTTCACCTGTTAACGCATTTAAATAAACCGGCATTGTTGCAGTCAATGTCTTTCCTTCACCGGTTTTCATTTCTGGGATATTCCCATCATGTAAAACGATCCCGCCCATTAATTGGACATGATAAGGATACAATCCTAGAACTCGTTTTGCCGCTTCTCTAACTACCGCAAAAGCCTCTGGTAATAGGTCATCTAGCGTTTCACCGGCTTGGTAACGGCCTCTGAATTCTTCAGTCTTGCCGCGCAATTGTCCATCTGACAATTTTTCCATGTCACCCGAAAATACTTCGACCTTGTCCGCAATCCCACTCAATCGTTTTAATTCTTTTTTATCATTTTCAATCATTCGTTTCAGAAAGTTCGCCATTCGTTTATCTTACTCCTTTATTTCTTTTCATTTTCTATTTTTTTGATAGAAACCCGCTAGTATATTTTATCATTAGTCCTTGAGAAAAGAAACTTCTCGCAACGAATAAAAACCGACTTATACAATGATTAATCTTTTTCTCTGTTTTTCTTTAGCCGCAAGGGATTCAAAGCACAATTTTTATCAAATGCATGGACTTTCATTCTAAAACTTTATTTTCAATGAAAATAAAAAACCTTCCAGCTTAGCTGGAAGGCAATAGTTTTATTAATCTGTTTCAATCAAACCGTATTTACCATCTTTACGACGATAAACGATGCTTGTGCCGTTTGTTTCTGCATCTTCAAAGATAAAGAAGTTATGTCCAAGCATGTTCATTTGTAAAACTGCTTCTTCGCTGCCCATTGGCTTCAATGATAGACGTTTGGTACGAACGATTTCTAATTCAGATTCTTCTGAATCCTCTGCGTTCACCAATACTTCTACTTCACGTTCAGGCACACCTGTTTCGCGAGCTTTACGATTAATTTTTGTTTTAAATTTGCGGATCTGACGTTCTAATTTATCCACAACCAAATCAATACTTGCATATAAATCTGGTGAAGTTTCTTCCGCCCGAAGAACCAAGTAAGGTAATGGAATCGTTACTTCGACTTTTGCTGTTTTTTCTGTGTAAACTTTCAAATTAACATAAGCAGTTGCGTCCGGAACATCAGTGAAGTAGCGTTCTAACTTTCCTACTTTCTTTTCAACGTAATTACGGATAGCCTCAGTAACTTCGATGTTTTCTCCACGAACATTATATTTGAACATACGTATTGCCCCTTTCGTCTTGCCAACTGAAGATAGGAGGAAGGACCACTCTTACCTCTTCTTCTTATCTCTATTATATCGAAATCTAATCCTTTTGCAAAGTAAATCGCTATCAATTTCAAAAGCAAAAAAATGCATTTTAGCGTGCAAAAGTCAAGCCTCTCACTGATTTAGCGCCATTTTTATAAAGTAGTTCTGCAGCATGAAACAATGTGCGCCCCGTTGTATAAACATCGTCTATTAGTAAAACTCTTTGATTTCTAATTTCTGACTTTGGTACAGTCAATTTGAAAGGCTGTTTCATTAATAGCCGCTCCCCTCTTGATTTTTCTGATTGAGGGGGTGATTCACTACGTACTAATAAACATTCATAAGAAACCTTCGTCAAATCTAAACACCCACAAACTTGATTGAACCCTCTTTGCTCGAAACGTTCCTTTGAAAGGGGCAAAGGACAAATCAAATACTCACGATAGTTTTGAAGAATACGCGTTAACTCCATTACAAAGGCTCCCCGTAATCGATAATCGCCAGTAAACTTATAGTTCTCAATCCATTGACGAAAGCCATCATCATAATAGAATAGACTTAAGTTTTCCATGACAAAACCAAGTTCCTGCTGCCATAATTTACAATCTTGACACAACTCTAGTGAGCTTGGACGCCCACAACCTGGGCAAGCCGTTGCTTGATCGATTTTCGAAAATAATTTTTCACAATGATAACATCGCTGACTGTTTGAAAAAAATAATTCTCGCAAAGTTAAATTATTTACTAATTCCTTTTGACAACAACTACAGCGTATCAGCATCAATCAATCCCTCCAGCAATGCTTGGTGATTATTTCCTTCAATCTCATTTATAGCCTTTTTAATCGGTGTCGTCACTTCACTAGTGATAAAAATGACTTCAGCATGAGCATAAACTCCTTTTCGATCAGCTCGACCGGCTATTTGAACCAATGCTGACTTATTAAAAACACGATGTGAGGCCTGCAATACTATGACAGATACTTTTTCAAAAGTCACACCTCGTTCTAGAATGGTCGTAGTTAAAAGTAATTGATAGTTCCCTGCTCGCATATTCTCAACCTTAACTAAACGTTCTTGATCTTGTGAAAAAACCGTCGTCAACTTTACTTTGGGATATATATTTCGAATACAGTCTGCTATTTTGGTTAGTAATGGAATACTAGGACAAAAGAGCAACACGTTATTTTGTCCTAACAGTTCTGCTATTTTAATCAGAACTTTTTTAGGCAATTCTCCTCTACTTAAGTATTTCTCTAAACGCCAAGAAAAGAACAGTTGTGGAACTGGTAACCTCCGGCGATGATACCGTGCGGGTAAATAATAGGATTGATCAACGCTTCTCTTTAAGAAATCCTCTGGAGTCGCACTTAGATAAATACGATTACCTTCTATTTTTTGTGCTTCATCCACTGCACGATGCAACAATGGACTGGCGGCATACGGAAACGCATCTACTTCATCGATAACCACTAAATCAAAATAATCTTGGTATCGTAAAAGCTGATGAATCGTGCAAACAACGAAAACATCTCCGGCGTCTTTTCGATCTTGTCCATGAAATAAGCTAATATTTTCTTGTGGAAAAGCTTGGCGAAAACGCAAATAGAGTTCGTTGCATACATCAACTCTAGGGGACGTCACGGCGATCCGTTTCCCTTGCTCCAATGAAGCTTTTAATAGAAGAAATAATATTTCTGTTTTCCCTGCCCCTGTTACTGCCCAAAGTAAGAAAGTCTTTGCAACTGTCTGATCATCTAATAATTGTTCTGAAATTTTGCGCTGCGCCGGAGAAAGTTCTCCTGACCAGATAAGTACAACCTTCCTAGCAACTATTCTTTTTACTGGAAAATAGTACAGAAAACTGCGACTGTCTATCCGTCCCAATGTTAAACAAGCTGGGCAATAAAAGAATCCAGCTGGTAATTCTTCCCGTGAAATTTCTCCGCAGCGCTGACATAGCCAGCCATTCTCACACTCTAGCATTGCAGGGATTTTTTCAGCATATTTCAAATCTATCTGCGGATAAAAGGCGTGCCATTCTTTTTGTAACAAACGTTGACCAGTAGTTTCCATATATGTCATCCCCTATTCTCAAAAAAGTACGCAACCAATCAGTCCTATCTTCAGGACTGCATGATTCTTCAAATTTCTAGAATGAGGGTTGATCAACATTTCAAAAAAGGAAGTACAACAATTAAATTGTCATACCTCCTTTTTTCTTTTTATATTTCTAGCCTTAATTAGATTAACCAACTTGATTTAACTAATTTATTAAAGACTACATATTCTTTGTTAAGATTAACCTGAACCACTTCATAATTAGCATTTAACCAGCCATAAGCTCCCTTTTCCGGGTGACGATAATCATTCGCCCACCAATCTAGATCTCGTCGGGCTGTTTTCGGCAGACCGCTGTGGGGGAACAACAACTCATCGAATTGCGTAAAGGTCAACGTCACCTGAGAGCCGTTATTACTTTTTAAATAATGCGTAATAGCATCATATTTTTTTGCTCGTGTCATGCTCATCCCTCACCTTCAAACAAAATCACACTAACAAACCACCTTTAGTTGAAACCTGCCCCGCTTTTCTCCTATACTATACTAGAGAAATAATAAAGTGAGGCAAGGTCATGTTGCAAAATTATCGAACCATTAAAGAAGACAATCAACACGAAATCGAAATCAAAAAATCTCGCTTCATTTGTTTTTTGAAACGTATCGAATCAGAGGAAGAAGCGAAAAGCTTCATTCAACAGATTAAAAAGGAACATTGGAAAGCTAATCATAATTGCAGTGCCTTTATTTTAGGTGATCGTAATGACATCCAGCGCTCCTCAGATGATGGAGAACCCAGCGGAACAGCAGGCGTTCCCATGCTGGAAGTATTGAAAAAAAATGATTTGATCAATGTTTGTGCCATTGTGACCCGCTATTTCGGTGGAACAAAGCTTGGTGCTGGAGGATTGATCCGCGCATATTCAGGAGCTGTTGCTCAAGCAATAGCTGTTACCGGCATCGTGGAAGGGCGACTGCAGCAAGAAGTCTTTGTTCATTTAGAGTATCCCAATTGGGGAAAGATGGAGAATTTTATTACGAATGAACAACTAGCCGTAAAAGATACTCAGTTTACCGATCAAGTCGTTGTAACCTGTATGGTAGACGAGAACCAAATTGCTAATTTCGAAGCTCAAGTTACCGATTTATTAAACGGTCAAGTCACCTTCAAAACTGGTGCAGTCACTTATCACGAACAATTGATCCAAGAGGAGTAACCTCTTGGATCATTTTTCTAAGTAAAATTCAAAACGACTGCCGACATACTGTGTGCGTACATATTCAAACGGACGACCATCAGCTAAATATGAAATCTGGCGCAGACGTAAAATCGCATCCCCGCGTTTCACTGCTAGATAGTCGGCAATTTGCTCTGAAGCCAAAATTGCTGACACTGTTTGATTCGCACGTCCGATTTCAAAACCTTTTTCTTGTAAACTGTGATAAAAGGATTCTGTGATTTCTTCTTTACTAAACCCCTCAATCAGCTTAGCCGGAATACTTGCAACCTCAAAACAAATCGGTACGTCGTCTGCGTAACGAATCCGTTCCATGCGTAGAACTTGTTCGCCTTTTTCTAGTCCTAATTTTTCTGATTCACTCGAGCTTGCCCGTGAATGGAAGAAAGAAATTGTTTTGCTGGAAGGCACTTTTCCTAAAGACTCCATAATATCAGTAAAGCTTGTTGTACCGCTCATCTTTTCTTGAACTTTCTTACTTGCTACATAGGTGCCTGAACCAATCTTCCGTTCTAAAATCCCTTCATCGGACAATGTTTGAATCGCTTGGCGCAAGGTCATTCGACTTACCTCAAACCTCAACGATAATTCTCGTTCAGAAGGCAAACGTGCTCCGACCTTCCATACACCATTCTCAATTTCATGTTTTAATTGATCATGTATTTGAATATAAACTGGCACTTGATTTGCCACGTTCCGTCACCCCGTTCAATTTTTCTACTTTCATTATAACTGGTATATACCTAATGCACAACAATAATCCTTTATGCCTTCGTTCCATTCATCTTTTTTTTTAAAATAAAAGAGCAGACCCATTTTAATTGGTCTACTCTCATAATCAGTTTCTAACTTCTTCTTTTAATTGTTTATTAGCAGTCGCCATCATTAAGCGAATCCGATTCAATTGGTTAACAATCGAAACTCCGGGATCATAATCAATCGCAGCAATATTTGATTTCGGATATTGGTGACGTAGCTCTTTGATTACACCTTTACCAACAACGTGATTTGGTAAGCAGCCAAATGGCTGCATGCAGACGATGTTGTTAACCCCCGTCTTTAATAAATCAATCATCTCACCAGTTAAGAACCAGCCTTCACCCGTATGATTTCCGATTGAAAGAATCTTACTGGCATCTTCAGCCAACTGATAGATCGAATGAATACCAGTAAAACGCTCAGACGCACGCAATGCGCGATCCATTGGCTTTTCAACAAACTCAATCAGTTTAATCGCCATTTCCGCAATCGTTTTATTTTTCTTCGGCATCCCCATATTATCATACTTCCAAATTTGGTTGTACAAGGAATAATTCATAAAGCCGATTAGATCGGGAACAACTGCTTCAGCACCTTCCGATTCTAGCAGACGCACAATGTCATTGTTGGCCGTTGGGGAATATTTTACTAAAATCTCACCTACGACTCCGACTTTCGGTTTAATCTCATTTGAAATCGGAATCGTATCAAAATCATTGACAATTTTTTTCATATTCATATTAAAGAGGGTCAATGAACCGTTCCGAACATTCCCTTCAACCTTCTTCAGCCACTCTTCATGTAACGCATCAATTTGACCTGTTTCCAATTCATATGGACGCGTCCGGTAGACAACTCGTTCGAATAGGTCTCCGTATAGAATTGCAACGACGATCCGTTTTAACATTGGCAATGTATATTTAAATCCGGGGTTGCTTTCCACCCCTTTATTTCCAAGTGAAACAGAAACAACAGGAACTTGTGGGAAACCGGCATCATTCAAGGCTTTACGTAACAACGGAATATAATTAGTCGCACGACAGCCGCCGCCAGTTTGACTCATCATCACACTGGTATTGTTCAAATCGTATTCGCCGCTTTGTAATGCTTCGACTAATTGACCGATGGATATAATCGCCGGATAACAAGAATCGTTATTCACATATTTCAATCCGACATTAACCGCTTCACGATCCATTGCTGGTAAACAAACGACGTTATACCCTGAAGCTTCCAATGCAATATCAAACAATCCAGATTGATGAATTGGACTTAACATTGGCAATAACAGTGTGTGCTTTTTCCGCATTTCTTTAGTAAAGACGATTTTCTCTGGTTCTTCAAATCGCTGGACAGGTTGGAAGTTTGATTTATCTCGTTCATTGACTGCCGCTTTTAGTGAACGTAGTCGAATTCTGATAGCCCCAAGATTCGAGCCTTCATCGATTTTCAAGACTGTATAGATTTTGCCGTATTGATCCATGATCTCTTCTACTTGGTCAGTGGTTACAGCATCCAGCCCGCAGCCAAAAGAGTTCAATTGAACAAGCTCAAGATTCTTCGATTTCGCTACGACACGAGCCGCCGCGTATAAACGAGAATGATAAACCCATTGATTGACGACACGAAGATTTCCAACATCGCTTAAATGGGAGACACTGTCTTCAGTTAATACATGAAAACCTTCCTGCGTAATTACTTCAGCTATGCCATGATTGATTTCAGGATCTAAATGATAGGGACGACCAGATAGAACTACCCCGCGTTCCCCTTTTTGGTTAAGCATCAATAAAGTCTCTTCACCTTTTTGGCGAACATCTTCCTTAAATGTTTCTAATTCCTCATAGGCATGATGCAGTGCCTGATTAATTTCTTCTTGCTTAATATCTAAGTCTTGGAAACAACGGCCTAAAACAGCTGCCACAGAAGCTTCATTCGCTAAATTCAAGTATGGATTGCGATAATCGACTTTGCCTTCGCGAATGTCATCCACGTTATTACGAATTACATCGGGATAACTTTGAACGATTGGACAATTAAAATGATTGTCAGCTTCATTTGATTCTTCTCGCTCAAATACGACACCTGGATAAAAAATCATTGGTACGCCGCCATCAATCAGTGCCTGAATGTGTCCATGAGCAATTTTTGCTGGATAGCACGCCGTATCACTTGGGATAGTTTCCATTCCTTGTTCATACAATTCTTTGTTTGAGCGTGGCGATAATTTTACCCGGAATCCTAAATCGCTGAAGAAAGTATGCCATAATGGATAATTTTCATACATATTCAAGACACGAGGAATTCCGATTTCTCCACGAACAGCTTCTTTTTTGCGTAATGGACGATATTTGAACAATCGTCGATATTTGTAATCCACCAGATTAACTTTCTTATCTTCTCGTTTCACTTTAATACGAGCACCGCGTTCACAACGATTTCCTGTGATAAATTGACGACCATCTGAGAATAAGGTAACCGTCAGCATACAATTATTTTCACATAGACCACAGTGCGTGAATTCTTTTTCTGCGGTGAAGCTATCGATTTCAGCTAGCGATAATGTTTCGGTTTTTTCGCCGATCTCATAGTTTTCCAATGCAATCAATGCAGCACCAAACGCGCCCATTAATCCAGCAATTGACGGACGAACAACTTCACGTTCTGTCACCATCTCGAAAGCTCGCAGAACAGCCTCATTGTAAAAAGTTCCACCCTGACAAACAATTTTTTCTCCAAGTTCCTCTGGACGACGAATTTTAATTACTTTATAGATGGCGTTCTTAATAACAGAATAGGATAGCCCCGCAGAAATATCCCCAACAGAAGCCCCCTCCTTTTGAACCTGTTTTACTTTAGAGTTCATGAAAACGGTACAACGAGAACCCAGATCAACAGGCGCTTTTGATTTCAGCGCTGCCTTCGCAAAGTCTTCTACATTATAATTCAATGATTTCGCAAAAGTCTCGATAAACGAGCCGCAACCAGAAGAACAAGCTTCATTCAATTGAATGGAAGACAAAGCACCATCTTTGATCGTCATTGCTTTCATGTCTTGTCCGCCAATATCTAAAATGAAATCAACTCCGGGCTGGAAATGATTGGCAGCTTTATAATGTGCCATCGTTTCTACTTCACCAATATCAACTTTCAAAGCATTCTTAATCAATTGTTCGCCGTATCCAGTTACTGCAGCTTTCCCAATGAACACATTCGCCGGTAATTTCGTATAAAGGTCTTTTAATACCGTCATGGTTGTTTCTAACGGTTGTCCTTGATTATTCCCGTAAAATGAATACATCAGATTTCCACTATCATCAATCAAAGCAACTTTCGTTGTCGTTGACCCAGCATCAATTCCTAAAAAGGCAACACCTTCATGTTCAGCCAAACTCTTTTCTTTAGCCTGCGCCTGACCATGTCGCATCCGAAAGTCAGCTAAGTCAGCTTCATCTTCGAATAACGGATTTAGAGTATCGGAAGGAGATAAGTGTCCTTCTTCAGCAGTCGTCAGACGATGCAATAACCCCTCTAAAGAAGTCGGATCTGCTTCCTCTGAATAGAAAGCCGCCCCCATCGCGACAAAAAGCTGCGGATTTTCTGGGAAAATTACATTTTCTGGAGCGATGTTCAATGTCTCAATAAATCGCTGGCGCAACTCAGACATAAAGTATAACGGTCCGCCAAGAAAAGCGATATTCCCTTTAATTTTTCGACCAGCTGCTAAACCAGCAATGGTTTGATTAACAACTGCTTGAAAAATACTCGCAGCAATATCTTCTTTCGCTGCCCCTTCATTGATTAACGGTTGTACATCTGTTTTAGCGAACACTCCGCATCGTGAAGCGATTGGGTAAATAGTTTTATAATTTTTAGCTAATTCATTTACACCATTAGCATCTGTCTTCAATAGAACCGCCATCTGGTCGATAAAGGCTCCTGTGCCCCCAGCACAGCTCCCGTTCATCCGTTGTTCCAAAGCACCTTCAAAAAACGTGATTTTCGCGTCTTCTCCACCTAATTCAATGGCCACATCCGTTTCTGGAATAATCTCTTCAACAGTACGTGTACACGCAATTACCTCTTGCACAAAAGGTATATCTAAAACATCCGCTAGACCCATCCCGCCAGACCCAGTGATGCTCATTGTCATTTCTTTATTCCCAATCTCTACTTCGGCCTCTCGCAACACACGTTCTGTGGCAGTTTTCACATCTGAAAAGTGACGTTCATATTTCGCAAAAAGACTTTCGTTTTGTTCATTCAAAATGACCAACTTGACGGTTGTAGAGCCAACATCAATCCCCGCTCGTAATGTCATAATTATTCCTACCTTCCATTTTTAACAACACATGTTGATTAACTTACAAAGTGTTTGTTATACTACTCACGTATATTCTAAAAACATTTCGAACGTTATGCAATACTCAAAACCATTTCATTCGTGTGATAAGCAACAATCCCTCACGATTTGTTGCAAAAATGAGAGGATTTTACTATGGCAAAAAAAATTGACCTTCGTGTAAAACGAACAAACAAAATGATTATGGAAGCTTTTATTCATCTGGTAGAGGTAAAAGGTTACGACAATATCACCATACAAGAGATCGCAGATGAAGCCATGATCAACCGCGCCACGTTTTATGCTCATTTCAAAGACAAGCAAGATCTCTACGATCAAATATTTAAACAAGCTATCGATGCCTTCGCTGCTGTTTTAGATCCCGATCAAATTGTTCAAGGCAATCGGTTGAAAGTTCGTAAAATTGAAATGGTATTGAAAAACATCTATGAACAGATTCAAGCCAATCGAAAATTCTTTTTAACCATTATGGATGCTTCTGGTAATGAAATTTTGCGAAAAAAAGTTGCGGAGATTTTAAATGAAAAATATTCTCACGTATTTAAACGGCTGAAAATCACTGAGAATGATATCGAGGTTCCTTTAGATTTTATTATTGAATACATGACCTCGATTTTTGTCGGGACTTTGCATTGGTGGATCACTAGTGATACAACCATGAGCGCTGATAGTCTTTCCAAGCTGGTTATCAAACTAGTTGGCAATGGCCATTTGACTATTTTAGGTATTGAGATTGATCATTAAAAAGAAGCGCCCAGATTTTCTGAGCGCTTCTTTTTTGTTTAATGATTTTTTGCTTTCCATTTAATTGTATGGCGGGTCGGACGAACCGAACGTACTCGAGGCACCTGTCCTTTTTCTTTCGTTACTTCAAATGAATTGTCTTTGATCGTACTATAAATTTTCGCCGCAGTATCGCTCAACATTTCTTTGACTTCTTCAATCTTATTCATGGATTCAAACTCCTCTCTAATAGTAAAAACATCTTCCTATTAAATGTAGCGCATATTTAAAAAGGCTTCAAGCGAGAGAACTTCTGTCATTTTAAAATCTCCAAAAATATTGATTTATCAAGACTCTACGAAAAGTAGAGTCGCTTTTTCATCAGATTTCCTATTCATTTAGCTGTTCATTCGTTATGCTTAACTTAGCAAAAAGAAAGAGGAAAATAAATGGAAAATTTTTTAGGGTCACAATTAAGAAAGTATCGTCAGCGAAACGAACTTACACAAAAACAATTAGCTAATATTTTATATGTATCTGATCGAACTGTTTCAAAATGGGAACGTGGGGCAGGGTACCCTGATATCGATACATTGAAGTGTATTTCACAATTACTGGATATCTCGTTAGACAATTTGCTGAATGAACGGGAACCGGAGCTGTACTTTGAATATCGATCGAACGTACTCTTCTTTAATCTACCTTTGCTGCACATCATTGTTCCGAATCTTTCGGAGATGTTATGGCACAATCGCAGATTTGCGTTAAGTACCTTGAAGCATAAAAAACAATTAATTCCCTCAGCACATGGTATTTTCAGCATCGGTTTTTTCTCATCAGGAATTTTTTCATTAGGAATCTTTACAAAAGGATTTTTTTCGATGGGCCTCCTATCTCTGGGAGTATTTTCAGCAGGTTTTTTAGCCCTAGGATGTTTTACTGCTGGAAATCTAGCACTAGGAGCCATCGCTTTTGGAAATATCGGTATCGGTTTATTTGCTTTGGGCAATTTAGTCATTGGGGGCTTCAGCTTGGGAAACTTCGCTTTGGGCTATCTTGCCATAGGTAATAAAGCATTTGGAGCTTACACCAGTATTCTGCCAGAACATAGCAATATGTCCGAAATTTCGCAAGCAATAACTGAATTGCAACATGAAGTACCACAATTCATACGTACAATAATTATTGATCCGATTACATCAATGACCAGTGCTTCAATGTTTCCTTATGCAGCACTATCTTTTATTCTGTTCATTGTCTTTCTATTTTCTCTTATATGTTTTTGGGGAATGACAAAAATACGACGACATACTATCAAACAATAATTGATGAAAGTGCCTATAATGAGATTATCGGCACTTTTGCTATTGTTATATAAAAATAAAAAAAAGTGAGTTGCGTCTGCAACTCACTGAATAACTGGGGTAGCTGGATTCGAACCAACGCATGAGGGAGTCAAAGTCCCTTGCCTTACCGCTTGGCTATACCCCAATGGTGGAGGAGAGTGGATTCGAACCACTGAACCCTAAGGAACGGATTTACAGTCCGTCGCGTTTAGCCACTTCGCTACTCCTCCATCTAGGTTTTTTTATTATTTAAAAACCCGACTCAGTTATAATACCTAATCTTTAAAAAAAATGCAAGTACTTTTTCAAAAATTATTCATGTAAATTCCAGTTACGAATTAACGCTTCGATACCGTCATCTAAAGTCTTGTAATTTCCTAATGAATGCCCATCATTATAGGCTTGAAAATTTTTATTTGCAGAAATAATCTCACCAATAGTTTTTTTACCGATCACTAATTGAGTGATGGTTTGTTTTTTCCCATCAACCAAACGCTCTTCTTCTTTAATTTGAACTTGGATATCTTTGTTCTTTTTAGACATATACTTCCCTCCATCTTGAATAGTTTATCATACAACAAAAGAAAAGGACAACTGATCACTCAGTCATCCTAGAGGTTAAGGTTGCGTGATCGCTGCCCTCAATACTTCATAACCATTATCTGTCAAAAGCTGCTTAATCTCTTCAGTTTCTTTGCTTGCTAACTGAATCTCTACGATCGTAGCATTTGTTTGATGATCGACAATAACGGTTAAAATGCTAAAATCATGGTCAGCTAAAATTTTAGTTACTCTAGCCAACACACCTTTCTTATCTTCCAAAATTTTCAATTGAACACGCGTACCGCCTTCATAATACCCTGTCAGTTTTAAGAAAGCATCGAAGATATCGTTGTTCGTGATGATCCCCACTAATTTATCTCCGTCTAAAACGGGCAGTACGTTAATTTTATTTTGACGCATTAAATAAATACCGTCTTCCAGTTCTGCATCAGGAGTAATTGTTTTGACATCTTTTATCATCACATCAGAAACAACGGTCTTATTCAATAAATAGTTAACTTCATGAACACTCAAACTTGTCGCTTTTGAAGGTAGTGCCTCTTGGATCGTTCCTTCAGTAATTAACCCAACCAATTGGTCATTATTAATAACTGGTAGGCGGTGAATATCATATTTTTTCATCAAATCAACCGCATCAAATATTTTTGTATTTGGTGTGACTGTCACTAATTTTTCTGTCATAAAATCTTTTACACTCATGTTTTATCCTCCTAGATAAGCTTTCTTCACTTCTTCACTCTCTAGTAATTCTTGACCTGTTCCCGACAAGACTACTTTACCTGTTTCCAATACATAGCCGCGGTCAGCGATCGATAAAGCCATCTTCGCATTTTGCTCGATCAATAAAACGGTAGTTCCCTGTTTTTGAATCTCTTGGATAATGTTAAAAATTTCTTGAATAAAAATCGGCGCTAATCCCATTGAAGGTTCGTCTAGCAGCAATAAACGCGGTTTAGACATCAACGCCCGCCCCATCGCTAACATCTGCTGCTCCCCGCCAGATAGCGTTGAAGCATCTTGATTCAAACGTTCTTTCAAAATCGGAAATTTTTCATAAACATGTTCATAATCTTTTTGCATATCGCCATCTTTTCGCAAGTATGCACCCATCTCTAAGTTTTCCAAAACAGTCAACCCACGAAAGACGTGCCGACCTTCTGGCACTTGTGAAATTCCTTGAGCAACGATTCTTCTTGGAGCCTTCTTTTGAATAGGTGTGCCCTCAAAAGTGATCGTCCCTTTAGACGGTTGATTTAAACCAGAGATCGTCCGCAAAATCGTCGTTTTCCCGGCACCATTTGCTCCGATCAGAGAAACAATCTCCCCTTGATTAACCTCAAAACTGACATCCCGCACAGCCTGAATCATACCGTAATGAACCGAAAGATCTTCAATTTTCAACATTATAGCTCACCTCCAAGATAAGCTTTGATAACTTCTGGATTATTCTTGATTTCTTCTGGAACACCTTCTGCTAAAATACGACCATATTCCAAAACGTAAATTCGTTCACACACATCCATAACTAAACTCATATCGTGCTCAATCAACAAAATCGTGATCTGAAACTCTTCTTGGATTTTTCGAATTAACAAAGTCAAAGCTGCCGTTTCTTGCGGATTCATTCCTGCAGCCGGTTCATCTAAGAAAAGGATCTTAGGTTTAGTAGCTAACGCCCGTACAATCTCTAAGCGTCGTTGTTCACCATAAGGCAAATTACGCGCCAAATTTTCTGCTTTGTCCTGCAAATCAAAAATCGTCAATAATTTCAAAGCTTCTTCTTTTAATTTGTCTTCTTTATCATAAAAGGCAGGCAAACGTAAAACACTAGAGAAGAAACCCTCTTTATTTTTACTATTCATAGCAATCAATACGTTATCCAAAACAGTTAATTCTTTAAATAGACGAATATTTTGAAACGTCCGACTCAAGCCAAGATCAGCAATTGTATACGGCTTTTGACCATTCAAGCGATGGCTCTTACCCTCTACCTCCAGTAAGACATCGCCTTCGCTTGGTTCATAAACACCTGTAATTAAATTGAACAATGTTGTTTTTCCAGCACCATTCGGACCAATCAAGCCGACTAATTGATTTTCTTCTAATGCGATATTGACATTGGAGACCGCCGCCAAACCGCCAAAGTTTTTAGTTAAATCTTTAATTTCCAACAGAGGCATTTTGGTCATCTCCCTTTTTAAACTTATTTAAAATTTTCTTCACCGACAATTCCTTCGTACCTAATAAACCACCTGGTTTGAAGATCATCAAGATAATCAAAGCGAACGCATAGATGATCATCCGTAATGTTCCAAAATCCTGCAAATACATATTGATGATCCCTAAAAGAATTGCTGCAATAAATGTCCCCGTCACACTACCGATACCACCCAATACAACTAAAATCAAAATATCAACTGATTTGGTAAAGGCAAAATCTTTAGGTGCAATTGATTGTAAATAACCTGCGTATAATGAGCCTGCGATACTAGCGGTCATCGCGCCAAAAGTAAAAGCCATTACTTTGTATTTAGTGGTATTTACACCCATTGCTTCAGCTGCGATTTCATCTTCACGAATCGCCATTGTTGCGCGTCCAGCACCTGAGCGAATATAATTAACGATTAATAATGTAGTAATCGCCATAAAACCATAGACCATTTGCCAATCAACAAAAGGCTCTATTCCAAATAGACCTGAGGGGCCATTCGTAATTTCTTTAAAGTTGATCAGTAAAATACGAATAATTTCTGCTACACCTAACGTTGCGATTGCTAAATAATCTCCGCTTAAACGCAAAGTTGGAATTCCAACCGCTACGGCAACAACACCAGCTAAAATAACGCCAACCGCCATACCTAAGAAAAATCCACCATAAGTCGGCATATTCATTGAAATCAATGCTGCAGCATAAGCTCCTATTGCCATGAAACCCGCGTGTCCCAAAGAGAACTGACCAGAAAAGCCTATAATCAAATTTAGACCCACCGCCAAAATCACATTGATACCGATTTGAACTAAAATATTATCTAAGAACAAGTTGACCATCCCAGCAGAATAGGATACGTATAAAACCACGTAACCAATTGCGATTAAAGCTAGCCAAATCAAATTGTATTTCAAATTCTTTTTCATTTGACCCACCTACACTTTCTCTTTTACATGTTTGCCTAAAATACCGGCCGGTCGAACTAATAAAATCAAAATCAATACAGCGTAAACCACTGCATCTTTAAAATCAGAAAAACCTAATGCAGTAGTCAATGTTTCAATTAAACCGATAACAAATCCGCCAATCGCGGCACCAGGAATAATTCCGATTCCGCCTAGAACAGCCGCAATAAATGATTTCAATCCTGGAATATATCCCATCATTGGATCAATCGAGTTATAGTACAACCCGATCATCATTCCACCTGCTGCGGCCAGTGCAGATCCTAAAGCAAAGGTAAAAGAAATTGTACGATTCACATCAATCCCCATCAACTGAGCAGCATCCGTATCCACACTTACTGCACGCATCGCTTTTCCCATCTTCGTTTTTTGGACGATCAGATTCAAAGCAATCATCAAGAATAATGACAGACCTAAAATCAACAACTGGATATTTGATACACTCAAGAAGCCGATCTTGTAGACTTGCAGCTTAATAGCCTGAGGGAATGGTCGTGTTGTCGAACTGAAGAAATAGATCATTGTATTTTGTAACAGGTATGAAACCCCGATCGCCGTAATCAACGCAGCGATTCTCGTTGAATTTCTTAATGGTCGATAAGCTAAAAACTCAATCACTACTCCTAGAATTGCACTACCCGCCATTGACAAGACTAACGCCGGAAAGAATCCCATGTTGAACTGATTGATCAAAAAATACCCTATGAACGAACCAATCATATAAATTTCGCCGTGAGCAAAGTTGATTAATTTAATAATTCCATAAACCATAGTATATCCCAGCGCCATTAGCGCATAGACACTACCTAGGAAAAGCCCATTGACAATTTGCTGAATAAATATTTCCATCTTTATCACATCACTTTTCAAAAAAATAGAGTGGTCGATCATTTTTACGACCTTGATTCTTAAAAGGGAGTGTACCAAAGTTCATTGGCACACCCCCCTTGCCTGCTTTTACCGAATAATTATGGATTAACGGTTTCAGCAGAAGTTTCTTTCCCATCTGTTAGACCAAGAACAACCGCTGATTTTACAGGATTATGTTCCTTGTCCATTGAAATCTTACCGGTAACCCCTTCAAAGTCTTTCAAATTCGCTAGACCTTTATCAATTGCTTCCGGCGTTGCTTTTCCTTCATCCTCAATTGCTTGTTTAATCATATAAACCGAATCATAAGCTAAAGCGTTGAATGAAGATGGTTGTTTGCTATATTTCTTCTCAAAAGCTTTTACAAACGGTTCAACTTTATCTGTTGCTGGAGCTTTTGTTGAGAAGTGCCCAGTATAGTAAACATTTTTTACATTGCTTGCGCCTGCTGTTTCAACTAACTTTTCATCACCAAAGCCGTCAGCACCGATGATTGGCTGCTCGATACCCATTTCACGTGCTTGCTTGATGATCAAGCCAGCTTCTGTGTAGTAGCCCGGAATATAGATAACGTTAAAGTCTTTATCTTTGATTTTGGTTAACATCGCTTGGAAATCTTTGTCACCTGCAGTAAAATTCTCCTCGGCTACAATTTTCCCTTTATAAGTATCCTTAAATGCTTTCTTCAAGCCATTCGCGTAATCACTTGAATTATCGCCTAAAATCACGGCTTTGTCCGCTTTTAAGTTTTCATCGGCATATTTAGCCAAAACAATTCCTTGGAAACTATCTTGGAAACAAGAACGATAAATATAATCTTGAACCTTACCCTTTTGTACAGTAATGGCATCATCCGTCCCAGATGGTGTTACTGCTGGAACCTTAGCCTTAGTTAGATTCGGTAATGTTGCTTTTGTCGCCCCTGAAGTTGCTGGTCCAATAATTGCTACTACTCCATCTTTTGTTGTTAAATTTGCTGCAACAGATGCAGCTTCATTATTATCTGACTTATTATCTTTTGAGATGTATTCGATTTTCTTTCCGTCAATTCCGCCATCTTTATTAATTTCTTCAACAGCTAATTTGACACCTTCATTTTCAGCTTCGCCGTATGCAGCTACAGCGCCAGATAATTCGAAGTTCCCACCGATTTTAATCGTCTTAGCATCTTCTCCACTGCTGCTATCGTTAGCTTTAGGCGAACCACATGCGCCAAACAAAAACAACCCTGCTGCTAGAGCAGCCACTGTTCTTTTCTTCATCCTGTTTCCCCCTAATAAAATAATGATAAATAGTTAAGATAATAAAGAATATATAGGAAAAAACTCTCACTGTCAATTAAATTTTCTGAATATTTTAATAATTCGGCAATACTCAAACAATTTATAGCGCTTACACACTTGATTCAAAATTATCAGATAACTAAAAAAAATCTCTCTGACCTACAAACAGTCAAAGAGATTCATTTAAAATAACTTAATATTAAAGTGTTGATCGATTGTTATAGCAGCTTCCGAATGGCTTCTAAAAAAATAGTGAGTGGGATTCTACTCTTTTTCAATCCCATAAGTTGATACAGTCGTAAACAGACATAGAAAATACCACTATTCTTTACAATAACTTCTCTACTATTTTTACCCGCAATCATCGAACAATCTTTATATAGAAATTTTCTGTTAACAATACCTATTAAATCGCTTCATATTACGAATTCTTTTTTAGATTTTGATAATTAGGCTCTTCTCTATCGATTAAATTTTTTTTCAACGAAAATTTTACTGGTACATAATCTAAACCAGCCTTAGCAAAAGGATGGCATCTTAAAATTCGCGAAACGCCCATCAAAAAGCCTTTAAACGCTCCATGAATCTGAATAGCTTTGATCATATAACTAGAACATGATGGATAATAACGACAAGAAGGTTGTGTTAACGGCGAGATAAAACGTTGATATCCCCGTACTAAAAAAATTAAACCATTACCCATAAAACTCATTCTCTCACCTCAAACTAGTTCCTATAGTAGCTCAAATTTTATGATAGCATAAAAATCTATACACCTATTTCTATTAACGCTATTACGTTTTTAATACACTTAGTATTCAATCAATTAAATAATACTTTTTACTATTGTAGTTTCTATTTTCAAAAACTGCAAAAAAAGAGATTGAACCAAAGAAATGGAACAATCCCTTTATCAATAATCTACACAATTTTCATTATACGTATTAATGAACAAAATCTAAAATATGGCGCCAAACATCTGGCAATAGCACTTTAAATGGATTTCCGCCGCCCATCACTCCATAACCAATCATGCTGCCGATGACAAATAATAAAACACCCGCAAGTAAAATGGCTACAATTCGAATCAAGCTGCGTAATACATGTTCACCTGAACTCATATATCCACTCCTTAAGCTAATACAGTTGCTAAGTCAGCTGCTCGCTTACTTTCATTGTCTACACGCTCCACATAAGCACCCAATTGTTGCAATTTTTTGTGGAATTGATAGTATCCACGATCTAAATATTTTAAATTACGAACGCGTGTAATACCATTTGCTCTTAGACCAGCTAAAACTAATGCCGCAGCTGCGCGTAAATCAGTCGCGTACACTTCCGCACCTTGCAACTCAGAAGCACCTTTAATCAAAGCAACATTATTGTCGATTTTTACTTGTGCATTCATTCTACGCATTTCTTCTAAATGTTGGAAACGATTTTCAAAAACCGTTTCCGTCGTTGTGCTGACACCATCAGCCACTAATTGAATAGCCGTCATTTGCGCTTGCATATCTGTTGGGAACCCTGGATGAGGCATCGTTTTAATATCAGTCGCTTTTAAAGACTTAGGACCAATTACACGCAAACCGTCATTTTCTTCACTAATCTTAACGCCCATTTCAATCAATTTAGAAATCAGCGGACGATTGTGTTCAGGAATCGCACCGTCAATCAAAACATTACCTTCTGTCATTGCAGCAGCAACCATGAAAGTTCCAGCTTCGATACGATCTTGAACGATTGGATGAGACACAGCATGAAGATGGTCTACGCCTTCAATACGCATCGTTTCTGTTCCCGCACCATGAATGCTAGCACCCATTTTATTCAAGAAGTTCGCTAAATCAACAATTTCAGGTTCACGCGCAACGTTTTCGATCACAGTTGTACCTTTAGCTTTTACAGCAGCCATCATGATATTTTGCGTTGCGCCGACACTTGGAAAGTCTAAATAAATAGTATCCCCAACCAATTCGTCAGCGATTGCTTCGATGTATCCATTTTTTTGAATAATTTTAGCACCTAGAGCTTGAAACCCTTTTAAATGTAGATCGATTGGCCGTTTACCAATTGCACATCCTCCCGGCATTGCAACTTTTGCATGCCCATTGCGAGCCAATAACGGACCCATCACAACGATTGATGCGCGCATTTTACTTACATATTCATAAGGTGCTTCCACGTTTAATTGGCGTGTAGCATCCACTGTAATTTCTTTCGTCTCTTCATTGAACTCAACATCTGTATTTAAATAACGAATCACTTGATTCATGGTAAAGACATCCGATAAAATTGGAACGTTACTCAGTGTTGATGTTCCTTCTTCAGCCAATAAAGTTGCAGCTAAAATAGGTAGCACAGCATTCTTTGCTCCCTCAATATGTACTGTTCCTTTTAATTGTTTACCACCACGAACGATGATCTCTTCCATTGTATTCCCTCCAAAAAAGCTAATCGATTTCCTCGTATATGTATCTTAATTAAATGTCAAAAATATATTTTTACACAAAAGAATGATTTCTAAAAAGAATGTACTGCAAGTAAAACCTAAAGCAATAGCTATCATCAAAATCACAAGACGAACCTGTGTTTCTTTAAATGCCTTAAAAAGATTTTCTATGCGCAATGATCTTAAAGACCAGAAAGCTAAATAGATGAAGGAAAAATGCGAGACGATTCTCACGATTGCATCAATTCCATATACCTGCATAATTTGTATCCTTTCAAAAAAAATCAACAGTTGGATTATATCACAGTTTCTGATAAAGAAGAATACTTTGCATACTCAAAGGACTGTTCAGAAACTTTTAAAAAACTTAACGTTCACTTTTCATTCTCCATTAGTAAAAAAATAATTATTTATTCTTAAAAAGTTCTTTAAAAAATTTTGGACGTATTCATTTGTCAAAATAGCTTAAAAAATCCGTTTTAGGTATAAGCATCCTTAATTTATTGATCCTTTTTTTCTTTTAAAAACAAATAAAAAAGAGTC
Organism: Enterococcus sp. AZ128; assembly: GCF_051714485.1. Classification (NCBI taxonomy): domain Bacteria; kingdom Bacillati; phylum Bacillota; class Bacilli; order Lactobacillales; family Enterococcaceae; genus Enterococcus; species Enterococcus sp. AZ128. The sequence goes on from NZ_JBIORZ010000001.1 coordinate 2,113,728, forward strand.
ATGCCAAAAACTAGTTGGCATGACTCTTCAAACTATTATCGATGTTTTGATACTTTTATCCGATTCATCGCACGGTGCAATGCCACCTCAGCACGACTTAATTGGTCGGTGTCTTCTTTTTCCCGCGCTTCTTGAATTCGCGCTTCCGCACGTTGTTTAGCTCTTTCCGCACGAGAGACATCGATATCACGTTCACGTTCAGCTGTATCGGCTATAATCGTCAACACATTGTCTCGAACTTCCATGATCCCACCATTGACTGCGATCCAGTCAACGTGCGTATCAGCATCCGTTCGGCGAACACGAACCTCATCGATGGCAAGAGGCGCAATGATCGGTGCATGGTTAGGTAAAATCCCAATTTCACCAGCAACTGTTTTTGCAACTACAATGGTTGCATTGTGATCATAAACGTTGCCATCTGGAGTAACAACGTTCACTTGCAGAACTTTGTTTTTTTCTTGTTCCATCGGGCACCTCTTTCTAGTAGCCTAAAGTTTTCGCTTTTTCGATGACATCTTCGATCGTACCTACACTGCGAAAGGCATCTTCAGGGAGATCGTCATATTTTCCTTCAAGAATCTCCTTAAAACCTTCAACAGTTTTTTCAACGGGTACGTATGAACCAGGCTGACCAGTAAATTGTTCCGCCACATTAAAGTTTTGTGACAAGAAAAATTGAATCCGACGAGCACGAGATACGATCACTTTTTCTTGATCAGATAATTCGTCCATCCCTAAAATAGCGATAATATCTTGTAATTCACGATAACGTTGTAAAACTCGTTGAACTTCTGTCGCTACACGATAATGTTCTTCTCCAACTATTTCAGGTGCTAATGCACTTGAAGATGAAGCCAATGGGTCAACGGCTGGATAAATCCCTTGTTCCGTCAATTTACGTTCCAAGTTCGTTGTTGCATCTAAATGGGCGAAAGCTGTCGCTGGCGCCGGGTCAGAATAGTCATCGGCTGGTACGTAAATGGCTTGGATCGAAGTGATTGAACCTTTTTTGGTTGAAGTAATTCGTTCTTGTAATTGCCCCATCTCAGTTGCCAAAGTTGGTTGGTAACCAACAGCTGATGGCATCCGTCCTAGTAAGGCAGAAACTTCTGATCCGGCTTGAGTAAAGCGGAAGATGTTGTCGATAAACAACAGCACATCTTGCCCTTCTTCATCACGGAAGTATTCAGCTAATGTCAAACCGGTCAAAGCAACCCGCATCCGGGCACCAGGCGGCTCATTCATTTGTCCGAACACCATGGCTGTTTTCTCAATAACGCCAGAGTCTTTCATTTCATAATAAAGGTCGTTCCCTTCACGAGTACGTTCGCCAACACCGGTAAACACGGAAATACCACCGTGTTCCTGTGCAATATTATGAATCAATTCTTGGATCAAAACGGTTTTACCAACACCGGCACCACCGAAAAGTCCGACTTTCCCACCTTTTAAGTAAGGAGCCAGTAAGTCGATAACTTTGATCCCAGTTTCTAAAATTTCATTACTCGTGCTAAGTTCTTCAAAAGTAGGCGCCTTTTTGTGGATACCACTTCTTTCTGAATCTTCTGGAAAAGGTGCTTCTTTATCAATCGTTTCACCTAATACGTTAAACACACGACCTAGAGTGTCTTTACCTACAGGAACGGAGATTGATTTGCCAGTATCAACAACTTCCATCCCGCGCTGCAGACCATCAGTAGCCTCCATAGCGATCGTGCGAATAACACCATCACCAAGTTCTAAAGCAGCTTCAAGCACAACTTTTGTTTTATCTTTTTTATAAACAATCAACGCATTGTTGATGTCTGGTAAGGATTGATCTAAAGAAAATTCCACGTCGACAACGGGACCAATAACTTGAACAATCTTGCCTGAACTCATGTTTTTTCCTCCAATCTCGAAATTATTCTAATGCGGAAGCCCCGCCGACAATTTCAGTAATCTCTTGGGTGATCGCCGCTTGACGGGCCCGGTTGTATGAAATCGTTAAATCACCAATGATGGCACTTGCATTATCTGTTGCTGTCTTCATCGCTGTCATTCCAGCCGCATGTTCTGCCGTTTTGGCATCAACGATCGCTCCGTAAATCAAACTTTCAGCATATTGCGGAAGTAATTGATCAAGAATCGCTTCTTTTGAAGGCTCGAATAGATATTCTTCACGATAGGTTTGTGCCTCGCTTGGATCCAAATCAGAAATCGGCAGCATTTTTTCTACTCGAAACTGACTGGATAATGAATTAACGTGATGGTTATAACATACGTACAGTTCATCAAACACTTGGTTTTCATACATGCTAGTCGTCATCGAGACGATTTTTCGTACTTCATCAAAGCTTGGTTGATCCGATAAATTGCGTAATTCATAAGCCAATTTAACGCCGCGAGCTTTAAAAAAGTCCGCTCCGGTTCCACCAATGGCTAGCAAAACATATTCATCAGCAGAATCATGATCATCTTCAAGCATCGTCATAGTCTGTTTTAAAATAGAACTATTGTACCCTCCGACCAAACCGCCATCTGAAGTTATCACGATGTACCCCGTTTTTTTGACTGGACGATTCAACAACATGCTATGATAATTGATGCCGCCTAATTCGCGGCCAGAGTTTGCCAACTCAGTTAATTCACTCGCTGTTAAATGCGTCAACACTTCACGTACTTTTGAAGCGTAAAGTTGAAATTTTGCTGAGTAAGCTTCTGATTTCGTTAATTTGGATGCTGATACCATTTGCATAGCATTGGTGATTTGGCTAGTTTTCTTTGTCGATGCAATCCGTGTTTTGATTTCATTTAAGGATGCCATGATTTATTCTCACCTCGATTATGCTTTTTCTTGGTTAGCAGATGAAGCATCAAAAATGTCTTTGAATTCTTGGATCGCTCCGTCTAGTTTATCTGTATCTGGCAATTCTTTTGTATCACGAATCGTTGCAAATAAATCAGAATGGTTCGTTTCCAAATACTCAAATAATTGTGCTTCAAAATCCAAAATGCTATTCACTGGAATACTGTCAAGCACACCATGAGTCAAGGCATAAAGAATCACTACTTGTTTTTCAACAGGAAGTGGATCATGCAATTTTTGTTTTAGCACTTCAACCGTTCGGCGTCCGCGATTTAATTTGGCCTGTGTTGCAGCATCTAAATCAGAACCGAATTGCGTGAAGGCTTCTAATTCACGATAGCTGGCAAGATCTAAACGAAGTGTTCCGGCAACTTTTTTCATTGCCTTGATTTGTGCTGAACCACCAACCCGTGACACAGATAAACCCGCATCAACAGCTGGGCGAATACCAGCGTAGAACAAATCGTTTTCTAAGAAAATTTGGCCATCAGTGATTGAAATCACGTTAGTCGGAATATAAGCAGAAATATCGCCAGCTTGTGTTTCGACGAATGGTAGAGCTGTTAACGAACCCCCACCTAATTCATCTGAAAGTTTTGCTGCACGTTCTAATAAACGTGAGTGTAAATAGAAGACATCCCCTGGATAAGCTTCACGACCTGGCGGACGACGTAATAGTAATGACAGTTCACGATAAGCAACAGCTTGTTTTGATAAATCATCAAAAACAACTAATACGTGTTTGCCGTTGTACATGAATTCTTCACCCATTGCGGTTCCAGCATACGGCGCGATAAATAATAGCGGTGCAGGTTGAGAAGCACCTGCTGTTACAACGATGGTATAATCCATAGCACCGAATTTCCGAAGTGTTTCCACTTGTGAACGTACTGTAGATTCTTTTTGGCCGATAGCAACATAAATACAAATCATATCTTGACCTTTTTGATTGATGATCGTATCAATTGCGATCGACGTCTTACCAGTTTTGCGGTCGCCAATGACTAATTCACGTTGACCACGACCAATGGGAACAAGTGCATCAATTGCTTTTAAACCTGTTTGCATTGGCTCAGACACTGACTTACGTTGCATAACACCAGGAGCCATTGCCTCTACTGGTCGGGTTTTACTGGTTTCGATTGGGCCCATACCATCAATCGGTTGTCCTAAAGGATTAACGACACGACCAATCATGTTGTCACCGACTGGCACTTCCATGATTTTCCCGGTACGTTTTACTTTATCTCCTTCACGAATGGACTCAAATTCACCTAAAACAATAATACCAACATCATTGCTTTCTAAGTTTTGTGCCATTCCATAAGAGCCGTTGGAAAACTCTAAGAGCTCTCCACTCATTGCATTCTCTAAACCATGGGCACGGGCAATTCCGTCCCCAACATAAGTGACTGTTCCAATTTCCTCAACAGACAACTTATTATCATAATTTTGAATCTGTTCTTTGATTAAAGCACTGATTTCTTCTGCTTTGATGGCCATTCATTTCACCTCTTCTTCTCTACTTTTTACTAAGTGCTGCTCGTAGACCATTTAATTGGCTGGCGAGGCTGCCGTCGATCACTTGATGATCGGCTTCAACAATGACACCGCCGAGAATTGACTCATCAACTATCGGGGTTAGCGTGGCCTTCTGGTAGCCAAAAACATCAGCGACTTTTGCTTCAAGCTCTTGTTTCTTTTCTTGAGAGAGCGGTACAGCCGTGGTGACTGTTCCGTGTGCGATTTTATTTAATGCATCATAACGATGTTCGAATTCTTCAATCATAAAAGGAAGATCATCGCTACGGTTATATTCAAAAACAACTAATAGAAATTTTTTTGCAATGCCGTCAAATCCGCCAGTGAACGCATCCATAATCGCTTTCTTCTCAGCACCTTCTAAACGAACATCAGTCAAAATATTTCCCAGATCAGGAATTTCTTTGCAAATTTCCCGAATCGTCAACAACTCTTGATAAACGTCATCGACCGCTTCATTTTCGATCGCCAATTCAAACAAAGCTTTTCCATAACGTTTACCAACAGTATATTTATCAAGCTTCATGCTCTGTGTTACCTAACTTGTCCATATAGTTGTTGATCAAATCTTGATGAGCATCTTGCGAAAGCTCTTTACTCAAGATTTTTTCTGCGATTTGTAGAGAAAGTGTTGCCACATCATCTTTAACAGAAGTCAATGCATTTTCGCGTTCATCTTTGATTTCCGCTTGCGCACGATCTTTTAGACGAGTAACTTCTTCTTTTGTATCCTTGATGATGTTTTGGCGGCTTAATTCGCCACTTTCCTTCGCATTCTTAATGATATCTGCCGCATCACTACGGGAACTTGCCAACTGAGTTTCTCGTTCTTTCTCCAACTCAGCCGCTTTGATCCGAGATTGTTCGGCAGAATCTAGATCATTGGCGATCTTATCTTCACGTTTTTTCAGGATGTCTTGGACAGCGCCCCACGCGAATTTTTTCAATAATGCCATTAGGATTACAAAAGCTCCCGTAACGGCGATTAAATTGCCAAGTGTTGTATTGACAGCCTCAGCAATAACTAGATTCAGCATACTCGGTCTTCCTTTCTGTTCTTTCTCATTAAAAGAACCGTTATACGGTTCTCCTGCTCATCATTGGGATGAGTCGCAATAAAAAAGTATCAATTATTAACCTTGGAAAACCATCAACATACCTAATACAACACCTAGAATTGGCACAGCTTCGATCAAACCAACACCGATAAACATAGTTGAACGAATTTGTCCTGACATTTCTGGTTGGCGTGCCATTGATTCAATTGCTTTTGAGATTACTTGTCCGTTACCATAACCAGCCCCAATTGCGGCTCCCATGATTGCGATTCCTGCACCGATAAAGTTCATAATAATTTTCCTCCTAAAAGTGTGTTAAATTTTTTAAATTATTCTACCTCGATTTTATGACTGATATAAACCATAGATAGAGTAGTAAAAACAAAAGCTTGGATACTACCGATAAATAGTGAGAATGCGATCCAAATCATTTCAAGCGGGATAGCGAATGGCAAAGTCCACCATCCGGTACTAGTGACCATACTTGCAATAAGTGAAAGCAATACTTCCCCCGCAAAAATGTTTCCGTAAAGACGTAAGCCTAACGTGATAACATTTGTAAATTCTTCCATCAATTTAATCGGAAATAATCCCGCAGGTGTGAAGAAAGAATTTTTGATGTAACTGCCTAGCCCCAATTTCTCAGTTCCTAAGTAATTGGCTAAGACTAATACTAGTAATGCCAGCCCCATCGTTACAAAAGGGTTTGCTGTTGGGCTTTTCCAATAAGTCACCTCATTACCTGTGACAATTTTTGTGACTAGCCCAATTTGGTTTGCTACAAAAATAAATAAGAACAACGTAAATGAGAACAAACTAAAATTTCTGACTTCTTTACGAGGCATATTGTCACCAACAATATTCGTAGTGAAATCAATGACCCACTCAATTGCGTTTTGCTTCCCTTTAGGTTTCAATGATAGGTTGCGTGTAAATGCATAAACAAGGAAAAAAACAATCACACACGTAACGATAATCATTGTTGTTACCGTTCCATCAAACCATATGGGGCCAATATGGAAAAACCAAGATTTTTCATTCAATCAAGTTCACCTCTCTTCCCAGCGACTCGAGCCAGCTCTTGCCTGCTTAGTGCTGCTCCTCAAAATACTATCGTATGTTACCACCAGAGAAAGAAAATTTCAAAGAATTTTCCTAAAAATTTTCGAATAAGTCAGAGATATTTTCTCTAACGTTATTTAATCTCTGTCTATACGCCTTAAGTAGCTGGTTTAGCACATAAAATGGCTAGTATAGATTGTAACCAATCGTATCAAAATCCATTGTGAAGTAAAGAAATTCTCACCAAATATGCGAAAAAGAATATTTTGTTAGCGAGAATAATTTTTCAGTGTCCGACTAATTTGTCGATCGACATCTTTACGCTTCAAACTTTCCCGTTTATCATATTGATGTTTCCCTTTTGCAACACCTATCAAAACCTTCGCGTACCCATCTTTCAAATATACTTTTAATGGTACTAGTGTTATTCCGGTATTTTTTACTTCCCCAGCTAAACGTGCAATCTGTTTTTTATGCATTAGTAATTTACGTGTGCGTACAGGATCATGATTAAAGATGTTTCCTTGTTCATAGGGACTGATATGCACATTGTATAAAAAAGCTTCGCCATTTCGAATCCGGGCGAACCCGTCCTTCAGGTTGATTCGACTATTACGAATCGATTTTATTTCTGTACCTTGCAATACAATTCCAGCTTCAATCGTATCTATGATCGTATAATCGTGCCGCGCTTTTTTATTTTGCGCCACTAATTTACCTTCACCTTTCGGCATGCTACCCCTTCTTTCTACCTGATTTTTTCTTTTTAGCTACTGATTTATAGAAAGGTTTCTTTCCTTTTTTATTTTTTCTATCTTTTTCTTTTTTGGTACGATCAGTAGTTTTACCTGAATGCTTTTCAGAATTATTATTCCTTCGTTCTCCAGTCGGTTTTCTTCTTTGATCGCGACGATTGTTTTTTGGCAGATCTAAAGAAGGTATTTCTTCTGCCTCTAGAAGTTCGAAATCAATCTCCCGAGTTTGCGGATCAGACTTCGTGACTTTTACTCGAACTTTTTGACCGATTTTAAATGTTTGTCGTGTACGTTCCCCTACTAACGCTAATTGGTTTTCAACAAAGTGGAAATAGTCTTGCTTCAATTCATTCAGGTGAATCATTCCTTCTACTGTATTCGGTAGTTCGATAAAAATCCCGAACTTCGTCACAGAACTGATAATGCCATCAAACTCTTCGCCGAGTTTTTCTTGCATATATTCAGCCTTTTTCATACTATCGACTTCTCGCTCAGCTTCCACAGATCGGCGTTCCATTTTCGAACTATGATCAGCGATATCAGGTAAAGCTTCTGCCCATTTTTCTTTTGCGGCATCACTTTGATCTTGACTATATGTCCTAATCAAGCGGTGAACGATCAAATCAGGATAACGACGAATTGGCGAAGTGAAATGTGTATAATATTCCGCAGCCAATCCATAGTGCCCATAATTATCTTCCGAATAGCGTGCCTGCTGCATACTGCGTAATAGCATCGTATTGATTACCGCTGCTTCTGGCTTATCTTCTACATCATGTATCACTTGCTGTAAATCTTTCGGAGTAATCGTATTCTTAGTCCCTTTCACTAAAATACCCAATGCTGCTGCAAAGTCGAAGAATCGTTGCATTTTTTCTTCCTTTGGCTGTTCATGGATTCGATAGATGAATGGCAATTTTAGACGATTAAAATGTTCAGCAACTGTTTCATTTGCTGCTAACATAAAAGATTCAATCAGCCGCTCTCCAACACCACGTTCACGCAATTCAATATCAATAGGGTGTCCTTCAGTATCAACAATAATTTTTGCTTCACGGTCTTCAAAATTAATTGCACCACGACGACTGCGACGAGTTTCAAGGATTTGGTGAAGTTCTTTCATCAAGTGGAACATCGGCACCAAATCATTGTATCGTTCGATTGTTTGTGTATCGTCTTCCTCCAAAATCGCATTAACCGCTGAGTAAGTCATCCGTTCACTCGTTTGAATAACACTTTGAAAAATTTCGTGATGTAGAATCGACCCGCTAAGATCAATTTCCATTTCACAACTCATTGTTAAACGAGGTACTTGCGGATTCAAAGAACATATCCCATTAGACAAGCGCTGGGGAATCATAGGAATCACACGATCTGTCAAATAGACACTCGTTCCTCGTTCAAAAGCTTCTTTATCTAATATGCTATCTTCAGTTACATAGTAGGAAACATCCGCAATGTGGACACCTAAGAAATAATTTCCATTTTCTAGTTTGCGCACAGTCACCGCATCATCCAAATCCTTAGCATCAGCACCATCGATTGTAACGATTTGTTGATTACGCAAATCACGACGGTCAACCAAATCAGATTCCACAATTTTATCAGGCACTTGTTCAGATGCAGTCTGCACTTCATCCGGAAATTGTGTAGGAATCCCTTGCGCGATCACAATCGATAAAATATCCATACCCGGATCGTTCTTATGGCCTATAACTTTAGTAATCATCCCTTCCAAACTAGTAGCATACCCTTTTTCTGGATAATGAGTGATCTCAGCGATGACAATACTCCCATCAACAGGTTGAATTCCCTCTGCCGCAATAAAAACTTTAAATTGCGCACTTTTCTTATCCTTCGGAGTCACATAACCAAACAAATCAGACTCTGCAATCTCATCCACATCAAAGGCAGTAAACTCACCAACGATTTGCTGAATTTTTCGTTCCTTAATAGAAACAACTTGACCTTCAGCACCGCGGTCAGAAAAAAGATCTGCATTTTTTTGGATATCAATCATGACAATGTCGCCATCCATCGCGAAATTTGTCGCATCTTTGGGAATAAAGACGTCAGGCTCTTCAGCATCAATCGTCACAAAACCAAATCCGCGTTCGTTTCGACGGAAGACACCTTCAACTTCAATCGGTTGAAAAGGCAATTTGATTCGGCCTTTTTTGTTAAATTCTAATGCTTTTTCTCTTTCTAATTGCGCTACAGCTTTAACTAATACTTTAAAATCTTCACTTTTACGCATGTCTAATAATTCTGCCAATTCTTCCATTGAAAGACTTTTTTTGTTGGCTGCTTTCAACCCAGCCAGTATTTCTGTTTTAATTGTTTTTCTCTCCATTATCTTCTCTCCAGCCAAGACCAGCTAAAAAATCTGCCACGTCTTGTTCTAATTGTCTTCTTTCAGGTCCCACAGTAATCACATGTCCACTTTTAGGATACCATTTCAAGGTAAAGGTAGTCTGCTTCAACCGTTCTGCCGTTCGAAAGACTCCTTCAGCTTCGATCATTTCATCTTGACCTGCCTGAGCCATAAAAAACGGGCAAGTGATTTTCGCCAAGTGGTCATTCGCAATGCGTGCCTGCTCTTCGATCGTTCCTAATTGACGCTCAACTAACGGTCGGTAATTCTCAATTTTTTCCTTCGTCGTTTTTACACCATTTCGTTCTAGTACTTGTTGCGCATATAATAGGAAGTTTTTAGTCACATTGGTTTTGACAGGTGCAACAGGAGAACAGAAAAAACCACCGGCAATAAAAGAATTTGCTGGCATAGCACTTAATAAACGTGTTGCAAAAATTCCGCCCATTGAAAGACCGAAAACAGCAATCTCTTGGTACCCTTTGGATCTTAAAAATTCTACACCTTGTTGACTATCTTGCCACCAACGTTCAGAAGTCTCCTGTAAAATATCCAAAGGATCTGATGTTCCATGCCCTGTATACAGAGGAACATAAACTGTATAATTCAATTTCTCTAAAAAACGCGCCAACATTCGTACATCATTTGGGCTGCCAGAATAGGCATGTAGAAGTAGAACTGCTCGTTTCCCATGAGGTAAAAACAACGAATCAGGTGTTTGGACCATTTTCTTCACTCCTCGTATATCATTCTATTGGACTCATTGTGCATTAAAAATCCTCTTTAAGGATTATAACTTTTTATTAGCTTCATATGCAGACTAATTATTAATTTGATTATAATAGGGTCAATAGAATTACCATCCTTGTTCTACCTTAAAGTGTACTTGATTTAGTGCAAATACAAAATAAAAAAGACCTCTCAATTGAGAGGTCGGTTTTATTTGCTTGATAAAAACATTAATACGAAGAGCAAAATCATCCAAACCGCACCTAGAACAGCGGTTGATCTTTGCATCACAGCTTCAAAGCCGCGTGCCTTTTGCTTTCCGAACAATTGATCTGCACCACCAGTAAAAGCACTTGCAGCACTATTTTGTTTGCTAGGTTGCATCATAATCGTGATGACGATGATTACCGACAAAACTAAGATAACGCCCAAAATAAAATTATACAAAAGATGATCCTCCTTATTTCCAAACTACCTCATTTTTACTTTAGCACAATTGAAGTCGTTTGACTAGAGAAGTCATAAACTTATTTTCTTAAAACATCTGCATATTCTGATTTTTCTTCGAACTCTTTTTTAGCAAACGGACATAAAGGAATGATCTTTTTGCCTTCATTTCGGGCTTTTTCTACCCCAGCAGCAACTAGTTTTTCCGCTAATCCTTGACCTCTATAGGTTGGGTCAACAAACGTATGATCAATAATCATGATTTCTGAACCAGCATTTGACCAAGTCATTTCTCCGGCTTCTTCGTTTTCATCGTTCAATAAGACAAAACGTTCTTTTTCTTCTTTAATTTCCATAATGATTCCCCTTAATCTGAATTATTCATTAAGCAGTTAACTACTTTTTGACGACGTATTTCAAAGCGCCACTTGGACATGTATCTACAACATAGCTAGCACTTTCAACACTACCGTTATCCGGAATGATCCACGGTCTGCGTCCTACCTCAAAAATTTCTGGATTTCCTCGGACACAATTCCCAATATGTGCACAAATATCTTTATTGTAATAAATGTCGATGCCCTCTCCATGATATTGGCGATACCCTCGGTCCAATAATTCTTTCTCGTTTAGTGGCTCCTGATCAAATTTGTTCCCGTCCATTTTTCATCACTTCCTTTAAGTAAGATTATAATGGGATCTATAAAAAAATTACACTAAAGCGTCTTATTATGCTAAGAGTTCAATGAGAGTCTGCATCGCTTGGTGCGCATCACTCTGATCCGGAAATGCTAATACAAATAGCCGACCCCCAACAGTTTCTATAACTAATTCAAAGACTCCAGCCTGTTGTCTAATTGAAAAAGGTCTTAAACTATCCGTTGTGTAATAGACATTTCGTGGTGTTTTTGTTAATTCATCCTCTTCCAAAACGTGAAGTCCGCGATTAGAAAAGATCAAAAAATGTTCTGTTATATCTTCGTAAATAGCCAATTGATTTAATCCTTCATCAGGAAATAATGCTCTTAGCTGTGCCTGCAATAATAAAAAGCTAGTTTCCCTCATGTGCAGCTCCCTTTAGATGGAGCGAAGAGATCTCATTCTTTAAATAGGCTTGTCCTAATTCATAATAATGTTCCGCATTCCCTCGATTTTTTTCAATTTCTTTTTGAGTCAATTGACGGATCACCCGCGCTGGTGATCCAAAAGCTAACGAGTTTGCCGGAATGATGGTTCCTTCTGTCACTAGCGATCCAGCCCCGATTAAACTATTTTCCCCGATAACTGCATGATTCAAAATCGTCGCTCCCATTCCAATCAAGGCCCCGGAATGTACAGTACAACCGTGGATGATGCAAGCATGTCCAATGGTCACATAATCCTCAATAACCGTTGGTGCGTCATGATCAACGTGTACGATTGTCCCATCTTGCACATTGCTCATTTTCCCAATGGAGATTGTATTGCTATCTCCTCGCAAAACACTTTGAAACCAAACGGTTGCCCCCGTTCCTAACCTCACATCTCCATAAACATCTGCGCTATCGGCAATAAAATTTGACATTTTCTTCCCTCCAAAACCAGTAGTCTTTTTTATAATTTGCTCAATTTCTTTCCAAGTAAGTATAGCATTTATCTTCCGTTTCTTCCTTAATTGCCTGGTCTGTCTTCATTAGGTTCATTCTGCAAAACACACTGAAATTACTTATCTTGATTGTATATTTGTTATCATAGATAGCCTTTTCACTCTGTCGATATAAAATATAGGTATAGAAAAAAAGGAGCACTTATCAGCGCTCCTCTAAAAAATTATTCTGCTTCTTCCATGAACTGACTATTGTAAAGCTGCTCATAGAAGCCGCCTTGTATTAGCAATTCATTATGTGTACCATGTTCAATAATTTGACCATCGCGCATCACTAAAATATGATCTGCATCTCGAATAGTTGATAGTCTGTGAGCAATTACAAAGCTCGTTCGCCCTTCCATCACACGATCCATTGCTTTTTGGATCAATCCTTCTAAACGAGTATCTACTGAACTAGTTGCCTCGTCTAAAATCAAGATTTTAGGATCAGAAATAATCGCCCGAGCAATCGTCAACAGCTGTTTCTGTCCGAGAGAAACATTATTTCCCTCAGAGTTGATTTCCATCTCATAACCACCTGGCATTGTTCGAATGAAATGGTCCACATTAGCTGTTTTTGCGGCATCAACAACTTCGTAATCAGTTGCTTCTAAACGACCGAATCGGATATTATCCCCGATTGTCCCTTCGTACAGCCATGCATCCTGTAAAACCATACCGAATAATGAACGAACATCAGAACGGTTCATTTCTTGTGTGTTCACACCATCGATCAAAATTTTACCGCTGTCGATATCATAAAAACGCATTAATAAATTGATCAATGTCGTTTTACCAGCACCTGTCGGACCAACGATTGCCACTGTTTCTCCCGCCTTAACTTCAAAGCTCAAGTCTTCAATCAGCGGTTTCTTCGGATCATAGCTGAATTTCACATGATCAAAAATCACATTTCCTTGCACGGGTTCTGATAGCGATAAATCCTGCTCGTTTAGTTCTTCTTCAGGTTCATCTAAAATTTCAAAAACACGTTTTGCAGAAGCAGAAGCACTTTGAATCATAGAAGATAATTGAGTGATCTCTCCCATCGGCTGGCTGACCTGCCAAATATATTGAATGAAGGCTTGCAATTGTCCGACTAAGATCACACCGTGGATTACGTTCCAACTTCCTAATATCGCCATCGCAATATAAGTCGCATAAGCTGTCAATTGAACAAGTGGCTGCATCAAACTTGAAACAAAAGCAGCCCGAAAACCAAATCGACGTAATTTATGATTGACTTCGCTAAACCCCGCTAAGGTTTCTTGTTCACGCCCGTACAATTTCAAAACACTGAATCCAGTCATATTTTCTTGTACGAAGCCGTTCAGATCTCCAAGTGAATTTTGCATTCCTTGAAAGTCCTTCTGTGAGACCTGAACAATTTTTCTGGATATGACGATTGACAAGGGAATCATAATCATTGATATGACCGCCATCATAGGATTGATGTAAAACATCATTGCAACTGCTAGTAAAATTCCTAAAACGGCATTTATTGATTTTATAATCGCCTGCTGCATCGCATTGCTAACGGCATCAACATCGTTAGTTACTCGTGATAAAATATTTCCTTGCTGGTTTCGGTCAAAATAAGATACTGGCAAACGATTAATCTTTGCTTCGATATCTTCCCGCAGATCCCGCATCGCGGATTGGACAACATTTGCCATCATCCAGCCCGTTCCTAACTGTGTACCACAATAGGCTATACCAACGATCACAATCACGACTAGCCATTTGAAAACATAATCAAAATTGATCGAATCGCCTTGTGCGATATTTTTGCTGACCTCCGTTGTAGGCAACCCAGTTAAATAAGGCATCCATGTTCCTAAAATCAATGTCCCGATAGCTAATACTAAAACAAGAATAAATGTTTTTCTATAAGGATTGATGTAATGCATCAATCGTTTTAAAGAAGAAGTGTATTTTCTCATGCCAATTCCTCCTTCGTTAACTGTGATGCGGCTATGTCATAATAAATCGGGCAAGTTTCTAACAACTCCCGATGTGTACCAATCCCCACGACATCCCCTTCATTCAATACAATGATCTTGTCTGCATGCATGATCGTTCCAACTCGTTGAGCAACAATCAAAACAGCTGATTCAGTCGTTTCTTTTTTTAAACGAGCCCGCAGTTTTGCATCAGTCTGATAATCCAACGCTGAGAAGCTGTCATCAAAGATATATATTTCTGGACGACGAATCACTGCCCGCGCAATTGCTAAACGTTGTTTTTGCCCGCCTGAAAAATTACTGCCGCCTTCCGATAATTCTTCTTGATACTCATCAGGTTTTTGTGAAATAAATTCCGCAGCTTGAGCAATTTCAGCAGCCTGTTCCATTTCTTCTTGAGTCGCATCCTTTTTCCCATAACGTAAATTATCTTCAATCGTCCCTGTGAATAATTGTGCTTTTTGTGGAATATAACCGATTTTTTTGCGCAAATCCTTTAAGCGATAATCTCGTACATCTTGTCCATCGACCAAGACTTGTCCTTCTGTCACATCATAGAAGCGCGGGATTAATTGAATCAGGGTCGACTTTCCTGAACCTGTACTGCCAATAAATGCAACAGTCTCTCCTGGTTTTGCTGTGAAACTAACATTTCTGATCACAGGACTTTCTGCATGCCCTGGGTAAGCAAAAGTCACATCTCGAAACTCTAATGAACTTTTTTCTGTTGGCTCCGCAATTTTTTCAGGGTTGTCTTTGATCAGCGGATCCATGTCAAAAATTTCTTGAATTCGCTGTGCTGAAACATTCGCTCGAGGATACATCATGAATACTGTCGCAAAAAGCATGAATGAAAACAGTGCATGAAAAATGTACTCGATAAAAGCAATCAAGGTCCCAACCGCCAATGCTCCGTGACTAATCTGGACTGTTCCATTCCAAATAATTAGGACCATCACAATATTAAATAAGAAGAAAAATCCGGGCTGAGCAACTGCCATCAAATGAAATAAGCTTTTAGAGCTATTTGTATACGCGTCATTGACTAGGCGAAAACGCATCTCCTCAAATTTTTCGTTTACAAAAGCACGAATCACTCGTAAGCCCGAAAGATTTTCTCTTAAGATACCATTAATATCATCCAAATTATTTTGTTGCTTCGTTGATAGTGGCTCTGAATACTTTGCAATTAAGATAACCGCCAATAATAAAATCGGCAACGACAGCAAAACATATATACCCAGACCCGGACTTGTCCGCATAATCAAATATAGGCTCATTCCAAACATCATCGGAGTCATAAAACCAGTGGTTAAAATATTTTGCATGAATAACATAATTTGATAAGCATCATTCGTCGCTCTAGTAATCAAAGATGGCACACCAATTTGTTCGTACTCTGAATGAGAAAAAGTCTGAACTTTCTCAAAAAGATCATCACGAATAGCTGCAACCATTCTAGAGGTAATCTGAGAACTGAAATAACGTAAGGAGATGCTCATAATTATACCGACTACCGTAATCGCAATCATTATAATCCCCATCTTCTGTACATAATTAAAATCGTTATTTCCAATCCCCTTATCGATCATCATGGCTAAAATCGTCGGCAACCCCAACTCAATCAAGATAAATCCGAAAACACTGATGAAATCAAACAATAATAGCTTTTTGTAGCGCAAGGTATACCGCAACATCAACTTCATTTTTTCTCGCCTCTCTCTATACCGTAATGACTCCAATATAGCATAAATAAAACGTTTCTGTCTGCCTAGTAATCTAGTTTTCTATTTTTGTTTTTCAGACTTTCTGAAATTTTCTAAGGTTTCCTCATTTCACTTCCTAGTTTCTATACTTCTTATTTATTCTGTGATAAACTACAAGTAATTGTTGTAAGAACAACCCAATGAACGGTGAAATTGTTTTTTCAAGCAGGAAGCAAAGACGAGGCTTCTTCTCAGCGCATTAGCACAAGCTAATCGTTGAGCATAAAAAAATAGGTGGCGGACGCCCCTCATTTTGTCGTGGAAAAAATTGCTATTATGCAAATAAAGGAGATAGATTCATGATTTATAAAGTTTATTATCAAGAAACCAAAGAGCGCAACCCAAAACGTGAGCAAACACAGTCATTGTATGTGGAAGCCGAAAACGAAGAAATGGTTCACAACTTATTACGCGAGAACACCCCATATAACGTGGAATACATCCAACTTTTAGAAGGCAATCATTTGGAATACGAAAAAGAAAATGCCGACTTCAAGTTAATGGAGTTCTAACATGAAACTTTCGCTAAAAAACAATGAAACTGGTGTCTTTGCCATTGGTGGATTGGGCGAAATCGGAAAAAATATGTATGGGGTTCAATTCCAAGATGAGATCATCATCATTGATGCTGGAATAAAATTTCCAGAAGATGATCTATTAGGAATTGATTATGTCATTCCCGATTTTAGCTACGTTGTCCAAAATATCAATAAGGTAAAAGCACTCGTCATCACACATGGTCACGAAGATCATATCGGTGGTGTCCCTTATCTATTGAAACAAGCCAATATTCCGATTTATGCTGGGGCATTAGCTTTGGCATTGATTAAAAACAAATTGGATGAGCACGGATTATTACGTGACGCAGAATTACACGAGATCGATGAAGACTCTGTAATTCGTTTCCGTAAAACATCGGTCAGCTTTTTCCGGACAACTCACAGTATTCCAGATCCATTGGGAGTTGTCGTTAAAACACCTTCTGGCAACATCGTGGAAACTGGAGATTTCAAGTTTGACTTTACTCCAGTTGGTCAACCAGCTAACTTGCACCGTATGGCTAAGCTTGGTGAGGAAGGCGTATTGTGCTTACTTTCTGATAGTACCAATGCAGAAGTACCGACTTTTACAAAATCAGAGCAAACGATCGGGCAATCGATCTTGCGGATCGTGGAAAAAGTCGAAGGACGGATTATTTTCGCAACCTTTGCCTCTAATATTTCTCGACTTCAGCAGGCTGCTTCTGCAGCTGTCGCAACTGGACGAAAAATCGCAGTATTTGGCCGAAGTATGGAAAACGCGATCGTTAATGGACAAAAGTTAGGGTATATTACTGTCCCAGATGGTACATTCGTTGATGCTCACGAAATCAATAACTTGCCAGCAAACGAATTGATGATTTTATGTACGGGGTCTCAAGGAGAGCCCATGGCGGCTCTTTCCAGAATTGCGAATGGCACACATCGCCAGATACAAATTCAACCAGATGATACTGTGATTTTCTCAAGTTCACCGATTCCTGGAAATACGACTAGCGTCAATCATTTAATCAACTTGCTTTCCGAGGCAGGTGCCGAAGTTATTCATGGAAAAGTTAACAACATTCATACTTCTGGTCACGGCAGCCAGCAAGAACAAAAACTGATGTTGCGCTTAATGAATCCAAAATATTTTGTTCCAATCCATGGTGAGTTCCGTATGTTAAAAATACATACTGGTCTGGCTCAAGATACAGGTGTTCCAGAAGAAAATTGTTTCATTATGGAAAATGGTGACATGCTTGCATTAACCGCTGATAGTGCTCGTCGCGCTGGTCACTTCAATGCTAGTGATGTTTATGTTGACGGAAGCGGGATCGGAGACATCGGTAATGTCGTTTTACGAGACCGTCGAATTCTTTCCGAAGAAGGATTAGTACTCGCTGTTGCTACAGTGGATATTGATAAAAAAGAAATTTTAGCTGGTCCAGACATCCTTTCGCGTGGATTTGTTTACATGAGAGAATCTGGCGAGATGATCAATGAAGGTCAGCGGATCTTATTCCATGCATTACGTGAAGCATTGAATGAAGCCGGTTGTACTGAAGCCAAACTAAAAAATGCTATGGTAGCAGCGTTGCAGCCTTTCCTATTTGATCAAACGGAACGCCATCCAATGATTCTACCAATGATTATGACACCCGACATCTAGCAAAAACATCTATCTGATTTCCAGATAGATGTTTTTTTATTTTTCTGCGATACTTAAATTTTTCTATTTCATTCAGAAAAATCAGCATTTTTTTGCAAAAAAAGATACTATTTTCCTGAAATTACCAAAAAACCGATTGACAAATAACTGGATTATTTGCACAATGAAAGATAGTTATCAAGAGCCAATAACTGTCACTAGTTATTTTAAAATTTCTTGAATTTAAAATAAAGGAAGATAAACTATGGTAAGAACACAACGCGTGCAACGCAGCCACATCGTTGATGGCGCCTATCAATTGATCATCAATGAAGGGTTCAAAAAATTTCATGCTCGTAATATCGCAAAACACATCGCCTGCTCAACGCAGCCAATCTATCGTGAATTTGCCAACTTAGCCGAGTTGAAATCGGTTTTGACCAAGCGCATCATAGTAAAATACCGAGACTTTTTAGAAGACCAAGAACCAAAAACATTGCAAGCTCTATCGACAGCTATCATGAACTATGCAACCGACTATCCAGATGAATTTCATCGTTTTTTCTTGCAAGATTCTGATACGATTCAATTAATCAAGCAAGTAACTAAAGAGTTCTTCGCCACGATTCGACCTGAAGAGAATACATCCTTCTTTTTTGATTTTTTCTGGCAATACTGCATCGGTAAAGCCGCATTAGCAGTCAATAATGATAATCATATCGATAATTTAGAAGAGGATCAGTTCTTCCAATTTTCTTTAGAAAATTAGAGCAACTATGTCTGCTAAAATCTAATTGATTTTAGCAGACATAGTGATGCCCCTTATTAAAGCAGTTATACAAATGTACAAAAAAAGCCTTAGAGATTTTTCTCTAAGGCTTTGTCGTTTTATTGCTTATTAACGTTAGCTGCTTGAGGTCCGCGATCGCTTTCTTCAACATCGAAAGTAACTGCTTGTCCTTCTTCTAATGTTTTAAAACCGTCGCCTTGGATAGCTGAGAAATGTACGAATACATCGCTGCCATCTTCACGAGTGATGAAGCCAAAACCTTTTTCTGCGTTAAACCATTTTACTGTTCCGTTTTCCATGAATAAAATCCTCCTCGTGCCTAAGCACTTAT
Source organism: Enterococcus sp. AZ128 (assembly GCF_051714485.1). Taxonomy (NCBI): domain Bacteria; kingdom Bacillati; phylum Bacillota; class Bacilli; order Lactobacillales; family Enterococcaceae; genus Enterococcus; species Enterococcus sp. AZ128. Next base: position 2,133,193 of record NZ_JBIORZ010000001.1, read on the forward strand.
TGATTGTAACATTGCTGGCCGACGAAAAGGGAAACATCTGTATACCAACTCGCAACTCAAACAAAATTACAATAATAGTTTAACACTGGTTTTATCTTAGGCGCAAGGGTTTTCAATCGCTACTTTAAGTAATTTTCTTCACGTAAACTGAAATATTTGGTTTCACCAACAATTATATGGTCTAATAATTCAATTCCCATCATCGCTCCACACTCTCTAACACGTTCAGTAAAATCCAAATCATTTTGAGATGGCATGGGATTTCCCGAAGGATGATTATGCCCTAATGCAACTCGCGCTGCACTAATTCGTACTGCTTCGCGAAAAATCTCCCGTGGATGAGCAATGCTTTGATTCAAAGAACCTATAAAAATCGTTTTCTGCAGAATAATTTCATTTTTAGTATTCAAGAAAAAAGCGACTAAATGTTCCTGCTGACAATCTTTTAATTCAGTAATTAGGAGTTGGCCCAAAGAAAGGCTTGATTGGATTCTGCCCATTTTTGGCTGTAGGGCACGATTGATTCTATAGCCAAATTCCATCATCGCTTTCAGCTCGATCGCGCGTGTTTCACCAATGCCTTTAAATTGTTGAAGCTCCTGCAGTGTAGTATGTTTCAAATCATAGAGTGCTGGATACTCCCGTAAAATACTTCCCGCCAAATCCATAACATTTTGCTGACGTGAACCATTTCGCAGGATAATAGCCAGCAGCTCTTGATCAGATAAATGTTTTTCTCCTTCTCTTAACAAACGCTCTCGCGGCCATGAACTTTCTGGCAGTTCTTGTAATAATAAACTCTTTTCCATAAAAACTCCTTTACCTACTTTTCATTAAAGTACGCAAAGGAGTGTTTATTATTCCTCTAAAAAGTCAATTACGTCATGTAAAGTTGGGAATACAGCTTCTGTTTTTTCCTTCAGCTCATCAGTTGGCGCTAAAATATCTGGTACCATCACCACTGGAACTCCCGCACCTTCTGCAGCTAATATTCCATTCTTTGAATCCTCTAATACAAGAGCATCTGCTCCACTGATACCAAGTCGATCAGCAGCGATCACAAAAATCTCTGGATCAGGTTTAGCAAATTTCACGTCTTCTGCCGAAATAATATCAGAAAACTTATCCCGAATTCCCGCATGCTCTAATAGAATCTCAATAACAGGCCGTACATTACTAGATGCCAGGACACGCGGAATTTCTTTTTCTTCCAAATAAGCCAACAGCTCATGCACACCAGGTTTCAAATCTACTTCACCAGTTTTGAAACGATTATGTGCCATCCCCCAGCTTTCGTCGATGAATTTTTGTACAATCTCTTTACCATGATCCGCATACATTTTATGCAGTTCACCCCATACTTCTTCATCCGAGATGCCGATAAAACGTGCATATGTTTCTTCGGTAAAAGGAAGATCATACTTATCAGCTGCTATTAAATTCGCCTCACAATAAATTGACTCCGTATCAAACAACAATCCATCCATGTCGAAAATAATTCCCTTAACTTTTTTCATTCGTTCCTCCTAAGTTTAATAATAATTGACGTACTTCTGAAACGAAGTACAGTGATCCTGTAATTAGCAGTAAATCATCCGTCCCCATATCTTCTAACAATTCGCCTAATCCAAATTGCCATAATGAAACGACTTCGAAACGACTATCTAATTTATCAAAACGGCTGAGATCCAATGCTTGGGGATACTCGAAGGTCGTAAGATAAATACGCGCATTAGGAATATCTAAGAGCAGCGTCAGCATTTGATCTATATCCTTTGTTTCTAATGCCGAAAAAAGGATTTTTATATTGTAATCATGGAATTCACGTTTCACATTTTCTACTAAACGTTTGATGGCATGACCATTATGCGCACCGTCCATTATAATCAATGGTTCCTCACTGATTTTTTCCATCCGAGCAGGCCATTGAGCTTTCGCCAAGCCTTTTTGGATCGTCTTTTCTTCAAAAGGCAAGCCCTGTTGTTCACAGTAAAGATGGAACAGTTCTATTGCAACCCCGGCATTCTCTACTTGATGACGTCCAAGCAATGGGGCTTTAAGTGAAGAAAACTTCCCTGCATAATCAGTGAAATTAAATAACTCGCCCCATGTTGCATCGGGGCGCAAATAATCCACCTGATACTCTTCTCCGTAACGATAGATTTTTGCTGTTTCAATCACTGCTTTTTCCACAATTTCGATCAATGGGCCTTTAGAGATTCTTCCTGTAACCACTGGTGTATTTTTTTTGATGATCCCTGCTTTTTGCTGAGCAATTTCATTTAGAGTATCACCCAAGACTTCCATATGATCATAGCCAATAGTAGTGATTGCGGTTAAAATTGGTTCCACAACATTTGTCGAATCAAGTAATCCGCCTAAACCAACTTCAACAACAGCAACATCAACTTTTTCTGCAGCGAAATAATCTAGCATAATAGCTGTTAAAATTTCAAATTCAGTAATACCGCTGATCGTCGGTTCTTGATCTAGCATTGCAACTATTGGCTGATACTTCTTCACATAATGAATCAATGCAGTATCAGGGATTGATTTTGAATCAATCGCAATCCGCTCATTGAACTCTTCAATATAAGGTGAAGTAAAGCTGCCTACTGTTACTCCGGCTTCCATCAAAATACTGCGTAGATAAGCAACCGTTGACCCTTTCCCATTCGTCCCAGCAATGTGAATCACCGGCACTTTTTTCTCAGGGTTATTTACTTTATTCAATAACGCTTGGATACGATCTAAACCTGGGCGCGACCCAAATTTTTTCCGACTGTGAATCCAAGCAATCGCTTCTTCTATCGTCAAAATAACTCGCCTCATTTATATCTTTTTTTTCATGTTTCTAGTATAGCAAAGTTTATCAAAGAAAGATTGCTATACACAGATGAATTCTTTCTAAAACGAGTAAATTTTAAAAAGAATTCGAAAAAAAATAGGTGCGGCCTTAATCAGGCTGCACCTATTTTTTCATTTTTTAAGAAATAGTTCGCAGGTTTTCAATACGTTCCTGTACTGCTGCTTGTTTTTCTAAATAGTCTTTTTCTTTCGCGCGCTCTTCAGCGACTACGTTTTCAGGCGCATTCGCTACGAAACGTTCGTTGGCTAATTTTCCTTGAACGCGTTTTACTTCACCGCTCCATTTGGCTAATTCTTTTTCTAACCGCTTGATTTCTTCTTCAATATTAATCAAACCAGCTAACGGAAGATAGATTTCCGCACCAGTCAGTACAGCTGACATTGCCAAATCAGGGGCAACGATATCACTTGCAATCACCAATTCTTCTGGATTACAGAAGCGTTCGATGTAACTGGTATTTTCAATCAAGAATTCATCCACTTTGGAATCACTGGTTTTAATTAGTAAGGTGATTGGTTTTGAAAGCGGGGTATTCACTTCAGCTCGGATATTTCGAACAGAACGAATCAACTCTTTCAAGACTTCCATCCCTTTTGCAGCCGTTTCATCATTATTTTCAGGACGAATGACTGGATAATCAGCAACAACTAAAGATTCACCACTATGAGGGATCTTCGCCCAAATTTCCTCCGTCACAAACGGCATGATTGGGTGTAACAAACGCAACGTTTGATCTAATACGTGGACTAAGATACTCTTAGTTGTTTGTTGCGCGCCTTCATCTTCTCCATAAAGAATCTCTTTACTCATTTCAATGTACCAATCACAAAAATCATCCCACATGAAGTTATATAATTGGCGACCAGCTTCACCAAATTCAAATTGATCAAACAGACTGGTCACTTTTTCAATCGTTTCATTTAGTCGGGTTAATATCCAACGATCTGCTACGGTTTTATCACCTGAAAAATCAATATCATCAGCTGTAAAATCTTCAACGTTCATGATTACGAAACGAGAAGCATTCCAAATTTTATTAATAAAGTTCCATGCAGCATCCATTTTTTCATAGCTGAAACGAACATCTTGACCAGGTGCTGAACCAGTTGATAGGAACCAGCGCAGCGCATCAGCACCATATTTTTCGATGACATCCATTGGATCAATTCCATTTCCCAGTGATTTGCTCATCTTACGGCCCTGCTCATCACGAATCAAACCGTGGATCAAAACATTTTTAAATGGACGTTCATCAGTAAATTCCAAACTTTGGAAAATCATCCGACTAACCCAGAAGAAAATGATGTCGTATCCTGTTACTAAGGTGCTTGTTGGAAAATAGCGTTTGTAGTCTTCACTTTCTTCATCCGGCCAGCCCATCGTAGAAAACGGCCATAATGCAGAACTGAACCATGTATCCAGTACATCTGGATCTTGCTCCCAATTTTCACTATCCGCTGGAGCTTCCATTCCAACGTACATTTCACCAGTTTCTTTATGATACCAAGCAGGAATACGATGCCCCCACCACAATTGACGAGAGATTACCCAATCATGAACATTTCCCATCCATGTCATAAAGGTATTATCAAAACGAGAAGGGAAAAATTCTACCGCGTTATCAGTACTTTGGTTTTTAACTGCTTGATCAGCTAGTGGTTTCATCTTAACAAACCACTGTGTGGACAAACGAGGTTCAACTACAACGCCTGTTCTTTCCGAATGCCCAACACTGTGAACCATTTTTTCAACGTTGATCAAGCGGCCGATTTCTTTTAAGTCGGCAACGATTGCTTTACGTGCTTCGAAACGATCCATCCCCGCGTATTTACCAGCAAGTTCATTCATGCTGCCATCCGCATTCATTACGTTCACACGTGGTAAGTCATGACGATTACCAACTTCGAAGTCATTGGGATCATGCGCCGGCGTAATCTTCACCGCACCCGTTCCAAATTCACGATCAACATAACTGTCGGCAATAATTGGAATCTCTTTATCAACCAATGGCAAGATCGCCATTTTACCAATCAAATCCTGATAGCGTTCATCATCAGGATGCACAGCAATCGCTGTATCTCCCAACATTGTTTCCGGACGAGTCGTCGCAATTTCCAATACACCGCTGCCATCAGCTAACGGGTAAGATACGTGATAGAAGGCCCCTTCTAAATCTTTATGGATTACTTCAATATCTGATAGAGCTGTTTTAGCTTGCGGATCCCAATTGATGATATATTCACCGCGATAAATCAGGTCTTTTTCATATAAAGATACGAATACCCTGCGAACAGCGTCAGACAGACCATCATCTAGTGTAAAACGTTCTCGCCCATAATCAAGTGATAAACCCAGTTTCGCCCATTGTTCACGAATATGCCCAGCATATTCATCTTTCCATTCCCAAACTTGATCGACGAATTTTTCACGCCCAAGATCATAACGAGAAATCCCTTGTTCTCTTAATTTTTCTTCAACCTTTGCTTGAGTGGCGATTCCCGCATGATCCATTCCTGGCAGCCATAAAGTATCAAAGCCCTGCATTCTTTTTTGTCGGATAATCATGTCTTGCAATGTCGTATCCCATGCATGACCTAAGTGTAATTTGCCAGTTACATTTGGTGGCGGAATCACAATAGAATAAGGTTTTGCTTGTTTATCTTCTGACGGCTTGAATAAATCTTGGTCTAACCATTTTTGGTAACGACCAGCTTCAACTTCTTGCGGATTAAATTTTGTTGGTAAATTTTCAGTCATATAAGTTCCTCCTAAATAGTTATTGTTTTATGTCAGTTAGTTCAGAATTGATGAGAACTTCTCAAAAAATTTTTTCTATCTTCATACAATTATTTTGTTAAATAGCACGAGTAATAATTTCTGATTTTCTGCATCATACACTGAAATCTAACAAAAAAAGTCCCAGAACACAGTTGTGTTCTAGGACGTAAATTACGCGGTACCACCTAAATTGCAGAAAATTTATCTGCCGCTCATTCATGTCATAACGGTCATGCACCGTGCATCTCTAATTAGTTTAGATCGCAAAACTCCCAAGCTACCTTCTATGAGTCAAAGTAAAGATGTTTCAGCCATGCATCTTCTCTCTAAAACTTCGCTTCTCATATACTCCTCTTGATCATCGTCTGAATCATTCTACAATGAAGTCAGAAACTTGTAAAGTCCTACTGTCCATCAAAGTAGATTAATGTCTGTAATTCTGAAGTCAAATCAATATAATGCACATGAACATTATCCGGTACTTTCAACGGATCTGGAGCAAAATTTAAAATCGCAGTAATTCCATTAGCAACCACTTGATCGATCGCTCCTTGAGCATTTTGACTTGGAACCGTTGAGATAGCAACAGTAATTTTTTCTTTCGACAAAACATCATTCATTTCATCAATCGAATGTACTTGATAGCCACAAATTTCTCTTCCGACTTTTTCAGGATCGTTATCAAAAGCACAAACAATGTTTAAATTTTCATTTCGACGAAAATTATTATTTAGAAGAGCTTGTCCTAAATTACCACAGCCAATCAATGCAATTCGTTTCTCATCCTTTGTCTCTAACATATCGCTAAAAACCTTGATCAAATCAGTAACATCATAGCCATAACCGCTTCTACCTAATTCTCCAAAATGAGAGAAGTCACGACGAATCGTTGCGGATCCGACTTGGGTCATTTTACTCAATTCAGACGATTTAACGCGAGTAACGCCATTTCTTTCCAATCCTTTTAAACAACGCAAATACAAAGACAGCCTTTTGGTTGTTGCTTTTGATAGTTGTGGTTTTTGAATTATCCGTTCCATGGTCGTTCTCCTTGTTCGTTTTTATTGCTTATCTGACAATAATCATTTCGCTCTCACGTTCATACACTATTTAAAACAGCAGAACAGGTCAAACGATCTTTGTTAATTTCTTCACATAAATAATTCTAACATGTCTCAAAAGCAATAACAATCTTTTGCCAAAAAAAGAGCAAGAAAGTGTTCTTCCCTGCTCAAAAATTATTATAAAAAATCTGCAAATTCTTCGTCTTTTTCTGCTTGGGCAGGAATAATTTCTTCCGTCTTCAATCCTGCTAAACAACGAGCGATTAAGCCATCGATATCAAAACGTTCTTCCAATTCTAAAACCTTATCCAATTTTGGACGCGTTTTTGGTTGAGGAGGAGCAAAAATAGTACAGCAATCTTCAAACGGCTGAATTGCTAATTCAAAAGTATCGATTTTTTCCGCTAATTCGATAATTTCGGTTTTATCCATTGTCACGACTGGACGAATAATTGGTGTAGTCGTTACTTCATTAATAGCGACCATGCTGTGTAACGTTTGTGATGCTACTTGTCCCAGTGATTCTCCATTGATAATCACTAAACCGTAGCGCATCTCACGGATTGCATCCGTTATTCGCAACATCATCCGACGTGTCAGTGTCATCCAATACCCTTGTGGACTGTGTTTTTTGATCTCTTCTTGAATTTCTGTAAATGGTACTTCTGTGAACTGAATACCTCCAACATATGGGGTTAACTTTCCAGTTAAATCCTTCGCTTTTTGCAATGCTTGCTCACTGGTATACGGCGGGCTAGCAAAATGTACCGCTTCAATTTCAACTCCGCGTTTCATAGCTAAGTAACCAGCAACAGGAGAATCAATCCCGCCAGACAACATCAGCATCCCGCGACCGCTAGTACCTACCGGCAATCCGCCCGCACCTTTGATCGTCTCGTAAGAAAGATACGCACTATCACGACGAATCTCCACCCGCAAATTGATATCTGGTCGTTTCATTTGCGCTTTGATTTCTGGAAAAACATCTATCACTGCATCACCTAAGAATTGTTGCAAGCCATGACTATCTAATTCAAAGTTATGATCACTACGTTTTGCAGTGATTTTAAAAGTTTCTTTCCCCGTATAGATCTCTTCCATAATCTGTTGTGTCATTTGTTTTAGAGCATCCAAATTTTTTTCAACTCGAATACTAGGCGAAAAGTTTTGAATACCGAAGACTTTTTCTAACCTAGGTATCACTAATCGGCTATCTTCACCATTTAGTAAGATATGCATCCGATCTCGATCTGCATGGATCTTCAGGTTCGGAAATTTCACCAATGCACCACGTACATTCTGTGCTAGTCGCATGATGAAGCTTCGACGATTCTTACCTTTTGTTGATAACTCCCCATAACGCACCATAATTTCAGTATATTGCACGATCATTCTCCTTATATGCTATTTCATTCTCTTTAGTTAATCTTCGAAAATTTTTCATACAGATGATTAAACACCACCATAAATTGTTCTGCTTCAGCCACTGTATTGGCCTCATCTAAACTTACACGTACTGCCGTTGTTGCAATATCATGCGGTATACGCATTGCATGTAATGTTGAACTGTCAACCTTTTTACGACTAGAACAAGCACTCGTAGTTGAAACAAATATCTGTTTTTCTTCCAATGCATGAACCAAAACTTCTCCGCGAACTCCTTTGATTCCAAAAGTTAAAATGTGGGGCGCAAAATTATGGTCTCCTGAAAAAATCGTCACCTTATCATAACTAGCTAGAGCCTCTTTCAAATATTGACGAATAACAGCTGTATGGTTTGGGCGCTCCGTTCTTTCCTCAAGATGCATTCGTAAAGCACGACTCATGGCTACGATAGCAGGAAGATTTTCCGTTGTTGCACGTTGTCCGCTTTCTTGTCCACCGCCATTTAATAATGGTGCTAGTTTTCTCCCGGCTTTCCAATAAATAAATCCGACACCTCGTGGTCCATGAAATTTATGAGCAGAAAAAGTCGCAAAATCAACTCGCGGTGTTAACCACTTTGTTTGATCAACTTTTCCGACCGCTTGTACAGCATCCACATGAAAATGGATTGTTGGGTATTTTTCCAAAGCGCTGCTGATAGCCTCAATTGGTTGGATTGCGCCCACTTCATTATTGACTCCCATAACAGAAACCAAAATTGTTTCAGGTCGAATCAACTCAGTAAATTTATCTAATTGTAAAAAACCATTTTTATCAACAGGAGCAATACTTACTTCATATCCCAGTTCTCTTAATTGACCTGCTGTACGACTAACGGCCGGGTGTTCTACACTAGAAATAATGATATGGTTTCCATATTCTCGCTTAGCAATTGCTGTGCCCTTTATTACCCAATTATCACCTTCTGTGCCTCCGCTAGTGAAATAAATTTCATTGCTTTGAACGTTCAGAAATTCAGCGATCTGTTTGCGCGCTTGTTGCAGCAATCGGTTCGCTTGAGTACCCAATCCATGCAAACTGGAAGGGTTCCCCATGATGCGCTGACTCGTTTTTACATATGTATCAAGTGCTGACGGATAAATTGCGGTTGTCGCACTATTATCAAAATAAATCATTCTATGACCTTCCTTCAAAAATTCTTTCCTATTATAGCGATAATGTTGCAAGTCTTCAAGTATTCGTTACAAATAAGAAGAGTTTCATAAACTCTCACCATTCACTTCCTAGTGAAGAACAACTTATTTTCATACCTATGCTTAATTAAACAGTTTGATCTTAAAGTCATAAACTTGCCCAAAAACAAAGACCAACAAAAAAAGCTGAGCATATCGCTCAGCTTATACTAAATCTCGATTGTTGAAATAGAAATCTTCGATTCGTTTGAATGCACCTGGTTCAACGCGTTCTAATGATGTCCCAATCTCATCCAATGCATCTTGATACCGGTATTCTTTATTGAACAGTTCTAAACTATTTTCAATGGCACTCTTGATTTCAGGATGCGTGTGACGGTAACGATTTGCATATTGCATCATTTGCTCTGTTAAGGCCGCCGCATCAACTAAATCATAAGTCTTTTGGTCTAGCATCTCCATGTCTTCATCACAAAGACTAACTAATTTATTAATGTCCTGCATATTGATGCGAATCTTGTTCAATGATTTACTTAACTCTTCCACTCGATCAGTTGCTACGAAGAAGAATTCCAAGTAATCTCCTGGTAACCCAGGTAGACGCTGTTGTTCCACATAACGTTTTAAATTGCGTAGACGGAATTCATATTTTTCAATTTTCCCAGAAGCTTCTTTTTCACCTTTACGTAAATCGTGTAGATCGTCATCTATCTCAACTTGTTTTGTTTCGATATCATCTAAGACTTTAAAAGCATCTTTATAAAAAACCTGAACTTCTGAATATGGTAGTTCATGCTTATCGATTTGAGGTTCCATATTGCGATTCCGACGTTCTAATTCCTCGATCTCTGTTTGGAAGCCGCGTGCACGTCCCAATTCATTATTATTCAAAGCATAACTTTGAGACGTATGATCCAATTCCACCATCAGTTGATGATTGTTGTGAGAAGCGTGAGTGATATATTCACCGATCGTCTTACGGTTAGTCAAAACATATTTTTTCGCATCGAATTCTTTTTCTAATACGGCATAAAGATCATCAATTAATTCAGCCGTTTCTTTATTAGACGTCTCAACCGTGCTCAATTCGATCTTCTCTAGATCTTCTAATGAACGTTCCACATGTTTCTTCACTTTATCTAAACGTTCTTCAAAATCGTCTGCCGGCAATACAAAATTGTCTGCCATCATTTTTTTGTATGTTTTCTCTAACTCATCAATTTGACTTGGAAATGTCTTTTCTAAATCTTCATAGATTACTGGAACTTTTTGCATCGTCGCTTGAACTTCATAGGTGTGCTTTTCAGCATCATCCAAAACTTCGCGCGCTTCAATCGGATCTCCAGAAGTATTCAAGGTTACAAATTGTGTAAACTCGATTTCAACATTTTTCACCTGTTTTTGAATTTCTGGTAAAGCAGGTCCAAAATTGTCTTTCTTTTCTTTCATATCCTTCTTCAGTTCTTCAAATACATCTAAAGCTTGTTGGACAGCTAATGAGTTCCGTTCTTCTGTCTCACGCAATTCCTTTAAGCCAGCACGAATGCCTTCAACTTCTTCTTCCATCTCAGTCATTGTACGTTCAGCACTTTCAATCGCTGATTTGCCCTTCATGAAACGGAAGGTTTCATTTTGACTCTCAACCTCAAAAATTTGACTTTCTAGTTCAGCAAAAGACTTTGTTGAAACATCTGTCCATTTTTGATTCCATTCACGGAAAGTATTCTGACTTTGTCCGACAAGGTGCATTTTCTTCACTTCATCGACTTCTTCGACGACAGGAAGATCGAATAACGCTTCTTTCCTTTTATCAAGTTCTTTTAAGCGCTCTTGATTTTTTTTCTTCATCAGATAACCAATCAAGTATAAAGCGGCGGCCAAAATGACCAAACCGATAACGATCCCTATGATTACATTACTTCCCATGTATGATTTTCCTTTCAACTATCAAGATTCAATTTATTTAATGGTTCTTATTTTCCTGTTTTTGGCGAAAACATCTAACGTAGATTATAACACAAAAGACTTTTCTCTTCACTAGCTAGTTTCTAATTCGTTCCTAAATGTTTACCGCACAGTCACTCTTCATACTAGCATTTTTTTCCGACTGCTTCAATTGCTATAAATTTAAGAAAAATGTAATTTTATAAAAATTTCTATTCGCGAAAGCGTTAAAGCCCCTTGAAATTGTGCCACTTTTCAGATAATATTAAAGCCACATTAAAATAAGAGGTGATTAAAGTGAAAGTGATTAAATTTGGCGGAAGCTCTGTAGCTTCAGCTGAACAGCTAAAAAAAGTCTTATCGATCGTTACTGACGACATAACTCGTCGTTTCGTGGTGGTTTCTGCTCCAGGAAAACGAACCAATAAAGACAAAAAGGTCACCGACTTATTGATTCAATTTTATAATGCTGTTGTATATAAAAATGAGACTGAGGAATTGATTCGTGAGATAGTCGCTCGCTACACTGAAATTGCGGCAGTGTTCCACGTCGATGATGATATTGAAAAAAAATTCAGTGCTGAACTTCGTCAACTACAAGAGGAATACGACGAAACGAACGCTTATGCATTAGACAGCTTTTTAGCTAGTGGAGAAAATTTAAATGCGCAATTAGTTGCTGCTTGTTTTCAAAAGGAAGGGGTTAATGCTCGCTACATTAATCCAAAGGAATTAGGTATTACGGTTTCCAATGAACCGCAAAATGCGCGGATATTAGAAGAATCCTATGAAAAGATCTATCAATGGCATAATTCAAAAGAAATTTTGATTATCCCTGGCTTCTTTGGCTACACTAAAGATGGACACCTCTGTACGTTTTCTCGTGGGGGTTCAGACATTACCGGTTCGATCGTCGCAGCTGGTCTAAAAGTTGACCTATATGAAAACTTTACTGATGTAGACGGTATATTTGCCGCTAGTCCAAAATATATTCACGATCCTGAACTGATTGAATATGCTACTTATCGTGAGATTCGTGAATTAACTTATGCTGGATTTACTGTATTCCATGATGAAGCATTGATGCCTGCTTTTAAAGCGCAGATACCGGTTATCATCAAAAACACCAATAATCCTGAGTGCCAAGGGACTCTGATTAAAAAATCCTTTGATGATGAGACACGCAATGAAGTCGTGGGGGTTGCCAGTGATGGCGGATTCTGCGGCATAACCATCGGTAAATATTTACTGAACCGCGAAGTTGGTATCGTTCGACGAATCTTGCAAATTATTGAAGATCTGGATATTGGTTTTGAACATATGCCGTCAGGAATTGACGATATCTCGATCATTTTGAGAGAACGACAATTAACACGCGATATTGAAGCAGAACTAATGAAACAAATCGAGGAAAAAATTCAACCTGATCAGTTGTCAATTGAACATGGTTTGTCAGTCGTTGCACTGGTTGGTGAAGGCATGCGCGAGCGGCCTGGTACGACATCTGACAGTACCGCTGCTCTAGCACGCAAGAATGTTAACTTACGAATGATTTCCCAAGGAGCCGATGAGCGTAGCATTATTTTTGCTATTCGCAGTGAACAGGAACGTTTAGCCGTACGTTCGCTTTATTACACTTTTTTTGATTAATAAAGAAGGAAAAGCCGTTCCTATTCGGCTTTTCCTTTTTGTCTATCCAGTTCAATTTTGATTAAGGGTTCTGGAGCATATTTTTCCTGCCAATCATCCGGCTTCATAACTTTATTCGTTATCGGATGGTAACGTGGCTTGCCATCAGGAAAAAGTTTCCCCATATTGGCACGATGAACAATCTCAAAAACTGGTTTAGGATCTACACCGATTAAAGCAAATGATCCATAGGTGAAATAAAGCAGGTCTGCCAACGCGTCAACTTCTGCAATCAACGGATCCTTCACTACTTCTGCTTTTGTCAAAACTTTTTCTTTGGCTTGCTCAACGTTTTGATGAAGCGTCTCAATTAAATCGTTAAATTCTGCCTCATCGCCTTCGGCTGCACCATATAAAAACTCCACGATTTCTTCCACTTTAAAGCCTGCTCGAAAACTTCCTCGTTCACGAGAAAAGGCCTGGGGTATTTTAGGGGGCGCCGGTGCAAACGTCTCATGAAACTCTTTCGCCAATTGATATAGTTCGTCCATTATATTCCTACTCCTCATAAATAGATGTGCTCATTGATTATTATTATAGTGGTATCTCCTATCCACTTCTCACTCAACGCGTAAGTTTTAACTAAGTACCTAGATTATTCCAAAGTGTTTTAACGCTTGATAGATGCCATCGTTTTCATTTGTTGCAGTAACATAGTCCGCCTGCTCTTTTACTTCTGACAGTCCATTCCCCATCGCTACACCAATACCAACCTTTTGAATCATCTCGATATCATTATAATGATCACCAAAAGCCATTACCTCTGCTGGTTCAATTCCAGCAGCTTTAGTAAACTCCAAAATACCATGATATTTCGAACCATTCTTAGGAACAATATCTACAGAGTAGGGATTGGAACGTTGGAAAGAGCAATCTGGCAACAGTTCCTGTAAGCGTCGCTCTTCTGTTTCTGCACTGAAAAGTACACACTGATAAATCGGTTCTTGCAAAATCGGAAGTTTTTTATACCTGCCTTTTTCTCGGTTCGGGCTAAACGACTGCAACAATCTTCGCGCCGATCTCACAGGAAACCATCTAGGCATCCAACCAGCAATTTTTTTTAGCAACGAATTTTGCGACCATTTCATTAAATGACTTCCATCCACACGGTAACGTCCGCCAAAAATAATTTGACGGTGTTCATCGTCTGCAAAACTTACAATTCGTTGCAATGTCTCATTAGAAAAGGGACGCTGGTAGATATCTTTTTCTTTCGTATAAACCAATTGTCCGTTATACATTACATAAACATCCAAAGGCATTTGTTCAATCCGTTCTTCGATTTTTACCGGACCTCGACCAGTTGCGATTCCACAAAAAATCCCTTGATCTTGAGCTGAACGAATCGCTTCTCGTGTGCTATCCAGTACCTTTGAATCACCAGTAATTAAAGTTCCGTCTATATCAAAAAAAATAGCTTTTATCATGGCACTCCCTCGTTTAAAATAAATCGATTTGACTTGGATTCAATCCTGCATAATCCAATTGTAAGATTCTTTTCAATTGCATAGCATTGTCAGCGGCATCTCCGCCGGAATTATTATTAAAAATGACACCAACTTCAGCAGATTCTTTCGCTGCTTGCTGAATTTTATCGCCTAGAGCCTTTAACTCAGCTTCATTATAACGATACAACGTACGCTTCTTGCGCCAATCACCAGTTCGATCATTCCAGTAAGCTTGATTCCTTCCGTGGAAACGGAATAAACTAAAACCTGCATTCGTAACCGTGCTGTCTAATGGAACCGTATCCGGCAATTGTGGTTCATCAACCATCACCAAACTAAAATCCAATGATTTCATCAATTGCTTCGTCTTTTCCACAAACTCTTTTGCGTACCAGCTGTAATCTCGCAGTTCTACCGCCACAGGTAAATTAGGAAACAACCCTCGCAGTGTTTCTAAATAAGCAACATTTTCTTTTGTACACTTAAATTGTGCCGGAAATTGAGCTAAAAAGCAAAATAACTTTCCACTTTCGATCATCGGTTTCAATGTTTCTAGAAAATGCTCCTGCATCGCAGCTATGGAAGGATAACTATCCTGCCATTTAGCTTGCCCTGTAAATCCTGCATACATTTTGACTACAAAACGGAACTCTTCTGGAACTTGCGTCAGCCAATTCTCAACAGAACTCTTTTTTGTGATACCGTAATAATTCGTATCAAGCTCCACCAATGGTAAGTAGCCAGCATACTCATACAAAGTAGACGTCTTCTTACCGGTCAAACTACTGTGTTCATTAAAAGAAGTTAATCCAATTCGAATCATAGTATCCTAGCCTCCCCTTGTTTCATAGTATACAATAAACATAGCAAAAAATTAGCGATAATGCGCTATTAATGAATGGAGTAATGAAGATGAATCGGATTTTGATTTTACATACAGGCGGAACAATATCGATGAGTCAAGATGCTGATGGTGCTGTGCGGCCTGATAAAAAAAATCCTTTACTAGCAGCAGGACAAGAATTGCGCCTGCCTGCTGATATTGAATTAATCGTGGAAGATTTTTCTAACCTTCCTTCGCCTCACATCACTGTTGAGACAATGTTCCGACTAAAGGAACGAATTAAAGCAGCGAAAAGTGAGGATATCGACAGCGTAGTCATTACCCACGGAACGGATACCTTGGAAGAAACGGCTTATTTTCTTGAAATGACGATTGGTGATTTAATGCCGATTATCCTGACAGGTGCAATGCGCTCTATCAATGAGTTAGGCAGCGACGGCCTCTACAATTTTGAATGTGCCATTCGGGTGGCAGCATCAGAAAACGCAGTCAAGAAAGGGGTTCTTGTTGTTATGAATGATGAGGTACATAGTGCACGTTACGTAACAAAGACACATACAACCAATGTGGCCACGTTTCGAACACCAACTTTAGGACCAATCGGACTGGTCACAAAATCCAAAATTCTTTTCAAGCAGGAACTGCCTGAAACGACTCGCTATGACATCGATAATTTTGATGCCATGATTCCAATCGTTAAAGTTTTTGCTGGAATGCAGGCGGATTTCTTTGATATTCTTGATCAAGCGATTACCGTTGATGGTCTCGTAGTTGAGGCGTTAGGAGCTGGGAATCTACCACCGCAAACATTGCCACCTGTTTATCATTTATTAGAAAAAGGGTTGCCGATCGTTTTAGTTTCTCGTTGTTTCAACGGTATCGCGGAACCTGTTTATGATTATCATGGCGGCGGTGTGGAACTAGCACAACATGGGGTAATTTTTTGTAACGGCATCAACAGTCAAAAGGCCCGGTTAAAATTATTGATCGCCTTAAATGCCCATTTATCAAAAGAAAAATTGAAACAATTCATGGAGGAGTAACCCATCCACCCGTGAAAACGGGTGGCTTTTTAACACCTCTAGAAGAGGTCCCCGCTCACATACTCCATAAATGGAGCTTTCTAAAAGACCGCCAACCGCTCGTCGCTCGCTACTTTATTTCTTTTTCTTACTCTTGAACGGATCAACGTATTCTCGTTTACTTATACTATCTCGAATACGATCATCTGATTCCTGTTCTCGTATATATTTTGCGATTGTTTTCTGATTCAAACCCACTGTACTTACGTAATACCCTTTTGACCAGAAACTTTTATTCCCATATTTATAGACTAAGTTTCCATGCTGTTCATGGATCGGTGTCGCGCTTCTCCCTTTTAAAAATCCCATGAAGTAGGAAATGCTTATTTTGGGTGGAATTCTTACTAACATATGAATATGATCTGGCATTGCATGAGCTTCGATGATTTCTACTTCTTTCATTTCACAGAGCTTGCGCAAAATCCTTCCGATATCCTTTCTCAATTCTCCATAGATTACTTTCCTTCTATATTTTGGAGTGAACACGATGTGGTACTTACAATTCCATCTTGTATGTGATAAACTTTTGTCGTCATTTGATGACATGAAAAAACTCCTTTCGATAAAATGAGCGGTTGGTAGCCACTTATTAGTATATCGAAAGGAGTTTTTAACGCTAAAGCTTTTTCGTCCACGCGTAGAAACGCGCGGTTTTTTTGTTTCACTCGCTATCGCGAGCGAAACTGACTGAAGTCGTTAATAAAAAAAAGAAGTTAAATCGAGATTATCGATTTAACTTCTTTTTTGCCATAATATATTCGCTTCACATGCAAGTTGATCACCTAGACGAATCTCATGCCGGGTTTTAACTTCCTCTTCTTCAATGATTTCATAAAAACTTTCGATATCATTGCCGTACAAAACTTCTTTGTCAAACTTAACATTGACATAAGTTGGATCGTACTTTGTCATAAAGTCATAGCCTAGCACATCGATTAACCAGTTAAAATACATCGCATTGTTCACGTGATGGTTACTATCTAAATCATAGTATCGTACATGATACAATTTTCTTTGATCTCTCTCGACTTTTTCAATCTTCGGCCAGCGGCGAATTTTTTTAACCTGCGGTGATTCGTATGGAGCCATCAGTTTGGCATCAACACTACTCATTTTTCGGTTTTCAATGTCCATTAATACGAAGGACATATCGATTTTCAGCAGCTCGGTTTCATTCGCATCATAAACCCAATAGCTTCGGTAACAAAAATAACGATTGAACTCCGTCGGTTCGGTCACGATTGTAATCTTCTCGCCAACCTGCGGCAAACGTTTGATCGTTACTTCCGTTTGAGTGATTACCCAAGTAATGCCTAACGTGTTAATATACTCTGTTCCCCGCTCCATTTCGTCACTTTGATCGGACGATGCTTTGATAGCCACACTCAACAATGCAGGAAACGTCATGTTCTGATTGATATCGCACTCATAGTATGCGACTTCGTGGTTGATGGTGTATCTTTTTCCCAATTATTTTCCCCCTAAAGCTAAGACACGATCTACTGCTTCTCCGTAATTTTCTCCAAACATATTCAGGTGAACAAGCAGATAGTAGAATTGATAGATCGCTAGTCGGTCTTGCCAACCCTCACGCATTGGTAAAATTTCTTGATAGCTATCGATAAACTCTTGACGAAATCCCCCAAAGAGCTGCGACATAGCAATATCCATTTCTCGATGCCCATAGGAAACGGCCGGATCAATAAACACCGGCTGTCCTTGTGTATCGAAGAAGGTATTGCCGCTCCAAAAATCACCATGCAACAAAGTTGGTTCAAAAGACATTGTACCCCATTTTTGGTAAACCCAATCTTTAAATAACTGATAATTTTTTTCTCGTCGATCCGTCCAATGATTTCTGCCATTAGCAATTTTGATTTGAACCTCTAATCGATTGGTGAAATAAAAGTCCCACCAATCAGCCGAATGCGGATTAATCTGCGGCAATAGTCCCATAAAATTATTTCTTTTATAACCAAATTTAATTGCTTTGATCTCATGCAGTTTGCTGAGTTCGTTAGCTAAATCTTTTTGATCCCCTTCTCCAGGCTCGATCCATTCCATCAAAAGATACGCTGCATTCGCATAGCTTCCGTGTTGATATACTTCGGGGACTCGCACTGCATTTCCCAATTCGGATAAACCATCAACCTCAGCTTGAAAAAAATCAGCCGACATTTGCGGATGGTATTTTAAAAAGTAAGCTTGTTTTCCATCATTCACACGATATGCCTGATTTATATCACCGCCGCCGATCGGTATTACTTTCGATTGCATGTTTAAATAATTCAGCAATTCATCCATTTCGTCAGCTCCTTATAACAAATAGATTTTTTGCAGATCTTTGATTTCGTGAGAGGATATACCAATTCCATCATGAATGAATTGTTCGACTGTTCCATAATTTTCTTTGATTTCCTCAAAACTGGTTTGTAGATAGACTTCTTTGGCAGACATCATGTCTTCGATTCCATGTAACGACTCAGCTGGCACACCTGCAAGCTCAGCCTTTTTATACATCTCCTGAACAACCTTCTTCAAATAGCGATTCGTAGCCAGATAATCTTCCACGATCGTATCGCTAGCCACACCTAGACAATTTAATAGCAGGATCGCCGCAAACCCAGTTCGATCTTTCCCCGCTGTACAGTGAAACAGCAAACTTTGATTTTCCTCATAATTATCCAGCACTAAATCAAAGAATTTTCGATATTGTCCGCGAATGTGCTGATCCGTTACGAAATGCTTATAGACTTCGACCATCTGCTGCAAAGCATTCTCGCCGTCCTGCATTCGCTGCATCATTTTTTTCGGTGAAGCCGATGCCGTCTCAGTCTCCTCGAGTGGAAAAATCGGTAAAAAAATATTCGTTGCTTTCGGTATCGCTTGATCAGGTTGGGCAGTCCTTTCCTCAAGCGAACGAAAATCCACAACCTTTTTGATACCATATTCGCTTAAATAGTGTTTATCTTGCGCATCTAAATGGTTTATGCTAGCAGAACGAATCAATTTACGATGAGCAACTTTTTTCCCGTCTTTTGTTTCATAACCACCCAATTCCCGTATGTTTTCAGCATGCCGAACAGCTAAATGTTTAGACATTCAACCAACCTCCTTTTTGCTAAAAGTATAGCACATCAAAAAAGAAAACGCTTTTTCATAGCCGAATTAATAATTGATGAAACGATTGTTCTCATACTACCAACTGCTTTCTTTTATAAATAAAGAAAGAGACCTGAAGCAAGAAGAATTCTTGAATCAGGTCTCTCACTATTATGCTAATGCACCCATTGGGTCCCACGGTGCTAAGACAGTTGGTTCTGCTTCAAAAGCAGCTAATTGTTCCGGTGTTAAAAATTCCTTACGAACAACGATTTGATACGTGTACTCATCCATCCATTCGTCACTCATTACAAAAAAGCCCTTCTCACCGACTTTTTCGCCCCAACTATTTTCAACCTTCCATTTTTTGGCTTGGCCGTTAATCAGATCCACACCTGTTAGTACCATTGCATGTGTCATTAAGCTTTCACCATAATCTAAACGTTCTGCCTTAGTCATCGATAAATCGACATCAAACAAATCTTCTACATCATAAGCATCTAACGCCATAATACCACTATCGCGCGTTGACGATTGACCGACATCACAGCCAAACCAAACTGATTCACCTTGTTCTAACTGTTTGATTGCTAACACTTTAAAATCATCCATTTTAAGATTCAAATATTTTACTTGTTTCCCATCGACCACATTGCCTAACATATCAACAGTATAGGACTTCATAAATGGTTTATCTTCGGTAGGAGCATTGATAATACTAACATAATCATCCAAATCTACACCTACATATTTGGCGTAAAAGCTTTGAGGCGTTAAACCTTGATCCAAATGATACTTCTTTTCGTCATCACGATATTCGAAATCAAAAACTGCAGGTGGCGTCCCCAATGAAATCGCCAAAAGATTGTAAACCTCTTGCAACATCGCTTCACGATTCGCTTGAATTTCTTCCTGTGTCGCATCTTCCGCTACCATTTGTCGTAGCAAGGTCGCATGTTTGCGTAATAACTTGTTCAGGTAATTATTTAAGTCGCGTGAATTTGAACTATTGCTGCTTTCCGGCATCACGCTTTTTGGGACAACTCCATATTTTTGGAAAAGTGAAACAATCATGTCCCATTGTCCGCCATCTTGTTGTGGCGTCTGCAAAAGAAACGCTACTTCACGACTCGTCACAGACTGTTCTGCTGTATTCAAAATATTTTCGTAGAAATAATTCGCTTTTTCGTATTTATCCCAAAAGAAAGTATAGTTTTGTGAAAGTTCAAAGTCTTTCAACTGAAATGTCGTCAATAGTTTATGACGAAAGGTATTCAATGCTGCAAACATCCAGCAGCGCCCGGATTGCTTTTGATTAGCTACTTTTCCAGTTGCAAGGTCAATTGAGAAAACCGGAGTATTTTTAACATGCGTCTGCATATTTTCTGCTGAGGCCCGAATACCATTTTTAACCACGCTTCGTTGCAATGCAATTTGCTTAGAATTTTTTTCAAAAGCTTTTCGAAAAGCTTGAGTTCGTTCATTCGTAATTTTTGACATAAAAAAACGCCTCCTTGCCCAACATTTTACGCTTAATGAGGCAAAGAGACAATTAGTTTACACGCTTGGCTGTAAAACTTGTTTTCCTTTTTCTATCCACTGACCAACTCGCTTGCTTGATAATGATGCGGTCAGCAGCATGCTCCCGATAAATAATAGCAGTAGTTCTAATGAACTAATTTCAGTGTCCAGATCAAGCGCTCGTAACCCTTTCACTAAAAACCCATGGAGCAAATAGACCGTAAGAGTATTTTTTCCCCAATTAGAGAAAAAGTGACGTTCTCTTGGGACGAGCATTAAGAATGCAATAATCCCAGTCAATCCTGCTACAAAAAAAATCAAACGTTGCGGTCCTCCAAGTAATGGATGGTTTAAATAATCTTCATACGGTTTGGAGCCGAATACCCAATATTTATTAATCAAATCATTTCCTTGAATAAATAGAAACAAGCCACTAAATAAAAGAAAGGCGATCCATTTTTTAGGATATGTTTTTAATTTTTCGATCCAGCCTTTCGGCATCGCGTACCCCGCCATGAAATAGGGAAAAAAAGTCAGTGTGCGCTGAAGTGCTAAATATCGATCAAAAATTGGGAAATAGCCAATTAATAGTGCTACAATCACACTGCCAATCAAAACTTGTTTTACAGAAAAAACATTTGTTAAATGCAGTAAAATATTCCAACAAAATAGGCTCATTAAAAACCAGAGTGACCATTGAGGTATGCCCAAGTCTAAACTAAAAGAATCCTGCAGTCCAATCAACGTATAGTACCCTGAATAAAGGAGTTGGAAAAAGATGTAGGGAAGTAATATTTTTTTCACTAAGCTCATAATCGGCTTAGGTCCGCTTTTAGCGAAATATCCTGAAATCAAAATAAACGCTGGCATGTGAAAAGTAAAAATGAAATAGTACAGATCATTATATAGAGGATGGTCATCTACAAATGGCTGTAAAAAATGTCCAAATACAACTAATATCATCAAAAAAAGTTTTGCGTTATCAAAATAGGCATCGCGTTTTTTCATTGTACCCCTCCTTACTATCATTATAACGAGGTTTTTTTATGCTTCAAAGGAATAGTACCCGTTTTAAAAAAAGGTCATGCAATCCTCAAATTTTCTCTTACATTTAACGACTTTATTCACAAATAATTCATTTTTTAGGTGTAAAAAAATAGAGACAATCAAATGATTGTCTCTAACAACTCCGGCAGTAGGACTCGAACCTACGACATCATGATTAACAGTCATGCGCTACTACCAACTGAGCTATGCCGGAAGAATACTCTACTATAATATCAATTTTCATTTCATCGTGCAATCATAAATTCCATGATTTGAATAGCATATTGATAAATCTACAATACACAGACTAGAGGAAATATTATGCCAAGACGAGCTCATCAAAAGAAAAAAAATCATAAACTGAAAATCAGCCTTTCCCTTCTTTTAATTATTATTCTGGCAGTAAGTGGAATGTACATTGATCATGTTCATAATCAACAGATTACCGCAGAAAAAGAAAGTGCTGCAAACAATAATTTCGATAGCTTACCACAAATTGATACTCAATTGACAGCTAAACAAGCAATAGAACCAAAAAATGCTATTTCAGCCAGCATCGAACAAGCGCTAGTTGAAAAAAATTTTAGCGGAACAGCCTTAGTCTTTCAACATGGACAAATAATCTTGAATAAGGCCTATGGTTGGAAAGATCAAGCAAAACGAATTAAAAATACGATTGCTACACAATATTGCATCGGCTCTGTTCAAAAAGGACAAACCGCTTATCTAATTATGCAGGCGATTAAAGACGGAAAATTATTCCTAAATGAAAAACTCAGTGCTTTTTTTCCACAAATTCCTAATAGTGAAAGCATTTCGATTAAGGACATGTTAAATATGAGCTCCGGCTTACGGATTGATGAAAAAAAGATCAATGCACTCAATACTACGGATACAAAAGAGATCCTAGCAGAAACGGTTCGTCAAACAACCGTAGCAGAAAGTGCTAGCTACTCTTACCAACCAGTTAACTACGTTTTGCTGGCAGGAATTTTAGAACAGCTTTATCAGACTGACTATAATTCTTTGTTTGATAAATTCTTGAAAGAACCGATGGGGCTAACAGAAACCAGTTTCTATTCGGAAACGAATCAAGAACAAGCACTCTCTTATTTACAAGGTGATGCTGGGCCTGTATACGCACCAACGACAGCATCCTCATATGCGGACGAATTAGGAACCGGGAATGTCTTTATGTCCGCAAAAGATCTGTATACCTACTTTCAAGCGCTCTACAATGACCAGTTTTTAACGAAACAAGACCGTACGGAACTATGGCATACTTATCCAGGCGAAAAATATGCTAGCGGACTTTATAGTATGACGACTTATTACCATACTCGAGGTGTTAAGGCACGTTTTGAAACTGTCGCTAATTTTTCTAAGGATGGACAAAATGGGATTATCTTACTTTCAAATGTTTGGAATCAACCAAAGGGTTATAATGACTTCGCTGGCCAGCTATATAACAAAATCGTCACTGCCTCATAGTAGCGACGATTTTGTTTATAAATAATTAGCTCGAGTCTTTTCCCATCTGATTTTCTATAGTCAAGCTGTTGACAAATAGCCATTATTTCGCTATTCTATATCTTGTGTTAAATAACTATGCCGCCTTAGCTCAGTTGGTAGAGCACCACCATGGTAAGGTGGGGGTCGTCGGTTCAAATCCGACAGGTGGCTTCCTAGGAACGTTGATAAATCAGCGTTCCTTTTTATTATTATCTGAACTATTTTCAAGTGTCGAGAGATAAATTGAAACAAACAAGATACTCAAAAGAATTCCTCCAAGAATATCTGTGATCCAATGAACTCCAGATAAAGCTCTTCCTCCGACAAGAATAATCATTCCAATCAAACAAAGATACGACACGATTCTTTTTATCTTCCCCTGTTCATAGAGTATATAAAAAGCAGAGAGTAAAACCGTAATCGCAAGAAACGTATGACTCGATGGATATGAGGGTTCTAATTGCCCGTTTACTAAAATCGGTCGATAATTGATGATCACTCTCTCAAAAAAAACATAGGCCGCCGCACTTCCTGCATAAAGAAAACCCAAAAAAACTATCTCTTTATCAACCAACGAAATTTTCTTGCGAAGAACTAATTGCCAAAAAATATTCGTTGATCGTTGCCCAACCTACTTTAGCATTTTGTGGTCCAACTTTTTGTACATCGATAAATTTTAAACTCATCGTATATAAAACAAAAAATATAAATAGCCCGATCATTTTCCTCAATGCTTTCTGCTTTGTATTCATAGACTTTTTCTCCTAACTATTTTTATATTGGAGGCTATCCAAAAAATATCAGAATCGTCTATGTACAAAAAGAATCGCACCGTCACTGGTATGTGACGATGCGTATCAATGCTTATCTAATAGGATTGCACCTTTGATTGTTAAAATTATTAACAAGTATGCTGAAGGATAGGGATGCCTTGTCAGGATAAAGATTAATGTGCCTAGTAATGTTAACATCAAAGAAATACGTATCACTAACTTCTGACCTTTATCTACAAAAATGATTTCATAAACACCGAACAACGTAGTTAAAATAACTAAAATTGAAAGAATAGTCTTTAGTGCTGCTGTCTCAGGAGACAATTGCCACATCGAAACAAAGGCAATATGATTTCCTCGGGCTTGACCAAAAATCGGCAGAAAAATCAGCAATCCAGTCATACAATCTAAAATACCTAACAACAGATGTTGAAATCTTTGCTGCTGCTTTTTCTTATCATTTTCCGC
The DNA here is from genome assembly GCF_051714485.1 of Enterococcus sp. AZ128. NCBI lineage: Bacteria > Bacillati > Bacillota > Bacilli > Lactobacillales > Enterococcaceae > Enterococcus > Enterococcus sp. AZ128. The sequence goes on from NZ_JBIORZ010000001.1 coordinate 2,157,913, forward strand.
GATTGAGATCAACTCACTATTAGAAAGCAGCTCATCAATTGATATATCAAAAACTTGGGAGATTGCTTTTAAAGATTCGATACTGGGGAATCCTCTTCCAGACTCCCACTTAGAAATTGCCGTTCTTGAAATAAACAATTTCTCAGCTAATTTTTCTTGTGTCCAGTCCTTATTTTGACGTAATTGCTTCAGCTTCTCGTTAAAATCCACTCTAATTCTCCCATCCATCTTGCTTTATGCCAAGCATACCATACTAAAATGGCATTTTTACAGTCAGAAAAAGCCAGAGAAAAATTCCCTGGCACTTCTTGAGTATTAACTTTTTAAGTTATTCATCTTCGTCGTCATCACTGTTGATTCGTTCATTGACATGACAAATATTGCTTGTGGCTGATTCAACCAAGGCCATCTCTGTCCCAATTAGTTCGCTATTGATGAAATCAATGACCATCGGCATATTCATTCCAGCATACAGATCGATGGATTGCCCTTCTAAAATCATGCGAGAAACAACATTACAAGGCGTTCCACCCATTAAATCTGCTAGTACAACAAACTCATCTAATTCATCAATCACTGATTCGAATTTAATGCGAAAATCTTCTGCTGATTCTGAAGGAAGTAAACCTACTGAATAAATATTTTCCTGAGGTCCCATGATCATTTCTGTACTCTTTTTTAATTCTTCGCAAAAGAGTCCATGGCTGACTAAAACTAAATTTTTGCTCATTCATTTTCTCCTAGTTCTTCTTGTAATGTATCAAATCAAAATTATCGGTCTGTCCAAATTATTTAGAAATCACACCTAATGCTGATAAGGCGACACAAACAACTAAGACGATAAAGATTGCTTTAGTGGACGTCATGTTCTTTTTGCCTAACATCCAATAAACTCCGCCCACAATACCTGCTGGCAACAATCTTGGCAAGATCATATCTAAGTTGTTTTGCATGTTAAGAGTCACATCACCAATGCTAGGAGCCCAAGAAAATTTTACGTTGATCATTGTTGCAACGAGCGCACCTACCATGAATACTCCAAGTAAGGTTGCCGCGTCCGTTAAGGCTGTCAACCGATGCTGCATCGTTGTCACTAATGAAATCCCTTCACGATAAGCAAACTCTAGCTGTTTCCACCGGAAAATCATGACCGCGATTTGAGCAACGATCCAAATAAATATACCCGTTGGATTTCCATTGATCGCCATATTCGCAGCTAACGCTCCGAATATCGTTGGAATCAACGCAGCAAAGATTGAATCTCCGATTGCAGCGAATGGTCCCATCATACCCGCTTTAAGCCCTGAAACCGTCTGCTTACCGCCGATTCCTTCTTTTTCTTCGATCGCTAAATCGATCCCAGTAATAATCGTATTGAAGAAGTTTGATGTATTGAAGAATTGTGTATGCGTCTTCATTACCTCTTTTAATTCTGGAGTATCGTCACCATAAATCTTACGTAATTGCGGTAAAATCGTATAAAGGTAGCCTGAGCCTTGCATCCGTTCATAGTTCCAGCCTAACTGAAATGTGAACAAGCTTCTCCGATTGATCTGCTTAAAATCTTCTTTCGTCAACTTGTAATTAGATTTCGTCATCTTCGATCTCTCCTTCATCTGAATCATTGGAAGCATCATCTTTTTTAGGCGCTGGCGCATTTGGAATCATTTGCCCATTCTTATAACTGATTGCTGCTAAAGCAAAACCGATTAACGCGATCGCCAACATAGGTAATGCATTGAAGATGCCGCTGAAATCTTTTACTACACTGGCTACTCCTGTTCCTAATAGCTGCATGTTCGTAAAAACAGTTCCTAATAAAGCAGTTAAAGTGAAGCCTAAAATCAAGTAAGGGAAATGTTTTTTGACTGGCAAATAACGTAATAAAATTGCAAAACCGACTGCTGGTAAAACAGCGCCTGCTACAGATAATCCGTCACCTAACCATTTCAAATCGCCATTTAAAACTGCTACAACTTTTTCAACTAAACCGCCGCCGAAAGCTAAAGCTAAAAATACTGGGATCATTCGAGACAATGACCATGGCAAAGCACCCATTAAGAAGTTTCGTTCAATCCCTTTATAATTCATTTCATCAACCAATTTGTCGATGCGATGTGCAAAGAACGTATTGGCAAAACGGGCTAAAATATCCAATTGAATCATCAAACTGGCTACAGGTACTGCGATCGCTGCAATTGCTTGCTCTGGGTTCATCCCTAAAGCTACTGAGAAAGCTGTCGCTAAAATTGTTCCAGAATTGGCATCGATTTTTGAGGCTCCGCCGAATGTTCCAACACCTAAAACAGTCAACTGCATACTACCACCAATAATAAGTCCGGCTTTTAAGTCCCCCATTACTAATCCGGCGAATAATCCGGCAAAAACGGGCGCACTTAGTGAAGAATAAATTTGAAGCTCATCTAAAATCTGATACCCTGCATATAATGTTAATAATAAGATCTGCCACCATAAGATATCCATTCTTGTATCCTCCTATTTCGCTAAAAGACTCATGAAGTCTTCTGCTTTATCACTTGGAACCATTTGAGCGATTAAACGAACGCCTTTATTATTCAGCGCGTTAAACACTTCTACATCTTGATCAACCACATTAATTGATTTCGTGATAGAACGAGTTTCGCTTGATTGGGACATGTTTCCGACGTTGATCTCTTCAATCGGTACACCCAATTCAACCATTTTTAATAGACGATCAGGTTTACGTACAACGATCAATAAACGTTGAGAATCATATTTTCCAGCTAGAATATTATGTGCAGCTTTTTCAATTGGCAACACGCTAAGCTTTACCCCAGCCGGTGTTGCGAGTTTCAATCCACTTTTCTCGATGTCGTTTTGAGCAACGTCATCATCAACGACCATAATGCGCGAAATATTCAATTTCGTCGTCCATAAATTTGCTACTTGTCCGTGAATTAAGCGTCCATCAATTCTTACTCCGATAATACTCATGTTTATCCCTCTTTCATTTCTTTATATAGTGGTTCATTAATTAACTGGATCTCTGGTTGATACGTACCTTCTGTTTCAAAGATAACGATTTCATTTATTCCTTTAGTTAATAATCCTTTAGGAATGTACAGCGAAAGTGTCGGTCCAACTTCCCAGAAACGGCCGATATTCGTTTGATTAACGAAAACAATGCCTTTCCCAAACTTAGATAAATCAATAAAGCAATCTTCAATTTCTTCCAAAGTAGTTTCGTAGCGATAAAAGCTCGGTTGATTTGGCTGCCATTCTTTCGAATAATCAACAGCCTCACAAGAATCTAACGGCAAACAATACTGTTCCCAATTTGTAATGAAATGTAAATCTGCCATCACTCCAGTGCGAATTCCTTTTTTTTGAGTTTCTGCAAAAAGCTTGTGTCCATAATTAACTCTTCCCATATTTTCAATCAAAATATCGATTTGATTGTTCTCTTGCGTCATAGAGATATTTATATCTTCACCTATTTCGGTTTGATACTGTGTTGCTTGCAACGCTTGGTTTACAAAAAATTGACTGCGATCACGGCCGTCGATCACTCTCACTCTTTCCTCTTGTGCATCCTTTTCAATCATCGTTCGATAAAGCAAGTAACCAGTATTTTGTCCCAACTCTTCCATCGTTTGGGGATATTTCGATTGAATTGGTTCACTGATAGTAGTCAACGTAGCAAACAGACTGACTTTATCGGTTAGCGGAATGGCCTTCTTTTCCATTGTTTGTTTAATCAAAGGTGCCATTTGCTGAATCTCAGGATAATTTTCTCGAATCATGTTTTGTAATGCAAAATATTTTTCCGTTGGATTTCCTTGTTCATTCAACGGTGCGCCATAATCATACGAAGTGATTTGCGGCAAATCAATCACACCTCGAGCAGAGCAACCATTCATAAACCCAAAATTCGTCCCGCCATGAAACATATACAAGTTGATACTGCCTTGGGTTAAAACCTCTCTCACTGCCTCAGCCAGTTCTTGTGGATCACGTTGTATAATCGGTTCTTTCCATCGATTGAACCAGCCGTCCCAAAATTCCATACACATCAAGGGCCACTTCTTACCATGTTCATCAAAAAAATGCTGCATTGATGCAAAATTTTCTTTTGCCTTAGAACCAAAATTTCCAGTGACCAAAATATCTTCATCAATCATACTGCCAGCTCTCAGCGTCGCCCGCCAAGGACCATCGGATGTGAAGAAGGGCGTAGTAACACCTCTGTCACTCATTAAGTCGCGGATTGAGCGTAAGTACGCTTTATCTTCTCCATAGGAACCATACTCATTTTCAATTTGAATCATTAAAACATTGCCGCCATTCGTAAATTGATGAGGAATTAATTTTTTCATCAATACGTCATAATAATCAGCAACGTGTTTTAAATAAGCGGTTTCATCCGAACGTATACGAATTGGCTCATTTAAAAGCCAGGCTGGAAAACCGCCAAACTCCCACTCTGCACAAATATAAGGAGATGGTCGAACGATTGCATATAACCCTAAATCTTGAGCAGTCATTAAAAACTGTTCTAAATCTAAAATACCCTCAAAATGAAATTCGTTCTTTTTTGGTTCATGCAAATTCCAGGGGACATAAGTCTCGACGGTGTTGAAGCCCAAAGCTTTCAAATTATAAAGTGAATGGTACCAATCTGAAGGATCTACACGGAAATAATGAATTGCTCCAGATAAAATCTTAAATGGTTCACCATTCAAAAGAAAGTCTTCCTTAATCTCAAAAGTATTCAAGTGCTCACTCCTTATTGAAAACGTTTTTAATATATTAATATATTAATTTATTCCGTTTAGAAAGTCAATCCTTTTCATTCTCCCACGATGTGTTAAAATCAAGCCATAGAGGGAATCAAAATTTTCTAATGAAATTTTTAGTCCCTATTCATTTTTTGGAGGAATAGTATGGCAATACCAAAATATCAACTCATAAAAGACGAGCTGAAACAACAGATCATTTCCGGCAAATTTGAAAACGGCGACAAATTTTATACTGAAGCTGAATTAGCTGAAATGTTCAAAGTCAGTTCGATCACTGTCATCCGTGCATTAAATGATCTAGTAAAAGATGGTTTTATAGTTCGGCAGCAAGGCCGCGGCTCCTTTGTTTCACGAGCACGCAAAGGAAAATTGGTTGAGTTTTCCGACATTGAATTGTTCCCGATCAGCCATGATCAAGTACAGGTCTTATCGATTGTTCGCGGAAATGATCCTAAATTTTTGAGCAGATTAGGTCTGCCGGATACCGCTTACTATTGCTGTATCGAGCGACTTCGCACGACGGAAGACATACCTTACATGTATCATCGAACTTATTTGCCAGAACAATATGTGAACACAAACTATCCAGAATTGAGCCACTATAATTCGATCTATCAACGCTTTAAATTGGATTACAATATCCATATGAACGAAGAAGATTTTACAGAGACCAACGAGATCAAATTTCCTACTCCTGATAGAGAGGCAGATAAATTACAGATCCCTACTGAAGAACCGACAGTCCTGCAAATTCGAGTGACCAAGCGAAAAGACACGCAGCAGGTACTAGAATATGTCGAGACTTATAAAAAGTGGAACTTCTACAAAATTGAGCTAGTTTCAAAAAACACTTAACGTTTAGATCGAGCTAACGCTCGATCTTTTTTACAGCAATTTTTGCGACATGCTCTTGCACATTAACTGGATTCACATGGCCTGTCGTTCTTTCTTGAGCGTTAGCCATTCCCGTTGCCATACAAATCCTCAACAAATCCTCAGGCGGCATCGCTTCAGATAGCGCATAAGCAAACCCCGCAATTGTTGAATCCCCAGACCCAACTGGATTAACGACTTTAATTGTTGGAATCGTCACTCGATAGAATGTGCCTTTGTGTTTGGCGATCGCTCCGGCTTTGCCTAATGAAACAACGATCCACTCGATTCCATCAAATAAGGACTGCTCTAATGCCGTTTGAATGTCATCCAATTGTTCAAGAGAAAATTTTTGCTCCAGTAATGCTTCTAGCTCTTCTAAATTAGGTTTGATCAAATAAGGCTTTGCTTGACCTTTTAAAACTTTTTTCAAACTTTCACCCGAAGTATCAAGAAGCACCTTCACTTCTTTTTCTTGAGCAGCTTGAATGAGCGTTTGATAAAACTCTTGTGGCAATCCCTTTGCTAAACTACCTGAAATGGTTGCTATATCCGTTTGCTCAAGCAGCTCTTCAAATTGTTTCAAAAAAGTGATTTGCTCTTCACTTGAGACAGTCGGGCCAGATTCTAAAATCTCTGTCTGATTTCCTTCATGCAAAATGGCGATTGAATCTCGGCTTTCCTCTTTAATAGGTGTAAATACCTGTTTGATTCCAGCTTTATTTAACTCTTCTGCGATAAATCCTCCATGGAATCCACCAAGAACACCGGTAGCAAGCACATCCCCTCCTAAATCATGGATTACGCGGGTCACATTTAATCCTTTCCCACCTGCCGTCTTAGTCACCTGATCCGTTCGATTGACCGTATCAATTTTCAATCTATCCAGCGGGTAGGAAATATCGATTGAAGGATTCATCGTTACAGTTACTATCACGAGATCGCCTCCTATTTTATGACAGCTTCCTCAACTACTTGCACTTTGCTATGCCAGGAGCTTGCTGTTTTTGCTAAAACGCTATTTAAGCTTTCGATATTTTTCCGACCTTCATTTTCGAGCCATTTACGAGCAGCAGGTTCTCCTGATTCAATGAACGGTTTCACGCCATTTTTCCACGTTGCACGGCCGCATAAAACACCATTGAAGGTTGAGCCAGACTCATTAGCAAAGACCAGCGTTTGTTGGAACAATTCTGTAGAAACTCCCGCGCTCAAGAAAATGAACGGCAATTCGGTTGCCTGGCTTTGTTCTAAGAAATATTTAGCAGCTTCTTCTTTCGTATAAGCTGTTTCACCTGTTGTAAAGCCTTCAACGAAATTCATATTGACCGGTACTTCGACTTTCAATACATCTACTTTGTATTGCGGTCTCGAGAATTCTTTCATCATTTCGTTAACTTTATGGGGTTTCACTCTTGCATATTCAATTGAAGCTACATCGGCATTTTTAGCATCGTAAGAAACTAATTCTAAATAAAATGGAAGGTCCTCTTCTGCACATTCGCTACCTAATCGTTCAATGAAAACATGCTTTTGATGATTGATTTCTGGATTTTCATCCACGTCATAATATAGTAAGAACTTAACTGCATCAGCCCCTTGTTCCTTTAAACGTAATACAGACCAATTGGCTAATAAATCGGGAAGACGTCCTGGCGTTGTCGCATCATAACCCGTTTTTTCGTAAGCCAGCAATAATCCTGCCTCAGCATGACGTGCTTTTTCGGCTGGTAACCCATATTCTGGATCCAATAAAATCGAGGACGCATACGGAGTCAATTCACTAGAAACTAATTCCTTAAAGTTTTCAATATGTTTGTCCGTCGGTTCTGCATCCAGCGCCTTGATCATTTTCTTCAATGCGCCTCGTTGGTCAATCGCTAAAGCACTAATGATTCCGTCTTTTGTCGATAAGCGGTCCATTGCCGCTTTTTTTCCTGCTGTTAACGTAAGCATGTCTCTTCCTCCCAGTTGTCCTACTTATATTCGTGAATCGTTACACCTTTTACCACGCGGTTAACGGTGCCTGTTGGTGATGGTGTATCCGGTTTATTTGACACTTTGATAGATGTTAATATCGCTACTGTTTGAGCTACCATGACATATGCCAGTGCTAAATAACCATCTGGTAATAATTGTGCGTCAGCGACGAATTCAAATTTATCGCCAGAAAAATTCCGGTCGCCAGGTTGAGTGATAGCAAAAACACCGGAAGCGATTTCATCTCCACGAACTTCTTCTAAGACATCCAAATCATAATCACGGGTATACGAATCATTATTAACAAAACCAAACATAATCGTTTTTTCATTGATGAATGATTTCGGTCCGTGACGGAAGCCCATCGATGAATCAAAGACTGTAGCGATTTTTCCTGCTGTCAGCTCTAAAATTTTCAATTGAGCCTCCCGTGTCAATCCTGCTAAACTTCCTGAACCAACATAAACGATTCGTTCAAAATCTAGTTCTACGATTTTTTCGAGTTCATTCTCACGAGCAAGAACTTCTTTACCTAGTTTGCTTAATGCTGCAACATACTTTTGTTTTTCTGCTAGATCTGTTTGGTCGAATGTTAATAATGTGCCCAACGTCATACAAGAAAAACTGCCTGTCATCGCAAAACCATCATCGTTGGAACGCGCCGGCATCAAGAATAAAAAGCTATTCGAATCTTTTTTACTGATTTGAGCCAATTGTCCCTCTTCCGCACAAGTAATCGACAGATGGTGAATCGTATCAACCACTTTGTTTGCAATCTCAACGGCTGCCAAACTCTCCGGGCTATTCCCACTTCTCGCAAATGATACGAGCAAAGTTGGTTCTTCCTTGATCAAGTATTCCTCTGGTTCTGCCACAATATCTGTAGTACCAATACTTTCAAAACTAAATTCTTGAACATTTCCATGTTTGCGCAGGTAAGGAACCACTGTATCACCTACATATTGAGAAGTTCCCGCACCGGTAAAAATCACTCGTATTCGTTTACCTTGCGCCTGTTTTCTAACTTCTGTTAAGAAATCCTCTAATTCTGCTTGCACTGTTTGATACAGTGCTATCGTTTCTTCCCATAATTCTGGCTGTTGGCGAATCTCACGAGTCGTGATTTCTGCGCCCAACGTTTCTAATTTTTCCTTTGCTACAGTAAACATGCTGCAACTCTCCTAACTATTTCGAATATGGCGAATCTGATAATGAAATTGATCCGCACGAGCGACACTCAGGGTAAATTCGATAATTTCATTTTTCATATTATAGGTTTGACGAGCTAAATGGAGAACTGGCGCCCCTTCTGGGATCATCAATTGCTTTGCGTCGTCCTTTGAGGCAATACTGGCATACAATTCCTCATCTGCTAATCGAACCGTTTGATTAAAGTCCTCAGTAAAAAGATCGTAGAGTGGCTTACTTCGTAAAAGCTGGTCATTTAATGACAAAAAAAATTTCACCGGCAAATAGGTATCCTCGATCATTAATGATTCACGGTCAGCGATTCGCAGCCTACTCAGTTTGAAAACGGCCTCACCTAATGAAAGATTGAGGTGCTGAGAAATAAATTTATCCGCCTCGACTTTTTCAAATGACAAGATCCTGGTCTCTGGATTTCTTCCAAGGCTTTTCATCTGTTCAGTAAAACTATAAGCACCCGCTAAATCTGCAGCGTCTTTCTTGATATCAGAAACAAAGGTACCTTTTCCGTGTCGACGATAAATATACCCAGTACTTTCCAATTCTTGCAGAGCTAAACGAACCGTCGTCCGGCTAACTCCATATTGAGCTGTCAATTCTCGTTCAGATGGCAGTTTATCATGAGGAATCATGCTAGTTTCCATCCGTTCTTTCAATAAATCAACAAGCTGGTGATACAAAGCTTTGTTTTTAAAAGAATTTTCCATGGGATTCTCCTTCACACTAACTGGTTATAACCACAAACCAATAGTAAGGTGGTTTTTTTAAGTTTGTCAATAAAAAATAATTAAAAATTATCAGAACCTTACACAATCGTTGATATTCCAGTGATTCTTATGGATTTATCTTTTACTTTAGTTGATTACCATTCTTCATTTCATTATGATCGCTCATTAAAAAACACAAAAATCTAATACCAGTTCTAGAATTGATATTAGATTTGTTCACTTCACTTCATTTTTAACGAAAAAAAAGTGCTGACACCTCGGTCAGCACTTTGACTATTATTGGATTTACGAATTAAAAAACTAGTACCGGAGTTCCTACATCTAAGATCGGATAAAGCTCAGCCATTTTTGCTGGCGGTGTGTTAATACAGCCATGTGAGCCACGATATAACCACAAATCTCCACCGTAAGCATATTGCCAATCGGAATCATGGATACCAACTCCCGTTTTATCGATCGGCATCCAGTATCGTACCGGGCTTGCATATTTTGACCCATCATCATTCAACCCTCGTAAAATTTGATCCGTTGACTTGCTTGTCACGTAGTTTACTCCTGGTGGGGTTGGTGTCGAAGGCTTCCCGCTGACGATATCTGTCTCGAACTGAAGCGTGCCTTCTTTGTAGTACCACATATATTGATTTTGAAGATCCACTTCCACGTAAGTATTTCCGAGTGTCGTCTGCACATTAGGAACTTCACTCTCTACAATCGGAGTACGGCTGAAATTTTTCCCCTTTAGGACCTGGGCACTCAAAGCTTCGACCTCTGAAGGAATATTGATTGACCAGCTATAAATGCCCGCCGGAACAGAAACTTCTCCACGTCTCGTACTATTAAAAGATGTAGAATTCTCAACAGTGTTGTGTTCCGTATTTAAGTTGGTTACATACGCTGTAACCTTTTCTTGATCAAGCAGTACATCAGCTTTTTCATTCGTTGTTAACCAACTGCCGAGTTCTTCTGGAGAAATGGTAATTTTCTTCCCGTTGATCGTATAGGACGCCTCCAACTTGGCCAATTGATTCATTTTGTCTTTTAATTTTTTTAACTGACTATCCTCTTTCGTCAAAATCGGTTGCGCATAATAATCTTCCGCATTTACTGTTTGCTTCCCATTTTCGAGATTCTTGATTAACGCCTTTTGAGCTGCAGCAACATCAATCGTATCGCCCTGTTGTTCTGGAACAATCTCAAAATCGCCATCACGCCATTCAATCTTAGCATTCGTTGTTGGTGTACGAGTCATATTTTTTTGAAGGATTTCCGTCCCCAAATTTTCGACTAACTGATTAACATAATCTTGATCATACGTACTAGCTAATTGATGGCGGCATCCTAATAAATTATTTATGCCCCATGCAAAAGGAGTTTGTTGCTGCTTGATCCTCGAGAGCGCATCCACATGATCCTTCTGCCAGCCAAGTTCACTCCGCTTTATTTTCTTCCACAACTTATTGTCAAGTTTAATCGCAACGGAAGCTTCCGTTAATTCAGTATTTATTTTTTCATTCGCCTCATCAACCGTCAATCCGCCTACATTGATATTATTTACCTTAGTTTTCGGCAATAACCGTTCTGCGTAATGGACACTCTTAAACGAATAGAAACTAACAACTATCAGTAAAACTACCAAACAGATAATAATGATTCTTTTCGTTTTATCCTGAAAAAAATCTTCCCCACGCCTTTTCAAAAAATACATCCTCACTTTTCCTGATTAAATTTGATTCATCCCAAGGCAACTACCCCTGTTGCTTTAGAAGGTCTATCACTTTTCACTACCATCATATTCTACCAAAAAATAATGGCCTATGTCTAATTTTTTATGCTTTTTTTGTGAAATACTAGCTTTACTAATTAACAAGTGCCTTTATTCAGTATTTTTCGATAGTTAATTCACGAAAAAATATCTTTAAAATAATTCAAACGCTGTAAAAAAGAAGTTGATTATATGTATCCACCGCTTTTTCTACTATTATAATTATGTCTGGAACGTCACATGAAAGAGGCGATCATCCATTCTTCGTTCTGGTTGGTCAATTGCCATTTGGATCTTTTCAGCATAAGCCTTTCCTAATTCTCGATAAGGCTGCCGAACACTTTTGATCTGCGGACGAACGATCTGAGTAACTTCGCCGCCATCAAAACCAACAACAGTCATTTCTTGATCCAAAATTTTCCCACTATCGTAGACTGCCTGATAACAGCCAATCGCTAACATATCATCACAGCAAAAAATCGCACTTACCTCCGTCTTCCTTAGTAATTCAGCAGATCCCTCATAGCCGCCCTCAATGGTCAACGGCATTTGTTTGATATGCTTTTCTTCTATTATTAAATCGTGGTCAATCATAGCCTGTTGATAGGCTTCGTAGCGTTCCCCTAGATGATAATGTTCAGAATTATCCATAATCAATCCAATCTTGCGATGTCCCTCGCAAATAAGCCAGTCAACGGCTTGATAGACACCAGAATATTCATCAATCTTAACGGTTCCATAGTAGCCTTCATTCAGTCCTCGGTCAGCAAATATTACCGGGATGTTTTGAAAACGGCCTTTTTCGAAGAGTTTTTCCTGACTATAATCATTAGGTGTAAATAAGAAGATACCTTCTACCGCAATCCTTGCCAATTGATTTAATAGTTCTTGCTCTTTATGGAAATCATGATTTGATTCGCAAATAATCAGGTAATATCCCTGTTTTTCAACTTGACACTTGATCTCTCTCACGATCGCTGAGGCAAATTGTTCGGAAAAATCAGGAACGATGACTCCGATCGTCTTCGATTTTTGAGCAATAATATTAGAAGCAAAATAATTGGGAGAATACTGTTGTTCCTCAACCACCCTTAAAACTCTTTGTTTCGTTGATTCGCTAAAGCGGCCGCCCTTTTGATTAAGAATTTGGGAGACCGTTGTAACTGATACCCCTGCTAACCGCGCGATTTCCTTGATTGTGACCTTCATCTTGCACCTCATTTAATCCTTGTCTGTTTAACTTTTCTTAATAAATATCCCGCTAAATTCCCGATTTTTTACTTCCTTAATTTTCTGTTTTTTTACAACCACGTTTCAACATTGCAATTTTAAGCAGCGCTTTCAAAAATGAGCACTCCAAAACAGGGCATAAATACCTTAGTAGAGAGCCTTTTTCAGTTATTCTTAAAAGAGATTAAGTATTTCAAAAGTTCGATTTCAGTCAGTTTCTGTTACATTTATACATTTCATTGTAACGTCTTGTCACTGGTTTATAACCCATGACATGAAGAAGGATGGTAAAGTATGTCTCGTAGTCGAAATGACTGATTTACATTAAAAACTTTTTTGGAGGAATTTACATAATGAAATTTGGAAAAACTCTTGTACTTACGACTTTACTAACAGCTGGTGCAGTATTTGCACTAGGAACAAATGAAGCTCATGCAGCTGAAAACTACACTGTTCAATCAGGTGACACGCTATCAAAAATCTCAATCAAATTTGCCGGTGACAACAGCTTAGTTGATTCAATCGCAAAAGAAAACAAAATTTCTAACGTTGATATGATTTTTGAAGGTCAAAACTTAACCATCGATACAGATGCTAAAGGGAATACGACAGTGACACCAGCTCAAGAACAAACTGCTCCTGTTCAAACAGAACAAACTTCACAAGCAGCCGCTACTGTTCAAGAAACAGCGCAACAAGCAGCCCCTGTGCAACAAGAAGCCGCTACTGCTGAAACAGCAACACCTGCAAGCACAAACTCAGCCAAAGAATGGATTGCACAACGTGAATCTAGCGGTTCATATACGGCTACAAACGGTCAATACATTGGACGTTACCAATTATCTGCTTCATACCTGAATGGTGACTACTCTGCAGCGAACCAAGAACGTGTAGCTGATCAATACGTAACTTCTCGCTATGGTTCATGGGAAGGTGCACAAGCATTCTGGCAAGCAAACGGTTGGTACTAAGTCGAAATACAGCTCAAAAATCCCTCATATGAGGGATTTTTTTGTCTTAAATCTATTTTAGAAATGCTTGGTTAACTGCCGCAGAAAGCTCTTCAACTTTTTCTACGATTAGGTCAGCTTCTGCCGCTACCATTTCCTGACGGTCTCCAAATCCATACAAAACACCGATGCTCTTTAACTGGTTTGCTTTAGCACCAAGGATATCAAATTCTCGATCGCCAATCATCACTGCTGGCGCTTCAGCCAAATGCTCCAATGCATAAGCGATCACATCCACTTTTTTTGAACGCTCTCCGGCCAAATCTGCTCCAAAAATCCCAGAGAAATAGTTTAATAGGCCCGTATTTTCAAGAACCTGATTTGCAAAAAATTCTGGTTTTGAAGTAGCAACCGCTAAATAGTAGTCCTCCGATAATTCTGTCAACAATTCATGAATACCCGAGTAAACTGAAAGCTGCTTGATTCCTTCTTCCGTATAATATTCACGATAAACTTCGACAGCACCTTGCGCCTCAATCTCAGGCAAATCATAAAGCTGCTTTAACGTTTTCGTTAACGGCGGTCCGATGAAACTATGCAACGCAGCCTCATCAGGAATCTCCAAACCCTTTTTTTCCAGCATATAACGGACACTATTTACGATTCCTTCGCTAGAATCAGTCAATGTCCCATCCAAATCAAATAAAACAATATTTTTCATCGTCTACCTCCTGCCTCCATCCTACTGATTCCTTTCTAAAATATCAACCTAAGGCAATATTCTTGCTAAAAAAACTGGATACACATATACTTACTTTTAGTAAGAATTTAGGGGGAAATTATTATGGATACAAAAATTCGCGGATTACACCACGTGACAGCAATGACTTCTAGTGCCGAAAAAAATTATCGCTTCTTTACCGATATTTTAGGCTTGCGTATGATCAAAAAAACCGTTAATCAAGACGACATTGAAACTTATCATTTATATTTTACCGATGATGCTGGCGCTCCTGGAACTGATATGACGTTCTTCGATTTTCCACAAATTCCCAAGGGAACTAAAGGAACCAACAGTATCTCTCGGACCGGTTTTCGTGTTCCGACCGATGCTTCTCTAGATTATTGGGTACAACGTTTTAAAAACTTAAATGTAGTTCATAGCGAGATTAAAGAACGTTTCGGCAAAAAATATTTAGAATTTCAAGACTATGACGATCAATGGTTCCAATTAGTTTCCGATGAAAAAAATCTAGGTGTTGCTGGGGGTACTCCATGGAAAAATTCCAATGTACCCGCTGAACATGCTATCTTTGGCTTAGGACCAACCATTGTCACCGTCGCAAAATTTGAACATTTGAAATTAGTTTTAGAAAATCTTTTAGGTTTTGAAGAAACGGCTGCAGAAGACAGTATGCATCAATTCGAGGTAGGTGAAGGCGGTAACGGGGCTACAATCCTGGTTGACGATCAACCAGATATGCTTCCTGCCCAAGAAGGCTATGGCAACGTTCATCATTTAGCTTTACGCATTGCAGATGACGAAGCGCTTCGGGATTGGATTGAAAAAATCAATGCCTTGGAATTTCCTAATTCCGGTTTTGTCGATCGTTTTTATTTCCAATCAGAATATTTCTTAGCTGCACCAAATGTTCTCTTTGAATTGGCAACAGACGGTCCCGGCTTTTTACAAGATGAAACATATGAAAATGCTGGAGAAATTTTATCTCTACCACCCCATCTACAATCAAAACGTGACGAAATCGAAGAATACGTTCGACCATTCGATACATCAGACGCAAATAAAAAACGTTAATAAGGAGAAAGCTATGCTCTTCTATTCAGCAAAAGACCTAACTACTAAACAAAATTACAAGTTTTTGACTGGCAGTGTCATTCCACGTCCAATCGCTTGGATTACAACAGTTAATCAAGAGACAAATGTAGTGAATGCTGCACCGTTCAGTTATTTCAATGTGGTCGCCAAAGAATTACCGTTAGTCAGCCTTTCGATCAATCGAAAGGGGCAAAAAATGAAAGATACCGCTCGCAATTTATTCCAGCAAAACGAGGGCGTGATTCATCTGGTCAATGATCATATATTGAATGAAATGAACCAGTCCGCCGCTTCATTGCCTGCGGAAGAAAGTGAAATGAACTATAATGATCTCACTTTATTAAATAGCCAAGAAGTTTCTGTTCCAGCGATACAAGAAGCTCCAATTCGTTTTGAAGTGCGGCTGCATCAATATATACCAGTCAAAGGCAATGATGAAACGATTATCAGTGATTTGTTTATCTTAGAAGTCTTAAATTATCATTTTGAAGAAACCCTCTTTGATCAAGAAAAAGAATATATTGATCCCTTAACGTTTGATCCATCAGCACGTTTGGCAGGAAATACTTACAGTCATATTGCTAGAACCTTAGATTTAAAAAGACCAAAATAAAAAAGGAATGGGCTCATTTGAGCTCACTCCTTTTTTTCTCGTAAATCAATAATGTGTACGTTCCCATCGATCATACCACTGGGACCCTTTAATTTGATTAAAGACATTCGCGGATCAAAAGTTAAAGACATCTCATCCTCTAAGTATAATTTGGAATGTTCCTTGATTGGTATACTCCACAGGTTACTTTCAACATTTAATGTATAATCCGAATGATCTTGTTCCTCGTCCAAAATCAGCAAACGGAAACTAATATTTAATGCACAGCTGCCAGATTTAGAGTAGCGGCCTACACCATCATCCAAATCTAGAACAATTAGACTGCCTTGATATTTTTCAAGTTTCTCGACCAATTCATCTGCTATTTTTATATACATAACTCTCATCACCTCAAATAAAGCATAGCACGATTTTAACAATCAGCTAAATACTTTGCTCACACAAAAAAAAGACAATCTATAAAAGACTGTCTTTAGAACTCCGGCAGTAGGACTCGAACCTACGACATCATGATTAACAGTCATGCGCTACTACCAACTGAGCTATGCCGGAATAATTTAGCGTGGCGACGTCCTAATCTCACAAGGGGCAACCCCTCACTACAATCGGCGCTAAGAAGCTTAACTTCTGTGTTCGACATGGGAACAGGTGTATCCTTCCCGCTATCGCCACCACACTTGTTGTTTGAGTAAACTTCGTTCACTCAAAACTGGATCAGAAACCTTTAAACTACCTTGAATCAATTTTATTTTGGTTAAGTCCTCGATCGATTAGTATCAGTCCGCTCCGTACATCACTGCACTTCCACTCCTGACCTATCTACCTGATCTTCTCTCAGGGATCTTACTTTCTTAAAGAAATGGGAAATCTCATCTTGAGGTGGGCTTCACACTTAGATGCTTTCAGCGTTTATCCCTTCCCTACATAGCTACCCAGCGATGCCTCTGGCGAGACAACTGGTACACCAGCGGTAAGTCCATCCCGGTCCTCTCGTACTAAGGACAGATCCTCTCAAATTTCCAACGCCCGCGACGGATAGGGACCGAACTGTCTCACGACGTTCTGAACCCAGCTCGCGTGCCGCTTTAATGGGCGAACAGCCCAACCCTTGGGACCGACTACAGCCCCAGGATGCGACGAGCCGACATCGAGGTGCCAAACCTCCCCGTCGATGTGGACTCTTGGGGGAGATAAGCCTGTTATCCCCAGGGTAGCTTTTATCCGTTGAGCGATGGCCCTTCCATGCGGAACCACCGGATCACTAAGCCCGACTTTCGTCCCTGCTCGACTTGTAGGTCTCGCAGTCAAGCTCCCTTGTGCCTTTACACTCTGCGAATGATTTCCAACCATTCTGAGGGAACCTTTGGGCGCCTCCGTTACTCTTTAGGAGGCGACCGCCCCAGTCAAACTGCCCATCTGACACTGTCTCCCATCACGATTAGTGATGCGGGTTAGAGTGGTCATAACACAGGGGTAGTATCCCACCAGCGCCTCTGTCGAAACTAGCGTCCCGACTTCTACGGCTCCTACCTATCCTGTACATGTGGTACAAACACTCAATATCAAACTGCAGTAAAGCTCCATGGGGTCTTTCCGTCCTGTCGCGGGTAACCTGCATCTTCACAGGTACTAAAATTTCACCGAGTCTCTCGTTGAGACAGTGCCCAAATCGTTACGCCTTTCGTGCGGGTCGGAACTTACCCGACAAGGAATTTCGCTACCTTAGGACCGTTATAGTTACGGCCGCCGTTTACTGGGGCTTCAATTCGTACCTTCGCTTACGCTAAGCACTCCTCTTAACCTTCCAGCACCGGGCAGGCGTCAGCCCCTATACGTCATCTTTCGATTTTGCAGAGACCTGTGTTTTTGATAAACAGTCGCTTGGGCCTATTCACTGCGGCTGATCGTTAGATCAGCACCCCTTCTCCCGAAGTTACGGGGTCATTTTGCCGAGTTCCTTAACGAGAGTTCTCTCGCTCACCTTAGGATTCTCTCCTCGACTACCTGTGTCGGTTTGCGGTACGGGCCGTTGTTTTCTAACTAGAAGCTTTTCTCGGCAGTGTGACATCGGGAACTTCGGTACTTTTATTTCCCTCCCCATCACAACTTGTCCTTAGAGATGTAAGCATTTGACTCACATCAAGACTCATTGCTTGGACAGACATTTCCAATCGTCTGATTCCTTAGCCTCCTGCGTCCCTCCATTGCTCAAACAAAAACAACGGGTACAGGAATATCAACCTGTTATCCATCGCCTACGCCTTTCGGCCTCAGCTTAGGTCCCGACTAACCCTGGGCGGACGAGCCTTCCCCAGGAAACCTTAGTCATTCGGTGGACAGGATTCTCACCTGTCTTTCGCTACTCATACCGGCATTCTCACTTCTAAGCGCTCCAGCAGTCCTCACGATCTACCTTCAACGCCCTTAGAACGCTCTCCTACCAACACACCTTTAGGTGTGCTCCACAGCTTCGGTAAACTATTTAGCCCCGGTAAATTTTCGGCGCAGGGTCACTCGACTAGTGAGCTATTACGCACTCTTTAAATGGTGGCTGCTTCTAAGCCAACATCCTAGTTGTCTGTGCAACCCCACATCCTTTTCCACTTAATAGTTATTTGGGGACCTTAGCTGGTGGTCTGGGCTGTTTCCCTTTCGACTATGGATCTTATCACTCACAGTCTGACTCCCAGAGATGAATGGATGGCATTCGGAGTTTATCTGAATTCGGTAACCCGAGATGGGCCCCTAGTCCAAACAGTGCTCTACCTCCATCATTCTTACTCTGAGGCTAGCCCTAAAGCTATTTCGGAGAGAACCAGCTATCTCCAAGTTCGTTTGGAATTTCTCCGCTACCCACACCTCATCCCCGCACTTTTCAACGTACGTGGGTTCGGTCCTCCAGTGCGTTTTACCGCACCTTCAACCTGGACATGGGTAGATCACATGGTTTCGGGTCTACGACCACTTACTCATTCGCCCTATTCAGACTCGCTTTCGCTGCGGCTCCGTCTTTTCGACTTAACCTCGCAAGTAATCGTAACTCGCCGGTTCATTCTACAAAAGGCACGCTATCACCCATTAACGGGCTCTAACTTGTTGTAGGCACACGGTTTCAGGATCTATTTCACTCCCCTTCCGGGGTGCTTTTCACCTTTCCCTCACGGTACTGGTTCACTATCGGTCACTAGGGAGTATTTAGCCTTGGGAGATGGTCCTCCCGGATTCCGACGGAATTCCTCGTGTTCCGCCGTACTCAGGATCCTCCTAGGTGCCAGTCAAATTTTGTCTACGGGGCTTTTACCCTTTCTAGCAGACCTTTCCAGGTCCTTCGACTATTTCACTGGACTACCATATCGGAGTCCTACAACCCCAAGAGGCAAGCCTCTTGGTTTGGGCTTTTCCCGTTTCGCTCGCCGCTACTCAGGGAATCGATTTTTCTTTCTCTTCCTGCAGGTACTTAGATGTTTCAGTTCTCTGCGTCTACCTCTAATCAGCTATGTATTCACTGAAAAGTAACATCCTATAAAAGATGCTGGGTTTCCCCATTCGGAAATCTCCGGATCAAAGCTTACTTACAGCTCCCCGAAGCATATCGGTGTTAGTCCCGTCCTTCATCGGCTCCTAGTGCCAAGGCATCCACCGTGCGCCCTTATTCACTTAACCTTATCAACCTTTCGGTTGGGTCTTACTAACTTTCATGAGCGATCATTTCCGTTAGTAATAAAAAATAAGCAATTGAACTTATTAAAAAACTCATTCAACGCGGTGTTCTCGGTTTGTTTAAATTTGTTTCTGTATCCAGTTTTCAATGAACGATTGATGACCAACGTCATCAATGGAGCCTAGCGGGATCGAACCGCTGACCTCCTGCGTGCAAAGCAGGCGCTCTCCCAGCTGAGCTAAGGCCCCGATATTGATTATTAGATTGAGAGTAGACCTCTCAAAACTGAACGAATAAAGCAACCTGTGTAGTCTCCGTAATATTCCTTAGAAAGGAGGTGATCCAGCCGCACCTTCCGATACGGCTACCTTGTTACGACTTCACCCCAATCATCTATCCCACCTTAGGCGGCTGGCTCCAAAAGGTTACCTCACCGACTTCGGGTGTTACAAACTCTCGTGGTGTGACGGGCGGTGTGTACAAGGCCCGGGAACGTATTCACCGCGGCGTGCTGATCCGCGATTACTAGCGATTCCGGCTTCATGTAGGCGAGTTGCAGCCTACAATCCGAACTGAGAGAAGCTTTAAGAGATTAGCTTAGCCTCGCGACTTCGCGACTCGTTGTACTTCCCATTGTAGCACGTGTGTAGCCCAGGTCATAAGGGGCATGATGATTTGACGTCATCCCCACCTTCCTCCGGTTTGTCACCGGCAGTCTCGCTAGAGTGCCCAACTAAATGATGGCAACTAACAATAAGGGTTGCGCTCGTTGCGGGACTTAACCCAACATCTCACGACACGAGCTGACGACAACCATGCACCACCTGTCACTTTGCCCCCGAAGGGGAAGCTCTATCTCTAGAGTGGTCAAAGGATGTCAAGACCTGGTAAGGTTCTTCGCGTTGCTTCGAATTAAACCACATGCTCCACCGCTTGTGCGGGCCCCCGTCAATTCCTTTGAGTTTCAACCTTGCGGTCGTACTCCCCAGGCGGAGTGCTTAATGCGTTAGCTGCAGCACTGAAGGGCGGAAACCCTCCAACACTTAGCACTCATCGTTTACGGCGTGGACTACCAGGGTATCTAATCCTGTTTGCTCCCCACGCTTTCGAGCCTCAGCGTCAGTTACAGACCAGAGAGCCGCCTTCGCCACTGGTGTTCCTCCATATATCTACGCATTTCACCGCTACACATGGAATTCCACTCTCCTCTTCTGCACTCAAGTTTCCCAGTTTCCAATGACCCTCCCCGGTTGAGCCGGGGGCTTTCACATCAGACTTAAGAAACCGCCTGCGCTCGCTTTACGCCCAATAAATCCGGACAACGCTTGCCACCTACGTATTACCGCGGCTGCTGGCACGTAGTTAGCCGTGGCTTTCTGGTTAGATACCGTCAAGGGATGAACATTCTACTCTCATCCTTGTTCTTCTCTAACAACAGAGTTTTACGATCCGAAAACCTTCTTCACTCACGCGGCGTTGCTCGGTCAGACTTTCGTCCATTGCCGAAGATTCCCTACTGCTGCCTCCCGTAGGAGTTTGGGCCGTGTCTCAGTCCCAATGTGGCCGATCACCCTCTCAGGTCGGCTATGCATCGTTGCCTTGGTGAGCCGTTACCTCACCAACTAGCTAATGCACCGCGGGTCCATCCATCAGTGACGCAAAAGCGCCTTTCAAATAGAAACCATGCGGTTTCTATTGTTATACGGTATTAGCACCTGTTTCCAAGTGTTATCCCCTTCTGATGGGCAGGTTACCCACGTGTTACTCACCCGTTCGCCACTCCTTTTCTTTCGGTGGAGCAAGCTCCGGTGAAAGAAAAAGCGTTCGACTTGCATGTATTAGGCACGCCGCCAGCGTTCGTCCTGAGCCAGGATCAAACTCTCATAAAAAGTGTTTGAAACAGTCTTGCGACTGTTAAGCTCAATTGTAATAATTGACTTGCTAGCATATTGCTTGCTATGTTGTTTGTTTCTATTTAAAAGAAACGCCCTACACATTTGGTTTGTTTTATTCGTTCAGTTTTCAAAGGTCTACATTGTTTGTCGCTTTGTTTCAGCAACTTTTATATCTTAACAGCTTACTGAGTTAATGTCAACAACTTTCCTGATTTTCTTTAGAAGTTATTGCCATAAACATTTTGTTAGCTTAGTTATAATAACTTAACGTTTAAACAGTGTCAATAGTATTATTTAACAAATTTCAAAATATATCTCGTGACATATAAACTTACTATAACCAAAATTAACTGTTTAGGAAATAAAAATTCCATCCTGTTTAGGATGGAATTTCGCGTGGCGACGTCCTAATCTCACAAGGGGCAACCCCTCACTACAATCGGCGCTAAGAAGCTTAACTTCTGTGTTCGACATGGGAACAGGTGTATCCTTCCCGCTATCGCCACCACACTTGTTGTTTGAGTAAACTTCGTTCACTCAAAACTGGATCAGAAACCTTTAAACTACCTTGAATCAATTTTATTTTGGTTAAGTCCTCGATCGATTAGTATCAGTCCGCTCCGTACATCACTGCACTTCCACTCCTGACCTATCTACCTGATCTTCTCTCAGGGATCTTACTTTCTTAAAGAAATGGGAAATCTCATCTTGAGGTGGGCTTCACACTTAGATGCTTTCAGCGTTTATCCCTTCCCTACATAGCTACCCAGCGATGCCTCTGGCGAGACAACTGGTACACCAGCGGTAAGTCCATCCCGGTCCTCTCGTACTAAGGACAGATCCTCTCAAATTTCCAACGCCCGCGACGGATAGGGACCGAACTGTCTCACGACGTTCTGAACCCAGCTCGCGTGCCGCTTTAATGGGCGAACAGCCCAACCCTTGGGACCGACTACAGCCCCAGGATGCGACGAGCCGACATCGAGGTGCCAAACCTCCCCGTCGATGTGGACTCTTGGGGGAGATAAGCCTGTTATCCCCAGGGTAGCTTTTATCCGTTGAGCGATGGCCCTTCCATGCGGAACCACCGGATCACTAAGCCCGACTTTCGTCCCTGCTCGACTTGTAGGTCTCGCAGTCAAGCTCCCTTGTGCCTTTACACTCTGCGAATGATTTCCAACCATTCTGAGGGAACCTTTGGGCGCCTCCGTTACTCTTTAGGAGGCGACCGCCCCAGTCAAACTGCCCATCTGACACTGTCTCCCATCACGATTAGTGATGCGGGTTAGAGTGGTCATAACACAGGGGTAGTATCCCACCAGCGCCTCTGTCGAAACTAGCGTCCCGACTTCTACGGCTCCTACCTATCCTGTACATGTGGTACAAACACTCAATATCAAACTGCAGTAAAGCTCCATGGGGTCTTTCCGTCCTGTCGCGGGTAACCTGCATCTTCACAGGTACTAAAATTTCACCGAGTCTCTCGTTGAGACAGTGCCCAAATCGTTACGCCTTTCGTGCGGGTCGGAACTTACCCGACAAGGAATTTCGCTACCTTAGGACCGTTATAGTTACGGCCGCCGTTTACTGGGGCTTCAATTCGTACCTTCGCTTACGCTAAGCACTCCTCTTAACCTTCCAGCACCGGGCAGGCGTCAGCCCCTATACGTCATCTTTCGATTTTGCAGAGACCTGTGTTTTTGATAAACAGTCGCTTGGGCCTATTCACTGCGGCTGATCGTTAGATCAGCACCCCTTCTCCCGAAGTTACGGGGTCATTTTGCCGAGTTCCTTAACGAGAGTTCTCTCGCTCACCTTAGGATTCTCTCCTCGACTACCTGTGTCGGTTTGCGGTACGGGCCGTTGTTTTCTAACTAGAAGCTTTTCTCGGCAGTGTGACATCGGGAACTTCGGTACTTTTATTTCCCTCCCCATCACAACTTGTCCTTAGAGATGTAAGCATTTGACTCACATCAAGACTCATTGCTTGGACAGACATTTCCAATCGTCTGATTCCTTAGCCTCCTGCGTCCCTCCATTGCTCAAACAAAAACAACGGGTACAGGAATATCAACCTGTTATCCATCGCCTACGCCTTTCGGCCTCAGCTTAGGTCCCGACTAACCCTGGGCGGACGAGCCTTCCCCAGGAAACCTTAGTCATTCGGTGGACAGGATTCTCACCTGTCTTTCGCTACTCATACCGGCATTCTCACTTCTAAGCGCTCCAGCAGTCCTCACGATCTACCTTCAACGCCCTTAGAACGCTCTCCTACCAACACACCTTTAGGTGTGCTCCACAGCTTCGGTAAACTATTTAGCCCCGGTAAATTTTCGGCGCAGGGTCACTCGACTAGTGAGCTATTACGCACTCTTTAAATGGTGGCTGCTTCTAAGCCAACATCCTAGTTGTCTGTGCAACCCCACATCCTTTTCCACTTAATAGTTATTTGGGGACCTTAGCTGGTGGTCTGGGCTGTTTCCCTTTCGACTATGGATCTTATCACTCACAGTCTGACTCCCAGAGATGAATGGATGGCATTCGGAGTTTATCTGAATTCGGTAACCCGAGATGGGCCCCTAGTCCAAACAGTGCTCTACCTCCATCATTCTTACTCTGAGGCTAGCCCTAAAGCTATTTCGGAGAGAACCAGCTATCTCCAAGTTCGTTTGGAATTTCTCCGCTACCCACACCTCATCCCCGCACTTTTCAACGTACGTGGGTTCGGTCCTCCAGTGCGTTTTACCGCACCTTCAACCTGGACATGGGTAGATCACATGGTTTCGGGTCTACGACCACTTACTCATTCGCCCTATTCAGACTCGCTTTCGCTGCGGCTCCGTCTTTTCGACTTAACCTCGCAAGTAATCGTAACTCGCCGGTTCATTCTACAAAAGGCACGCTATCACCCATTAACGGGCTCTAACTTGTTGTAGGCACACGGTTTCAGGATCTATTTCACTCCCCTTCCGGGGTGCTTTTCACCTTTCCCTCACGGTACTGGTTCACTATCGGTCACTAGGGAGTATTTAGCCTTGGGAGATGGTCCTCCCGGATTCCGACGGAATTCCTCGTGTTCCGCCGTACTCAGGATCCTCCTAGGTGCCAGTCAAATTTTGTCTACGGGGCTTTTACCCTTTCTAGCAGACCTTTCCAGGTCCTTCGACTATTTCACTGGACTACCATATCGGAGTCCTACAACCCCAAGAGGCAAGCCTCTTGGTTTGGGCTTTTCCCGTTTCGCTCGCCGCTACTCAGGGAATCGATTTTTCTTTCTCTTCCTGCAGGTACTTAGATGTTTCAGTTCTCTGCGTCTACCTCTAATCAGCTATGTATTCACTGAAAAGTAACATCCTATAAAAGATGCTGGGTTTCCCCATTCGGAAATCTCCGGATCAAAGCTTACTTACAGCTCCCCGAAGCATATCGGTGTTAGTCCCGTCCTTCATCGGCTCCTAGTGCCAAGGCATCCACCGTGCGCCCTTATTCACTTAACCTTATCAACCTTTCGGTTGGGTCTTACTAACTTTCATGAGCGATCATTTCCGTTAGTAATAAAAAAATAAGCAATTGAACTTATTAAAAAACTCATTCAACGCGGTGTTCTCGGTTTGTTTAAATTTGTTTCTGTATCCAGTTTTCAATGAACGATTTGAGAGTAGACCTCTCAAAACTGAACGAATAAAGCAACCTGTGTAGTCTCCGTAATATTCCTTAGAAAGGAGGTGATCCAGCCGCACCTTCCGATACGGCTACCTTGTTACGACTTCACCCCAATCATCTATCCCACCTTAGGCGGCTGGCTCCAAAAGGTTACCTCACCGACTTCGGGTGTTACAAACTCTCGTGGTGTGACGGGCGGTGTGTACAAGGCCCGGGAACGTATTCACCGCGGCGTGCTGATCCGCGATTACTAGCGATTCCGGCTTCATGTAGGCGAGTTGCAGCCTACAATCCGAACTGAGAGAAGCTTTAAGAGATTAGCTTAGCCTCGCGACTTCGCGACTCGTTGTACTTCCCATTGTAGCACGTGTGTAGCCCAGGTCATAAGGGGCATGATGATTTGACGTCATCCCCACCTTCCTCCGGTTTGTCACCGGCAGTCTCGCTAGAGTGCCCAACTAAATGATGGCAACTAACAATAAGGGTTGCGCTCGTTGCGGGACTTAACCCAACATCTCACGACACGAGCTGACGACAACCATGCACCACCTGTCACTTTGCCCCCGAAGGGGAAGCTCTATCTCTAGAGTGGTCAAAGGATGTCAAGACCTGGTAAGGTTCTTCGCGTTGCTTCGAATTAAACCACATGCTCCACCGCTTGTGCGGGCCCCCGTCAATTCCTTTGAGTTTCAACCTTGCGGTCGTACTCCCCAGGCGGAGTGCTTAATGCGTTAGCTGCAGCACTGAAGGGCGGAAACCCTCCAACACTTAGCACTCATCGTTTACGGCGTGGACTACCAGGGTATCTAATCCTGTTTGCTCCCCACGCTTTCGAGCCTCAGCGTCAGTTACAGACCAGAGAGCCGCCTTCGCCACTGGTGTTCCTCCATATATCTACGCATTTCACCGCTACACATGGAATTCCACTCTCCTCTTCTGCACTCAAGTTTCCCAGTTTCCAATGACCCTCCCCGGTTGAGCCGGGGGCTTTCACATCAGACTTAAGAAACCGCCTGCGCTCGCTTTACGCCCAATAAATCCGGACAACGCTTGCCACCTACGTATTACCGCGGCTGCTGGCACGTAGTTAGCCGTGGCTTTCTGGTTAGATACCGTCAAGGGATGAACATTCTACTCTCATCCTTGTTCTTCTCTAACAACAGAGTTTTACGATCCGAAAACCTTCTTCACTCACGCGGCGTTGCTCGGTCAGACTTTCGTCCATTGCCGAAGATTCCCTACTGCTGCCTCCCGTAGGAGTTTGGGCCGTGTCTCAGTCCCAATGTGGCCGATCACCCTCTCAGGTCGGCTATGCATCGTTGCCTTGGTGAGCCGTTACCTCACCAACTAGCTAATGCACCGCGGGTCCATCCATCAGTGACGCAAAAGCGCCTTTCAAATAGAAACCATGCGGTTTCTATTGTTATACGGTATTAGCACCTGTTTCCAAGTGTTATCCCCTTCTGATGGGCAGGTTACCCACGTGTTACTCACCCGTTCGCCACTCCTTTTCTTTCGGTGGAGCAAGCTCCGGTGAAAGAAAAAGCGTTCGACTTGCATGTATTAGGCACGCCGCCAGCGTTCGTCCTGAGCCAGGATCAAACTCTCATAAAAAGTGTTTGAAACAGTCTTGCGACTGTTAAGCTCAATTGTAATAATTGACTTGCTAGCATATTGCTTGCTATGTTGTTTGTTTCTATTATAAAAGAAACGCCCTACACATTTGGTTTGTTTTATTCGTTCAGTTTTCAAAGGTCTACATTGTTTGTCGCTTTGTTTCGGCAACTTTTATATCTTAACAGCTTATTGAGCGAATGTCAACTAATTTTTTGAAACATTTTTAATTTCAAAAGTCATCGTTCGGCTTTCACTGCATCAGCAACGTTTATTAATTTACCACTTATTTAATCATCGGTCAACTATTTTTTTCAAAAAAAAAGAAACTTATTTTCATAAGTTCTTTTTCATTAATTATTCAAATAATGGTACACCTTCAATTTCGATCGTACCAAGGATTTTTCTTACACTATCTGGGCTTTCCCAAAAAAATCCTTCTGGCAGTTCTGTCGCCTCTTCGCTAGTCATTTCGAATACATACAGCGGTAAATTATCACCATGCGTTTGCGTATTCGTTAACTCAACCAAGCGAATATCATTAACATTAATATGTAGTGTAGCTTTCAAAAAATTCAAAAAACTGGCTAAAACAGTATTTTCAGATTTAGTATCAGTGCGGGCAAATTCTCTATCTTTTCCTATTTCGTGAACTAAAAAACGTTTTGATCCATCTTCCAAATGCAACATGATTGTTCCAGACACTTGTTTTGTCACAATTTTCACCTCTGCAAAAGCTAGTCGTAAATCGTACTCATTGTATCATGTTTTCAGAAAAAAAGATATTCTTTGCATAAAATAGCTATTAATTTTCAACGCTCTTTCAATAGAAAATCTACCGCATCATTCGTCCATTTCGGCATATTCTTCTCCAACGAACGAAAACCGATATTTTTATTCCGATTGGTAAAGTATCGTTTCCGGTGATATGGCACTTCAACAGGATGGTCTGTTAACGTGCGCAATGACAAACTAATTTTTTTCGTGTATTCATCAATATCAATAATTTGTACTTTCACCACTTGACCAACTTCTAGAAAGCTGTGGATGTTTTTTGTGTATCCCGATTGTACTTCTGATATGTGGACTAACCCTTGTGTCTGATCATCTAATGAGATGAACGCACCATATGGCTGGATTCCTGTCACTTGACCCTCAATAATATCTCCAATTTTATATCCCATTCATTTCCCTCTTTTCGCATGTTTCATTATACTGTATTTATAAATAAAATTGAAGTTAGTATGCAGGAGGAATAAAAATGACAAATTTTGAACAGCCGATTAATCGTCTCGGTTCTGAAAGCGTGAAATGGGATGCCATTCTCAACATGTATGATGAAAGAGTACTTTTGCCATTGTGGATCGCTGACATGGACTTCAAAGCACCTAAAGGAGTCTTGGAAAACTATCAAAAATTATTGGATCACGGAATATTGGGTTATACAAATACGCCAGAGAGTCTTTACACCACTATATGCAGTTGGGAAAAGGAACAACACAATCTTACTATAGAAAAACAAGACATCCTTTTCTTTTCAGGTGTATTAGCCGGAATAGCTACAGCCGTCCAAGCATTTACTAAACCAAATGACACAATCTTGATTCATGATCCAGTCTATCCTCCTTTCGCAAACATCATCACCACGAATCGTCGACAATTGATTCGCAGTAAATTAGTTGAGGAATCAGGGCGCTTCGTGATGGATTATGCTGATATCGAAAGAAAGTTCAAACAACATCAAGTAAAAGTTATGATTTTGTGTAACCCTCATAACCCTGGCGGTCGCGTCTGGACAAAAGAAGAGTTGCAAAAACTCGGAAAGCTTTGTCGAGAATACGGCATCCTCGTCCTAAGTGATGAAATTCATCAAGACTTGGTCTTCTCTCCTAATGAAATGACCTCTTTCTTTAAAGCAGGGGAGGATTTTAGTGAGTTTAGCTTACAATTCACTTCCATGACCAAAACATTCAATTTAGCTGGGATCAAAAACTCCGTGGTCATTGTTAAAAATGATAAACTGCGTAAACAATTACTACGTAAACAAGAAGAAAACTTCCAGCAAGAAATCAATACTTTTGGTCTGGTAGGTATGGAGGCTGCTTATAAAACGGGGAAAGAATGGCTATCTGAATTACTGCCTTATATTCAAGCAAACATAAATTACACCATTCAATTTTTTCAAGATCATTTACCTAAAGTAAAAATTATGAAGCCAGAAGGGACCTATTTGTTATGGTTAGATTTTTCGGCATATGGCTATACAGATGAAGAATTAGAGAATCGCATGATCCATAAAGGAAAAGTCGTTTTAAATACTGGGGTTAGTTATGGCCCTAGCGGAAAACAACATATGAGATTGAATGTTGCTTGTCCACAAGTAACGCTTGAAGAAGGTCTAAAACGAATTGTAACTGCTTTGAAATAAAAAATACGGCCGGTTGGCCGTATTTTTTATTCAGTAATCTCGATTGATTCAATCACGATATCATTAACTGGTTTGTCTTGCGGGCCTCGTTTAGCGGCACCAATAGCATCTACAACATCCATGCCTTCAGTCACATGACCAAAAACAGTATGACGAAAATCTAACCATGGTGTCCCACCTTGCTTATACGTTTCGATGACCTCACCTGGAAATCCAGCTTCTTCCAATTGCGCCAACATATTTGCTGGAACGTTTTGATTGTTTACGATAAAAAATTGGCTGCCATTAGAATTTGGTCCAGCATTGGCCATCGATAAAGCACCACGAAGGTTGAATAGATTGCGTGAAAATTCGTCTTCAAATTTTTCGCCATAAATACTTTCGCCGCCCATACCAGTACCAGTCGGATCGCCGCCTTGAATCATGAAATCAGGAATGACACGGTGGAAAATCACCCCATCGTAATAGCCTTTTTTCGCTAATTCAATAAAATTTTTAACTGTTTTTGGCGCCTCTTCAGGAAACAATTGAACTTGAATGTCTCCCATATTCGTTTTGATTGTCGCATTCGGACCTTTTTCTTCTGTTAGGTTTAATTGTGGAAATTGAGTCACTACAACGTCCTCCTTTTATTTTTTGCTGTGTCCATCATAACAAACTTTTCTGGTTTTGCCACCTCTTCAAGCCAAGCGTTTCTTTCTCTCTCATTTATTTGTTACAATCGATGAGAAGAAAGGGTGTTGATATGGAAATTTTTGATATAACCATCGTAGGTGCAGGACCTGTTGGCATGTTTGCGGCTTTTTATGCTGGGATTCGCCAAGCAAAAACAAAGCTGATCGATAGTTTGCCACAGCTTGGTGGACAATTAACGACACTTTATCCTGAGAAAAATATTTATGACATTCCTGGATTTCCGATCGTAAAAGCGGCGGATCTGGTTGGAAACCTAGAGAAACAGTTGCGGACATTTTCTCATACTTACTGTTTAGATGAAGAAGTTTTGGAATTGAAGCAGCACGAAGACTACCTTGAGCTGATAACTAATAAGGATAGTCATTATACAAGAGCGGTCGTTCTTGCTCTTGGCAATGGCTCTTTCCAGCCAAGACGCTTGATGATTGCGGACGCGGATACCTTTGAGAATCACGGAATCGATTACTATATAAATGACTTGATGAAATACGCAGGGAAAAAAGTTGCTATTGCCGGTGGCGGAGACTCCGCCATTGATTGGGCTTTGATGTTAGAACCGATTGCATCAGAAATATCTATCATCCATCGTCGCGATAATTTCCGCGGGCATGAACATAGCGTTCAGAAATTAAGAGAATCATCGATAAATATTTACACGCCCTATATCCTAAAAGAACTCCACGGCGAACAAAATTTGGAAGATGTGACTTTACAAAAGGCGAAAAGTGATGAGACAATTACATTGAACGTGAATTACTTGATTGTTAACTACGGGTTTTCTTCTTCATTAGATCACTTACGGTCTTGGGGGCTAGAAAGTACGCGGCAAGCAATCCTTGTTGAATCGGACATGCGCACGTCGATTCCCGGCGTCTATGCTTGTGGTGACATTGCGACCTATGACGGCAAAGTGAAATTGATCGCTACTGGTATGGGTGAAGCACCGACAGCTGTCAACAATGCTCTGCATTATGTAAATCCTAAAAATCGTGCGCAACCTGGACACAGCACTAGCCTGTTTCCACAAATCTAAGTTTAACGGAGGTAAAATATGGTATTCGAAACGACTGCTCTTGAACAAAAGGCTCGTGAACTCTTGGAAGAACGCGGCGTCACTATTCGAGATATCGCGGATTTAGTCTTCTTTTTACAGAAAGATTATATCGACAAACTAGATATCGAATTGTGTATTCACAGTGTTAATCGAGTATTGACCAAACGTGAAGTCCACAATGCAATCATCACCGGGATTGAACTGGATAAGTTGGCAGAACAAAAGAAGCTGGACTATCCTTTGCAGAATATTCTAGAGGAAGATGAAGGACTTTATGGGATTGATGAGATTATGGCACTGTCTATCGTGAATGTTTATGGCTCAATCGGCTTTACAAATTATGGCTACATCGATAAAGTCAAACCAGGTATCTTGAAAAAACTTAATGAACATGATGGCGTGCACGTCCATACATTTCTAGATGATCTTGTTGGCGCAATCGCAGCATCAGCCGCGAGCCGTTTAGCCCACGAACATCCCCGCAAACTAGATTCCATCGTCAAATAAGAGCATTAAAAAAAGAGCTTACCGCTCTTTTTTTAATGCTCTTTTGCCAAAATAAATCGGTAAGAGATAAAAAATTTCTAGTAAAACAAAAAATAAAATAAAACAATGTAAGAAAAATGTCTCAGGTAGAACATTGATGATCGGATCCGTCGCTGGGTTAAAGATCCATGCATCATTGTTGAAAAAGATACCGTGGAAAAGAACGAAAAACCGATCAAAATTCACCGCCATCAAAAACGCGATTACGATTGGAACCGCAACAGCAATCCGAAACGGTTGGATCAGCGTCCACAACCGCTGCTGTTTAACCAAGTAACGCACATAAAAAATACTTGGGACAATCGTCGCGATTAATAAACCATAGTTCAAAAGAAATAATTTTTTTACTTCATAAAAATGCAGCGCTCCGCTAGCTGAAACCGGAAAATCATTCATTTTGAGTGTTTCTATCCATGGAAAATTCAAATAACGCATCAATTGATCAAAATTATGCAGCAATTCTTTTATTGAAAGCGCCGTATAGTCTAATAACTCTAAATGTCCGACATCAAACTGATAAAGCCAACGAGCATTGATCGTTACTGTAATCGCCAGTGTAAGCAACGTAACAATCAAACAGATCAAACCAATTTGCTCTAGCCATTTATTTTTCATCAAAGCCCCATTCATCTAGTGACTCTACAAGATAAGTCGGCGGCACTGGTAACATCGGAACATCGGCATTTTGTGTGAAGCCTGATAGAACTAAGAGTGAATCAACGCCATTATTGATCCCAGCCAAGATATCCGTCGTGTAATTATCTCCCACCATCAAAACATCCGATTTTTCCATACCTAAAATTTCTACCGCTTTATCCATAATAATTGCCTCAGGCTTGCCGATATAAATAGCTTTTTGCTGTGTAGAAGCTTCTACCATCGCAATCACCGAACCGGCGCCTGGCAGCAAACCGCGCTCAGTTGGGATATTTTTATCTGGATTCGTCCCGATAAAAGTTGCACCCTTCTGTATTGCTAACGTAGCCGTAACAAATTTTTCGTAGGTCACGTCATTATCCAAACCAACAACTACATAGTCCGGCTTGTCTTCGTCCCAAACGTAACCGGCCGACAGAATTGGATCAATCAGTCCAGGTTCACCGATAACATAAACTTTTTTTCCTTTAGCAGCATCATTCATGTAATCAATCGTTGCCAAGGTTGCTGTATAAACAGTTTCTGGGCTAACATAGATTGAAAATTCATTCGCTAATCGATCCGCTACTGTCGCAGGGGTTTTCGTTGTATTATTTGTCAAAAATAAAAACGGAAGTTGCCGCGCCTGCAGTTGCTCTACAAAGCGGCGTCCAGCAGGAATTGGTTCACTGCCCCGGTAGATAGTCCCATCTAAGTCAATTAAATATCCTTTGTACATCTTATTACTCTTCTCTTTGACGAATTACGAAGCGTCCGTCTTTTTCTTTCATCTTTGTGGGTGTTTCCTTTTTCGGTTGACGGTTCTTGATGATTGGTTTTTTCTTCGGCTTATCCGTCACAGGCGCCTTTTTTTCTTCAACATATGCTTGCGGCTTATCTTTGCGTTTACGTTTGCGCTTTTTCCGGTTTTGTTGACGTTTACCGCCTGTCCGTTCCAATACAAAATAAGCACAACCAAAATTGCAGTACTCATACAAATAATCTTCTAATGTATCAATCCGCTGTTCTGGCAAACTTTTCCGATCCTCTTCTCGGAAAAAACCTTTTAGCCGCAACTGGTCGTATCCCCAATCACCAACGATGTAATCATAACGTGTCAAGACCTCACTAAAGCGTTCACCTAAACGTTCGGCATCAAAGCCATCACGATAATTTCTAACTAAGCGATATTGGCGTTCACCAATCAAAAGATTACTATCGTCAATAAACACGACGGGTTCACCTTTTTTCTTTTCTTCAGTGGGTGTCTCAACGATTTCATCTAAGACCTCAGTCAGCTCTTCAGTGACTGTTTTTTCTGGATTGTTTTTCTTCTCTTTTTTGTCTCTTGTTTCTTTTGCCATCGTTTCACCACCTGTTTGCTATTATACCTTGTTTTTATTTGATTGGATAGTGAGTGGAGAGATAGTCTCCTAAAACACTGCGAATAAAATCCGGGAATAAAAATTCATACCGGCCGGCGATTTCAATCGTCGGAAAAAATGGCACGAACATAAAGTGATCAACTGTTGCAATCGTATAGTCCAGCGCGGGATCTACTGGTTCGCCAAGCCAGCGAACTTGATGATTTATCCGATCATAAGCAACTCCGTTGTATACAAGATGACCAAAAATCTTGCCACGGAACCCCATTCCCATTACAGGGAAATTGATGAGAAAATGTCGATTTTTCTCCATCTCTAGAATCAGCCGAATTAGATTATTCCCATCTAACGTAACCTTAATCAAATGCATCGGATGAGGTAAAGCTGTATGAAGCTGATCTTGATTAACGATTCCTGCTGGTACATCAGTCAGAAACAGCCCGGAGTTCAAAACCGCAGCTTCTGTACCTGCTGCTTCTTTTACCGCAGACAGCGTATAATCGATCATCGGGTGCTCCGCTTGAAGGTCTGTACTCATAGGAAAAGAAATATCAGCTACTCTTTTTTCTGCCAGCAAGCGATGACCCTCTTGCAAATAGCCCATGATCTCCTCCTGGTCCTCCGGTAATGCCAGCATTTTCTCAGTTGGAAAAGTGTGCGCAGATGTTTTGACAATATGATGGTTTTCATCAACCGTTAAGTGAACTTCACCTACGTAATAGCCATATTTCCCCGCTGCCGCTAATTGAACTTTTTCTATTTTTTCACCATTCTCAAACAAATGATGTGTATGAGAACCTAGGACCACATCAATCTCTGGCAGTTCTCGGGCAATTTGTCGATCGACACTGATTCCTAGATGACTCATTAAAACTAGAACATCGACTTTTGGACGCAACTCCGCCACGAGTCCTGGCAAAATATCCAGCACTTGACGAATATCCCAACCGTTGGGGCTATAGGTCAAAGGAAAAGGAGCAGTAAATGCCAGCAAACCTACTTTGGTTCCTTGATCTGTCGTAATAATTTTAGATTGTTGTGCCCACTTAGGCGGCTGCAATGTTTGCTTGTCAAAAAGATTATCCAATAGAATATCAAAATTTGCTTGATCGTATAACTGATTTAACTCCGCTTTAGAATTTCCAACACCTTCATTATTGCCGATCGTTGCCGCATCATAATGAACTTGATTCATCAATTGCACATTTGCCTGTCCATTTGTTGCTTCAGTCAGCGGATGCCAGCGATCAACAAAATCACCGAGATCGACAGTGATGACTTTTTTTTCAACCGTTTCTTCTTGCTTGCGGTTCAACAGAAAACGACGAAGCTTTGGCCAATTTTCCAAATGGGAGTGAAGGTCATTTGTATGTAAAAGAATAATTTTTTCCATTATTCTACCTCTTTTCAACTCTTCTTATTCCATCTATAGTAACATATAGGTTAACAAGGCTGAACAGACTCGTTCGCTAAAAAGCAGGTGAAATTATGAATTTCGAAACAATTATTGGCACTATTTGGTTGGACGCCAATCAAACAGCATTGACTTGTATCTCTTATACACCAGTTGACGAAAATCCGTCCGCCAATCAAAAAATCCTACAGACAGCAAAAAAACAACTCGTTGAATTTTTAGCTGGCGAACGAAAATCTTTCGATATACCATATGCTTTTGAGATTGGAACCGATTTTCAACAGGAAGTCTGGCAAGCCCTAACGACAATTCCTTATGGCGAAACATGCAGCTACCTTGATATCGCTGAAAAAATCCAACGACCAAAAGCCGTCCGAGCTATCGGACAAGCAAATCGCAACAATCCGCTGCCCATTCTTATCCCCTGTCATCGAGTAATCGGTAAAAACGGCAAACTGGTCGGCTATTCTGGTTCAAGCGAAGAAGGGCTGAAAATCAAAGAACAATTACTTGCAATCGAAAATCCAGCACTTCAAGAAATCACTCTCTTCTAAACACAAAAATACCGTTGTTGAAGGTAGCCATCAACAACGGTATTTTTAGCTTGATGACGATGCAGAAGTCGCTTCATCTTCTTTGACACAATCAATCGCTATCACAAGAGAAATGATCAGTTTTTCTAATCCTTCATTTAGGATTGTGATCTCATATGTGTCTCCCCATGAGATTCAACGCTTATTAATCTCAGCAACTTTTCGGCCTTTTTGCAAAACCTCAAAATCCATATCCCACCAATTCCCATCAACGGTCAAATCCTCAGCAGAAATCGAATACTTCGCCTTAAACAAACTTAATTGCTTAGAAATCTCGATTGCTTCTTTCCCGTTCATTTCAACAAAAAATTTTGGCAGGAGACTGATTACTTTTTTCGTGATCCGACTAACTTCATTGCCTCGTTCATCATCGATCCGAAATGTTTTCGGAATCTTCATGAAACTACCTTTGACAAAATAACGAGGCTGCTGTTCTTCATCCATCACAGTGAACTTTTCACCGATACTAAAAACCTTTTGTTTAATGTACAGTTTTTTCATCGTCGTTCCTCCTATTTATCAGATAAATCACCCGTATTTATTACTGGCTGCGTTCCCTTATCAGTGATAATTGAAACAAGCAAGTTATTGATAAGCTGAACTTTACGATCATCTGTAAAATGAATTTCCTGCCCATTTTCGATTTGCTCTAATGCCATCTGCGTCATAGTCACCGCGCCTTCTACGATCGTTTGCCGAGCAGACAAAATGGCTTTAGCTTGTTGCCGCTGCAGCATCGCATTTGCTATTTCCGTCGCATAAGCTAGGTGATTCAAACGCGTTTCGATTACTTCAACCCCAGCCATCGCTAAGCGTTCCTGCAATTCTTTAGCTAACTCTTCTGAAACTTCTGTGGTATTTCCCCGCAATGTTAAATCATCATCATTGAATGTATCGTAAGGATATTGAGTAGCGATATGCCGAATCGCTGTCTCACTTTGGATTTCAACAAAATCCAAATAATAATCGACATCAAATAATGCCTTGGCAGTATCAACTACGCGAAACACTACAACTGCAGAAATCTCCACAGGATTGCCATCCGAATCATTTACCTTTAAAAGCGAACTGTTAAAATTCCGCACCTTCAAAGAAACAGGAATTTTTCTCGTTAAAGGTGTCGTGATAAAGAGCCCATTATCTTTGATCGTTCCCAGATATTTTCCGAAGAACAAAACTGCCTTTGCTTTGTTCGGGCCAATGATCGTCAAGGAACTTAAAAATAAAACGGCAACGATCCATAAAACAACCCCAAAAAGAATAAGTCCAAAACCGCTTGCATCATAATACCCAGTAAAAATTGCCCAAAAGCCAATTCCAAAAATTACAATTAATCCAACTAACCCTAAATAGCCATTAATATGAAAGGCTTGCTTCTCCTTCATTGCGGCACCTCCAAAGTTTAATACTTTTAGTGTACGCTTATTTTGAAAGAGCTTCAATTATTTTCCACCAATCCAGCTTTCAAAAAAACAGAGCCATAGCCCTGTTTGATTGTTTACTAATTAAAAAAAGTTTCGCAAACTCGTTCAGCTTTCGCTTATTGCCGATTAACCTAGTTTGTACAGTCAGACCGACTAAAACCACGATAATAAAATTTTCATCTTGTGAAATTTTTATACTTTAATTTATAAATAAAAAAGCAGACCCTAAAAGTCTGCTGTTACGTCATTTATCAGACACATGCCGGATCCCACTTAGTGCTGCTTCCTTCCAGACCTGACACAATTCACAGGCCCGGCATTGTCCTGCCTTTCGGCAAAAAATAGTATAACAAACTCTACTCGTTTTGGCTAGTCTTTTTTTTTCTCGCTCGAATCTCACGGAAAAAATTTGTTAACAGCATGCCGCATTCCTCTTCCAAGATACCGCCTTCGACATATGCACGATGATTAAATCGATCATCTGTCAATAGATTCATTAAAGTCCCTGCTGTCCCCCCCTTAGGATCATAAGCGCCAAAATAAACTTCTTCAACTCGAGATAGGATCATGCCTCCACTGCACATCGGACATGGTTCCAACGTGACAAATAACTGACACTCTTCCAATCGCCAACTATTCAAATGCTTACAAGCCTCACGAATAGCAAACATTTCCGCATGACTCGTCGCATCCTGACTATGTTCTCGTAAATTATGGCCCCGTCCGATAATTTTTCCCTGATAAACAATAATTGCACCGATAGGAACCTCCGCAAGCGCCTCTGCTTTTTTCGCCTCAGCAATTGCCTCCTGCATAAAAAAAATCTTTTTTTCTTCAGTTAAGTGACTTTCTCGTTCCATTTCTTTCCTCGCTCATTTATCTCTATTTCCAATCAATTTACTTTAGCATAACTCCTGTAACAAAAAAAGGTGCGCCATTTCAGGCACACCTTTTACATCATTTTGTCTACAAAATCCATCAAGCGTTCTTTCAAATCTTCAGTTGTGTCTT
The DNA here is from genome assembly GCF_051714485.1 of Enterococcus sp. AZ128. NCBI lineage: Bacteria > Bacillati > Bacillota > Bacilli > Lactobacillales > Enterococcaceae > Enterococcus > Enterococcus sp. AZ128. The sequence continues at coordinate 2,195,893 of NZ_JBIORZ010000001.1, forward strand.
TGATGGAGTCACCATAGACTGACACTCGCTTTTTTCCGCTTTTAATCTTGTCCAAAATACTCATGATATTATCTAAATCTTCATCCGATAATTTATCAACGATCGCCAGCAATGATTCACTTCCGTCAAACTTATCGCTGACAAAACGTTTCACCTTGCAACGGTTTGATACATGACGAGCTTTTTCAATTAGCTTTCCGGAGACTATTACGGCTGTTGCAGTACTGGTAGCAACAACAACGCCTACTCCGATTTTGACTTTAGTCGATTTTTTCATGGTATCCGCTCCTATTCCTAATAATGGTTTTATTCTCTCTTAAAGAAAAATTTTGACAGTCATGCCTGTATGTCCCTTTGACGCTATTCGACCACTCTGTAAAAGTGTGAATTATCAAAACACACCAGCACCCTTAATTCCATCATACCACACACTTAAAATTATCAATAACAAGAAACCTCACCACATGAAAGCGTATACTTTTTAAACTGTTCTGCAATTTACAAAACGACTGTCACACTCAGAATAACCATTTTTATATTTTCAGGTAAAAAAAAGAAGTGTGACAAAAGTCTTGTCATACTTCTTTTTTCCGAATAAACGGTGTTCCAGAAATAATTTCCTCGGAAATAAACTGAAATTTCTTGAAGTTGACCACCTCTGTCACAACCTCTTAGTCTCGGCTACGATTGCCGAATAACAGAATCAATCGTAACAACTGCAGGAATGTCGCTAACGCTGCTGCAACATAAGTCAACGCTGCCGCAAATAAAACTTTTCGAGCGGCGGCTAATTCATCTTCTTCTAGCATATTTCCCTCACGCAAAATACTCAACGCACGTCTTGACGCGTCAAATTCAACTGGCAATGTTACCAGTTGAAAAATCAAGGCTAATGAGAACGCCAAAATCCCAATATTGATCAATGTTTGGTTCCAGCTCATGAAGACACCAAGCATAATCAAGGGAAATGAGAGTGTCGAACCAATATTCGCAACCGGTACGATCGCTGCTCGTATTTTTAATGGGATATAATTTTTCGCATCCTGTACTGCATGACCGCATTCATGAGCCGCCACACCAATAGCTGCCACTGAAGTAGATTGTGCTGTTGCTTCGGACAAGCTCAATATCTTATTCCCGCTATTGTAATTATCTGTTAAATCTCCAGCGATTTGTTGAACACCGACATCACTGATCCCTTGACTGCGTAAAATATACTCAGCTGCTTGAGTTCCAGTAACGCCCTTACTGCTGCGAAACTCATCGTATTTACGAAAAGTTGAATTGACATACGCAGACGCAAGTCCAGAGATGACTAGTCCGGCGATAACTAATAGAAACGTGGGATCTAGAAAATTATAGAATGATCCGTACCCATACATATACATTCTCCTCTGATCAAAGATAATTTCACTGCTTTAATCAAACAGTTTCCTAACCTTAGTGTAGCATGAAAGGCGTGAATTTTTTATGAAAACAACTCTAAGAATCTTTCTAACTTATAACTTCTTAACAAATTCCGATTTTAGTTTCATTGGACCAAAGCCATCAACTTTACAATCAATGTTGTGGTCTCCTTCAACTAAACGAATGTTTTTTACTTTCGTTCCTTGCTTGATCGCACCAGAAGCACCTTTCACTTTTAGATCTTTGATTACCGTAACACTGTCACCATCTTGTAGCAGATTGCCATTACTATCTTTGACAACCAAGCCTTCTTCGATTTCATCATTTTCAGACCACTCATGACCACATTCTGGACAAACAAACAGTCCGCGATCCTCATATGTATATTCTGACTGACACATTGGGCAATTCGGCATAATCTTCCTCCAATAAAAAATATTTTTCTAATTATTTAGTTTAGCGGAAACAGAGTCGCTTGAAAAGCCTTTCTCCTAAAAATACCTTTTATTCCCATCCCAAAGAAGCCTGATCGTCTATTTTCAATTAAACAGCCCTCTTATACTTACTAATTGCGTCAACGAAACTCACCTTTTTCTTGTGATTCTTTCCTTTCACAAGTTGCTTGTTTATTTTTCTCTGGACTTTCTTATTTTTCGATCTTCAATGATCTTTTCTAATCTTTTTCCATGACGCATGTATATGTATAAGCTATCAGAACTTTCCTGAGTAGGCACAGTCATTATTCTAAAGGGTACTTGGTGATCTCCAGAACTGGAATCTTTTTTTTGTGAAATCGCAGCAAAATCTGTTGGAAGTAGTTCGTCGAGTTGTAGAAACATCGCGTACACTTTATTTGCAGCTGCTTATCCGAACATTTCATCAGTATCTGTATTTTGAGATACTTGGGACTCATTTTTCTTGGAATATTCCGCTGCTTATTATGCAGGATTAGGAACAGCATTGTCCGTAGCATTTTTTGTTTGGTCTTCTCCTGCTCTTACACCGGATATCATATGAATTTATAGTTATTTTCCTCAAAAAAAGCCGTGTAAAAATTCTACACGACTCTGTACTTTATATACTTGTTAATTCACCAATTACTTCGTTCACCTGAACATCTTTCGTTTCCGCTAAATCAGAGCTCTCCACCTTATCCATGTTTGTCAAGGCAACAATGATGTCCGTTTTCTTCCCTGCTTTACGAACCGCGTCCAAATCAACTTTAGCGATCATTTGACCACGTCCGACATGCTGGCCGGCCTGTACATAAAGCTCAAAAGGTTTGCCGCCAAGATCAACTGTGTCTAAGCCCATGTGCAAGAGAACCTCAACCCCTGAAGCTGTTGTAATTCCTACTGCATGTTTTGTAGGAAAGACATTTGAAATAGTCCCAGCTACTGGAGAGAAAATTTCGCCAGATGTCGGCAACACCGCATAACCGTCCCCCATCATTTTCTCTGAGAAGACATCATCTGAAACTTCAGTGATTGGAACTAAGCGTCCGTTTGCCACCGCGTACATCGCCTGTGTTTTAGGTGCTTCCTCTTCAACAATCGCCTGCGTTGTAACGGCCTGTGCTGTCCCTCCGCCGCCATGTAATCGATTCATTTCGTCTGCTACAAATTGCACTTCGGTTCCAACAATGACTTGAATGTTTTTATCATCAATCACTTTCAAGCCAGGGACTCCCGTGGACTTAATCTGACTTTGATTAACTGTACTTGTATCTTTGAGTTGCAGACGCAAGCGAGTCGTACAATTATCGATTGAAAGAACATTTGCTGGTCCGCCCAGCGCTTCGTAAATTTTCTGAGCCATTACCACGTGTTTGTTGTCGCCAATCATGTCAATATCCGGCATTTCCTCACCGTCATCTTCTTCGCGTCCTGGTGTCATCAAATTGAATTTAACAATTACAAAACGGAACGTCACATAATAGACAACTGCCATCACTAAACCTAGAAGAATCAGCATGAATGGTTGATTCGCTATCGGCACACGCAAACTCAAGAAGAAATCAATGAAACCAGCACTAAAGTTGAAACCAGCTGTCCATTTGAAGGTTGCTGCGATAAACATTGAAATACCTGTTAGGCAAGCATGAACCACATAAAGCGGCCATGCTACAAACATAAATGAGAACTCTAATGGTTCCGTTACTCCTGTGAAAAATGAAGCAAAAGCTGCTGCTACCATCAATGAGGCAGTCACTTTTTTCTTCTCTGGTCGTGCACATTGATAAATCGCCAAAGCCCCTGCTGGTAACCCAAACATCATTACTGGGAAGAAACCAGCTTGATAACGGCCAGTGATTCCTCGAACGCCTTCACTTGCCCAGAATTTACCAATATCATCAATTCCAGCCAAATTAAACCAGAATACATTATTCAACGCATGGTGCAGCCCTGTCGGAATCAATAACCGATTGAACAATCCATATAAACCAGCGCCTAATGGTCCCATGCCAGAGATCAGTTCTCCAAAGCTTACTAATCCGTTATAAACTGGTGGCCAAACAAAGATCAAAGCCGCAGAAATTGCCGCCATCAATCCTGCCGTTACGATTGGCACCAAACGTTTTCCGCTAAAGAAAGAGAGCGCCATTGGTAATTTGACACTACTGAAGCGATTATACATAGCCGCCGCTACTAAACCAGCCAAAATCCCCACGAACACATTTTTAAAGTTGATTGCGGCAAATGCGATGTTTACATCCTCCACCGCAACTTTAGTAAACATTGCCACCGCATCGCTATTGACCAACGTCATCGGGGTCAAGAATGCCACTAACCCAGATAAAGCAGCTGCGCCATCCTTATCTTTTGACATCCCCAAAGCTAGACCAACGGCAAACAATACACCTAAATTATCTAAAATCGTTCCGCCAGCTTTGATCAAGAAGGCCGCCAACAAATTATTTCCGCCCCATCCGCTAGGATCAATCCAATACCCAATACCCATAAATAGTGCTGCTACTGGCAAAGTTGCCACTGGTAACATCAACGAACGCCCCATACGTTGCATATATGCTTTCATAGTTATTCTTCTCCTTTATTATGTTCTTTCATTTTGCGCAATCGTTCAACATGGATAGCCACATAGCCTAATTCCTCTGTTGTGATCGCTAATTGATAACTCTTCATCAAAAAGACTCGAATTTTTTTCGCAACTTGATAGCTCTCAGGATATTTGTTTCGTACCATCTCAATAATATCTTGGTCCAAAACAGCATAGCGTTGATTCTGATAACGCTGCAATAACAGACGCAAATGATTCGCTAACCGCGAGTAATCCAAGGCCATTTCGCGCGAGTGGATATTTATTTCCAGTTCTTGTTCAATCAAATGAATCACATCGGAAATAATCGTCACCTCACGAATACTGTCGTGATTATTATTTTTCCCTGTACGAGCGCTATGAATATGGATTGCGATGTAGCCTGCTTCATCATATCCGTAAGGAATTTCCAAGGTACGATTCAAATAGTCAACTGCCCATTGAGCGATTCCAAATTCTTCGCCATAGAGAATCTCGATCTCGCTTAAAAGCTTGTTTCGAATAACGATCCCATTGGCAATATTTTGGGCCGCAAAGGCGATATGATCTGTCAATGAAATAAAGATATGCTCATTGAGTTTCTCCATCAGAACAGTCTCCGCATGATCAATAATTGCTTCTGCAGCAAAAAAATAGGATTCATTAATTTGATTTAATAAAGTCTGTAACTTTTGCTGTCCTTCCGGCTCCATTACAAATAACCGCTCAATATCACGGGTAAAGAGTAAATCATTTTTTTGTTTACTGAAGCCGACACCTTTGCCAATGGCAATTTTTTCCTCTCCACGATCATCTACCAACACTGCATTTTGATTCAATATCTTTTTGATTTTCATTCTTTTTCCTCATTCTGCAGAATAATTTCACCGTTCCGACTAGTTATTGGCCAAATAAAAAGGCATGGAAAGAAGCACAAGGAAGCTCCTTGCGTTTCTTTCCATGCCTAGTATGATCTAGTCACATGAAACAGTATTTGTTAACGCTTTTAATTGTATAGACCAATGTGAATTTTGTCAACACTTTTTTACGCTTTTCTTTCAAATAATTTGATTTTTTCGATAGTTTTCACATAAAATTTGAATTTCACGATATATATCTTGACACATGGCTTGATTTTCCGCATTTGCTCCGCTAGCTAACGGGTGTCCACCACCATGATATCGCTTAGCCAACTCATTGATAACCGGGCCCTTAGAACGAAGCCGAACACGATAATAGCCTTCTGGCTGCTCTACAAAGATTGCCCAAGCCATGACAACATCAATCGTCCCTGGTAATGGCACAAGCGCGGCAGTATCTGAATCCTTGATGCCATATTTTTTTAAGATCGCTTGATCTAAAAATACATATCCAGCGCCATTTTCGTCAATTTGCAAGTTCTGATAAAGGTACCCTGAGAGCTTCGCGACATCCAAAGAAATCTGATCAATCTCTCGATTTAATTTCGCTGCATCAAAATCATAGTCTAGTAATTTTGCCGCTACTTGTAAGGTATGTGAAGTCGTTGCCGGATATAGAAAACGCCCAGTATCACCAACGATCCCTCCATATAATAACCGTGCGGCATTTTCAGTCATCACTAAATTCTCCGAAAAAGCAAAATCTGCAATGATTTCACTACAGCTGCTGGCTTTTGGATTAACCCAGAGCAAATCGCCATAAGGGTCATCATTGGGATGATGATCAATCTTGATTAATTTCTCACCCAATCTGTACCGTTCATCGCTGATTCGCGGAGCATTTGCCGTATCGGTTACGATCACTAAAGCTCCTTTATATAGCTCATCAGTAATTTCATCCATCTCAGCTAGGAAAGCCAGACCTTCCACCGACCCACCGACCTGATACACGTTCTTTTCCGGAAAAGTTGCTCTTAGTATCTCAGCAAGTCCGCATTGCGATCCTAATGCGTCTGGATCAGGCCGCATATGGCGATGGATAATGATCCGATCATAGTCTTTAATTGTTTGTAAAATCTCTTCTGTAATTGTCATGCAAATTCCTCTTTCTAAGAACGCTCCATCACTTGGCAGACCACGATCGCTTTAGCCACGATCACATTGTCGATATAAACCTCCAAATCGACTTTAGCTGAGCGCCGCCCTAGTTCTAATGTTTTCGAATGGATCTCAATCTCACTTTCCAATTGAATCAAACGCAGATAATGTAAATTCATTTGTTCGATCAATGTATTGCGGCGTTGATCCATTAAAATACTTCGCTGAGCCACGTTCGCGACAATCTCACTAAGCACGCCGAACGAGATTGTTCCCACACTATTAACCATTTGCGGTGTAACTTCAAATTTGAAGTATGGATTTTCCAACAAATTATCCTCTCGGTCTGTATCGACTGTTACGATATCTCCGACGATTTGATCAGAGATCGTATTAGACATTTGCGGTTGTCGCTGTACTAGCTGCATCGCCTTCATCACGTCTTGGCGACTGACCATCCCCACTAGTGAGAGGTCATCTTTCACTACCGGCATCATTTCAAGTCCGTCCCAAATCATTTGATGGCTAACTGAAGCGACACTCATACTTTGCTTCACAACATTTGGATCGCGAGTCATCACGCGGTCGATCACTTGATTCTCGGCTTTGCCTAACACATCTTTTGCCGTCACTACTCCTAAGACCCTCATCCCTTTATTTACAACAGGAAAACGCGAATGACCAGTTTTTTCAGATAAATGATGGTAGTTTGCGATCGTATCACCTGATTGCAAATACACTGTTTTTTCTAACGGCATATAGATGTCGCTGACCTGCATAATATCCTTTTTGATCAGCTGATCACTCAACGCTCGATTGATCATCGTTGCGACTGTGAACGAATCGTAAGTCGTACTCAAAACAGGCAATTCTAAGTCATCCGCTAGCTCAGCGATTTCAGGAATCGTATCAAAACCACCAGTAATCAAGACAGCAGCACCATCTTGCAGCGCTAGTTTTTGCGCACCCTCGCGGTTCCCAATGATCAATAATGATCCTGGTGTAATATAGCGGCGCATCGCGTCTTCAGTCATGGCTCCAATAACAAACTTATTCAGGTCTTTATCTAACCCGTTTGAGCCACCTAAAACCTCGCCTTCAATGATGCGAACAACTTCACCAAAGGTCAAGCGTTCAATATTTTTCTTCAACTTGCGTTCAATTCGAATCGTTCCTACACGTTGGATCGTTGATACCAAACCAATATTTTCTGCGTCTTTGATTGCACGATAAGCGGTTCCTTCACTGACACGCAGATTTTTTGCGATACTTCGAACAGAGATACGCTCGCCCACTGGCAGATTTTCAATATGTTCTAAAATCAAATCATGTTTTGTCGCCATAATTTCCTCCCGTTATAGCATTTATCTATCGTAGTAGTACAGCTTAGCAAAACTAGTATAACAGAGTGCCTATAAAAAAAGAAGTCAACCGTTACCATTCAAGTAACAATCAACTTCTTTTGTACTAATGGATCAATTCATTTGATGCTTTTTTTCTAAAGCGAACAAGCGAGATTACTAACGCAATGACACAGATTACTAAAGATGCTATAAACGTCACTCTCATTCCAAAAATAAAAATTTCCGGGCGTCCTTCAATATAAGTCGTCACCCTCTGACCATAGGAAGCACTCATACCGCTATATAGAATCGTCGTTGATAACGCTATTCCGATGACCATTCCTAAATTACGGGCAAATGAGTTCATACTGCCTGCCACCCCTAAATTTTCCTTTTCGACACTGCTCATGACAATTGTATTATTCGGCGATTGAAACAAAGCGTTTCCCATCCCCATAATGGCCGTCGCTAAAACATAGTACCAGATCGGACTCGCTTGATTCATGAAGACATACAATAATTGTGTGATGGATAATAATGATAAACCGATCAATACCAATTTTTGCGGGCCGATTTTATCTGTCAAATATCCGCTAAGAGGTGATCCGATGACCATCAGAAAAGGAAATACCATCATTAACAATCCTGCATAACTAGCAGTTAAGCCTCGAGCATTCTGTAAATAAAATGGCATGACCACATTTACAAAAAAGTTGGCCGAGAAAATCAAGAGTGCCGTGATCAGACTCATCGTAAACATCTTATTTTTTAAAATACTAAAGACCAATAGCGGGTTTTCTTTTCGTCTCTCCACTTGAATAAATAGCATGAAAAATAGCACTGCAACGATTAACAAAACAATGGGTACCCTATGAAAATAGCCGACTTCTTGTCCAATAAAAACTGCTCCGAAGAAACTCATGATCGTTATTGCAAACGTCGCAAATCCCAACCAATCGATCTTCTTTTTGGACATCGTAATATCCTTTGGTAAAAATTTCTCCCCGATCAAAATCGTCAAAATTCCCACTGGAACATTAATCCAGAAAATATAGGACCAAGAAAAACGTGCCAAGATCAACCCACCGATACCAGGACCAGCGATCGAACCTAGTGAAACAAAGGCTCCAATTGCCCCTAACGCTCTTCCTCGTTCACTCATCGGAAAAACTTCAGTTGTGATCCCTGTATTAGTTGCCATCGTCATACTGGCCTCAATACCTTGAACCACTCGACCAAAGAGAAGCATCGCCAATGAATGATTAAAACCACACAGTAGCGAACCTAAAGTAAATATAACCGTACCGATCCGATACACTTTAATCTTGCCAAAACTATCTCCGACCTTTCCGAAAAGCAGCAAACAGGCACAAACAACCATTAAATAGATCGATACGACCCATTCTGCTTTGTTCATCGGTACTGCCAAATCTTTCGAAATAGTTGGCAACGCGATATTTACGATACTAGAATCCAAGGTAGACATAAAAGTAAACATCGCCACAGATACTAAAATCCACCAACGGTTCTTTTGAACCCCTTGATCGTCTTGATAGGTTTTCATTAAAAGACTTCCTTCCACTATATAATCGTCATCTCCTAAAAAGAGCCTCTTCCCGCACATATCATCATAAATACTATTCACGTTCTGGCAAATTGAATAAAGCGCAAAATTTTGTAAGCTGGGAAAAGTTAAAACGACAAAAATAAACCATAGTTATTTTAAAGGATAGTCTCTATGGAATGCAAACCAAAATAAAAACGAGAGATTATTCTCCCGTTTTTTCACCATATTTTCCTTCTTCACGATCTTCAAAAGTCATGAAATAGCCATTTGTAATTCTTTTTTCATAAATATGATGACAATTTGGACATTCGACCGGCATCGCTTCTTTCGGATGCTCCTGAACATTTAATACTTCATCAACAAAAAAATGTGTGCCGCAATTTGGACACTTCAATGGTTTTTCCAACATATGACCAGCCCTCTCTACATTTGCTACTATTTTAATAATACTCCTTTTTGGCAAAAAAATAGAGTGGTAAGTATTAAAAAAGTATCTCCAATCAAAAAATGGTTGGAGATACTTCACATTCTACTATTTCCGACGTCCGCGACGTTGGTTTGCTTCCATAATGACTGGCAAGATCACTGGACGACGTTTGGTTTGTTCAAACAAATGGCGGCTCAGTTGATCACGAATATCTTGTTTTAGCTTGCTCCATTCGAAATCATCCGAATGGAGATGTTTTTCAACGATTTCACTAGTTGTCTCCGCACTTTCTTTGATCAAATCACGGCTGGCCTTGATATAGACAAACCCGCGAGAAGTAATCTGCGGTGCAGATACAATTTTTTTCTGTTTGCGATCGATCGTTACTACAACAACAAAAATCCCATCGTCGGATAGAACCTTACGATCCCGTAAAACAATATTACCGATATCGCCGACTCCGATCCCATCAATCATAATGTTGTCTGCTGGTACGCTACCGGCTGCGCTCATGTGTTTATTCTTGTACTCCAGCACATCGCCACGACCAGTAATAAAAATGTCTTTAAACGGTATCCCCAGCTCATTTGCTAAGCTAGCATGAGCAGCTAATTGACGATATTCACCTTGTACTGGAATAAAATACTTCGGTGACATAAAATTCATCATCAGTTGCAGATCACGAGGATTTGCATGCCCTGAAACCCTTAAGTTTTCCGAAATGCTCTTCACGATACCGCCAGCACGATAGATCATGTCTTCCGTTTTCGCGACAGTTGTTTCCATCGCAATCGTTGGCGTCGTTGTGATGTAAACTAAATCACCATCTTCGATCTTTAAGTTGCGATGCGAACGATTAGCCATTTTCTGCAATGACTTGATTGGTTCACCCATCCGACCTGTTTCTAAAATAATTAATTCTTCAGGAGGATATTTCTTCATTTCTTTGATTGTAACTAAGATATCTTCTGGGACTTCCAATTTGATTAAGCGCATCGCTGTTTTAATGATGCGATCTAAATCTTGTCCTGTTAAGACCACCTTGCGACCTGCTTTTTTCGCGGCATTCAAAATTTGCTGCACACGTTGAAGGTTGCTTGCTACGCTGGCTACGATAATTCGGCCATCCCATTCATTGATGGTATCGTAAACTTCGCTGGCAATTTCCCGCTCAGAAGCTACTTGAATCGCATTTTCAGCATTAGATGAAGAACTCAATAATGCCAGAACACCCTCCGAACCAATTTCAGCTAAACGGCGATAGTTTGTCGCATACATTGGAATCGCCGTTGGATCAAATTTGAAATCACCGGTGTAAACAACACTTCCCTCATCTGTTTTCAAACTGATGCCTACAGAATCCGGAATGGTATGTGTCGTCCGGAAGAAGCTGATGAGCGCAGTGCCAAAATCAATCTCAGTATGTTCATCGATTACGTGAAAATCTTTGAAGGCTTTACTCTCTTCATTTTGACTCACGTTTAATTTTGCCAACTCAATCGTCAGTTCTGTCCCAAAAACCGGTACTGCCACTTCAGATACCAAATAAGGCAATGCACCAATCGCATCTGCATGCCCATGTGTCAAGAAGACCCCCGCCACACGCTCCGCATTTTCAATTAAATAGGTAAAATCAGGAATCACAACATCGATTCCCAGTAATTCATTTTCTGGATATTTCAGTCCGCAATCTAGGACGAAAATATCATTATCCACTTCAACAGCATACATGTTTTTACCATTTTCACGTACACCGCTAAAAGGAATTATTTTGACTGTACTCAAAAAATCCACCTCTCCAAAATTTTTATAATAGATTTATCTATCGTTTCAGCTTACTCAGACCCCGTAATCAGTTCGGTCTGTGCCTATACTCATTAGCTATTATACATGATTTTTTCTGAAAAACCATTGATGGAAAATGAATGAGGATTTCCTTTAACAGAATCTTACTTTATTTTTGATGTCCCTTTAGCAGAAACACGAGACTAAACCGGTCTTAGTTTTGCTGCGCCTATCATTAGGCTGAACTTATTAGAACTACCGATCAACCCTTATAAACTGTAAAAAGCATCACGCACAGCTAATTCGTCATAAAGAATTATTTTTGTTAACCGAAAGAATCAGTTAGGCCTTCATTGCGCATAGGATTCTACTAATTGCGTTGAAGTGCAAAGTGTGACTCTCGCAAAAAGAAGCGTGAATTAGATTCACGCTTCTTCCAAACTATTCAAATAAATTCATTTCATACATTGTTTCAGCGATTTGCAGTGAGTTCCAAGCAGCGCCTTTTAATAAGTTATCCGAAACGACCCAAAGGTGAATCCCTTTTTCTTCGTCTGGATCTTTACGAATGCGTCCAACAAAAGTTTCCTTCTTGTTAATGCTATTCAACGCTTGCGGATAAATTTGTTGGCTTGGATCATCCTCTAACACTGCTCCAGGAGCGTTAGCAATTAATTCTTGAATCTCCGCTACTGTCGCTGTTTTTTCTGTTTCGATATAGACTGATTCCGAATGTCCGCTCATAACTGGAATTCGTACGCAAGTCGCTGAGACTTTGATCGTATCATCTTCCATGATTTTCTTCGTTTCATTAATCATTTTCCATTCTTCATTCGTATATCCGCCATCGGTAAATACATCGATTTGAGGCAATGCGTTGAATGCTAATGGATAATGTTTTTTGTCGCCCCCACATGGTAAAATATCAGCCTTCCATTCAGAGGCTGGTTTCTCATCTAAAAAGTCATTTGTTTGCTGTTTCAATTCTTCCATAGCCTGATGACCGGCACCAGATACTGCTTGGTAAGTAGAGACAATCACCCGTTTCAACCCATAGGCTTGGCGAATCGGTTCTAAAGCTACCATCATTTGGATTGTTGAACAGTTTGGATTGGCGATAATACCTTTATGTTTACGTAAAGCGGTTGGATTCACTTCCGGTACCACTAAAGGAACATCTGGGTCCATCCGATAATGGCTCGTATTATCCACTACGATTGCCCCGCGTTTCACTGCTTCCGGTGCAAATTTAGCAGAAATCCCGCCTCCCGCTGAGAATAAAGCTAGATGCACTCCCTCGAACGAATCAGGTACCAATTCTTCGATCGTTTGGGTTTCGCCTTTAAATGAAAGTTGCTTTCCAGCAGAACGCTTCGACGCCAAAAACTTTACAGTGCCTAGAGGCAAAGAACTATTTTCTAATAGTTTGATCATTTGTGTTCCCACTGCGCCTGTAGCGCCAACTATTGCAACATTCATTTCTCTCATCATAATCACTCTTTCGCTTCATATTATTTTAACATTTTATCATATTGATTCTGAAACGCAAGCAATCTTTTGCCTTCCGCTTTAATTCAAATTATTAAAATATATCGCACAAAGAAACTCTTATATTCCAACGCTAACTCCCATCTATATAACTGATATAACAAAGATAAGATAAAATTTCTAATCAAAATATTTCAAAATAATTTAAAAAAAAACAAAGATTATTGAATTTTTTTGTTGTTATTTTATAATAAAAGCTTTAGAATTAATATATAAGCGTTATTCATAGGAGGCCGATCATGGAAGTTAATGGGGTATATCATTAAGCAAGCGCGAAAAAACGCCTGCTTAACACGTGATGCCCTTAATGACATTTGTTCCCCAGCTGACTTAGTATTAATTGAAGAAAAAAGCAAAGGCATATTGGAAGTTATCCTAGATCTTTGTATGAAACTGGAAATTCCTATCATCAGATTTTTCCAGAAAAAATTCTTTTAGCAGAAGTCTCTTTGTTGAACATCGTTCGTTGTCTGCATTTACGTCAAGAGTTTTCTAGTGTTCTTTTTTGGTTAGATGCCTATGGAAAGAAAATTACTTACGAGAATGCACGAATCGTTGGCCACCTGATGTATTTCCGAGCTTACGCAACTTTATTGGGCAATCATGATACTAAAAAAGCCGTCCACTATTTTCAACGAGCCTATACATTTTTGCACGATGAGAAGCGATATGAACTGCTGGTGCTTAAGGGACTGGCAACTTGTTATCAATCACACGAAGAAAAAAACGCGCATGTATTTTCTTTAAATGCGCTGAACAATTGGAGGAAAAAATGAATACTCAACTACAACTAGGTCCATCTTATTATCAAGCAGCTTGTTTCTACGCTGAACGTGGAAATCAAAAAAGAGCCAACGCTCTTTGCGATGAAGGCATCCAAACTTTATTAGAAGTAAATTTGACCGCTGGCTTAGAAGAATTATTTTTTGAAAAAGCAGCTATCCAAGAGAATCCAAACGACCAAGTAGAGCTTTTGAAACAAGCAGATTATTATGCTCAGTTGAATGATAATAATAATCTAAAAGAATTGATTCATGAAAAATTGACACATATCTAAAAAAAGACAAACATGAGCGCAGAGATGTAATAAAAATCTTGTCACACCTCTGCGTTCGTGTTTGTCATAACTTTCAATTATTATAGATTGGACTTGATGACTTTCTTTGAATGATAAAAAACCATATATAAAACCGCAACAACAAGTGGAATCACCGCACAGAAAATATAAATACGTTGATAAGAACCTAAAAGCCCCTTGATCGCCCCTAATAAATACGGACCAACTCCTAATCCTAAATCAAGCCCAATAAAATACGTTGATAGTGCCACTCCAATTCGCGCTGTATCAACTAATTTCAATGTAACTGCTTGACCATTCGCCATAAACGTTCCATAGCCTAGCCCCACAAAAGCTCCCGCAATTAATAATACAACGGCATTTCCGGTAAATGCTAAAAGAATCAATCCAATCGTCAAACAAAGAAAACTTGGATACATCACGGCGTTCTCACCATGCTTATCAAAAATTTTTCCCGACATTGGTCGAGTAATAGTTACCACTAGTGCATAAACAACAAAGAAGAAAGCCCCTGCTGTCACTAAGTGTAATTGATCGGCATAAATAGATAAAAATCCCAAAACACTTGAATAGGCAATCCCGATTAAAAATGCAATTCCGGCAATAAATAGAACTTTAAATTCAATAAAGCTTTCCAAACTGAATGTATTGATTTTTGCCCGATGTTCTTCCGTTAGAACGATATTATTCACTCTAAATTTGAAACAAGCTACTGTCGTGATGAACGCTAATATAACCGCAAGAACGATGATTGCTTTAAATCCAACTAGCGGCAGCAAAAGCAACCCTATGAATGGACCTACTGCCGCGGCTAAACTCGTACTCAACCCATAGTAATTGATTCCTTCACCATATTTCGCCTCTGGAATATAGGCCGTTACGATGGCGTTAGCCGCTGTCGAAACCGCACCATAACCAAAACCATTTAAAAACCGCACACCATCTAAAATGAAGATGTTACTGCTGATCAAATAGGCCGCTGTTGTAATCAAATAAAATAGCGCACCATACCGCAATACTGCTCGGCGGCCAAATAATTCCAATTTCTTTCCGATATACAATCGAGCAAGCAGCGTTCCTATGATGTAAATACCTACCGCAAAGCCGGCTTGTGTAGTTGAAGCGCCTAAACTTTGTGTCGCATATTTTGCAGTAATAACGACAAAACAGTAATAAACTAAAAACACAACAAAATTGATAATCGTAATCGTGACAAAACCTTTATTGAATAATTTTTCTTCTTCCTTAATTTTCATTACCCACTCTCATTATTATGCGATACTTTCATTTAATTTCTTCAAATCAGAAATTTTTTCCGCGACCTTATTATAGTTAGACGGGTAACGATCCACCGCTTGACTGATAAACAAATCCCGTGTGTGGTCAAACGCTGCCAAAAAACTTTCTAGTGTTTCGTCATTTTCCTGCGCATAATCCTTTCTCAGCATTAAGGCATTTTGATAAGCATCATTTAGAAAAACTAAGGCTGCCTCCTTTTCAAATCGTACCTTGTAGGCTGATTCCAATCGTTCGATCATTGCACATGTCCATTTTTTCATGAATAACCACTCCTCTTATTTCCAAAATTTCTAATCACTAGAGCTTTTGGTTTGTTTGACTTACTTAACCGATTATACGGATAAAGAAAAAACAAGAAATCAAATTTCATAATTAGAAAAGACTTTGAGATTTTTTAGCAAAAAAGGACATTAACATTTGTTAGTATCTTTTTTATACATACTTTTGATCAAACTACGTGCTATCTTATGATAAAATAGCAATGAAAATTTCAGTAAGCCACGGAAGGAAAATAGGAAAATTGGATAATACAGCCTTAACAGACTATTTAGAACAAAAAAAATTCCCTATCGTAACAAAGGAATACAAGAAGTATTTACTATACGAAGGGATCCAAGATCATCATGTGTACATTTTGAAAAGCGGAGTCATCAAAACCAGCGTCATTTCAAGAGATGGCAGAGAATTCAATTTGGAATACATCAATGATCTCGAAGTTGTCTCGTTGCTAAAGGATGAATATTCTCAATTTATCGATGCCCCTTTTAATATTCGTGTCGAATCCGAAAAAGCTGAACTCTATCAAATCGATCGTGTGGAATTCTGGAAGGACATCAATCAAAATTTTGAACTACAGATCTATGTTAAAAATTATTATCGTGAACGATTACTGAAATCAATGAAACGAACACAGCAGATGCTGATGAATGGGAAGTTCGGAGCTGTCTGTACTCAAATTTATGATCTCTATGATAAATTTGGAATTGAATTCGAAGATGGAGTATTAATTGATTTTGTTGTAACGAATGAAGAAATCGCTCATTTTTGCGGTATCAATGCTGCTAGCAGTGTCAGTCGTATCATGCATGATTTAAAAAGCTGCGGTGCGATCAAAATAATCGATCGAAAAATCTTTATTAAAAATATCGAATTGATCAAAGATAATATAATTTTCTAAATTCAAAAGGCCCGTCAAGAAATTTCTTGACGGGCCTTTTTTAGATCTCTGTTCCATATTCTACTGGTTTGTCGAATTCGCCCGGCGCATCATCATAAATATGACCATAAATAAAGACCGGCATCCCGATATAACTATAGTCGTAAATTTGCGCTACTTTAGCCTTCGGAGTATTTACACAACCATAGCTGCCTAAATCAGTTTGATAAGCTCCCGGCTGTCCAAAATATTGCAGCTTATGATCGGTATCATGCAGCCCGATTTCGGTGATTGTCTGACCATAACTTAATAAAGGCATCCAATAGTCCACCGGCACATTATACGTCCCATCGCCAGTGGTCAGGACACCACTCAGATCGACATTTCGACGCTTATCCATAATAGTATGAAACCCCGGAACAGTGGCAGTCCCTTTATCGTATCGTCCAGTAATTACATCTGTTTCAACAACCAAATTTCCTTGCTCAAAGCAATACATTTTTTGATTATCTAAATCAACTTCAATATAGTTTTTAATCACATGGAGCGGCTGTTTTTTAGTTTCTCCTCGTAAAACAAGCTGGATCGTTTTGGTTTCAGGATGCTCTAATTCTTTCGCAATTTTCTTGGCAGATTTTTTTATATCAATAAACCAGCCATAATTTCCGACGTTTTTATAGCGTAAATGCTGACCATGAACATTTGTAAAATCCACCGGTTTATAGATTGTTGAATACTCACGTTCCAAATCCGCTACCCATTCCGAAATCATCCCTTGATTAAAAGTTCCTTGTTCATCTACAGAAGCCGCCAGCATTTGTTCATTCAGATAAATTGTTTTTTTGCTCAATCGTAATTTGATTCCGCGTTTTCTGACTTCTTCCAACTTCTGCAGAACTTTTTGCTGTTCTAACTCCTTCGTTGTGATATCCGGCTCCTTATAAAAATCCGCTAAGTCATATTCTGTTTGCAGATTTCCTTCATCAAAAGCCCTACAGAGCTCCTTACGAATACGAGCAGAATCAATCGCAGTTCCACTCTTTTCGGGTTCAATCTGGAATTTTTTATCAGTATAGATAATTTTCGCATTTTTAGCTTCTTTACCTCCAAGGAAAGAAGCAGTATTGATTGCTTCGACTAACTCTTTTTTTGCCCCTTTTTTACGAGGCAAAGTTACTTCTCCTCTGCGAATATTTTTCTTCAAATATTCTTTTTGAATTCGATAAGGTGAAGCGATATGCAATTTGACTGTTTGATTCTCACCTTTCAGTTCGATCTCAAGTAGTTTTGTTTCTTGCTGAATTTTTTGTCCAGCCGCCTCAACTGACAGGCCTCCAACAGCAACATTAGCTACTGTTGAACCAAAGTAAAAATGTGAACCAAAATAAAGATAAATCACCATTAAAAAAGTCATTGCCCCCGCAACAACACCAACGATCCGCAGCACTACTCGATTTTCATGCTCCCTCAACCCTTCTCACCCACTTTTTCAAGCCCATTAATTACTCACATTATAAATCAAATAACTAATTTTTTATTCTAAAACCATAATTATTAATATTTTTTAACATTTTTGGTAAAAAAAGATTCTGAAACTCAAATATGAGCTTCAGAATCCTTTTAAAATCCTATTTTACTAAAAATATAATTATTTTTACATTTTCGTGTGGTCTGTACGTGAAATAACATCCCGACGTTGTTCGGGTGTCAGATCACGGAATTTCACAGCATACCCCGATACTCGAATAGTAAAGTTCGCGTATTTCGGATTGTCGATATCTTTATCCATTTCTTCTAATAGTTCACGACCAAAGACATTGACATTCAAATGGTAACCACCTCTATCAAAGTAACCATCTAATACTTGGCGCAGATTGTCTACTTGCATTGCTTCATCATCTGTCCGACCTAACGCACCTGGATTGATCGTTTGCGTATCAGAGATTCCGTCTTGCGCACAAGAGTAATTTAATTTCGCTGTTGAATTCAATGAAGCCAATAGACCATTTTTCTCACCTAAGAATTTACCATCTTGATAACTTGGATTCGCACCTGGTGCCAATGGCTTACCTGCACGACGGCCGTCTGGTGTGTTCCCAGTATTTTTCCCGTAAACAACATTTGAAGTGATCGTCAATAATGACAACGTTGGCGTTGAATCACGGTATGTGTGTTGACGTTTGATTTGAGTCATGAAGTACTCAAGAATCCAGTTCGCCATTTCGTCTGCTTCGTCGTTGTCGTTTCCATAAGTTGGGAACTCATTTTGCGGAACATAATCAATCGCTAATCCATCTTCATCACGGATAACTTTTACATTACCATGTTTGATCGCCATCAATGAGTCTGCTGCATGAGAGATCCCTGCGATACCTGTTGCAAACGTACGTTTCAAATCAGTGTCCATCAATGCCAATTGAGGTGCTTCATAAGCATATTTGTCATGCATATAATGAATCACATTTAATGTATTTACATATAACTCAGCTAACCAATCCAAAACATCTTTATAGCTGTCCATAAATTGGTCAAAGTCAATGCTTTCCCCTTCTAACGGGCGGAACCGTGGAGCAACTTGCATCTTAGTCATTTCATCGACGCCGCCATTAATCGCATAAAGCACCGCTTTAGCTAGGTTGGCACGCGCTCCAAAGAATTGCATGTCTTTACCGATAACTGTCGCAGATACACAACAAGCAATTGCTGAATCATCTGATCCCCAGTATTGACGTAGCAAATCATCATTTTCTAATTGAATCGAAGAACTTTCTTTAGCAACTTTTGCTGCATAGGTACGGAAGCCTTCTGGCAAATGAGAAGAATACAATACAGTCAAGTTTGGTTCTGGAGAAGGTCCCATATTGGTCAATGTGTGTAAAATACGGAAGTCATTCTTCGTTACTAATGACGACCCATCCATATTCATACCCGCCAATGATAAAGTCGCCCAAATCGGATATCCAGAGAATAATTGGTTGTATTCAGGAGTACGAGCAAATTTCACCATACGTAATTTCATGATCAAATGATCAATCATTTCTTGTGCTTCGAATTCAGTGATCACACCACGATCTATGTCACGTTGGATATAGATATCTAAGAACGCAGAAATACGGCCAATTGACATTGCGGCACCATTTTGTGATTTGATTGCTGCAAGATAACCAAAGTATAACCATTGGATTGCTTCTTGCGCATTGCTAGCAGGTTTTGAGATATCGTAACCATAGCTTGCAGCCATTTCTTTCATATCGGCTAACGCGCGGTATTGTTCAGAAACTTCTTCACGTAATTGGATGACATCGTTGGTCATAACCTTGCTACCGACGTTTTTCCAGTCTTTTTTCTTTTCTTTCATCAAGAAATCAATTCCGTATAGAGCAACGCGACGATAGTCACCGATAATACGACCGCGGCCATATGCATCTGGTAAACCTGTAATGATTTTATTTTTACGTGCTAAGCGCATTTCATCTGTATATGCATCAAAAACACCTTGATTGTGTGTTTTACGCCATTTATTAAAGATAAATGACATGTCATCGTCAACTTCAAAACCATTAGATTCCAAGGCTTTGTTTGCCATATTGATACCACCAAAAGGCATGAATGCCTGCTTCAATGGTACATCTGTCTGCAAACCAACGATTTTTTCTTCATCTTTGATCAAGTAGCCTGGTGCATGCGACGTGATTGTTGCAGGAACATCATTATCCATGTCATATACGCCATTTTTCTTATGCTGTACTTCAAAAAGTTCTTGTAGTTTATCCCACAATTTTTCAGTACTTGGTGCTGCTTTTTCTAAAAAGCTGTCATCACCCTTGTATTCTGTGTAGTTGCGTTTAATGAAGTCCAACGTGTTGACTTCATGCTGCCAACGACCTTCGTTAAAACCTTCCCAAGGATTTTTTGTTTGTTCTACAGTTTTATCGATTGTAGTAGTTTCCATATCCGCACTCCTTTGTTAAATAGTTTCATAATAATTTAAAATGATTATAACAAAGGAATCTGTTTTAAGAAAGGGCTTTTTTACTCCTTTTATCTATAAATCCTTTTAAAATAATGATAATTATCTTATTGTCGACAACCTTCTGTTACACTTTTCACTATAACAGATAATGTAATTGATAATGACAGTTTCTACTTGATAGCAGAATTTGCTCACTAACATACAATTTCAACTTGGCTCCTGAATGAAAAACAGAAGACTGATACAGTATGGCTTGTGAAAATTTTCTCCCTTCAATCTCTCATAATAGGAAAAATTACTCAAAAAAAGTTTTTTTTATCTCATTATTCTCGTAGAGCTTTCTAATCATGAAGCAATCTGATAATCTCGTTATTAAATAAAGAAAATACCTCACTATGATTATGAATAGAACCCTATACACGAGTTATTTATCTGTTGTAATTATTCTTAATTAAAAATAGTTAAATTTATTTAAAATTATTGGTATGCCCCTCTCCAAACATCGATCTTAATTATTTTATTTCCTTGTCTAAAAAAATGACGAATTCCCTTAGTTGAAAATACTCAAATAAATTGAATTGGTATACAATATCAAACATATGCGTTTTTTCAATAGGGAGGTACTTTATGTTAGAAAGGTATATTGAGAAAAATATTTTCCGCCAAGCTTATCTTTGCCAACAATTGTATCAAAAGAAAGAAATTACTATACAAACAATGGCCGAGCGTTTGAATGTGTGCACGATCACTATTAACAATGACCTAGATGTGTTGAAAGAATCCTTTGAACAGGAAATTATTGCATTTGAAAGAACCAGAAATAGTTGTAGAGTTTCTTTTGACCCGGCTTATCCGTTATTGGAATTGACCCAGCGAATTTATCGCCGTTCCGATTTTTTGCGCGTACTAAACGATTTTTTGATCGGAAATACTCACTGGTCGGAAATCGCCGAAAAAGAATTTCTTTCAACTAGTAAAATCTATCAGATTCGAGCAAACATCTTTGCTTTTGCTGAGGAATTAGGTTATTTGCAGAAGGACCATCAGGTAAAACTTCCTGAAAAAGATCTTCGGTACCTTTTTTTGGCAATCACTAGATATACTGGTGATCGCTCCGCCATACCCTTTAATAAAATGATCGCTTCTGCTGCAGAAAAATTGATTGATTACGTTGAGGATCACTTTTTTGCTCGTGATTATCCACTAAACGAACGAGAGATTATTGTTTTAGGGATTCAATTAAGCTGTCAACGAGCAAGGCAGTCAAGGATCACTTTTTCTGATAATGAGAAAGCCTGTGCTCAACAAACGCCGTTATACAGATTACTACGTGAAGGAATAGCGACCTTAGATTCAACTATTTGTACAAATGAACATGAGCTGCTTTTTATTTATTCACTTTTTAATGCTAGAAACTATCTTTGCAATAATTTGGAACTGCTGCAAAAAGATTTCGAGGTCGTTTATCAAAATCATATCCAGCGATACCCTGAACTTGAGAAGCTGGTCCAAGAATTACGCTCTTCTTTAAATATTTCACCAGAAAATGACTTGCTCTTGAAAAAGGCTTTTCTACCTTTTATCCGTTCAACATGGGCTGATATGCAGCTTTTTCAACCTGAATTGATCTATCTATTGGATAAAGACCAGCAAGACCTCTATCAAACAGTTCAAACGATTTTGACTAAATGGTCGACGATCTGTCAAACAGAGA
The DNA here is from genome assembly GCF_051714485.1 of Enterococcus sp. AZ128. NCBI lineage: Bacteria > Bacillati > Bacillota > Bacilli > Lactobacillales > Enterococcaceae > Enterococcus > Enterococcus sp. AZ128. The sequence continues at coordinate 2,218,244 of NZ_JBIORZ010000001.1, forward strand.
TTCATTGGAATGATAACCTGATTCGAAAAATGACACTGACTCTCGACCTACTGCGTAGAAAAAACTTTGATGAAAAAATCGAGCTCTATATCGTGGCGCCTTCTGATTTCAATTTTTTGTATTACCGAAAACAGCTTGAAGCATTGCTTGATGATCATTTTATTATCAGTAATATGATTTACAATACACTGGACGAAGTCGTTGATGATGTGTTTTTCTGTTCAAGACGGATCATCGTATGTGATACTGCTTTATATCGAGCGGATTTAGGTAGTGAAAACACTTTAATTTTTCCTGTATCGCTCAATACAATCGATGAAATATGTTTTAAAATCAACCAAATCGTACGACCAGTCAAAATAAGCCTGAAAGGATGATTTCCTTTCAGGCTTACTCTTAATGAGTGAAACCGTATGTTTTGATTTCTGGTTTCTCATGGTATACCAAATGTGCCTGATTCAAGGCAGCGATCGCTTCGTGCATATCTTGTACATAGTCACATGCCATATTCATCCCAAAATCAGCACGGATGACCAATCGTTGAATGATTTCTTGATCCAAATTTTTAGGGAGCGGATAAGCCGGTACTTGCCAACCTTTCATCAAAAGACGATCCGCCAAATCATACAATGTCCATTCACGAGCAGCATTTTCTTTTAATTTGTAGCAAACAATTGGTAATTGAGAACCGTCGTTTACGATCTCAAACAACCCTGTTTCTTCAATTGCTTTAGCTAAATACAATGCTACTTTATGCGTGCGTTCATGAATCGCCTTATAACCATCAAAACCGTAACGTACAAAATTATAATATTGACCAATCAATTGGGCCGCACTATGAGAAAAATTGATTGCCATCGTTGGAAGCTCGCCGCCTAGATAACTAACTTTGAAAATCAATTCTTTTGGTAAATATTGTTGATCACGCCATAGTACCCAACCAACACCAGGGTATACTAATCCATATTTGTGCCCTGAAGAATTAATCGAAATGACATTTTTTAATCGGAAGTCCCACTCTAGCTCTGGTTCAGTGAAGGGGGCATAAAAGCCACCTGAAGCAGCGTCAACGTGAATATAGACTTTATAATCTGTTTGTTGATTGTATGCCTCAACTAAATCATTTAGTCCCTTAATATCATCATAGCGGCCTGTATAAGTGATCCCCATAATACCGACAATTCCGATCGTGTATTCATCAACATAATCCATTACTTTATCTAAGTTAATAGACATATGTTCTTGATCTAGCGGTACTTCCCGCATTTCAATATCCCAATACACACAGAATTTTTCCCAACAAACTTGATAACCGGATGAAATGACTAAATTAGGTTTTTTGGCATTAAGATCCAAGCCTAATTTTTCAGCACGTTTGCGCCATGCGAATTTCATTGCCATGCCGCCCAACATACACGCTTCCGAAGAACCGATCGTTGAAGTCCCCATAAATTTTTCATTCTCACTAACATTCCAAAGATCTGCGATCATATTTACACAACGATTTTCAATCTCGGTCGTACGAGGATATTCTGATTTATCGATAGCGTTTTTTTCTAACGTCTGACTCATTAATTTGACTGCTTCTGGTTCCATATACGTTTGACAGAATGTCGCTAAGTTCAACCGTGCGTTTCCTTCATCCAGCATTTCATCCTGAACTAATTGATAAGCCACACGTGGTTCAATCGATTTTTGGTTCAATTTATATTTTGGCAGATCAACTTGTTCACTTTCTGAACCAAAGATAGGTTCTAAATATTCCGCTTCATCACGATTTTCTTTTCCATATAACATGTGTAAATCCTCCTAAAACTGCATTTTATTTTGATTAATGTTTCAATGTGTGTTCTTCTTTTTTAATAATTTGGTGTTCACCGCGAGCTGCCGGATAAACTGCCGGATTCACATCTCCTGCTTCCATGTGAATGGGTTCTTCTATTTTTTTGTGTCCGTGCTTGTCATGTAATTCATAAATAATAAACGGTAAAATCACTGTGATAACAAAACTGATCAATAAGATCACTTGATAGGTTCGATCCTCACCCTTTGCAATTGATGCAGGGGGCACGAAGGAAATCAACAAAGCAAAAACTGATAATAGTAGTCCGATACCTGCAATAATTGTTTTTCCAATCGTTTTGCCAGGCACATTATACGTTCGTGCCAAGCTTTTGTTTTTATAAACCAAAACAAAGTACCCAATAAAAAATAGAAGGTAGCCTACTAAGTAAATCACTACCGTCAATGAAATAGCGACTAAGAAGGATAAATTATTTCCACCGCCGCCAAAAGTCAACACCGCGCCCCAAATGGTTACGATGCCCCCTTGAATCATAATCAATGGTACAGGTACTCCATGCGTATTCGTTTTACGCAAAAAATTAGGTAACAGACCACGTTGTGCCGCAGCAAACATTCCGCGAGACGGACCAACTACCCAAGAACTTACTTCCCCCATTACGCCAAACGCAATCATTAAGGCAATAGCCTTAACCAGCCAACCTAGATGACTATTAAAGTGCAAGATCAGAGATTGGAATGTTTGAATCACTCCAGCGCTTAAAGACAATTCTTTTTGGGGAATAACGGCAGCGACAGAAAATCCACCGATCGCATCCAGAGCAATCGCTAAAATGACCAATAGGATCATAGCTAAAGGATAATTCTTTTTCGGATTTTCTAATTCGTTGATATGAGAAGCAGACGCTTCAACACCCATGTAAGCCAAGATAAATGAGACAAACACTACCAGTGTCGATAATTGTGTGAAATCCGGCAGGAACGCTTGCTTGTTAATAGCAATTTCAATTGGGTTACCTCCGATAAAATATGCTGCTGCTAAACCAAACAGAATGACAGAAGGTATAAGAATTCCAATCACAAATCCTGCTTTCGCAATTTTAGCCGTTCGTTGGGTTCCGCCCAATTGCGAGAAGGTCAAGCCCCAGAAAATGACTAATAAACCAATATATTTCATCAATGGATCAGTATTTAATGCTTGGAAATTCAATACATAGGATAATGCTCCCAAAATGAAATAAATCATGGTGACAAACCCGACGGTAATTTGAAACCATTGAAAAAAGATGGCAGCAAAACCAAAACGTTCACCTAATGTATGGCTGACCCAACTAAAGATCCCGCCATTTTGCCATCCTTCTACAGTAGACATTTCGGCCGCACATAAAGCTACTGGTAAAAACCATAAAAGTCCGCCTAAAAGTAAAAAGAACACTAGGTGCAGCTTCGAAGTCGCAAATGTCGGATATTCATATACGGTTAATACCATCGAAGCTGTTAAAGCAAAAAAGCCGAACAAAGATAATTTTTTCTGACTCATATAAACGCTTCTTTCCCTTTTTTTATTTATTTAACGGAGAAAAGTTTCAGGGAAAAAAAGTTATTGAATACTGATAAAACATTTCAGGCACCTCTTTTCTTACATGGAGAAGTATAGATAGTATTGGTTGAACTTTTTTCTTTATTTTTTTAACTAAAACATTAACAATCTAAAAAAATATGGAAATTCTGCAACAAAAAAAGCGCTAACTCCTCCTTGCTTAGGAGAAAACTAGCGCTTTTTGTTTTTGTAGCTACATGCTGTATTCCTTAATATGATCATTCATTAATCCATTTGGAACATCATGGAGACGATAACCATTGCCCCAGTAAGTAATAATGCGAACATTATCAATATGCGCGTGAGCAATTTTCTTCCGAATATTTCCGACAGCTGTCGACATTTGAACCAAACGCGACTTGCTGACTTCATTATTCCATACCTTATTGCACAACTCATCTCTGGAAATAATCTTTCCACTGCCTTCAGCTAATGCACCAATAATTTTCTTTTCAATATTGTTTAGCGAACTGTAGAAAAGAACTAAATCCTGCTTCTTCATCTCAGATTGTCTAACCAATCCTTTTGAGATAGATTCCTTATGTCCCTCGCGTTTATCGCTTAACAGTAAGAACTCTCTCAATTCAGTCAATGTACAATCAATAGATAGGCAATGATTTTCGTCAATATTAGGTACCGGTTCATCTGTACGTCGCAGATAATGCATATCTTTCTCCACCACAATCGGCAAAATCTCATTAAACTCCTGATTTGTCAAGGTTTCGCTAAAAATGACAATATCAAAAAGAGACAAAATATCTTCAAAGTAATTTGGTTTATCTACATCAAAAAATTCTTTTAAGACAAATACTTCGTAATCTAATCGTTGCAATTCGTTCTGAAATTCTTGCTCAATAATAATATTTCTGGTCAGAATGATCACTTTTTTCATCTTTCTTCACTCCAGTCTTTACTGATTTTCTCTTTCGCATCTTTAATTCTAAAAAAACAACCCTCATTTATTCTTCTAAACAACGTAATCCATGTTTTAAATCCGTGATAATCTCTTGCGGCAAACTACTTTCAAACATTAAAACGCCTAACAATTGCTCTTTCAGGTCCGATCCAATATGTCGTGCTTGTTCTTCTGCTTGTTGAATGATCCTTCGACTTAACGTCGTTGCCTCTAATAATGTGTCTGCAGCATCTTCTTTTACAAATAGCTCAAGAACAGCCGCGTCCTCTTCTTGAAATAAGTATTTGAATAATTGTTCATTTTTATCATGCTCATACATATATTGCTCTAAAAGCCGTTCATATTTTTCTTGCAGCTCATTGGTCGCCGCCATTTCTCCAAAAGCACTGGAACAGTCAACTGTTTGTTGTTGAATAATTTTCCTTCGAATAATGAAGCGGCGCCTCTCTAAATTGTCCCTATTATGATAGACTACTTCATCCTCATCCTTTAACGAGGATAGGTTCGCATCTTCGATTGTCTTCGTTACCTCTTTCAAACGATGACGATACGCCGATACCTTCTCTAAAATATACCCTATAAAGTAGACAGATTAAGAAGAAGGGATCCCTAAAAGTAGACACTTAGAAAAAGGGATATCCCTCTAAAGTGGACATAAAAATATCTTCGGGAAGATGTTAATATATAACAAAGCATCTAGTAGGAGAGACGAAATGAAAGAATATACTAAGAAACAAATGAAGGAACTAGAGTCTAACAAATACACTTTAAAAGTCACTCCTAAAAAAATGTACTTTACCGCAAAATTTAAAGAAGACTTTTGGATTAGTTATCAAGCTGGAAATACACCGAAAAAAATTATTGGCGATCTTGGATACGACGTAACAATGTTTCCTCAAAAACGAATCGATAGTCTTGTTCAAAGAATAAAAAATCAAGCAATGTCAGGAGAAGGTTTTAAAGAAGGAGAAAATCGCAGTAAAAGAGCAAGTATTAAAAAAATTCAATTACAAGAAGAGCTTTCGCCGCAATCATTAAAGCAAATACAACATGAACTTTTATATTTGCGTCAAGAAGTTGAATTTCTAAAAAAAATTACAAAAATAAACAATTCAAAACGAATCGACTAAACATGAGCGAATCCAGTTGTAAGTTTAAGATTATCCATGAGATGCTGACTCAAGAGGACAATGTATTGTCAGCCGTCATGCTTTGTGAGATTGCAGGAGTTTCACGCTCTGGTTATTATCGCTGGGTGAAAAATGCGCCTAAGCGCGAAGAAAAAGAGGATAGAGATAAAGTTGATTTTGAAAAAATTTTAAATGCATATAATTGTCGAGGCTACGCCAAAGGTGCACGTAGTATACATATGAAGTTGTTACATCAAACACCGCCAATAGTGATGAATGTTAAAAAAATAAGACGCTTAATGAAAAAATATGGATTAATTTGCCCTATACGTAAGGCAAATCCATATCGAAGAATATCTAAGGCGTTAAAAACAAACAATGTAGCAGAGAATCTGTTAAACCGGGATTTCACAACGCATGGTGTAAGAGCTGTACTTCTAACAGATATCACATATATTCCATACAATGAGGGATTCTGTTATTTATCAACGATATTGGATGCTTATACCAAGCAAATATTGGCATATGTTCTCAGTAAATCGTTGGAAGTAGATTTTGTTTTAGACACAATGAATCAAATGATGAATGATCACGGTGAAACTTTAACAACGAAAACATTAATTCACAGTGATCAAGGGTTTCACTATACGAGCTACAGCTTCATTCAACTAGTAAAAGACAAAAAACTAAGACAATCAATGTCGCGTCGAGGAAATTGTTGGGATAATGCTCCTCAAGAGAGTTTCTATGGTCATATGAAAGATGAAATAAATATTAGTCAATGCATAGGGTTTGATGAAGTAAAAATAATCATAGATAATTGGATGACCTATTACAATAATGAAGGGGCTGTAAAGAATTTTGTGTAAGTTCATAAAGCTTAAATGTAATCGGTCACTCGAGTTTCAAAAAAGATGACGAATTGTGACAGAATTTGACCCCAATTTTGGACCTTCATGGTCCATTTTTTTGTGACGTCCATTGTTACAAGATAAAGCATCTTTATTAACGACTCATCTGATGGAAACACACTTTTTGATTTTGTCGGTTTTCGCAATTGTCGGTGAAATCCTTCAATAAGATTCGTTGTGTAAATGATTCGTCTTAATTCTTCTGGATACTTGAAAAAAGTAGCCAATTCGGTCCAATTATCCATCCAACTTTTGGTAATGATTGGATATTTTTTACCCCATTTTTCGTCAAAATCACTTAAGGCTTCTAAAGCCTGTTCCTCAGTAGATGCTTTATAGATCGGTTTTAAATCAGTAGTAACAGCCTTTAAATCCTTATAACCAACAAATCTCACACTGTTTCTAATTTGATGGACAATGCATTTTTGAACCTCTGTTTCTGGAAAAGTGGCTTGAATGGCTTCACTGAATCCATTTAGATTATCCGTACACGCAATCAAAATATCTTGCACACCACGATTTTTCAACTCATTCAGCACCAATAGCCAGAACTTTGATGATTCAGATTCGCCGATCCAAATACCTAAAACTTCTTTTAAACCTTCAACTGTGATACCTAAAACAACATAGGCAGCTTTCGATTGAATCCGGCCTTCATGACGGACTTTAAAGTGAATCGCATCCATAAAAATAATTGGATAGAGTGCTTCTAAAGGTCGATTTTGCCATTCCTTTACCAGCGGCAAAACTTTATTTGTGACATTTGAAATGAGCGTTGGAGACACTTCGGATCCATATAAATCGTTAAAGTGATCTTGAATATCTCTGGTGCTCATGCCTTTGGCATACATGGCAATAATTCGTTCTTCTAAACCAGAAACAGAAGATTGATTCTTTTTAACGATGGCAGGCTCAAATTCACCCTCTCGATCTCTAGGGACAGCAATCGGCAGGTCGCCATATTCTGAGGACCGTAAGGTCTTAGAACTGGAACCATTTCGCCTATTCGTAGTGCTCTTCGTCTTTTTATCGTGTTTTTCGTAACCGAGATGTGTCTCCAGTTCTGCTTCCATAATCTCTTGAATCGTTTCACCAAACATATCTTTAAATGCGTCTTTTATATCTTCGGTAGTCTTAATATCATAGTGTTGAATCATTTCTTTGATTTGATCTTTAGAGAGCATACTCATGGTCTGTTCCTCCTGGTTGATTTAGTTCATTTTACCATTGGAACTTACACAAAATATTTTATACTCTCATAATGAACGCTATCAATGGCAGTTAGCTAAGCTATCCCCTAATGAGTACTATCAATATATAACAACGGGAGAGTATCCAATAAAAGGAGTCACACCACCTAAAAATAGTTGAACATCTGTAGCAACAACTACCTGAAAAGTTATCTTCCTTTTTCTTAAAGTGTCCTTGACACGGGGGACGTTTCACTCCTCTAATGCTCCGCGAATTCCTTCCAACTTATCTACTTGATTCAAGAGTTCTTCGTTTTGATTTTCTAATAGGTCAACTTTGCTTAACAGTTGTCCTTCGGTATTATCATTTAAAGTAGAAATATCAACACTTTTCAAATTAGCCTCATCTCTCTTCTTTGTGATTATGATCAAAAGATTTTTGCTTCTGTATGTATCATTTTTGACTTATTATGTAAAACTTTCCTTTATTCCAAAACAAACACCCTCCACTAATGAAGTCCATAGAAGCTTATCTTCTATTTACTATCCATTGATTTTCGTCCTATTTTTTCCTGATTGCCACCCCATTTCTAGGTAAATATATCCTTTAAGAAAAAAACAGATGTATCGTTTAATTTCAAACGACTGATTAATTATTATCAATTTGAATTCGATCACATTTGAGAATATCAGTTAATCGTTCGAAACTCCGAAAACGATAACTGTAGTTATATAACCGGCAGGATTTCCCGATCGCATTCTAATCCAAAAAGAATAAAAATTATTTTTATTTTAAATAAATAATTTTTATGTTTTATTATACATCTATTTTAAAAAAATTATAAAATATTTTTTATAATAAATCAACAGTATATTAACTTTTCAAGAAACCTTTTTTTTAAAATGATTTTTGAACATCGAAATTTTTAACCATTTACACATTTAGCAATAATGTTTCAATCCTCCAAAAAATTTTCCGAAAACCCTAATATAAATAGCTACATGATAATAATTATCTAAAGATAATAACCTTGTTAATTCCCTAGATAAACAAACTACCTTTCTGTTTATGAGTAACTAAAAAATTGAATTTACTCGTTCATCACCCAAAAAAATTTAATATATTTATTGAAGGAAAATAATATCCCCGAGATATTACTAGAATAGCATAAATAGATTTTTATGCATTGAAAACTAATAATTATTGATTCCATTTTTAGATTTATTTTATCAGGCTAGTTATTTTTTTGATTAATACGCTTTCATTTGTTTTTACACTAATTCCAATCTATAAAAAGCATTCTAATATAATAAATATATAATCAATAATTTTTAGACTATAAATAGCTAAATCATGGCATTCATTGAATAATCAAAAACAGAGATTACTTGATGATAATTATTCTTTCATTGTCATTTTCGTTGTTATATCAGTACTCTCCCGCCTTTCTGGCACGGATATAATCATTTATGCTCTATTAATCAAGAGGAACTATTTGTATTATTTTGACAGTGATCAGTGCATTAATATGAGGTTTTATTTTAAACAGATTCCAATAATTGAAGCGACATCAAAAAAGCGATTCTCGTCTCATCGTTTGAAACGAAAATCGCTTTGTTTTTTACTTAATCATATAGAAGGAAAGCGATATGAAGATTTACCATAAAGTATGATTATCTGTCATCCATCGCACTAACCTATTCCTAAGGGGAATTAATGAAGCATAGATTCTTTCTTTTCAATATAGTCATTCTCTAAATAATCGAAGAACTTTTTATTTAAACGATACCCTTGCCCCCAAACTGTTTGAATGGCTTCATCTCCAAATACATTACCCAATTTCTCATTCACCTTTGAGACCACCTTTGAAAGGCTGGCTAAAACTGATTTAGTTGGCTCCTTCTCCCAAATCTCGCGACTGATTTCTTCTCTAGGTACCGTTCTGTCGCCAGATTGAATCAAATAATACACGATTTCTTTTTGCTTCAGCTTCAAATTTAACTCTGATAATTTTTGTTTAACAGTAACTTGTTGAACATGTACGGCATCTTTGGTAGCTAAGCTTGATAACTCGGCAACCAATAATATTTCCCGCAATCTTTCTAAGTCAGAATTCACTGGGATCCATGCATCGAAAGGCGCAGCATCTGTTTCATCATAATTCCCTTCAATTGCGCGGCGAAAAACTTTCATATTCACTTGAGGCAATTGTTTGATTACTTCATACGTTTCTATGTCGTAAAGCGTCTCACTAAAAATGATTCCTTCGAATTGAGAGAAGAAACCTTTATCAAAAGAATTTCTTTTTAGTTGCGTCATTATACTGCTAGAGCAATAAACTTCATTTCCTAACTGTTTTAATTGTCGCTCAAAATTTTCTTCGTATAATGGAACTTTGGTCAATAATAATAATTGCATACTGTATATCCTCCTTAAAAAGTACCTTCTTGTATTAAACAACCTTTTCTAAACTACAGTGCCCATTAAGCGCTAATGGAACACCTCGTTAATAATTCTCGAAAATTAATCGGAAATATCATTAATTGTCGTGGGTCAGAAAAATAATTATATAGATTAATTATATTATACTGTTAATTTTAGGTCAATTTTTAATTTTATGTAATAAAAACATATGTGGATGCCTTTTATGACCTGGTTAATAATGAATAGATTCAATTAACAACCCAACGACGGTCAATTTCATCTTAAATAAAAAATTGAAAATTCCAAAAATCTATCAATTAAGTCTTCAATCAAAACATACGGACATAAAAATAATTTTTTTTTACAACTAAAAAATGCAGAAAAAGCTGTTCTTTCTGAATAAGCAGAAAATGAACAGCCCTTTCGCTTCTTTTTATTTCACGTTTAATATCCACATAAAACCGATAAAGACGAAAAACAATCCGTACATAATCGGTGAGACTTCTTTTCCGCGTTTAGCAGCAATCATCGTGATTGGATAGAAAATGAACCCTAACGCAATCCCATCTGAAATACTATATGTTAACGGCATACCAATCAAAATCAAAAAAGAAGGAATCGCTATTTCCAATTGATCCCATTTGATTTGACGCAGCGATTGTGCCATCAAAACACCGACAACAATTAACGCTGGTGCGGTAACCTGCGACGTAACTACTGATAACAATGGTGAGAAAAACAGACCAAAGATAAAGAAGACCCCTGTAGTGATTGCGGTCAGACCAGAACGCCCCCCGACAGCAATTCCCGCTGAAGACTCTACGTAAGCACCTACTGGCGAAGTTCCTAAAAGAGAACCTGCCAACATAGCGGTGGAATCGGAAGCTAAGGCTTTTCCAACTCTAGGCATTTTATTGTCTTTCATAAAACCTGCTTGATTAGCCAACCCAACAAGTGTTCCTGCGGTATCAAAAAAGGTCACCAATAAGAATGTTAGAACAACGACCCAAAGCTGGAGCGTATTGATATCTTTTACATGGTTTAGTGCGACTAAGAATGTCGGCTTCAAACTAGGTGCTGCAGAAATAATTTGAGTTGGTGCATGGATCAGTCCTGTTACTAACCCTAATAACGTAGTTGCAACCATTCCGATAAATATTCCGCCTGGAACTCGACGCACCATCAAAATCGCGGTTGCGATCAACCCAAACACCGTCAACCAAGTCGTCCCACTCATTGAACCTAAACCAACCAATGTCGACTTATTGGCTACGATGATGCCGCCTTCGCTCAATCCTAGAAAGGCGATGAATAGACCAATCCCACCAGAGATCGCATATTTCAAATCAGATGGAATGGCATCAATAATCATTTCACGTAATTTGAAAATCGTGATTAGAATAAAGATCAGCGACGCAACAAAGACTCCTGCCAAAGCCGTTTCCCAACGTATCCCCATCCCGACACAAACAGAATAAGCAAAAAAAGCATTGATTCCCAATGCCGGCGCAGTGGCGATTGGATAACGAGCCAATACCCCCATCAAAATACAACCTAGTGCACTGGCTAATGCCGTGGCAGTAAACACGGCACCTTCATCCATTCCCGATGCACCTAGAACACTAGGATTAACAAAAAGAATATAGGCCATTGAAATAAAAGTAGTGAAGCCTGCTAATATTTCTCTTTTTACTGTTGTGTTCAATTTTTCAAGTTCAAAATAGGAATTTATTTTCCCCTTCATGCTGCTCCTCCTATAATATAAAAATGTTCGTAAAATAATAGTTTGTTTTCCCAAACAACGAGGATAATCATATAATAAACAAGATAATAAGTAAACAATAATGTGCAATCATCTATAAACACGAACATTAAATAAAAAAACAACATGCATTAATGAACCTCTCCCCTCTCCGTCTAAACAAATTATTGGACAAAATTCTGAAACCTCGCTATTTTTGAAAAGGACTTCATTAATGCTTGCTTACAGTTTTTCGCAGGATATTAACGTATAGGCTGGACAGCCTAAAAAGGAGAATTATTTTGAAACAGCTTACCTTTAAACAATTTTGGGAATTATCGGAAATTTATACTGCGCCCTTAAATCTTTTTATCATTCTACTGGGCTACGCCATCGCGAAATTCCAATCCAACAGTTTGCCAAGCCCGGAATTCTTTTTGTTTGTTTTGATCATTGTGATGTTCCACATCACCGTCAATGTTTTTAATCACTACATGGATTATCGAAACGCTTCTGACGAGAATTACAAACAACAAACAAATATCATTGGCCGAGATCATTTGGATCTGCGATTTGTACGCAATTTCTACTTATTTAATTTGATCGTTTCTTTTCTATTGGGTTTGATATTGGTTTGGCGAACAAATTGGGTAATCGGTATTTTAGGAGTGATCGGCTTTTATATTGGGTTGTTTTATTCATACGGACGGCGTCCCTTGAACAGTCTGCCGATCGCAGAAGCTTTGACCGGTACCGCCAGCGGATTTTTTATTCCGGTGGTTAGTTATTATCTAGCTGTTTACCAAACACAAACAGTCACTTTAACGATGATCGCTAAAGTTTTCTTGATCAGCCTACCGTTAGTATTGATGATGTTTAACAATTTATTGGCAAATAATACCTGTGACTTAGAAGAGGATATTGAGAATCATCGTAAGACGCTAGTTTATTATTTGGGCAAACCTTTAGCTGTAAAAGTCCTATCACTCGTCTATATCTTCAGCTTTATCTGGCTATTTGTTTTAGTCATCGCCGGTTTGGCACCTTGGACGATATTGTTTTTAGTCTTCTTTTTTCCAAAAAATTGGCAAAGCCTGAAAAAATATCGTGCATTACAAGATAAGAAAACGACATTCCCGATCGTCTTAAAAGCCATGTCAGTCATCATGGTCCTTTATCCAGTTTTTTACTTTATCGGATCGTTTTTTGCATAATAAAAGCCTGTTTAACTTCCATCGAGGAAATTAAACAGGCTTTATTTTTATACAATCAGAAAATTGATATTTAAGGCGTCGATATCAATTCGCTGCTCCTGCGTAATATGAGAATCCGTAATCAAATAATCGCATTCATCAGGTGTCGCAAATTGTTTGAAGCTTCGCTGGTTAATTTTATTGGATTCACATAATACGATTTTTATTCGTCCAATATTGCTCAAGCTTTTCTTCATTTCTGCCGTTTCATAATTAGGTGTTGAATGACCATACTCTTTATCAAAAGAGGTTGTCCCCAGGATGACTTTATCCACGGAGAAGCCAGCCAAGCCGAGTGCCACAGAACTTCCAGATACATACGGATACCCGTTACGTATCGCGCCCCCGATAACTTGAACCTGATAGTTGGTTTTTTCACTCAGTAATAAAGCAATCTCCAAATCATAAGTCAAAATTGTCAAACGCTGCAATTGGCTATTAATCAGTTTTTCAGCAAAGGCTCTGCAAGACGTTCCTGTATCAATCGCCAAAATATCGTTTTCTTCAATCAACTTGACTGCTCTTTCAGCAATCCGATATTTTTCATTAGTAAACTCACGGCTCTTGGGAATAATCTCAACACTTCGTTGAAAATCACGCTTAATAACCCCGCCATGTGTGCGCGTCACTAAACCTTCGTTCTCAAGTTCCCGCAAATCATTTCGAATCGTTGAACCCGTGACTTTAAAAATATCTGCTAACTCAGCAACTTGCATTCGATTTTTCTCATTGACTAGATTCACGATGGATTGCTTTCTTTCCTCCGCGTACAATTGATCATCCATTTTTTATCACCTTTTTGTGTTTTGTTTCATTATAAAAGAAACTGAAAATGTAAGCAATTAAACTAAAATTATTCTTTGAAGACAATCACATTCTTTAAACCGATTGCTTTTTTGGCATTGTCCATCGCTTCGGTAAATTGATCAATCGAATAGCGTTTAGTAATCAGCTCTTTTAATGGAATTCTGCCGCTGGCAACTAATTGAGCCGATGTACGATATCCCATCAGACTGGCACGGGTACAACCAAAAACACGCAATTGTTTGTAGTGAAGAACATTGGTATTCAATTTGACTTCTTCTTTTTCCTTTGGTAACCCGCCAAAGAATAAGCAGCGTCCATTCATCGCCATATAACTGAAACTTGCTTCTTGCGCCTGTGGGGCTGGTGCAGCAATAATACATAGATCCACCCCTTGATTGTTTGTTTCAGTAAAAATTTTTTCCTTTAAATTTTTCGAAGTCAATGTAACCAAATCTGGAATCATTTCCTTAGCATCCGCCAAACGTGCTTCTGACAAGTCATTCATCATGATTTTGCCAGCACCTCTTGCTCGAGCCAACATCGCGTGCATGATTCCAATCGGTCCTGAGCCAATGATTAAAACATTGTCTCCAGGTTTATTTCCAGCAATTTCTTGTCCATTAAACACACAACTGAATGGTTCGATCAAAGCTGCCTCTTCATAAGACAATTCATCAGGAATCAATGAAATATTTCCTTGACGAACAGCTTTTTCGGGAATCACCAGATATTCTGCGAAGCCTCCTGGCAGATTGATACCAAAAGCTTCATAAGTTTCGCATAAATGGGTATTTCCGCTGACGCATTGATCACAGATCCCGCAGCCCATGTTTGGAGCAATCGCCACTCGCATTCCTTCTTTATAAAAATCAACCGCAGATCCGACTTTAACGATATCTCCAGAGATTTCATGTCCCAATGTCAAAGGCGTTTCTTCACTCGCAGTCGGATACCCATTCTTATACATCCGAACATCGGTCCCGCAGATTGATGCCGCCTTCACTTTTATCAATACTTCCTTTTCAGTTATCTCTGGTTTAACCAAATCGTTTAATTGAATCTTTTCTTTCCCTAATAATTGGATTGCTTTCATTTTATCCTTCCACCTCAACAATTCTATTTTCCAGTAATGAAGTCAAACCTGCATTGACCAACCGAACTGCCATCAAGCCATCATACCCTGTACATTGAGGCGTAGTATCATTCAAAATACAATCAATAAAAGCTTGATCCTCAGCTACATATGCTTCTCTAAATAAATACATCCAGCTGTGCATTGTCGGCTGAGTCAATTGATGGTCGCTGGTTGCTACTACGATATTGTGCTTTCCTTGATCTCCAACCAAAATACTGCCTTTGGTTCCGAGAATCTCAGTCCGTGCATCATAGCCGTATTGAACATACTGAGCGCCATCGATTAGTCCTAGTTTGCCATCTTCAAAACGCAAATTCATCGCCACTGTGTCATAGTAATCAGGAAACTCATTTCTTACTTCCGGCGAACGATAATTCCCACCGTTAGCATAGATACTATTCACTTCACTGCCGGTCAACCAACGCAGGGTATCAAAATCGTGGCTGTTTACTTCACCGATCGGTCCATTACTCTTATGAATATCAAACATCCAAGGCTTTGGTTCACTGGGACCATGCGTCAATGATTTCACCATTACAACATCACCGATCACTCCAGATTCCACCACTTTTTTTGCTTCTTGGAAACTTGCATCAAAACGCCGCATAAAGCCAACCTGCAGTTTTACTTGATTTTTTTCTGCCGCTTGAATCATTTCTAGACATTCCACTTCATCCATTGCTAACGGCTTCTCACAAAGAATATGCTTTTTAGCTGCTGCTGCTGCTAAGGCAATTTCTTTATGATAGACCGTTGGGGTAACGATCACAACGGCATCGATCTCAGGATTTTGCATAACATCATGATAATCTTCATAAATATAGCGGCAATTCACTTCCTTTTGAGCCAATTCTAAGCTCTCTTTTGAAGGATCACATAAAGCAATCAACTTTGCATTTTCAATTCGGCGAGCGAAATTTTTCCCATGGATCATTCCGGCTCTCCCTGTCCCTATTAAACATATTCTAATAAATTCTGTCATTCCGATCATTACTCCTTAGCTGCTTGTTTCTTCTGAGAGAATACTTTTACTGCTGTTACTAAAAATCCGCTGACCGCTGTTCCGATTGCTAATGCCAAAATATAAAGCAAGACATTTTCTACTGCGCCCGGAATCAAGAAAACGAAGAATCCGCCATGAGGAACCGCGATCCCGCACTTGAAGATCATTGACAAGGCGCCGGTAATCGCTGAACCAACGGTCACTGAGGCCAACACTCGAAGCGGATCTGCCGCCGCAAAAGGAATTGCACCTTCAGAGATGAAGGATAAGCCTAAGACCCAGGCTGATTTTCCCGCTTCACGTTCTTCTTTACTATACAAATTTTTCCCTAAAACAGTTGATGATAGAGCCATCGCTAACGGCGGTACCATTCCAGAAACCATTACTGCCGCCATCACCATGCTGGTTTCTCCAGCACCTAGGTTTGTTAATGAAGCGACCCCGAAGAAGTAAGCAGCTTTTCCGATTGGTCCTGCCAAGTCGATCGCCATCATGCCGCCTAAAAGCAAGCCAAGCAAGACTGAATTCATTCCAGACAGGCTATTCAGCCAATTTGTGATGCCCTCATTCAGCGCTGTAATCGGGATACCCACAATAAATTTCATTACAAGTCCAACAAATAGAACCGATACAACCGGAAGAATCAAAACAGGCAGTAGACCAGAAAAAGCTGACGGTAATTTAAGCACTTTCTTCAACCAATAAACGGTATACCCCGCTAAGAATCCACCCAATAGCGCACCTAAGAATCCTGCGTTCATCGATGAAGCGATCATTCCTGCGACCATCCCTGGAACAAGACCTGGACGATCAGCGATGGAGAAGGCAACGTACCCACCTAAAATCGGCCACATCAATCCCATCGCTATCCCACCTAGCTCATTGATCGCCGAAGCCAACTCACCTTTAGCATTGATTCCGCCGAAAGCAAAAGCTAATGCTATACAAATTCCACCCGCTACAACAAATGGAATCATATAAGAGACCCCTGTCATCAAGTGACTATAGATTCCGCTTTTTTCTACTTTTGCTTCTGACTTCACTTCTGCCGCAGTCGAGTAAATAGCCGCGTTCGGAGCACGATCGAACAGATCATCGGGATGATCAATCGCTTCTGTAACGTCTACTTCCAACAAGCGCTTGCCATTAAAACGATCCTTATTCACTGAAGTGCTCGCTGCGATAATAACTGCATCCGCATCAGCTATCTCTTGTTCTGTTAAAACATTTTCCGAACCAATGGATCCTTGTGTCTCTACTTTGATCTCAATATTGCGTTTTTTGGCTGCAATCTCTAAATTCTCAGCTGCCATATAAGTATGCGCGATTCCGGTCGAGCAAGAAGTAATTCCCACAATTTTCATTTTTTTCACCCTTCCTTATTCAAAAATCTGATAGATTTCTTCTACATCAGCGACAGTCATTAACTTTTGACGGACATCCTCGTGCATTAGTTTGCGAGACAGTTTGCTGAGAATTTTCAGATGTTCATCATTTGAGGTTTCTGGCACAGCAATCAGAAACATCAAATGAACTGGCTTACCGTCCATTGAGTCGTATTCAATCCCGGCTTGACTCCGACCAAATCCTAACGAAGGTTCGGTGACAGCAGCACTTTTCCCGTGTGGAATCGCCACGCCAAAACCAATTCCAGTCGTACTTTCTTCCTCTCGTTTCATTACCGCATCCAAGTAAACGCTATCATTTGTTACAGCACCTTTAAGCACAAAGGTGTTCGCAAGTTCTCTGATCGCAGCTTGTTTATCTGTTGCCTGTAAATCAAAATTAATAAATGCCGGTTTCAATACATCGCGAATTTCTGTCATTACTTTACTCCCTCTATATTTTTATACTCTTCTACGATTTTGATGCCAGAGCTTGTCCCTAAGCGTTCAGCACCTGCTTCAACCATCCTTAACGCTGTATCCAAGTCACGAATACCTCCAGCAGCTTTCACTTTTACTTCGGCTCCTACAATTTTTTTCATTAAGGCCACGTCTTCTAATGTCGCGCCGCCTGTACCAAATCCCGTCGACGTTTTGACAAAATCAGGTTTTACTTCCTTCGCGATCTCACAAACAGCAACTTTTTCTTTATCTGTTAAATAGCAATTTTCCAAAATGACTTTACTAATAATTCCGCCTTTTCGAGAAGCATTTACGATTGCTTTCATTTCTTCACGAATATATTCAAAGTCGCCCTCTTTTAATTTTCCAATATTGATCACATAGTCGATTTCATCCGCACCATTTTTGATTGCGTCTTCTACTTCAAATACTTTCGTTTCAATTGTTGTTTGCCCTAACGGAAACCCAATAGCCGCCCCCACATGAACAGCACTGTCTTTCAAAAAGTCCCGGCACATCGCTACTGGATAAGAATTAATTGCTACCATTTTAAACCCATAATCATTCGCTTCTTTACAAAGTTGTTCGAATCCTTCTTTAGTGGCATCGGCTTTTAACAATGTATGATCCACCATATTCGCTAATTTCTTTAACTCGATCATCTGCTTGCTCCTTTTTGTTTTTATTTACACCTTTATATTATCATTTGTTTTCGTTTTGTCAATATATAAAAACATAAAAGCGCAAACAAAAATATAAAAAAACACCAGTTTACTGACTAAACTGGTGTTTCCATTATCCATAATTTAAAAGCAGATGAAAATTATCTAGTTAATTCTCCTGGCCAAGCAGATGTCCCGCCTAAAACATTCACAACATGATAGCCTTGCTCATTTAGAAAAGCACATGCGTTTTCAGAGCGAGCTCCTGATTGACAGATAAAGTAATACTCATTATTCGAATCAAGTTCAGTCATACTACTGCCTAAACTGCTTAATGGCAAGTTCTTCGCATGAGGAACATGGCCCATCTGATATTCATAGGCTTCACGAACATCTATGATTTCTATTTCTTTTTGTTTGGCTAAATCATAAAAATCGTTCATCGTGATTGCATTACTCATAAATCAATTCCTCCGGTCTTACCGTTTTATATAGAGCAAAAGCGCCATCCAAATTCTTCACTTTGAATCCATTTTGCTTTAGTAGCCGTTCAGCAACGTAGCTTCGCAATCCGCTGTGACAGCTGACAATATAATTCTTCGTTGGATCTAACTCAGACACTCTATCCCGTAATTGATTCAACGGAATGTTGACAGCATCAGGGAAACGACCATTGGCTAATTCTTCGGGATTTCGAACATCGAGTAGTTGATTGCCCTTTAGCTGTTCCTCTTTTAGTTGATACCATTGAATCGACTCGCTGATTTCTTCTGCTAGATTAATCGCTGCATACCCCAACATGTTGACCGGATCTTTAGCGGAACCAAATGGGGGGGCGTAAGTAAATTCCAACTCTGGTAAATCAAAGATCGTTAATCCGCCTTTAATCGCTGTTGCTAAAATATCAATACGCTTATCTACGCCATTCGCGCCAATACCTTGAGCACCGTAAATTTTACCCGTCTTCGGATCAAATACTAATTTTAAGGTCAAATCAGTTGCACCTGGATAGTAGCCTGCATGATCCTTGCCCGAAACGTGAACCACTTGATGCTCTAATCCCAATTGTTTGACTACCCGTTCACTCAAGCCAGTCGATGCTGCGGCGAGATCAAATACGCGAACAATCGCTGTACCAATACTACCGCGATTAGTCCGTTTCAAACCAGCAATAATATCCGCCACTTGACGGCCTTGACGATTCGCCGGCGAAGCAAGTGCAATCAGTGCATCCTTGCCGCTAACTTGTTGCTTGACCACTATGGCATCGCCTACTGCGAAAATATCTGGTTCACTCGTTTGATAGCTTTCATCAACTAAGATTCCTCCGCTTAGTCCCGTTTTTATCCCAGCTTGCATTGCCAAAGAATTCTCTGGACGAACACCGATCGAAAGAATCGTCAAATCTGAATCAACATCTTCACCATTAGTTAGTTTGATTTTCTTTCCTTGTTCACTAAAGCTTTGTGCTGATTCCCCAGTAATGACCCGAATACCTTTACTAGTCAGTTCATTTTGTACAAAAGCAGCCATTTCTTCATCTAATGGCGGTAAAACATGCGGCGCTTTTTCAATGACTGTCACGTCTAATCCACGCGTCTTCAAATTTTCGGCCATCTCAAGACCAATAAATCCCGCGCCAATCACTGTTGCCTTCGCTGGTTCTTTCTCCAAAGCCTGCATGATCTGATCCAAATCAGGTACATTACGCAAACTATATAGGTTGACTGCTTCAGCTAATCCTTCCATTTCAGGAATCAGCGGCTTCGCGCCTGGTGATAAAATTAATTTATCGTAGCTTTCTTCAAAAGATCCATCTTCATTTCTGACAGATACAGTTTTCTTTTCTGGTGAAATACTCGTCACCTCATGAAAAGGACGAACATCCAAATTGAAGCGCGCCTTCAACGATGCTGGTGTTTGGACTAGAAGAGCATCTCGATCTGCGATTTCTCCAGAAACATAATAAGGCAAACCACAATTAGCAAAGGAAACAAACGGCCCTTTCTCTAAAACAATGATTTCTGCATCTTCCATTAGACGCCGCAAACGCGTAGCCGCTGACATTCCTCCGGCGACACCGCCAACAATAATAATTTTCATCCTATTTCCCTCCTCGTGTCGGACCTTGCCAACGATTCATACCACCTTGTACATTCGTAACTTCATAACCTTTTTGCTTCAAAATCTTTGCGGCCTGCTTACTTCGCACTCCAGATTGGCAAATGACATACACTTCTTTTTCTTTTCCTTTATACTGGTTGATCTTGTTCAAAGGATAGTTGCTTGCCTTAGCTATATGCCCTCTACGGTATTCCTCAGGCGTTCGAACATCTAGTAACGTAATTGATTGATCAAGTTTACTTCTTAGATCTTTTGTTGAAATGACAGACTTTTTTTGGAACAGATTAAACATCCTTTTCACTCCTTATTCTTCGCTAATACCTCATAGGGTATTTTTATCATAAAAAAATGTTTCCTGTCAACCATTCTGTTTGACCACTAAAATCGCTAAAAGCGATCCACTTGACGAAACATACCCTATCTAGGTATATTCAATATAAGATGATTTTATAAAGGACGTGTACATAAATGGAGATCGAAGAAAAAAAAATTATTAATCGTTTAAAACGAACCGAAGGACAAATTCGCGGAGTACAAAAAATGATTGACGAGGAAAAGGAATGTATAGATATCATTACTCAATTAAGTGCTGTACGCTCTAGCATTGATCGCGTGATGGGAATGATCGTAGCTGAAAATTTGAAAAATTGTTTCGAAAATCCAGATAAAAACCCAGATGACCAAGCACAGAAATTGGAACAGGCTATAAATATGATTATAAAGAAATAAGGTATAATAATGAAAGTTGTTTTTCACATTGATGAATTAGAAAAATGGTTGGAAACTACTAATAATATTAAAAATTTGTTGAAAGAGCCCGGAAAAATCGTTATTATTGTTTTAATTAACGGAAATGCGATTAAAGGGTACCTTGATCCTAAAAATCAACCGTTCATCGCTACTGATGGAGTCACTTTCCACGCCTGCAATAATGCGATGAGAGCAAATAAAATCACAAAAGAACAGTTGCCAAAGGGTGTTGTCGTTGTTCCCTCGGGTGTCTTAGATTTGATTGAATTACAATCAGAGGGTTACGCGTACATTAAACCGTAAGTAATATCTACTTAGGAAACTGTTTTAAACATGAAAACTGCTCAGGAAAGGGAGTAGGATTTTGAACACGATTGAAAATATCAACAAAAAGATGCATGTCACAGGTAGTTTAATTAATTTGAAAACAATTCAAGAGAATTTTGAAAAAATTAATTCTAAAGACATTCGCTCTGAAGAAGAAAAACAAGAGATCATGGAATTTATAAACACGATCGAATCAGAGATCCTCTCTATTCAAGAAAAAGTGGACTTTATTCGTCAAATGTAATTGAAATTTTGCAATGAACCAAAAATAAACTACCCTACGATGATTTATCTGAATCATCGTAGGGTAGTTTTTCTAGTTCTTTTGTTTTCGCTGAATCGCTTTTCGCAGACCGACACGGTAGACTTTCGGTATCGCAAAGAAAAAATTTTGCGTAAACTGATACTGTTGATATTTTTCAATGATAAAACGGATTAGCTCTGCATTATCATATTTCTTTTGATGAAACATCTCGAAACTACGGATTTTTCGTTCTGCCTTAGTTGTCTCTTTCAATACGAGCAAGAAAGATAATAAATCATCAAAATAACGAAACTTTGCCTCTTCATAGGTTTCAGTACCATAGCGTTCTAACTGAATAAAATCAGTCAGCCTGCGCCCCCAAAACTTTCTTTCCAGATAAATCGGCGCTTGAATATCTTGTTGAAAGTCTTCAAAATACGCTTCAAATACTTTCTTATCCGCCAAAAAATTCTTTTCCTTCCGATCAAAGGCTTCCCGATCGACTTGATTAATCTCCGTAACAACACTTAGATAATCACCGATAAAAAGCGGCATCTCCGCAACTCGAAATTCCCCCACCCGCTCCGCTAATTTTTGATTCAAGGAAAGCGGACGACGCAAGGTGTTGTTACGATAGTAAGCAAAGACGTAACGCTGCCACAGGTCTTCTGGGAAAGAGACATTTTTTTCTGTCAGCCACAGTAATTCATCTAAAGCTAGATCTACATGAGCAACGCCTTTTTTGATTTCTTCCGCTACTTGCTGAGAGATGCCTAAATGATCTTTGAAATGCTGAATACCTAAGCGAATTTCCTGTTTTTTAAGCTTTGATTCGATTACAAACTGATATTTTAACGGACGACCACAGGCACATTTCAATTGACTGTGGACACCGCGCTCGTATTCATCATCGATATTTAACGTGACGAATTCCCAATCTGACGTCTGTAAATAGTGCTTTTGTACAAATAGTGAACGAACCTCATATTTTCTTTGCTGATTAACTAGTGCTTGCTGCTTTGGACTCAATTTTTCAAATAGTACTTTGCGCTCTGCACTTGAATAAGTCACATGACATTCTGTCGGATAGTCACTCAGTCCGTAACTTCGCGGATACCAGTGTTCATAAATCTCTAAATAATTATCCATGGATGAACTCTTTCACTGCTTATTTCTTTGGATCAAATTTATCTTCGATCTCTTTAATGATTTTTTTTGCTTCATCTTTAAAAGAAGGATGTGGTTCTTATTCCTCTACCGCGTTCGAACCAGAACGAGCTACTTCTTTCGGTTCACCCGAATTACTGCCAGCTAACGCTTCAGGTTTATTTTCTGTCTCACTCGAATTTGTCCCTGCTAAAGCAACATCTTCTTCCGTTTTCGGTGCCATAGAACCGCGCAAACGTCGTTCTTTTTCATTAGTATAGTTAGTCATTGTACTTCACTCCTCGTAAATAATTCCGCTAATTTTTTTAATTCTTAAATTTTGATACGCATTCGTAAATCCTGCTAAATAAAAAACGAGAAACTTGATGCTTTTTTTGTATTTTACCCGATAGTTTGAAAGTTTGCCAAAGTTAACCTGCTTGAACGAAGAATCGATACGCACACCATGATAATGTCGCAAACCAGCTAAGCGCACAAAGGGCAAAAATTATCATTACATAACTGGGCGGATCATAACGCAGTCGAATCGTATTTCTTCCCGCTTTTTGCTTGATTGTCGGTACACCAATATTCGAAAGTGAAGATGGCTTAATTTCCCGATCACCTTCGATTAGTTTTGTATTTTGGTAGACGATCACAGGCAGTTGAACATTCTCCACCTTCGCCGCTTGCCAAGTCATCTCTAATTGATTATTTTTGACAGTCCTCGAAAATTTTCTTTGTTGTCCAAGAATTTGTTTTTCGTAGCTAACATATTTGTTTTTTGTATCATCATGATAAATCGGCAAATAATCCGGACTAGATTTTTCGACCAACCGCAAGGCCTGTTGCATATCTGTATCATAAAAGCTCTGTCTAGCGTCCTTTTCAGAACCTCGGATAAATGTGTGCTTACTAACTAAAGATTCTTGCCCCCAGCTGTCCAAATCATGAGAAAGCATCTGCAAATTCTGAGCAATACTGATAAAACTAAACAGGGCGAAAACAACTGGAAGAAATCTCTTGTCTGCTAGATCATTGATCATTGAAGCAAAAAAGAATAGGAACAAGATCGTGAATGGTGCAAAAAAACGAAATGGAAATTGAATTAGCGTCACCAATGGCACCTTATGTGCGACGAACCAATACCAAGGAATAAGGCTCGTTGAAAGCAATAAAAAGATGCCACTAAAAATCAAAAGCTGTTTAGTAAATCGCTGAACGTTACACCAATATACCAGACAAAGCAAAAAGCCCACGATCAGCAGTAAACGTAAAATTCTAGGATGCTCCAGCCAGTAAGCTCCTCCTAAATCAATCGCCTTCTCACTCATTTGCGGATTGGTAAAGGGCATTTTCAATTGATCCCCTGTGTTGATCAAGAGTAAGCTGACCCAGACATTGATCGACAAACACCCATAGATTCCTATTGCTTTTATCAGTTCAATGCAAGCAGTCCTCCAGCGGTTTCTTGCATATGAGATAAAAAATGGAAAATAAATTAATCCAAGCATCACCGCTGTCAACATGTGTATCTGCGTCATCACAGCCATGCTTACCGCAATTTTGACAACTGGAAAATGATGATTTTTCAGGTCCACCAATGGAATCAAACACAACGGTAAGAGGCACGTCCCCCAGCTGGTAAAACCTTGATTCAATACCCAATAGTTAATACTGTAGGTAGTCATAAAAATAATCGCCGCAAACAACGCTGTATGCTCTTTGATCTTGCTATAAGTCAATAATTTGAACATCGAGCAGCCTGCAAGTAAAAAGACGAGGAAATTCGACAACACTTGGTAACGAAACCAACTGCCAGCAAGCAAAACTAATCCACCCTGTAGATAGGAGAAGATTGGTCCATAAACGGCATTAACGATTCGTCCAGATTGTTGAAAACCGAAGATCGAAATGAAATAGCTGAAATTTCCAGTTTTGATTTGCTCCGCGGTCTCATAAAAACGATTGTAATGAAATAGAGCATCAGCGCCTAAGATCATCTTCTGCGTCCATAGCTGCGGAACGACAAAAAGTCCGGCAATCACAAGTATAATCAGATAGTAGCGATAACGTTTCATAATAGTCCCCCTCACTCATACGAATGAACTGATTTTTCGCCATATATCAGTCTGCCATAGCTTGCTTAAAATTTTCAAATGAAAACCATTCGACAAAACTGATATCCGTATCGATTATTACAAACTTTACTCTATCCTATTTAAAAAAATAAGCGAAACAAAACGCCTATTTCAAAAAAAGAAATAGACGTTACTTTACTTTTCTATCGATAACCAAACGATCACTGTCCCGACAATCGAAATTACCGTGCCAATCAAAAGCATCGCTGAAACTGACAAGAAGCTCAGCATCTGTCCTCCGACAAACGCACCTATGATTCCGCCAACCGTATTCGCAGTCGCCATCAAGGTCTGACCTTTGACTAGATCCTTTTGCGGAATAATCTGATTTGTATAATAAACAGATGCCATCGTATGCATCGCAAAACCGATCATCTGCAAGCTCTGTGCGACATTGATCAAAAAAATACTTCCTGAAAAAAGGATAAGCACTGCTTTGACTGAGAAAAAGAACGCTGCTACCCGCATCAGCGAATGGATTTTGAAGCGTCGCAACACCCAAGTAAAGAGAAACATCGTCGGCAGTTCACTCAATGCCGCAACTGATAAAGAACTCCCGGCATTTGCGGCCGTGCCACCTAGAGGCTGCATGATTTGAAACATATAGCTGTTGATAATCGTGTGATAGACAAACAATAAAGATACGCCAAACAGTAAAAACATAAAGCGTTTATATTTTTTTGTGAAGGCAATTAAGCCGATCGGTTCCTCCAATGAACCCTCTCGATGATAGTCTATAATCAAAGATTTCGAATATTTTCCACCTTGTTTTCGTGTATCGATAAGCAATGCCATCACTGCGAAGAACAAGAAAATACCTATCAATAAATATAAAATAATTGTCGGCGAAAAACGTTCGATCAATACTCCGGTCACCGCTGCCGCTGCTGCGAAGGCCAATGATCCCAATCCACGTGCTACACCAAAATTTAAGCCATATCCACGACTAATAAAAAAGGTCCCGATAGCGATCGTCATCGGCTGTAAGAGCACCAAACATGCATAAAGTAAAACGTAAATAAATGCCACGATCAAAAATACTTTCGGCAATGCCAACAAAACTCCTGAAAACAGTGCTAACAAAACAGCCATTCCAGCGGCCAATTGAGACAAGCGAACCCGTATCATCCGATCCGCAAATGACGCTAAAAACGGTTGAACTACTGCGGCAAGTAAGTTCGCCAATGATAAGACCAACCCGATTTGACCATTTGTAAAATCTCGAGACAGCAAAAATACAGAAGTAAAGGTTCCTAACACCGAAAATCCCATCCAATATGGAATCTGCATGCTGATATACTGTAGATTCAATTTGATATGATTTGTCTTCATAGTCTCTCCTCAAAAAATCGTCGTTCACTCATTATACCTGATTAATTTCTTGAAATCAGAAGATTTATGAAAATTGATGGCCGCTACCTCATTTTATAAATGAAGAATTTTCGTATGCCTATCATCACGTTAAACCGCTTCAACAATAATCGTCTTCACTCTTTATTTTGTTCGGTCAACATGATACTGCAAAAAGAGTGACTGACAAAATCAGAGCGCAAGTTGTCTTGCGCTCTGATCGAAATTAATTTTTAGCTTTTTTTATAGCAGAGGCTACCAATCCATTGAACGATTTGTACGAAAACGATCAGTAAGACGACCGTACTATACATGATCGTATTATCAAAATTTTGATAACCGTATGTGATAGCTACGGCACCTAATCCGCCCGCACCGACCGTTCCCGCCATGGCAGTGTAACCTAATACTGAGATGATCGCCAAGGTCAGACTGGATATCATACTTGGAAAAGCTTCTACCAGCATCACTTTGAAAATTATCTGCATATGGGTCGCACCGATTGATTTTGCGGCATCCAAAGTATAAGGATTGATCTCCAATAAATTATTTTCAAATAATCGTGCCACATAAGGTGTCATTGCAAAGGTTAATGGCACGATTGCCGCTGAGGTACCGATCGTCGTTCCCACCAATGAACGCGTAAAAGGCATGAGCGCAACCATCAAAATAATAAAAGGAAAAGATCGAATGATGTTCACCACAAAATCCAATAAACGATACATCTTTAAATTAGGCGATAGCCCCTTTTTATTCGTAATCACTAAAATAACTGCCAAAGCAAAGCCGATGATTGTTGCGATTAATGAAGAAACCAATACCATGATTACTGTGCTGACCAAGTTCGGCAGCAGCACTTGTGTAATCAACACCGAATTACTCACGATCCTTCACCTCCTGACAAACAAAGTGACCTTGTTTCGCGAGCGCTAGTAATTTTGCGACATCTTCATTAGGTACAGACAATAGCAACGTGGTCAGACTCTCTTCCTTAAATTGCTCGGTCGTTGCCTTCAATAGATGTGGCGCTTCTACTCCTGATTGGCGCAATAACGCTAAAACATCCGTTTTTAGCTGCGTCACTAATTTCACTAAACGATGGCCTGTTTTCAATTCACCGAAGTTGGTTTGCGGTTCCCCTGTGATCGTCTGTAATACTTCTGAGTTGCTTAGAAAAACCTGCTGAACCGTATCCTCTTCAACGATTTTTCCCTGTTGTAAAATAGCGACGCGGTCACAAATCTTCTTCACCACTTCCATTTGATGAGTCACCACCACGATCGTCAATCCCATTTTTTGGTTTAATTTCAACAGAAGGTCCAAAATACCGTTCGTAATATTCGGGTCTAGTGCCGAAGTCGCCTCATCACAAAGCAGAATCTCCGGATTCATCGTCAAGGCTCTGGCGATTGCGGCTCGTTGTTTTTGTCCACCAGATAATTGTCGCGGCTTCATGTTCGCCTTATCCGCAATTCCGACCTCTGATAGGAGTTCTTCTACACGTTCTTTGATTGCTTCTTTAGCATATCCGCTGCACTCTAGCGGCAACGCGACATTTTTATAAATCGTTTTTTGTTCGATCAAAGAATTCCCTTGAAAGATCATCCCGATTTTTTTCTTCATCTCTCGCAATTGCTTTTCCGATAGTTTTTCCAATGCCTGCGTACCGATTCTGATACTACCGGATTGGCTTTGTTCCAAACCATTGATACACCGCAGCAACGTTGATTTTCCCGCACCGCTGATTCCTAAGATTCCCATTATAGAACCGGTGGGGATCGTCAAAGAAATATCTTCTAGGATTGTTTGTTCTCCATAACTTTTATTGACCTGATCGATGACTATCTCCATCTACTCAACACCTAACGTTTCACGCCCTGATAAGCGCCTCTAAAATAATTGTCCCGTTTCCGAACATCATAAAAATCCGGTACATCATCTTCCGCGATTTTCTTAATGACTTTGCGTTTCTTTTCTAATAGCTCCATTGGATTTAATGTTTCTTCTAGTCCCTTGATCATGACTTCAAATTTCTCATAGGGAATGCCGACACATAGCTCTTCATCTTTCCAACGTGCAACATATCGTGTTCCTGAACACATCATTGAAATATTGATCAAGCCGGTTTCATAAGGATAGGAGGTTCCTTCCTGACAGATCGCTTGCATACCCGTCATTTTGATATTTTTCGCTTGTCCATTAAAATACGCGTTGCCCTGCAAGATTCGCATCGCATTAAACGGGGTTGTAATGATCAAAATAACATCAGGGGCATTTTTCCACGCTTCAATCGGTTCGACCGCAATCCCATAAGAGGGTTCCCGACAATAAACCATATCATCCGCAATTGCCTTACTCACTTCGATATCCTTATAAACACCCATTTTTGCATGCTTTTGCCCACTAGCACTATACTCATCGTTTTCAATCAGGCCTAGGGCTACGGCAGACGCCGGACAGCCAAAATTATCAATCGACATCTTCACACTGACACCTTCCGTTGCCTGTTGAACTGCACGACAATAAGGAACTAATTTTTTTGTCGCTGGTGCATCGTAGGCTTCAAAATCCTCTTTATTTCGCAAAAAACTGATTCCTACTACCTTGCGCTCCAATTCTAATAAATAATTCAATCGCCGATTCAGCTCTTGGAATTTACTCATAGAAAGTAAACACTCCCTTGAAGTGATCATTGATGCCTTTTTTGCTCTCTTTTGTAGTGAAAGACTCATTGATTGCTTTCGCCCAATCAGTATCTTTATTCTCATCTTTTACAATCAAGCTGATTGGAAAATCTTTAGCATGCTGATCACGAATCAAATAGTCTTTGTAATTTTCACCTGAGTTAAACATAAAGGTAAAGAAGCAAGTCGCAGCATCCAAATCTTCCAAACTGCGGACTGTTTGTGCTTGTTCAATTTCAACAAATTTAAAGTTTTTTGGATTATCAACGATATCCAATGCTGTATAACCTGATTTCTTCTCATCGCTTAATTTGATCAAGCCGGCATCTTGCATCATCAATAAAGAATTGTCACGATTCATCGCATCATTCATGATAGCGATCTGTGCACCGTCAGGTAATTCATCGATCTTATCATATTTAGTCGAATACAAACCGATTCCAGTATAATAAACATGGGGCGTCATCATTGCTAAGTCGCCACCCTTTTGCTCATTGAAGGATTTCATAAACGGCTCGTGCTGTGCAAATGAAGCATCCACATTGCCATCTTGAACTGCTTGTAAGGCTTCGATATTATTTGAAAAGACTACGAATTCTGGATTATAGCCTTCCGCTTCCATTGATTCTTTCGCTGCTTTTAGCGAATTCTCGGATACTTGATTACAGGCAATTTTGATATCCTTTTTCTCCTCTTTTTCTGTCGAGGCTTCCTTTTTCGATCCACATGCTCCCAATACTAAAACTGCCGCCAATAGTGCAAAAGCTACTTTAAATTTTTTCATCCCGATTCTCCTAATCTTTTTTTGTGGTGATGCAAATTATATGTGTTTGAGCGCACAAAAAAGAAACATACAAACCTGTATGTTCCCCCGATCCATGGAAAATAGACATGACCATCATGTACTAAAGAAAGGAGGGAAATTTTTGTTTACTCGCTGACTTAGATACTCCAAGTCCACATTTAACTCAAACTCATAGTTGATAAGTAAACAAAATTCCCACCTCCCGAATAATTAAAAACGTTATCATTAAGAGTATAGCCGAAAGAGAAAAACTTCACAATAACTCTCCCCAAAAATAATAAACCGTAAAAAGCCGAATCCGTAGTTGGATTCAGCTTTGGTTGCTACTTTTATCAATTACCAATAGATTCCGTGGAATGTTCCTAAAATTTGAAAAATCAAACTTATTAAAAGATAGCTAATGATTAGTATAGTAAGAAAATAGCTAATCCATTGTTTAATCTGCATTTTTTTCTCAACAGAACCTCATTAAAATTCTATAAGTGGAGATAAACAAATCGCTTACAGCCTTTTTTTTATTAGAGTTATTACTCTATATCTCCAACTACAAATCGAGGATATTTAATACTTGAAAATTGTCTATCAAACTCTTCCCGTAATTCCACCTCTTCATCAGATACATAACCTTCAAAATTAATAACGCTAATGTCTTCATTATTAAAAAAATAGTTTTCCTCATTTACTTGCCCTTGTGGATACAAACATCCAGCATAATCAAAATAACCAATTTCTCCATTATTATTGTAAAGCGGAAATCTCGACGTAATCATCAATTTTTGATCGTCCTTCTTCAATGTAACCACTGTTCCTATAGAATTAATCTCCATTTATTTCATCCTTTCCATTTTTAGAATCTAAACTTTGGTTTTTAACAATAATCACACTGCTTTTAATTCTGTCTTTATCAAAATATAGTAAAGGAGAGGTTCACAAAAAAGTAAAATTCCAATAACATTTATTATCCAGATTAAAGCTAATGATAAAATCATAGTACTGTTGAAATAAAAGAAAACAGCCATTAACAAACCAAACAGTATACATCCAAGGGCTACTTGAAGATAGCCCTTCCTCAGTTCATTGGATGAATTACCTACAAGAGCTGCAATATCTTGATTTGAACAATCAAAAGCATTCTTATCTAATAATCTAGTTTGCGTTTTTTTTGTCCATTGAAAAAGAATGATTCCAGTAGATATGGAGATGGCATAAACAACCAATAGGAGCACCAGAATTGATACATTTAAATCGACTAGTATCTTAGATATAAAAACATTACTGATCGATATTGCTCCAAACATACTTACCTGTTTATAGTTTGCTTTCTCATTAGATGAACTATTCTCCGTTAATTGGGCAACTTTCTTTCTTTTTAAGTCGCAAAAAGTTTGATTCCCATCTTTATTAGAGTTAACTAGGAAATACATAGTAACCTCCGTAAAATTTTTATTAAAAAAGAAAGGCACTGCAACCTTTAAAATCAAGGTTGGTTCTCAAAATGGTCACCATCCTTTACAAATACATAGAAAAAATCATTTCTTTCCAATCTTATTAATTCCTATAGATACTCTTCTTTCAAATTTGTATATAAATTTTTTCTTGCTTTTAAATCAAATGCAT
The DNA here is from genome assembly GCF_051714485.1 of Enterococcus sp. AZ128. Taxonomy (NCBI): domain Bacteria; kingdom Bacillati; phylum Bacillota; class Bacilli; order Lactobacillales; family Enterococcaceae; genus Enterococcus; species Enterococcus sp. AZ128. The sequence continues at coordinate 2,249,855 of NZ_JBIORZ010000001.1, forward strand.
AGATATGATATACTAACAAACTCATCACAATCGCTTCTGCAACTAATAATGAACTTGTTCTATCAAAATAAATAAACACTGCACCGAATATAGCTATCAAAATTAAGAAAAAAATACCTCCTTGGTTCTGATCTAATTGTACATCAGCCGATAAAAGAACATCCTTGAGTTCATCCTTATTAAAATTAATGTTATCGTAACCCATCTTCTTTTTAGATTTCCAAAACTTACATAAAAGTATTGTTGCCAGCCCTAGTATACTTCCTAAGATAATAGAAGATATTATTAACCCGATTGTATAGCTAGTACCCAAAACAAAGTGATCAAATTTTCGAAAAAAGGAATAGCTAGTTAAATTTACTGTTATTGCCATTCCAGGTCCAAAACTTCTTTCAAAATTATCCTTACTACAAAAATTATTCGTAAATTTATCGTAGTATATTTTTTTATTGTCGTCAGTTTTACAGACGAACACTATCGTCTTTGAATTTCTATTTTCCATTATTTTTCTTCCTGTTTTTGTGAATTTCATCGTAAGCTTTATCTGTAGCTTTCCCCACTAACCACCCTACTACAGCAGTCCCAATAATTACTGGAACTAAAGTGAAACCTCCTGCAACAAAAGCTGCTCCTATAACAACACTAGTTCCCGCATGTATTAAAGTCTTATCTATTGCAGCTTGAGCGCTTTCTCCATCATTTTTTTGTCCAAAATAATCGATAGCCGCACCAAATATAGGTGCTCCTTTTGATGCATAACCTATCACTTTTGCTCCAGAATTGCTTGCTGAATATATTGCTGATGCTGGGGTTATCGGAAATACGTGGTTCCCTATTTTAACTGAGAAAACTTTGTTCCCTATTCTATAAGAATTATTTAGAAACCATTTTGATAGATTTCCACCATATTCTTCTAATGCACTTAACTCGATATCCGCGATGACTCCTTGAACCTCTTTACTCTCAGGATTCTCTGGTTTATTCCCACTTACTCCCGCAACCCAATTAATCCCTTGTCCGACCTGATTAATCTCGGTTTTATCCACGCCATAATACATAGACGTTTGAGCAAGTCCGTGATTATTCGCTGTCCTTACCTTCGCGGCCATTTCGGGTTGTTCAAATTCTTTTACTTTTTTATGTTCTTTATCAACCTGATTCTTGAATTTTTTATCTTGATAAATAGTCAATGCTTCTGGTGACAGGTAGCTCATACCACTTGTTCCAGACAATCTTCCTAGCTGTGCTTTCTGGCGGGAAATACTCGCTGAAAGAGACGCGCTACTGCCCTTAAAATTAGCCATCCAAGTTTTTGTATTGGTCAAAACTTTTTTTGTTTTTTCCATTTGTTCTACGACATCTCTAGAACTTACGCTTTCAATCACAACAAGATCGGAAATACCTGAATAGATGGTTTCAAATTTTGTTTCAATCTCTGCGAACTCAGTCAGTTTAGGTGAAAACTTTGATTCTAGTTGCGTCAGCACCTCAGAATCAATAATCGCACTGTCACTAGATTCTTTTACATTACTTTTAAAGCGTTCGATTACTTTATCAAACTCAGAGCTAAGATTGTATAGAATATCATAATAGCCATCTAGCAAGGGAATCTGACAATTAGAAACTTTTGCATTGATCGCACCCTTTACTTTACCTGACAGCTCACCACTTGTAGTAACACGGTTCATTGAAGTTTTAGCGGTCTCAATTTGTTGTTGCAGCTTACTTCTTGAAGAAAGAATCGATGCTTTCGCACGATTCACTTCTGACATATCAACTTTCATCCAATCCCCCCTCCCAACTCATTGTCATTGCTGAGTTAGTGTACAGATAAGAAAAAGCTTCTTTCATGAGTAATTGCCTTCGTAATACTTCCCTGACAAATGTTTTCTCCGTATCATTGACCATCCCTAACGACACGACACGTTTTATCATTACATTATTTAGGTAGATAAGCTCTACATCATCTAGTAAACCAAACGGCCAAATGGTTGCGACATAGTCAATATACTCATCCTTTTGTTTCGTTAGAACTCTGTGGCCATGGATCGACACTAGGAACCCTTCTTCTGAATCGCCATACATTTCTTGAATATTTGGAGGTAAAAGAGTCTTATCCAACTCAGCAACTGTTCCAATCGGATAAACATCACTAAATAATAAATCGATTAATCCAACATACTTTTGAAATTGATTAAACGTAAGTTTGGCAGATTCTTGTGCTCTACTGAAACTGACCTGTTGCGAACTATGGTCAAAGGAAATATCAAGAGCCGCACCGATCATTGGTTTGTACCCAAAATTGTCCTCTTTTTTTAGATAAGCCTTATACAGATTTTTCAAAAGAACAGGCTGCTTTCCTAAAGTAGCCCCTAATAGGTTCAGAAAATCAAGATTAGCTACTTCAGGTTCTTTCAGATATTGTTGAGTTAACGTTTGCTTCCACAAATCATTCATATCCTTGACTACCCCTTTCCTTGGATTTTCATAGTTTTCGATCCAGCTTTGTCGTCTGCCTTTTTATTATCTCCAGCTTTAATCATCTTCTGACCATCTTCTTGTGTAAAACTCTTAAAGCTACTCAAAGAGCTATTTATTTGTGGAATAAGTTTCTCAAACTGTTTGAATGGTTCCAAATCTGTTTTTGCTAATTGAATCGACTCAATTTTTCCAATACTACTAACCGTGTGAGTTGCATTATGGACGGTCTGATTCCAAGATGCTCCAACACCTACATTTCCTTTTCCCACTCGCTCACCTCATTTAGCTTTCTAATTGGGCTGCAGCCGCATCTAATGAGCCAATTCGAACATCTAAGGCTCCAATGGACATACTTACTCGCTGCAAATCCTCTTTTAGCTTTTGGATTTTTTTATCGATTTTGCCTTTATTCCCTTTGTGTTTTGTTTCATAGGCCGTTAATACTTTTTGGACATCGCCAACTTTTTTATCATATTTATCCTTGCGATCCCCTTGAAAAGATCCTGATCCAGCATCCTTTAAAGAAGACAATCCTTTGGCAAATCCAGACACACTGGTTAAGGCTGTATCAATCTCTTGTTTAGCTTTTTCTAATTTCTCGATTTTTTCTTCCAATTCTGCTTTTTTTCCTTGAATGATTGTACGTTCGCCCTCTAAGCGTCTTGCCTGTGCTCGCTTCTGCGCTGCTTGCATTCTTTTTCGTTGCTTTGCCTCATCATCACTCATAAAGAATCCTCCCTTTTTTTGTGATATTTTTTGATATGGAAATACTACACGTCATAATCACAAGTTTTAGATATAGCCTGTTTCGTTTTCTGATCGAAGTAGATGCTTTTCTTCTTGAAATAAAAAAGACTGCTTCCCCATTTCTTCTCGTTGCTTTTTCATATCGGGAAAGTTTGTGCATTTTTTTCTCTGACCTCTTTTTACTAGCTGTGTTTCTCTTCTTCATTAATTTTCCCTTTGAAATTCATTTTTAATTTGTATGAATGGTCTTAGTTTGACCATTCATACAATTTACTCAAATCCTTACTCGTACAACCCGCCTCTAAATGTCTGGGTTAGGCTTGCAAAATTGTAATTTTCGCTGGACTTTTCGGACTTAACTTGCCATTTACCATCTTTTTTCTCTAAATTAATTTTGTAGCCTTCACCATCCATGTCTGGATCTGTATTGATGGAAGAAGAACTAATTTTTCCTGGTAATTCTTGCAAAAGATATTTTTCTAAATCACGATCAAGGGCATCATCGTATTCTTCATACTTACCTTCATTTTCATTTACGAATTGCTCACCGATCGCTTCAGAATCGACATTATCGAATAAGACAACTTCCGGTCTTACATAGATCGACGCAAAGTTTGGATAAAATTCGTTAAACGTGTAGGTGACTTTTCCTTTATTCTTATTCGCGTTTTGCATTTCAGTGATTACTTTTTCTAATTCTGGAGTTGAGGGTTCATAAGATTCAAACTCGCTTTTTAGGCAATTAATGCTTGAATCTTTAAACTCTTGTTTTTCTTTTGCTAAGTCATTTCCTAATTCGAGTTTTTCATCCTTATTCTCTTCTGCTCCCATGAAAACCGTTTGGATATAATGATTGGTTAATTTTTCGACTTCTTCTGTTTCGTCTTTATATTTTGTTTGATCGATTTTTAATTCAACACCGGCTTCTTTACTTTCATCTTCTGCATCATCAAGATCAAAGATCGTTGGTTTATAATGCAGCTCATATTTTTTCCCCTTTGTTACTTGAAAGACGATCGGCTCGGTTAAGCTCTTGTCCTCTGATAATGATTCATAGCTCATTGATTTGAACTGATCGTCAGAACTGTAGATATCTTCGTTGGAAGTCTTCTTGCCATCCTCGTCATATAAAGCAAAATCATCCGGCATAACCTCCAGCTTCTTATCTGATTTATTGGTTACCTTGACGTTTAGACTTAAATACTTCACGTCATCACCTGTCGTCTTATCCATCGGAACAATATAAGTTCCATCTTCGACACTTAAATCGACTAGCGAAGATTGAGCAGATTCTTCCTTTTTTTCTGATTTAGCTTTTCCTTTGGTTGAACAGCCGCTGACCATCAACACTAAACTACTCACTAATAACACTTTCATAAACTTTTTCATTTTTCTTAAACATCCTTTTTTTATTTTATTGTTATTCACTTATGTTTTAGATACTTTTCTTAGTCCTTAAATAATCTTCACGAGCGGTCTTTGCATCGTCTTTCATGGTAGGATAGGCTTTCTTGATGTCATTAGCGCTAATGAAAAAGAAAACAATCATTAATAGTTGAATTGGCGTTAAAATCAGCCCTATAAGCATAAAGTATGTTTCACCTGTTCCTCCGCCTGTGAAATCAGAGAATAGTAATGGAATCAGCAGCAGAGAAATTATGTTTGACGCGTAAAATAAAATTGGTGCCACATGCTTTCTTCCAGAAACTAATTTCAATTTACTTGCGCCATTATGCGCAAATATAATAAAAACAAAGATGATAGACCCGATCCTCCTGCCAAAATCAATCCCAAAAAAAGATGCAGCAATTAGAACAATAACTATAATCGGTAGACCAAAATAATAGCTGTACGTATTATATGGTCTGCTATCATCTTTCATCTTTTGTTTTGCTGCTTTCAGTGTTTTTTTCAAAGTATCTCTCCCTTTTCTTGTAAAATTGTGGTCTGACTTTTTGGAAGCTTCCAAAGTCTTTTACTCACTTACCAACTTCACCCGACAGGCATTTCTGCCTACAAAGAAATGACTTTCATCCAACTCAACGGTTGGCTCGTTGTAGCTGCTTTTCACATTGACAAAGCTTTGATCGACCAAGCGGGTGCCTGCCATTCCGGCTGGAATATTGGCTCGTAAGGTTTTATTGACATCATCAAAGCTGTTTTCGATTTGTTTTTGATTGCCTTGCAGGATGAAATAGATCCCGACTTTTGGTCCTTTTTTCAGATAGCGATTAAAGTTCTCACTAGTGATAAAGGATTTATCACTAAATGCTTGGACATCTGGAATATAGACGAACATTGGCTCGTGTATTCCACTGGCTTCGCGTTCACTGATTTCACTGATCAAGTCATTGGAGAAGGTACTGTACTCACCTTCAGAAACTAGCATATCTGCACTTTCAGAATAGGTTTCAAATCGATCCCCACTATTAAAAATGACTCGCTGTGCTTGTCCGTCCAATCGTTTGAAGTTCTCCATGATGACTCGCTCGATAGACTCAGTCTGTTGCGGTGTGTCGTCTCCAATGACAAAGTACCCGTGTTCCCGCGGATCGAATCCGATGACTGCCGTTGTTTCTTTGTCGAGAGCGATCGGCAGCTGCAGCTGATCCAGCATATACTGCGTATCCTTGTTTCCATAGAATTCTTCCCAGCTGATAACATTGGACAACATTGGAATCTTCGTAGGCCGCTCGCCTTTCCAAGCGTGATCGATTTCTACAATTTCCGCTTCGAGATGGTTCAACCGATCAATGTCATTTTCACCTTTTGCTGGCAGATAGATTTGAACCTCCTGCGGCATTTCTAATTTGATTTGTGCCCGACCGATAATTTCTTGCGGAATCAACGCATCACGACCAACGACATCGCGGATCGCGCCATCTTCGACTAGGAACAAGCCAATATGAGACGGAATATTACTCGACATGCTCATCTTGAAGCTATTGGTTCGTAAGACAGCCATTACAGCATAAAGCCCTAAACTAGCACCTTCTCTTAATAATTGATTCAGCACAGATTCGATTGGTTCCTCTAATGGGCATTCCTTGATCGCATCAAAGCCATCCACGACTGTGATGATAACAGGCAAGGAAACACCAGCTTTCTTCTCATATTGTGAAAGACTAGCAACACCATAAGCCGTGAAAGCATCTTTTCTTCGCTGGATCTCTGTTCGAATCCGTTTTAAAAATTTCAACAGCTTTTCTTCTTCCTCCAAGCGAACATGGTCCACTACGTGCGGCAGCTCTTTTAATGGCAGTAATCCATTTGTTCCAAAATCAAAGAGGTTGAATTGGACTTGCTCAGGATTATTTTGCCGCGCTAAGTTCATTAACAAGGTTTGCAGCAAGGTCGATTTACCAAATCCTGGTGAGCCATAAACCGCGGTATGACTGAAGCTTTCTAAATCAAAATCAAAATTGACCTGCTCTTGACGTGTCGGAATATCCATTAATCCTAACGGTACGGCTAAGCGACGTTCCTTTTTCCATTCAGCTAAAGCAATCACTGGCGTATCGAGAACTTCTTCTAACGGGGGCAGCCAAGGTTTATCCGGCAGAACCGCTCTAGAATGATCTGCATATTTTGCGATGGCTTCGACAACTGCATCTAACTGAGTTTGCTCTTCTTCCGTTTTAACGACTGCGACCTCATCTTCAGAAAGATCCATAGTCAGTAATTCATACTGACCCAGATTATTGATCCACCAGATCCGTTCATCGATTTTTTCCTCATGGGTCGCATTCGGATCGTAGGTGGCACCACTCCAGGCCGATTGGAACAATTCGTAAATTTCATTGTTTCCGACTTGCAAATAGGCGCGACCGGGTTGGGTGATACTTGCCGCATCCGGTGTTTTGATGATTTCATTGGAATCGGCAGGATCGGCAACTTTCAAAGCTAGTTTGAAACGAGAGTTGGACCAGATTTGATCGTCGACGACACCGCTTGGTTTTTGAGTTGCCAAAATCAAATGAACCCCTAATGATCGACCAATCCGAGCAGTGGAAACCAATTCCGCCATAAAATCAGGTTCGTTGGCTTTTAATTCGGCGAACTCATCGCTGATCAGGAATAGATGCGGCAATGGATCGCTTGGATATTTTTTCTTCTCAATCGGATCAGTGATTTCTTTTCCTTGCTTATAAAGCTTGGTATAGCCATTGATATGATTAACGCCGAATTCACCGAACTTCCGTTGCCGTTTTTGCAGCTCCGCGCGAATACTTTGCAGCGCACGAGCAGAACTGGCACCATCCAAGTTGGTGATAGAACCTAGAAGATGCGGCAGCTTAGCAAATAAATTCGCCATCCCGCCGCCCTTGAAATCGATCGGCAAAAAGCCGACATCTTCTGGCGCGAAATTGACTGCCAACGATAAGATATAGCTCTGCACGATTTCTGATTTACCAGAACCGGTCGTCCCAGCGACCAGACCATGAGGGCCATGCGCTCGCTCATGTAGGTTCAATGAAACGACATCATCTTTCCCACGCAGCCCTAATGGCACCGCTAATGACTTCGAAGTATTGGCCTTTTGCCAGCGCTGAGCGATCTGCAGCTCCTCGGTTCGTTTGACTTCATACATGCCAAGAAAATCGATCGCTTCCGGAATCGCATTTTTTTCTACTTCCACATGATTCAGATTCGCCAACCGTTGGATTGCTTCGGTCACAGTAAATTCCTTTGGCAAATGTACGGGACGGAATAATTGATTGACATACACATGGTTTTCATTGACTAAAGTCGCCGCTTCACTGCTTTGGTATTCGATCATGGTCGTCGTTGTTTCCGGCAGCATATTCGCTGTTTCTTTGCCCCAAATAACGGTGACTCCGTATTGACTCATGTCTTCGGCCAAATATTCATTCAACCCATGGCCGGATAACCAGCTCTCATCTAAAATCGTCAGCACATAATGGGGAGAGAATTGAATTTTTTCATTCTTTTCAGATTCTTTGAGCTGCTGACGGCGTTTCGAAATCAGTTGATAAAAGGAATTTAACCCCATATCACGACTTTGCGCATTGTGGATCATACCCCGTAAATTTAATTGCTGTAATTGGAAATGCGGCAGCCAGCGCCAATCGTGCCATTTTTCTGCATAATCTTCTTCATTTAATAAGGCGATAAACTGAACATCGCGATACGAATGAAAAACGGAGATTTGGAAAAGAATCGTTTGAACGGCGTTGCGAAGATTGTCTGGCATTCCCGCTAAACCAATCGTCTGATCAAGCAATGTAGTAGTAATCGGTGCATCCTTTAACATTTGATGCGGCCAGACGACCTTCTCCTCCGCAAAATCAGCCAAAGGATCGGCTTCATTTTCGTTTTTGCGAAAATCGACTTTGAAGCTCGTCGGAATTTCACCAGTCCCTAAACGGAATTGAAGAAAATCGGCATTCATCGCCGTCCGTTCATAAATTCGCGGATGGTATTCTTTCGTCATCTGAGATAAGGTTTCCAGCGCGGGATTCTGGTATTCTAAAGCCTCCCGCTGTTCGGCTGATAATTGTTCTAGTTCTTTTTTCTGCTGGATCATATAACGCTGATAAGTTTCATCACGTAATTCATTTTTTCGTTTGGTTTCCTTTTTATTGGTAAAATAGCTGGAAACTGAAAACCCGGCAGTTAGTAAGCTCGCTCCCCCCATACTGAGCATCATGATCGGATTTCCTCCACTCAATACGCTGGACGCGCCGCTTAATACGATCATTCCTAAAGGCGGAACGATCGAACGGAGAATTTCGCTTTTTCCTTCCGCTGTTTTCGCACTCGGAGGTGTCACCGTCTGTTCTGTTTTTGGCGGCTTTAAATGAATTCGCGGACTGCGGCGAAAATCAGGAAAGCTGACTGGAAACTCATTTTTCACGGCTTCCGGCATCACTTTGCGAAAATCCAATTTGACATTCTGTTTCAAACACGTGATCTTGAATTGCTTTTCCCGGCGCTCGATCATGACACCGCTGATAATGACACGATCACCGACAGCGAATTCTGTTGTCAGCTGCGCCACTCGTTGATCATTCCAGTAGACCTGCTCCCCATTTGCCTCCACTATCAAATTCAGTTCTTTCCTATCTTCTTTAATAGAAAGAACGCCAATAGCTTCACTTGCTACACATATTTCTGAGCCCCATGCCTTTGAGATCGTCCATTTCTCTTTAGGTAACGTCGTCATAAATACAGACAGCTCGGCATGAGGCAAAACAAGGAATTCTTTTTCAGGCTCTACAGAATTTTCAATAAAGAGTTCACCATTCACGCAATTGATTACCGTCCCATGAAAGAGAACCGTTTGTCCCTCCGATAGTTCAATATGATCAAAGACATCCTCAAAAAGAAACACATCGAAAAGAACCGCTTCTTTTTCTACGATTTGATCGTCAATTGAAGGACAAGGCCGATTATTGAGCTTGCTCATCATTTGCTTGTCCCCCTAGTAATTTCACATAATTGTTGATTTGTTCTTCGTATTCCTTCAACAGCTCCTGTTTCTTCTCGCCATCCATCCGTGTGTTGGCCTTAGTTGCATCGTATAGCTTGGTATACGCATGGAGAACGTATTGATTATCTCCGATATTCTTCGCTAGGCTTAATGCTTTTTCAAAGTCGCCGCGACCAAGATAAATCCAGAAAAGCAACGTATTCTCACTAGATTTTTGAGAAATCGTGTTTAGAACGGCTTCCTTCTGTTCGTTGGTCAAACTATCTAATTGAATATAGCTGACCGCCAAAATATACTGCGCTGAAGTCGGCAGCTTTTCCGCTTCATCCTGTTTCAATTCTGTCGCTGCACCAGAATAATCATTGAAGATGAATTTCGATTCCGCTTCGATCACTCGTTCTTGCAAGGGAACAATCCGCCCCGCATAGACGGACAGACCGATCCCTAAACCGATGGCAACGACCAATAGTCCGATGCTTCCCCACTTAAACAACCGATAATGCTGTTTCTTCACTAGTTTCTTTTCCCGCCGATTCCTTTCCCGCAGAATCGTAATGGATTCTGAAAGATGCTGATCGATCTCTGCTGATGTCGTCGCAAGATAGATTTTTTCTACTAAGGAATGCTTAACGGCTCCTAAACCATCTACTAATCCTGCAAAATCAAGCTTCGGCTGCAGAATAAAGCAAATTAGCGCCTTGTATTGTTTAAAGAAATCTGCATCGGTTGGTTGAAAAGGTGCAACGATTTCTAATAGCCCTCGGTGACCTAAACGAATCGTATTCCCAACAACAAATAAATTTTGCGGATGCATAAAGGGAGTGATCAATTGCTGGTGCTGCTTCAAAAGAAAACGCAGCTTTTGAGCCAACTCCAAACGTTCCAACTCATTCGAACGTTCAGCCAATTGCGCTACTGGCTCTCCAAGTTTTGGGATCTCATAATCAATCACCAATTCTTCTTCCGTATGTTGAACGATTTTCCCTTTTAAGCAATCATCCGTTTGCTCAAGAATCGTTTGATAGTGTTCAATCATTGTTTCTTTAAACTGATTCGCCGTCAGCCGTGTAGTTAATACTTCTTGAGTTAACGTTTGTTCGATCGTTGTCGTTCCATCATTTCGTTCCATTATTTTCTTTCTCCGTTCTTACAAGTAATTGATCGCCGTCGCTGATTGGATAGTTGGCTAGCGGCAGCTGTTGATTGATCTTAATTGGTTTATTGATCAACTCTAAAGAAAAACTCTCCGGCAACGTAAAATTCATGATCGCCAGCGCTTCTTGCAGCAACGGTACCAGTTGCTCCAGCGTTACCCGATTTGGGATACGCAGATCAATCACCCGTTCATTAAAATGCAGTCCAATGTTGATTGCTGTTTTACCTTCCAAAATTGTTGCCTCCTAATTTTTTCTAACAAAAACTGTCGAGAATCTACGTCCCAGCAGAATCCCCAGAACCAGCATGCCGACAATCGCTGCTGCGGCAAGGAAATAAATCAAGCCCTTTGAGATAACTCCTGCTTGTTGTGTTCCTTGATTCGAATGTGCGGCTGCTCCTTCATAGTTTTCTAGAAATAATTTTTTAACATACGCTTTTTGATCTTGGCCTGTTTGGGGCAATTGTTTCGCCACAAACACTTTCTCTTTCGCTTGCTGCGGGATTTTTTCACGGGCTGCTAGATTTTGCTGATCAGTAGCCGTTTTATTTTCTAAAAACAGATCCGGTGCGATCAAGTATTCGATCGAATCTTCTTTCTCTTTGTTTTTCTCATAGATTACCTGATTGTTGATCGTTAATTTCCCATTTTCGGCTGAGGCCTTTCCGCTAAAAAATAGTGCGGCGATTAGAAGCGTGAATACGCCTAAAATTTTTCGCTTATTCATGATCGATCACCTGTCCTAAAGGTTCACCCATCGTGTCCTTTTGTACATTCACTAAGAAGTTCAACCCTAGAGCAATCAGCACAAGCAGAATCAAAATCAAATACGTCATCCATCCAATCGATAGGCCATTGATTAATGCGCTGTACCCATTCTCGATATTCTGTAAAGGTGAGAATCTAAATATAAAACGGACGATACTTCCCGGAGTCGTCGTCATTCCTAATAACGGAGTCATCATTAAGTAAAAGCCAAAGAGGACACCAACTACGAACAGACTTGACCTTCTAAACTGCCGTGCCAATGCTGTAGCGAACAATAGACACATCAAGAAAACTAGGAATGTGTAACTGACCCAGCCACCTGTTGACTTTACGGTAACCATTGATGTCGTCAGCCCACTGACAAAACCAGCAATGATACTGCTGATGACTAATGTTCGCAGCGCATTTGGTGTATTTCTCCAAATACGACTTTGCGTAACAAAGAAGTCGTGCTTCCGCAGCTGTCGTTCAAACAAACTAGATGAAAGACCATAGCCGATAAAAATCGCAACCAAGGTTCCAATGAATGTTAGATAATAAGGAACGACTGAGATCGTGCGGTTTTCACCAAATTCGCCTAACGTATTCATTGGACTAGCTAAGAAGTTAAAGACCTTCTGATTGTCTGCTCCACCCTGGCGTGTATTCGCAAGGACTTTATCAAAATTTTTGCTGTAGCTATCATTGGTCGTATCTTTTTCATTTGCATCTTTCACGACTTTGTCCAAGTTGCTCAACACCTTATCCGCGTTGCCATGAACCTCTTTTGTCGTTTTCGTTAAATCTTCAATTTTTGACCCCACATCTTCGACTTCAGCCGCCGATTTACTCGTGGAATCAGCAGATTGCTTCGCTGTTTCGATCAATTGTTTCATTGAATCTACGATGGCTGCCGTCGATTCCGCGATCGGTTTCGTATCGCCGGACTCCGGATGAGGGTTCTCATCATTGATGATTGATTCGGTTTGAACCTTGTCGGCCTCTGTCCAGCTGCCATAGGTTGTTGCGATTTGTTCATTTGCTTGCTTAAACCATTGATTGAGTTTTTCAGCTTCATCATTTAACATCCCCGGCGTCATCATATGATGCAGCGTGCTGTATAGCGTATTTTTTTCATTTTCCGCATTCGATTCTGTTCCAATCGTCTGAAGCAGAGCATTGATTTGAGCTTCTGTTTGGCGATAAAGCTCATCGCCGGTTGCTCGGTATTCTTTTACCAAAGAATCTTGAATCAACGTCTTTTTCGCTTCATCTGTGATATTGTCATATGAATGATAAATTGATTCGCTAGTCGCAAACTCTTCTAATTTCAACCCAACATTCGCCGGGGCGTTGATTGTTGCAAGATAACTCGCTACACTTGCTTGCTGACTTGGATCAGCAAAAAGTGTCATAATCTGCTGTGCGCACCCGCCTAAAGCTTCAAATTGCGCTAAAATGTGGGGTAAATCATTGATCAATGGACTCTTTTTATCAACAAAACTTGCGTAATAGCCCGAAGCTTGTTCCGAACCATTCACGCGCCAGTTATAAATCAGATTAACGAAAGACTCTTTCGATTCTATATCTGACAACGTCCATTGAATCGTTGGTTGGACGGTCACTCCAATTTGCTTCGGTAAATTCGTGGGTGGTGTGCCACCTGGTTTCAATGCAGTAGTAATCGTTAAACTTTGTGAAGAAGCCGGCGTCACGGTAGCTTCATAGTCATACGCACTCAATTGACTATCAAGTGTTGCTTTAATCTGTGCTGCAAGAACTGCCGCATCCTTGATTTCTACGTTAGAACCGGAATTTAACTCAAGCGTTGCTGTACCATTAGGTTGAATGACAAATGTTCGTGATTGAACGATCTCAATTGGATTTATATGTGGCATATCGTTGTTGGTTAAATAAGTAAATTTCGGTTCCGAACTGAAAGCAATGCCATAATCAAGCGCGTACCGTTCGATGATCCTTAATTCCTGTTTATATTGATCCGCTTGGGGTGTTGTAATCTTTCCTTCACTAACGAGAAGATTCAGTAAAGCCTCTAGTTCTCCGCTATTCAATGAATTGATCTTGTCATTCAATACTTCCAGGTATTGAGTCTTCAATTTTGACGAATTCTGACTAGCAGAAAGATCTGCCATTTTAATAATGGCTTCCTTTGTATTTTCAAGCGTTGCGTTGTCAGGTGTTCTTTCTCCATTGCCATAATAAGTTTCAGCGATTGTTTTTCGCAGCACTTCTAGAGTCTTTACCTGTTTATCTAATTCTTCAATCTCCTTTTCTATTTCCTTTATACGCTCTCCTTGGTTTTCATTGAAATAAGCCGCCTGTCCATAAAAATCAGCCAATACACCGCTGGTCTTCGAAGAGTTTGAATCCGTTTGATAGAAGTTGTTCATCTGCTGCATCAGGGAGTGATTCAATCCGTCAAATTGTCCTTGATAATTCGTCAGATCGTTTTCCCATTGCAAAGCTAGTTGTTTCTTTTGAAGCTCGACCTGTTCGTTGAATTGTTCGATTGCTTCTTCTATTTTTTTATTTACATCTTCTGTAAATTGATCTACGGTCTCTTTATTCTTTTCTACGGATTCACTAGAACTGTTCAATCCCTCATTATTCGAATCCAGTAATTGATTCACGGAATCAACAAAACTTTTTTGCTCCGCGATAAATCGTTTATTGTCAGCATCCAAAATACTAGAGACATCTAGCACAGAGGAAAAACCGTCAGGTAATTCCTTAAACGGACTCTGAATATTTGATGCCAATTCTGTATGGGTTTCCTTATCGCCTTTGACGATGGTGTTTACATTTCTCTGCGCTTCAGAAAGATTACCGACAATACTGGAAAAATACATTTGAACGATTCGTTGATTGAATTCTTTTAGGATGTTGTCCACTTTTATTTGAACCGCCTGATTCGTTAATTCATTCTGTCCTTCACTCACTTGGTAATCCACCACAGCTTGATCCGGCGCAATGCTTTCCAAATCCAACAATCGCTCAGAAAAATTTTGTGGAATATAAATGACCGCATCAAACTGGCCGTTAGAAATCCCCGAATCCGCGACGCTTCTCGTCGTAGTTTGCCAATTATGCTCCAAATCATTGTTGATTAAGGTCACAAAATCTCTGCCTAATATGTATTGTTTATTTTCAAACTTCGCACCCTTATCCTCATTTACTAGCGCATAAGTTACTTGCGAGGTCTGATCCTCAGCCGCTTTTCTAAGATTGTCATCCTTTAGGGCAAAAAACAGCAACAGCGCAACTAATGCTATCCCGCCAATCGTTATGGCGATTAAAGAGAATGTATTATTTATTTTCTTTTTCATATTCTTCTCCTCAAAAAAACGTCAGCACGGCTTTCTGTGCTGACGTTTTCCGCTTTTGTTTAATTTAATCCAAATGAACCAGCATCTTGACGGTCACGCTCTGCCACAGTATCCGCATATTTGTTCAACTGTCCGTGAATACTTTCTAACAGTTCTTCCATTTGTTTCACGTTGCCTTCCAACTGGCTGTATTGTTCCAAATACGCCCGAAACGCTTCCCCCTGCCATTGCTGAGAGATCGTTTGATTCATTGAGTTGACCTTTCGAATCGCATCCTCGATTTGTGCGGATGCTTGTTGATACACCTTCGCTTGTGATTTCAGCTGCTCGGGTGTGACTGTAATTGCTCCTGACATTTTATGACTCCTCCTTGAAAATAAATTATTTTAACACCATCGTTTGCAGCACTTCTTTTTATGTGAGTAATTACTATTCTTTTACTTACAATACAAGTTGCTAAAAACGTTTAGTATTCATCAATTGATTGTCCAATGAAGACTATTCATCGCTGAGAATAGCTAGCATAGGGACTACATAGAAATTTTCTATTTCAGTTAAAAACAAAGTAGAAATTGTTGATTCTTGCCACATTCCAAGTTGATTGAAAGCAGAATAATTATATTCCTAACTATAATTAACCTATTTTAATACTAATTAAAACACAAAATCACAATTTAAATCACCTGAAACCCAGAACGGTCGATTTTAGACCCTTAAAGGTTATTTCCTTCGATTGCTTTAGAGAATAATAAATCAAATTCTTATTTTTTCTAGATTGACTCAGAATCAAGTATCACTAAGAGATCTTATTTTAGTTTTTCTTAATCGTGATACACATTACAGAAATATGTGTGTCTCAAAGAATATCCTTATCAGGAACATATGCTTAAAATTGAAGACTATTTTTGTTTCATTTCATACAAGTTAACCCATGTTCTGACGGTCACGTTTTACCGCTATATCCGTAGGTTTCTTCAACAGTTCTTCAAATTCTTTTATTATCCTTTCGTTGACTATCCTGTTCCAAGTATGTCCAGAACACATCTCCTTGCCGTTACTGTAATTGCTTCTGACATTCAATGATTCTCCCTTGAAACATTGGTTATTTTTAACAACTATTATTTTACACCAACTCTTATAAAGTATCAATATAAGTTATTATAGTTGGAAAAAATAGCTATTACAGATATAAAAACAATAAATTTACTTATAAATATTATTTAATAAAAAAATAATAACTTATTCTTCAAATGTTTTTTTATCGAATTTAATATTAAACTCAAATGCATTCTTTTCATTTATTTGAGCGTTCATATCTAAAAAAATATCTGTCAATACAATTGCACCATTCAAAAAAAAGTTAACCAGAAGGACCTGTTCTAGACATTTATTGGTCAACGATCCAGTTTTTATAGTAGAGGGCAACAAAAAAAGCCGAGCCCACGATCGGACTCGGCAATCTTACGATTAGTTATCTTTTCTTAAAGTAAATCAATCCGCTAGCACTTAATGCAACCATTCCTAATACTACAAAGATTGGTTGTTTGCCTTCACCAGTTTTCGGATAAATTTTTCCAATGGTACTATCGATCCAGCCAACATTGCTGGTCGTTTGTGTGTTCGTATTTGATGCAACGATCTTGCCGAGAACAGTCTTCTCGAAGACCACTCTGCCTCCACTTGGGCCCGTGATCGTGATCGTAACCTTTTGATCTTTCTTCAAGGCTAATTCTTTCACATCAAGGATTATATTCCCTTTTTCATCAGATTTGCCTAATGCGAATTTTTCGCTTTCAGCTACTGTAACATCAATGGTTGCCTCAGCGATCGTTTTACCAGTCAATTGTGCATCACCTTCGTAAATGTTCGCGAGTTTTGTTTCTTTTTTGATCCGCTCAGTTTCTGCATCAGCAGTAGGATTCGTTCCCGGTTTGGCTGAAACTCTTACCCAGAAATGCCCTTTTCCGCCATTCGGACCTGTCACATTGACAACAACATCCTGACCAGCCTTCAAATTCATATTTTGTACATCAATTTTAAAGTTCCCATCAGTATCAGATGTCAACGGTGCATTCGCCTGTTCTGCGATTTTTGCTTGTGGAGCTGCTTCAGCAGCAGTTTCTGCAACAGCAACTTCAATGATCGCGTTTGGAATCGTAACCCCTGTCAAGTACTTATCCCCTTCAAAAAGTTCAGCTAACTTTGTTTTTGCTTTAATCAGGTTCGCTTCTTCTACACTTGGATCGCCCGATATCGTCGTACTCGTGGTTGGTTCTGTTGATGAACTTGATGTCGTACTGCTATCTTCCTTCGCTTGAACTTTTATTGAAAATTCCGCTTTACCGCCATTTTCGCCTTCAATACTTACCGTGATTTCTTGGTTTTCTTTCAACCCTAATTGATCAACAGCAATAGTGATATTCCCATCTTTATCAGCCGTTCCTTGTGCCAATGCGCGCGCCTTCGTTGGAGTAATCGTTACTTTACCGTTAGGGATAGTTTTCCCGGTCACGTTTTTATCTCCTTCACGGTAATCGTTTAAGACAGTTTCAGTTTTTATTTTTTCAGTTTCTTCTGCCGCTGGATCTGCTAAAGTCCTGCGTCCTTCAATCGATGCTGAGACTTTCTTACCGTTGGCTTCTAGATCTTTAATGTAGCCGATAAATGTTTCGGTATCTGGGTCCATTGCACCTTTTAAATCTGCTTGAGTAAACTCAGAGAAACCATCGCCTCCACCATATAAGAAATCATTAATGATCAGCTTATACGTTTCCGCGGCATTGATCGCTGTGCCATCCGACTTTTTCAATTCTTTGACAATATAGGTATTTTTTGCTGATGCATCAGGATTTTTCTCCACTGTATATTTTAGTCCTGAGACTTGCAGAAAATAACTGCCGGCTTGCTGATTCAAAACATTTTCAATCTGCTGCCCAGTCATCTCAACGATTTGCATGATATTACCGAATGGTTGAACTGCTTGCGCCGCACCCCAAGTGATCGAATAATCAGGGTTTACCTTCAAATCAGCGCGAATCCCGCCGTTATTTGTCATAGCAAAATCAACGTCTTCGCCATTTTTCTTCGCCATATAGACTTGTGCATCGGTCACAAGATTTCCCACAGCCGATTCATTCATCTCGTTGACATCCCGTGTGATGTCTCCAGCCTTTTCAGCTGTTCCAATTTTTTCTTCAGTTACTTCTTTTACACGATTGTCTGCGTCTGTCACGATAGCTTGAACATCTGCATCCGGTACAGGACCGCCATCTGGATTTACCGCACTCACAGTTGCTTTAGGCGTCGATACAAAGTCATTCGTTGTTGTATCATATTCTCCTTGCAGATCGATATAGCCTTTCCCTTGAGAAGTCGATTGAACAATTCGCGTATTTCCTACTACCCCATTTGTGTACACATGATTGTGCCCCGCAAAAAAGGCGTCCACACTGTTATTGGGCTCTAATTGATTGACCTTGTTCATAATATCCGCCGATTCGCCGCTAACGCCTTCACCAGCTTGAATAGATGGGGTGTGTCCCAGTACTACAATCGCGTTAACGTCTTGCTCAACTAACTCTTTAGAATATTTTGCAATTTCCTCTGCAGGATCGGTAAAGGTGTAATCCTTATGGTATTCCGCCAAAACCAAGTTGGGGATCTCTGTAGTAACGACTCCGATAAAGCCAATTTTTATTGGATCAGAGTCAGTGCCAACATTTTTTATCTCATACGGTTTCCAACCATAAGGAATCGTATCCGTACCTTTCTCACGGACATTCGCAATAACTAAATCAAATCCGCCTTTTAATTGCTCCTGAGTATAGTCCTTATTATAGTCCTTAACAATGTCATAGAATCCTGAAGCTGGATCAGGACTTGTTCCAGTCAGAATTCGATTAAACTCCCCTAGACCTTCGTCAAATTCATGATTCCCTAACGTTCCAACATCAAATTTCATTTGATTCAAAATGCGCATCGTCGGCTGATCTTGTAACAAGCCTGAATTCGCTGGACTTGCGCCAACCATATCGCCAGATTGGACGCGCAGACTTTTCCCATCACTGTTATCTCGTTCAAACTTATTTTGTGCTTGATTAAAATAACTCGCTAATAATGCGGCTGTCCCCGCATTTGATGTTTTGTTTCCTTCAGCATCATAATAGCTTCCAGTCGTACTCAATGCCCCATGAAAATCATTGATTCCCAACATTTGAATTGGTACCGTAGTTGAACTTTTCGGAGCTTTTTCTGCCTTTGGGCTGCTTTCTGTTGCTGCGTCACCCGCTGGCGCTGTTTCCTTCGTCTGGCTGCTGTTCTCACTAGCAGTTGTGCTGTTTATTGTGCTAGCCGTTTGATGACTTATTGTACTATTTGTCTCGCTGACAAGCGTTTCTGCCGCTGCGAATCCTGATGGTAAGGTGAACCCAAGAACAGTGAATAACGTAATGGTGCTTTTTAATAAACCCGACTTCTTCAAATTATCATCTCCTTATTTTAAGCGCTTACAGGAGAAATATTATCAGTTCTTCATTAAAAATTCAAATTTTATTCAAACATTCTTTTTATTTTCTTATCTTACGAAAAAATGGAACAGTGCAGTTCCACAGTTTTGCCTATTTGTAATTTAGAGGATAAAAAAAGAATCAGCACCATTATTGGCCGATTCTTTTTCTAATCTATGCTCGTTTATTCCTTACCCATTCGAGACAAGAGTATGAAGCGTATCATTGTTCTCAATACGATCCAACAGCTCTGGATTGATCCGATATCCTTTTCCCCACAAGGTTTGGACGGCTTTATTCTTCAAATTCGTATTTTCAAACTTGGTCTTGATCCGAGTGACTGTGCTGGAAAGTGACGCCAAATGAGATTTATTCACGTCTTCATTCCAGATCTGATGACAGATCGTTTCTCGTGTCACCACTTTATTGCCCGCTTGAAGTAAAATGAAGAGAATCTTAGTTTCCGTCTGTGACAGATGATGCAGGACTTCCAAGAACTGATAATTCTCCTCTGGTGAAGGCAGATCCTTTTGCAAGATATTCGGACGAATCAGGGATACTTTATCAGACAATTGGACGTATTTCCTATTTTCATACGAAGGCTCTTTTTCATTCAGCTGATGCTTCAAAACATACAAACATTCCCTTAATTCATCGACGGAGTCTTCATTCGAGATGATCGCATTCAACAGTTCTTGCTCTAGGTATTGATGATCCATTTCCGTTACTTTCGCCTCGACCTTTCGAATAATACGAATGGAATGATGCTTTAACAACGGAACGATGGTCATTACTTCCGACTCGCAAATCGTTTCACTTAAAATGACATATTGAAAAAATTTAAAAAATTCCAAGCTTTCTAATTGCTGGCTGCTGTTTTCAAACATCCTGACAGAACAATAGACTTCATAGTTCAATGATTGCAATTTTTGTTGAATTTCCTGCTCGGCTAAAATATTCTTGGTCAGAATCAAGACTTGATTCATGATAATCTCCCCTTTTTATATAAACCCTACTAATAACGATTCATCCGATTTACGAAAAGCACTATGTACGTGGTCGAGAACAAGGAAGTAAGACGAAGTCGTCTGACCGCCGCGTTCTCTATCGTCGTTTATTGATGATCTTTTCGTGATAAAACCGACACCTTTGGATATTCGTAACGTTCTTTGATCTCCTCTAAATTCGGGACATTGCTTTGGGCCAATTGATCCACACGGCTTTTCAGTTCTTCATAGATACTCATGATCGTTTGACGAGATTCGTCCACTTCACAAGAGATTTCCTTCGCCCGATCATGGATCGTCTGTAATTCTGCTTCAGAATCTTTTACAATCCGCTGCGCATCCAATTTCGCTTTCTCCACCATTCGGTTTGCTTGACGGCGAGCAGAGATCAAGACTTCACCGATTTCATGTTGAGAATGAACTGCTTCCTGTTTGAGCTGCTCATTTTCTTCTTGAAGATGGGTGATTTGAAGCTGCAATTGCGAAATGAACTCACTTTCAACCACAGAATCTTGATGCTTCTGTTCTTCGATCACTTGTTGAACAAGGTCCTCTTTCTCCAGAATCAGCTGATCCTTGTCCACGATCAATTGATCCAATTGAGCATTCAAGTCTTCTTTTTCATGCAGCTCATTCATAACGCTTTCCATTTGTCGTTCGAATTTTTGGAGGGTTTCATGATGTTCATACGCTTCATCCTTTTGGTTCAACGTAAATTCGCGAATTTGCTGCTGCGCTTCCTGCAGCTCTGTTTCCAGTGTTTGATAATTCTCTAAGGAAGCTTTTAGGGTCGAAACCTCTTCTTCGGCCTGATCAAGCTGCTCTTTTAGGTAACCAGTCTCTTTATTGTCCTTCAGATGCTGGATTTCTTGGCGGTTGCGCCGATTCTCCGATTCCAAATCTTGGATTTGGCGACGATTCTCCGCTTTCTCTTCTCCCGTTCGTAATAGTGCTTGTTTGTATTTATCATTCTCTTTCGTTAAACGCTGTTTTTCTAAGGCATTGTCTCTCTTGACTTGCTCGATCAGTGCTTCCTTTTCAGAAAGCTGCTGTTTTAGTTCTGTGAGCTCTTCAGTTTGTTTTTTTGCTGGAATTTCTGTCGGACTGCTCGGCCGTTCTTCGATCATGATCTCTTCTTCCGGGACCGAATTGATCTCATCAATAATGTTTTTATTGAAAAACCAGCCATTTTTCTTTTGTTGTGCGTTCATAGTAACTCCCTCTCCTCTTTCTTTACTCTTCTTCTTGGATCAATGAAAATTCTTCGTCAGCTTTCTCCCGAGAAAATGTACAACTATACGTCTTTTTCTTCTCTTTATCGTTCATTAGATTCATTTGGAACGTGATCTGCGTTAATTTCGAGATGTCCTTCGCCTCTTTCGCAAAGGCTTTAACATTCTCCTTGATCTGTTGGCGATTGTCCTCACTGCCGGAATCCCCCGCCAACGCAATATTCAAGGTCTGCGTCGGAATATCCAACACGATCAATGTCGTCGATAACCCAAAGTAAGGGCTGACCTTCGTGGATAGATCACTTTCGATCTCGTATTGTTTCTCTCGGTTTTCATCTGAAAATAGTTCATCCCACGGATAGTCCTTCAAACCGATGCCCTTTTTAGGATAGGCTTTGATGGGCAGCTTATTAATAATTTGTTTCTGTTCTTTTTTCAGCGTGTACAGCTCGTCTTTTAACTGATTCGTTCGTTCCGTGACCACATGCAGCTGATCCTCCATTTGAAACAATCCATAGGTGGTCAACAGTAAGCCCAACGCCAAGAAGACTGTCAAGAATAATAAGGCAGAGACATGTTTCTCTTGTTCTGCTTGTTTGACGTACTCCAGCTTTCGTTGAAACGACAACGGTGTATTCGGCGGTACGTTGAGCCGCTGTAATTGCACCTTAATGATCATTCGCCGAAACCAAACAATAAGTATCAAAATGACCAGCGCGACGCTAATCCAATTTATGATCAAAATGTGTGTATCCCCTTTTCTATATCAGGTTTAGTTTCGTATGGATTCAAAGTAATCGGAATCTCGTTGCTCCTGCTTTTGCTTCTTTATCTCTTTTAACAGTGCCCCGTTTGAGAGGGCCTCGACCTTAAACTCCAAATCATCATAGATTGATAACACATTTTTTCGTGACTCAGAGACTTCGATCAAGATTTTTCTCGCTCGGTTACTGATGTTTTCTAATTCCAATTCTGCGGAACTGATCATCTGTTTCGCTTCGGTTTGTGCCTCTTCAACCGTTCGATTCGCCTGCTTCTTCGCTGAGATCAAGACTTCGCCAATTTCTTGTTGCGACTGAACGACTTCTTTTTTCAAGCGTTCATTTTTCTCGATCAATTCATCGACTTGTTTCTTCGCCTGGATCAGTTCGAGGCTTTCTTCGTTGGCCTTTTGTTCCTTCAGCCGACTTAACTCGATTTGCGCATCCGCCAATCGACTAGCCAAACGTTCCTTTTCAGCCTCTAGTTGTTCTAGATTGCTTGTCTTTTCTTCCAGTTTCGCGATTTCTTCATGTGCATCGAACAAGGCACTGTTGAGGGCTTCTTTCTCAGCTTCAAACTGCGCCATCGCTTCACTTGTTTCTTCTTGTTCCTGTTCTTCTGGCACTTGCCCTTGTTCATCAATAGCCATGTGTGATTCCTCCAATGCATGTTTAAGCTTTTGAGCAACCTGCTCTTTTAATTGTTGAATTGTCTGTTTGTACTTCGAATTGTCTTCCTTCAACTGTGTCAATTCTGCGTTGATTTCTTGTTCTTTTTCTTCAAGCAATTCATCCAGCACATCGTTCTCAGCTTGAAGCTCTACCCGTTTTGCCTCATTTTTTTGATGAAGGGTATGTAGCTGCTGGTAATCCTGTTCCAATTCGCTGTATTGCTTTTTTAGCTGATCAAACCGACCTTTCTCTTCATCACGTTCGGTGGTGAGCTGTGTCAGCTTTTTTTTGGCGGCTTCGTTTTCAGCCTGTGATTCTTGGTATTTTTTTTGATAGTCCTTCAACTGTCGGGTGAGTTCTTTAAGATCAACGGAATTAGCTTCTCTTTCCGAAGTTTCTTTTTTGATTCGATCGACTGTCTCTGTGAGTTCTTTCTGTTTTTCTTTTAACTCTTGTTGGAGCCGTGCGATCGCTGCTTCTTTTTCTTTCTTTTCCTCGGCAATCGCAGCAATCTTCGCTTCCCATTCCTTGACTTGCTCCGTTAATTCGTCATCGACTCGAATGCGTTCAAAATCTAGTTTTTCTTTCAGTTCATCATTTTCTAGCTCTAACTCATGAATCCGAACTTCCGCTTCCTTTTTTAATCCAACCAATTCGTCATAAACTTGTTTCAACTCAGCTGGCTGATCAGAAGAAACATCTTCTGACTGTGTCTCACTTGAAGCCTGTTCAGCGAAACCTTCTTGTTCCTGCACCAATGCTTCAAGTTCAACTTCGGAATCCTCTATCTCTTCCCCCATTTCCAAAGGATCAGGGATACGAATGGTTTCGTTATACAGCTCCTCCGCATTCAATTCCTCTTCGGTGATATCATTGATAAATTCCTTCAAGGCCTGCGTTGATAGCCATTTTCTCTTTTTTTTGTTCTCTGCCATTAGCCCTTCCCACCATCATTCTTTAGATTCTGTTCGGAAACATTCTTCTTAGTAAATTCACCCTCACCGTTTTCACGAGAATAATTCACACTGTAGACACTGCTCTTTTCTTTCCCCACAACGGCAATCATTCGAACATGAATGTCGGTCAATTCAGAGATTGCTTCGGCTTCCTTCGCGAACGCATCAATGTTTTTTTGAATCGTTTCCTTACTGGCATTGTCATCTGTTTGACCGCTTAATTGAAGCGAAAGTGTTTTAGGAACAGCCAATGAAACCGCCGTATCTGAAGAACCAAAGTAAGGAAGTGTCGTTTGAGAAATCGTTGTTTCGATTTGTTTTTGTAAGTCAGAATCCTTCGCTTCTCTGGCTAAATTTGTCCATTCAAGTTCGTTAAGTCCGATGCCCTCTTTCGGATAATTCTTCAAGGGAATACTGGCGATAAGTGCTGATTGTTGTTCCTCTAATTGGGAGACTCGTTCTTTCATCTCTGTATTTTGTATCTTCTGCTTCTGTTGCTCATCCGCTAAAACTAGAAACGATCCGATAACGACCATCATTCCAAATCCAATCATCAAACACGTAAACAGTAAATAGCGGATATGTCGGGCTTGCTCGATCCTTCTTAGATGATTGACCTTTCGTCGAAACATTGGCGTTTGATCGGGTTCTTTTTGAATCGCTGTAAATCTAAAATCAAATACCAATCGGATAAGGACAAAAATTATTGCTAAAACAACAAGTCCGGCACTGATTACTCCTAATGCGACCATCTTGATTTCTCCTCTAGCAGGAATTTCTTATTCATTCACTATCCGCCTGCTTTCTAATCAATGATGGAAGATGAAACTGAACGGTCCCTTCAATGTTTGCCTTCTTGGCAAATCCAAAGGTTCGGCTGTCCTTCGACACATCGATATGATCGCCAGTTGTAAAGTACATACCTTTAGGAATCTTGGTTAATTCTTGAAACTCTTCGGCAACTGCCGGGGAGAGTTGAAACGTATAAGTCGTCTCAAAATCTCCATGTTCGCCAATATTTAGAACCATGCGATCATTACGGATAAACATCGTATCTCCCGGCATACCAATCACCCGCTTCACAAATTTCCCCTCTTCTCCTTTAACGGAAAAGGCAATCACGTCATAGCGCAAAATCTTGTGGCGCTTCTTGACTAAGACCATGTCCTTTTCCGTCAGAGCCGGACTCATTGATGTCCCAGATATTGGATGAAAGCTGTACTCTCTTCGTACCAATTGTCCGGAAACGAACATCACCACTAATAATAGAAGCGTTAGAATGGTGAGGATCAAGCTTTTCCCAATAGATCGTTTCGGTGGGCTCTCCTCTTTTTTCGTTTGACGTGATTGAACAGTTGCCATAAGTTACGGTGCTCCTTTTTCCTAGTAATGAACATTTCTTGGTGCTGTATTAATTTAAAACACATCATTTATTATCTTGAAATCTGAACTGTGAAAGCCCCTATTTCCATCTTTTCTACTTTGCTTTAATATATGAAACCTGATCTGAGGTGGCTAAAGCATTGTCGATTACCCTATACGAAATCACCGTGCCGCCAAAGACATTGCCTTCTGAAATCAGAATGCCATTGGGTCCGACGACTTCGACAAACGCCACATGTCCATAGCGAGCATCTGATCCAGCAACTCCTGGTTTGAAAGAAATCAACCAGCCAGCTTTTGGCTTTTGACTGACTTCATAGCCTAGCGCTTTGCCTTTCGTTGCCCACTGACCGCCATTTCCCATGTAGTCATCGACCGTTTTACCTAATTGATTCACTCGATTAAAGGCATACCAGGTACATTGCCCTACTGGATAAGAGCCGGAAGTGTTGTAATCCACACCATTGTAATCGGGATATTTCATACGACTGCTGTATTCTTCGGGAATTTCTTCTTTGCCTTTGATAAAGACACCTGAATCACTGCCAGTTGTTTTGACTTGATCGTATTGCGTTAAGTGATACAAGGCGATAATTGAATTTAGCTTTTGCCCATAAGTGGTATCCGTCGCATAGGTTCCCGTCAAGGCATTGGTTGTGCGTAAGTAGTTTTTCGCTTCTGAACGCCATGTATTTTTGTAAAAACTATCATTGCCGGAAATTCCGCCGCGCAAGAGTTCCACATAGTCGCCTAATGAAGCTGCATAATTTGGATACTTGCGAAACGCCGAATTGATGGAATACAAATCCCCATTTCCACGATCCTCTTGGGTCGCCATCGAAACGGATTGCCCCTGATACGTTCCTTTGATGCCGAACAAGTTATGGTTTGGTTCTAGTGATAACGTACTTGTCCCCGAGCCGCTTTCTAATAAGGCTTGGGCAATCATGACAGAGGCGAAAACGTCGTATTCTTGACCCAATTTCTGAGCGTCTTCAGCGATTTTTTCAATGAAGGTTTTCGCACCTTCATTTTCAGTGAAGTTCATAGAAGCTGGATATTCTGCCAAGGTCTGTTCCCCGTGTTCGGTCAGAGTGACCTCTGGTAATTCTTGAACTAGAAGGTCTTCTTCTAAATCAATCGACTCCACAACGACTTGGCGTTGCGTTTCTTGTTCTGTCGTTTCTTCTGATTCCTCATTGGAAGTTTCTGTTGAGGTGCTTTCTTCTGTATCAGATGCTTCTTCAACTTCCACATCATCGACAGTTAAGTAGTAGTCATCTCCAATGTAGACTCCTAATAAGACATTCTTATCCTTTTTCTTCTGATACACCAGACTGCCGACGGTGATTTCTTCTGGCATTTTTTCTGGTTTATCGGCAATTTCTGAATCAAATAAGTTCTGATACATCTCTGTCGCTAATTGTTCCGCGTTATAATTTTCCTCTTGTTCGGTACCCAGCTGCTTGATTCCTTCATAGATCACTGCCGCATGAATTTTGTTTTCAAAACTGCTTAACAGCGGTAATTCAAAGCCTTTTAAATCTGATTGCGCGACTTCCGTTGTTTTCAACTCGCTGGGCAGATTCAACGTACTCGTTTCTGAAAAAGCCTCCGGTGCGGTTGGTGCGACAAATGAATTCGCTTGAACACTTGGTGCCGCAGGTGTTGTTGGCGCCACCGCAGCTGGTGTACTTGGTACGATCGGCGTTGGCGCAACTGACGATGCTGGTGTTGCTTGACTTTGACTCGTAGATGACTGTGTTGGTGCCGAACTACTAGGCGTCGTTGAGCTTGGTTTTGTACTACTGCTTGGCGTCGTACTACTTGGTTTGGTCGAACTGCTTGGCGTCGTCGTGCTTGATGTTGCGCTGTTCGATGAACTATTCATTTGACTACTTGAAGTACTTGAACTCGATGACGATGCAGTCGAGTCTGTACTGGTTGAAGACTCTACCGTACTGCTTTCAACCGGTGCGGGTTCTGAAGAAGCTTCTGGTACGGCCTCTGAACTAGCAGCGGGTATAGACGTTTCTGGTGCTGCTTCCACTGGTACTTCTGGCTGTGGTTGTGCTTCAATTGGCGCTTCCGCCGCTGGTTCTGGCGAAATCACTTCAGGCGCTGGTGCCTCGCTCTCTGGTACAGAAACGTCACTTGTCCCTGTTTCTACTATTAAAGAAGACTCTTCGGTCAGTTCTCCGGCTTTCAACACACCACTGCGTATTCCGGCAAGTCCACCAATAAACACGAGAATCCCACAAACACCTATCACTATCTTTTTCATGCATTTTTCCTTTCTAAATCAAACTAAAGAATAAAATCGGTAATAAGAAGAGTAAGAATAAGGGCACCACTGTCTGCATCGGATCAGAAATGATCTTCGCAGCCAAGGTCATACTCACCCGTTCGGGTTCGGATACCGGATCGTCCTTCACGATGGTGCCGTCAATCTTGCCATCTTCTCGTTTCAGCTTCAATTGCTTGAACAAGTCGTCCTCCGCGTCGTGCAAGGGTTGAACACTTTTGAGATTTCCTTGAACAAGACGTCGATAAATCGTTCCGATGTCTCCTTCACAACGAAGGAGGGTAAGTTTCGCGATCCCATTTTTTGGTTCTTTTTCGACATAAGAAACCTCGGTCTCTTCAATGATCTTGTTCAAAGAAACCTCGTAGACATAGACTTGTTTAAAATCGGTCGCATAAATCAGCTGTCCTTTTTTTAAATCTTGGATACGATGCAAAAGTACATCCTTATCAAAGATATTGTGGGCCAGAACGACGTAATTTCCCCGACCTAATTGTTGATCGGAGCGATAAGTTGCCGCTCCGGTCAATAGATTTTCATTCGCCATTCCTGCCAAGATCGGCAGGTCAATCGACACATCAGGAATCACGATCTTCCCGATGCCCCAATTATTCGTCGTCGTTTGAACAACGGATTTGGCCTTGGCGTAATCCGAGATTTTGACACTGGCAATCTGTTTCTCCTCATAATTCGCCTCATCGATCTTGTCGATGTTATACGCATTCAATTCTTCCTTTTGCCCAATATTGACAGCCGCAGATGCGGGTTCTTGTTCCATATGGAGATAGCCGTAGATCGCTGTGATCAGAACGGCCGTCATCGTCACGAACAAGAGAATGAAGAGTGTTTTCGTAATGAAGAACAAGCGTTTCAAATTCTTTCGAGCTTTCGCCGCAACGACTGGATCATCGGAACGGAAACGTTTGATGAAGCGGCGATACAACCCCATGAGTAAGGCAAAGATTGCGACATTCAGCCCTAAGGTTGCTAAAACGATATTTTGATAACTCCAGGTATTGCGTTTCTTAACTTTCTTTTTAACCGCCGTCTTATAATCAACACGGTGTCCTGTCACCAGCAGCCGGAAGGTATTTATCCCCGGCGGTGTACATGTTAATAACGTAACCTTGTCTTTTCCTTTATGAATCTTGACCTTTTCGACATCGCTTGGCAAAATCTCTTCAAAGGAATCGATCTCGTAGGCCAAGCGTTTGCCTAAAATATTGATAAAAAACAAATCGCCTTCTTTTAAGTTTCGAATATCGGTAAAAAGTACTTGGTTCTTGACTCCGCTGTGTCCTGTAATCACCGAATGGGTATTTTTCCCACCAACAGGGATCGAGGTCGGTTCAAAGTGACCGAGGCCCTTTTCCAATGTTTTAAAGGACGTGCCGTGAAAAAAAGGCATTTGTTTGATATCAATTGACGGAATATCAACGGTCCCCATGACATCCCCTTGTTTCATGATCTTGTTGTAAACAACCGGATCACCTTTGGGTAATCCTTCTTGCTTGTTGTAAATATACTCGTTGTACGCTTTGGCTAATGCCCATTGTTCGTCTTTTTCTTTTTGCGACATTTTTTTCATCGTGTCGTCGTATTCAGAAACCGCTTGACTGCGCTCACGATTGGCTAAGTAGTTCCCTACGATAGGGTAAAGAAGGGTCAACACACCACCAACGATCATCAAGATCGCAAAGATTTTCAAAAAAGAATGCTTTCTTTTTGGTTTCGTATTCTTTTTCAGCTTCTTCATGACAGGTCCTTCTTTCCAATAGGGATTCACAAGTTGAAAGAAAGAATCCAAGGATACTACTACTCACGCATCCCAGATTCTTTCTTCAGTAATGATGCATCAAATTAATTCTTAAAAAACGTCTTTCTTGCGATGAATACTAAACATACCGACACCGCCCATGGCGAAAATCATCGCTAAGATCCACATCAAGACTTGCGCCGTTCCAATATTTCCACTGGTTTGCGGCAGCTTCTGGATCTCGCCTTTCTCATCGACCTCGATTGGTGTACCATCCGGCCCTTTAGTCACAGGTAATTTAGGGGTATCCCCTACGACACTGGATTTTGGATAGATGTAGACTTCATTCAAGGGTTCACCAGTTTGTTGGGGAAAGGGCAGCTCGACGACAACGGGTTCCATCACATCTTTCAGCTGCGTGTGGTCCTTCTCAACGATCTGGTACATCCCTTGAACGAGGTTGCTTGCCTGAGCAAGTCCTTTTTCATCAGTCGTCACGGTTGTTTGAAACGCGCCATCCCCTTGAACAGGTTCAAAGCCCGAAGCCCCTTGGATCGGTGTCACACGTGTGATCTCATAGGACATTCCAGCCAAAGGATCAAGATTCTTCCCATCCGCATCCTTGACCTGATCGGCCTTCGTCCCATCTAAGGGCATCGTATCGGCGATCTTGGCGAAGTCTTCGATCTTGTATTTTTGGATAAAGATACTGTACCCGGTACTTCCCGTTGTTTCGGCGGTGTCTGCTTCAGCATGAGCAGACACCATCCCGCCAAAGCACAGGGAGAAAGCAAACAAACAGAACAACAAACGACGTACTCTTTTCATTTTATTTTCCTCCCCTTACTTTGATTGGTCGAAAATGCAGGAAGACGCCAGCCATCCCAATCACTAATAGACAGGCGGATACGATTAAAATAATCCGCATCGCTTTGGTTCCACCGGTAAATGGTAGTTTGGTTTGAGCACTATCTGGCACATGAACGATCGCGATATAGTTGTATGTCGGAACTTCCACTTCAATCGGATTTTTCAATAATTCAAATCCATCTGGTGCTTTGGTTTCGACGATCGTGTAATGACCTGGCGGCAAGCTAGCAAACTCCAACCATCCAGTCCCATCTGTCACTTGAACCGTTCCAACTTTATTCTCATCCTTGATCGTGTTTGGATCATCTTTCTTTCCTTTGTACAATTGGAACTCCGCACCTGCTAAAGCATTCGTGGTGCTCGCTTCAATCTCCGCATCGCTTAGCTTGCCATCTCCATCAGCGTCAATAACCGTGCCTTCTTCATACTTGAAGAGACGAATCTTAGACATTCGAGTCAGTCCAGCATTAACATCCGTGATATGGCTAATTTTGTCAGCACCAGTTAGAAGTGTCGGTAAATCACCTAACACCGCATGATTATATTCCGGTGTTTTGAAATCATCTGGATCTGCCTTGGAATTCAGTGTCGGGTCAGTCCCCTCCAACTGTTTCGTTACGATTGCGATCTTCTGAACGTTAACGATATCATCAACCATAAATTCAGCAAGATAATCTCCTTCAGGAAGATTTTCAAATTTGTACTTACCTTTGTCTGATCCAGTAGCTACCGTCTTAATCAATGAATCTCCTGACCCATCAATAAATTGTTGACCAGTCAGACTCTCTTTAACTAACTCTTTGACATATGTTCCATCAACCAGACTCGTTCGATAGAGTTTCACAGGAATATCACCCACAGGCTCTTCACCCGTATCAATCAACCCATCGTAATCATCGTCATACCAGACATATCCTGTGAGATCACGACCTAATACTTGTGTTTGGACGATATTACTTTTTACTGGAAGGTCGATTTTACTGTTAAATGTGGCACGATTTAGATATATGTCTCCAGCCTTTTGTCCAGTTGGTGAAATAGTGACTTCAAAGGCTAGAGAATCTCCGACAGCCAGTTCATTAGTAGAAACTAAGAATCCTTTTGCATTTTTTATTGATTCTACATTTGACGTTCCTGGAACATAAAGTCCCCAACCGTAAATTTGACTCGGATCGTTTTCCCAAGCTTCTTGTACGGGATCTCTTGTGTAAGTAATATCTCCACTACCTTCTACAACTTTGATCCCCTTAACTGTATAAGAACCATCAAAACTCGAAGGCGATAATGAACGATCAGAAGGAAGAACATCCACAATATCGACATCTAACAGTTTGTCAGAACTATTGTTAGTCAAGGTGATCTTATAGGTGATATCTGTCAGAGTCTCTTGGTCAGAACTTGAAAGAGCGACATCCCTGTTACCAACTTCTATCAAACTTTTATCCAATTCTTTAGTAAGAACAATTTGTTGCATCTGATAAAGTTGTACCTTTCCAGATGAAGCTCTTAATGATTCACTCGATGTATCTTTTTTGCTTGGATCACTTTGCAGCCAGATATCACCAACTGTTCTAGTTGTTACTTCTGATAAAGAAGCATCATTAAAAGTTAAATCTTTTAGAATAGGTTTTGATACAAAATTAACTGCAACAGTACTTCCTTGACTAGGATTGACATCACTGAAATTCCATATTAATTCAGTGATTCCTCCACCTTTATCAACTAAAGTTGGATCTGGCAACGGATTACCACTAGCATCTGTAGAAGTTCCCGATTCATAGGCTAATCCTTTAGGTAAAGTAGTCGTTAACCTGACACCATATTCCGTATCAGATGTAGTAAGGATATTTCCCTTAACTGTCCATTCCACATCTTCAGTAGTTTTATAAATTGGTTTTTTTGGTGTTGTTGTCGTCTCGATCTTAAAAGGTTTAATAAAAATACTATCGACTTGTCTCCCAGATTGAGTAGTCAACTTATTTCCCTGAGCGTCAAAGGTTGAAGCTGTGAATGGAGTATTGGCAAACGGATACTGACCTAGTACATTTTCTTTTGTGTCAGACCAATAAGTGTTAAGAAAACCTGCGGTAGAATTACCAAATTGATCTTTGTCCCCAGTAATACCAATCACTTTTAACGGAACACCATTCCAAGTCAATAATATTTGTCCGCGTGGTTTTTGATTTACTATTTTTACTGCAGAAATCTTACCATTTGCTATAGCATCCTCCGGTGTTCGATACCAAGTGTATTGTCCTTCTAGAGCACTCTTAGTCGCTATCGAAGTAGATGAGGAGGATGGTCCTGGAGTAGGATAATCGTTTGTTTTTCCAACTCCATATCGAAGCTCATCTCTTAGAAAGTTTCCATATCGTTCATATTGCCCCCAAACTTCTCGATCTGTATCATACTCAAAAGAATTAGCATTCCATCGAAAAATGGAAATTATCCAATCTCCATCTGTCGCCGCACTTACTCCTCCAAAAAGAACATTTGATTCACCTTGACCGACTGTTGCATCACCCGCTGAGTCAGACCAATCACCATAGCTACCAAGATTAGTATATGGATGTGAGCCCGCGGTGTTTTTTACCCAAACAGGAGCACTTACGTAGGCTCCCGATGGAAGTGTCCCGTCAGAGACACTGACTGTTTGCAACTCATCATAAGTTTGTCCTTCATATCTCAGACTGGTAAGGTTTAGATCTGTGGTAAGGACACCCGTTCCCTTATTAATCAGATACTCCCTATTCCATTCAACAATCATCATTGAGCTAGAAAAAACTTTTTCATTAGTACCAACTTGCATTCCTGTAAGTCTGTAGGTATACGGATTATAGATAGGTTCATAATCAGTATTGGATAAAGATATTGTTGCACCTGGATTTGTTACACCTATATTCCCTGTATCGTAAACCCCAATTTTTTTCTTATCCTCTGCGCTCACTGTAGGTTCTGAAAAATGAATCTCTCCCGTTTTCCCATTAGGAACAAATAGAGGAAGAATTGCATCAGAAATATTGAAGTTCTGACCTGAATATACTATTTTATCCCACCCAGTAGATTCAGTTGTAGCAACAGAAGATGCTATCGCTCTAAGGCCATACGTTGAAATTGCATCTCCATTCCCAGCCGCTGCTCCATTACTTTTATAATATGATTTTGAGTGGAAACCAGCTTTTATTTCTCCATTAGGAAAAGTAGAACCTCTAAAATCAGAAGAAGCTCTGCCACTGACAGGCTTTAACCCAAAAGTTACACCTACACCAAAAGCACTTAAAGAGCTGCCTCCTCCATCAACAACATCTGAAAGTGGTTTGACACCACCTTTTGACAAGGTTGCCGTTATTGATGCTTTTGCAGATACTTTTGTTTCTCTCGGTTTTAATGCATCATACGTCTCTGTAGGATCCATTAATTCATCGTATGTTTTATTAATTGTCTCTGTTTCGCTAGTTTTATCATTCTTTGCACTAATAATTGTGATTTTCATCGTGGGTTTGATGCTCGTACCATGTTGAGCACCGTAGACATTCACAAACATTGGCAAAAGAATTTGCCCATTGGCACTTATCGTTGATTCAACAGAACCTATTGAGGCTCTTGTAGTATCAGTAGCCTCCCCAGAAAAACTACTATCATCACTGACGACTTCTCCATTAAATCGTTGTTTTCCAGAGGCGTCTAGATCATATCCATTTGGTAATTCCATATCCACACTATACTTAATATCTGAATATGTTGTAGTAGGATCACTAGCTTCTATTGAGAATGTTAATAGATATAGAATTGAATCAAATGAACGGACAAGCTGATTGTTATCTCCAGAATCATATCCAGGGTTATCATTACCAGCGTCAAAAAATTCCGTTCCATCCTTGATAGTCATCTTAGCACCTGTCACCGAAATCGGTGATGCCCCAGATCTCGTTTCTCGACTACTGGCAGTTTCTGCTGGTAACTCAATCGGTTTAAATGAATCTTTTTCTTCGTATTTTTCATCTAAAAGTTGTTCAATCGCTAAATTGCGTTTCTTTTCTTCTTTAGTTAGTTTTGTTGCTTTCGTTTTGGGTGCGGATTTCCTACTTGTTTCTTTTTCAGCACTGGTAGAGGAGGTCTCCTTTTCCTTGCTGCTATCGTTCGCTTTCTTTTCTGTCTGATTTTCGGAACTGCTCTTAACGGTCGCTGACTCCTGTTTTTCACCGTCTCCAGAGCTGGCCTTATTTTCAGAAGATGTTGACGTTTTTTCTGTTTTAGAAGTTTCAGTAGCTTCCGCTTTTTTTTGTTTAAAAGTAATTAGCGATTGCTTTTTATTGGTATTTGTTTCTTCCAGAACAACAGTTACAGACTCTTCTGGCTTCTTGTTCACAACGCTCAACCAAATGGTGTCCTCTTTATCTAATAGAAGATAAGGAATTTTCTTTTCATCTTCTACCACATAGACTATCTGACTGACGATTTCTTCAACTTCTTTTGATGCGCTTGTTTCTGTTGACGAATCACTGCTTGAAGTTGCAGGTTGACTTGTCTGTTCCGTACTTTTCTGATTAGATGCCACTAGATCTTGATAATGCTTGAGTTTTTCTTTTGATACTTCTTCTGAAGGAAGCGGCTCCCCTTTTTCATTCAGAAGCTCTACGTTATACTTTTCTGATTCTAAGAATTTCAGCACTTGCGGTTCTTCGGCGCTCATCTCTAAAAGAGTCCCTTGCTCCGACACTGCATAATTCTTATCGATTTCTTTCCCATTGACTTTTACATCAACCAAATGAGCATTTTGATCGTCTGCCTTCAATGGATTCCACTGGTGGACTGAAATAAAGCCCACCAGTAGAACTAAGATTGGAAGAAGAACTGCGACTATTGGTTTTTGTTTAATTCTCTCGCGCATGGTCTGTCCTTCCTTTCTGTCCCATTTTTAAGCGTGACGACGTTTTTTATCAATTGCGATTGATGCTGTACCGATAGTGATTGCTCCGATCGCGATGATAATTAGCAACATCGTGCCAGTGCCACCGGTAAATGGTAGTTTTGTTTGTGTTTTATTTTCTACATGTACAGTGACATCTGCTGGATCCAATTTTACTGTTACTTTAATTGGTGTTTTTAGTAGTTCATATCCATCTGGTGAAACAGTTTCCACTAACCAGTAATCTCGCTCAATATCTGCATGCGCCCATGTTGGCTCGTCTGCATCTTGGAACCCATCACCATCTGTATCTGTAAACCAATTAAGTGCTAAACCATCGAATTGTGCATGTCCACTAGCATCTGTTGTGTCAGTTAAGAACGTAACACCTGTTGGTAATGCTGGAGTCGCGGTACCATCATCATTCAATGTGTATGATTTACCATCTGAAGCAATAAATTTCTTATCTTTCGCATCTTGTTCACTCGCTGCGATATAGAATTGCGCACCTGCTAATTTATCGGTTGTATCTTCTGACGTCTTGTCGATAGTGAATCCACCATCGAAGTATTCTGGGTTATCTTCAGGCGTATCTGTTACTGGTTTTTGTCCAGGAATCAAATAGCCATAGTCAAACTCATTCTCAATCACTCCATTAAAATCAACATCGGTATGAGTATGGTAAATTGCACGAATATCTGTGTAGTTTCCTTCAATTTTCTTCATTCCTGCTTCAGTTAGTTCAATTCGAACATCTGTCTTTGTTCCATCTTTCGCTTTAGAAATTGGATCGGTGGAGTCTACAGTTCCGTCTACTGTAACAGTATAATCAGTGCCTAATACTAATTCATGCCAAGTTGGAGTGGCCGCCTTATCAAGAACCTCAATTTTTACATTATCTAAGTGTAATTCTTCACTCAGTTCATCATGGATATAGAAATGATCTGCATACAGTTCGTAAGGACTAGATGGTGTTGCGGTAATATTCAAGTCGGGCAATTCATTTCCATCAGCATCATGTCTATTTGTGATAGTCATATCTTGAGTAACTTCACTGTATAAACCACTAGGAAGTTTCACTGTAGCTTCCCATTGGAAAGGTTGACCAGCTTTGATTGAGTACCCTTTTTGACCTTCAACTGTTTTATCACCTTTAGAGTCGGTGACAATATTTTTCGGATAAACATGAACGTCATAGATCAATTTATCTTCACTATCACGTTTTGTTTGTGGTAAATAGGCAAAGAATGGTGCCATTGGTGTTGCAATCTTTTTAGTTTCTCCAGTTTCATCTGTGTAGGTGTATTCATTACTTGCATTTGGAACTTCACGGATTAAGTAAATCCCGTCTGCTGCTTTCCCATTTCCAACATTGAATGTTGTTGTACCGAAGCCAGCACCTGTTGTATAGTCCCCTGTTGATTGTCTAATGGCTGTAAAGGTAGTATCTACATCGTAATGCGTTCCTTCTACTTGTTTGGTTGGATCATCCAATGAATAAAAATCACTTGTGGGTCCACCAGTTCTTCTAGGAATGACGCGAACAATTTCAAATTCTACGTCCCCCATTAATTTCTTTCCAGTAGTATCAGGTGTTGCCGATGGATCAATTTTCTCCCCGTCTCCACGCTCACCTAACTCTGCTGCACTATTTATTTCATATTTCCAAAGTGTAATCGTACGATCAGAAGTATCATCTGAAATTGCATTTGTACTCACATAAGGAACAGCTGGTGTCGCATAGGCTACTGATCCTAATCCAGCGCCTGCTGATCCTAATATTGTCAATACCCCTAACGTCATTGCTGCTTTACTTATCCATTTTCTCTTATTCTTCATAATAATCTCCTCTGCTTTTTTGTTTTTTACTCCCAAATTAGCTAGAATAAGTAAATGAAAGCCGGTTGCCGCCATTTTTCAATTACTTATTTTTCCAATACACAAATGGGGAACCTTTCCTCTCATTTCTGTATTGGCAACTAACAAAAAAATTAGTATGTCTGTCCTTCGATAAACATACCTCCTTTCAAAGTGATATAAGTTAATTATTTTAGTGAAGTTCTCTAGTTTCTTGTGCGTATCTAACATAATTTCTTCTTGGTCTTATAAAAAACTAGAAAAGCTCTATAAACCTTGATAGGGAAAGGTTTATAGAGCTTTTTGACGATGAATGACGGCGCATGAAATTTTGTGAAATAACAAAATTCTATTATCAAAAAAAATTTTAACATCAAAATAACTCAGTTCTAAAAGTAAGCGCTTACACGTTTTTTAAAAAAAGAATAGTCCAAAATCCAATCTCCTTTTTTTAAAAATCGATTAACTGATTAGACCATCCAATTCATTTACGACTTGATACCGTTGGTCCAACATGGCATCAACATATGTATCCAAAGTCATTTGCGTGGAGGCATGGCCCAAAATCGCACTAACAGAAGGGATATCTTTATTCACTTCTAAGCAGCGTGTCGCAAAGGTATGACGCAATTGATGAAAATGAATTTTTACAAGCTCCGCTTTTTTTCGAATCTGATGAAAATGATACGTTAATAGACGTGGTTCGCAGGGTTGACCATTTGTAGAGAAAACAAAGAGCCCTTTTGATTGTTTTTGGTGTTTCAATAGTAGTTTTCTGAGTGTTTTACTGATAGGGATCACTCGAACAGAAGCTTCTGTTTTTGAATCTGCTAAAACTAATTGTGTTTTTCTTGAAGATTCAATCGTCGGAATTCTTTGATACGTGTGGTTGACATAGATGAGATTTGTATCGAAATCAATGTCGGACCATTTTAATGCTGCTATTTCTCCAATGCGCATGCCGGAATACAAGGATAATAGTGCTGGAATGCCGTAGCCCTTCTTTTCTTTTGTCGCCACTGCCATGACTTTCTTTTGTTCAGTTAGCGTCAACGCCCGAATTTTTCTCTGCTTTGCCTTTGGAATCTTTAAATCAGAAAAAGGATTTCGATTGATTTTTCCTATTTTTTTAGCATGATTCAAGCATTTATTGAGAATACGAAAAACAACTTGGATCGTTGAACGGGACAATTTTCCTTGTAAATTTTTTAGTACAGCTCTCCCTGTCTCCAAAGAGAGCTCATTTAGAGGGATATCTCTAAGTAACGGAAAAATATACTTGGTCAACTTATAGTAATAACTGGAAAGTGTAGATGGTTTTACGTCATCTTGCACTTCATTTAACCACTCAATTGTCCATTCTTCGAAAGATTCGGTTGATGTCCCTTGGATTTTTTGCAATGATTGATAACGAATACGTAATGGATATAGTTTTTGTTTAACTTCCCTATAATTTTTTCCATAGATATATCCATACTTTAATTGTCCATTGCTTTTTCTTCCTTTTGGGTATCTCCCTTCCCAACGACCATCCTTTCTTAAATAAATATTTTCACCTTTACGCATACAATTATTCCTCCTATTTTTGACGGCTTAACAGACGGCGCATTTTTCATATATTCTGTCTCTTTTTATCTGGAAAACAATAAAAGAAGGCCTATTTTACTAGACCACTCATACCTTTCTGTTCAAAAATAATTATTTTCATGAATCTTATTGCCTATTAATAATTAATAATATATAATTGATTCATAAATTGTTTTTGATATATCAAACATATAAGTTAATTCAAATTGTTTTGTTTTCGTTATTTCTAGTTTTTTATAAGACCAAGCAACATTTTTACATAAGAAACGGATAATGTCGTGGCATGAGACAAAAAATATTAAAAAGCATCTTTTCCATAAAAGAAAAGATGCTTTTTAATTATATATACCTTGCGCATATATGTCACTTTTATTTTTTAATAAAGCAAAATAATTCATTATTATTATTTATTTCAATCATAAAAGCGATTGCTAGGTATGTTTTTTCAAGCATTATCCGTTAAAAAAAAGAAAGTTTCTCAATTCCATTTATTGTATAGTTAAATTGTAATCGTTTTACTTTTATAATTGAGGGAGGAATTTTTGATGAAGAACACAGAACCAATCGAGTTTTTAGATGATAAACAATGGTCAGCTTTATGGGAGTATTATTTAACAAAGGCGACCGTTTTCGATCCATTTAGGATTCATGAGATAAATTGTATCTTACCGCTTCCGGATACGTCTGGCGTATTGATCTTTACGGATGACGAGGTTTATTTCAGCAGCGTTAGCGCACTTAAGACCTTACATCAGTTTGCATCCATCCATTCTTTTTCCGACTATCAGGTACTATCCATCTGCTTAAAAAAACTCGGTCATTTCGGTAAGTATAAAATGCCCTGGGTCTGCCCCTACTTTTCCTTATTTCCTTTAGAGGGAAAAGAACAAACCATCTGGATCAATCCCATCAAACTATCAAGGATCAGAAAACATGATGGCCAACACTATGCTCAAATGACCAATGATCTCTGCTTGCTTCTTCCTGTCCAGCAGCGACGAGTCATTAAGAAGGCGGAAATTGCCTGTCTCGTATTGGCGACTATTCGCCGCGGCCTGTTTCATTATGTGATACATGGAGAAGTCCCGCTGGATTTCTTATTCCTTCCGAACACCCCTTTTGCGAATACATTAAGTAAAAAAACTTGTCTAAAAAAATTTCGAACAGCCATTGGTGACATCAATCGTCTCTATCAGATCACTTATTCTCTCCAGCATTGCGAGCCATTAATCTATGATCCCTATGAAATCGATCAGATTAGTTGGCTTTAACTTCATATAGAAAAAGAGCAGATCACTTTGTGCGTTAAGTGATCCGCTCTTTTTCTGTCATCTTGAATTAAACTTTTAATTATAATACAAAACAATTTTCTTATCAAATCGCAAAATGACACTTTCACCCCCAATTTGACACCTTTTGAACGAAGGAATGCGGGTTCCAGCCTCTAAAGTGGTCAATTTGAGGGTAATTTGGTCATTTTGCGATTCGCAATCATTTTCGAAATGCCTTATCGTTTAGTCACCGGCCGGAACAAAAAAACAAAAACGGAGGAAACAACGATGATCCAAAAACTAAGTACAAAATTACAAGTCCACTTACAACTACCAGGCGTTGAGAAATTAAAGAAAGTCACATTCGCAAATGTCGTCGATGAACCGGATGAAACAGAAATTATTAAACTGGGAGAAATCCTAACTGAGCTAGACCAAGAGGACACATTATTAAACGGCGTGATCATCACCAGTCAATCACGAGTAACGAAAGACTAACGAAAAGGAGAAAAGATAGATGAAAAAAATAGTAGCGATTTTTAAAACCAGCACAGGACGCTCACAAACGTGGAGCTATCCAAATCCAAATGATACCTTGTCCAATCAAGAAGTTCACGGTATTCTAAAGAAATTTACTTTACTGAACTTGTTTAAAAAGGACGACGAAAAGTTGTTCAATCAAGTGGTTAGCGCCAAATATGTCGAAACAGTGGAAACAATTATTTTTTAGAAGAAACTAAATGAATTGAGGACGCGGTAGACGTACCGCCTCCTCTACTTAAAAAGAATTAGGAGGAACGATTCGATGAATGACCAACTACTCAGCTGCCGTCAGCTGTTCAATTTAACACCAAAAACACTTGAAAAACGGATTACAGAATACTATCTCGAGTCACAAAACAGCAGTTTGACCATTAAATATGTTATTGCCTTGCGCGTAAGGTACCAGCTTGGCGCAGAGGAGTTTGCGTTCATTCTGAAGGATCTTATCCGCGAAATCTTTATGAATACTAAGGCTACTCGCACCATGAAACGCTTTTTCTATTATTTTAGCGATTATTTCATGGCTCCTGAGTGGCGCACGTTGAAATCTAGAACATTCCCGCTCCGTAACTTTGGCGAAAAAGCCTTGTCAGTTGCCCGTTCCTTGATGTCATTTGTCCGTCCTGAAGAAACAAACGAACCTTGAACTTAACCTTACCTACGCAGAAAAAAATTAGAAAGGAAAACAGAAGATGAAAAAGGATTTAGTTGTCAAATTCGCAAACAGTCTCGGGAAAAACCATGACTGGACCTACAGAGATTTGAATCCCGAGCTGCCGATACCAGCGATCAAAGAAGCTTGCGAACTCTTAACTACGTTGGATATTTTTGAACAAAATGGCGTAAAATTATTTGATTCCGTTGTTACGGCAAAGATCGTGGATACGTATGAAAGAGACGTTTTTGATGTTGAAAAAGAACCAATGATCGTCGAAAACGAATCGAATGAACCATGCAAACAGGAGCCTATAAAAGAAGAAAAACCTTTCAAAGCACCAGAGAGCTATGATTATTTGTTCGAGCCCTCAAGAACTGCGATCGCACAGAAACTTGAAGGACCAGCAGAAGCAACGAACGACCACCCTTCATTAACAATACATGCACCACAAATCGGAAAACAATCGATTACAACAAATAAAGGGAATTCTGTCGGAGAACCTTCAGCACCTATTGCATCGCAGGTCGATGAGCTCGAACAAAAGGATACCAAGAAAGGCTTCCTTGCCTGGATTCGTCGAAGGAAAAACAGGAATAAAGACGATCCAGATATTCGCTCTGGCGACACTAAACCCTAATACGAACTTCTGTCCTTTGAAAATTTAATCCCTTTGCGTAGGTATTTCTGCCCATGTCGTCATCCTCCCGCATGAGAGGAGGTGATGCTTTTTGAGTGAGCTGATGAGATATGTCCTCGCTCCGCTCTTCGTGGGGCTGATCATTGCCCTCGTGAACCATTGGTTGAGCGGGCATGATCCATGACGACAGAACGATAAATACACCTGCGATTTTGCGATCGCAGGTGTTAGTCTTGTACGTTTATTCAATTACTTTATAAGGAATCCGTACTTCACCACTAAAACCATACCCTGTAGTTTCTTCAGAA
Source organism: Enterococcus sp. AZ128 (assembly GCF_051714485.1). NCBI lineage: Bacteria > Bacillati > Bacillota > Bacilli > Lactobacillales > Enterococcaceae > Enterococcus > Enterococcus sp. AZ128. The sequence continues at coordinate 2,292,004 of NZ_JBIORZ010000001.1, forward strand.
CTGGAACCAAATCTATAAGATAATTCGCCTTGCCCTTTTAAATTACTCCAAGTAATAGTCTGTCCTTCACAAGTACCACTATTGCTGATTTCTAATGGTCTTATTGGAGAAGTGTATCTTTTTACGATATTCTCTACTAAAAGATCTTCTCCTAAATTAATCACTTGTTCTGGCATAACAATCTTTTGATGCCCAGCCCATGTACCCATGTACAACTTACTCCAGACATTTTCTATTGAATAGACATGATTATACCTGAAATCAAAATGAAGCGACTCTTGTGGATCAAAATCAGGCATACTATCTATACTTTCAAGTTCATTATGTGATAAATCTAAATACTTAATATTTTTAAACCCTTTAATTCCATCGATATTTGTCAATTTATTGTTCTGAGCTTCTAATCTTCTCAAATTTTTAGAATTTGCTAAAGCATCTAGGTTAGTCAGCTTATTTTGCTCTACATTTATTTCTTGAATTATTTCAGATTCTCTTAAGGCATCAATATTTTCAAGCCCGCAGTTGACCATTCTTATATTCCATAGTCTTTTTAAGTTACTTAAAGCTGATATATCCTTAATTTCTCCTCCACGAAAATTTATCCTTGATAATTTAGTCAAATTTTCTAGCGCGTCAAGATTTGTAATGACTCCGTTCAAATCGAGTCCTATTTGAGTTAAATTAGTTAAATCACGCAAACTTTCTAAAGAGGTCTCATTAATATTACCTCCACTAATACCCAGATATGTTAATTGTTTTAGGTTCCCTAAATTACTTATATCTGATACATCATCAGCTAAACTCATGGTAAAGTTTTTTAAACCTACTAAATGTTGAACCCCCTCAAAATTCGATACATCTGGACTATTCCAATGAATTTCCCCTGCAGTTACTATTGTTATTTCAGCCAGATCAGCCATACTGACAGTGTCTTCAACATTTTTATTCATCCAAATCGCTACACCTATTGCTAAAGCAGTATCAGGGAACCATTCCTTAATCATCTTTTCTTCATTGACCATCGCCAAATCTTGGTTCTTTATATCTTGTAATTTAGTTTGCCCGATGCCGACCACTTTGTCTTTCAACTCATCTACACTTTGATATGGCCGAGCATCGATAATTTTTTGCGCTAATGGCGCTCCCACTCCTACAAGAAATTGCAAATCATAGAGTGAGGCTTTATTAAGATCTATTTTCTCTGGAAAACTCTCAGCTACTGCCAGTCCCTGGTCTTTAATCGCCTGTAATTTCGCATCGCCAATTCCTGTAACTTTACTTTTTAGTTCATCAACTGTTTTGTATGGTCGAGCATCAATAATCTTCTGGGCTAATGGTGCATCGACCCCTTCCAGCTTCTGTAATTCTTCGACGCTTGCGGAATTAATATCGACTTTTTCGCTGGCCTCTACTCTATTCCCACCAAAGGAAACTACCATTCCAACGACCATCACAACAACTAATAAACACTTTTTCACTTTCGCTTTCATCATCTTCTCCTTTTTTTTCTGGACTTTTATCCAGTTTCTGTAGTAGGCAAAAACAGCTAGATTGAGATATTTTAACGAACCAAAGCCTTCGACCGATACACGCAGTTTTAACATCCTTTTAAAATGTACCAACGCTCCTTTTCGTTTTTTCTGTCACAGTATTACTGAAATGCTTTTTCATATCTCCGCCAACTACTTCACCACAAACATATAACTAATGTAATTATTTATAAACGATATGTATAATATATTTCATTATATATAACCGTAACAGATGGCTATTCGGACGGTAAAACTTATTGGTGAGAATTTCAAAGTAAGACCGAATAAAGAACCCCTCCATCATCCAGCTTATTTAATGGATGATGGAGGGGCTTACTTTTTATGAATAATTGGTCGGAAAATTCTTTGACCTTCTTGAATCTTTTGAAACCAGGGTACTACCGCATACCATTGTTAACTTGGCAAATTGAGTATCTTTCTATCTAGTCAATCTTTTACCATAGCACGATACTATATTCACCTGTGCCTCATTAGATTTCTTTTCACAAATGATAATAAAGAAATACTACTCTCTATTCTTGCATGTATTCACCACTCACACATTGTTCCATTTAATTATTGAGTAACTTCAACTGGAATAATAACCTTCCCTGAAAAATCCTTATAGCCTGTGATTTCATCAGGATTTCTACCGTGGTTCACATCGAAATTATACATTAGCTCGCCACTTTCTGACAGATTTGACCAAATAACTTTGGGTTCTGCATAAGTAAAATTGGGATATGGACTAGACAGGGATGAATTTTTGAATGGTGTCAATAACTTGCCACTGTAGCCTTTCATTTTATTATCAATGACAAGGCTTTCTCTCTTTTTGATCGTTTGTTTCGGTAATCTAATTGTTTGCCCGCTTCCAACTATAACAAAAATTTTATTTTCATTTTCATAAAACTCAATTGATGGCACGTGATTACCATTAAAGTAAAAGATATCAAGATTAGATAAATTAGCTACGGGTTCTATGCTATCAATTTCATTTTGACTTACAAACAATACTCCCAATTTGCTAAAGTTGCTTACCACATCAATATCTACTAGCTTATTGTTCCATGCCTCCAGTCTCTTTAAATTTTTACAATTTTTCAAACCATTTAGATTCGTCAACTCATTATTTTGCACATAAATTTCTTCAATGCTAGTAACTCCATTAAGATCATCAAGATTTTTAAGTCCGCAATTTGTTAAAGACAGTCTCTTTAAATTCTTCATATTCGCTAAAGCTGAAAGGTCTTGAATTTCTCCACCAGATATTGACAAAAAGGACACATTTACTAAATATTGTGCACCATCTAGTCTCGAAATATCGCTCCCTCTCACTTGGGTGACCTCAGCGAGCTCTTCCGTACTGACAATATCTTCAACATTCTTGCTCATACTCTCAGCAACGCCCTTAGCTAGATTACCATCAGGAAACCATTCCTTAATCATTTTCTCTTCGCTCACCATCGCCAAACCTTGGTTCTTTATATCTTGTAATTTGGCTTGCCCGATGCCGACCACTTTGTCTTTCAACTCATCCACACTTTGATATGGACGTGCATCAATGATTTTTTGCGCTAGCGGGGCTCCAACTCCTACAAGAAATTGTAGATCATAGAGTGAGGCTTTATTAAGATCTATTTTCTCTGGAAAACTCTCAGCTACTGCCAGTCCCTGGTCTTTAATCGCCTGTAATTTCGCATCGCCAATTCCTGTAACTTTACTTTTTAGTTCATCAACTGTTTTGTATGGTCGAGCATCAATAATCTTCTGGGCTAATGGTGCACCGACCCCTTCCAGCTTCTGTAATTCTTCGACGCTTGCGGAATTAATATCGACTTTTTCAGCCGCCTCGACATTATTCCCTCCATAGGAAACGACCATACCCAATACCATAACAACGGCCAATAAACACTTTTTCACTTTTACATTCATTTCTCTTCTCCTTTTCACGAATATAGTTTATTTTTTTATAACTACATTCATAATATAATAAAAATAACTATATTTCAATTCAATAATTGTGTTAAGTAGTATACCATAAATAAAAAAGCAATTAATATAAACTTTTAAAAGTTTATATTAATTGCTTTTTCGTTAACTACCAAACAACGCATAACATAATTTCCTACATTACATGTTATCGTACGAACTTATTATCAGCGATATAAAGTGTAAGTGATGAAGATTCTAGTAATCTATATCGCTCGATTTTTTCTGAAATTATTTATCACTATGAACACTGGAAACGCGTAAATCTCTATTCTTTCAATCCGCCTCTAAAGCTGCTTTTCAACGATTTAAAGGTATAATTTTGACTATCGTTTGCGGAATTGATTGACCATTTACCGTCTTTCTTTTCTAGATCAACACGGTAGCCTTCGCCATTCATATCGTCAGGTGTATGGATGGTTGCCTCTTTGAATTTCGCTGGTAATTCCTGAATCAGGTACTTCTCTGCATCGCGTTGCGCACTGGCATAATCAGAGTATTTCCCTTTGTTTTCTTCATTGAACTGATTTATAATCGCTTCTTTGTCTGTTTTCTGTAACTTCACAACTTCTGGACGTATATAGATTGAGGCTGCTTCTGGAAAGAATTCTTTGAAACGATACGTGACCTGCGCTTTTTCAGCATTTGAAGCTTGGATTTGCGCAATGATCTTTCCTACTTCGTCATTCGATGCGTCATAATTCGTGAATCCTTTTTTCAAAATAGTAATGCCATCTTCTTTGAAAGCTTTGCGTTCTTCTTCCAAATTATTGCTTAATTTCAACTTAGATTCTTCGTTGTCATCTGAATCATAGAAAACTGTTGCGATATACTGTTTGACTAGGTTTTCAACAGCTTTCGTATTGTCTGTATATTTCTTAGTATTTAGTTTCAGCTCAACACCCTTAGTTTTTTCATCATCGGAATAATCGATCGGTTCGTAATGCAATTCATACTCGGCATCTTTGTCTACTTCGAATACTAACGGCTTAGTAAAGCTCTTATCCTCTGACAAGCTCTCGCTGCTCAATAATTTGAATTTCCCTTTAGAATCATAAACATGCTCTGAAGAAACTTTTTCGCCATCTTCTCCATACAAAGAAAAATCAGCTGATGAGACATCTAGTTTTTCATCTGTCTTATTCTTTAGTTTGATGTTCAATGCTAAAAAACCGGTGTTATCATCTACAGATTCGCCATCAGGGATAATGTATTCCCCTTCATCAATACTTAATTCAACTTTTGCGTTTTGAGCGGTGTCTGATTTCTTCTCAGCTTTTTTTGTTTCTCCGCTTGAACAAGCAGTCAGCAGTAAAAACATACTGCTCAGTAGAACAATCCCATTTAAAACCCTACTCTTTTTCATGTTTTTCCCTCCTATAAATTAGCACTTTTAACTAATCAACAGTCGAATCAACCGATCTTCATTGTACTCAGCGATCAGCCCAGAGAATTCTTTGAGCAGATCAGTCTCGCGAATTCTTTTTCCATCGAAGGAACCCTTGTACTGGCGAGTGATCAATTGCAGCTTGCTGAAGATATTGGCTAAAAAGTAGCCTTCGCTAAGTGTCTGCTTTTCTTGGTCTTGTTTCAGCTGTTCGATACTTTCCAGCAACTCTTTCTTCTTATTCAAATACCAGGCCTGGGCTGAATTGCCACCAATTTTTAATTCTCCCTGAACGAACTGATCGAAGTTCTTCAACATTTTCTCGAATGACGCAGGGTCAATAAAATAGAAATCTTTTTCTTTCATATACTCAGCCAAATAATAGAACGTGCTGCCCAATTCGGAGTTGCTGTTAGGATATTGAGTGAGTTTGTATTTGGGAACGAAGATTTTTTTCTCGATTTCTTCCTTGGTCAGTGTCTTATAGACCTTGATCAGCTTAGTTCCGAAGAGTCGTTTTTTTCTGACAGTAAACTCATTCGTGAGAAACTTAGGGAGTAAGTCGTTGATGAAAAACGAATACGTATCCGCGACATTATAGGGCTGCTCTGGTTTATTCTCATCGTCGGAATAATCGAGATACTCCCATATCACATCTACGACCAGCTTCTCTGGATCATAAGCGGATTGTTTGTAACTGCCATAAACATTGAAGAGTTCTCCACCCTCCTCGTCTTCGATCCCGATTCGATTCTCATCTTCAAAAGGAATAAAGATATACCCATCATCATAAGAGCCATTACTCATTTGATACGTATGCACATGCTCGCGTATGTTTTCCCATAGATCGACTTCCAGCTGCATCAACTTGAATGTACTATGACTGCCGCGATAAGGTTCAAAGGCAAAGGATTCTAACCCTTTCATGAAACCAGTAATCTTAGTGACGTATTTTTTTATGAATAGATCAATAACCTCACATAGCTCATCGACTTCATCTGGATACAGATAAGCGATACTATTGCCGAAGTCCGCGAAATATTGATTGAGTTCTTCCAGATACAATTTAAGAAACTTTCGCATTCCCAATTTGGCTTCAGTTGCTCTCCCAAAATAAAAGAGATCCAGAATCTCTCTAGGGGTCAGATTTATCTCTGACTCTGACTTTTTCATAAGTCTGATAAATTGAATCGAACAGCAGTCTTCCCGAGAGGCCAAATTGTCTTCTGGATACGCGGCTGTTAGGCAGACATTTTTATACTTGATCGTAATCGAGTCTTCTGTTTCCTCAACCGTCAGCTCCTCTGAGTAATCTTCCAACTTAGGAAAAATCTCGATATCCTGACTAAGTCGTTCTAACGCACCATTAAATAGATAGTTGTCAAAACGAGCGATTCGTTCGAAAAGGTCTGTCGGCAGATTTTCCTCTTCTTCCGATAGCAGATTTGTTTTAGGTAGCTTGATCATGATAGTCTCTTGCGCGCCAGACAGTTCTTTTACCTTTTCAAACAGCTGTTCAAATGGATCTACCCAATACACCTGCTTTTCTTCTGGATCGACATAAAATAAAACGGTCAAGGACCGTTTTTTAAACCATCGTCGGACGGTTGCTGTTTGAAGCTTGAGTGAGAAAGTCTCATCATCTTCAGCAATTTTCTCCGCTCCTTTATATTGCACATAAAATTCTTTTATTGTTCCTATTTCATCTGAAATTCGCGTGCACGCAAAATCGATCCCAAAATCATCGTGCATATCATTCACTCGACAGCTCTTCGCTAATCGAGCCTTCAGCAATTCGGTATGATTTTCAGTTTCTGGTGCAGCTTCCATTTTTATTACCAACGATTTCCCGCCTTCCCCTTACTATCGTTCCAGTTATGTTGAAGCGATAGTCTTTGTCAATTAATAATCCTCACTATTAAAAATAACACTTTTCACGAACTAAGTAAATATTTTATAGATATAATTAGCTGCAAAACAAGGTTTTCCACATTTAATAAAATTATATCAATAACATATAATAAACAAGAGAGGGAACTCTTTCGACAGGAGCGGAATTCTTATTTTAACCTTTATTTCATTAATAACGCTCCATTATTATCTTTATTTAGCATCTGGATTCTCCATCTCCCATGAAAAATGGATGAAGTCCTCAATTCTGTAAGAGACGTTAGCAGCTAGTATCTTTTGGGTTGCCACGTTATACTGAAAGAAAAAGCATGGTGAATATCATGAAATTTATTATCGGAGATATCTTAGCTTATATTGAGGAATCGATTTTTTTAGAGGAACTGAAAATAGAAGATATAGCTGCGCATTTTGGTTATGATAAGTATCATTTTAGTCGTGAATTCAAGAAAATTACCGGCTTTTCTTTGCGAGAATACATATCGTCCTTGAAGACGGAGAAGGCAATTGAAAAAATTGAGCACGAAGAGAGGATCTCTTCCATTCAGGATTCTATCGGTTATTCTAGTTTGGGAACTTTTTCTAACACTTTTAAAAAATATACAGGTAGTTCTCCAAAGCAATACAGACAAGAAATGACCGAACTTTATAATGCCGCGAAAGATTTTGAAGATAGTGAAACCAATTCAGCAAGCTATTTTGAAGAAGTTTCCGACTCATTTTGCCAAGTAACCATCGAGTTGCCCATGGATTTTAAAAAAGGAATTTTCTTTATCGGATTGTTTCATACTCCAATTCCCAACCATAAACCAATCTCAGGAATCGCGACAAAAAATACCCAGATGAACTATTTGAAGAATATCCCCGCTGGTGACTATTACCTTCTAGTATGTGCGATTGATTCCACCGATACCATCTTCTCTTATTTCAATTTGAGGAAATCGTTACGAGGAAAAGTTGCTGAAAAAATCTCCTTTCCTGAATCTAGCGGAAAACACTATACAATAAAACTACGCTCACCACACAAAGATGATCCACCTATCCTTATTAATCTAGTCAAACTCCTAAGCTCGGTCTTCAAAAAGTCCACAATCTAGAATAATTTTTATAGAAACCGTTATGCTATTATGAATATGGAGGTGATCAAGATGATTCAAGCAAGCGTTCCTTTTTTATTGTTCCATGACGAATGTGATGAAGCTCTTTCTTACTATGTAGATATTTTCCAGGCAGAGATCCTCGAAAAAATGACCTTTGAAGACGTCGGATATACTGAAGATACTCAGCGAAAAAATTGTATCGCTAACGCAACATTTAAACTTGGAAACAACCTCTTCTATGCCAGTGACATGATTGAACCAGATATTATTCAGACTTCTTCGACAAATAGTCGTATTTCATTTTGGCTTGAACTCGATACTTTTGAAGAACTTAGAGCGTTAGAGAGTCAGTTATTGGCAACTGGTTCGATCAATCTCGTGAAATTGCATGAAACCTTTTGGGAATCCCATTACACAAAAATTCAGGATAAATTTGGTATAGTCTGGGAACTGAATGCACAACAATAAAGAAGACCCATGAAGTGGATTCGTTCACTTCGCGGGTCTTCTCTGTTCTGCTATAAATCAACATTCTTCTTATCCATACTTTTCAAATAGCGCATCGCATCAGTCAAAATTTTAGAAAAATTCGCCTTGTCTTTTTCACCGCGACTAGCAAACCATTCCGGTAGGATTACATTTTTACGAACCGTCTTCTTTTTATATAAGGAGACGGTTCACCTTGAATAAACGAGACGAATTGGCCATCGTTCACCATAATATGATGGCTTACGTTAATTCTTGCAATACGTCATCCATGTTTTTAGCAAGTTTAAGCATTTCTTTTTCTGTAAGCGGCATGTAGAATGTCTCCTTACAATTTACCTAAACGCACAATGCGCATTAGTGTCAAAATTTGAAATATCTGTATAGATAAATATAAGCATAGGCCTAAAAAAGAACCCTCCAATTAGGAGAGTTCTGAAATTTTATGATTAATCAGTTACCCAAAGTTTGCTGTCGTCTTTATAGGGCCATTTCTTCGCACCGTTTTCAACGATAAATAGGCGTGATTCGTCGATACCTTCATCGATCATTAGTGAGATCGTGCGTTTCGCACCGCCTCCGCCTCCTGGGCAGACGACATAGATTGGTTTGTCGCCATCTTTAAATTGATCAACATTGTCAACAACAAGTTTTTCTAATTCTTCCGTATCTACTGGATAAGCGGGGACACTGATTGAATTTGGCATATGGCCTTTTTCAAAGTCTGCTTTTGGTTGTATATCGATGATTTGATAGTCCTTGGCATCATCCTTTTCAAGCACACCTTTCATCTTTTCCGGTGAGATCATTTGCCAATCAATATCTGCCTCTGCCCGATCCTCTTTCGCATCATTTTTTTGGCACCCCGTTAACACTACTGCAAACATCGCTAAAGCAATCAATAATAATCCGCTGACTCTTTTTTTCATTTTCTAAATCCTTCTTTCGTTCATCTTTGTTTGGTTCGCTTGCTTGATGAGTTTTAGCCGTCAGCTTCAAAACGTTTACGCACAAAAAATAGACAATTTCAGATATCTTCATGGGAACTCCGGATTGTATTTTTAATCACATATATTGTTTGAGGGAAAGTGGGCTAAATACACTCGCTTAGAGACTCTAAGTAATTTTTGACCTCATAGTCATAGTCGTTTTGCCAATTCTCCCACCTCCTGTGTATAAATGTAAGGGTTATCTCCTTACAAAGTATATAGAAAGGAAAATGTTTTTTCAATAACAATCTAAAAAAAGAGATAAGCTTACAAAAGCGTTTATGACAATTAGAATTTTTATTTAAAATCACAAATATTATTATAAAACAAGACGTAAAAATCACTTTTTACGTCTTATCACTTATATTTCGATTTTCTCTTTCAGTCCGTCGCTGTATGCCATCTGCTGATCAGTAGTAATGACAATTCCATCAATTCCTGTAAGCTGATTTAGCTCTGCTAATACTTCATACGCCTTTTTTCCAAATAAACGGGTCGTCCAAATCTCACCCTCTAATGATTTTTCAGAAACGATCGTCAAACTAGCTAAATCAGTCTGAATCGGATAGCCGGTCTGACTATCAAAAATATGATGGTAGGTTTTTCCCTGCCACTCAAATTTGCGTTCATAAACACCTGAGGTCACAACGGATTCATTTTGTGCGTTTACCACAGCAACATAATTTCCACGCGGCAGAAAAGGATTTTGAATGCCAATCCGCCACCGTCCTTCTGCTCGTTGGGGGGCCGCCCCATAAGTCAGCACATTTCCGCCAAGATCAATAAAAGCCGCGTCCGCTTGTGCCGCTTTAAAGTCCGCGATGATCTTATCCGCAAAATAACCTTTGGCTAAGGCTCCTAAATCAATCGCCATCCCCGGTTGTTCCAAATAAACCATTTGTCTCGCTTCATCTAATTGGATCGCTGCTGGATCGATGAGAGGAAGCAGTTGCTGGATTTTTTCTGCTGAGGGGTATTTCGCATCATGAAAGCCAACTCGCCATTCCTGAATCAATGGACCTATGGCGATATTCAACGTACTGTCTGTAATCAGGCTTTGCTGCTTGCCAATTTTTATTAGTTCAAATAATTCATCATCTACTTTTACCGGCGCAAGGCCTGCTTGATGATTGATTTTCATCAATTCAGAGTCCTCTGCGTTGGCGCTGAAGCGCTGTTCGAAGTCTCTTAGTCGAACCTCCGCATTGGCTAACAGGTCTTCTGCTTCAGGGTGTTGCACCCAAAGTTTGATTACCGTTCCCATTAGGTGCAGTGTTTTTTCATTCATGGCTATTTCCCCTTCTTAATCTTCTATTTATCAGCTTAATTGATTTCTAGTGATAACTAAAGGAAAAATTCCGGAAATGTTTTGAAACCGCTAATGTAATCGCTTATACTTCTAGGTGTAAAAGAAAAACAGCAAGGGGGAGTCATATGTTACTTTTATCACGTGACAATATCAAACAAGTTTTCACCATGAAAGATGCCATCGAAGCAGACAAAGTGGCCTTTCAATTATTCAGTGAGGGAAAAACGGATGTGCCTTTGCGCACCCAGATCGTTTCGGAAAAACAAAATGGGACGTTTTTATTTATGCCTTCTTACGCACCTGATTTGGATGCGGCAGCAGTGAAACTGATCAATATTTTCCCGGACAATATCAATAAGGGGCTGGCTTCTGCCCCAGCACAAGTATTACTAGTGGACGGCAAAACGGGGTATGTGAATGCCCTGCTAGATGGTGTGACTGTGACGCAATTCCGAACAGGCGCCGCTTCTGGTGTCGCTTTTGATGTCTTAGGTCGCAAGAATGCGAGAAAAGGGGCATTGATCGGAACTGGCGGACAAGCCGCGACTCAGTTAGAGGCCATGGTTTGTGCTCGTGAACTGGAGACGGTCTACGTTTTCGATACAAATCCTGAACGGACTAAAGAATTCGCCCAACAAATGGATGAAGAGCTGAAAAGCTACGGTACGCAGATTTTACCAGCGGCAACTTCTGATGAAGCCATCAGTGAGGCAGATCTGATCATCACCGTTACCCCTGCTTCATCACCTGTTTTTGACGGCAGCAAAGTCAAAGCTGGCGCAACGGTCAGCTGTGTTGGTTCTTACCAACCACATATGCAGGAAATGGACCCGGTGGTTTTAGAACGAGCAAGTAAGATTTATTTTGATTCAGAAGACGCGGTGCTTTCTGAGGCCGGTGATATCTTGATTCCATTAGAAGACGGTACGATTACAAAGGACGATTTCACTGGTGATATCGGTGAAGTATTAATGGGTAAAATCGGCGGTCGTGAAAATGATGAAGAGATCATCGTCTTCAAAACAGTCGGGATTGGCGCGCAGGATCTAGTTACCGCTCAAAAAATTTATGAACGCGCACTCGAAGAAAAAATCGGGACAGAATGGTCGTAAATAAAATTACTGCCGATCCGTTTACTCAGCTAGCCAGCAATGAAATTTAATATCAAAAAAGGAGGAATAAACATGCCACATTTATCAGTCAGATTGTATCCAGGTCGTTCAAAAGAGGTCAAACAAGATTTTGCCAACAAATTACAGGATTTAGTCGTGAAAGAATTAGGCTGTGAGCCAAATGTAGTCTCGGTTTCTTTTAAAGAGATTGAAAAAGAAAAATGGGATGACGTGATCGACGATGAAATCGCAGGTGAAGATATTTATATCGAAGCTGATTTCTAAGGGGGCGCAAAAATGAAAGAACATGCGAGTATTTTTAATGATGTCTTAGGACCGGTAATGATCGGGCCTTCAAGTTCACATACTGCTGCTTCTGTACGAATTGGCCGGGCCCTGCGGCAAATGGTCGCTGGGAAAATCACCTATTTCCAGGCTGATTTTGATCCGGAGGGTTCTTTGGCGGCAAGCTATATCACGCAATGTTCCGATATTGGTTTAATCGGCGGTCTGCTGGGGATGGACCCCACCGACAGTCGCTTGACTGATGCCCTTAAAATCGCTGAAGAGGACGGTATGGACGTACTCTTTCGGATTATCCCTTATGAAAACAATCATCCGAACACGTATAAAATGACGATCAAAACCGATTTTGGCGAAACGTTGGAGGTTGTCGCCCTTTCTGTCGGCGGCGGCATGATCGAGATTACAGAGATTGATCATTTTGCTGTTGAAATCACCGGCGGTTTTTATGAGACACTGCTTTTCGGTGATGCACTGACGGCCACCGAATCCGAATTAGCAGAAAAAATCAGCAAGTTCTGTTTTGCGGCAATCAATAAACAAGATGGTAAAACACTCTTGCATCTTAAAACCCAACAAGTCATTCCTGGGAATGAGCTTGCTTGGCTAAATCAGCATATGGCGATCGAACGCTTCATTGCCTTTGATCCAGTCTTGCCGATCCTATCGCAAAAAGAACCAAAGATGCTCTTTTCAACTGCAGAAGAAATGATCGCTATCGCGCAAAGAGAAGACTTGGACTTAGCAGATATGGCTCTGCGCTACGAGAGCCATCGCGGCAGTATTTCCGAAGAAGAAGTGTACCAAAAAGCAGAAGCGATCCTTGAAATCATGGCTAATGGCATCAAGATCGGCCTGGCCGGGACTGCTTATGAAGATCGGATGTTGGGTTCGCAAGCACCGAAAATCCGAGCAAATCGTGATAGACTGATTGGTGACGCGCTGCCGGCTAAAATCATCGAAAATATTTCCGCGTTGATGGAAGTCAAAAGCTCAATGAATGTCTTTGTTGCGGCACCAACGGCCGGTTCCTGCGGAGCATTGCCGGGAACCCTGATCGCTGTCAGCGATTATCAGAAAAAATCCCACGATGAATTGGTTCGGGCATTACTGGCCGCTGGAATGATTGGCGTCTTTATCGCGGAATACGCCACCTTTGCAGCAGAGGTGGCCGGCTGTCAAGCTGAATGCGGTTCAGGATCAGGAATGACTGCTGGTGCATTGGTCCAATTAATGGGCGGAACGATTGAAGAAGCGGTAAATGCGGCATCAATGGGCCTGCAGAATGTTTTTGGAATGACCTGTGATCCAATCGGTGTCCGCGTAGAAGTTCCCTGCCTCGGAAAAAATATGATGTGCGGCATGAACGCGCTGGGTGCCGCCAACATGTCCTTGGCCGGCTACGATGTCGTCATTCCATTAGATGAAACGATCGAAAGCTTCAATAAAGTTGGCCGGATGATCCCGGCGGCATTGCGCTGTACCGGACATGCCGGGCTGGCTCAAACACCGTCTGGCTTGGCGATTGCCGAACAATTAGGCTGTCCGTTGGATTGCTGTTAATTAAATACGTATAAAAAAGACGAGCACACACTCGTCTTTTTTTATACGTCAATAATCTTCGGTTGTCGTTTTACATAAGGTAAAAACTTCTGTAGTACATCTGCTGTTTTCAACTTCAAGTAACCAGTAGTCGTACCGTCACTGCATCCGTAATACTCCTGTTCGCAAACCTCTTTATCCAGCACCAGCTGGACTTTTTCAGCTTCGTTCAATAAAGCGCTGAAAATCGTCGCCGCACCGATTTTCGTACCCAGCATCAAATCCATCTGCTCTGCCGAGGCAAATGACACTCGAGCAATCTCTAATGCTTGACTGAATTCTTTGGATTTAAATGGCTTATCGCCGCAGGTTATAAATAAATAGAAATTCGTTTTTTGGCGATTGCATAAGAACAAGGTTTTCACCATATCCATCTCTAACCGTTCATTGATCTGCTGGCAATCCTCCATTGTGATGACCTCTTCTGTTTCTACTCGTTGAAAGTCCATTTCTAATTCCTGCAACACTTGATAGACCTGTTCTTGCAGTACTGTACTAAACGTTGTTGGTATTGTTGTATATGCTTCGCTCACTAAAACCATTTTACTCATTCCTTCTTGAATAGTTAATAGTAGTAATCTATCATAGATATATAGATTACAAAAACGAGTTTTTATCATCTTTAGCATGCGATAATCAGATACAAAAAATAGCAATTGAACGTTTTTATTTACGCTTTAATGTAACTAGAAAAACGAATTAGGGGGTCCAATCATGGATATGAACATTCAAAAATACATCGCCTTCGTCAAAACTGTCGAGCTAGGCAGCTTTACAAAAGCCGCGAAAATTTTGAACTACTCTCAATCTGGCATCAGCCGGATGATTAATGATCTTGAACAAGAGTGGGGGATTACGCTATTAGAACGAAATCGGGCGGGACTTCGTCTGACTTCCGATGGTATGAATGTCTTACCCTACGCGAAAGAGCTAGCAGAAAAATATCAGGCCCTGCAAAACCAACTGGCGGAGCTTGGTCATTTAGATACTGGCCTAATTCGGATTGGCACTTTCTCTAGTGTCGCTACTCATTGGCTGCCGGAAATGGTCAAAAACTTTCAAGCCGATTATCCTAAGATCGATTTCGAATTATTATTGGGCGACTATGAAGAGATCGAGCAGTGGGTATTGGATGGACGGGTCGATTTTGGTTTCTCCCGCTTGCCCGCCGCTCATGATTTGGAACAACGATTTCTGCACAACGATGAGCAGCTGGTGGTTTTACCCCAAGGACATCCATTTTTATCCAAAGAGAAAATCAGCGTGAAGGACTTGGAGGATCAACCTTTCATTTTATTAGAGCGCGAAGGCACATCAGACATCACTGAATTATTGGCCGAAGCCCAAGTTCAGCCGCAGATCAGCTTTCGAACATGGGATGATTATTCGATCCTGGCAATGGTCGAGAAAGGCTTAGGTATCAGTATTTTACCGAAGCTGATTTTGCAGCGAATCACATATCATGTGGAAACACGATCCCTCGTCAGACCCGTTTTTCGCAAAGTTGGAATCCTCTATCGCAATGAAGCATTACTCTCTCTGGCTAGTCGTAAATTTCTAAACGCCTTTATCGAATTTTGAACTAGAAAAGACTTATTTTTCGGATCGATAGTTCAACGAATCACAAAAATTTCGAATTTTATGGTTTTTCCTTTTTGTTTATTGTTATAATTATAGAAAAAAGACCTATGGGAGGACTTATGGCACAGATTATTTTCTATATTTTAATTGGTCTGATGATCTTTCAAGCATTCATGCTTGTACGCGATGTTGTGACTCATCGTGATGATTTAGGACCAGGGAATTGGTTGATTAGCGGAGTTATTGGCTTTATCGCCGATTTTGCGGACACGATCGGAATCGGGAGTTTCGCACTCACCACTATGATGCTAAACATTACGAAACAAAACAGTGACGACCGAAAATTACCGGGGATTTTAAATGTCGGACATGCGATCCCTGTGTTGACTGAAGCTGTGATTTTCGTCACAGTTATCAAAGTAGACGCACTAACTTTAGTATCCTTGATTCTTGCAGCGATCGTCGGCTCTTGGTTCGGGTCAAGATATGTTACTAAGCTTTCAGAAACCGCCGTTCAAAAATGGATTGGCTGGGCACTATTGATTACTGCTATTTTGATGTTGTTGCGCCAAACTGAAGTAATCGCGTTATTGGGTAAAGGAAACACTGCAATGGGGCTGACAGGTGTAAAACTAATTGTCGGAATCATCGGAAACTTTTTCTTCGGTGCCTTGATGACAGTCGGTGTCGGCTTATATGCACCATGTATGGCGATGGTCTACATGCTGGGAATGACACCTTTAGCTGCTTTTCCGATCATGATGTGTTCATGTGCAGGACTTCAACCAGTCGCTAGTATCAACTTTATTCGTGAAAAAGCTTATTCTAGAAAAATCGCATTAGCGATCACGATCGGCGGGATTCCCGGCGTTATCATCGCTTCTCAATTCTTGATGAACCTAGACATTTCAATGGTCACTTATTTAGTTATTGTCATTATTTTTTATACAGGGATTCAATACATTCTAAAATCACGCAAAACTGCGGCAGCATAGTTAATACAGCTTAAAAAATGGCTCTGTACCAGATCTCGGTACGAGCCATTTCTATTTTTCTATTCTATTTTCCCCCTTATGAAAGGCTTTGACCTTTTCTAAAATGAATAAAACACCAACTAAGATCAAAATGGAGATTGATAGTAATAACGAATTGGTTCCATTTCCATGCGCTAATAACAGCTCACGCAGGATAGCGGTGATGCTGATGAGAATCAAATAGCGAACAGGAATATGGTGCCCTTCTTTGATGTAGCGCAGCAGCATCAGAATAACTTCCAAAAGAATAAATAGCGTCGCGATTTCATCGATCAGCAGCGTTAATTCAGAGACATTGTTCAACGGGATCACATGTAAAATAATATTGATGATTCCTTCGGCCATGACGATCACCACGACGACAATCAGAACTGCCAGCAAAATATCCACAATCGTACTAATCGCTTTTTCAAATTTAAAAAATAATTGTCTTTCATCGTACGTCCCCCGTTCGATTTTCAATTAAATTATAGCAATTATCTAAAAAAATCAGAAAGAATACGCACCTCGAAAAAGGCTCCGCCACTTCGATTTCAGCATCTTGCCGAAATCGAAGTGGCGGAGCCTTTCTTATTATGAATGTAGGTTTGCTTCCCGTGCCAAAGCTAAGCAGCCAATCGTTCCGGCGTTGTTGCCTAGTTTCGGTGTCACGATATACTCTTCTAGGTCAGGTGTTTTCACGTAGTCGTTCACTAGCTCTTTGAAACGAGCACGAACCTTCTTGACTAAGTGTTCTTGCTGCATCACACCGCCGCCAAAAATGATCACGTCTGGTGAAAACATCAAGGTCGTGTTATACGCACACTGTGCGATGTAATCCGCTTCGATCTCCCAATAAGGGTCATCTTCGCTTAAGTCTTGTCCTTTACGGCCTAAACGTTTTTCAATAGCCGGACCTGCGGCCATGCCTTCCAAGCAATGTCCATGGAAAGGACAGCTGCCTTCAAAATCATCTTCAGGATTCCGGCTTACCAGTACATGTCCCATTTCTGGATGGCTGAAGCCCTCAACAAAATTCCCCTTTTGCAAAGCACCGCCGCCGATACCTGTACCGATCGTGTAATAAACGACACTATTGACACCATCGCCGCGCCCTTTCACATACTCGCCGTAACAAGCCGCATTCACATCAGTCGTCCAAGCAATCGGTAAATCAAATTCTTTTTTCATCGCACCAACAAAATCATAATTCTGCCACGCTAATTTTGGTGTAGAAGTGATGTAGCCATAGGTTTTCGAATCCCGATGAATATCGATCGGACCAAATGAACCAACACCAATGCTGACCAATTGTTCTGCGTATTTCTTGAAAAAGCCGATCACTAAGTTCATTGTTTCTTCAGGAGTGGTCGTTGGATAGCTGACCCTTTCGATGATCTCCAGATCGTTATTTCCCACAGAGCAAACAAATTTTGTGCCGCCGGCTTCGATCCCGCCAAATAATTTTTCCACTAAGCTTCACTCACAATCATTTAGATTAATTCGACATACAAGGTCACGAATTTCGCGTGCCCGATGTTTTCAAGCTCTATTGTATCATTATTTATTGACAGCGGTTCCTTTGTTTTTTCTTTCAAGTCAACTTTTTCCGCCATTTTAATAGAATGATGGAAAGTGATCGTTGCTCGTCCTTCTTCCCTCAGTCGACCATTATAAAGACGCAGGATATAACCAGAGCGATCTTCAGCTTTTTTCAAAATGCTTAGGGTCAAATTGCCATCAATGGTAAACAGACTGAAACTTGCCGGCAACGTTTGTACGACATCCCCCAAAGTAAAAATCAGACGGGAATTCAAGAATTCCGCATATTGATAGACTTCGATCGGTGTTACCGCTTGTTTCGCCAACTGAGCTACGTTCGCTTGGTCAAATCCTTCAGCAAAATAAGCCACTGAAAAATCAAAGCTCATCGTCTTATGACATTGCGCATCTGGAGTAGCTATTACCGACTCACCCGAAGCACGGCCAGGACGATACATCAGATTCTCTTTCCCCATAAAACCATAGGTCCGGAAAATCGTTAAGCGAATCGTGTCAAATCCCTCACCAACAATCTCATATTCTCGTACACCTTTTGGAATGACCGCAACACCGTGGGCTTCATCAAATAAACCAACAAAAGATTGGCATGTCTCAATCGCGATCGGCTGCTCATTCCATTGCTCCTTGTTCGCTTCCCAAAGCGCCATTTCTTTTTCGAAAACGACCGGACGCTGCAACGTACCAAATTGCTGATCCGCAATCGAAAATTTCGAAGCGATACCGGTATCAAACAGCACACAAACACGATGACTGTCTACCTGTTGGTTTTCAACCGTCAGATTGAAATCAATGATCGGTGACTGCTTCTTTAAGGCGATTTCAAGTGTGATCGGCAACTCTGCGGATGCCTTTTTTTCAGCTCGCTCAGCTAAATCCTTTGGTACCTTCAATAAAAAGTTCAAACGCACTGACTGATAAATATCAGACTGCTTGATCGTAATTTCCGGTACAAAATCAGCTGATGAGATCACCCAATCCTTCTCTGGCGGCGAATAGTTGAATGAATCGCCATCGTCCCCATTTTCTTCAATGATTCCTTGGTTTTTATACAGGACGTCATTGGTTTTATCCAGAATATCCAAGGAACCATTCTTATTAATGGTCATTCGATAATACGCATTTTCAACAGTATTACTTGACCATTCTTGTAATGGCGAACTGCTATCCCCTTTAAGATCGATCGTCACTTGTGTATAGCCGACACTTGGAACTTCCGTTGTTTCAATCGCGACTTTGGCTTTGTAGACTTTTTCCGGCAAATAGATCTCTTTAACTGAATTCAGTACGTTGCCTTGATTTAAGACGTACTCCGTTTGGTCGATCATTTCTAAAATCGTATAAGACAAAGAATTTCCTGCTTGATCAAGGATCGCAAATTCTTCCTGCGGTAAGTAGACTTCCGCTTCAACTACACCATCACGCACCGTTTCATAGGTATTGAACAAGGTGAACGTAATTTCCTGCGCTTGCGGATTATTGATCGCCGTTGAAATTTGACGCAGGGTTAGCTCCACCAGATTCATAGAAATATCTCGTGCCTGCTTATAGCGCATATAGACGTCTTCATTCGTCGTATCAGATACACAGGAACCGATCGAATCATGAGCGGCATTTTCAAACATCAGCTTCCAGATTTCTTTGACTGTTTCCACTGGATACTCAAATCCCATCTGCATAGCCATCGTCAATACCGGTTCCATCACATTCACCAAATAATGTTGAATTAGCGTGTTCAGCGCCTTCAAATCCGAACGAGAAGAAAAGATCGTCTTGTGGATACGCATCAGTTTGCCGTTGATCAGCTCCCCTGCGATTTCTGCTAATTCCGAGTGACGTTCTTTGACCGCAGCGATGTAGTTTTCAATCGTCGAAAACTGCAGCTCATATTCGCCTTGATACAGTCCATTCATTTGCTCAACTAATTCTGGCAGATTCTCCCGTACCGGTGCCTGATCGAAACCATTCGGAAAATAGACTTGATCCGTTGAGCTGCGGCCCCAAGTTGTCTTGAAGGGCTCTTGATGTAAAAATTCGGCTAAATCTGCTTTCCGTTCAGGAATCGCACCGCCAATGTAATAACCGCTTGGTATCTGATAAACATTGACTACTGAACCGTCTTCCCCGCGCCATTTATACTCCGTGTGTGCAACATCGTCATCACTTACACCACGCCAGAACATCGTATCGCTGATACCGAATTCGCGATAAATTTGCGGCATACTGGCGGCCTGCCCAAAGGAGTCTGGTACATACCCAACATTCATATAATCACCGAACGCTTCACAGATTTTCATCCCATATAACATATTCCGAACAATGCTTTCACCAGAAATTACCAGTTGATCGGTTTGGGTATACCAGGGACCAATGATCAGTTTGCCTTGCTGGACTAGCTTTTCGATCCTTGTTCTATCCTGCGGACGCCATTTTAAATAATCATCCAGCAATGAAGCTTGCCCATCTAAAATAAAACTGTTATAAGGACCATCGTTTTCTAATTGCTCCAAAACTTTTTTCAGATCATGCATCAAATATACTTTCGATCGGCTGGTAGTAAAATACCATTCCCGATCCCAATGACTGTGGGGCACTACGTGTACTGTTTTTTTCATGCAAAAATTCCTCTCGTTTGATTAAAATAGGCACCCAACGATTTCCACCGCCAGTGCCTATTAATTTTTTTGTTCTTGTCTAGTTTAGCGAATTATCTTTTTCAGCAATGAGCGAAACTTTTCCTGCTAGTTCTCAAAGCTTACATCAATATCATCCAATTCGATGTTTTCTGTTTGTTCTTCCTGTTTGTTGAAGTTAACGAATAATGGTGCGACGAATCCGATAAAGGCAGCTCCAACGAATAAACCGATCAAGTACGCCCAGCCGTTTCCAACGGTGAAGAACCCATAGATTCCCCCAACTGGCGGCATTTTAGCATGCATGCCAAGGGCGATTCCTAACCCAGAAGCAATCGCACCGCCAATCATGTTGATCGGAACTAATCGCAGCGGGTTCACCAAAGTAAATGGAATCGCACCTTCTGTGATTCCAATAAAGCCCATGACAAAGTTATTGCGGCCCGCATCCAATAATTCCTTGTTGAAACGTTTTTTATGGAATAAAGTTGCTAGTGCATAACCAAATGGCACCGCACAAATCGCTACATTGACGATAATCGCTGGTAAATAGACCCCTTCTGCTAATAGAACATTTCCAGCCATCCAAGCAGCTTTATTCACGGGACCGCCTAAGTCAGAACCGATCATCGCACCCATGATCATGGCAAGCAAGATCTTGTTCACATCGTTTTCGATCATCGTACGGATCCAATCAACAAGACTGGTATTGATCCATGCCAGCGGCTCGGATAGCAAGGCCCCCATAACAATCGCTACTGATAATGTCGCGATCAGCGGTAAGATGACTAATGGCATAACCCCTGCAAACGATTCTGGTAATTTGATTTTTTCTTTCGACCATTTCACTAAGTAACCGGCTAAGAAACCAGCAATTACAGCGCCTAAAAATCCGGCATTCGTACTTGAAGCAACCGCTCCGCCGATAAACCCAGCACCTAACGCGGCCTTGTCTCCGATAGAATAAGCAATAAATCCAGCTAATACAGTGTTGATCAAGCCAATCCCGGTCCAACCAACCTGTTCAATCATATAAAGTGCATGTTTAAAGCCCTCTGCTTTTGCATATGGATCTAAACTTGTTATCCCCATGCCAAGTGCGATCATTTTCGGGATCGCGACGACTAGGGAAGCTCCAATAATCAACGGCAGTACAAAACTAATTCCACTCATTAAGTGGCCTTTTAAATCTGCTAGAACTTTCTTCATCATTCTTGCCCCTTTTCTTTAATTTGCCTGTCTTTGTTGGACAGCGGCGATACATTTCTTTAAAACAGCTTCTGGCGCTTTGATACAGGTGTTAATGTTCACACGAAGCTGCGGTTTCCCATCAAATCGTTCCAATCCAACAACCTTTTGATCTGTTGCTAACAGTAAAAAATCAGCCTCTTTTGCTTCTGCATCAGTGATCGTATTGACTTGTCCTAATGACCCTTGTTGTTCTATTTTGACATCATAGCCTAACTTTGCACCTGCTTTTTCTAACGCCTTTGCCGCCATCGGTGTGTGTGCCAATCCTGCCGGACATGCGGAAATTCCTACTATTTTCATATGATCCTCTCTCCAATCATTTCTTTTTTAATCAATTCAACTAATTGCTTTTTATCTTCGGATTGTTGAATTTGCTGAATAAACTCAGTCTCCAGCAAAGCTGTTGCTAAACGACTCAACATTTCCAGATGAACTGTTCCTTCATCTTCTTTCGGAACCATTAACGCAAAAATATTTTTTACCGCTGAATCATCAAAGGTCTCCCATTCGATTTCATGCTTCAAGCGAATAAATAGAACTGTCGGTGTCAAAACCGTTTTCGCTTTCGCATGAGGAATCGCAAAACCATCCTGCAATCCAGTGGAATATTCTGATTCTCGTTCGTTGAACGCCCCGCAGGTCTCCGCCGCATCCGCGACATAACCTGATTCATAGGCATACGTCGCAATAACTTCAAATAATTCCTCTTTCGAAGCGACCGCTACATCCAAAAGGATATTTGATTCTTTAAAGTCCATATCGGAAGCCCCTTTCTAATTGTTTAATTTTTGATTCATGTAACGTTTCGCTTTACACGTTTAATTTACGAGTTCTCAGCTCATATGTAAACACTTCCAATTTCCAACTAATTTGGCAACCATTAGTAAAGCGTTTTCCAAAATGATTGCCAACTCTTTTGGAAATTTGCGGTACGGCTGAACGATTTCTTTCTTTTCTTCTATATTGTATGATTGGGTTAAGTACCGGAGGTGACACGAGTGTCGAAGCTTGCTTATCAACGATTAGATGACCTATTAGAATTATTAGCCAAACAAACCACACCGCTGCCGATGAAAGAGTTGGCCAAGAGCTTCTCGATTTCCGAGCGAACGGTGCGAACAGATATTGCAAATCTAAATGATCTTTTAAGCAATGTTGGTGCCACGATCACTTTAGTGCGAGGAAAAGGCTATTTGCTGACCGTTCATTCGAAAGAGCAATTCACTACCTGGTGGACAGAAAGTATGTCCTCAGCGGAGTCCTTCTTAACAACTAGCGAAGAACGCCAGACATATTTACTCTTTCTTCTATTTAAGAATGAAAACCCTTTATCCTTAGACGATTTTCTGGATCAGTTGTTTATTAGTAAAAATACCTTTTATTCCTATTTAAAAACAGCTCGTGACAACTTAATGACCTATCAATTAAAAATCGTCAATCGCCCTAATATTGGCTTTGAGATTTTAGGCAATGAATTTGCAAAGCGGCAAGCCATCAGTGATTTGCTGATTGAAAAAGATTTGCAGGAGTATCTGATCGGTTTCACCGAAATGGAACTGGCATTATTTGATAATATTGACTTGGATCTTTTACAAGAATTGGAGCTTAACTATCTCAAACCTTTAGAATTATTAGATTCAGACTACTACCATAAGAATATTCTCTCCCATTTCGCTTTAGCGATCAGTCGTTTTTTGGATGGGCACGAGATGACCGAGTTTCCTTTACGTGTGCCACGTCTAAAACAGTCTGTCCAAAGGGCCCTATCTCAGTTTTTAGACGAGATCGAGCACGCCTTTGATAGTCATTTGACTGATGGCGAAAAAGAATACTTTACTTACTATCTGGCGTTGAACGCGCCACGATTAGTCGAGACAGATTCGAATAGTCATTCTTCTACGGAGACAGCCCAATCGATCGTTAATGAACTATTACACGCCATCAAACATACCTCGAATTTTGACTGGAGCGAGGACAAGATGCTGATTGAAGATCTAACGTCTCACATCGAAGGCTTTATCAATATGAATTTGATGGAAGCACGCCGCAGTAATCCGCTATTGACTACTATCAAAAAGTCCTTTCCGCAGGCATATGACCTATGCCTGACCCATTTAGAAGTAGTTGGCAAAAAACATGGATTGTATTTTTCTCAGGATGAAGTCGGTTATATCGCTCTGCACATCGCAGGGGCAATGGAAAGAAATTCTATCAGCAATCATCGAAAATATCGAGTGATCTTGGTCTGTGGTACTGGCCGTGCAATGAGCCGAATCATTGAAGCAAAGATCAATAAATACTATCAGGAAACGCTCGAAGTGATCGATCGGTTATCCTATGTAGAACTGCAGCAGCGTGATCTTTCTACTGTTGATTTCGTGATCACGACTGTTCCAATAGAGCGATTAAGTATTCCTCATATCTATATCAATATGGCAAAATTAGATAAAGAAATCGTTAAAATTGAACCCTTCATAGAGAATTTTAATGAGACAAACGACGAGATCTATTCCCTGTTCCGTCAAGAGTTCTATCTCCATGAAGAGATCACCGACAAAGAGCTGCTGCTTCAGAAAATGACTCAGCAATTATTCCAAAAGGACTTTGTCCCAGAGAACTTCCATGACAGTATTATAGAACGAGAAGCGATCAATCAAACCAATATCAACGAATGGCTGGCGATTCCTCACCCTATGTCGCTTTTAGCCAAACGGTCGGCTGTATCTGTCGCGATCATTCCTAATGGGGTAGATTGGGGCAATGGCGATCTAGTAAAATTCGTCTTCCTATTTGCTATCACTAAAGAAGATTACGAGGACACCGAAGAAATCTACAGCCTGCTGCTGGAATTAATGGAGCGCGAAGATATTCAGCAAATCCTCCTCCAGCAAAGCGACTACTCACACTTTTTAAAGTACATCAAACAATTATAAAAGGAGCCAGAAAATTTCCGACTCCTTTTTCGTAGGTACTCTAAGGACATTGCACCTAAAAAAGGAACAGTTTTTTTGAGTGATGATGCAGCACAAACATATGAGCATTATTCTGCAATCGAAAAAAATCAGATACAATATTATTGCTAGAAACAGCTACCTTAACATAGCATAGCACTAACTCTTATGCAGAAAATCAGATGTATTGCTCCAGAATTATAGAATTATGCCTACCTAGTTAGGAGCCATATAATGAAAATCACAGGATTATATGAGTGGTGTATTGATGCGAATGGCGTACACTTCAAGCGCTATTGAGGGCAATACTATCTCATTGGCTGAAACCGGCTCTATTATTCTTGAAAGCATCATTTCAACCAATGAAAATATCCTAATTTAATTAACATAAAAAGCTAGAAACCTTGTCATCAAGGTTTCTAGCTCATAAACTACACCAATTTTATTGCTTCAACGCTGCCTTGATCGCCTTCGCCGCAGCCAAAGGATCATCCGCATTCAAGATTCCGCTGCCAACGATTACAATGTCCGGCTCTAACGCTACGTAATCCCCAACAGTCTCGCTATTGATTCCGCCCGCAACAGCAACTTTCACCTTTTTCGTGTATTGCTTCAATTCCTTTAAATCCTCCAAAGGCGTTCGTCCTGCATGCTGTTGATCGGCACCCGTATGAACAGCAATGACATCAACACCTAATGCTTCGATTACTGGAATTCGTTCTTCATAATTCTGCACACAAATCAAATCTACCATGACCTGCCGCTTCTGTTTTTGAGCCTGTTCTACACAGCCCTTAATCGTTAAATCATCGGTGATTCCCAAAACTGTTACATATTCGGCGCCGGCATCATAAGCCAATTGTGCTTCATAAGCTCCCGCGTCCATGATCTTCGCGTCACATAATACTTCAAGTGTTGGATATGCTTCTTTGATTTGCCGAACTGCTTCACGTCCTGCATCTATCAAAAACGGTGTGCCTACTTCTACAATGTCGACATAAGGATGAAGCTCCTTTAAAGCTTCCAATGCCTCCGCTAAATTTAATTCGTCGATCGCTAGTTGTAATTTCATTTAATATCCTCCTATTCTAAATTCGCGTGCTTTTCGAAAGCACGATCCGTTGGTACCTTTTGTTCAAGCGCCAATTCAACAATCAACGAATCCGCAAGTAGCAAAACCGACTCTTCAAACAGACTGCCACCCGGTAAAATACCTTTTCTATTTTCTTCACTCTCTGGGAGCTTATCGGTATAAGCCGGAATACGAATAACTCCTCCAGATAGTTTTGCTAGGGATGATTCTGGAAAAACAGTCAGGCTGATAATCTTCCCGCCAATTTTATTCGCTTTTTTTGCTGTATTAATCAATGACGACGTCTCTCCAGAAGCACTGGCAACTACCAATAAGTCCTCTGGTAAAAATGCCGGTGTCGTCACTTCTCCAACAACGTACACTTCATAACCTAGATGCATCAGACGCATCGCTAATCCCTTCAGCATCAATAATGAACGACCCGCACCTGATACAAAAATCCGTTCTGCTTGCTTGATGTTGTTAACCAATAGATCGATTTGTTCTTGATCGACCTTTTTCAATGTATTCGCCAGCTCCATCGCCGCCGTGTAAGCTACCTCATTGGTTTTCATCCTATTCCTCCTCGTTTTTATAGCTTGCAACAAACATATCAAGTGCTCCAGTAAATTCTAAATGTTCCGTTCCCGCCGGCACCAACAGAGTCTCACCCTTAGAAATCGCGATATCGTTCACAGTACCTGCACCCTCTACTACAGTTATAAAAGCAAAACGCGCAAGCCGATAGGTTCCCTGAGTCTCCGTTTTAATACGGCTCAAACTATATAGCCCCGGTTCATCCCAATAGTCGGTAATCTCACATCCATCTCTTTGGTAAGGTTCGATCCAAACAAAGCCTTCCGAAGTATCAGGAACTAGAACATTTTCCAATACCTTATCAATGTGCAATTCTCTTTCTTCACCAGTATCTGGTTCAACTCTTCCATAATCGTATAAACGATAAGTCAGATCCGCATTGCGAGAGATGTTGTAAGTCAGTACATCACGATTGATGGCATGGAGCGTACCCGCAGGAATATCAATAAAATGATCTTTCTTAGCTGGCAAATATTTCAATAATTTGCCCCACTCTCCTGATTGTGCCCACTCAGCAAACTCTTCTTTGGTTTTTGCGTGGTGCCCAAACTCGATTTTTCCATCCGCTGGTGTATCCAAGATCACCCAAGCTTCCGGTTTTCCGCGAGAGTTGTCATGCTCCAAGGCATACGCATCATCGGGATGGAGCTGCACTGATAAATCTGCCAAAGGGTCTAATAAATTTACTCGAATTGGCAATTCCTCTGTATCACAATTAAACCAGTCGGGATATTCCGTATAAAGCTGAGAAAGTGTCAGATTCGTGCCCGCTACAGGACAGTCTGCCGCACCTGGTAAAGCAACAACGTTGTACACTTCACCAATTGGATAACTATCTGTCTGATAATTGAACGTTTCCAGCATTCGTTTGCCTCCCCAAATACGCGCTTCAAAGAATGGCAAAATCTTCACTATTTGTTTTTCCATCAAAAACCAACCTTTCTATTTTGTTTTACTCTACAATTCAAATTATACATAAATTTTTGGTTTTATCAAGATAAACCAAAAACAAAAATTTGTTTTACCAGCAATAAAAAGATTAGTATGCTATAATTTTCTCAGGAGGGATCACATGCGTTTAACTAGTGAAGAACGGAGAAATAAAATTCTCCATGAAGTTATGAATCAAAAAGAGGTCTCGATCAATGATTTAGCAGAAAAATTTCAAGTAACAACTGAAACTATCCGAAAAGATGTCGGCTTTCTTCAAGAAAAGAATCTATTAGCGAAAAAACATGGTTCAGTGGAATTAACCAAACCTTTTTTAGAAAGTGCGTTTTCAGTAAAAGAAAAACAACAAATGAAAGAAAAAAACGCGATTGCGGAAAAAGCCCTAGACTTTATTCCACAAAACGCGTCCCTTTATTTAGATACGAGTACCACGGTTCTACAATTAGCAAAGCTTCTGGTGATGCGCAATGATTTGACGATTGTCACAAACTCACTACAGATTAGTCAAATTTTGGCAACTTCAGATAATCAAGTTCTATTGGCTGGCGGCCAGTTCAGGAAAAAAAGTAATTCCTATGTTGGTGCTTGGACTTTAAATGCTTTGCAAAGCTTAAATCTCGACTTAGGTTTTTTAGGCTGCGATGGTTTTTCTAAAACCGGTCCGACCATTCGCTCTTATCAAGAATTAGAAATCAAAAATACCGTTACTGCTCATTGTAAAAAGAATCTGATTCTTTGCGACAGTTCAAAAATCGGCAATCAAGGTCTCTATACCTTCGCCGATTTTCAAGATATCGACATGGTTTTGGTCGAACGGCAACTGACTGAAGAGGAACGGCAAGCTTTCCCAGAGGAGCTGCTCTTTTATTCGCAAAATTAAAAAAAGTGGGCGAATTATTCGCTCACTTTTTTGCCTTGGTTAATTGCTGTTAAAATTTCGGCAAACTATCCCATTTAAGAAATTAGGCATTTCATATAATTCTTATGATAATTCGTTTTACTAGCTGGAATAGATTGTTTTATTTATTCATTGTTCCTCAAAAAAAACGGCAAAAGAAAGATTCCTTTACCGTTTAATTCTGCTTTTCAATTTTGAAACGTTATTGCAATTTCAGCGATCACTAAAAAATAGATTCTAGAAAAAAATCAGCATTCAAGTGATGTTAGTCATTTTTTTGATGCAGGTAATGCAGTGCTAAATGACAATAGGTCATATTCGCCCATGAAAACCACTCTCGCGTGAATTGCTTTGGATCATCTACATCAATTCCTTCATGGCATTGCAACGTATCTGCATCTGTTTCCGCGATCTTTTGAAGTTTTGCTTCAATCACGCTTAGATCATCAGAAGTTAATCCTTCCATTGCCAGAGAAATCGGCCATACATAGTTAGGCGGCGTATGTGGGCTGCCAATCCCCTGCAAATAAGCTCCCGCATAATAATACGGATTAGCTACGCTCAAAATGTTACTTCGAGTAGCTAAATAGATCGGCTCATTCTTCTCGCAATATCCTAAAAAAGGCAACGAGAGCAGACTCGGTACATTTGCATCATCCATAAATAATGAGTTTCCTAATCCATCTACTTCGTAGGCATAGTAATACTCGCCATTCGCATCGACTAAGCGCCCATACTTTTCGATTCCTTGTGTGATATCCGCCAGCAAACGAATCATTTTCTCTTCAAGTTCAACATTCGTATTTTTCGGAAGCAATTCTAACAGCTGCTTTAAAACTACCACAATGAATTGATTCCCCGGAATGAAGTAGCCATAGTAACAGGCATCATCGCTTGGACGAAATCCACTCCACACCATTCCTGTATAACCAACAGCACGGCCTTTTCCTTCACAAGGAATCGTATCTGATGGCGGACAGTCAGTCCTCACAAATGTGTAGGGGGAGTTTTCATGGTGCTGCTCGCAAATGAATGTCTCCACCGCAACGGAAACTGCTTCCCAAAATTTCGATGTCAAATGCTCAGTATATCCTGTTTGCTGCAGATGATAGCTTAAGAAAAAGGGTGCGCATAATGAATCAATTTCAAATTTCCGTTCCCAAACCAATGAAGAAATCGGAACATTTGATGTATCATTGCTGTAGTGTCCACCATCTGCTTCTTTATTGAAGGCGTTTGAATATGGATCATGCAGCAAATAGGTTAGTTGCTGCTCCAAAACGCCATGAATCAGTTTTTTAACACTAGGAACTTTATCCTCAATCATTAAATAAGGTAGCACTTGAAACGTCGAATCACGTAACCACATAGCTGGAATGTCGCCAGTCGCCACAAATATTTCTCCATTTTCACGAACCAATACAGTATTCGTTATCGTGTCAACGAAGGTGCGGCGAAAGATATTGGTTTCTTTTTCTGTAGGAAGAACAATTGTTTCAGCATAAGCCTGAATCTCTTGAATTAGTCTGGTCTGATCAATCATTTTATTTCCCCATCTTTCTTTTGATTAAAGTAGATGCCATATGTGCGAATCTCTCCGCTATTGAAATCCACTAGCTCAAATTCTGTTACATCCGAAGCAACAGAACGAACAAATCTACCTTCTAAATCAAGCAATGCAATATTTGCTGCTTCACCAAAAGACAGCTTTCCTGGATTATTTTGAGAAGTCTCCGAAGCATTATACAGCCGTAACTCATACCCGGTATTATCGACCGTTGGCAGGAAACTGCTAAAGACGACCATCAAATTCTCCAATGTAATCAATGACTGTGCTACAGCATCTTTTTGCAATGGATTAACTGGGAAATACTGAATCGGCGTAGTAAAGCGATTAAGCGTTTGTGTTTGATAATATAAGTTTTCCTGTGTAGTATCTAAATAAATCATTTGTAATTTATGCGGATCAAACTGATCTTCTAAAACAATACTGCCTTCAAAAACCAACTCACCAAGCAATTGGCTTTGCGGTGTAGGAACTACCTTTGTTTGTAATCCAGAAGCATCTCCAGGTCTTCTCATAGTATCTGGACGACCTAAGAAACCTACCCCCCTAAAGAAAGTGATAGCCAATGTATCATACGCTTTCCCAACAATCTGAAAATCTTTTGTCCCTTTAGTTAAAAAGCTCCAACTTGATTGCTCATCATGAACATTAGCGAAATGGATCATCGGACGCATACTCGTCGGCTCTTCCTTGTAACCAATTTCTCGCCAATCATGTAGATGTTGATCTTCAACCGGGCGCTTAATCACTCCAAATTGAGTGTCCGCATAAGAATGAGTCGCCTGAACATCTGTCATTATTAGTAAGCGCAAACGATGATCCAACACTTGATTGTCGATCGTCAGCTTCACATCGATTGCCGTACTATTTTTAGTCAGCTGTAATTCTAATATATAGTCAATTGCGCTATCTAATTTTTGTGCTTTGCGTGAAGCTAGATCGTATGGCAGTTTCCACTTGCCCTTCACAATCATCCGACTAAGCAAGTTTCCCTGTTCAATCCTCAACTCCTTGGTTGCGGCAAAATCAAGAGTAAGTACCCAGTCTTCAAAAGCTGGAGAAAAATCATACGTGTCGCCCTCATCTCCGCCGTCTTCAACTTTCAAGAAATCGATGTACCATTTTTGTTTGTCCTTTGAAAACAGCTCAAACTTGCCTTCTTGAAATTGCAGTAAGAAGTGATCATTTTCAATTCGCTCAGCCGCACAAAGAACATTAATCGAATCGTTTGATTCCAAAATCTGCAGTTGCAGCCAGCCCATCGCAGGCAGTTCACATTCTGCCATAATCGTTGTCAGATAATAGTAGTTATTGATCATCTCAACAGGATTCCGACGCAAGCAACCTGCATTTTCTTTTTGTTGATCGAGTATCTCAAAATGAATCGTTTTTCCTGCTTGATCGACTAAAGCAAAAGATGCAACTTTTGTTGATACAGTAATTTTGCGTAACGTCTTCTTTCTAAACGGCAATGGATTCCAAATAAACAAGTCATTTTCTTTTTCGTCATTCACCGAAATACTCAATTTTCTCAGTAAGTAATCTACACAAGATTGTGCTTCTTGCAGTGCGTTGATTCCCCGCATCAGAATATCTTGATTCGTTTCATCACTATTACACCCGCCCGCGCTGTCATGTGCCTGCCCGCGTGCCACAGTTTTCCAAAGACTGTTCATCAATCCCTGCTTTGCTGTGATTCCATAGTTATTTGCCAAAGCCGACATGGGTTCCAATTGATACGTAAGCACTCGTTCCAGCTGATCGTAGATTCGCTTTAGATCATAACGTGAAGAGTAAATCCCTCTGTGAATCTTAGAATCAGATGGATCAATAAATTCGCCAGAAAATTCACTGAAAGCTCCTGCTTCTTTTTCCAAAGCGTTGAAAAATTCCGGATAGCTGCCTTCGATAAATTGAACATCCGTTGAAACATTAGCATTTGCTTTAGCGATCCGTTCTTTCAAATTGAAGTCCACCGCACGCTGGTCACCACCTACTGGTAATAAGTGAGCATTGCTTTTAGTTTCTGTTGAAATCCGTTCAAATAACCCGTCAAAATTATCTTGTCCAATCAGGTCGACTCCCGCATAGTACCCGTTTTTTATGTTTGCGGTTAAAACTTTTGACCCATCATTGCTAGTCCAATAGAAATAACGTGTCTCAGCCTCTTTGGGCATTCCTCGCCAAAACAATGCTTGATCAATTCCAAAACCATTCAAGATTTTCGGCATATCTTGGCTTTGACCGAAGGAATCTGGTAAATAGCCGATCCGCATACAATTTCCTAAATTCTCCGCTTCTTGAATACCAATCCGTAAATTGCGAACTGTCGACTCACCAGAAGTTGTCATCTCATCAATTTGTGTAAACCAGGGACCTACAAATAGACGTCCCGCCTTCACAAAATTCTTGATTTCCTCTTCTCTTTCAGGGAAAATCGCTAAATAATCCTCTAAAATCGACATCTGACCATCTAATGCATAGTAGTCTAATTGATTGTTTTTCAACGCTGTCAAAACTTCATCCATGTGAAAAATGAATTGAATTCGCGCTTCCTGACGTGTAAAATACCATTCAAAATCCCAGTGGGTATGAGCTACCGTGTAAATATCCTTCATCACAAAAAATTCCTCAATTCTTAAAGATCTTCGATACTATCCTGCATTTTCTGCTACTAATTGCGCAGCTTTTTCTTGTTCTTCAATCAGCTGTTCCGCTCTTTCATGACGCTGATTCAACACAACGAATGGTGCATAAAGAACTACATCCAACACAACCAATACCGCTGTCAATATGACCGGGCTAATATGGAATGCGCCTAAAACCCATGTACTAATGAAAATCGGCTCATTTCCAGAATTCAATACAACTAGTGGAACTACCCAGCCAAGTGAAGTCACAATATAGGCAATCACTGCATTAACGATTGGGACCAATATCCAAGGAATAAACATCAATGGATTTAAAACGATCGGCAATCCGAAAATGACTGGCTCATTGATTCCAAAACAACCAGGAATTAAGGCTAACTTCGCCACTTCTCGTTCCTTCTCACCCTTTTTAGTAAAAATCAACATAGCAATGATCAAACCAAAGGTTGCACCAGAACCGCCGATCATAGCATAAACATTGGTCATTGTATTGGGTGAAATCGTGATACCAGCAAAGCTTTGTGTTTCCGCAAATTTCGCAACGTTTTCTAAGAACAATGGCAACCAGAAGGCTGATACAACGCCCCAGACAATATTGAACCCATGTAAACCAAGAAACCATAAAATTTGTTGCAACAAAATAACAATTAGAATTGCCGGTAAACCTGTTCCAACTGAAAGCAGCGGCTTAATCAAAACATCAGAAATCATTTGCAGCAACGAAACGTAACCAAGAGATTCGATCAAAATACGAATAACTCCAAAAATCAATAGCACTTCGCTAATTGGAATCAGCGAAAAGAAGGAGTCAAAAACATTTTGCGGAACATTTCCCGGCATTTTGATTGTAAATTTACTGCGAGTAAATTTAGCGAATAATGCTACTGAGATCATCCCTACAATCAATCCGGTGAACATTCCTTCATAACTGAAGAATGATGTTGAAAAGCCCTCGATCACTTTTGCTTTTGGATCTAAGAAATTCACATTCTTAGGAACCATTACAAAATATGCTGCAAATGCTAATAATGTTGCTATAATAGGATTTAATCGCTCATTATTTTCTTTGCGCTTTAATTCCACTGCATAAGAATATGCAGACGAAAAGACAACGATCAATGCAACGATTCCTAATGTAGCATTTCCTAAATAACCAAATAATTCACTGGTGTTTGTTAAAACAACATTATCAATCTGTTGGTTCTTAATAAGTGCGTCTAACTGCATTTTGATCAAATTAGAAAAAGACCCTACAACTGTAAATGGAATTGTTCGAACAAAAGCGTTCTTAACCGCTTGTAAGATGGTGTTGCCTTCTACCCAAGCGGATGCCTTAAGTAAAGGTTCTTGAAGTTTTTGCATATCAAATTTCATCATTGATACTCCCTTATCAAATTATTCGAAAACGTTTTCTGAATCCAATTATATACAAATGAAAAAATTTGTAAACACAATATTTTTAATAAACGTTTACAAATTTATATTATCATGTTAAGTTGTATATACAAATACGAAAAAAGGAGGTTGACAAGTTGTATAAATACCGAGAAATTTATTCGGATATTAAACGTGATATTTTAACAAATCATTATCGTGCGGGGACTTTACTTCCTACACAAGAATTTTTTTCAGAGAAATATGATGTTTCACGAATTACTCTAAAAAAAGCATTAAATTTATTAGAAAATGATGGGTTGATCTTTAGTAAGCAGGGATCAGGAACCTTTATTCGTCCACAAATTGAAAATAGGGATAGTGAATTATTGCCATTAGACTTGCCGGTTGGTGTAACCTATTCTCACCGTGATCAAAAAATTTCAAGTAAAATCTTATCCTTTGATGCTCGTTTGCCAGAAAAAGAAGAGCAGCATCATTTGGGTATCACTTCAAGCGACCCTGTCTATCAATTCAAGCGTGTACGCTCTATTAATGAACAAATTTATAGTTTAGAGCATGTTGTCATGCCTACTCAAGTAGCTCCTTTGAATGAGGAAATTTTACAAGGTTCTGTATATGATTATCTTGGTCATATAGCCAAGTTGCAGCTGACAGACGCACGACGAATAATTTATGCTGATCAAGCTAGCCAAGAGATTAGTGATTCTTTAGAAATCGAAAATGGTTCTCCGGTTTTAGTAATTGAACAAGTGGCTTATGATCAAAAAGGCAGTGCCTTCGAGTTTTCAAAATCCTACTTTATCAGCAATAAAAGTAAGTTTTCTCTGGATATCCATTTAAATCGAAAATAGAAACATACTAAAATTAGAGGGGAGAATCAGTGATGGATGATTCTCCCCTCTATTTTCTGTTTTGGAATATAGTAAGATAGGAAAGAGGCTGGGACACATGGTCACAACCTCTTTTCCATTTATACCAGCCGATCAATATCGTATTCAAAGCCATTTTGATCGCTAAGCTGTTTGTAGAATTCACCGCTTTTTTTGATCGTGCGTTTTTGCGTCGCCAGATCCAGCGAAACTAGACCATAGCGGTTCTTATAGGAATTGATCCATGACCAGCAATCGATGAAGGTCCATAGATGATAGCCTTTGATATTGCAGCCGTCATTGATCGCTTTCCAAAGATACGCTAAGTGATCTTGGATATATTCGATACGATAATGATCGATGACTTGACCCGTTTTATCCATAAATCGTTCTTCGTCGGCTACACCCATGCCATTCTCAGAAATAAAAGATTCAATGTTTCCATAATTTTCTTTAATATCCATACATAGATCATGGATACCTTTCTCATAGATCTCCCAGCCACGATATTCGTTCATTCGTCGACCCGGCATCACATGGTTTTCAAAGAACCAATCCGGTAAAAATGGACCATCTTGATTGATCGCTGTCAGCCGCGCCTTCACACGACGTGGCTCATAATAGTTCAAGCCCAATAGTTGGGCTGTATTTTCTTTGATCCAAGCTAAATCTTCTTCCTTATAATCTTCTGGTAGCTGGTCATACTCCCGTAAAAGCGCCACTAATTTTTCTGGATATTCCCCTTTAACCATTGGATCTAAGAAACTACGAACATAAAACAAATCAGCAATTTCTGCTGCCTTCACATCTGCTGGATTTTGACTTCGGGGAAACGTCGGACTCAAATTTAAGATTACACCGATTTTACTATCCAACTGATAGTTCTTATGAGCCGCGATCGCCTTCGCATGAGCCAAGATCGTAAAATGAGCTGCCTGTGCGCCACGCTTAAAGTCAATATTATTAGGATAGTGAAAATCTTCTAAATACGAACCCAAAATTGGTCCTAACGGTTCATTGAAAGTGAACCAGTGATAAACCAGATCACCAAATTCCTTGAAACAAGCATCCGCGAAGTTCACATAAGCGTCAACAACTTCTCGCGACTCCCAACCGCCCTTATCCTGTAGAACTGCCGGCATATCAAAATGATACAAATTAGCGAACACCTTAATACCATTTTTGTTCATCTCAGTAAATAAATCGCGATAAAACGCGATCGTCTTTGGATTGACTTCGCCTATTCCATCCGTCGGAAACATCCGTGCCCATGAGATTGACACTCGAAAAGAATTATGACCTGTCTCCTTCATTAACTGTACATCTTCCTTATACCGATGGATATGATCAGTCGTCGTTTCCGAGCTGATTCCTTGATAAAAACGGTAAGGCTGTTCTTTATACCAGCGTTCCCATACAGTCTCTGCTTTTCCTGTTTCCCCGCGACCTTCTGCTTGCTCAGCTGACCAAGCGGAGCCCCACCAAAAATCCTTTGGAAATGTTACTTGCTGCTTATTCATTGTATCCCCCTTTTCCAAACTAAAAATCGTTTATCTTCAAGGCTGATGTCATTTATCTAACTGCTTGAATGTTAAATCCATCTAAGCCTCACAAAATTTCACGTATTAAAAGCTGCGAAAAATTGAACGCTTGCCTGAATGCCATTTCATCATAACACCGCTCCCTTAAAAATGAAATAGTTTTTATTTTAAAAATATATACTTTTTATAGATATTTATTCTTTTAGCCAAAAAGGCATTGATAATCCATGGTAAAAGTATATAATTATTTATATCTTTAATCGGTTGACCAAGGAGGTAGCAATGAGAAAAAATGCAAAATACATGGAAGTGTATTTAGATGTAAAAAGAAAAGTTGAGGACGGTACTTACGCTATCGGAGAAAAGCTGCCTACGGGTCCTGAATTAGCCAAACACTATAACACCAGTAAGCTGACTGTTAAAAAAGGGTTGGATATGTTGGTTTCCGAAGGGGTGCTTCATAGCCGGAGCGGTTTTGGTACAGAGGTTCTACGCAAACCGATCGACAATTCAAAAGTGTTTGGTCCTAGTGAAGGGCTGATGAGCGTTGTTGGCGAAGATCATGTTGATTCTGAAATTCACACATTTTCGATCGAACTGCCTTCAAAAAAAGTTGCTGAGAAGCTGCAGTTGAACGAAAAGGAATATATCTACAATATCGTCCGCAGTCGATTTGTCGATCAGCAGCCCTATTCATTGGAACAGACCTTCATGCCCCTATCCATCATTCCCGGATTGGAGCCAAAGCATCTGAAAAAATCAGTGTATTCCTATATTCGCGAAGAGCTGCACCTAGAGATCAATGCCTCCCATGTATGGATGAAAGGGGTATTGGCAACAGAGTTTGACGCTAAAATACTAGGTATCGAGGCTGGCGATTTTATGATTGAGATTGAAAAGAGTGTTTCTTTAGCAAACGGTACTCCTTTTGAGTATTCCATTACACGACATCTGTATCAAGACTTTATTTTTGAAGCTGTTTTTGTCGAAAATTAAGTGTGAGAGCTGATAAATTCAGCTCTTTTTTTGTCTTCTTGAATAAAGATATATATTTTTTAAAAAAAGTATTTACTTTATTCTAGATTCGTTTTATTATGTAACCAAGGAAAGTGCTTACACAGAATAAAAATTAAGGAGAATCTATCGTGGAAAAAACAAATAAGAAGGAACAGCTTTTTGAACGCTTTGGGATTATCGCGACGAAGCTAGGCAATCAAATCCATATGCGGACGTTGCGCGACGCGTTTGCCACTTTTATGCCCTTCATGATGCTGGCAGGATTTGTTACCCTAATCAATTACGTTATCTTAGAACCTACTGGATTCATGGGAAAAATCGTAAATCCCGCAACTTTAATGAAGATACAAGAAATCGGGATGTCAATCGCTAACGGAACATTGAGTATTACTACACTATTAGTAGTCGCTGCAGTCTCTTATCATATGTGTGTCAGCAGAAATTATACGAATCATATTGCAGCGGTTTTAGTTTCAATCTCAACTTTCATCGTATTAACACCGATGAAAACAATGTTCACACCGGAAAATGCAAAGAAAGCCATCGAAGTTACAGGAGTCATTCCGGGTTCACATACTGGTGCTTCGGGGATGTTTGTCGGCATTTTCGTAGGTCTCTTAGCAACTGAATTGTTTATTAAATTATCTACAAATGAAAAATTACAGATCAAACTATCAGGAAATATCCCGCCAGCTGTATTGAAATCATTCAACGTGTTGATCCCGATTATGATTACCGTTACACTATTTGCGATTCTTTCATTTGGCGTAAATCAACTCTTCAATATGGATGTGAACGGCTTGATCACTAAGGCGATCACTGGACCATTAAGTCATGTAACAACTGGTTTGCCAGGTTTTGTCTTGATCACATCAATCGCCAATTTGTTCTTTGGCTTCGGTATCCATCAAGCCGTGATCTCTGGCTCATTACTTGATCCGTTTTTGTTACAAAACATGCAGGAAAATATGGCAGCTTATGCCAATCATGAGCAAATTCCACATATCATTAATATGGCTTTCAAGGATACATTCGCTGTAATGGGCGGCTCCGGAAATACAATCGCCTTGTTGATCGCGATTTTCGTTTTCAGTCGTCGGAAAGATTACAAAGACTTTGCTAAATTATCTGTTACACCCGCTCTGTTTAATATCAGTGAACCGATCATCTTTGGCTTGCCGATCGTGTTTAATCTAAGCTTGATTATTCCTTTCGTTTTAGC
The DNA here is from genome assembly GCF_051714485.1 of Enterococcus sp. AZ128. Taxonomy (NCBI): domain Bacteria; kingdom Bacillati; phylum Bacillota; class Bacilli; order Lactobacillales; family Enterococcaceae; genus Enterococcus; species Enterococcus sp. AZ128. The sequence goes on from NZ_JBIORZ010000001.1 coordinate 2,330,496, forward strand.
TCCGATCTTCTCATTAGTAACCGCCTATTTTGCGACAGCCGCGGGATTGATCAACCATGTCGTAGTTCAAATACCGTGGACCACACCACCGGTCATCTCAGGATTTTTAGCGACTGGAGGCGATTGGCGCGCCGCGGTACTGCAAATCATCATTATCGCAGTGAGTGTCTTCATTTATCTGCCGTTCCTGCGTATTGATGAACATGTGACAGCCAAAATGGCTCAAACTGAAACAGACCCTGAAACGATAAACTAAAACAAAAGCCCAGCAAAACTGATATAGAATCAGAATTGCTGGGCTTTTTTCGTTTAAATTTGTTTTAGTATGCGCCTGAAACCGCACCGCTCGAACGATCATAAGAAGTACCTGGGAATGAAGGTTTCCCTTTCGTCGTTACGTCCGCACCATTTTTTAAGACCTTTAGATTACGGACTTTGATTGGTGTATTCGTATTAAAATGCAGAATATACGCGTTTCCTCCTGGTACTAAGCTTGTTTTATATTGTCCAACTAGACTATTATTAACAAAAGCTTGCATGTAACCTGACGCAAAATATTTCACGCGAAGATTTACCGATTGTCCATTAGCGATTCGCGGTGCATTTGTGTTAACAGAATAATACTGTTGACCAGTAACTCCCGCGTTCGCAGGAAAATTGATATTCGTCGTGTTAATTCTCCCTTGCGCGAAATTGGCATCTGATCCAGCTTGATAATGCAGACCTACCCCGACTTGACCGCTTGCTTGCCCATTTCCCGCGATGACGAATTGCATTTCATAGTCGCTTTTAGTTCCTGACATGGCAACGTCGGCTGAAAAATCAACCGTTGCATTTCCGCTTAGGCTCGCTTGATCAAACGCTTTGTTTGAATACAATAAGCGATAAGATCCTGAAACATTTTGCTCAGCACCGCCAGCCCCTGTGATATTCACATCTACTTTTTTAGGAGTTACTCCCTGATTTGAGCTGCTGCTCCCCGACTGGCCTCCGCCTGTAGCATAGAAACCGACACCTTCGTAACGCCAGCCAACCTTGACTAGATGATTTTTTTCATTAGCATTCAATGTATAGTGATGCGTTCCAGTCTTAGCATTAGGATTGTATAGCCGATAAACAGGAACAGAGCCGCCCGATTGCCAAGCAACACCTTCATAACGCCAACCCACTTTTACTAAATGATTTTTTTCATTCGCGTTGATTGTATAATGATGATCACCGCCATTGTTGGGATTGTATAAACGATAGACACCTGCACCTGATGCAGGCGTGTTCCAAGCATTCCCCTCATTACGCCAACCTACTTTTACTAAATGATTCCGTTCATTCGTATTCGCCGTGTAATGATGCTCGCCAGAGTTTGGATTGTAAACTCTCAGCAATGTAGCTGCGTCGGCATCTGCAGCATTAACAAATAGCGCTCCACCAACAAATAAGGCTGCTGCAACAAAAACACTCGATAAAAACTTTTTCATTCTCATTTCCTCCTAAATTGTCTACTCCTTATACCAACATAACGAATATCAGAAAACTCTTTTAACACACCTCCACTTTATTTCAAGAAAACAAAAATTTCACTTCACCCTTTGACAACATAATCATCAGTATTTTATTGAATTAACAACATCTTTAAAAAAGCGTTTCCAACATTAATAATTATACACGTTATTCCGTCTTTGTTCCATAGCAATAATAACCATTTTTGTCATTAATAAGATTCCGTTTGTTTATTTCTCTATAATAATACGCTCGTACTACATTTGGCAAACAAACGATTTTCTAGTTGTAGCAAAAATGAGGCGTAGGTCTGATTTTAAGAAAAAATAAATACTGTTATACTTTAGAAAAGGTCAAAAGGAGGAAAAAAAATGAGTGGGTTAGATAAAAAAATAAATGTTGGCAGAAAATTCTTTTGGATTTTATTCTTTTTAGCATTTGCGGTTACAGGGGTTACCAATTTTGCTATTGATCATGGGTTTACGTGGTTTCGAATTGTCGGCAGCGGATTGATTTTTGGCGGGATGCTTTTGGACGCACTATTATTCAGCAAAAAAGCGCGGGTGATTCATTCAATTTCCGTTTTTACAATTCTGATTATCCCATTTTTTATGGTGATTGAACGCACAGTCAATGATTACTTCGTAGATGCTCCTGTTTATTGGTTATTTCCGATAGGCTTACCAATTGCTTTAACATGGATTGCTTATTTTTGGGTCAACATTGGGATTCGGAAACTTTTGCATTGGAATATGGGCTCCTGTTTGGGGATTGCTTCATTGCTAGCGATTCCAACCGTTCTCATCACCAATACGATCGCAAACCAAACAAATGTATATAACGTGATCGAAATGAGTTTCATCACGATCATCACACTTCTTGCTTGTGGCGGCATAGGACTGATCGCTGGTCTCTTCATGCGAAAACGAAATTAATAATAAAAGACATCCAGCTTGAAAAAAATCAAAAGCTGGATGTCTTTTATTATTATTTAGCTTTTAGTGGGAAATATATCTCTATCTCATTTATATCTGGGTAGCCTCACTCGGATTCAGCAAAGAAACCTCAAAAACTGCCTCAATAATTTCATCACAGTACCTAATCTCTGGATTAACGACCTCCGGTTTCAACAGATCAAGCTCATGTTAGTCGCGCAATGACTTCGGCGTGATAGAACTCACACGAAATGACTGACTGATACTTAACATCTCTCTGTCTCCATTCTTTTTCTGTTTTCCCCCTTTAGTCTAAGGCTTCCAATTGCTGGATGGTCAAGTGTTCGAATCAAGATACTCTCTTCGAATAATTTCAGCCGCTTGCTCTGCGCCATTTATTTCTTTCATCAAGGCTCTCATCTCTTCTGCCTTTTCACGAAACGCAGGTGTTTGAAGTTTCTCGATTCCCTCAACCAATCGTTGATCAGAAACTTTTCTCGGACTCAATGCAATGGCGTTGCCGAATTTTTCGCAATAAGCGACATTCACTTCTTGTTCATATTGCAGACCGATCCCAATAAATGGTTTCCCAGAGGCGCACGCCGTTTGCACAGTTCCTTCACCGCCGTGAATGACAGAAAAATCCACCAGTTGAGATACCTCTAAAGCTGGCAGCCAATCAAACACATGAACATTGCTTGTTACTTTCGTTTCTTTTAGGTAATTTTTAATCGGTGCAATGACTTCGATATCGGTCTGTTCAAAATAGCTCAATACCTTTTCGATTAACGAACGATTTCCTGAGCTGCCCATAGCAAAATAGACTACCAATCTTTTTCTTTTGCGGGCCTTATTGATTACCTGAAGTACTTCTTCTGGAATCTCATAAGGAAGTTGAGCGAAAATCGGACCGACAGATTGATAGTTGTTGGGAAACGTCAACTCTCTGGTAAACACAGGATGAGTAGTGATCAAATTCAAGTCGCCATCCAACATATCCAATGTATATTTCGGCAGCTCCAATTGATAATTTCCCGCGACCTTTTTGAATGCTCCTGGTTTCCAAGTCAAACGCTTCGATACTTTAAGAATGATTTTCCAAAGCCCTCTGTTTGGAAGATAGACTTTATCCAGCTGACTAGGAAGCACGCAGGCCGCCTCATTAGTGATATGCGGCCGCGACATCGCCACTGGTTTAACATAAACCAAAGGAATTTTAGCGATGCGGGCAGATAAGAAAATCGTTACATTACTGCCAGTCACAATCACATGAGGAGCCAGCTTTTCGATCAATGCCAGCTCACTCGCGACACGTGCACTCACCAATTCGGCAGTAAATGGATTTTTTAAGCTTTTCCCCTGGTCAAATTTCATGATCGCCGTTTCTTGCTGTGGTGTCAGTTTAGGGCTAAGCAAAGAAACCTCAAACTTCTCTTCTTTGATCAAAGAAAGATAGGTCTTGGAAAATCCGCAGAAAACACAATGATACTCCTGCCGTAGACCCTTTGCGATCTCGATCATACGCGTCGTTTCCGCCAAATTGAAGGTAGCTGGTGCAAAAAGAATTGTCTTCATTGAAGAACCTCACTTATTCTGCTAGAGCTTGCTCGACAGCTTTTTTGGAATGAATCTCGGTCGTGTCAAATACTGGAATTGTTATATCCGCTTGCTGGATCAATAATCCAATTTCCGTGCAGCCCAAAATGACACCCTCCGCGCCTACTTCGTGCGCTTGATTGATCACAGAGATGAATAGTTCTTTTGATTCTGCCAAAATTTTACCATGGCATAATTCATCAAATATAATCTGATTCACGATATCGATATCCGTTTCATTTGGAATCCACACATTGATTCCGCTGTCGATGATTTTTTGTTTATAGAAATCTTGTGTCATCGTATATTTAGTTCCTAATAGTGCGACCTTTTTGATTTTCTTAGTCTGTAATTCAGCAATCGTCGCGTCGGCGATATGCAGGATTGGGATCGATAAATACGCTGCGATCTGCGGTGCCACTTTATGCATCGTATTTGTACAGATCAATAAAAAGTCTGCCCCCGCTTGTTCCAACCGTTGCGCTTCTCTTCCTAGAAGCTCACCGCTTCGCTCCCATTCATTCGCTGCTTGGCATTTTTCAATTTCTTCAAAATCAACACTCGCCAATTTAATTTTTGCTGAATGCAGACCGCCTAATTTTTGATTCATTAACTGGTTGATCCGCGTATAATAGGTCACCGTACTTTCCCAACTCATTCCGCCTAATAGTCCAATTGTTTTCATTTTTCCACCTCATTTTTTATTATTATAGCAAGAATCTTGGCGCATGAAAAAACCGTTTTTAAGGAAATTGTGCTATGATGACTGCAATAAAATTTGAAAGTTGGAAAATTATGTTTCATGGCGAAGTGGTTCGCAGTATTCGACTCAGCAAAGGACTAACTCAAAAAGAGTTATATCTTGGCATCGTTTCAAAATCGTATGCAATTGAATTCGAAAAAGGCAATCATAATATTTCAGTAACCTTATTATTGGAGATTTTAGAACGCCTCTCCCTCGATATGGATGAATTTCTCTATATTTGCCAAGATTACCATTTAGATGAGCAGGCTGATTATATTTTCCGTTACTCGAATTACAGTAACAACCACGATCTTCCCGCACTCTACCAGCTGCTAGCTGAACTAAAGGAGCAACAAGGAAAAATTGCAACTGTTCATATTGCAGAAGTTCGGTCACGGATTCGCATTATTGAGGCAACAAAGAAAACAGGGAAATATACCACCGACGTCGTATTGCCAGAAGATAAAGCAACCATCATTCAGTACTTAACAAATTTACAAACCTGGACATTGCAAGAGATTCAATTATTCGCCAATACCTTGGAGTTTATTGACGGAGAAAAACAATTGATTTTCTTTAAACAACTGTCAAAATCATTAGAGCGCTACAGGAATTATGACCGCGGAATAGAAATTTTCTGTAGTCTATTGGTCAATCTGATTCGTGAAACGCTAGATGAAAATTTGTTAGATTATGCGGAAGTATTGATTGAACAATTGTTTCTTTTGAGTCACGATTATAAAGTATTTTTCCAACGCTTATGCGCTAAATTTTTTAGAGGCGTGCTGCTGATAAAGCGCGGAGATTTGAATGGCCAAAATGAAATCGATCAAGTCTTAGACATTCTTTACGATCTGGATCATGCAACGTTGGCTAAAGAATTAGAATCACTTCTATAAATTTGCGGTCCAGTATTTAAGACCAAAACAAAAAAATCCATTTAGCTGTGATAAAACTATCAAGTATCAAAACAGCAACACAGCAGGAAAGGATTTTAACATGAAAAAAATCAAAATAGGTCTATTTATTGTCTTCACACTCTTCATTGCACTTGGATGCCCGCGTAGTTCTTTCGGCGATACGGACACTTCACAAGAATATATCGTCAATGGAATCATCTATGAAAGAGACAATATAAGTGACGACAATCGTTTGATCCTACATAATGGGAATGAGAGCTTGACACTTAATCGTGATGGTATGCATTGGTATAGTAATAACGGCGAGGTTACCCCCGAGCCCTATACAAAAGAAAGCTCCAGTACCTCCTCTGTAGAAAGTTCTCTTAGCGCAACGGAAAGTTCGACAACAACTATAGAAACAACAAGTCAAGAACCGACGTCACATGAACTAGTAAAAAAACAAGAACCACAAACAGATGATTCTGTGCCATCTACCACCCAAAGTACGGATAGCGTGAAAAGCGCAACAACAGCTGAGCCTCAAAAAGAATCAACGGTTATCTCAAAATCAAACATTCCCGCTGAGACAACTGTACAGTCGCAGAGTCCCTCTGTTACTCATTCTGAAAAGAATGTTGCTCAAAAAACAGCAGCCCCTGTCTTTTCTGACAAAAAAATGCTGCCTAAGACTGGTTCTTCAACGTTTCAAAATCGCTGTTTGACAGTCCTAGGAATGGTACTCTCGATTATTGCACTATGTTTGTTCAAAATAAATAAACGTCACTTACTAGGAGGAAAAAATGAATAAGCAAGCATCTTACTCACGTATATTATTGGCTACTCTTTTACTAGTACTAGGGTTTTACCTTGTTAGTCATGTGAATTTCTTTATTCCGATACCTTATCTTGGATACTTTTCGTTATTGATTTTTGGAACACTGGCCTATTCACTAGTTTTTGGCTTTGATGGGTATAAAGCTCTTTTTCAAAAGCCTAAGCATTTTTGGAAAAACTTTATCAAGTACTTTTTACTGACAGTGCTTTTTGCATTCATCCTTGGGGTTGCTATCGTTTTGATTACTCACAAGCAAAAAGGCAACGCAGCTGCCAACAATCCTCTTTGGTTTTTCTTTTTAATCATGCCCTTTGCCTTAATTGGTGAAGAACTTTTTAGTATTTATTTTTATGATTTATTCAAACTGAAATTCTCTCCCTTACTAGCAAACATTCTTGTCAGTATTATTTTTGGTCTGATTCATTATTCAACCTATTTCAATGGTTCAGTCTTAATAACGATCCTTCAGATCCTTGCACTTCAAGGGACTGCTCGTTTTTGGTTTAACAAGAGTTATGAAAAATCGAATTCTATCCTTACTAGCTTTGCGATCCATTATTTTTACGACCTTGCGACATTTATGTTTACTCTATTCGTGCTCCAGCATTAATAAACAAGAGGTTACTCCAGAAGCTACTTCTGGAGAACCGTTTGTTCAGAACAAGGAGTTGTGACAAGACTTTTGTCACAACTCCTTGTCTTTCTATTTTTCGGCAATAAAACAAAGTGTTTCTGAATCAGCGGTATATGAAGCCCCTCTGATGTCCCCATAAACCTCATTATCTGAAAAATCACTATCTTTTAACTCTGTTAATAATTCTTCCTTATTAAAAACTGTCTCCCAAATAAAAAATTCTTTGACGCTTTCAGGATATAGTAAATAATGTTGAGCCAGATAAGTCGTTGTTTCTGGATATTTTTTCTGTGCCGATAAATGCAGACAAGCTTCTTTCGTCCAAAAATTATCCTCATCCAATTGCCACGTGTGCGCAGCTTCAAAGTCCGCATATTTTTTTGGTGTGAACACATCAAAAATGAAGCGCCCGCCTTTTTTCAACGCCCGATGAGCCTTTTGAAACACTTCCTTACGTTTCTTTGGTGAAAAAACACCCAGATCACAATAAATCAGAACAATCACATCATATTGTTCATGGCCTAAATCAACGTTCAGATAATCTCCACATTGATAGTCAATGTCATAGTTTTTTTCCTTCGCTGATTCCTCAGCGTATGCGATGCTCAATTCTGAAAAGTCGATACCTTTCACTTGATAGCCCGCGCTAAAAAACTGTTCTGTATAGATACCTGGTCCGCAACCAAGATCTAGCAACTGAGGAAAATCCTGCACTGGACATTTTTCTGTCAGCCACTGCATGGATTGTTTGATATAAGCAGCGTTTCTTGTAGCGCCGTCAAACTCAGTATCCAAGTGTGCGGCTAACATTTGCGGAGCTAAATGAGCATCCAGCCAAATTGAATCTTTACTTTGCGTAAAGATGGGTACGTTCGTCTTAATAGTATTGATCATTTTACAGTCCTCTTTCTTACTGACGACAATCCAACAGGCAACAAAAAAACATGAAAAAGTTCTGCACACCAAATAAACTGTCTTTTCTTACGAAAATTTTCAGTTTATTCAATGTCAGAATACTTTTCCACGTTTCACTAAAATCCTTCAATTGCGGAATGTATAGTGCGCCGGACCAAAATCGCCTCTTATCTCTTCAATGTAATTGTCGTCATTAATTATTTTAGCATAATTTGGAAAGAATTCAAAAACAGGATCAATCATCGAAAGTGATTGATCCTGTTTCAAGCTGCTTGCATTGTTCTTCCGTCACATCGTTACTGACTCTGTACCACAAAATTTTTACTACTTAAAATGAGAAATAAACTATGCTTCTTTTGCGAGGAATTCTAAAAAGCCAGCGGAAGCAATCGCCTTCGCTGACTTTTTCTAATTTGGAATGTCATTGCGTAACTAGTGCGGTCTGCCTTATGCCAAACTTAATCCTCGGATCGTTTGCTCCGCGTCAGTTAGAATCCCCGCAATAATTTGTTCCGCTGGTTTTATTTGGTTGATCAGCCCGGAAACTTGTCCAGCCATAACTGAACCATTTTCGATATCTCCCGCAGCAGCTTTTCTGGCTGAGCCCATTGTTAACTCTTCCAGTTGCTCTCTTGGCATATTTTCCTTTTCCCACTGAACATATTGATTGATCATTTTATTCTTTAGACTTCTAACAGGCGCTCCACCGTTTCTGCCTGTCACTGCCGTGTCCATTTCTTCAGCATCAGCAATAAATTCTTTCACGTTTTTCGGGATCGGACATTCTTCCGCCAACATAAAGGCCGTCCCCATTTGTACCCCTTGTGCACCTAATGCATAGGCTGCTGCCATCCCCTTGCCACTAGCGATTCCGCCAGCAGCGATCACGGGTATACTTACAGCTTCGACCACTTGAGGTAATAAAACCATCGTTGATAATTCACCTATATGACCGCCAGCTTCTGAACCTTCAGCGACAACAGCATCTACACCAAGTGCTTCCATTTTCTTCGCTAACTTAGCACTCGGAATAACCGGAATCACTTTTACACCAGCAGCCTTGAATGTTTCCATATATTTTTTCGGTGTACCCGCTCCAGTGGTAACGATCTTGACGCCTTCTTCAATGACCACCTTCACCATATCTGGAACATTCGGGGCCATCAACATAATATTTACAGCAAAGGGTTTCTCAGTTAATTTTTTGCAATTAATAATCTCTTCCCGTAATTGTGCTTCACTCATTCCGCCAGCAGCAATAATGCCTAATCCACCAGCATTTGATACAGCTGCAGCTAATTGGTGCTTAGAAACTTGTGCCATCGCACCTTGAAAAATGGGATATTGAATACCTAATACTTCAGTAATTTTTTTCATTGTTCTATTCCCTTCTCTGTAAAAATTCTTTGTAGTGCTATTGATAACTTTCTAAGAAACATTTTGATGCCTCCATATCGATCGTAAAAATCCGATCCTCTTTAACAAAACTCACGATTTCACGGTACGCTTCAAAGAACGGCTTTGTGGCTTTTCCTAATGGCAAAGCAGATGCTTTCATTCTCAGATCGATCGCCTGGCTCGCATGCATCAGCTCAACTCCGTATATATAATTGATACTTTCATTGATTTCCAATAAACGTTGCGCTGCCTGCAATGCATTCGTTCCAGTGTCTTCCACACCACCTGCGACTGGTTGAACATTCAATGAAATAGGATTTACTAAAGCCATGATTTCTCCATGTAAAGCCACAATTGGAACATGCAAAGATCCAAATCCATGCCCTTTATTTTCAGGTACGGTTAAGAAACGCGGCAATCCAGTGAATTCCTCTTCTTCCAAACGCAGACATCGTTGAATGACATTGTGTGAAATATGCCCTAAAGCCAGACTAAGCCGTTGGATTGCCAATGCAACTGGTAAGGATTCAAAATTGGCTGATGGAAAAATCCCACCGGAAATTCTCTCAGTCTCAACAAAATATTGAGCGACCTGATCAAATTCTTTGTACGATTCATCAGCATCTTCAATAATACTAGGATTGTCATCAGAACTATTGATCTGAATGGTCAGCATTTCTTCTAAATCTACTAATGCTCGTTGCGCTTCAGATAAAGTGTAGACAGTTGTTCGATACGACAACGGATCTTGTAACGGTCTTTCAGCATTCAACTGCCATAAGTAAGAGCCAGCTAGAGCCTCTCGCATCGTTTCCGCAGTTTCTTTCAATAATGGAAACGGACGTACTTTGATTGGTTGGGGTAAGATCGGTGCAATATTCCCATTCAATCCTTCTAAACTCAATCCAAAAACTAATGGACTGACGGCAAGTGTCTGACGAACTTTTCTTGCAGCGGCTAATGCATAAGCTGTTGAAATACTATTAGTCGATAATATCGCTAGTCCATCTTTTCCGATCGGGATCAATTTCTCTAAACCCGTTTTTTGTAATGCTTGTTCTCCGCTAATTGTTTTCCCTTGGTAATTAGCCCGCCATTCTCCCATCATCACAAGTCCAACGTGACTAGCGAGCATGATGTCGGCTTCACCCATACTGCCGCGACTGGGAATCAACGGTGTGATTCCCAGATTCAAAAACGCTTTGTACAATTCAACCACCGCTGGTTGAACTGCTGCCTGTCCTTGAAGTAAGGTGTTTAATCGGATGACCATTGCCAAACGACTTAAATGGTCCGGCATCATCTCACCTACACCCGCTGCGTGCGACCGAAGCATTGAACGGTTAAAACTTTCCGATGCTGCCATAACTTCTGGTGATAGTTCCCCTGACGCATCAAATAATTTTTGATCTTTATTTAAACCAACGCCTACTGTTAACCCATAAACCGGTGTTCCAGAAATCGCACCAGCCATTAATAATTCATAAGACCTTTCCGCTCGATTCAACGCTGCATCAGCAATTGTGACGGCGGCCATGCCTTCAGCAACCATCCAGGCCTCCGCCAACGTCAGACTTGAACCATCTAAAACAATTGATCTCATTTTTTTCCTCCCTACACGTCGCTTAGTTAAAATTGACGACCATATTTTGCTATTGCTAGAATTTTAGTCATTACTTTCTTGAGTGCTTTCCATAAATTAGGCATCGTTACTTTTCTTGTTTGCTAAGCCAGCGTTGATTTGTTTCAGCGAGAACGCTAAGACCAAGCCGATCATCGCAACTACTACGCCTGTAATAAAAGCAGAAGTGAAATTCCCGCTGTTTTTCTCACCGATAAAGGCCGTTAAGCGTGGAGCAATAAACGCGGCTACGGAAAAACCTAGGAAAACGAACCCATAGTTCACGCCTTGATTTTTCGAACCAAAATTTTCAATCGTTAGCGGAGACATCATTGCTGCCACACCGCCTTCACAAAGTCCCAGACCAATCAAGCCAATTCCAAAACCAACAGTAGCCTTTATAAAGATCATACTCAATAAAGAGACTGCGATAAACATAAATAAAAGCATGAAGGTATTGATTCGGGTCAATTTATCCGACAAGGCCCCCCACAGCACTCTTCCTAAACAATTGCACATTGCATAAATACTGACAAAAGTTGCTGCCACCATCGGTGTTAAACCAAACATATTTTGTCCAATATCTGCGGCGTTTGAAGAAATTACCAGCCCAGAAAAACACCCGGTTGCATAGAGCATGGCAACGAGATAGAAGCGCAACGTTTTAATCATTCCTTTCCAATCAAAATCTTCTGCTTCAATCGTTGAACTCGTTGTCTCTTTTTTGTCTTCTGTTGTTTTGGCTGAATCCTCGATTGGAGCATTGCGAATCAAAGCTGAACAAATCAAAGAAATAACTAAAAAGATTGCCCCTAATTGAATGAATGTCGTCCGTACACCAAATTGTTCAATCAACCAACTGCCTAGGGGCGCAAAGATCATCGTTCCTGCCCCGATACCGGTAATAACGATACCTGAACACAACCCGCGTTTATCTGGGAAAAAGCGTTGCGAATTATTCACGCAAGCAATATATCCCAAGTTCAATCCAAAACCGCCCAACAATCCATAGGTTAGATATAATTGCCATAATTGTGTTGATAACCCTGCCAGCACAAAAGACGCTGCCAACAATAATGAACTGAATAAAATCAATTCTCGGGACTTTCCATTATCTGAAATTCGTCCGCCAATAATAATCGGTAACGGTGAAATCCCAACAGCAATCGTAAATGCCAACGCAACATCTGGAACAGACCAGCCATTTGCTGCAGCCAATGGAGAAGAAAATACGCTAAAAGCATAAATGCCTCCTTGGCAGATAATAATCCCTACCGATGCAAATAAAACAACCCAACGATTAACCTTTGTAGCAACCTGTTCGACCCCTTTAGTTCTTTCCATGATCTTCCTCCATCATTATTTCAGCTAGTTTTCCCCAATTTTGCATAAACAACTCTTCCGACATTTCTTTTAAGTCCTCTGATACTAAAACGTCAAATTCCATCTGATCCAAAACGTCATTTTTCAGATCAACACCTGGTGCGATCTCAATCAAAATGAGTTCGCCATCTACTAAATTAAAAACAGCCCTTTCTGTCACAAATAAGACTTCCTGATTCGTTTTAGCAGAGTAGCTGCCATTGAACGTAATTTGATTGACTGCTTTCACAAATTTTTTATGCGTTCCTTCTTCAACGATCGTCAAGCGCCCATCTGTTATCTCTGTTTTCAGCCCTCCCGCAGTAAAGGTTCCCGCAAAGATTAATTTCTTGGCTGTTTGAGAAATATTGATAAATCCGCCACAACCAATGACTTGATTGCCAAGCTTACTAACATTTACATTGCCAGACCGGTCAACTTCGGCCAATCCTAGAACTGATAAATCTAATCCACCGCCATCATAAAAATCAAATTGCTCATGATGATCAATAATCATTTCGCTATTATACGCATGTCCAAAATCCTTTAATCCAGCTGGAATTCCGCCGATCGTTCCAGCTTCTGTCGTCAGAATGATTTGATCATCAATTGCTTCTTCAGCGGCAATCGTAGAAACGTTCACTGGAATCCCTACACCTAAATTCAATACTGTTCCCTTTTTCAGCTCCATTGCCGCACGGCGTGCAATGACCTTTCGATTATCCAATGCCAGTTTCGGCACACTTTCAAGCGGCAGCTTCACATCCCCGCTGAAAGAAGGTTCAAATAATGTCGTTCCCGTTTGAAAATGATTTTCTGGCTCCGATACAACCACATAGTCCACTAAAATCCCCGGTATTTTCACATCTTTCGGATGCAATGTCCCGTTTTTGACTACTCGTTCGACTTGAACAATCACTTTTCCGCCACTATTATGAACGGCTTGGGCAATCGGCAGCACCTCCATATGCAAGCCTTCCTTGGACAAAGTCACATTGCCGTTTTCATCAGCAACTGTTCCACGAACTAGCCCAATTTGCAGAGGAAAACTTGGATAAAACATCCATTCTTCATCTAACAGATCAATAATCCTGACCAGTTCTTCAGTAGTTGCCTCATTCATTCTCCCCCCCTCTTGCCTCGGATCAATATAGGTTTCTAGACCTATTTTTGTGATTAAGCCAGGTCTTTTTGCCGCAATCTCACGATATAACTGCGCAAGAACGCCTTGCGGAAAATTGTAAGCCTCGCATTCATTATTTTGGATCATCTCAGAAAGTTTTGGAGAAGACGCTTTGACAATCCCGCCGATCCATCTTTTTAATAAGCCTTTGTGTGAAAGATGTGACATTCCTTTTTCTTGACGATCCCCCCAACAACTAGAGTGCATGACCGTTAACTGCTTAGGCGTTCCTGTTTTGATAAATCGTTCTTCCAGTGCTAAAGCGACTTCTTCGTTTGCACATGCCAACTCAAAACCACTAACAGCTAACGTGTCGTTATCTTCAATCAACAACGCAGCTTCTTCTTTGGTGATTATTTTCACTTTCATTTACTCCCTTCATTCTCTATTCATTAGCACATGAGATATGATCTTAATGCTAATCCAACAAATATAGTGAAATGAATCACATTAATTCCTACTTCTCTATTAAGCAAATGCTGTGCCAAAATAGAAAAACTTAGTCTTACGCGTAAAATACAAAAAAATAATGATCAAAGTGTAATGAACAATTACACTTTGACCACCATTTTTATTATTCTGTATCATTTTTTTCCAAATCAAGTTCCCGTACTTTTTTATAGATAAACGGGCGGCTGACATTGCTGACCTCGGCTGTCCTACTGATATTCCACTGATTTTTCATCAATTTGTGTTGAAAATAGATCGTCTCGACATATTCCATAAACTCCGGATAATCATAGATTTCCGCCAATGCCTGCAGCTCATCACTCTCGCCAAGCTTCTCTTCAATAGAGCTATCTTGCAAGAGGATCGGAAGCTCCGCAGTTACGACCACATATTCGATATAGTTCTTCAATTCTCTTGCATTCCCCAACCATTGAGACGACATCAAATGTCGGAGATGTTGTTTTGATAAGGTCACATCCGCCTCATACTTTTGATTGAAAGAGTCTAAAAAATGATTGGCTAACGCTAAAATATCCTTTTTTCTTTTTCTGAGTGGGGGAATTGTGACCGGAATCGCGTTGATCCGATAATATAAATCACGACGGAATTTCCCCTGCTCCACCAGCTCAAGCATATTTTGGTTGGAAGCAGAGATCAATCTAAAAGCCACCGGCATCTCATTTACACCGCCAACACGTCGGACTTTCATCGTCTCAAGAACACGTAATAGCTTCGCCTGCAGCCCTAACGGCATCTCCGAAATTTCGTCCAAAAATAACGTTCCGCCATCCGCTGTTTCAATCAGCCCAGGTTTACTTTTTTCGGCACCGGTAAAAGTCCCCTTTTCGTATCCAAAAAATTCTGATTCAAAAAGACTTTCAGGGATCGCTGCACAGTTTACAGCGACAAATTTATTATCCGCCATCTGACTATGGCGATGAACAAAGTTTGCGATCACTTCTTTTCCTACACCAGACTCTCCTAAAAGCAGTATCCGGCTGTTGTAAGAGGCGACTTGTCTACAAACGCGAATAATTTTTTTCATTTCATTACTTTCCGCAATAACTGAGGACACTCTTTCATTCTGCTCTTCTGCTTTAGTTGACTGTCCATTATCATCGACTGATAATTCCTCAAATTCCGCTTGTGTCAACGGCTCCGATTTGGTGACCACTAAATGCAGCGTACCATCTGGATAAAAAATCGGAGTCGATTTTGATTTGATATGATAACCTGCTTGTGTAGTCAGAGTTACTTCAGAGTTTTTCCCCGATTTTAATGCTTCGATCGTTGCAGAAGTATCATAGATCTCACTGGCAACTAAATCATAAACGTTTGAATTCAATAATTCATTTAAAGAAATTCCCAAAGTCATGGCAGTAAAATCATTAGCTAATAGAATATTTCCCTCTCCATCTGTAACAAACAATGTAGTAATATCGTCTGTCATCAATTTGGTTAATGTCTGACTCATTATCTTGGTCCTTTCTCAATCGTTTTAGTTTATTCATTAAAACTATTTGATTCATCAATCGTAAACATGTGACAAAAATCACAAATTTTGATAGAACAAGGGTAATATACCATTGTTTCTTCACGCCGTCTATTCCTGCTTGTCATTTATCGTTCAGGTAAGGAACTTTTATGCAATAAAAAAGAACACTCATTCAAGTGAATGAACGTTCTTTCTTATCCATGTTTAGCTTTAGAGAGTTCTTTTCTGCAGTCTCCCAACAGCAAGATAAACAATCGGTAAATAATTGAAAATAAAGCTGAGTCTCTGCCAAAACCCTAATTGTTTAAAAATAGGAAATTGATTCAATTGCGGAATACGAGCCAAACCATAAATTGCAGCCACCATCAAACTTAGCACCAATAGCGTTAAATAACGTCGGGACATCTGATGATCCTTTTGCTTCTTATAAATGAAATATAGGAACAATGGGAAAAGTAAAAATCCCGCGTATCCAATTCCAGACCCGATATTATGTACCCATGTTGAAAAATTCCACTGTGCATCCGCAGAATCTACGCTAAACACGCCGGTGAAAATGCAATCGCCAACCCCATATGTCCCAATAGCTAAAGCCGTCAAACCAGCCAACGGCCGAGAAGTTTCTTTAAAAGTCTGGTAAATCGCGGGTAACGATAATGTATAAAGACAACCGGCAACCACCGACCAAATCAAAAATGCCCCGCAGACCGGGCTGTCAACATCCCCAAATAAACTCATCACTGCTGTCATCTGATTGAGTTTTGGATAAAAAATGCCTAATACATAAGGTGTCAAAAAATCACCGATGACACCCGCCAATAAAAAATGAAAGCCGTATTTTTTCAAAAAGCTCACGTTTCTCATCCCCTTAAATCCTAGCTAACACTATTCTAGCACTGAACCTCCTAACGAGAAAAAGAAACCCTTTGCTCATTTCAGAAGATAGTGCAGCATACGCTTTGGATCATCATAGAAGAGTTTTGTTTCTTTATACGCGAGCGTTTCTTCCAAAGACAGATTTTCCAACCCAGCTTCAGAAAATTGATAGATCATCGCTTCAGGATAGGCCATCAATATTGGCGAATGAGTCGCAATGATCAATTGGCTTCCGGTCTGTACCAAACGATGAATTTCCTGTAACAATGTATATTGTCGGCTGGTTGCCAGACCTGCTTCCGGCTCATCTAACAAATAAAAGCCTTCTTTACCAAATCGGTTTTCGATAATCGATAATAGTCCCTCTCCGTGAGAACGCGTGTGCAGCGAGCGCTCGCCATAAGAAGCAAATGCTAATTCGCCGTCATCCTCCGACATGTACTCCAGCTCGGAAGCGAAATTATAGTAGGTTTCTGAACGCAAGAAAAATTTAGTTTTAGGAAGATTTCCTTTTCTGACTAAACGAACAAAATCATGCAGTTTGGAATGGCTATCTACTGTATGGAAATTAAAATTTTGACTGCCCCCTTCTGGATTAATCCCGTAAGCGACAGCGATCGCTTCCAAAATCGTTGATTTTCCAGTGCCATTGTCTCCGGATAAAAAGGTTACCGGTCGTTCAAACGACAAGCCGCCTCTGTGTAGAATTTCTTGAATAGCAAAAACATCAAAAGGATACTCCAGCTTTTCGGGAGAATCTGCTAGTTTCATTTCATGAACAAACATTACGCCGCCTCCAATGCAGTAGATACGTACATCCATCATACCTTAACTATCCTCGAGAAAGAAAGTTCCACTCCACAAAAAAGCTTCGATTCATTTCAAAAAGAAAATGAATCGAAGCTTCTAATTACTCTGCGATCAAACAGTTTAATGACTTTCCGTATTCTTGTACTACTGTATCCGCAATGTCTTGATCAATCTTACCATCTTTTTCAAGTTGTTGAATTAATTGAACAATCTTGTCATTCTCTTTACGTTCGCTGATTCGAACTTTTTGAATCAATTTGTCCAACCGTTTTCGAAGCGTTGGATAGCTGGCTGAGTAAATTGCTGCTAATTTTTTAATAGAGCCAGAAGAAAGAATGAACAGTTTTACAAATTCAAGCTCCTCTTCATTTAATTCTAAAATCCAATTCGATTCTGCGTTAGTTTTCATTGTCCACCTCTTTCCTGCTAGTTAAAAACTAAACTTTTTTTCGTTTTCCAAATACAACTAAGACGATCATGGCTAAGAAGAAGAGTCCTAAAACAACTAAACCTTTACTTTGAACACTTCCTGTTGCTGGCAATCGTTTTGTCGCTGTTGAACCATTCGTGTACGTCGTTTGTGCATTGGTTTTAGTAGTGCTAGAATTGCCCGTCTCTGGCAAGCTGATAGGATCATTTTTCTGATTGATCTCTTTTTTACTTGGCTGACTATTTTCAACAGAGAATTTAATTGGTGTTTCATCTATCTGGTATCCTTTTGGTGCTTTCGTTTCAATCAATTGATAGTTGCCATCAGCTAATCCTTTGATAATTATTGACCCATCTTCACCAGTAACGATGTTTTCTTTTCCAGATACTGGCTGTCCTTTATCATCAACTATTTTGAACTCAGCATCAGCCAATGTTTTCCCCGTTTTACTATCAATTTTCTTCAATAATATCTCACCAGTTGGAACTTCCTTTTCTGGTGTATACAAATTCTTGAAGGTTGGGACTTCACCCACAGTAACATTCTCGTAAACTGCTGAAGCTTCTAGCTGCCCGTCTTTTTCTTCCACTGTCACAACTACTTTATAGTGTGTGTCGTCGTAGGTTATACCCGTTTCTTTGTCTGTTGGGATTGCTTCGGAGATTGTGTACTCGTACGTTCCAACTTTGTCGTAATCAATCTTATCAAATGATACTTTTCCTGCGGCATCGTTTTTCTTCGTTTGATCAACTCCGCCATCACCTTTTAGTGTGAAGCTGAATTCGTCGGCCTTCAATGAACGACCGCTCAATTCCTTCTCCGCTGCTAGTTCAATACTTGTTGGCAAGGCTTTATATGCATTTTTGAAGACAGGTACTTCGCCGGTTTTGACATTTTCGTAGACTACTGAGGCTTCTAATTTTCCACCTTTTTCTTCTACTGTTACGGTGACTTTGTACTTCGTATCGTCGTAAGTGATTCCGGTTTCTTTATCAGAAGGAATTGCTTCAGAAATCGTATACTCATACGTTCCAGCTTTGTCATAATCAATCTGATCGAACAAGACTTTTCCTGCAGCATCATTTTTCTTCGTTTCATCAACTCCGCCATCACCCTTTAGTGTGAAGCTGAATTCGTCGGCTTTCAATGGACGACCACTTAGTTCTTTCTTCGCTTCTAATTGAACACTTCCTGGCAAGGCTTTATACGTGTTCTTGAAGACGGGTACTTCGCCGGTTTTGACGTTTTCGTAGACTACCGTGGCTTCTAATTTTCCGCCTTTTTCCTCTACTGTTACTGTTACTTTGTATTTTGTGTCATCGTAAGTGATTCCTACTTCTTTATCAGAAGGGATTGCCTCCGAAATTGTGTACTCATACGTTCCAGCTTTGTCATAATCAATCTGATCAAATGATACTTTTCCTGCGGCATCATTTTTCTTCGTTTCGTCGACATTATCGCCTTTCAGGGTGAAGCTGAATTCGTCGGCTTTCAATGGACGACCACTTAATTCTTTCTTCGCCTCTAATTGAACACTTCCTGGCAAGGCTTTATACGTGTTCTTGAAGACGGGTACTTCGCCGGTTTTGACGTTTTCGTAGACTACCGTGGCTTCTAATTTTCCACCTTTTTCCTCTACTGTTACTGTTACTTTGTATTTTGTGTCATCGTAAGTGATTCCTACTTCTTTATCAGAAGGGATTGCCTCCGAAATTGTGTACTCATACGTTCCAGCTTTGTCATAATCAATCTGATCGAACAAGACTTTTCCTGCAGCATCATTTTTCTTCGTTTCATCGACATTATCGCCTTTCAGGGTGAAGCTGAATTCGTCGGCTTTCAATGGACGACCTGTCAATTCTTTCTTCGCTTCTAATTGGACACTTCCCGGTAAGGCTTTGTACGCATTCTTGAAGACGGGTACTTCGCCGGTTTTGACATTTTCGTAGACTACTGAGGCTTCTAATTTTCCACCTTTTTCTTCTACTGTTACGGTTACTTTGTACTTTGTATCGTCGTAAGTGATTCCGGTTTCTTTATCAGAAGGAAGTGCCTCCGAGATTGTATACTCGTACGTTCCAGCTTTGTCATAGGCGATTTGATCGAACAAGACTTTACCGTCGGCATCATTTTTCTTCGTTTCGTCGACATTATCGCCTTTCAGGGTAAAGCTAAACTCATCGGCCTTCAATGGTCGACCACTTAATTCTTTCTTCGCTTCTAATTGGACACTTCCCGGTAAGGCTTTGTACGCATTCTTGAAGACGGGTACTTCGCCGGTTTTGACGTTTTCGTAGACTACCGTGGCTTCTAATTTTCCGCCTTTTTCCTCTACTGTTACTGTTACTTTGTATTTTGTGTCATCGTAAGTGATTCCTACTTCTTTATCAGAAGGGATTGCCTCCGAAATTGTGTACTCATACGTTCCAGCTTTGTCATAATCAATCTGATCGAACAAGACTTTTCCTGCAGCATCATTTTTCTTCGTTTCATCGACATTATCGCCTTTCAGGGTGAAGCTGAATTCGTCGGCTTTCAATGGACGACCTGTCAATTCTTTCTTCGCTTCTAATTGGACACTTCCCGGTAAGGCTTTGTACGCATTCTTGAAGACGGGTACTTCGCCGGTTTTGACGTTTTCATAGACTACTGAAGCTTCTAATTTCCCACCTTTTTCCTCTACTGTTACGGTTACTTTGTATTTTGTGTCATCGTAAGTGATTCCTACTTCTTTATCAGAAGGGATTGCCTCCGAAATTGTGTACTCATACGTTCCAGCTTTGTCGTAATCAATCTGATCAAATGATACTTTTCCTGCGGCATCATTTTTCTTCGTTTGATCAACTCCGCCATCACCTTTTAGTGTGAAGCTGAATTCGTCGGCCTTCAATGGTCGACCACTTAGTTCTTTCTTCGCTTCTAATTGAACACTTCCTGGTAAGGCTTTGTACGCATTCTTGAAGACAGGTACTTCGCCGGCTTTGACATTTTCGTAGACTACTGAAGCTTCTAGTTTTCCACCTTTTTCTTCTACTGTTACCGTTACTTTGTACTTCGTATCGTCGTATGTCATTCCGGTTTGTTTATCAGAAGGAATTGCTTCTGAGATCGTGTACTCGTAGGTCCCGGCTGTATCATAATCAATCTGATCAAATGATACTTTTCCTGCGGCATCATTCTTCTTCGTTTGATCAACTTCGCCATCACCTTTTAAAGTGAAGCTGAATTCGTCGGCTTTCAATGGACGACCGCTTAATGTTTTTTCTGCTTTTAATGTGATTTTCGCCGGTTCTTTTACTTCCTTTTTATTTTCTAAAGTAAATGTATAGGTTTGTTCTTTGGAATCAATTGTAAATTCGTATAGTGTATCGTCTTTAATATAACCATCTGGAGCACTCTCTTCTTGAATGGCGTATGCACCATAACGCAAATTACTTAATTGATCAATCAACTTTCCATCGGCAGCTACAATTTTATTGTTCTTCACTTCTAGATTTGGAATAAATATTTCATAGACATTCTCACTATTTTTACGATATATATTGAAAAAGGTTGATTCGCTAATAGAAGCCTTGTCATCACTATCGATTTTATGAATAATCAGCGCACCATTTACACCACTTGAAGTACCTGAACCATCCGTAGATTTTACAATTACTTCCTCGGTGACTTGATGAATTTCTGTTTTACCACCGCTAAGTTTTACATCATTTGTGATTTTCTCACTATTCATTATTCCTGGATCTAACTTTGTTTGGTACTCGATAATGTAAGGTTCTGTAATGTATTCGTCAAACTCGATTTTTAGACTTTGGGTTCCTTCAATCGAATCCGTCAAAAGCGAAGCACCCTTTCCTTCAGGAAATATAACTTCTGCTCCTTTATCAAAGCTGTTTCCGTTTTTGATTGCTTCATAAACCTTCACGACTACTTGATTTTTTTCATCCAAGATAAATGTTTGTTGATTTAGTTTTACAGTATCCGTAACTGTGGCATTGTGAATCTTCTTAGCGTCCTTATTGATTATTACTTGCCAATCAACTAAACGATTATTATCAAAATTTTGAAGCCCCTCTTTGGTCAACCAGTAATCTTTTTCTGACTCAAGTACTTCTGCATCAGCAGAGACTATTTTTTCACCTTTCTCATTTTGTAACTCTGCATAATTTTTATACCTATAAAAGTCTTCATCTGCATCTACTGCAACCGCAACTGATAATGTTTTGTCTGTTTCCTTAAGGAGTGTAATAACAATATCACCGTTTACAACTTCATATTTGTAATCTACTTCTGCTTCTAATTTTCTCCCGTAACTTTCTGTAAGATCACCGTCACGATTCAGCGTTGTTTCATATATTGTCAGTTTCCTAAGGACCTGTCCTTCACCTAAAGTATCAATGATTTTATAATTTGCAGGAATCTTATCCTTAAAGAGATTAAATTTAGCAATCCAATAAACACTATCTTCAGGTGCTTCAGCCTCTTCAAAGATATTCGTAAAATTCAAACTGTTTTTCTTCAGAAATTTTTTCATCGCTTCATGGACATCTTCACCTTCTTCAACAAAGAATCCACCTTTATCAGCATTTTTCAACCAATTATTATTGATCCATTGCTCGGCTTGGTCGCCTACTTTATGAGATACCCCATTTTCATCTTGATATTCAGCAAATAAAGTATTGCTGAAGCGATTTCCAGCCATTGACGGAAAACTACCTGACTCTTTCAACTCATTTTGTTTGTTAATATCAAATTTCGTTTTGTAGGTCATTATTATTTTTTCGGTAATAGTCTTTTTGAAAGTGATCTTAAATCCAGATTCCATTATTTCCGAAGTTCCTGGTATTGCTCTTGTTAAGATCTCGACCTCATAATCGTTTTCGTCAGCCAACAGCACACCAGAAGCCGTTTTAATCACTAGTTCATCTTTTATTAAAGTCAACGCACTGACATTACTACCATTTGCCATTTCATATAAATCAGTAACGACAAGGTTATCAATCGTTATGCCGGCTTTATTTATTTCAGCACTCCATGCAAGAATCATTTTATCTACATCTTTATTAGCGCCATCGGCAGCTTTATCTACTCCAATTCCTGTCTCTGGACTAACCGTACCGCCAGCACTATTGTCATTTTTATTTCCGTCATCATCAACAGTCATATAATTGTTGATTCTCGTATCTGACATGATAGGATTAGCCATTTTGGTTTCGTATGTGACTAAATAGGTTCCCGCTTCTTTAAACTTAATTTCAAAACCAACTGTATTTCCTGAACTATTTTTAGTTGTACTTTTAAGTTCCCATTTGTCCTTATTTATAGAAGAACCGTCTTGTTTGTTTTTCACCTTGATACTGTCTTCTACAAGATAATGAAGTGCGCCTTCGGCATTCTGTCCTTCATACGTCTTATCTGTTATAAGACCATCGGCTTTTGTGAAAGAAGCAGATACTTCCCATGATGCCTCGCCTGTTTGAGGATCATAGCTGATAAATCGTTTGTAGTTATCCACGTCTTTAAAACTTACAGTAGCTGATGCGTCCTTTTCCAAGAACTCATTTCCAGTAATTTTAGCAGTATTGGTATACGTTTCAAGATTTGTTTTCTTTTGATCAACATATGCATTGATTGAGATTCTAATTGGCGTTGTAATCGTATCATTAAAGGTAAAAGTCTGAGCAACGGAATTGTACGTATACAAGTTGGCCGTTTCTTCCCATTTACCATCTTTGAAGATATACCCCTTAGAAGCAATATACCCTAGCCCTTCAGGCATTGGATCAGTTACTACAACATTAGTCAAACTCTTAGCGTCTTTATTGAAATCTATCTCCCAGCTCACTGTTGCATTGCTGTCGATTTTACCGGCTTTTGATATATCAATTTGGAAAATCGGAACAACGATCGTAATCTCTTTGTTTTGATCATCATAAATTTCTGTTTTGATTTCTATTTCTTTGTCTATACTTTTCACGTCAAGAGAAGTGCTTAATTCAATTTCGCCTTTACGATTAGAGCGGTTTTCTGCATTTCCATTGAAAACAATCTTCAAATTTCCAGATGTGTCTAAATAGAAGGTCCCTAATTCTTGACCATCATTTTTAAGTATTTCAGATACAGGGTTATGCACCGCAAAACTTTCTGGGAGTTTGTATTCGTAGTAATCACCGCTAACAATGTCCACCGAATCTAGTAGCGACCAGTCGATATGAATATTAATATTGTCATTATACTTTGCTGGATTCTCAGCGGTAAATGGGTTGCCATCTTTATCCGTTATAGAGATATTATCGAATAACTTTACATTTCTTTCATTTAGATTATTGTTGTGCGTTCGGGTTTGTTTAGCTGCTGAAGAATTCGTCTCATTGATTTCAGTTTTGATAACAGGATCAGCAGCAGGATCAACTTTTTTATCGTAGTAAATAGTTGATACCCGATTATTTCCGAAATCAACCGTTTCTGTTTCTAACTCTTCAGCTGTGGTTTCTGCATTCAATTCTAAAACGCCTTCGTAGAATTTTGCGCTAGAAAATTCTGGCGCTCGACCATCTTCTGTATCTTCGTAATTCTTCTTGAATTGGAAGATCAGCTGTTGGTTGCTTACTTGATAATTCCCCATCTCACCCAAACTGCCGGATTGATCTGGAAAATTCAGGTTCGCTGGCAAATCTAATGCTACCATTGTATTTTCTTCAAGCAGAGTTGCTTCTGCTAATGACCAGTTTAATTTAGCTTTCACCGTGTCCTTCGGCTTCACTCGATTAGTTTCTGTGATCTCTTGGTCCTCTGTATTGGTAATCTCTACTTGGTTGATCACCACACCCGCTTCTTCAATCGTCTCCGCAAAGATCGACATTGGGAAAAGCCCAATCATCATTCCGCAAATCGCCGTTAGTGACCATAATTTTCTTAATCGATTCATCTATCTTCATCCCCTTTAAAACGTAATGTATTCTTGTCTGTTCGTTTCCGTCATTTTTGTACCGTATAGTATGGTGCCGGACATATTTGCTAACATCCGAACGAGTTCCCGTTCACCCTTCTTATCATCGGGCATTTCTGCAAAAGGCAAGGCACTGATTTTTTGTTCAATTGCTTCTAAAGAATCTGTGCTTTTCTTTCTTGCTGATTGTCCGCTTGCCTTCTTGCCGGTTTTCGGAAGAGTCTTTTCATCCGTTTCTTCCTGTGTATGGTGTCTTTTAGAAGATTTTTCCTCTGCCTGATCTGGCGGCTGCTCCTCTTCGACGATTTCATTCGCCGCGGGTGCGTCGTCTTCTTCTTTTATTGGATCGTTGGAAACAATCAACGTATTGCCTGTTTTTGTTAAATCAAATGAGCGGATCGCTTGTTCCTCTTTTACTTGTTCAATCAATTTCTCGCTACTATATAAGATCGATGCGTTTGATTGATAAAACATTATTGAAGGCAGCGCAAATGCAATCAATAAACTTCTATTCATAAGCGCCTCCTTTAACCGTTAGTAATAAATGACCAAACTCTGACCAGTCTTCTGGTGTGGGCGGCCGCTTCCAAATCATCTGATGACAAGGAAGTGTATCGATCAAGAAATCCGATAAATAAATCTGCGTCTTTGTACTTAATTTCTCTTCGTAACAAATATTCATACTTTGCAGCGAACTCAACATCGTTTGAATGTATTCGTTATAGCTGCTGCCATGAGAAAAATCGATACAGATGAACACAGGATCTTCCAATTCCTCTACTGAAATCTGAGTGATTAAGAAAAATAAATAATCATAGTACAATTTATTTCGTTCCTGATCCGAGTGAAACAGCTTTCGATGCGCGATTTTTTCAATAAAATCTTGAATCAATTCATCTAATTTCGGATTAATCTCCTGAAAGTAGCGTCGTTGAATTTTGGTAACAAAGGTTGTTTCCCGAAAATGGTAAATCAACCAGCGGCGATTGATTCGTAATAATCCTGACACTAACAAATGATTTGCCGTTAATTGCTTGTATTCAAAACGCGAGTTATTTGAGAGATATACTAAAAATTCCTCAAGCAGTTCTTCTGCCTGTCGATTTTCATCTTGCTCGCTGAAGACTAATTCTTGATTTAAATCCACTTCCATCATTTGACAAAACAACACTAAAGCTGCGATTTCTTTGCGTTTTTCATTTGTCGTCAAGGTATAATGTGTATCCAGCCATTTAGAAAGATATTCTGTTGCTGCATTTTCCTCATACTCAATGTATTCCTCATCTAAAGGATGTGATTTTCTCAAGCGAATCAAGGCGACACTCATAAAGAAGATCAATTTATGCTCCTTCGTTTTGGGCAGAGACAAATTTAGATAGTGTTCTAAATATCGAAAAAGCTCCTTGACCTGCATTTGAATCTCATTATCAAAAGGACTTCCTAAGCCGTTAAATATTTCATAGTAGAGACCAAATAGAAAACTGCGGATTGAAAATTCGTTTCCAATCAATTGGTTTTTCTTTAGCTGGAATCCCTCATCGGTTAATTGATCCTTTAAACGTTTATAAATTCGGTACGTACTTGATCGGCTGACATGCAGCTCCTCAATTTGTCTATCCAAACTGGTTTCATTATTTACGTAACGATGAAAGAGTTGAAAGGAAAGACTTCTTTGCACCAAGAAAAGGCGCATTCTTTTTACGATTGCATGCGTCAGGTTGTGTACTTCGATTTCTCCTGATTCAAGCAGTATAATATCAGCGTCGTATTGATTCTCTTTCAGCTCTTCGTGAACTTCTTGAAGGTATTTTTCTAATTTATAGCGAGAAATTTCAAGAATATCTCCGAGTTGATCAATCGAACAGTAAGCATTTTTATTTAATTCTAAATACTGAAGTAGGTACCATTTATAACGGTCATCATCCATTAATAAATCATTGGCCTGCATCTCTCGCTCCAATCTAATTAAGATAATCAAATCATTAATTCTATTTAATTATATTATCCAAATAAGCTTTTTTTAATCGTTATAGCAATGTTTTTGTCCTTATATTTTTGAAACGAGACAAAAAAAAGAGATTTGTTTAACACAAATCATCTTCACACTATAATTTAATATTAACATATTATTAATTAATGCAAAAAAATATTTCGTTTGTTTAGAAAATCAGCAAAAATATATTACGTTCTTTATATGACATAATTTCCTTATAATCCTTCTCATTTTAAACAATTATTTATATCAGAAAAGATCAAAAAAAACAGAGGGTTCTCCTCTGTTTTAAATAAATCTCTATTCAGCTAAATTCATTTCCATAAAGTCTAATCATTCTAAGTGTGATTCAATTGGCTATTTTAAAATGTTCGTTTCGCAATTGATACATATTTTTTCAATAGGCCCCCGCAGACAGAAGATAAAGCGATAAACACCATACCAACGATCGCTCCGACTAAAACTTGAGGGAAACCAGTCAAGCTTATGAACAATACATTGAAGGGAATATGCAGGATTCCAAAAAAATTCAGCACAGCAACTATCGGCAACCCGATACCGATCATTCCAAAAGCACCCGTCAATACTGATAAGATCGGTAAAATAAAGATTCCTGAGAAGATCACTGCGATGCCGCTGCCGATTCGTTCCATCATATTTCTGTCCTTTTGATTTCCGCCGTTTGTACCATATACATTTCTTTTCGTCATTTTTTGTTCCATTTTAAACACTCCATTCATTTTTTTATATTTCATTCGCTTCATATTTTTACAAAACGATGTTTACAATTTTAGATACCGAACGATGGTATGTATAACTTTAAAATAAAACTGCCGATGAAGGCAGAAATTATTTTCTTTGTTCGTATA
The DNA here is from genome assembly GCF_051714485.1 of Enterococcus sp. AZ128. Lineage (NCBI taxonomy): Bacteria > Bacillati > Bacillota > Bacilli > Lactobacillales > Enterococcaceae > Enterococcus > Enterococcus sp. AZ128. The sequence continues at coordinate 2,357,991 of NZ_JBIORZ010000001.1, forward strand.
AATCACGAAATTTTTCCAGCCGTTCGATCGCAGCAGCATCGAAGACTTCAACACCTAATTTCGTCATCATTTCTTGAAACAGAGCGAAACGATTGACGATACTTTTTGGATCATCATCATGAATCAAAGGCATCAACCAAATATTTATTAGCAGCAAGATCACTTCCGCCAGTTCTTTGGGATATTCCGTTTGAATAGAGCCGTCGTCGATTCCCTCTTCAATGATCGGTTGTACATAATGAGGGGCTGATTCTTTAAAAATACCTTCTAACTGCATGACCAGCATCTGAGGATTTTTAAGGAAATCGGGAGCCATTTGAAACGTATCATCTTGACGTGGATTTTCTAATGCTGAAGCAAACAAGGATTGCAACTTTTCTAATCCAGTCATATTCCGGTTTTTTTCCAGTTTTTTGAGATGTTCTAATTCACTTTCATTGTTATCATAAAGCTTATCCATCACACCATCCAAAATATCTTCCTTTGATTTGAAGTGATGATAAATCGCGCCTTTTGATAAGCCGCCAAGATTATTGACGATATCTTGAATTGAAGTATGTTCATAACCTTTTTCTAAAAACAGCTGCATCGATACATCTAATATCTTATTAACTGTTTCTTCAGGGTATTTGTTACGAGCCATGATCACTCTCTCCTATTCATACATTCGGTTGGTATGTATATAATATAATCCTTGCCAACACTATTGTCAACAATTTTTGAAAAAAAGATTTAAAAAACTTTTATCTTAACTTACTTCTTACGCCGCAGTCCTGTACGAAGCTTGCCTTTTAGGTGTTGGTATGCAAGAAATTGCTGGCGTTCACGCTTTATCGCCTTATAGCGTTTAGGCTGTTTCTTGTAGAACTCTTGATGATAATTTTCCGCCGGCCAAAACGTTTCTGCCTCTCTGACTTCTGTAATGATCGGTTTGCTATACCTACCAGAATCACTCACGAGCTGTTTCTTTTTTTCAGCGAGTTCTTTTTGCGCTTCTGTTGTAACAAAGATGATCGGTCGGTATTGCGCTCCCCGATCTTGAAATTGACCAAAAGCATCCGTTGGATCAATGATCTGCCAATAAAGATCGCTCAACTCTTGATAACTGACTACTCTTGTATCAAAGATGATCTCCACTGCTTCAACGTGACCGGTGGCGCTGCTGCTGACTTGGTCATAGCTCGGGTGGTCGAGGGTGCCGCCAGTATACCCAGACAACACTGAAATGATCCCGGGCTGCGTTTCAAAAGGTTCCACCATACACCAAAAACAACCCCCTGCAAAAATCGCGCGTTCCTGATAAGCCGGATCAGTCACCAAGTGCTTCTCCCTCAAGGTCTGGTCGGCTCCAGACTCTTTTCCGGTAATTTCCTGATAAAAGTCAGTCATGTCTGGAGTCAAATTATTCCGCAAAGCCAATGGCCGCAATTCTGCTTCCAGTTTAGCCAATTGTTCTTTGAAATTCGCTTGATCATCCAACGCATTTTTCGTTGTCGTTAATAAATAGCGTTCCCATTCGCGTGTATTGGGATTTAAGATCAGATTGTAGATTTTTTGCAGCACTTCTTCTTGAGTCACTTGCATTCGTCTCATCCCCTTTAGATGATCATTCTCTAAAATCATCTGCAATTTACCACAATTTTGTTGAATAATCGAATAGTAGGATTGGGCAAAAAAAAGACTGCAAAAAATTGCAGTCTTCTAACATTTAAAGCAGTTCAAATTGTACTTGATGTACGTCAAGTACATTTTTGCCAACAAATATAATAAACTCTCCAGACTCGGTACCAAACTCCATGTCTTTCATATAGTAATATAAATCACTTCGTTGAATGGAAAACCTAACGATTTTTTCCTCTGCTGGTAATAATTTTACCTTTTGATATTTTTTCAGTTCTTTGACTGGTCGAACAACTGAACCACTCACATCTTGAATATATAATTGAACAGTTTCCTGACAGTCATAGTTTGATTTATTTTTCAGTTTGATAGAAACAGTCAAGCTATCAATCATTTTTTCTGAGCTTAAAGTCAAATCAGCATAGTCCACTGTTCCATAACTCAAACCATACCCAAATGGAAATAACGGTGCATTTGAACTGTCTAGATACTTCGTAACAAAACGACCTCTATGTGTGCTGCTGTTTAGTGGGCGACCTGTTTTGAATTCATTGTAGTACATCGGTAATTGTCCAACATTTTCCGGAAACCCCATACTAAGTCTTCCTGATGGATTGACCCTGCCAAATAAAATATCTGCAAGTGCACTTCCGCCTTCAGTACCTGGAAACCATGCTTGAAGAATCGCATCCATTTGTTCGACCTCTTTAGTAAGCGTCAAAGGACGGCCACTAATCGCTATCAAGATATTCTTTTTATCTAAAGCAACCATCTGCTTCATAAATTCTTTTTGTATCGTAGGTAAAGAAATGTCTGTACGACTTCCAGCCTCTCCACTTTGCATCGTATGTTCACCCATCGCATAAATAATGACATCTGCATTTTTACCTGCTTTTAGAGCTTTCTTTAGAGCATCCGCTTGCTCTTCATCTGTCATTCCCAACGAATGAATCTGTTCACTCGTTGCCCCAAATTCACCTAAAAATTGATAATCTGCTAAAAGCCCACAGCCTTGTTCAAAAGAAAATGTTTCATCTGAAAGCTCTTTTTCAAGAGCTGACTTAATCGAAACAACATCGGAACTTTTTCCATGAACAGCCCACAAGCCAATCAAATCTTGCTCATCCCCATATGGACCGACCAATAAAATTTTGTCTTTGTTTGGCTTTAACGGAAGAAGTTTATCTTTATTTTGTAATAAGACAATCGATTCTTGTGCAACCTTTCGGGCCAATTTTCTATTTTCTTCTGTTAATAATATTTGTTTTTCTTGTTCAACAGAACTTCCCCGATAGGGATCTTCAAACAGACCTAAATCATTTTTCAATTTCAAAACTCGCCATACAGCATCATTGACTAAATCAGGATCGATCGTTCCTTCATAAATCAACGGCTCTAACTCATTTGCGTAGCAGCCAGTTTTCATATCGATATCGTTGGTTGCCTTCATGGCCAATATTGTTGCTTCACGTTCGTCACTTGCTACACCATGTGCAATTAATTCTTGGACAGCAGCATAATCAGAGATGATTACTCCGGCAAAGCCCCATTCTTCTCGCAAGATTTCTTTTAGTAGAAACTCATTACCTGTCGCAGGCATTCCATCGTATGTGTTAAAGGAAGTCATAACTAGTTTTGCTCCTGCATCTACAGCAGATCTATACCCGCTTAAATAATCTTGTCTTAATCGACGTTCACTCATATCAACAGTATTGTATTCTCGTCCTGCCTCAGCTGCTCCATAAGCAGCGAAATGCTTCACACAAGAAGCAATTCCTTCAAAACCTTTTCCTTGATCCTGTTGTAAGCCGCGAACCATTGCTTTTGCAAAATCTGCATTTAACTGAGGGTCTTCTCCTGTTGATTCTAGGCAGCGACCCCAGCGTGCATCACGAACTAAATCCACCATCGGCGCATATGTAACGTGAGCACCTGCAGAACGTGACTCTCGAGCAATAATTCCATAAGCCTCTTCAATCAAATCCGGATTCCAGGTTGCACCTAGCCCTAAAGGAATGGGAAAGATCGTACGATAGCCGTAGATAATATCCGCCATAAACAATAATGGAATTTTATGGTGGCTTTTTTCTAAGTATTTCTCTTGAATCTTCCGAGTTGTTTGTGCACCCGTCACATTCAAAACAGAACCAACAACATCAATTGTTTCTTGAGTAATTCCCAGTTTCTTTTTCGGTCCAACCGCTAACTCTTCACTATGATAGAAATCACCGGATAATTGGACTAATTGACCGACTTTTTCTGTCCAAGTCAATGAATCTAGTAACCTTTTTAGTTTTATTTCCTGCATTAGTCCTTAACTCCTTCAGCTGCTTGTTCTTCTTTGTAGGTTCGCAAGTCTAATCGTTTAAACCATGGATACCATAATATTGGTGATAACACTAATTGGATAAATAATTGTAATAAGATAATTGAAATACTTCCTTCAACCGCCGCATGGAAACCGATTGGCAACCCAAAGATTGCTTGAACACCCATAAATTTAGCAACGATCCCTAATTTTGTCAGTACATAGGCAATAATCAAAGCAATTGTATTGTTCGTAATGAATGGAAATGCCAGATCAAAATTCAGTACTAATGGGGTTCCGAAAATAACCGGTTCCGTTATTCCAAACAGTGCCGGAACGATTGATATTTTCCCAATTTGACGATATTGCTTGCTCTTAGCCCGCATCATCAGCAAAACTAGTCCCAACCCTAAACCGCTCCAAGTGATGATATTAAAAAAAGCTAATCCGACGATATTGGGCGGAGTTAACCCAGCCTGAACAGCATTTAGATTTTCGACATCCATCGCTAACCACAATGGTGTAACCAATGGCATGATGACGTTGGTCCCGTGAATTCCAAAAAACCATAACACTTGTTGCAATAGACTCAATAAAATCATAGCTGCAATTGAGCCGCCCACACCTTTCAATGGTTCTTGGATGATACTATAGACAAATTGATGCATACTGCCAAATGCAGTTAAACTAAATAATAAATCAACAATTGCAAATAAGAGTCCAATCAATATTGTCGGAATCAATGCTTCAAAGGTTTTCGTCACCATTGGAGGAACACCCGCCGGCATCTTGATCGTCCAACCGCGATGTTTAATCGCTAGATATAATCGAGCACTTACAATCCCAACAATCAAAGCTGAGAATACTCCTTGAGCTCCTAACCAGTTTGTCGGAATCCCCATTGAATCATCAGTCATTTTTCCTAAGGGTGTAATAATCAAAAATCCAATCAATGAAATAATCGAAGCAGAAATCGGATCTTCTTCTTCATCTAGCTTTTTTACTAAATGATAGGCAATCAAGACTGCGATATAGACCGCCAAAGCACCAAGTGTCATCGTATTTACTTTAGACAACAAATCGGTTAATTTATCCAATTTAGCTAATGCTGGTACCATACCCATTAAAACAACGATCAATACTGACATTGAACCAATGAATAGTGGACCCAAGGTTGCCATCATAGCTCCTGAAATTGCTTGTAAATAAGGGTTGGCTCCTAACTTATCAAACCATGGATTCAGTTTGCTAAATAGATTTGTGATTTTTTCTTTCAATGTTGCTCCTCCTCGTCAAACGAATATTTATAACGCTTTCATTATAGAATCGTTGACATGTCTATGTCGTTCCGTTTTTTTACGACAAAGTGGAAATTTAATTACTTTTTTTTAGAAATTGCTTACGAAACTTTTGTGGCGACATGCCAAACTTATTGCGAAAAACATTGTAAAAAGTTTTATTCGTAGCGAAGCCATTATTCAAACCAATTTCCAGGATCGTTTTGTCTGTATCGCGCATTTCTTTATACGCTGCATCCAATCGAATAGAGTTGAGATATTCAGTAAATGTGATCCCCATAAACTTTTTATAAAAGCGAGAAAAATAAGAAGGATTATAATTAAATATTTCCGCTACCTCTTCGATCATCAAATTTTGTGTATAGTGATTTTGAATATATTGATTGACTATTTTCATTTTCTCCAAATACTTAAAGGATTTGATTTCATAAATATCAACACTAGAAAATGTATTACTTTCGCAGAGAATCGCTAATAATTCATAGATCTTCGATTTCACGTATAAATGATTCACTAAATCAGAGGAGGAAAAATTATGATAGATAAATAGCAAACACGCAAGTGCTTCTACATATTGCCGATCTGGAATAGCCTTAAATAGAAACTTCTTTAAGTACTGCTCCTTAGTAATCCTTTGCAGGTATTCCAAAGGAAACTGGATCACTAAGCATTCTCCTAAAACAGGGCTCCTTGTCGAATGAACATGATTCGAATTGATAATAATAAATTCCTGTGATTTCAGATGATAGGTTTGCCCTGCAAAAATGACTTCTAGCTCACCTGAAAAGCAAAACAGCAACTCCAAGCTTTCATGCCAGTGGGGTGGAATCAAACGATCCGATGATTTTGAATGAAACGAAAAAATTTTATAAGGATAATTATCTGTTGGTGAGATTTTTTCATACTTCATGCTGTTACCTCGCATTCCCAATTTTCTTACTTGTAACGTACCCAATCCGCTAAAATTAAGCAAAAGAAAAACTCAAGGAATAACCATACCGGTCTTTTCCTCGAGCTTTTAAGTTTAATCTAATCCAAACATATTTCAAACCTAAATATCCAAAATCCCTTTAATCTTTCGAAACGATACGCCATAGATGACCACTTGGTAAAGAATCACCAAGCCTAATAATACAGTATCTATCATTAGCGCATTCATTTCATTGCTGGTAAATTGACCATCATTCGTGCTAAACATCAGCAGGGTAAAACCATAGATTAAAATCGCAGCCAGAACCGTGGGTAAAATAAAGAGTTTATTCAACTGGCTAAGTACACATTTTCGAATGTAGTGGTTATTTGCCCCTAAACGTTTCAAATCTTCGAACAGTTGTTGATTAGATAATCCAATGGTAATGCTGCGGGTATAGGAGATTACACCGACAGCGGCCAAACAAATAATCGCGACAAAAATGAAAACTAAAAAGAAAACAGCAACACTTTGGAAGAATGTATTCTCTATCAGTACTTTCATCGCAGGATAATACTTCCAATTATCCATTAATTCCAAGTTATCCACTGAAAGCTTAATTTTTCTATCATAGCCATAATCCTGATTACTTTTCTTAGCTTTTGCAGATTGATAGGCATCGTAGGCGTTGAAGACGGCCATTTTAGGTGAAGCCTTTTCTATAAATTCCTGATAGACGTCCTGAGCAAATGGATAGGAAGCTTTTACATCCGCCACATTAAAAAGAATCTGCTTCGTCTGATTCGCTTGTGTCAGGTTGGTTTTGATTTTTTTGTAGTCCTGATCATTTAAGACATAGCGTCGGCTTCCTTGGCTTACCAGTGGTTGATAACGAACGATCCCCTTGAAGGTCACTGAAAGTTTTTCTTTGGTGACTGGATTTGTAATTTGATCCATATCATCATCCTTTTCAAAAAAGCTTTCCGCTTCTTCTTGCCCTTTCACACGATAATATTGACCTTGAGGGATCGTCAAATCGTTGTTGGTTTCCCGATTAAAGGTAGTCACGTCGATAAAGTCAGCTAACCGATAATCTTCGATATATTCTTCGATCAATTTCCCATCATCTGTCCAATCGCGTTCCACTCCGCTGACCAACAATTCCGAAAAAATGATTTCCTTGTACGCTTTGATTGTCACCTTATGTTTTTTTGCTAAGCGATCAAGGTCTTGGCGATCTACTTCATCTTCCCCATGATTATAGTGCAGTTCGTAATCTACCGGACTATTTGAACTAGCATTCGTCGCACTGGCTAACTGCGGCGGATAAAAACAAGCAAACAAGCTAGCCGTCAGCAGCAAAGCGATAATACTCATATTACGCACTGTTTGGCGGCCTTGAAATTTCATCATATTAGATGCGATCAAGTCATTGTAATACTTCTGCGGATTTCTTCCTCGTTTATTTTTCATGATGGCATAGGTCATAATGCGATATATACCAATCAAGGAAAGCAGGTACGTAACATTCCAAAGTCCCGGCAGCAAGGTCCCCATAGTACTTGATACGACCTTTGGCACCACAAATCCTAATACGATCCCCGCAATTAATAAAATAATCCCAGAGAAGCCATACTTCGCAGTAACTGGATGCAGCGGTTCATTCTTATGTTCATGATACAAAATCTCCATCATATCGGTTCGCTGAACAAAACGATAAAGTTGAAACAAGACCGGTACCATCGAAACGAGTCCAAAAATCAAACCGATCGCTACACCTTCAATAGTCAAGCCAAGAGACATCTCACCAAGGTTCACCAAAATAATCCGAAAAATCTGCCAGATCAAAAAGGCTAAGCCAATCCCAAGAACCACTCCTGCCGCAATACAGCCAAGCATTAACTGCAGCAGCTCGATCGTCAGTTTTTGCGATAAATAGTTTTTCTTTGCGCCTAACGCAAGGAAGACTCCGGTCTCTCGGCTTTTGTATTTTAAGAAAAGATTGGCCGCGTACATTATGAAAATCAAACAGCCGACGATCGCAATCGCAAAAATCATCATGACTTGCTTGCGGCTATCGCCACCAACGGGCAGTGTTTGCTGCACGATCGTGCTGTACAGCATCACTGCATATGAAGTAATCAGCAACACAGAAAAAGTCATACAAAAAACAAATTGCAGGTAATTTCGCTGATTGTATTTCCGTAATTTCTTTAATAGATCAGACATGGATAACTTCATCAGGATTTCCCTCCAATTCTTTTAGGACATGAAGCAGCTCATCAAAGAATTGTTGTCGTGTCCCTGTTCGTACCAGCTCTGTAAAAATATTGCCGTCCTTCATGACTAATACCCGGTCACAGTAGCTCGCCGAAAAGGTATCATGAGTGACCATAAAAATCGTCGCCCCTAACGTATTCTTCGCTTCAATAAATGCCTCGATCACGGTATCCCGTGATTTACTATCCAAATTCCCAGTCGGTTCATCGGCTAATAAAATCAGCGGATCATTCATCAAAGCTCTTGCTACCGCCGTTCGCTGCTTTTGGCCGCCAGAGATTTCAACTGGATACTTATTGGCAATCGCGTCGATCCCAAATAATTTAAGCAGCTTCGTAACCTTTTGCTCCATTGGCCGATAGGGGGCTTGCGTGATTACTTTCGGTACGCAAATATTTTCGAAGATCGTTAAGCCGTCTAGCAACATAAAATCCTGAAAGACAAAACCGAGTTTCTTGTTACGCACCTCAGCCATTGCCTCTTCATCCAAATTAGCTAATAGCGTATCGTCTAAACGAATCTCGCCTTTTTCATAAGGAATAAAACAAGAAATACAATTTAATAAGGTCGTTTTCCCACTTCCTGATGGCCCCATCACCGCAACAAACTCACTCTAAGCGACAGTAAAGGAAACATCTTTCAACACATCATACTGGACCCCGCCAGTCTGGAAACTTTTATACAAATGATCGACTGTTAACATTTTTTTACTCCTCCTTGTTTTCTATACTCTTATTTTAAGCAAGTTTTCGGGATTTCCCCATGGCGCATTTTGTAAACTTTGACCTGTTTACTGTCATTTTTGACAATCCTTTAATGATATAATGAGTAAAAAACGGAGGGTAGCTGAATGTTAGAGGTTGTTTGTTGTGATGATGAAAAGGAAATGCGTAAAGCATTGACGAAGATAATCGAACCAGAATTGCAGCTGCAGGGACACGATTATCAGCTGCAGGAATGTTCTTCGGGGGAAGAATTACTTACTATCAGTCGGCTAGAAGCCGTCGATCTCTTTTTTTTAGATATTGAGATGAAACAGTTAGACGGCATCGAAACAGCGAAACTGATCCGAAAGGTTAACCAGCATGCTGTAATCATCTTCATCACAGCCTTTGCGGATTTTGTCTTTCAAGGGTATGAAGTAAAAGCATTGAATTATCTTTTGAAGCCGTACAACGGGAAAAAGATCATTGAGGTTTTACGTACAGCTTTAAAGGAATTAGAGTCAGAGCAGCCGCATTATTTTGTCATTGAACAAAAAGCTGGAGTCACCAGAGTCGCATTGAAGGATATCTGCTACTTCACTAGTGATCGGCGCATGCTGACAGTAGTAACTACAACTGATTCCTATACCTTTTATGGCAAACTGAACGAGCTGGAATTACCTAGCCAATTTCTTAGAATCCACAATCGTTATTTGGTTAATTTGAACTATGTAGACCAAGTCGAAGCGGTGTTTCTTTATTGCAATCAAGCCCAATTACCCATCAGCCGAAAATATCGCCAGTCCCTCATGATCAGCTTTGCAAAAAATATGTTAGGGTAGGTGATTGGATGTACTTTCTCGAAATAGCTATCACCCAAGGCGCGGCGCTCTTTGGAACTTATTTTCTCTTTCAACTGATTGACACGTTTATCCCAATTAAGCAAAATAAATTTTTACAATTTCTGCTTTTTCTTATTACTTTTTTAACCCTATCAATGCCGATTTATCCTAACGATGCTATCAACGTAAGTATCCTATTTCTGGCTTTTACTAGCTCCTTTCTCTTATTCCTAAAGGGGCCGATAACTCATAAAATATCCTTAGTACTATCTTTGTATCCTTTTATCATCGCACTGAATTTTTTATTAGAAGATATCGGACTGAGAATTTGGGTAGCTAGCGGACGATTTCTTACTATGGATTATTTTTTACACGGAACAGCGCACTTGCTGCGAGGGGTGATCTGGTATGGAATGTACCAGCTTTTTCGTTATGCGATGCCGTACTCTAAAACACAGATTACTCAAAAATTATGGCTGATTCTGGATCTGATTTGTTTAACACCGTTAATCGCGATGATCAGTTTCATTATTTTCACTCCTTCAGACACAATAATGATTTATCCTGCTTCATTGGCGTGCATTCTGACGAGTATTTGCAGTCTCTATATGACAGGACACATCGCCAAAAGCTTCCGTTATAAATTAGAGAATCAAAATTTTCAGCTGCAAAAAGATTATTATCAAGAACTAGAGGGCAATCAAAAGCAATTACGCAAGATTCACCATGATATGAACAACCATTTTGGCGTCATGCTTAATTTGCTTCGCGATGAACAGCCAGAACAAGTCGAAAAGTACCTGGCAAACTTAACGGAGCAGCACATCCTCTCCAATCATATTTTTTGTAAAAACAGTATCGTCAATGCTGTATTGAACGCGAAACATCAATTGATACAAGAGTATCAGATCGCGTGCTCCATGCAGTTAGATATCGATACACTGCTAACGATTGATGATATCGATCTATGCTCCCTCTTCGGTAATACCTTAGACAATGCGATCGAAGCAGCGAGACAAGCTCCAAACAGAGAAATCATAATGAAGGCGAGGTACTATAACGGTTTTTTCAGCTACGAGATAACGAATACCAAAAAGCATCAAATCAAGAAGCGGGGTTCACGTTTCTTCTCCACTAAAACCAAACCGCAAGATCATGGCATCGGCTTGCAATCCGTCCGATCGATTGTTGAAAGCTATCATGGTACATTAGATATCCGCTATGATGAGGAGCAGTTCTCCGTGACCATCCTGATCAGCGACATTTAAAAAAGCGAAGTGATTCCTATATTGAAATAGGCCACTTCGCTTTTTTGGATTACAATAACTCTTTTCTCAACGTCGCATCATCGACTGGTGATAAATATTTTGGTGCGATATCCAATACGGTAAATGCTCCGAATTGTTTTTCTTCTGCTAATCGCCCGCACGCTCTCGCGTAAGCAACTAAAACACTGGCGGTAAACTCGGGATTGCTTTCTAATTGCAGGTTATACTCAATCACTTGCTTCGTATTCTCATGTGTCGTTCCTGTCCGCAAGACCGTTCCGCCATGAGGCATCGCATGGTGATCCCGTGCCAACTCCTCCGCTGAAATAAAATGAACGATCGTATCGTATTCATCAAAGTAATTCGGCATCGTAACGATTTCTTCTTTGATGGCAGCTTCGTCAGCCGCTTCTTCCAAAACCACAAAACATTCCCGCAAGTGTTTGTCTCGCGTCGTCAGCTCCATTTTCTCGCCAGCTTTCAATTTCTCGATGACTTCGCTTTTAGGAATCGTATATTGAATCGCGTCCTTAACACCTTCGATTCTTCTCAATGCATCGGAATGTCCTTGACTGACACCTTTGCCCCAAAAAGTATAGGTCTCGCCTTTTGGCAAAATACTTTCCGCATATAAACGATTCAAGCTGAACAAGCCGGGATCCCAACCGGTCGAAATAATGGAGACCGTCTGATTTTCTTTGGCTACTTGATCCACAGCGGCAAAGTGCTCAGGTATTTTCGCATGGGTATCAAAGCTATCAATCGTATTGAAATTTTTAGTGATAGCCGGTGTTTGAACGGGCAAGTCAGTCGCCGAGCCGCCGCACAAAATACAAACATCGATTTTTCCTTTTTGTGCGTTCAATTCATCTAATGTAAAGGCTGGTGCTCCTTCAGTCGCAACATTAGCGGGATCTCTTCTGGAAAATACTCCGACCAATTCCATATCCGCATTCTGTTTCAATGCTCGTTCGACTCCGCGTCCTAAATTTCCATATCCGACAATTGCAATTTTGATCATCCACAATTCCTCCTAATTCTTCCTGTCTGGTTCATTAAAATTATACTATAAAATGAACGATAGTATTAAAAAAATCTCATTACACAAAAAAGAGGTGTGACAAAAGTCTCGTCACACCTCTTTAGCTAAGCCTCTATAATAAATGATTGTCTTTCAATACATCGCCGATATACGTATCTTCCACTTTCTTCACAAAGTGTTCCAATACCTTCTTCTCAACAAAAGGCAGATCCATTTCAGAAAGCTTCTTGCGATCGCTTAAATAATAAACGGAATTAGCTAAAGTCCGAAGATCATAAGCCGATGCGAAGACTTCCGGTACGCCGCGTTCAATATCTAAGAACGAATACACGGCCTCCATCGCTGTCCGAACAGAATATTCTGTAGTGAAGACGGTATCTCGTTCTGTTTCAGCGAAATTTCCAATAAACGCTAAATTTTCCGAGCCGTTCGGAATGACTAATGGCCGATCGCCGGGTTCCCGCAGCATGAAATATGACGTGATAAACGGCATATAAACCGGGGTGACAACACAGGATTCTTCTGAAAATTTCTTAATATCCGCTTCGGGTACACCTAAGTGATACATCAATTCTTGCACGATCTCTTGACCGCTGCATTGCTCGATCGGTTTCTTGATGTAATTTCCTGGTGTATTGGATAATAAACCATATACCCATGTCACCGTCTGTTGATCCTTTTGTTCTTTAAAATGCGGTTGACGATGTGTCGCAAAACTCATCAACCAGTTGGAATCTTTGATGGTAATGATTCCACCAGTCACGACTCTGCCAGTCCGTAATTTACGCTGTGTCAAACGTGAGATATACGGTTCAATATCAAAGTTCTCCCATGTAACTGTCGCCGAAACAAACCAGCTCTCATCTGGCAAATTGTCGTAAAAAACTTCTGGATGACCGAATTCATCAGATTGTTTCGCCAAGTTCTTCCATAAATTCCAGCTGCCGCCTAATTCATGGGTGATCGGTGCAGGCGTATGATGATCGCCTTCCGTTGAACTTTCTGTGATCGAGCCATTTGTAACAAAGACAAGATCCTTTTCTGTTAGATTGATTTCTTCTGCTTTTCCTGAACGGGTCAATAAAATTTTCTTCGCCACTTTTTTATCAGGTGCTGCTTCAACTTGAATATTGTTGATTGTCGTTTCGTATTGGAAATCCACTCCATGGTCATTCAAAAATGACAATAGCGGCTTCACTAGGGATTCATATTGGTTGTAGCGCGTGAATTTCAAAGCAGTAAAGTCTGGCAAGCCTTTGATATGATGGATAAAACGCATTACATAGCGGCGCATTTCGATTGCTGAATGCCATTTTTCAAAGGCGAACATCGAGCACCAGTACAACCAAAAATTCGAAGCGAAGAATTCTTCACCGAAAACATCCTCGATCTTTTTGCCGATCAATTGATCCTCTGATGTCATAAACAAATCAACGAGTTCCTTCTGGGCTTTTTTAGATAAGGTAAAATCACCATCATCCTCTGCACGTTCCCCGCGATTATGGATGATCCGACAGTTCGATGAGTTTGGATCATCATGGTCTAACCAATAAAACTCATCTAAAACAGATGCGTCTTCGACTTCCAATGACGGCACTGAGCGGAATAAATCCCATAGACATTCAAAATGATTCTCCATTTCACGGCCGCCTCGCGTCACAAAGCCGTCATGAGGAATAAACTTGCCGTCCAAAGAACCGCCAGATAAAGAAAGCTCCTCAAAAATATGGATGTGTTCGCCCTTCATTTGGCCATCTCTGATCAGAAAAACGGCGGCTGCTAAGCCAGCCAATCCCGCACCGACAATATAAGCGCTCTTCTCATCAACGCCTGCTGGTTTTCTCGGTCTCGCAAAAGCTTCATAGTTTCCATTCGTGTATCTCATGATGTTGCCCCCTTCGTTTTGTTGTCTTAAGCTTATCAACTCAAAAAAACAAAGGGAAATGAGACGCTTTCACTTTTTCAAAATACTAGACGTTTTTGCCGATTTGTCAAAAAAATGGCGCAGCTCTCTCGTCTTTTGGATTTTATTCTGACTTACTGACAGCGCCACAGGAAAGCTACTTCCTTTTTTTCTTTCGCTTCTTTTTGCCGTTCTGTTTATCCACTTCCCTTTTAAGATACCTGTTCTTCCGGTCGTTATCAATCTGCGTTTTGCTTTTGCCAAAACGATTATAGGACGCATCTGGTTTTTGCGGTGCTCCGGTTGATTTGCGGCGCTTTTTATTTGAAGTATCTGCGGCAGACTGCTCATCCAACTTATCCGAAGTTGGATTTTCTGGCGGTTCAGCTGCTCTGTTGGAATTTGAGTCTTTCTGCGACAATGCCGCCCGCTCACTAAGAGATTCTTCTGAAGACGTTTTTTTCGTTTGGTTTGGCGGAGCTTAGGCCACTACAGTTTGATTTTCGGTCTTTTTAGTTCCCTGCTTTGGATCTGTCTGCTTTGGTTTTTTTTCTGGTTGCGAATTTTTTACGGTGGTCTCGACAGGCTGCTTTTCAGCTGTTGAAGCTTGCAGCTCGGCCGCTTTTTCTACTTTTCGATTATTATATGAGGAAGCGATAGTAAGCCCAGGTGTTTTATAGCTGACGAATTCCACAAATTTTCTGACTCCCGCATTTTCAAAGACGGTTAACGTCGATAGAGTGCGTAGGATATTGGCAGTCAGCTCTTCGTCTTTCGTCGGATCAACATCAGGGATAGTCAATTTATGCTTCTTTCCGTCGGCATCTTCAAAAATTGATTCCACATGATAAACAAGACCCTCCCTACAATTCGTGAGTGTCCCGGCCTGTTCTAAAAAGTTCGTATAAAAACGCGCTTCTTCTGTATACGCGAAATAGTTTTCCTTATTTTTAAATAATTTTTTAACGAGCTCTTTCCATTCGCTTCCGTTAAAATAAGTTTTGAAAAATGGACTGTATCGACGCATTGTGTCATTTGGCTCCAAAGTTAGATATACTTCTCGAATCAAATCTTTCAGCTGTTCTGTAAAGGTCCCTTTGCTAAACGAATTACGTACAAGAATCGCCACCATGTACTGAATCAAGTGCTCAATATTTTGGTTCTTCGTATAAAAGTCCTGTACTCTTTTGGTTAGGTTTTCCTTCTTCATTAGAAAAATCTGCCGTTGGCCTAATTTCACTGCGTCCATATTTACATCCTCCATCTACTAAGAATCATTACTAATATGATATAACTAAAATAACAATTCTGTAAATAGGTTTCAGGAATACCTTTATTTTTAATTTTAAATAAAACTGTTGGATAATAGAGTAAATTCAAATATACTCAATGATTCATCTTCGGTAAAATTACAAAAAAATAACAGAAATCCAGAATTATATCTAGATTCCTGTTCATTATAACTAGGCCTCTTGTTCTGTCATAATGACCGGACCCTCTTTAGTGATAGCAATTGAATGCTCATATTGTGCACAAAAACTGCCGTCCAACGTCCGAGCGGTCCAGTCATTTCCATCGATCCCTGCTTCCCACGTTCCAGTCGTGATCATTGGTTCGATCGTGATCGTCATACCTTCTTTTAGGCGCGGTCCCTTACCTGCTGTTCCAAAATGCGGGAAAAACGGTTCTTCATGAATTGTTGGGCCAATGCCATGTGCTAGAAAATCTTGTACAACACCATAGCCCTTCCCTTCCGCATACGTTTGAATCGCATGACCAATGTCTCCTACGCGATTACCGACTTGAGCCTGTGCGATCCCGATCATCAAAGCTTCTTTCGTCACGTCCATCAATGCTTGATGCTCCGCTGTGACCTCACCGACAGCATAGGTCCAGCAGCTGTCAGAGATCGCACCATGATAATCGACACAAAAATCGACCTTCAGAACATCGCCAGATTTTAACCGATAATTTGATGGGAAGCCATGACAGATCTCGTCATTGACGCTTGTACAAGTCGCAAATTCATACCCTTCAAAGCCGATTTGCGCTGCCGTCGCCCCTGCTGCTTCAACCTTTTCTTGAACGAATTGATTGATTTCTTTTGTAGTAATTCCTGGAACGATGATCTCTCGTAATTGCTTATGGATGCCGGCTAAAATAGCACCTGATTCCTTCATTTGTTCGATCTCTCTGCTTGATTTCAATGTGACCATTTGATTGCTCCCTTGTTCTTATTGATGTATTTATTTTTCTTCTATATATACTAGTTCGTATGGTACTGAAAAGTTATACCACGGAATACTTTTGAAGGAAAGTACGAACACTTTCTATTTATTATTCGTTTGTCGTCCTTAATTTGAGCTTAAAGTTTTCCAATGGCCCGCTTTGCCAGACCTCGTCATTTTTCAAATACACTTGACCGTATTCAATGATCCAGCCATGAAGGTTTTGAGCCTTGAGGGTATCCATCGTCTTCGGCCAAACGATGTTGCTTTTTAATTGTTTGTACCCGGTAGAGGCAAAACCAAATTTCTCAAACATCCGTTGCGCATACTTGTCCGCGATGAAGGTCGAATGTTCAAAAACATATACCAATAAGGCATCCGCCGTCTCTTCGCCAATTCCCTTGATCGCTAACAGTTCTTTCCGCAGCGCTGAAAACTCCTTGCGGGCGGCTTGTGCTAATTCAAAATGATACCCCTCCAGCCAAGTCAATAAAGCGATGATCGTATTTGATTTTCCTTTATAGAATCCGCTTGGACGAATCAGATCCTGCAGCTCTTCCCTATCCAATGCCAAGATATTTTCTGGCAAAAACTGAGTCACTTCATATAGATTAGTCAACGCGTAATCCACGTTGCGCCAATTCGTATTTTGGACCAGCACTGCCCCTAACAAAATCTCCCATTTATTATCTGTGTCCCACCAGCGTTTATGCGCCATCACCTGACCAAAGGCTGCATATAATTCTTCAATATTCGTAACCATTTCTCATCCTCATCAATCATTTGTTTTGCTTTCCTCATCCTCAATTATATTAGAAAGCGTCTAAATATGCTTGCAGCGTATCTGCTAATTTCCCAATATGAAGGCCATCGACAAAGGAATGATGGGCCTGGACAGAAAAAGGCAGAATAATCCGTTCATCCCGTTGGAAGTATTTTCCCCAATCGATCAACGGAGTCGCATTGTCCTTTTTGCCAGCATTCGTATGAGAAATATGAGTAAAAGATACCCACGGCATGGGCGAAAATTGAAAAATATCGGTACCCAATGGCCCAGTAAAGTATTCCTTCTGTTCCTCCGCTATTTTCGTTGCCGAAGTCACGTAGGCCTCCAGCGTTTCTTCCATTGGAACATTCACAACTTTGAAAAGCTCCGTTTCTTTATCGAGATACGTAAAGGCCGTATCGATCTGGTCATACAGCACCACCTCGCCATCAACGAACCGATAACGAAACTCTTCGATTTGATTGGCGCAACAAGTTACACTATAGATCATCGCAAACGTGAAAGAGCTGCCCTTTTCTCGAATTTTATTTAAAAAATTTGTAATATCCAGCTCAAACGTGACACAAAAAGCCGGCTCCACGCTGTCTCTAAAAACCTTGCAATGCATCGCCCGCTTCCAATTCTCCACATCTATCCGAACAAATTGATTGCTCATTCTGACACCTTCCTCATTCTTTTTTCATTTTTCTATTACCTATAAAATACAATGAAACAGAAGGCAAAACAAATCCGGCTAGCAGATTCGCTAACCGGATTGTTCAAAATTATTTTTTGCGTTTGAAGTAGATTACTCCGCCTGCAACAAGTATTACTAAAATACCAACGATAACTAAGATAGTTGATTTTTGTTCGCCTGTTTTAGGTAGATACGTATGGCTGCGTCCGATATAGTTAGTAGAAGTAGCATTTGTACTATTCTTTCCGCTCGCCTTCACATTTTCTTTCCTGACGGTAACCAATTGCTTCTTCGCTTCCGTTAGTTGGAAGGTCACCGGTTTTGTATTCAATACATACCCCTTAGGAGCCTCGGTTTCCGCTAATTGGTACTTCCCTGGTTTCAGATCCGTCACAGCAAGGTTTCCTGTTTCATCGGTCTTCAAATTGTCTTTTAAGACCTTGCCTTGTTGATCTTGTAAAGCAAATGTCGCATTTGCCAATCCTTCGCCAGTCTTGCTGTCGATTTTTCTCAGTACAACAGCACAAGTCAGACCTTTATTCGTTTTCTCTACTCGAACAGGGCTTGTTTGGTTCGCCTTTATCGTGAACGTTACTGGTTTTGCATCCAGCTTATAGCCAGCAGGCGCTTTGGTTTCAACAAACTGATAATCGCCCGGATCTAAGTCTTGTACCGCTAAACGGCCGTTATCATCTGTGCTCATTTTTTTATCAGTATCAATCGTTTTACCTTCTGATGTTTGCAAAATGAATTTTGCTCCAGCTAAAGGCTGATTGGTTGTTTCATCGACTTTTTCTAAAATGACGCCTTTATCGATCGTTTTATTAGTCTTTGTTAATTCGATCGTTTCTGAAGTATCTTTCACAGTAAATTTGACTGGTGTCGTATCCTTCACATACCCTGTTGGTGCTTCGATTTCCACCAGTTGGTAAGTTCCAGGCGCCATCGTCTCAAGTGAAAGCTTGCCAGATTTGTCGGTCACTAAGTCAGCATCTGTTTTAATTACTTTTCCTTTGCTGTCTTGTAATTCAAAGGCAGCACCAGATAAAGCTTTTCCTGTTTTTTCGTCTGTCTTTGTCAGTGTGATCAAACCTGGTACAGCCGGTGATTTGGTATTTGTTTTTTCCACTTCAGCAGCCTTCGCTTGCGCTTTCGTGATCGTGAACTCAATGGCTGATGGATCTTTTTCATAGCCTGTCGGTGCTTGCGTTTCGACAAATTGATAATCACCTGGTGCCAAGTCGCTTACTTCCAGAATTCCATTCTCATCAGTAGCCAAATTATCTTTTACAGGATTTTTATCGCTATCCTGTAATTCGAAAATTGCACCCTTCAATGTTGCCTTCGATTGTTCATCGACTTTTGTCAGTCTTACTGCTCCAGTAGTCAATTTATTGGTTTTACTTAGATTAACGACTTGTCCTTGGCGTTCAGTGATCGAGAATTTAATTGGTTTTTCATCCAATTGATACCCCGTTGGTGCTGCTGTTTCCACAAACTGATAATCGCCTTTCGGCAGATCCGTCACTTTAAACTGCCCAACGGAGTCCGTTTCATGGTCTTCACTGACAATTTCGCCATCAGCTTTTTCTAATTTGAACTTGGCACCCGCTAATGGTTCTTTCGTTTGATCATCTGTCTTCGTAAGCTCCACACTGTTTGGAATCGTTTCTTTGTTGACGACTTCTATTGTAGCCATGTCTTCGGTCAACGCGATCGCTTTGCCCGTTTCATAATCAGGATTGATCTCATAGCCATTCGGTGCTTTGCTTTCTTTTAATAGATAGTTGTCCAATGGCAATCCCGTAAAGGTTACCTTGCCGGTATCATCTGTATCGGCTTTCAGACCTGTTTCTGTACCGTCTTCTTTTAAGATCTCAAAAGTCGCTCCTGCCAGAGGCTCATCCTTCTCATTTACTTTCAAGACGGATAGATCAGCAGTCTTCACTACCCCAGTCCCACTTCCACTGGTAAAACTCAAATTGACGGTTGTATTGGCTTGTCGGTAGTAAACAGGCAACGCGCCATAGCTTGTAGAATTTACCTGAGACACATTTTTGACTCCGCCAGGAAACTCGCTGACAGTATTGTATTTTACTTGAATGTTGCTCTCCGCTTTGTAATCAGAAAAAGCAATCTTGAAGGTATTGCCCGTAATAGTCAAACGGTAATGATCCGTACTGATCTTTTCACCAGTGGCCGTGTCAGTCACAACAAAAGAAGTTGGATCATAAGCTGCATTGGTCGTTCCTGGTGTCAAAGTATCTGTGATCTCAGGATCTTCCACGGTCATATCAGCTGAGATATTTCTAGTCGTAACCGTCCAATTCGCCACGTTTTCTTTTGCTGGATCTTTCGCGACTGATTTTAGCAATGCGTTTTCGTAATTATACGCATAAAGTGTCGTTTTATATTCTGCTGGTGCCTTCGTGTCATAAGTCACTTTCGCGACATTATCCAAGCGGCTGTAGACATACCAGTCTCGCTTAATTCGTGTCTGATATTTCACGTAAACCCGTTTAGCACCTAAGTTGCCAAATTCCAGATTAACCTGGTTGTTTTCAGTATCAATCTTCGTCGGGTAAACATCTGATCCTTCTTGAACAAGGTTGTAATCATTCGTTAAATAGCGTGTCATATTGTCGATCATCGACTGACTAGTGACTTCTTCAAAACGCAGAGAACCTGGAACTAACTCTGTGCCGGCAGGCAAACTGTCTTCCATCTTCGTCAGATTGAATTTGGCCCCCGTGGAATTTAAGAAGACCAGCCAGTTTTGATACAAATAGTTGCCAGATGTACTTGCAGTTTGAGCAATTTTTGCTCCGCCAGTGTAATACGGATCGACGAAGGTGCCCTTTGCCTCATATTCGATGACACCTGGTGTGTCTCCATAATTTAATGTTGCTTTATTTTTGATGTCCGTTCGCTGATCAGATGTTTCGATCTTCGTTTTGATCGTGATAACCAATGTATCCTTCAATTCATTGTAATCACCAAGAAAATCGATTCGCACACCACCATTAAACTCATCCGGCGCACCGTTGACATTTGGTTGAGCCCCAACTGGTGAGCCGTTCTCATCAAATCGGGTTACTTTGTAATCAACATTTTCAACCAACGGAACTGATTCAGTATCAGAGATTTTTTTATTAATCGTCAATCCAGTGTAGTCCTTGACCGCACCAATAAAGTAATCATGAACAACCGGTTTCTTCATTGTATATTTCTCAGCATTGACGGTGATGTTCCATTCCATCGTCCGATTGAAGATATCGATCGTTCCGGCTTCTTTTGATAACAGATTTGGAATCAGACTCACTTGTGCTTCTTTCGTGACCGCTCCATTGGTTACCTTATTCTTAATCACACGTTCGGTCGGATCAGTAATTTTAGTCGAGTACTTGATCACGTATGCCTGCGTAGTATTCCCTTTAGGTGTAAAGGTTAATGAACCCGAGTTGTCAGGTGAAACAGTAAAGTCGCTTGCTCCATCACCTTGGGAAACTACATCGTAGCTGTTTCCGGTACTATAATTGAAACCAACTTTTTCAATACTGATTGAACCAGGTACCAGCTCAACTCCCTGATCTGTTAAATCTGTGATCAGTTGGGAAGCACTAGTTAGATGCTGTTCGTTAAAGTTGTACTTGATCTCCCAATCGATGGCACCAGTATCTTGATTAATCTTTCCTTTTGCTTCTAAAGGCTGCAAGGTCACAAAAGTTTTAGACGTAGAGGAAGAATTTAGCTGGCTGCCGTTTTCAACGGTATATGAATACGCGTAAAAATAGTTGTACTCATTGCCTGAGATAGATTCATCCACATAGTTCTTTCCATCAATTCCAGAAACAACCGATTCGGCAATGATCGCCTTTTTGCCGATATCTTTAAGCATTTTGATTTCTGCCGTCGCGCGAGTCGTACCCGCATTTTTATAAACAATTTCATAATCAACATCTTTGGTTAATAAAGTTTTACCGCCTACCAGCGTGCCGTTAAAATCAACATCACTGGCATAGACATTAACAGAATCAAAGCTGATTTTACTATTACTGTTATAAGCTTCGATTTGATATGTCCGATTGGTATTATCTGTTCGATCCAAATTGAAGGCCGACGTTAGATTCGATTTCTTAGGATTTAATGTGTCCATCGTTAAAGCTGTGCTGTTTTTCCCAGGATCAACACTTGAAGTCATTTCTATTGAGAAAGTCGTTGGTGTTGGTGCTGTATCGAAAACCACCTTTTGGCTTTCTTCATCAATTCCTGTCACCTTCTCTAATGAAGTAACCAGTGTTAGATCATAAACCTCAGAAGAGACATTATCTTCTAAAAAGGTAATCGTCAATTCCTTTGTGGCCGCATTGATTGACCAATTTGCCGAGGTCATCGGACTGAAATCGCCGGAAAGATCTTTGGCGATCGCTACTTGAGCGGGCAATTGTGTCGTGAATGTATCACCGGCTTGATAACTCTTATTTGAAAAAGAGAATTTTAACGCCAGCTTGATCCCCGTCATATTCGGCAAGGTATCATTTGGCTGAACTTCATCTCCATTGATTTTGTACATTTTTACTGAACTGAAGATATTATCAGTAATTGCTGCACGTGCTTGTTTTTTGGGTGCCTCTTTATTTTCTGATTCTGTTGTTGCTTTAGTCGCTTCACTCGAACTCGTAGAACTGCTTTTTTCAATGGTTTTATCATCGCTGATGGCTGATGCCGTCGTTGATGAAGTTGAAGCAGCCGTTTTCACTGAGGAGGAGATAGTTTCTTTAGACGCTGTTGAATTTGTTGTTGCTTCAGTTGTTCCTTGCGCGTAAGCAAAGGCTGGACTAAGCGTTTGTAAAACAAGTAACACAATCAACCCGAGTACCACTAATTTGTTTCTCATAATCGCTAACACCTTTCATGATTTTTTGCTGACCGAAAGCGATAACAGTGACTACTATGAATTACTTACGATTCGTTTCGTTATACAAATAATTTAAATATAATCGCTATCAGTTAATAAATTATAAAACACCGTTAATATTAAAACAATACCAAAAGCTATTTTTCATTTATAACTCCTAATTCTTTAATTAAAAATAAAATTGAGTTATTTTCCGCTTTAATTCCTTTACAAACAAAAGATGCTGGTAAAATTACCAACACCTCTGTTGTATAACGAAATAATTGGTTAACGTTCAACGATTCTTTCAGTCTAGCCAATGTTCTTCATGATTATCACTTTTTTTACTAGCGTTAACGTGTCAATTTCTTTACCTGCCGTCGGCTGATTTGTCACTTCTTTCTTGTTCAAAATCAATCACAATTCGAAAGGCCTTCGTATTCACGGCCTCTTCAAAAGCCGTTTCGATCTGACTTAGCGGATAACACTTCGTTACGAATGGTTTTACATCGATAATTCCATGACTGATCAGGCGAGCCGCCCGAATGAAATCCCGCTTATTAGAGTTAGCGGTTCCTTTGATCTGCTGTCCTGTTTTGTGAATAGAATCAAATTTGATTCCCACAGGTTCATCTGGATAATAAGAGGAGTATAAAATCATCGTCCCAGTGTTAGATAGGTTCTCTACTAATTCGGGAATCAACTGGGCGGTCGGTATCGTATTAAAAATGATTTGCGCACCCAAGTTCTCCGTATACATCAGGACTTTCTCTGTTAGATTTTCTTTTATAGGATTCACGACATGTGCCGCTCCGAACTCTTCCGCTAATTTCAGCCGCTCTTCATTCGGATCGGAAACAATGACGATCGCCCCTCTTTTTTGAGCCAGTTGTAAATGCAGCAGCCCCATGATTCCCGCTCCGATAATCAAGACATAATCACCAAAATCCACCGCTGCTGTCTCCACACTATGCAGTACACAAGATAAGGGTTCTGTTAATGATGCCTCTTCTGGACGAACATTTTGATAACTGAAAATATTGGCCGGATCAACCAAAAGATATTCGGATAATCCCCCCATTCCTTTATGGGGCAGCCCCAGCTGCTGTTTTCTGTGATCAAAGTTCAGACAGTTCTGCTCTTCGCCTATCCGACAGTAATAGCAATGACCGCAGGCTAAATTTGTTCCAAAAACAATTTTGTCCCCTGCTTGCCAATCCCCTGCAACCGTTTCGCCGACCTGCACGATCTCTCCTGCGATTTCATGTCCGCCAATAAATGGAAACACGACCTTTTTAACACCGGTATATACACGCTGCTCCCAAGTGCAGATGGCACAGGTATCGATTTTCATTAAAATCTTATCTTGCGGAACTTCAGGCAGGGGCGTCTCTTCAATGACTACATTTTTTACATCATAAAATACTGCTGTTTTCAAACTTACTCGCTCCTTTATCTTTGATCAAACATAAAAAAACCGACATCAGAAGAAATGGCGCTTCTTTCTAACGTCGGTTTCCGTTTATATCGAGTTCACAATCAAACCGATCGCAGCTAGAATCGCGCCGCCAACGATTTGGATAACCAATACTTTGGTTGGTGTATATTTTTTATGTTTCAACAAATAATACGTCAGTAAAGTTACACCCAGCGGCAGGATGCCTTTTACCAAAGCATCCAGCACATCCGTTTGGATCGAAAGGCTCTCTTTCCCGCTAAGATGAATACTTAACGGTGTGGCGATCTTAACAAAGTTCGCAGCCAGCGAACCAATAACGATCGCCCCCAAGGTTTGCGAGAAGGTCATGATGTAAGACAAACGGCCGCCTGCCATCATCTTTTGAATGCCTTCTTTCCCTTGCTCATACCCTTGAATCCACAAGAAATACGCGATGACGGTCATAATGATCCAATGAAGCGCGAAGAATAAAACCGGCCCCATAAAAATGTTCCCTTTAGCTCCGAAAGGCAGTGTGAACGAAAGTAAGATTGGGATCAAAGTTCCTTGCCATAAGGTATCACCGATCCCTGCCAGCGGCCCCATCAATCCAGTTTTCAAACCGTTGATGGTCTGATCATTAATGTCTGCCCCTTGCGCCCGCTCTTCCTCCATCGCAATGGTCATCGCTAAGATCGGACCGCCAAATGAAGGCTCCGTATTGAAAAACTGCATATGTCGTTCCAACGCAGATTTCATTTCATCTTCGTCTTTTCCATATAATTTCTTCAGGATCGGACTAAAAGCATGGACGACACCCGTAGCCTGCAGCCGTTCATAGTTGTAGTTCGCATGAGAAAAGAAGGTCCAGCGCCAGAACGCTTTGACAACGTCCTTTTTCGTTAATAACTTTTCTTTTTTTATTTCTGCAGTCTGTTCCATTATGCCAGGCCTCCATTCTTATCTTTCAAATATAATTCTGTGAAGACATACCCGATGATTCCCGCAAATACAGCGATCGGTACGGAAGGCAGACCAGAATAAGTCGCCAACATGAAGCCAAACGTAAAGAACAGTAATGTTCCTTTACCATTCATCGCGCGCAAGTTCATCGCGATCCCCAATGCCGGTAAAATACCGCCGATAGCCGAAAGAACATCTAACGGACGACCACTCAACGCATCAACGATCCCTTCCACTGCGTCGGCGCCCAAGTAAGCAGCTAACGCAACAGGTACAACAGTAATCAAAAGTAAAAATAATTGCGGTGGAACAATATGAAGCCAATTGATTCGATCGATTTTTCCTTCTTCAGCTGCTTTATCAGCCATATGGACAAAAGTGATATCCACCGTCATATGGGCTACCCAAATCAAAGTTCCTAACAACCCGATCGGTACAGCTAATGTAACTGCGACTGCGGGTTCAACCTTCGCTGCCATTGCTAAAGCGGTTCCAAGAGTCCCTGCAAGTGCCGGGTCCATCGCGACAGTTCCGCCGGCTGAGATAAAGGCTAAATACGGCAGGTTAATGGCCGCTCCGATGATACAGCCTTGAACCGGATCGCCCAAAATCAACCCGACTACGGTCCCGTTCACTAATGGACGCATCCAGCCATGCGTCCCGACTAATGAAAGCCACGGCGTTCCATTGATTCCAAGATAATAAACAACGCCGATTAAAACTGCTTGGATTAGACTAATTTTCATTTCTCCACTTCCTCATTAATTATTTTTATAGCAATCCTTCAATTGCTTGCGAACCTTGATCTGGAATAACATGGATCTTCATTTTTACATTTTTGCTGACAATGTTTCTGAAGGTTTCTTTTTCTTCTTCCGATGCAGAGATATTTTTATAAAATGTTTTCCGGTCTTTTCGTGCGCCCATCCCGCCGATAATGATCTCATCAAAGCTCACACCGTTTTCGATCAGCTGCCAATAGGTTTGAGGTTCCTTCGCCAACACAATGACCTTGTGGCCGTCAGGTATATTCGCCAAAAGCTTCGCCCCATCTGCGACGCCCAAAATCGACAGCTTGATTCCATTCGGCACCGCCATCGACATGATTGATTTAGTAAACTCGTCGCCAGCCGTCGCGTCATCCACGATGACGATATGGTTCCCTCCAGTAAATTGCAGCCAGGCCGTCATTACCTGCCCGTGGATCAAACGATCATCGATTCTTGCTAAAACGATTTCTCCCATTTCTATGCACTCCTTCTTCAATATGTTTCCGTTTTTCTGATAGTAAAAAGCTATACACGCGTGTTTTTCTCTAATTTTGCCATTTCTTCCAAAAATTCCTTGATACCGTCTTTTCCTGCCGCCATCGCTGCTTGATACATCGTTTCTAAATCGGACCCGATCATTCGTTGATTGAAGGCTTCGATGATCATTGGTAAGTTCACTCCCGAAATCAGCCGATAGCTGTGGTTCTTCAATTTGTTAAAACATAGCGCTGCTTGGTTATAGGGACTTGCTGAAAACAAATCGACTAGAACTAAGACACCGTCGCCTTGATCTAGCTGGCAAATTCCCGCCTGAATTTTTTCACTAAATTCAACGATATCATCCCCATGTTTTAACCCTAATGTTTGATACTGCTCTTGCTCCCCCATAATCAGACTTAAACTGTCCATAATCCCGGCTGCCATCTCACCATGAGTAACAATCAATATTCCTGTCACTGTCTCCACCTCGTCTTTTTCTTACCTGCAACTACCAATTGAAATGCATCACCGTTTTGTTCCAGCCTGGGTTCTTAACAAATTTCTCCATCACTTTTCTGAAATCCTCACCCGTTGAGATCTCAACAATTTGTTCCGGCAAGATTTTGCTCAAAGCAGCTCGATATTCCGGTTTTTCCATTCCGGCGACAACCGCTTCAAAATCATGCGTAGACGACCGGCTGCTGCCATGAGCAGTGATTCCCTTTTCCAAAATATCTCGCGTATCGATTGGAACTAATTCCTCTGTAACACCCATAAAAATAATATCCGCCAATGAATCAGCAATCTCGATTGCTTGATTTAACGCACTCTCGCTAAATTTTCCGCCGGTACATTCAATCAAAACGTCAAATTTTTCTTTTGAATGAGCAAAATCATACGTTAAGACATTCTCTGTTCGAGCAAAATCAAAATGGGCAAGCTTATCATCCGCCGCGCCAAAAACAACAAATCGTTCCGCATCTACACCGTACAAATATTTCAACATGACTGCGGTAAAGTACCCCACAGGACCATCCCCAAAAAGAGCTACTCGAGTTCCTGTCTTTTTCAATTTGTCCTCCACATGACTGATCGCATGATGAGAAACGGAAGACAATTCCGCCAACACAGCGATCTCATTTGGAATCTCGTCAGTAATCCGGACCAGACATTCTTCCGGATGGACCAAACGACTCTGTGCCATTCCATCATAGCCGCTGCCTAAAAAAGCATTTCCTTTTGAATAATTTCCAGGGACATCTGGTTTTTGATCGATCTCTGGATGTAAAATCTGTCCCGGTATATTAGGAACAACGACGACACGATCTCCGACTGAAAATTTTTCAGAACGCGTTTCCTTTACAACGCCGATCCCTTCATGCAATAAAGCCATCGGCAATTTTTTTGCTAACGCCTCTGGTCTGCGAAGGCCAGCAAAATATCTTAAATCCGCATGACAGATACTTGCATATGTTGGTTCCACCGCTACCCATTTTTCTGGAATTTCTCTCGTTTTATGAACTTCTTCAATTACCCCTGGTTCAACAAGACTGAATACTCTTGAATCAACCGATTGTTCCATCTTAATTCCTCCTCATTTACGAGCGCTCATTATTACTCTTTACTGCTCGTTTACGAGTATAGCATCGCGAAACTCATTTGTAAACGCTTTAGTTTTAAAATATCAATCACTTTCATTCTATTTCGCTAAATAGACCATCCTCACATAGAGATAAAAAAACAATTTTCTTTACAATTTATCTAATTCTTCCTCGTCATTTTTTGTTGAATTCGCCTATTATAAGTTTTACTAAAATATAAGCTCGAAAATACTCGTTAACGCTCGATATGCATCTGTATGTATTGACACTTCCGCTTATTTTCCCTAGACTGAAGGATGATAACGTCTTTTAAAAGTGATGAGTAATCATACATCCGCTTAGAAAGCGAGAGGGTGAAGTGACATGCTAACAGGAGAGCGAAGAATAAAATTATTAGAAGCAATTGAGAGTAAACAGTTTATTTCTGTATCCCAGCTATCTGAAATTTTTCAGGTCCATGAAACAACAATCCGAAGAGATCTAGACGAATTAGAGTCGCAGGGACTCGTTGTGAGAATTCACGGAGGGGTAGTTCCCGCCAGTATCAAACATGACGAACCAGTCTTCGAAGATCGCGCTACCGAAAATATGATCGAAAAAACACGGATCGGAAAATATGCAGCCAAATATATAAAGAGCGGTGAAGCAATCATTTTAGATTCTGGAACCACTACTTTAGAAATCGCAAAAACATTAAATGACATGCCCCATCTGCAAGACATCACGATTATTACTAATGACGTGAATATCGCTTCTGTTCTGCGCTCCAATCGGAACATCACGACCATTGTGACCGGAGGAACGCTTTTCCATGACAGCTTCATGCTGAATGGACAGATCGCCAACGAATCCTTGCAGCAGTTGAGTGTCGATAAGGCCTTTATCGCGACACCTGCTCTTAATGTCGAAAAAGGCCTGACCCATTTCAATGAATTGCTGATTGCTACTAAAAAAAATATGATCGATGCGGCAGCAAAAAAAATCGTCGTTACCGATCATACAAAAATCGGACGACGCGCATTATATACTTTCCTGCCAATTGATCAGATTGATCTGCTGATTACTGATAATCAGACAGACAAAAAGCTGATTGATGAAATGTATCGAAATGGCATAATCGGTATCGAGAGTGTCTAACTTACTTCTGCAAAAGAATAGTACACAAAAAAAGCAAAGAGCGGCGGGTCTTCCCAACTCTTTGCTTTTTGACTATTCTAAATAATTTAAGCTTTTCTTTTTCTCACTAAAACCATCAAAGTAGAAACAACAATCACTGTTCCTACTATCGTCAACACGTTTGCTGCCAGATTATTTTCACCTGTCTTAGGCAAATTCTTTTGACTCGTTGAACTTCCTCTTGTATCGATCGAACTTCTGCCGTAAGAAGTCGAACTGCTTGAGCGATTAGCTGACGTGACCACTTTTTGATACACATAAGTAACTGCTTGATCCTTTTCAGCGAACTGACCCTTACCATTATCTGGCAATTTCTCTTCATCCAATTGATAGTTGTCAATTTTAGCCAATTTATACTCCGCAGTGGTTGCATCGTATGCATCGCCGACTTCGCCAGTCAATGTTTTGGCATCCCGGATTTCTTTGCCAGCCTCGTCAACATATTTCACCGTTACTTGGCTCGTTACTGTGGCAGCCGCCTTTTTATAATGATAAACGACGGTTTGATCGGTTGCAGCAAGTGTTCCTTTGCCATTCGTCGGCAGTTTGCTTTCATCTAAAACATACCCATCGATCTTAGCTAATTTATATTCTGCTGTTGTCGCGTCGTACTCATCATTTACTTCACCGCCGATTACTTTCGCAGCACGGATTTCTTTACCACCCTCGTCAACATAACTCACTGTTACTTTACTTGTTACTGGTACTGCTTTTTTCTTATAAGAGTAAACGACGGTTTTGGCTGTGTCGTCTAGACTGCCCTTAGCGTTTGCCGGCAGCTTACTTTTATCTAAAACATAATCATTGATTGTGTCCAATTTGTATTTGGCAGTCGTTGCGTCATAACTATCTCCGACCTTACCGCTAATTATTTCAGACGTTTGAATCTCTTGATTGCTTTCATCCACATACTGAACAGTTACATCAGCCGCAGCACGTTTTTTATAACGCTGAATTGTCAAATTAATTGCAACATTTCTTCTTGAAAGACTTCCCAACAATTTTTCCAGTTCAATGTTTTTTTAGGACGCATATTTATCTTGCGTAATGCTTCCTGTTTCTCCGTAGGGGTTACCTTTGAAAAATCAGTTCCCTTAGGGAAGAATTCTCTAAATAAACCATTCCCATTTTCGTTAGATCCGCGTTGCCATGGGGAGTATGGATCACAAAAATACATAGGTACGTCTAAATCTTTCTCAATTTCTTTCCAGCAAGAAAACTCTTTCCCACGGTCGACCGTAAAGCTTAAAAATGCCTTGTGACTCCCTAGGTCTTGCACAAAAGCTTTAATCGCTTGTGCCATTGACTTCGCGGTACGATCCCTCATTGAGATCGCCCAATAAAAGCGTGTTTTCCGTTCAATAAACGTTGCTTCGCAGGCTTTACTTTCCCCTCTGCTAGAAACAACTGTGTCCAACTCCCAATGTCCAAATTCTTCTCGAGTTGACACAGAAGCTGGGCGTTCATCAATGGTATGCCCTACAGTCATTTTGCCTCGTGCCTCTTCTTGTTTTTCTTGTCTTCTGCCTTTATGTCTCAGACACTGTTTAGACACATTAAGAATACCGGCATAGAGCCAATTGTAAATGGTTTTGAATGAAACTATTTGACGATCATTCGCAATTTGTTCAGGGGACCAGCTGTCTTCAAGATCACATTCAATCTGATAAGCGAATTCAGAAGTCCATTTGGACTTCGCACCACAGGCACTGCGCTTCATTTCCGCATCTAATTGCGCATTGTCGGCATTATAGATCAAATCTTCGGGTACTCGTTTCAACTCACGATCAATCGTTGTTCGGCTAACACCAATTCTGTCCGCTATTTCTTGAATACTCTTGGCATCATAAATCATCGTCTCTATACATTTTCGATTATCTCGTGTAAGCTTTTTGTGTGAACCCATCAAAATCACTCCTAGTAGTTTGTTATCCTAAACTCATTTTACTAGAAATTTTTGATGGGTTCTTTGTTGCGATTAATATTACAATTCAGCATAACGATAAACCACTTCTTGTGCTTGTCCGCTAAGTTTACCAGCAGTATTACTTGGCAATTTTGCCGTGTCTAACTCATAACCGTCAATCGTATCAAATTTATACTCTGAAGTGGCTGCATTATAATCATTGCCCACAAACCCGCCAATTGTTTTAGCGGTAAGGACTTCTTGATCATCTTCATTTAAATATTTGACTGTCACATCCTGTGCGACTGTGGCCCGTACGACTGGAATTCTGACAGTCAATAAATAAGTCTCGTATGCTATTGAACGTATCGGTGTTTGTGCATATTCAAACTGGATGTAAGAAACATCAGCAGGTATTTGACTAAACGAAATACCTTCATCTGTTAATTCCCATGAATCAGACGCAACACTAACCGTATTCATGTCTTTATCATAGAAAGTTGCACGAAGTGGATTATTAATATAGACCTTTTTCGAAAGCAGTGGTGAACCATCTACTGCTTTGACAACATCTTGTGAATACGTAATTTTCCCTTCTTGTCCCTCAATAATCGTCAATTGAGGAAGTTCTAAAGGGGTTAAGTAGTTGTAATTAGAACTACTGAAAACACCATTCCTTGTATCAGTATTGATACCTAATGATGAGAAATCCGTCATATCTGATGAGAAGATGCCCAGATAGTCCGTTGGGTTTAAACGGTTAATATCTGCTGAAACAGTTGATAAATCCGCTGCTGAAACACCTTCAATGTATCTTCTTCCGATCGTTAAATCCTTTAATCTGCCATTGACTTTAATATGTGGTAAGACATCAGGACACGCCACTACGGAACCACCGACTGCTACTCGAATATCAGGGACATTCGTTGCTACGATTGTACTACTATCAAAATTCACGAACTCCCCTGCATACTCAAGACCCGTGAAATCTACCACAGTTCCCACAGGAATCCCCAGTGAGTACAAAGTAAAGTTTAGACCATTCAAGCTCGCCACTAGTTCTTTGGTAATGTCTTCCGGATTCACCTTACTCGTATTCGTGCTAAGATAGGTCGCTATAGCATTCCTCAAATTAGCATCTGGCATCCACGTTTCAACCGCTGCCGCTTTTGATGTTGGCATGCTCGCTTTTTCTTTTGAAGACTTGGTTCCCGCTGAACTATTTTCAGTAGTACCTGTTGTACTTGTCTTAACTGAGGAATTCGTGGTCTGAATAGTATCTTCTATATTTGATGTTGTCGTACTTTCCTCTGCTAAAACATGAACAGGAAGTGCGCTAATCAATACGGTTCCTGCAGCAACTACAGATAACCAACGATTTGCTTTTTTGATTTTTACGAATTTATTCACTTTTTTCCTCCCAATAGAAACATTTTAAAACTTAGTATTTATTATAACATTATTTCATCGATTTTCTCGTGTTAATTCACTTAAAATAATTCAATTATATTATAATTATGTTTTTATAGTGATTTTTATGCGTTTTATAGATTGATTTAATACAAAAAAAGCAAAGAATAAGGAAATTCCCTAATTTCTTTGCTTTACTTATTTAAATCCTCTTTGAACGAACAGAAAAAAGTAACTCCGATACACATGCAATGGGATTTTGGAATAGCTATTCTGAATCCCATACTCTATCTTGAATGATTCCCGCAGCTTTTAGAAACATGCAGGTAACTACGGGACCAACAAAGGTAAACCCGCGCTTTTTCATATCTTTAGCAATCACTGTAGCCTCTGGCAATGTGTTGGGAACTTCCTCCGCCAACTCATACTCACGAATGACAGGTACGCCACCCACAAAATCCCAAAGATAATCAGCAAAGCTATCATAATCTTCTAAAAGCATAACGATTGCTCGCGCATTTTGTACCACCGCTTTGATTTTTCGCGGGTTGCGAATCATTTCAGGGTCTTTCGCGATCTGTTCGATATCTTCTGGAAAAAAAGCCGCTACCTTGCGAAAATCCATTCCGCAAAAATTTCTTTCAAAGGCTTCCCGCTTACTAGCTGCCGCCTGCCAACTTAACCCTGCTTGAAACACGCCCACTGTCAGTAGCAAAAACAGCATCTGATCATCACGCGTCGTTTTTCCCCACTGGTCGCTGTACCATTGAGATTTTTTCATCGTTGCCGCACCACCTTTTATCTATCGTTCCCATCATAACAAAAAAGAGCTGACCTTTCAGCCAGCTCTCATCTTAAACCGCTTTATGACAAACCGCTTCGATATTATAGCCATCTGGATCGAAAATAAACGTGCCATAATAATTCTCGTGATAATGAGGACGCACCCCTGGGGCACCATTATCAACACCGCCAGCGTTTATCGCTGCTTCGTAAAACTGATCGACCGTTGCTCGATCCTGCGCACTAAACGCCAAATGAATCTTACTTGGGTCACTTTTTACGATCCAAAGATCTCCGCCATCCCCGCCAAAGCAAACACCATGATCCATCTCAATTTTTACTCGATAGCCTAATGGTCTTAGTGCTTCCTCATAAAACGCCTTACTTTTCGCTAAATCAGATACACCAATACTCAAATGATCAATCATCAACTGCACCGTCCTTTTCATTAAATTAGTTTTAGTATAGCTGAAAAAAAGAGGGCATCAAAGTGGTTTCCAGTAGATTACTATGAATGTTCCCTTATCTCTCCCAAAGTCGTCTATGTTCGTATTTGTGTCTCATCGAATAAATCAGAATTGCATCTGAAAGTTCTTTTTATGAAGTCACGTCTTGTTCTCCCTTTTTTGACAATCAGATCTTTCCTTTTCTCAAAGCTTTTCTGTCTTCATTCGCTTAGAAATTTAAGGGAAAAATAACTGCCCAGAATTTGAATGAATCATAATATTTTTGGTGTTTATGATTGAAAAACGAACATTCAAAGAATCTCAATGACGTTTCTTAAGGGAAATCACTTGATAGAAAAGCGATTTCTCAAAAAACGATCAATATTCACCATTAATTGACGAATTTTCAAAGTCAATAAGTGATTTTCATTAAGAATTAGCAAATTTCGCTATGCTAAAATAAACTTATAAATAACCTTAGTTCTATTTAAAATCATTTTTGTTCGGAATACTGAATTTCCATAGAAAGGCGTGAAACTTATGTTTAGAGAACTGTTCTTGACGAATCAGCAGCGGAAAAAGATCCAGTTTTTCAAGCTGATGGAAGATTATCCTGAAGGCGAATACTCTGTCCACACGCTCAGCCACAAGTTCGACTACAACTATCAGCCTTTTTTGCAAATGCTGCGAGAACTCAATGACTCTCTTATCGAACTTAAGGAAGCGCCGCTATTTATCGAGACTTCAAAAATCTATTGGAAAAGCGATCCTAGCCGTTCGAATCGCTTTTTGATCTCACAAGTCAAGAACTCTGTTCCCTATCAATTTATCTTTACTTCCCTATTCCATCCCGAAAAAAGCCTATCAGATTTCAGCAAAGAAATTTTTGTCAGCGAATCAACGATTTTACGCAGAATGCATCCATTGATCGATTATCTAGCGGAATGCAATCTTCACCTTAATTTTTCAAAGATGGAATTAACTGGGCACGAGGCCGTGATTCGTTTATTCTATATCAAAGCCTTTTGGTCTGCTTCATTAGGTGAAGACTTAGTAAAATGCACACTCGATTTTACCGCCGAAGACAATCTGCTCAGAGATCTCTTGTCTGTCTTCCCTTTGCATGTTCATCCTAAATTGATTCGTTTGATGCTGTGTATCTGTCGTTTGCGAAATGATCAGAAGAAGTATTTGAATGAAGCGCCTTTCGATGACCTATTATTTTCCCAGACGACACCGCTGCTGGAAGTCTACCTTTCCAATATCTTAGAATCGCCGATCCAAATCAGGAGGAATGTTGAATTTTTCAATTATTTGTTCTACTACTACCCTTATTGCGTTAAAAAGGACCCGCACAAAATCAATCCTTTAACACTTTATTACGCGAAAAACGTCGAGGAACGCGATCCCTTGTGCTTAGCTATCGATAGTTTTCATCGCTATTGTTCAAAGGATTTGTTGCGGAATATTTTAGGAGAGCAAGAAGAAAAAATTTTGCTGAACAACATTGCCCGGACCTTTTTAGGCTACTCGATTCAAAAGAAAAAAATTCCGCTGCTTTTTGAGACCGGAAACAAAGAAAAATTTTTGCAATCAGAGTTATACCGTGAGCTCTATCCAGATGTAAAAAAGGCGATCAGAAAATTAAGCCGCCGCAGAAAGCTAGAGTGGTTAGCCACTGTTATTGATTCCTTGTCTAAAACACTCTGTCTGAATCTGCTGCCGTTCTTTATCGTAAACGATCAAAAAATTCGTATCGGTCTCTTATCGATTCTGAACTATCTATATCTGCAGCACATTATCAAATTTTTGCAAAGCCTGAATTTTATTGAGATTGTTTTTCAACCGCAATCGGGGGATAAAATCGATCTATTTATTACTACCTTTGAAGAATTGCTTCCTTCGCAAAGTAGTTCCTATTACTTGCTGAATATTTTAAATACGAATTTTGAAACAGAGCTCTTGCCAATTTTATTATCCCTGCAAAACAAGAAAAAATTCGCATAAAAAAACGTCTGGCCCAATCTTCATCAGGTCCAGACGACTTTTTAGATATTCGCTTGTAAATCTTCGTAGAACGCTGCTTTCGTAGCAGAGACATACGGCGCTACCCATAAGTAGGCTATTCCGAAGGTCAATCCAGTCAAGATGTACCAGCCGATAAATGTGATGTCCAGCCAGAACAAACGTCCCTTATGACCAGCCATTAAACGACGGCTCGCCGTGATCGTATCCAAGACTTTCGGTTTTTCACCTGTTTGCTGGATTTGATCATAATAGATGAAATAGCTTTGAGAGTAAGCATACGCCTTTACGATTCCAGGAATGACAAACAGCAATGTCCACAAAGTAGTAAAGATATTAGTAAATAATGCTAATAGAACGACACCGCCTAAAAATACGCCTTGAAATCCGCGAAACGCATCTTTCAACGGTTCGATATGTGTCCGTTCGCCTCTTATCAAATCTAAATAGGTCCAAGAAATCCCGCTCATAAATAATGCGCTGATGATCGAAGAAACCAAACTTGTTCCTCCGCCGCTGGCATTCGTTTGCTGGTACTCTGAAACGGAAGAAATCATGCCGTCACCTGATCCATGGATAAAGAACCAGATTACACCAGATAATACGACAAAGAACATTACAGCTACCGTTAATAACGTTGGGATCAAATTCAAAATAACCGCTTGTCCCCACTTCCCTCTCAGTGCACTCTTCGCTTCTGCCTTTAATTCAGCAGTTGTTTTCATAACCAAAAACCCCCTTTCTATTAAATAGTTTAATATATAGTACCTTTTTTCGAAAGTCTTTTAAATAAACTTGCTTTGTCATTTACGCTATCGGATGCAGCATTTCCCAAAAATCAGATAGCAGTTGTGATTGATAACGGCTTTTTCGGGCTAAAACAGTAATGTCATTCGTTAATTGCCATTCATCAATCTTGATTTCTTTTAATCTGCCTTGTAAGATTTCTTCCTTAACCAGCCGATAAGGTAGAACGGACAAGCCAAATCCTGCCTTAACCCCCGAAACCAAAGCCTGTGAGTCAATACTCTCCCACATTGGAAAAACTTTGAACCCTTTTAAAACAGCAACTGATTCAAAAGCTTCACGAACGGCGCTTCCACGTTCCCGCAGCAAAAGCGGACGTTGCAACAGTTCAGTCAGGCTGAGTGTTGCATCCGCTGCATCAGAGGCGGCCACCACACACAAACGATAATCGGCAATTCGTTTTGCTTTGAAAGACGGCTGCAGGACATGCCCCTCAATAAAGGCTATATCCACCTCGCCAGTTGCTAAACGGTTAAGGGAATCCGATGCTGGAAAGACTTGGACATTAAAGCTCGCCTCTGGATAGCTCTCAGTAAATCGCCGCAGCAATTGCGGCAATTCAGTTTGCGCATAAGTGATACAGGAGGCAATTTTTATAGGTGGCTGCTTTTCTAAATTGGGTAAATGCGCTTCTACCATTTCAAATTCTTCGATAATCGGTTGGATCTCACGTAAAAATAATTCCCCGGCAGGAGTCAATTTCACACTGCGGTGAAGCCGCTCAAAAAATTGTGTGCCCGCTTCCTCCTCTAGATCTTTGATCGCATGCGAAACAGCCGATTGGGTGAGATACAAATTATTCGCTGCCTTCGTAAAATTAGTTGTTTTCGCGATTTCACGAAAAATAATGCATTGCTTAAAATTCATCGTTTCCTCTTTCCCATGAATTAAATTCATGTATACATGCTTATATTATCATTTCACACATAGCAAACCAATCTTTATACTAGAGAGAGAACAAACAGAAAGGTTGGTTTCATGACAAAATTGAAATTTTATTCTTGGTTAGCAGGAGTAAATTTATTTATCAGTACGTTTACTTTCGGCGGCGGTTACGTCGTTGTTCCGATGATTCGCAAATATTATGTAGAAAAGAGAGCCTTATTTACAAATGATGAATTAATGGAGATGGCGGCGGTCGCTCAATCCTCACCCGGTGCTATTGCTATTAACCTAAGTGTCCTCGCCGGAAAAAAAGTCGCAGGCATGCTTGGCGTACTTATCAGTGTCATTTGTTCGATCCTTCCGCCTTTAGTAATCTTGGGATTGATCTCTAATTGGTATGCGGCCTTTGCCGCAAATCAAACGATCATGGCGGTTTTAAAAGGAATGCAAGCTTGTGTAACGGCCTTGATCATCGACATTGTCATCGATATGTATCAGCTGATCCGCCAAGAACATTCTAAATTACTAAACGCGCTGGTTCCTTTTGCCTTTATTACAAATATCTTTTTCAATCTGAATGTTATCTATATTTTGGTGCTCAGTGTCGGACTGTGTCTCATTCATACGTATTACCAGCAAACGAAGGAGGCTTAACGATGCACTTATTTTGGACGTTTCTGAAGATCGGCTTATTCAGCATCGGCGGCGGTTACGCCATCATTCCTTTGATCCAAGAGCAGGTGGTTCATCAGCAAGCTTGGTTAAGCGAGAAGGTTTTTACTGATATCATTACGATTTCTCAGATGACTCCCGGACCCTTAGCGGTCAACACCTCAACATTCGTAGGTATGCAAATAAATGGTGTCGTCGGTGCAATCGTAGCCACCATCGGTTGTATTTTAGGCGGTTGTGTCATTTCAATCAGCTTATATCAGTTTTTCCAAAAGCATCAAGAATCGCGCTATGTCGCTACAGCCCTGAAAAGCCTCAAAGCAGCTTCTGTGGGTTTAATCATGTCAGCTGGGTTTACCATTCTGATGCTGACCTTTTTTGAGTCATCTGATTTCTCCTATAGACTACTCTCGCAATTTGACTGGCAAGCCGCTATATTGTTCGCTGTCGCTTTAATTCTCTTGCGAAAATTTAAACCCAATCCGATCTTGCTGATGTGTTTAGCGGGACTCGTCGGTTTCTTTTTATACTAAATTAAAGAGGTTGTGACAGAAGTGGGCAGCTTCAAGAAATTTCGGCTTATTTTCAAATGCTCGTTCTGCTTAGTGAAACTTAACAGTAACTGTATGCGTAGCTTGCAAAGAAGAAGATACTGCTGACAGACCGTTTATTCGGAAAAGGAGCTGTGACAAAATTTTTGTCACAGCTCCTTTAACTAATTAAACTGAGAAACAAGCTTTTCCTGCTCACGTTCCTGTTCATAATATTCCAATGCTGTATTCGTTAACAAGTAGCCTTCTCCCCATGAGGTTTGAACTGTTTCTCCGACTACACCATCTTTTTTGAAAGCAATCCTTAATTTCTTGATGAGGATCGAAAGCTGGGCTAACCGAGACTTCGTGGCACCATCCTCCCACAGATATTCACATAGGTCTTCTCGTGAGATGACCTTGCCATTCGCTTGATACAGCTGTTCTAATGCCCGTCGTTCCAGCTTCGATAAGGAAAGCGAACCCGTCGAATGTATCTCTGATTCTTCACCGATTCTATTTCCAACAAGGGAAAGAATCACTTCCTGCGATACTGGGCGTTTTTCCCATTGGCAAAGAGTTTCGCGTAATTCTTCAAGAGTTGAATCTTCACTGATCCAGCCATTGATGCCGTCAAGTTGCCTTTCCGGTTCCTTTTCAAGCTTTCGCAAAATGATTTTTGACTCAGGCAATGTAGCCAAGATGCGCATCATCTCATTTTCAGAGATCGTCTCGCTAAGAATGATATAGTCGAAATAATGGATCATCGGCAATTTCTTAGTCTGCTGTGTCATTAAATAAAACATATTTGAACAACAAAATACTTCGTAGTTTAATCGCTGCAATTTAGCTTGGAGTTCTTGCTCCACTAAAATGTTCTTCGTTAAAAGTAATATAGATATCATTTTTTCACCTCTTCTATGGTGTCGCTCTTTTTAGGATCATTCATTCATGATCTCTTTTTTTAAATTTTTTCTTTAGCTGTTTGTTCATTTGTTCTGTCATTTTCACACTAACACTGAATAAAATCGTTTTTCCGACAAAAAAGCCGATTATCATGACGGTAAAAGCCAATCCCATGACCATTGGCGGAACATTCCAAACAAAAAGCTGACTGCAAACGATAAATGATGTGAAAACAATAAAGAGATAAGCCACTTGGATCCAGAATATTCCCAAAAGGTCCACTAAAGGATCAATATAGAAAATGGCGCATCCGGCACCTACCACCAATGAAAAAATCAAGATGGAAAAGACACTTTCATTCGTCAAATTTGCACCAGTAAAAAGCGCAAAAACGATGCTCAAGGTAAATATGAACGTAAATATAATGGTTAATTCTCTAACAACAACCCATCTATTCATACTCACTCCTCCATCCCTAATTGACTTTTTAAGTTCCGAACGTAGTTCCTTGAGATAGAAATCTTTTCACCGTTCTTCAACTTGACAATCAGCCGGCCATTAAATGTCGGACTGATTAATTCAATCTTCTCAATATTAAGAATAACTGATTTAGAGACTCGAATATACTGTGTGTCCTTATATTTTTCTTCTAACTGGTAGAGTTTTTCTTTGATTTCAAAGACTTCATTTTTAGTGTACAAAAAAACCTTTTTCTCTACAGCCTCAAAATAATAAACATCCTTTAATCTTACTTTATGCAGCTGCTCATCCTTATTCACCCACAAAAAAGCATTTTTAACTTGCAAAGAATTAACCAATCGTAGCAAATCATCATCTAACGATTTTACTTTTAGGATAAGTTCTTCCTCTCCTTCGTCAATGATATCTACTTTAATTTTGATAGAAAAAACCTCCCAACCTTACCAGATTATTATACATAAAAAATAAATATTATGTGTTTAATTATTAATGTTATTTATTTTAT